>NZ_JBYSVZ010000003.1:0-1366292 GCF_058986765.1 Allobosea sp. GW821-FHT03A12
CGCGGGGTGGAGCAGCCCGGTAGCTCGTCAGGCTCATAACCTGAAGGTCGTCAGTTCAAATCTGGCCCCCGCAACCAAATATACAAATAACCCCGTCGCATCCTCGGCGGGGCTTTCGTTTTTGTTCTCTAAGCGTTCGTAGACGTCGCTCCAACGTTCTGGCGGATTTGGAGCTTTCAGCCTGGCAGTCGGTCCGTGCTATACCTCTCGAGCGCACCAAAATAGTCTCGGAAGTACTGTTGAAAGCGTGGATCTGGAATCTCCGAGAGGTCCACGAGGCCCTTAACTAGCGCGCCCTTTCGGCGAACTCCGGCCCGGTGTTTCAGGCGATTGAAGTAGCTCAGGGCCATCGTCTGATCGATGACATCAGGCAGGCGCAGCAGGTTCAGGATGAGTAACACGTCCGCCTCTGACCGATAGGGTCTATGCGGCTCGCCGAGTTGCTGAGTAGCATTGCCGAACAGGTTACTTGTCGAGACAAACTGATCAACCGACTGGCCGAAAACATCAGCCAGTATCACGCCCAGATGTAGCGAGACGCGGTTGGTGCCCTTTTCATAACGGGAAAATTGCTGTTGGTCGATGTCCAGGACCTGAGCGATCATGGATTGGGTCAAATGCCGCCCCTCCCGGCATTCCCGAATGTACGCGCCAAGGCGCACGTCCATTGGGCCAATCGCGATTTTCGGCATCGCTTCCACTACCTGCGGATAGCAAGTGGAAGAGCGCGCAGCCTGCATTGCAATCGATCTGCAGTAGAAATTGTATGGATCTGCAATCTATGAGAGTTAATTCGACGTTTGGTTCACGATGCGAAATATCTGGTCCTCGGCGTGCGCCGAACATCGCAAGCTCGCCGAAACGATAGCGAAGCGGGTGCCCGGCCTTATCCGCTATATGCCGGGGCCGCCGAAATAGCGCGCGTGATTCTGCTGCTGCTTCACGGGTTAGATCTTAGATTGCGCCAAAAAACTGGAGCTGCTGATGGTTCGCGCATAACGCCGTTACCATTCCGGTCGCGGCAGGCTAGTAAGGTTCTACGGGGAGCTTAGTGCTTTCCGACTCGCGTCGAAGAGGCGGAAGGAGCTGGTCCGCTCCGGACAGCCATCGCTCGTTCCGCCGCAGTTCGTCGGGACGACTCCGGTTCGCCTCAAGAGGAAGCAGGGCTGATGTGCTCTAAGCGGACGCGGCGTTTCTCTGCGCGATCGCCTCGGTGAAGATCGGCTCCCAGGCCATGACATGGCTGGTCATCAGCGCCTCAGCCTCGTCCTCCAACCCCTGCCGGATCACTTCGATGATGCGGTAATGCTCCGGCACGGACGCTCTCTGCCGCTCCAGTCCGTGGGCTGAGCGGATCCCGTAGAGCCGCATCCGGTCGCGCAGGCGCAGGACGATGTCGGCCAGGACCTCGTTGCCGGCGAGCGCCAGCAACTCGGCATGGAAGGCGCGGTCGGCGGCGAGATAGCGCGGCACGTCTCCGGTTTCGACCGATTCGGCGATGGCGTCGGCCTGCGCCTCGAGTTCCGCGAGATCGTCGGCTCCCATCCTGACCAGCTTGCGGAAGGCGGAGGCCTCGAGCTGCATGCGGACCTCGAAGATGCCGCGCAGTTCGTCGAGCGAGGGATCGACGACCCGGAAGCCGCGATTGCGCATCGGCTGGAGCAGCCCGTCCGAGGTGAGCTGGAGCAGGGCCTCGCGGATCGGCGTCGTCGAGATGCCGAGCGTGCGCGCCAGCGAGGGCACCGAGCAGACCGTGCCAGGCGGCATCTCGCCCGAGACGATCGCGATCCGCAGCTGATCGACGACCTGTTCGCGCAGATTGGCGTCTCCCGAGACCAGCTGCATCCGTTTCCTGCCTTGCGCCGAATAGTTGGTGCTCTCTGCCACGTTCAACCCGGATATGGCGAGTCGCATCTCGGACTTGAAGTAGCGCGTCACGCGTAATACATTACCTTATGTCCGATGTGCGGAAGGCCGAGATCAAAGAGGGCTATTGCACCCTGTGCCGCTCCCGCTGCGGTTCGCTGAACCATGTGCAGGACGGGCGGCTCGTCTCGGTCGCGCCCAATCCCGCCCACCCGACAGGGGCGGCGCTCTGCGCCAAGGGGCGGGCCGCGCCCGAGCTGGTCGAAAGCCCTCTGCGGCTGACCAGGCCGCTCAAGCGGACGACGCCGCGCGGCGCCGAAACACCGGGCTGGACCGAGATCGACTGGCCGGAGGCGCTCGACACCATCGCTGAACGGCTCGGCACGGTTCGGCGCGAGACCGGGGCCGAGACGGTCGCCTTCGCGGTGACCACGCCGAGCGGCACGCCGATGGTCGACAGCTTCGAGTGGGTCGAGCGCTTCATCCGCTGTTTTGGCAGTCCCAACCTGATCTACGCTGTCGAGATCTGCGGCTGGCACAAGGATTTCGCCCAGGCCCTGACCTATGGCCGTGGCATCGGCGCGGCCGACTACGACAATGCCGACGCGATCGTGCTCTGGGGCCACAACCCGACGCGGACCTGGCTGGCGCAGGCGACCCGCATAGCGGAGGCCCACAAGCGCGGCGCGACTGTCGCGGTGGTCGATCCCAAGCGCGGCGGCGCCGGCGAGAGCGCCGATCTCTGGCTCGGTATCCGCCCAGGCGCTGATGGCGCGCTCGCCATGGGCGCCATCCGCCATCTCCTCATCAACCGCAGCTATGACGACGCCTTCGTCCGGCAATGGACGAATGCGCCGATGCTGGTCGATCTCGCCACGGGGCGCCTGCTTCGGGCGCGCGACCTCTGGCAGGACGGCGCGACTGACGCCTTCGTGTTGTTGCGCCCGGATGGTTCAGTACAGGCCTATGACACACGCCATGCGCTGGAACGGCCGCAGGACATCGTCCTCGACGGTGAGGCGACACTGCAAGGTGCGGGTGGCCGGACAATCGCCTGCGCCACTGTGATGCGGCTCTTGGCGCGCGAGGCCGCCGCCTTCACGCCCGAGCACGTCGCCGGGATGACCGGGCTCGCGACCGACGACCTCGCCCGCTTCTATACGCTGTTCGAGGGGGCGCCGCGGCTCGCCTATCATTCCTGGACCGGCGTCGGTCAGCATTCCAACGCGACGATGATCGAACGCGCCATCGGCACGCTCTATGCGCTGACCGGTGCGAGCGACCGTATCGGCGGCAATGTCTGGACGAGCGCGCCGCCCTTCCGCGCCGTGAACGATTATGCCCTGCTGCCGGAAGCCCAGCGTCGCAAGGCGCTCGGCCTCGCCGAATTGCCATTGGGCCCACCGGCCAAGGGCTGGATCACCGCCCGCGATTTCTGCCGGTCCGTGCTCGAGGGCGAACCCTACCGCGTTCGCGCGCTGATGAGCTTCGGCACCAATTTCGTGGTGTCGCAGGGCGATTCCGGGCGCAATCGCGCGGCGCTGCAGGCGCTCGACTTCCATGTCCATGTCGACATGTTCATGAACCCGACCGCCGAGCAGGCCGACATCGTCCTGCCGGCGAGCATGCCCTGGGAGCGCGAAGCGCTCCGGCTCGGCTTCGAGATCACGCAGGAAGCGGTCGAGCACATCCAATTGCGCCAGGCCATGGTGCCGCCGCGCGGCGATGTCAGGGCCGATTACGACATCGCTCTCGCTTTGGCCTGCCGGCTCGGCCATGCCGAGGCCTTCTTCGGTGGCTCGATCGAGGCTGGTTGGAACCACCAGCTCGAACCGCTCGGGCTCAGCGTCGCGCAATTGCGGGAAGCGCCGGGCGGCATCCGCGTGCCGCAGCCCAATCCGGAGCGCAAATATGCTGCGATTGGCAAGGAAGGCGGTGTCGCCGGCTTCCCGACCGCGAGCCGCCGGGTCGAGATCTACTCCGAGCAGTTGCTCGCGCTCGGCCATCCGGCGCTGCCCTGCCATGTCGAGCCGGCGAGTGCGGCAGGGCGACCGCCCGAATTGCCGCTGCTGCTCTCGACCGCCAAGTCCGGCTGGTTCGTCCATTCCTCGCACCGTCATGTCGCCTCGCTCAGGCGCAAGGCACCCGACCCCTCGGTCGAGCTCAACCCGGCGGACGCGCAGGCGCGCGGCATCGTCGCCGGCGACTGGGTGACCGTGCGCACCCGCGACGGCGAGGTGAAGCTGCGCGCCAAGCTCGAGCCGACGTTGCCGGCGGGGACCGTGATCGCCGAGTTCGGCTGGTGGGAGGCTTGCACGCCGCTCGGACGTTCCGGTGGGACGGTGACGGGAGCGGCGACGCGCAACATCAACGCGATCCTGTTCGACCGCGATCGCGACCCGATCAGCGGCTCGGTGCCGCTGCGGGCGGTAGCCTGCGAGATCATCCGCGACGAGGCCGCCTCGCAGGGCTGGTGGACGGGCGAGCGCGCCTTCCGCGTGAGTTCGCGCCGGCGCGAGGCCGAGGATGTCCTTGCCTTTGGCCTCGCGCCTGTCGACGGCGGAGCGCTGCCCGGCTTCCTGCCCGGCCAGCATGTTGAGGTCGCCGAGCCCGGAACCGGATTGTCGCGCAGCTATTCGCTGACCGGCCCGACCGACAACCCGGCCGAGTACGAGATCGCGGTGCGCCTGATCGCGGCTGGCGGCGCAGGCATGCCGCCCGGCCGAATGTCGACGCGGCTGCACGCGCTGGAACCCGGCAGCATCGTCACCTTGAAGCCGCCGGCGGGGATATTCACCCCGCCTTTGACCGGCACTCGCCCGGTGATCCTGGTCGCGGCCGGTGTCGGCATCACGCCCTTCGTCGGCTATCTCGCGGCGCTCGCGCGGACCTTGCCGGAGCAGCGTCCGCCCTCCGTCGAGCTCGTCTACATCTGCCGCAACGGGGCAGAGCAGCCCTTCGGCGACTGGCTGTCGACGATCGCCGGCAGGATTCCGGAGCTGCGTGTGATCCGGGCCTTCACCCGGCCGCTGCCACAGGACCAGCTCGGCCGCGACTATGATCATGCCGGCCGGCCGGACATCGCGGCGCTCGGCGTCGTTCCGGGCGCGCGCCGGCCGCTGGCCTATCTCTGCGGGCCCGACGGCTTCGTCGCCGACACCAGGGCTGCCCTGGCCGGGATCGGCCTGCCGGGCTTCGACGTCTTCAGCGAGGTCTTCGTCTCGCAGATCGAGATACCCTCAAATCTGGCGCCGCGCCGCATCGTGCTGGAGCGGAGCGGGCGGTCCTTCGACTGGTCAGTACAGGCCGGCAGCCTGCTCGATGCCGCCGAGGCTGCCGGGCTGTCGCTGCCGAGCGGCTGCCGCAGCGGCCAATGCGAGAGCTGCCGCCTGCGTGTCGTCTCCGGCACCGCCAGCCATCTCTCGCCCTATGACGGCGCGCCCGACGACTGCCTGACCTGCTGTGCCGTGCCGCTCAGCGACCTCGTTCTCGACGCCTGACTGCAAACCAACGGCGGCAAACCGCCATAAGAGGGGACTATGACAGATACGATCCTGAACGAACGCGCGGCGGCGCCGCGCGAAGGCGCCCTTGTGCGCCTGTCGCAGACCATGGTGGCCTTTTCCGAGCGCTGGTTTCCGGACGCCTATATCTTCGTGCTGCTGGCGACAGTGGCAGTGGCGCTCGCCGCGATCGCGCATGGCGGCTCGCCGGTTGCGGTCAGCACGGCCTTTGGCGAAGGCTTCTGGAGCATCATCCCCTTCACCATGCAGATGGCTCTCGTCGCCATTGGCGGCTACATCGTGGCGCTGTCGCCGCCGGTCGCGGCGCTGATGCGCCGGGCCGCCGCGGTGCCGAGCAGCGGCCGCGGCGCCGTCGTCTTCGTCGGCGTGGTCAGCATCCTGCTCTCGCTGGTCAATTGGGGTGTCAGCCTGATCTTCTCCGGCCTGCTGGTGCGCGAGATCGCGCGGCGCCGCGACATCCGCCTCGATTATCGCGCCGCGGGCGCTGCCGGCTATCTCGGGCTCGGCTTCGGCTTCACCCTCGGCATCAGCTCCTCGGCGGCGCAGTTGCAGGCCAACCCGGCGAGCATTCCGCCCTCGCTGATGCCGATCACCGGCGTGATCAGCTTCTATGAGACGATCCTGACCTGGCAGAACCTCCTGGTGATCGTGGTCGGCACGCTGCTCTCGGCGGCGATCTGCTATTTTACGACCCCGTCCGACGCCTCCGCCAAGACCGCCGCCGATCTCGGCGTCGACCTGACCGACGTCAAGGCCGAGCAGAAACCGACCCGTCCGGGCGACTATCTCGAATTCAGCCCGCTCCTGACCATCCTGATCGTCGTGCTGGCGGCCGGGTGGTTCTACGAGACTTTCAAGTCCGGCAACCCGCTGATCACCATGTCGGGCCTCAATACCTACAATTTCGTCTTCCTGCTCGTCGGTGCCCTGCTGCATTGGCGGCCGCGCAGTTTCCTCGTCAGCTTCTCGCAGGCGATGCCGAGCGTCGCCGGCGTGCTGCTGCAATTCCCGTTCTATGGCGGCATCGCTTATATGCTGACGCGGGTGAAGGCCGGGGGCGTCACGCTCTCCGACACGATCGCGCACTGGTTCGTCAGCCTCGCCAGCGATGCCAGCGTGTTCTCCTTCATCGTCGGCATCTATTCGGCGATCCTCGGCTTCTTCATCCCCTCGGCCGGCGGCAAATGGATCATCGAGGCGCCCTACATCATGAAGGCCGCCAACGAGATCGGCGCGCATCTCGGCTGGACCGTGATGGTCTACAACATCGCCGAGACCCTGCCGAACTTCATCAACCCGTTCTGGATGCTGCCGCTGCTCGGCGTGCTCAAGCTGAAGTCGAAGGATCTGATCGGCTACACCTCGATGCAGTTCTTCATCCACTTCCCGGTGGTGATGCTGCTCGCGGTCGCCCTGATGCACACCTTCACCTACCGCGCTCCGGTCACCCCCTGAGCGAGCGGAGCCTCGTCGTCCCTGCCGGTACGCTCATGCGGCAGGGACGAACTCGCCGAGGACCGTCGATGGAGTTGACGGGCGGCTGGTAGCCGCCGACCTTGCTGCGGCTGGACGAAGCGGTGTCCAGAACCGCGAGCCGGGGCAACGTCATGGCTGACCTCGACTTCATCTTCATGCTGACGCGCCATGACCGGACGGTGCCGGAGGCCGCCGGCCATGTCGCGACCGCGCTCGCAGCCGGCATCCGCCATATCGGCTTCAAGGATGTCGGGCTGCCGCTTCCCGCGCTCAGGGAGCTCGGCCGCACGATCAAGGCCGGCGGCGCGGCGAGCTATCTCGAAGTCGTCTCGCTCGACCGCGCCAGCGAGATCATGTCGGTCCGCGCCGCTATCGATCTCGGCGTCGACCATCTGCTGGGCGGCACGCATGTCGACGATGTCCTGCCGCTGCTGCGCGGCAGCGGCATCCGCTACTACCCGTTCCCGGGCCGGATCGCGGGACATCCGAGCGTGCTGAACGGCTCGATCGACGAGATCGCCGCCAGCGCCCACGCCCTTGCGGGCCGGGACGGCGTCGACGGCCTCGATCTGCTCGCCTACCGCTCCGGCGTCGACGTCCCCGCGCTGATGACCGCCGTCTGCGCCACCACGGACAAGCCGGTGATCGTCGCGGGCTCGATCGACCGGCCCGAGCAGATCGAGGCGGTTCGCCGGGCCGGCGCAGCGGGGTTCACCATCGGCACATCGGCGCTGGAGGGCCGCTTTCCGGCGCGTGCAACCGCGCTGGACGCACAGCTTGAAGCGATCGCAGCCTGCCTTTGAGAACAAAATAGCTCAGGAGAGCGGCGCCTTCTGCCGCAGGGAGCGCGGGGTTTCGCGGAAGGCCGCCTTGAAGTCCCGCGAGAGATGGGCGCTGTCGGCAAAGCCCGCACCCATCGCGATGTCTGTGAGCGAGCGCCTGCTGTTCAGGATCAACCATTTCGCATAGTCGAGCCGGAGCTTGCGCTGGAAGGCCGCCGGGCTCTGGCCCAATGAGGCGCCGAACAGGCGCTCGAGCTGGCGCGGGCTGACCCCGACATAGCGCGCGACGGCCGCGATCGGCGGGGGATTGTCGAGCCGCTGCTCGATGAACTGCGCGGCCTGCTGCACCCGGACGTCGAGATTGGGCGCCAGCTCGGCGTAGAAGTGCGCTTGCGGCATCTCGGCCGGGCGCATGTCCTGCAGCATCATATGCCGCATCGCCTGCTGGGCCTTGTCGCGGCCGCAATGGCGGGCGACGAGGTAGAGGCCGAGATCGATCGCCGCGGTCGAGCCGGCGCAGGTGATCAGGTCGCCTTCGTCGATGAAGAGCCGCTCGACCCCGGCCGAGACCTTGGGAAAGCGCTCCTTGAAGGCGTCGAGCACGTTCCAGTGCACGCAGACCCGGCGCGGGCCGGCGAGGCCGGCGCGGGCGATGGCGAAGGTGCCGGTGCAGATGCCGAGTAGGCGTACGCCCGATGCCGCCGCCCGGCGCAGATAGCCGAGCAGGCTCTCAGGGAGAGCGTCGTTGAGATAGTCGTTGCCACCGCAGACGGCGATATAGTCGAAGCCGGTAGGGTCGAGCAGGCCTGCGTTGGGGGTGACCGAGACGCCGCAGCTCGAACGCCGGGGCTCGCCGTCGAGGCTCATCACCGTCCAGCTCGCATGCAGCTGGCGGCTGCGCCCGCCATGGTCCGCCGCCAGCCGCAGCACGTCGATCAGCCCGGAGAAGGCGGCGAGCGTGAACTGGTCGAGCAGCAGGAAGCCGATCCGCAGCCGCGAGACGGGTGCAGCGGGCTGTGGCCGGTCGCTGGCGGCTTGATGGAGCTGCGCGGTGCTCATGTCGTGATTATTCAAATTTTGGGCCGGTGCATTCTAGTGCCTTTTGCGGCCTGCGCGCCAACATATCCCTACAGAAGCGCAAAGACGCTCGGCAGAGGAGAACGACGATGACCCGACCCATCCGGCTGGCCGCGGCCATGCTCGCCACCACCCTGCTCACCGCGCCCGCCTTGGCGCAGCAACCCTCCTCGATCACCGTCGCCTGGTATGGCGGCAACTGGGGCGACGCCTTCAAGGCCTGCGTCGCCGAGCCCTTCACCAAGGCGACCGGTATCGCCGTCAACGCCGAGATCGGCACCTCGACCGTCACTTTGGCGAAGCTGCAGCAGCAGAAGGCCGCGCCGACGATCGACGTCGCCTGGATGGATGGCGGCATCAGCGAGCTCGCCCTCGCCGCGGAGGTGACCGACAGCCTCGATCCGGCGGCGATCCCCAATCTCGCCAACACCCTGCCGGAAGCGATCTACAAGAACGGCGCCACCACCTATGCGGTCGGCACCGGCTATTATTCGCTGGGGCTCACCTACAACACCCAGAAGATCAAGACCGCGCCGACCTCCTGGAACGATCTCTGGAAGCCCGAATTCGAGGACGCCGTCACCATCCCCTCGCCGGCGAATTCCTCCGGCGTGCCCTTCGTGATGTTCCTGTCGAAGATCTGGGGCCATCCGGCCGGCGATCTGTCCCCGACCTTCAAGAAGATCAAGGAACTCAAGGCCGCGCTGTTCTTCGATTCCTCGGGCGCCGCGACCAACGCCTATCAGAGCGGCGAGGCGATCATCGGCGCGCACTTCAACGTCGGCGCCTGGGATCTCGCCGACAAGGGCCTGCCGATCGGCTTCGTCGTGCCGAAGGAAGGCGCCTGGGCGACCGATGCCCGCCTGCATCTGGTCAAGGGCACGCCGAAGAAGGACGCAGCAGCGAAGTTCATCAACCAGGCGCTGACGCCGGAAGCCTCCGGCTGCCTCGCCGAAAAGCTCTATCTCGGCCCGTCGGTGAAGAACGTCACGGTCAAGCCCGAGACGGCGCGCAAGCTGCCCTGGGGCGAGGCCGGCTCGGTCAAGAACCTGCAATTGTTCGACTGGGCTGAGATCAACGGCCTGCGCTCGCGGGTCGTCGACGAGTGGAACCGCCAGATCGCCCGCAAGTGAGCTGATGGCAACGAGCATCGCGAGCCGCAGCATGAGCCCCATCCTCGCCATAGACGGCCTGTCCAAGCATTTCGGCGGGCAGCCGGCGCTGACGGCGATCGAGCTCGCCGTGGAGCAGGGCGAGTTCATCGCCCTGCTCGGGCCCTCGGGCTGCGGCAAGACCACGCTGCTGCGCTGCATTGCCGGTTTCCTGACGCCGGAGGCTGGCACGATCCGGCTCGCCGGCGAGGATGTGACGCGCGTGCCGCCCTATCGGCGCCCGCTCAACACCGTCTTCCAGAACTACGCGCTCTTCCCGCATATGAGTGTCGCCGAGAACGTCGCCTATGGGCCGCGCCGCCAAGGTGTCGCCAAGGACGAGGCGGGCAAGCGCGCGGCCGAGGCGCTGGAGCTGGTCGGTCTCGCCGGCTTCGGCGAACGCCTGCCGGCGCAGCTTTCCGGCGGCCAGCAGCAGCGCGTCGCGTTGGCCCGCGCCATCGTCAACCGGCCGCAATTGCTGCTGCTCGACGAACCCCTGAGCGCGCTCGACCTGAAGCTGCGCAAGAAGGTCCAGAGCGAGCTCAAGCAGATCCAGCACCGGCTCGGCATCGCCTTCCTGTTCGTGACGCACGACCAGGAGGAGGCGATGACGCTGGCCGACCGGATCGTGCTGATGAATCGCGGCCAGATCGAGCAGATCGGCCGCGGGCAGGACATTTATGCCCGTCCCGCGACCCGCTTCGCCGCCGACTTTATCGGCGACGCCAATCTGCTCGCGGTCAACCGGCGTGACGATGCCAGCTTCTCGCTGCTCGATGGCGCGATCACGCTGCCCGCGGCCGATGCACCGCAGGGCGAACTCTCCGGCGTGCTGCGGCCCGAGGACATCCTCGTCACGGCCGAGCCGGTCGCCGAGCGCCTCGCTCTCCCGGCCGTCGTCTCCGAGATCGTCCATGTCGGCAGCCATGCCTCGGTGGCGCTGACCGTCGGCGGCTCCACGCTGACCGCCCGGCTCGCCCCGTCGGCTCTGGCCGGCCTCGACGTTGGCCAGCCCGTCTTCGCCAATATCCGCCTTACCGACCTTCGCCTCGTGCCGGGGGATGCGTGATGAGCGGAGCGCTGCGCCCGGTCCTGCTGCTCTGCGCCTTGCCGGCAGCCTTCTTCGTCGCCTTCTTCCTGGCGCCGATGGCGGTCGTCCTGATCGCGAGCCTGACGACGGCGGCCGGCCAGCCGACCTTCGCGCATTACGTCCGCATCCTCGCCGACGCCTATCACTGGGACGTACTCTGGGTGACCTTCCGGATCGGGGCGCTGACCACGCTGGTCTGCGTGCTGATCGGCTATCCGCTCGCCTGGTATCTCGTCCGTATCGTGCGGTTTCGGCCCTGGCGCCGGTTTTGCGTGATCCTGCTGGTCGTGCCGCTGTTCACCAGCAACATCGTCCGCTCCTTCGGCTGGATGGTGCTGCTCGGCCGCAACGGCCTGGTCAATGACGGGCTGATCGGGCTGGGCCTGATCGAGCGGCCGATGCGCTTCCTCGGGACCGAGCTCGGCATCCTGATCGGCCTTATCTACATCCTGCTGCCCTTCATCGTGCTCGCCGTCGGCAATGCGCTCGCCAAGGTCGATCCGGCGCTGGAGCACGCCTCCGCCGATCTCGGCGCAACGCCGGCCGGCACCTTCCGCACGATCATCTTCCCGCTCAGCCTGCCCGGTCTGATGGCCGGCGCCGTCATGGTCTTCATGCTGGCGGTCAGCGCCTATGTCACGCCGGCATTGCTCAGCGGCGGCCGGATCACCGTCTTCTCGATGCTGATCTTCCAGCAATACAGCTCGGTCTTCGACTTCAACTATGGCGGTGCGCTCAGCATCACCATGCTGGTGCTGACGCTGGCGCTCGTCGCCATCGCCGGGCGCCTCAGTGAGCCGAGGAGGGCCTGAGATGGTGTCAGCTCTCGTCCGGATCGTCTCCTTCGCCGCGCTGGCCTATCTCGCGCTGCCGCTCGTCGTCCTCGTCGGGGCGTCGCTGACCACGACCAGCTTCCTCGCCTTCCCGCCGCAGGGGCTGACGCTCGCCTGGTACGGCAAGATGCTCGGCGATCCCTCTTATGTTTCGGCCTTCCTGATCAGCACGCTGCTCGCCGTCGCCGCGACGATTGTCGCGGTGCTGCTGGCGGTGCCGGCGGCGATCGCGATCGCCCGCTATCGCTTCACCGGCCGCGGGCTCCTCTCGGAGACGCTGATGTCGCCGCTGATCCTGCCGCATGTCGTGCTCGGCGCGGCGCTGCTGCAATATGGCAGCGCGATCGGTCTCGTCCGCAGCTTTCCGGCGCTGCTGGTCGGGCATGTCGTGATCATCATGCCCTTCGTGCTGCGGGCGGTGCTGCCGCAGCTCAGCGAGGAGCAGCGCAGCCTAGAGGAAGCCTCGGCCGATCTCGGCGCCCGGCCGCTGACCACCTTCTTCCTGGTGACGCTGCCGCAGATCCGCAGCGGGCTCGTCAGCGGCGCAATTTTCGCCTTCATCGCCTCCTGGATCAATGTCGAGCTCAGCATCTTCAACACCACGGCCGAGCTGACCACGATCCCGGTCAAGCTGTTCAACTACGTCCAGTACACGATCGACCCGACGATCGCCGCGGTCTCCGGCCTGACCATCATCGTCGCCGCCGTCGTGATCGTGCTGCTCGACCTCACCATCGGCCTCGACGTGCTCTCGGAGCGACGCCGCTAACCCTCTCCACCATCTGTTTTCCCAAGGAGCCGCACATGCGCCAGCAGAATGTCTTCGACGTCGTCTACACGCATACCGAGGGTGAGCCCCTCTGCATCATCCATAGCGGGATTCCGTATCCCGCCGGATCGAGCATCCTGGAGAAGCGCCGCTTCCTCGAGGAGAACTATGACTGGCTGCGCTGCGCCCTGATGCGCGAGCCACGCGGGCACAAGGACATGTTCGGCGTCTTCCTGACGCCGCCGTCGAGCCCGGAGTTCGATGCCGGCCTGATCTATATCGACGGCACCCAGTATTCCCACATGTGCGGCCACGGCACGATCGCGGTCGGCATGGCGATGGTCGCGCTCGGCCTGGTCCGGCGCGGCGAGAACGGCCGCACCACCATCCGCTTCGAGACCACCGCCGGGTTGGTCACGGCCGAAGTCGCCAATGACGGTCCGGACGTGCTCTGGACCCGCTTCGAGAACGTGCCGGCCTATGTCGCAGCGCAGGACGTGCCGTTCGACCTGCCGGGCGTCGGCTCGCTCAAGGCCGACATCGTCTGGGGCGGCAACTATTTCGGGATCATCGATCTGCGCGGCACCTCGCTCAGGATCTCGCCGGAGAATGGCTCGGAGCTCTCCCGCCTCGGCATCATCGCCCGCGAGCAGCTCCGCCAGAAGGTCGCGATCCAGCACCCGGCCTCGGCTCACATCAACAACTTCAATTTCGTCACCTTCTGGCACGAGCCGACGATCGAGGGCGCCTTCTACAAGAACGTCCACGTCTTCTCGGCCGGCCAGCTCGACCGCTCGCCCGGCGGCACCGGCACCAGCGCGATGATGGCGATGTATGAGGCACGCGGCCTGATGAAGCTGCAGCAGCCGATCCGCTCTGAAGGGTTGCTCGGCTCCGGCACCTTCGAGGGCTGCCTGATCGGCGAGACCAGCCTGAACGGGACGCGGGCAGTGCGCCCGACCGTGAAGGGCACCGCCGGTCTGCTCGGCACGGCGCGCTGGACGATCAACCGCGACGATCCGGTCGACGCCGGCTTCCTCGTCGCCTGATCAGGCCTCCTGGCGGGGCGGCGCTAGGCCGCCCTGCTCTTGCGCTGCGGCTGCCCGGCGGCCGGCGATCCATGCCGCTGTCGCTTCCAGGCGAGTGCGGTCGATGCCGGTCGCGATGCCCCTGGCCTCGAAATGCGCGACCAGCCGTTCGGTGGCGAGATTGCCGGCCGCTCCGGGCGCGTAGGGGCAGCCGCCGAGTCCGCCGACAGAGCCGTCGAATACGCGCAGGCCCAGCTCCCAGGCCGCCGCGACATTGGCGATGGCCCGGCCGGAGGTGTCGTGGAAATGCCCGGCTAGCGTCGCCGCCGGCGCCCTCCGCAGCGCCGCCTCGACCATGGCCGCGGTGCGCTCCGGCGTGCCGCGACCGAGCGTGTCGGACAAGGCGATCTCGTTGCAGCCGAGCGCCAGCAGCTCGGCCGTGACCACCGCGACCGCCTCCGGCGCGATCTCTCCCTCATAGGGGCAGTCGAGCGCGCAGGAGACGTAGCCGCGCACCGGCACTCCGGCGCGCTGGGCGAGAGCCATCACCGGCCGGAAGCGTTCGATGCTCTCCGCAATGGTGCAGTTGGTGTTCTTCCGGCAGAAGCTCTCGGAGGCCGCGGTGAACACGGCGAGCACCTGTGCACCGGCCGCGAGCGCGGCCTCGGCGCCTTTCTCATTGGGCACCAGGGCGGAATAGGTCACGCCCGGCCGGCGATCTACGCTGCGCATCACCGCCTCATGGTCGGCCATCTGCGGCACCCAGCGCGGCGAGACGAAGGCGGTCGCTTCGATCCGGGAGAGGCCGGCATCGGCAAGCCGGCCGATCAGCGCGAGCTTGTCCGCGGTCGCGATCTCGGCCTTCTCGTTCTGCAGGCCGTCGCGCGGGCCGACCTCGACGATGGTGACGCGCTCGCCCGCCATCGTCAGGCGCCGAGATAGGCCGAGCGCACGCGCTCGTCGCGCAGAAGCTCAGCGCCGGTGCCTTCGAGCGTGATCGTGCCGGTCTCGATGACATAGGCGCGGTCGGCGATGGCGAGCGCCTGATTGGCCATCTGCTCGACCAAGAGGATCGTCATGCCCTCCTCGCGCAGACGGCGGATCACGGAAAAGACCTCGCGGACGATCAGCGGCGCGAGGCCGAGCGAGGGCTCGTCGAGCAGCAGGAGCTTGGGACGCGCCATCAGGGCGCGGGCGATCGCCAGCATCTGCTGCTCGCCGCCGGAGAGCGTTCCGGCGAGCTGGTCCTGCCGCTCGGCGAGGCGCGGGAAGACGGCGAAATAGCGCTCAATATCGCTGGCGATGCCATCCTCGTCGCGGCGCGCATAGGCGCCGAGCACGAGATTGTCGCGCACGCTCTGATCGCCGAAGACCAGGCGCCCTTCCGGCGAATGGCCGATGCCGAGCCTGACGCAGTCATGGCCGCGGATGCCGGTGATGTCCTTGCCCTCGAAGCGGATCGAACCGCCGGCGACCTTCGCCAGCCCGCCGATCGCCCGCATCAGCGTCGACTTGCCGGCGCCATTGCCGCCGATCAGCGTGACGACCTCGCCCTGGCCGACCTGCAGCGAGATGCCCTTCAGCGCCTCGACCGCACCGTAGCGGACTTTCAGACCTTCGATCGCGAGCATGGTCATGCGGCGTCTCCGGTCATGGCGGCATCGTCATCGGCGCCGAGATAGGCGGCGATGACTTTCGGGTTCTGCCGGATCGCCTCGGGCCGTCCCTCTGCGATCAGGGCGCCATAGTCGAGCACCAGTACATGCTGGGAGATGCCCATAACCAGGTCCATGTGGTGCTCGATGAGGAGCACGGTGACGCCGGCCTGCTGGATACGGCGGATGACTTCGCCGAGCTCATGCGTCTCCTGCGGGTTGAGGCCGGCAGCCGGCTCGTCGAGCAGCAGGAGCTTGGGCCTAGACGCCAGCGCGCGGGCGATCTCGAGCCGCCGCTGCAGGCCATAAGGCAGGCTCTTCGCCGGCTCATGAGCGCGCTCGCCGAGACCGAGATCGGCGAGCAGCGCCAGCGCGTCGGCGCGAGCCGTGGCCTCCGCGCGGCGGCTCGACGGCAGGCCGAGCAGCGAGGCGGCAAAGCCGGTCTCGATATGGCGGTGCGCGCCGAGCAGGACATTGTCGAGGGCCGAGAGCTCGCCGAACAGCTTGAGGTTCTGGAAGGTGCGGGCGATGCCGAGCGCGGCGACGCGGTGCGCCTGCCAACCGGCGATCTCCTGGCCCTCGAAGCGGATCGAACCACTGCCCGGCGCGACATGGCCGGAGAGCAGGTTGAGCAGTGTCGTCTTGCCGGCGCCGTTCGGGCCGATCAGCGCATGGACCTTGCCGGCGCTGATCGCGAAGGAGACGTTGCGCACCGGCACGATGCCGCCATAGGCCTTGTAGAGATCCTTTACGACGAGGATCTCGCCGCTCGCCGCCGCTGCTGAGGTTGCAGCCAGAGCGCTATGGCCAGGGACTGTGGGCGGAGCCACCTTCCGCGACCGCCAGCGCGTCCCGAGACCTGAGACCGCTCCGGCGATGCCGTTCGGCATCAGATAGAGCGAGAACAGCAGGAGCGCGCCATAGGTGAAGTGCTGCAGCGCCGGCCAGCGCGCCAGCCAGGCATCGAGCAGGGTCAGGATCACGGCGCCGAATAGCGGCCCGTAGAGCGAGCCCGAGCCGCCGAAGATCACCACGACCAGCAGGAAGATCGAGAGGTTGAAGGTGATGAAGTCGGAGTTGAAATACTGGTTCTGCTGCGCGACCACGGCGCCGGCGAGGGCGCAGGTCACCGCCGAGATCACGAAGGCGAGCGTCTTGGCGCGCACGACGGAGATGCCGACCGACTGCGCCGCCGGCTCGGCCATCTGCACGCCAAGGAAGGCGCGGCCATAGCGACCGGCAAGCAGTGAGCGCAGCATCAGATGGGTGGCGATGCAGAGCGTGCCGACGAACCAGACCCAGTGCAGATTGGTGAAGCTGACACCGGCGAGTGAGGGCGCGCTGATGCCGTAGAAGCCGGCCTGTCCCTTGAAGATGTCGGTCCATTCCGTGACGATCTTCTCGACGACGATGCCGAAGCCGATCGTGACCATGGCGAGGCTCGGGCCGGAGACGCGCACCGAGGGCATGGCGATGACCAGGCCGAAGGTCGCGCCGAAGCCGCAGGCCAGCAGCAGCGACAGCCAAGGGGAGAGGCCCCATTCGATATTGGCGATCGCCGCCGTATAGGCGCCGACGGCGAAGAGCCCGGCATGCCCGAGCGACTTCTGGCCGGCATAGCCGACGAGCACGTTGAGGCCGGCGGCGGCGAGATAGTTCACTCCGATCGTGAACAGGATCTGCAGGTAGAAATCGTTGAAGCCGAACAGGGGCACGAGCGCGAGGGCCACCGCCAGCGCCGCCACCCCGATGGCATGGGCGAGCGCGGGCATCAGATCTTCTCCACGCTGCGCGCGCCCATCAGCCCGCCAGGCCGAACGACGAGCACGATGATGATCAGCAGGAAGATGGTGATCTCGCGCATCTCGGCGCGCCAGAGCCCGACCAGCGCCTCGACGATCCCCAGCAGGAAGCCGCCGAGCATGCAGCCGCGCGGGCTGGTCAGGCCGCCGACGATCGCGGCCGAGAAGGCCTTCAGCGCGATGCCGAGGCCGATGAAGACGGAGGCCGTGGTGATCGGCGCGATCAGGATGCCGGCGAGCCCGGCGAGTGCCGAGGAGATGACGAAGGCGAGAATGACGATCGTTTCGACATTGATGCCGACGATCGCCGCTGCCTGCGGGTTGAAGGCGACGGCGCGCAGCGCCTTGCCGAAGCGGGTCTTGCGCAGGACGATGTCGAGCCCGACCATGACGGCGACCGCGACGACGGCGATCAGCACCTCTTGCGGGCGGATGCCGGCGCCGGCGATGCGCCAGACCTCGGAGCCGAGCGGCGAGGGCACCGCGATCGAGGCCGGGCCCCAGATCGCCAGCGCGGTGTTCTGCATGATGATGCCGAAGCCGATCGTGCTCAGCACCCAGTTGAGGCCGCCGGCGCCGACGAAGGGCTTGATCGCGCAGTAATAGAGCGCGATGCCGATGGCGCCGACCACGACGACACTGGCGATCGTCGCCAGCACATAGGCCGTCATCGTCATCTCGGCCTGGGTCAGATTGCCGAAATGCGGCTTGCCGGCCGCCAGCAGCAACAGGGAGACGCCGACCAGGCTGCCCGGGACGAGGAAGGCGCCCTGGCCGAAATTGAAGGTCTTGGTCGTGGCGTAGGTGATGTTGAAGCCGAGCGCGATCAGCCCATAGATCGCGCCCAGCGCCAGACCGCTGGCCAGAGCTTGAAGGAATGCCGTCATCGTCTCTCCGCCATGACCAGCCAAAGCCGCTCCAACCTCGTCATGCTCGCCCTTGTGGCGAGTATCCACGTCTTGAACACCGCATTCGATCGATCAAGCGAAGACGTGGATGGTCGGCAAAAGGCCGACCATGACGGGCGGAAGCCCGATGGAGACGTCAGCGCTTCAGATCAGCCGCTGTCAGGCCCTTGACCACGGCGTCGTCGAGCTTGACGACGCGGCCGTCCTTCCACTGTGCGAGGTGGAAGTCGGCGACGCCGAGCGCCTCGTGCTGCTCCTTGCTGAAGGGCTTCTCGTATTTCTTGATGATGCCCTGCACCGCGCCGAGGTTCTCAAGCGCAGCCTGCAGCTTCGGGCCATCGGTGCCGTCGGCCTGCTTGATCGCGGCGGCGATCAGCATCACCGCGTCATAGCCCTGCGCCGCCGAGACGAAGGCCGGCATGCTCGGATGCTTGGCGACGAGGCGCTTGTGCAGCGCGGCCGCCCGGTCGCTGGCATCCTCGGTGGTCGAGGCCGCGAAGATGGTCTTCTCGGCGAGCTTGGGGCCGGCGATGTTGACCAGCGGCGTATTGATCGAGCCCCAGGTCGAGAGCAGGCCGGGGTAGTAGTCCATTTTCTCCATGCTCTTCAGCACCTGCGCGGTGGCATCCGCGAGCGAGCCGGTGATGATCATGTCAGCGCCGGCCGCCTTCAGCTTGGCGAGCTGCGAGGTCATGTCGGTGTCCTTCGGCCCGAACTTCTCGATGCCGACCGGCTTGATGCCGTGCAGGGTCAGGATCTCCTGCAGGTCCTTGGTCGCCGCCTGGCCGTAGCCGGTGGTGTCGGCGATGATCGCGATGTTCTTGCTCTTCGAGGCCTTGACCGCATAGGCGGCGAGCAGAGCGAGCTGCTCGCGATCGACCATCGACACCCGGAAGATGTAGTTCTGCGGCTCCTTTGCGTAGCGGGCGGTGATGTCGGTCGCGGTCGCGACATGCGAGATCACCGGCACCTTCTTCTGCTGCGGGATGTGCAGCCAGGCGAGGGCGTTGCCGGAATTGGTCGGGCCGACCACGGCGGCGACCTTCTCGTTGTCGATCAGCTCATTCATGTTCTGGATCGACTTCGGCGGCGCGCCGGCATCGTCTCTGATGACGCCGACGACCTTGCGGCCGAGGACGCCGCCTTGGGCGTTGAGGTCGTCGATCGCGGCCTGGAAGCCGTAGAGGCCGGAGAGGCCGAGCTCGGCCGCGCCGGAGGCCGACTGGTCGGCGTTGTAGCCGATCTTGATCTCGTTCTGCGCGAGCGCCGGCAGCGCCAGCGCCATGCCGGTCGAGACCAGCAGGGCACCGAGCGTGCGGCGGGTGATGCGATTGTCCATGAACGTTCCTCCGGTTGTCGTCCGCTTGCTGCGGTTCTGTGGTGAGTCGTGAAAAAGGTCAGCCCTTGCGTCGCTCGGCGAGGAGCTCGCGCGCCCGGTCGACACGGACATCGTGGGTGCGGGCGAGTTCGGCCGCGATCGCCTCGACCTCGGCGCCTTCGGCTCCGGCGACGATGGCGATGTTGCGGGCATGCAGCGCCATGTGGCCGCGCTGGATGCCCTCGGTCGCCAGCGCCCGGAGCGCCGCCATGTTCTGGGCGAGCCCCACAGCGACGGTGACTTCAGCCAGCTCCTGCGCGCTGGTGACGCCGAGCAATCTCAGTGCCCATTGCGCCAGCGGATGGGTCTTGGTGGCACCGCCGACCAGGCCGAGCGCCATCGGCAGCTCGATCGAGCCGACGAGATTGCCGTCCTTGTCCTCTTCCCAGGTCGTCAGCGAGGTGTAGCGGCCGCTGCGGGCGGCATAGGCGTGAGCGCCGGCTTCGATGGCGCGCCAGTCATTGCCGGTCGCGACCACGACGGGGTCGATGCCGTTCATGATGCCCTTGTTGTGGGTGGTGGCGCGGTAGGGGTCGATCGCGGCGAAGGTATAGGCGTCGAGCATGCCGTCGATCATCCGCCGCCCGGAGAATTCCTTGGTTGCCAGCGCCGCCTCGGGAATGCTGACGCTGGCGCGCGCCAGCCTGAGATCGGCGAGGTTGGAGAGGATGCGCAGGCGCACCGTGCCGCCGGTGATGCGCTCGACGATCGGCGCCACCGTCTCGGCCATGGTGTTGACGGTGTTGGCGCCCATCGCGTCGCGGACATCGACGAGCAGGTGCATCACCACGATCGGGCCGCGCGGCGTCTGCGGGAAGACATGGACCTCGATGCCCTGGCAGCCGCCGCCGAGCGAGACCAGCACCTTGTCCTTGGCGTTGGCGGCGGCGACGATCTCGCCCTGGGCCGCCAGCAGCTTGTGGCGCGCGCCCTCGGGATCACCGACGCCGAGCAGCTGGACCTGCGCCCGCATGATCGGCCGGTCGCTGGAGGTGCGGAAGCCGCCGGAGCTACGAGCGATCCGGGCCATATAAGACGCGGCGGCGACGACGGAGGGCTCCTCCACCGCCATCGGGATCAGGTAATCCTTGCCGTTGACGGTGAAATTGGTGGCGATGCCGAGCGGCAGCTCGAAGGTGCCGACGACGTTCTCGATCATGCCATTCGCAAGGGTGAGCGGCAGCGCGCCAGGCTGAGCCAGCAAGGCGCGGTCGTCATCGGCCAGCCCGGCCGCCGCAACGGCCTGCCCCAACCGCTCGGCGCAGCTCAGATTGCGATAGTTCTCGATGCGCGAGTTCACCTCACGCCCGGCGGCGCTCTGCGCCTCGGCCGTCACCATGTCGTGTCCTCCCCAGCCGGGGTTTTTGCTGCGCCGCGCGATGGGCATCGGCGCTTCTTCGGTTGACAAGCTCGGACAATCGCCGGAGAGCGGCAAGGCACAATTTCTGCAATGTCCCATTCTCTGTACCAGTTGATTGACTGGTACAGATGCGAGGCTCGATGGACGAGCAGGCCGACAGCAACCGCACCGGCGCGATCGTCGCCCGGATCAGCCGGATGATCGACGAGGGGCTGCTCCAGCCCGGCCGGCGCATGGCCTCGCTGCGGCTGGCGGCCGGCGAATACGGCGTCTCCAAGAACACCATGGTCGAGGTCTATGACCGGCTCGTCGCCAGCGGCCGGCTGGAAGCCCGCCGCGGTGCCGGCTTCTATGTCCGCGCGCCCGGGCAGCGGCCGAGCGAGGCGCCGCCGCCGCATATGAGCGAGGCGATCGACATCGTCTCGCTGCTGCGCGAGCAGCTCTGCCAGGTCCATCCCGTGCGCGTCGGCGACGGCCGCCCGCCGCGCTCCTGGATGGAGGATTCAGAGCTCGGGCGGCACTTACGCGTGCGCAGCGGCAAGGGCGACCTGCCGATCGAGCACGGCTATGGCGATCCGGTCGGCTATGCCCCCTTGCGCACGCAGATCGGGCTGATGCTGGCCGAGCGCTCGATCCAGGTCTCGCCGGCGCAGATCCTAATGACCTTCGGCGCCAATCACGCGCTCGACCTGATCATCCGCCAGTTGCTGCAGCCTGGCGACACCGTGCTTGTCGACAGCCCCGGCTATTACCCGCTCTTCGGCAAGCTGAAGCTCGCCCGCATCGAGATGGTCGGCGTCAGGCGCTTAGCCGACGGGCCTGACCTCGACGATCTCGCCGTGCAGATCGCGCGACATCGGCCGAAGGTGTTCTTCACCCAATCACTGGCGCACAATCCGACAGGCGGCTCGATCGCCCTGCCGATCGCCCATCGCCTGCTGCAGCTCGCCGCCCAGCACGATCTCATCATCGTTGAGGACGATCCTTTCGCCGACGTGATGCCCGCGAGCGCGCCGCGGCTCGCAGCGCTCGATCAATTGGAGCGGGTGATCTATCTCGGCACCTTCTCGAAGACGCTCTCGGCGAGTCTCCGCATCGGCTACATCGCGGCGAGCCCGGCGCTCGCCCGCTCACTCGGCGACATGAAGATGCTGACCGTGGTCAACTCGTCGGGATATCTGGAGCGGCTGGTCAGCGACCTGATCGCCAGCGGCCAGTATCGCCATCATCTCAAGCGCCTGAAGGAGCGGATCGGCAAGGCGACCCGCACCGCCTTCAGCGGGTTGGAGCGTCTCGGCCTGCCGATCTTCTCGCGCCAGGGCGGCGGTTATTATCTCTGGGTCGGGCTGCCGCCGGGGTTCGACGACCTCGCGCTGGCGCGCCGCGCCTCGGAGCAGGGTATCTTCATCGCGCCCGGCACGGTCTTCATGCCCGAGCGGCACCAGCCCGAAGGCGATGAGAGGGCAGCCGGCATGCGGGTCAACGTCGCCTATGCCGACGATCCCGCCTTCATGGCCTTCCTCCAGGCCGAATTAGCGTGACGGGCCGCGGCGGCCGGGAAGCCCCGTTCAGCTGAGCTTGGGCCGGGGCTCGACGATCGAGCCGAGCAGGCGGTTCTTGCCGGCCAGGATATGCGCTTCGGCGACCCGCGCGGCCTCCGGCGCGTCTCCGGTGCGCAAGGCCTGGACCAGAAGCCGGTGCTCGCCATTGGAGGCGCGCATCGCGCCCGGCCGAACGAGTCCGCGGCGGCGGAACAGATGCAGCTGCCGCTCGAGCTGCGACCAGAGCTCGGTGACCTTGCCGTTGCCGCAACTCTCGACGAGCTGGTCGTGGAAGGCGCCGTTGAGCGGGTAGAACGCATCGATCGCATCCGCCTCGACGGCCTCGTCCATCCGGTCGACGAGGTCCTGCAGCGCCGCGAGCTGGGCGCCGGTGATATGGCCGATCGCCTGCCGGGCGGCCATGGCGAACAGTGTGGCGCGCAGATCGTAGATGTCGAGCACCTCCTTGACGGAGAGCTCGGTGACGAAGACGCCGCGGTTGAGGATCGTCCGCAGCAGGCCGTCGCGTTCGAGCAATCGCGCCGCCTCCCGGATCGGGCCGCGGCTGACGCCGAGCCGTAGCGCCAGCGCGCTTTCGTTGATGCGCTCGCCCGGTTCGAGCTCGCCCGTCGCGATCAGCCTTTCGATCTCGGCTTGCACCATCGGCACATGCGAGGCGGTGCGCGGTTTGCGTTCCAAGAGGCGACTCCGGCCGGGGTGATGACTGTCAGCGATTCGAGGCGCCGAGGCCCACGTCGTCGTCAGTTTATCGGGTGGGGCGAGAATGGAAACCCCGAAACGGCCAATGGCGCAACGATTCAGGGTCATCTTCTTCGTGATTGTTGACAGTTTGAGTCTTGCGTGTTCAAACTGCCAACAGTTGATGCGACGGCCATGGGCGAAGGTGTGCCCTGGCGGTCGACGATCAGCACGGGTCGTTTCCGCGCCGCCGGGTTCCGGCGTTGCAGTCGGCATTCACGGGAAAGAGCGCTTGATGAACACAGAGATCGAAGACCGTCCGCTGCTTGCGCTGCTGCTGGGAGACGCCACCGGCATCGGGCCGGAGATCGTGGCTCGGGCCTTGTATGACGGCCGCATCCAAGCGCTGGCGCGTCTCGTCGTGGTTGGCGATGCTCGTGTCTTCGAGCTCGGCATGAAGGATGCCGGCGTCGCGCTGAACTATGTCCGCATCGGCAAGCCGCGCGAGTTCGCCGCGGCCAAGGGCGCCATCCCCCTGATCGATCTCGGCAATGTCGACCCGGAGGCCTTTCCGCGTGGGCGGATGTCGGCCGAGTCCGGCCGTTTGACGGGCGACACGCTTAAGGTCGCGATCGGGCTGGCCGAGCGCGGCGAGGTCGAGGGCGTCACCTTCGCGCCGCTCAACAAGCAGGCCCTGAACGCCGGTGGCTGGCACTATCCCGACGAGCACAAGATGTTCGCGGCTCTCCTGCGCCATAACGGGCACTTCTCGGAGATGAACGTGCTCGACGACCACTGGATGTCGCGCGTCACCTCGCATGTCTCGCTGCGCACGGCGCTCGACCAGGTCACGCATCAGAACATCGTCGACGCGATCAGGCTGACCGATCGGACCTTGCGCAGTGCCGGCGTCGAGACGCCGCGCATCGCTGTCGCCGCGCTCAATCCCCATGGCGGCGAGGGCGGCCTGTTCGGCAGCGAGGAGATCGAGATCATCAAGCCGGCTGTCGAGGCGGCCGCGGCGACCGGCATCGACTGCTCCGGCCCCTATCCAGCCGACACCATCTATCTGAAGGCCTTCGAGGGGCTCTATGACAGCGTGGTCGCGATGTATCACGACCAGGGCCAGATCGCGACGAAGCTCCGGGGCTTCAACCGCGGCGTGACCATCACCGCCGGGCTCGCCACCGTCTTCACCACCCCGGCGCACGGCACCGCCTTCGACATCGTCGGCCAGGGCCGCGCCAATACCGGCGCGCTCGAACGCGCCGTCGAGCTCGCCGCGAAGATCGCCCGCGGCCGGCGCGCCGAGCGGGTTCCTGTTGCGACCGCGGCAGAGTGAGGCGGTGCCATGAGCGGTCAATCATCCCGCCCGCGTACCCTCTACAACAAGATCGTCGACGCGCGCTGCGTCGCGGAACTCTCCGATGACGGGCTGGTCCTCATCTATGTCGACCGCACCGTCATCAACGAATACACCAGCCCGCAGGCCTTTTCGGGCCTGCGGGAGGCGGAGCGGCCGGTCTGGCGCCCGCGCAGCGCCCTGGCAGTGGTCGATCATGTCAATCCGACCGCGCCACGGCGTTCACGTGCCATGCCAGATGAAGCCGCGGCGCGGCAGGTCGATTATCTCCAGCGCAACGCCGCCGATTTCGGCATCGAATTGTTCGACGTGCTGGACCGTCGCCAGGGCATCGAGCATGTCGTCGCACCGGAGCAAGGCCTGATCCAGCCGGGGATGGTGATCGCCGCCGGCGACAGCCACACCACGACCTATGGCGCCTTTGGCGCGCTCGGCTACGGCATCGGCACCTCCGATATCGAGCATATGCTGGCGACGCAGACGCTGGTCTATCGCCGGCTCAAGAACATGCTCGTGCGGGTGGACGGCGCCCTGCCGCTCGGCGTCACCGCCAAGGACGTCGTCATGGCGCTGATCGCCCGGATCGGAGCGGACGGCGCGACCGGCTTCGCCATCGAATTCGCGGGCTCTGCGATCGCGGCGCTCAGCGTCGAGGGACGGATGACGATCTGCAACATGGCGGTCGAATGTGGCGCCCGCGGCGCCCTGATCGCGCCGGACGAGACCGTCTTCGCCTCTATCCAGGACCGGCCACGAGCGCCGAAAGGCGAGCTTTGGCAGGCGGCGCTGCGGCATTGGCGCAGGCTGCGCAGCGATCCCGGTGCGGTCTTCGACCGGACCATCGCGATCGACGCCGCCTCGCTGGAGCCGATGGTCACCTGGGGGACGAGCCCCGACCAGGCCGGCCCGGTCAATGGCCGGGTTCCGGCGCCGGCGCAGGAAGCCGACCCGTCGCGCCGGGCCGCCGCCGAGCGCGCGCTCTCCTATATGGATCTCGCGCCGGGCACGCCCTTCGAGGCGATCGCGATCGATCGCGCCTTCATCGGCTCCTGCACCAATGCCCGGATCGAGGATCTCAGGGACGCCGCCCGCGTCGCCCGCGGCCGCAAGGTGGCGCAGGGCGTGCGGGCGATGGTGGTGCCTGGCTCGACCGCGGTGCGCGCCCAGGCCGAGGCGGAAGGGCTCGCCGCGATCTTCGAGGCGGCCGGCTTCGAATGGCGGCAATCGGGCTGCTCGCTCTGCCTTGCGATGAACGACGACGTGCTCGCTCCCGGCGAGCGCTGCGCCTCCAGCACCAACCGTAATTTCGAAGGCCGGCAGGGCAAGGGCGGGCGCACCCATCTGATGAGCCCGGCCATGGTCGCCGCTGCCGCGATCGCCGGCCGGATCGTCGATGCCCGCAGCTTCGCGGAGGCGCCCCATGGCTGAGCCCTTCGTCGCCGTCAGCGGCATCGCCGCCTCGTGGCCGCAGCCGAATGTCGACACCGACGTGATCATGCCCAAG
Source organism: Allobosea sp. GW821-FHT03A12 (assembly GCF_058986765.1). Classification (NCBI taxonomy): domain Bacteria; kingdom Pseudomonadati; phylum Pseudomonadota; class Alphaproteobacteria; order Hyphomicrobiales; family Alloboseaceae; genus Allobosea; species Allobosea sp. GW821-FHT03A12. Next base: position 25,807 of record NZ_JBYSVZ010000003.1, read on the forward strand.
CAGTTCCTGAAGGGCATCGACCGCACCGGGCTGGCGCGCGGGGTGTTTCACGACCTGCGCTTCGATCCGGCCGGAGCGCCGCGCCCCGGCTTCGTCCTGAACCAGGCGCCATGGCAGGAGGCGCGCTTCCTCATCGTCGGCCCGAATTTCGGCTGCGGCTCCAGCCGCGAGCATGCGGTCTGGGGGCTGCTGCAGCTCGGCATCCGTGCGCTGATCGGCACCAGCTTCGCCGGCATCTTCTTCGACAACTGCCGCAACAACGGCCTGCTGGCGCTCGCGCTGGAGCCCGCGCGGGTCGCCGAGCTCGGCGCGCTGGCGGGGCAGACCGCGACCGCCGCCATGACCATAGACCTGCCCAGCCAGACCATCACGGCTGCCGGCGGTCACATCTGCCGCTTCGAGATCGATACGGCCCGCAAGGAAGCGCTGCTCGGCGGGCTCGACCCGATCGGCCTGACGCTGCAGCGCGCCGCCTCCATTCGGAGCTTCGAACGGGCGCTCGCCGAGCGCGAGCCCTGGACCTTCGCCTGACCTGACAGGCAGCACATCGCGACCAAGCGGGGCTGCCGGCGACCAAGACAACGATCACGGGAGGATACCGAACCATGGCCATCGCACTGGAAGCACATCCGCATCACGCCGTGCGCGCGCCGCGCCCGCTCTGGCGCCACCCCAATGTCCTGATCATCGTCGCCGTGGCGCTCGGCGCCTTCGTCGGCTGGCTGAACCCGCCGCTCGGCGCCAATCTGAAGCCCCTGGCCGACGCCTTCATCGGCTTCGTCAAATTGCTGATCGCGCCGATCGTCTTCCTCGTCGTGGTCACCGGCATCGCGCAGGTCGGCGACATGCGCAAGGTCGGCTCGATCGGGCTGAAGGCCTTCGTCTATTTCGAGGTGGTCACCACCTTGGCGCTGGCGATCGGGCTGCTGGTCGGCAACTGGGCGCAGCCCGGCGCCGGCGTGACGCCGCCCGGGGCGGGAGCGGCCAAGGAGGTCGCGCGCTACGTCAAGGACGCTGCGCCGATGTCGTTCTGGGACTTCTTCTTCAAGCTGCTGCCCGACAACCTGATCCACCCTTTCCTCACCGGCAATCTCGTCCAGATCCTGATCATCGCGATGCTGGCGGGAGCCTCGCTGCTGGCGCTGGGCGAGCGCGGCAGGCCGGTGTCGGACGCGCTCGACCACATCACCCAGCTCGTCTTCAAGGCGATCTCGATCGTGATGATCGCCGCGCCGCTCGGGGCCTTCGGCGCGATCGGCTACACCGTCGGCAAGTTCGGGATCACGACCTTGCTGGCGCTGCTGAAGCTGGTGTTGACCGCCTATGTGACGATGGCCCTGTTCGTCGTCATCGTCCTCGGCCTGATCTGCCATTTTGCCGGCTTCAGCCTCTGGAAGATCCTCAGGGCGATCAAGGAGGAACTGCTGGTGGCGCTGGCCACCTCCTCCTCGGAAAGCGTGCTGCCGCAACTGACGAAAAAGCTCGAGCAGCTCGGGGTCTCGCGCGCCGTGGTCGGCCTGGTGCTCCCGACCAGCTATTCCTTCAACCTCGACGGCGTCGCGCTGGTGCTGCCGATCTGCGTGCTCTTCATCGCCCAGGTCTTCGGCGTGCCGCTCTCCTTCGAGCAGCAGATCGGCATCCTCATGCTGATGCTGCTGACCTCAAAGGGCGCCGCGGGCGTGACCGGCGCGGCCTTCGTCACGCTTGCCGCGACTGTCGCCGCGACGGGCATCCTGCCGCTCGAAGGCCTCGCTCTCGTCCTCGGTGTCGACCGCTTCCTCTCAGAGGCCCGCGCCATCACCAATGTCACGGGCAATGTCGTCGCGACGCTGGTCGTCGGCAAATGGCAGGGCGAGTTCGACAGGGAGCGCGCGCGGGAGATCCTGCGCTGAATCTGCGAACGGCCTGCGATGACTGGCGCTGCCGAGAGGGGGCGCCATGTCCGTGGCGAGAACCGCTCAGTCGATGTCGGCTGGCGTCAGGCGGCGGACATGGCGTCGCAGCACGGTCTCGAACGTCGCCAGCGCCGGCGAGATCGAGCGGCCGCTGGGCCGGATCAGGACGATGTCGCGCGCGATCGTCGGGTTCGCCAGCGGCCGGGCGAGGACCCGGCGATGCGGCGCCGCCGCCCGCGCATAGGTCGGCAGCACGGCGACGCCGAGACGCGCTTCGACCAGGGCCAGGGCGGTGGTGATCTGCGCGACCTCGTAGGCCGGCACCAGCGGGATGCCGACGGTCTCATAGGCGACCTCGACCAGGAGCCGGATGCCGCTGTCGCGGGTCAGCGTGATCAGCGGCTCGTTCTGCAGCTCGTGCCAGTCGACACTCGTATCGGCGAAGCGGCTGCCGGGGCTGCAGAACAGCATCAGCTGGTCGCGCGCCATCGGGATGCGCTCGATCCCGTCCTCGACGGCGGCGAAGGTTCCGAGGCCGCAATCGACCCGGTTCGTCCTGACGGCCTCGATAATCGTGTCGGTGCGGGCATCGAGCACCGCGACCTGCACCCCGGGGAAGCGCTCGCGCATCTCGGCGATCGCCTCGGGCAGGATCGCCGCCGCCAGCAGGGGCGGGGCGGCGACGGTGATCTTGCCGCGCCGGCGTTCGGCGAGGTCGTTGGCGTTCTGGATTGCGAGATCGAGGTCATGGACGATCTTGGCGCTGGCGCCCTGAAATTCCCGGCCGCCCTCGGTCAATTCGACCCGGCGCGTGGTGCGGTCGAACAGGCGAATGCCGAGCGCCTGCTCCAGCTCGCGCACCAATTGCGACAGCGCCGGCTGCGCCATGTGCAGACGCTCCGCGGCCTTGGTGAAGGTGCCTAGCTCGGCAACGGCGAGGAAGGCCTGGATCTGTCGGAGTGTGACCGCCATGCCGATTTATAAGCACGTGATCTGAATTCAGACAAATAAGCGGAATTCCATATGGTCATGGCAGCGGCCATCATGCCTCGACATCGCGCCGCTGGCCGCTCCGTTCGAGGCTTTCCATGACCGCCTATCCCGACCTCAAGCTCTATATCGGCGGCGCCTGGCGCAAGACCCCCGACAGCCTGCCGGTGCTCAACCCGGCCGACGAGAGCGTGATCGGCGCTGTTCCCGTTGCGGCTCGCGCCGATCTCGACGATGCGCTGGCGGCAGCCAAGGACGGCTTCAGGGTCTGGAGCCGGATCTCGCCGCGTGCCCGTGGCGAGATCATGCTGAAGGCGGCGGCGCTGATGCGGGCCCGCATCGACGAGATCGCCCATGCGATCACGCTGGAGCACGGCAAGCCCTTCGCCCAGGCGCAGCTCGAGGTGATCCGTGGCTGCGAGTTCTTCGAATGGGACGCGGCCGAGGGCCAGCGCACCTATGGACGGGTGATCCCGAGCGAGCCCGGCATCAAATATGTCGTGATGCACCAGCCGATCGGCATGGTTGCGGCGTTCTCGCCCTGGAACTTCCCGATGAGCCAGCCGGCGCGCAAGATCGCCGGGGCGCTCGCCGCTGGCTGCTCGATCATCCTGAAGGCGGCCGAAGAGACGCCGGCCGGGGCGCTCCACATCGCCCGCGCTTTGCACGATGCCGGCCTGCCACCCGGCGTGTTCAACCTCGTCTTCGGCGTGCCTGCCGACATCTCCTCCTATCTGATCCCGCAGGAGCAGACCCGGCTGATCGCCTTCACCGGCTCGACCGCGGTCGGCAAGCATCTGACGCGGATCGCCGCCGACCATATGAAGCCGGTGCTGATGGAGCTCGGCGGCCATGCTCCCGTGATCGTCTGCGACGATGTCGACCCGGTGGCGGCGGCGATGGCCTCGGCGATCCGCAAGTCGCGCAATGCCGGCCAGGTCTGCACCTCGCCGACCCGCTTCTTCGTGCAGGAACCGATCTACGAGGCCTTCGCCAGGACTTTCGCCGAGAAGGCGCGTTCGGTCGTGGTCGGCAACGGCCTCGATGCCGGAACACAGATGGGCCCGGTCGCCAATCATCGCCGCATCGAGGCGATGGAGGTGCTGGTCGCCGACGCCAAGGCGAAGGGCGCGCGCGTGCTGGCCGGCGGTGAGCGCATCGGCAATCGCGGCTATTTCTTCCCGGTGACCGTGCTGGCCGATGTGCCTGACGATGCCAGGGTCATGCGCGAGGAGCCGTTCGGGCCGCTGGCGGTGATCAACCCGGTCTCGACGCTGGACGATGCGATCGCCAAGGCGAACGGCCTGCCTTTCGGCCTCGCCGCCTATGCCTTCACCCATTCCGCCAGCCGGGCCGATCGCCTCGCCGACGAGATCGAGGCCGGCAACGTCTCGATCAACACGCTGGAGGCCTCGGTCGCCGAGGTGCCCTTCGGCGGCGTCAAGGACAGCGGCTATGGCCGCGAGGGCGGCGCCGAGGGACTCTCGCACTACACGATCATCAAGAACGTCTCGCACCGCATGGCGATCTGACCGGTGGGCGACAAGGAGGCAGCCGCATGAAATACGCCAGGAAGGACGCGAAGGCTTACACCCGCGCCAATATGAGGGGCATCTGGGCGGCCGCGCTCACCCCCTTCACCCAGTCGCTCGTCATCGATGAGGACGGTTTCCGCGAGAACATCCGGCACTGGACCGACGATCTCGGCATCGACGGCCTGTTCATCGCCGGCAAGCAGGGCGAATTCTTCGCGATGTCGGTCGAGGAGCGCAAGCGCAGCTTCGAGCTCGCGGTCGAGGCCACGGCCGGCCGCGGCCAGACGATCATGTCCTGCTCCGACCAGAACATGGACGTCGTCATCGATCTCGCCAAGCACGCCCAGAAGGTCGGTGCCGACTACATCGTCGTGCACGCGCCGATCCTGCATTTCTTCAAGGCGCAGGATGAGACGCTCTACGAATACTATCGGACCATCGCCGAAAAGGTCGACATCGGTATCGCGCTCTGGAGCCATCCGGATTCGGGCTATCTGATGAGCCCGCAGCTCTGCAACCGCCTCGCCGATATCGAGAACGTCGTCGCGATCAAGTACAGCGTGCCGCGCGCCATGTATGCCGAACTGACGAGGCTCGCGGGCGACCGCATCCTGGTGAGCACCGCCTCCGAGGAGGAATGGCTCGACAACATCGTCGAGCTCGGCTGGCAGGTCTATCTCTGCTCCTCGCCGCCCTATCTGATCCAGACGGCGGCCGATCGGCGCATGCGTGAGTACACCGATCTCGCCTTCGCCGGCGAGGTCGAGAAGGCGCATGCAGTGCGCGACAGCCTGAATCCCGTGCGCGAGGCGCTGCGGACGACGCGGCCGGCCGAGAAGCCGCATGCGCATCAGAAATACTGGCAGGAGCTGCTCGGGCAGGTCGGCGGACGGGTTCGGCCGCCAATGCTGGAGCTGACCGAGGCCGAGAAGGCGGCGACGCGGGCCGCTTTCGAGAGCTGCGGTCTGAAGCTCGCCGCTGGCCGGCCTTTGGCGAAGGCTGGCTGAAACACGGTTCGGATGGAACAACCGGGAGAGACGGATATGGCGACCGAAGGACGGCTGAAGGCCTTCAACTTCAAGAAATGGATCGCGGAGAACGAGCACCTGCTGAAGCCGCCGGTCGGCAACAAGAAGGTGTTCGACGATGGTCAGATGACCGTGATGGTCGTCGGTGGCCCGAACCAGCGCGCCGACTACCATGACGACCCGGTGGAGGAGTTCTTCTACCAGCTCAAGGGCGACATGATGCTGAAGCTGGTCGACGACGGGAAGCATTACGACGTCACGATCCGCGAGGGCGACGTCTTCCTGCTGCCGCCGCATGTGCGCCACTCGCCGCAGCGCCCGCAGGAGGGCTCGATCGGGCTCGTGGTCGAGCCGGCCCGCCATGCCGACCAGGTCGACGGCTTCGAATGGTACTGCTTCGAGTGCAACGGCCTGGTGCATCGCATCGAGCTCAAGGTCGGGGATCTCGTGAAGGACCTGCCGCCGCTCTACGAAGCCTTCTTCGCCGACGAGAAGGCCCGCACCTGCAAGCAGTGCGGCGCCGTCCATCCCGGCCGGAAGCCGCCGGCCGGCTGGGTCGCGCTCTAAGGGACGACGAAGGCGCCGGCCCGCCCGGCGCCTTCATGGCACTTGCGCGCCGATCCGAAATTGTTTTAAGCTTAAAATAATATCGAACAATCCGACGCGAATGATCGGAGGAGGGGAACCATGCAGCACCGTAAATCAGTATGCCTGGGAGTGATGCTGGCCGCCGCCGTCGCCATGCCGGCGCTGGCCCAGCAGGCGCCGGTCAAGATCGGCATGGTCACGACGCTGTCGGGACCGGGCGGCTATCTCGGCCAGGACATCCGCGACGCCTTCAAGCTCGCTATCGACATGAACGGCGGCAAGCTCGGCGGCGCGCCGGTCGAGCTCGTCGTCGAGGACGACGCGCTGAAGCCCGGCCAAGGCAAGCAGATCGCCGAGAAGATGCTGAAGACCGACGGCATCAAGATCATGACCGGCATCGTCTTCTCGAATGTCGCCGGCGCGACCGTGCCCGATATCGTCGATGCCGGGGCGCTCTATGTCAGCCCCAATGCGGCGCCGTCGAATTTCGCCGGCAAGGAGTGCAACGAGAACTATTTCGTCGTCTCCTGGCAGAACGACAGCCTGCATGAGAGCGCCGGCCAGCACGCCACCAATCTCGGCTACAAGAAGGCCTTCATCCTCGCCCCGAACTACCAGGCCGGCAAGGATGCGCTCGCGGGCTTCAAGCGCATGTTCAAGGGCGAGGTCGTCGGCGAGGTCTATACCCGCCTCGACCAAACTGATTTCGCGCCGGAAATGGCGCAGATCCGCTCGGCCAATCCGGACGTCGTCTTCCAGTTCCATCCGGGCGGGCTCGGCATCGCCTTCCTGCGCCAGTACCAGCAGGCGGGCCTGCTCGGCAAAACCCCGATGGTGCTGGCCGAGCCCTCGCTCGATTCCACCACGCTGAAGGCGGTCGGTGACGCCGCGCTCGGCCTCAGCGTGACCTCGCACTGGAACACCGACTTCGACAACGCCTCGAACAAGGCCTTCGTCGAGGCTTTCACCAAGGCCTACAACCGCGTGCCGACCTATTACGCCAGCCAGGGCTACGACACCGCGCTCGCCATCGCCTCGGCGTTGAAGGCGACCGGTGGCAAGACCGACGTGCCGGCGCTGCGCAAGGCGCTGGCCAAGGCCGATTTCCAGTCGGTGCGCGGCGCCTTCAAGTTCGGCCCGAACCAGCACCCGGTCCAGGACTGGTATGCGCTCAAGGTCGAAAAGGGCGCGGACGGCACGCCGGTGCTGAAGACCTCGGGCAAGGTGCTGAGCAATCACAGCGACGCCTACGCCAAGGATTGCAAGCTCTGAGGCGGCGCGGCTTGCGCACTGACCACGACGACTAGGGCAACCCCTCTCCTGGAAGGAGAGGGGCAGGGGTGAGGTGTTCGGGAGAGACATCATGAGCCTGAACCCAACCACGCCGCTCGCGTCATTGGTTAAACGGCCTACACCTCACCCTGCCCTCTCCTTCCAGGAGAGGGTTCCCCGCGCCCTTGCCGGGGCTGCTCGGTTCCCGCAACCATGACCCTCGTTCTCGAACAACTGCTCAATGGCCTGCAGTTCGGCGTGATGCTGTTCCTGCTCGCTGCCGGGCTGACTCTGATCTTCGGCATCATGGGCGTGATCAACCTCGCCCATGGCTCGCTCTACATGGTCGGCGCCTATGCCGCCGCCTTCGCTGCGGCGCAGACCGGGTCGGTCGTCATCGCCATCATCGCCGGCCTCGCGGCGGCCGCCATCGTTGGCATGGCGATGGAGCTGTTCGTGCTGCGCCGGCTCTATGCCCGCGATCATCTCGATCAGGTGCTGGCGACCTTTGCGCTGATCCTGATCTTCAACCAGAGCGTGACCCTGCTGTTCGGGCGCCAGCCGCTCTTCGTCTCGGTGCCGTCCGTGCTCAACGGCTCGGTTCAGCTGCTGCCGGGGCTGACCTATCCGATCTACCGTCTGATCATCATCGCGGTTGGCCTTCTCGTCGCGCTCGGGCTCTACCTGCTGATCAATCGCACCCGCATCGGCATGCTGGTCCGGGCCGGCGCGACCCATCGCGAGATGGTCCGGGCGCTCGGCGTCGATATCCGCCTGCTCTACACCGCCGTCTTCGGGTTAGGGGCCCTGCTCGCCGGCCTCGCCGGGCTGATGGCCGGGCCGATCCTCGCCGTGCAGGTCGGCATGGGCGAGCAGATCCTGATCATGACCTTCGTCGTCGTGGTGATCGGCGGCGTCGGCTCGATCCGCGGCGCCTTTTTCGGCGCGCTGATCGTCGGGCTCGTCGACACCGTCTTGCGCGCCTTCCTGCCCGGCCTGCTGCGCCAGGTGATGGCCGGCTCGGAGGCCGATGCGCTCGGCGCCGGCCTGGCGTCGATGGGCATCTACATGCTGATGGCCGCGGTGCTGCTGGTGCGGCCCAAGGGACTGTTCCCTGCCAATGTCTGAGGACGCCATCACCCACACCGGCCCCAACACGCCGAGCACCGGTCGCGCGCTGATGCTGCTCGCATTGGCCCTCGGGCTGATCGCGCTGCCCTTCCTCGTCCAGGCGCTCGGCCAGCCGGCCTTGGTGCCGCTGGCGACCCGCGTGCTGATCTATGCGATCGCCGCCGCCAGCCTGAACCTCGCGCTCGGTTTCGGAGGGATGGTGTCCTTCGGGCACGCCGCCTTCTTCGGCATCGGCGGCTATGTCGTCGGCATCCTCTACCGCACCTATGTCGACGATAGCCTCTTCCTCGGCCTGATTCCGGGCACGAGCCAGCTCCTGATCACGCTGCCGGCCGCGATCCTGGTCGGCGGCCTGCTCGCTCTGCTGATCGGGGCGCTGTGCCTGCGTACCAGCGGCGTGCAGTTCATCATGATCACGCTCGCCTTCGCGCAGATGCTGTTCTTCCTGTTCGTCTCGCTGAAAGCCTATGGCGGCGATGACGGCATGACGATCCGCCGCCGCAACGAGCTCTTCGGCCTCAACACCCGCGACGACATCACCTTCTATTTCATCTGCCTCGCCGTCGCGGCGTTGGTGTTCCTGGCGCTCTGGCGCATCGTCGGCTCGCGCTTCGGCATGGTGCTCGCCGGTATCCGCCAGAACGAGCGGCGCATGGCGGCGATCGGCATCGCGCCCTATCGCTACAAGCTCGCCGCCTTCGTCATCTCGGGCATGGGCACCGGCCTCGCCGGCGCGCTGATGGCGAACTATCTCCGCTTTGTCAGCCCCGACATGCTGCACTGGACCAAGTCGGGCGAGCTGATGATCATGGTCATCCTCGGCGGCGTCGGCACCTTGCTCGGGCCGCTCTTTGGCGCCGCTGCCCTGGTCATCCTCGAGACGGTGCTGACGTCCTGGACCGAGCATTGGCAGCTCATCCTCGGCCCGATCCTGCTGCTGGTGGTCCTGTTCACGCAAGGCGGGCTCAACGGGCTGTTCAATCGGCTCGGTATCGGCAGGAGCGAGCGATGAGCCAGCCGCTTCTCTCGGTTCGCGGCCTGCGCAAGCGCTTCGGCGGACTGATCGCCACCGACAGCGTCGATCTCGACGTGATCGAAGGCGAGATCCACGCGCTGATCGGCCCCAACGGCGCCGGCAAGACCACGCTATTGACCCAGCTCTTCGGCGAGCTCAGCCATGACGAAGGCGAGATCAGGCTGGAGGGCGAGCCGATCGATGCGCTGGCGACGCCGCAGCGCGTCGGCCGCGGCCTCGCCCGTACCTTCCAGATCAACCAGCTGCTGCCCGATTTCAGTATGCTCGACAATGTCGCGCTCGCGGTGCAGGCGCGGCAGGGCCACAGTTTCCGCTTCTTCGCCGACGCTCGCCGCGACCGGGGTCTGCGCCAGCGCGCCCGCGAGCATCTGACCGCCGCGGGCCTTGCTAACCGGGCCGAGGTCAAGGTCGCCGATCTCTCGCATGGCGAGCAGAAGCAGCTCGAATTCGCCATCGCGCTCGCCTGCGAGCCGCGCCTGCTCCTGCTCGACGAGCCGATGGCGGGGCTCGGCCATGCCGAGAGCGAGCAGATGGTCGCGATGCTTTCCGGGCTGAAGGGGCGCGTCACCATGCTGCTGGTCGAGCACGACATGGACGCCGTCTTCGCGCTCGCAGATCGGATCTCGGTGCTGGTCTATGGCCGGATCATCGCGACCGGCACGGCGCAGGAGATCCGCGACAACGCCGATGTGCGCACCGCCTATCTCGGCGAGGGGGACGCCTGATGCTGAGCGTGCGCAACCTGCAATCGGCCTATGGTGCCAGCCAGGTGCTGTTCGATGTCGGCCTCGACATCGGCGAGGGCGAGGTCGTCACGCTGCTCGGCCGCAACGGCATGGGCAAGACCACGACGGTGCGCTCGCTGATGGGGCTGCTTGCGCTGAAAGGCGGCGAGATCAGCTTCGACGGCCGCGCGCTCAAGGGCAATACGCCAGAGGCGATCGCTCGCTGCGGCATCGGCCTGGTGCCGGAGGGGCGGCAGGTCTTCCCGACGCTCACCGTGCGCGAGAACCTCGTCGCCACCGCCGCCAACCGGCTCGGGCGCTCTTCGCCCTGGACGCTGGAGCGGGTTTACGCCCTGTTCCCGCGCCTTCAGGAGCGCGCCGGCCAGTCCGCCCGCACTCTCTCGGGCGGCGAGCAGCAGATGCTCGCGGTTGGCCGGGCGCTGATGACCAATCCCAAACTCCTCATCCTCGACGAGGCGACCGAGGGCCTGGCGCCGGTGATCCGCGCCGAGATCTGGCGCTGCATCGAGGCGCTGAAGGCGCAGGGCCAGTCGATCCTGCTGATCGACAAGAACATCGCCGTGCTCAAGCGCCTCGCCGACCGGCACTACATCATCGAGAAGGGGCGCACGGTCTGGTCAGGCTCCAGCAGCGATCTCGCGGCCAATGCGGAACTGGTGCATCGCTATGTCGGCGTTTGACAACGAGATCGTCGCGCGCAGCCTCGCAACCGACCCGGTCGAGGCCTTGCGGGACACGCTGAGCGATATCCTTGCTGGCCTCATCACGGCCGGCTGCGGCCCAAATCACCTGACCGGGATGGACTGGGAGAGCGCCGATCCCGCCGCCTTCCATCTCTCGCGCCATACGGTCGAGCTGGCCTATCGCGAGGTTTTCGCCGGCTTCCGGCCGCCGATCCGTCTGCGGCCCGGAACCGAGCCGGGCCTGACGATCCGAGCCCGCCACGCCTTGCCGCAGCCGCTACCCGACATCGAGGTCGAAGGCTATCCGCTGCGCGAGCTCGGCCGGCAGTACAGCCCGCGCCTGCAGGCCGACATGACCGCGCTGTTCCGGCAATGGAGCAAAGACGGCGCGGCTTTCCGCGCCGGCCATGGCGGGCTCGACCTCGCCTATGGCCCGGGCCGCTTCGAGACGCTCGATCTCTACCGCCCGGCCGGTGTCCCGCGCGCCCCGATCTTCGTCTTCATCCATGGCGGCTACTGGCAGGCCTCGGATAAGGTCCAGCATGCACAGTTCTCGCAAGGGTTGCTCGACGCCGGGTTTGCGGTCGCGCAGCCGAATTACGGGCTGGCGCCTGACACTCCGCTGGAGGGGAGTATCGCCCAGACCGTCGCGGCGCTGAATTTCCTCGTTCGCGAAGCCGAGGCGCTCGGCCTCGATCCGGCCCAGCTTCATCTCAGCGGCCATTCTGCCGGCGCCCATCTTGCCGCGATGGCATTGTGCGATCCTACGGCGCCGCCGGTGGCCTCGGCGCTGCTGCTGTCCGGACTCTATGATCTCAAGCCGCTCGGGCACCTGCCGCTCGGGCGCCTGCTCGGCCTCGACGATGGCGAGCGGGCAATGCGGGTCAGTCCCCTCGGCCAGCCCGGCCCCGCCGGCACGCGCCTCGGTTTCGCCGTCGGGCAGGGAGAGACCGAGGCGTTCAAGCGCCAATCGGCGAGGCTGGCGGCAGCCTGGCAGGCGCCGGAGCCGCTGATCTGCCCGGGGCACCATTTCAGCCTGCTCGAAGGGTTGAACGGCGGGGCGCTGCTCGATCTTGCCTTGCAGACGACAGGGCGCTGACCGGGCAAGCCCGGCGAGCGCGATCTGTGGCCCACATCGGCCTGCCCCTCCCGATGAAAGGCCGTCAGGCCCGGACGATGTCGCCCGAGCCTGACGGTGAGCATTTGTCTGAAGGTGAGGCGCCGCCTGCCTCTCGCTGGCTTACGCCTGGCTGGGCTGGGCCGCGACACCGACTAGCTGGTGCGGCGCGGCTGAGGCCAGGGGCTCGTCCTCGGCGAGGGGGAGCGGGGCTCCCGACAGTGCGGCGTCCAGCCTGGCCTGGTCGAGCTCGCCCTCCCAGCGGGCCATCACGACCGTCGCGACGCCGTTGCCGATCATGTTCACCAGGGCGCGGGCCTCGCTCATGAAGCGGTCGATGCCGAGGATCAGCGCCATGCCGGCGACGGGAATTGCCGGGACGACGGAGAGCGTGCCGACCAGGGCGATGAAGGAGGCGCCGGTGACGCCGGAGGCACCTTTCGAAGTCAGCATGGCCACCGCGAAGATCGCCAGCTGCTGGTGCAGGGAAAGGTCGGTGTTGGTCGCCTGCGCCACGAACAGCGCCGCCAGAGTCATGTAGATCGAGGTGCCGTCGGTGTTGAAGACATAGCCGGTCGGCACGACCAGCCCGACCACCGGCTTGGAGCAGCCGGCCCGCTCCAGCTTCTCCATCAGGCTCGGCAGCGCCGAGTCGGAGGAGGAGGTGCCGAGCACGATCAGGATCTCTTCCTTGATGTAGGCCAGGAACTTCAGGATGCTGAAGCCGGCCCAGCGGGCGATGAGGCCGAGCACGCCGAGGACGAAGATCAGGCTGGTCAGGTAGAAGGTCGCGATCAGCAAGGCGAGCGGGCCGAGCGAGCCGACGCCGTAACGGCCGATGGTGAAGGCCATGGCGCCGAAGGCGCCGATCGGGGCGAGCTTCATGATGACGTTGATCGCGCCGAAGACGAGATGCGCGCCGGCGTCGATGACATCGCGGACCGGCCGGGCGCGGTCGCCGAGATGCGAGAGCACATAGCCGAACAGGATCGAGATCAGCACCACCGGCAGGATGTCGCCCTTGGCGAAGGCGTCGACGACGGTGTTGGGGATGACGTTGAGCAGGAACTCGGTGACCGACTGCTCGGCGGCCTTGCCGGCGTAGGCCTGGACCGCCTTGGCGTCGAGCGCGGAAGGATGGGCGTTGAAGCCGGCACCGGGCCTGACGACGTTGGCGACGATGAGGCCGATGGCCAGCGCCAGCGTCGAGACCACCTCGAAATAGAGCAGCGCCTTGCCGCCGACGCGGCCGACCTTCTTCATGTCGTTCATGCCGGCGATGCCGGAGACGACCGTGCAGAAGATGATCAGCGCGATCACCATCTTGATCAGCTTGATGAAGCCGTCGCCGAGCGGCTTCATCTCGACGCCGATCGCCGGCCAGAAATGACCGAGCACGATGGCCAAGGCGATCGCGATCAGGACCTGGACGTAAAGGATGTTGTACCAGCGCTTGGCCGGCCGGGGTGTCGGGTGAGCTGCAGCCATTTGATCCTCCCTCGGCGCACGACGGCGCCGGCGCGGGCGGAGTTTCGCCCGCGTCTTGCTGTGGTTCTCGGGGGTAGGCGGTCGGCGTCTGCTGCCGCTGGCGTCAGGCCGGCGGCGTTGGCGGGAGCGGCATGATCAGGAGGATCGAGGCCTCCCGGTCGGTGTCGTTGCGGAGCTGGCGCCCTTCGCCGGGGGCGATCCGGCAGGAATCCCAGCGCCTCAGGCTGACCTCGTCCTGCCCGTTCGACAGGGCGACCTCGCCGTCGAGCACGACGTAGATCTTCTCGACCCCGGAGGCGTCGAGCGTCGTGCCGCCGCCGGGCGCGATGGTCGAGACGCCGAGCCAGACCGTGTCGGTCGGGCCGGCCTCGCGACCCTGGAGCCTGACCATGCGCATCAGCGCATGGCCGGGAGCGTCATAGGCCGGAGCCTCGTCGAAGCGGACGATGTGCATGTTCATCAGGCTCCCGGCACGAGCACGACGCGGTCGCGCGAGGATCCCATCACGGCCTGATAGGCGGCATGAGCGTCCGCGAGCGGGTAGATCGCGCTCGACTTGATCGGAAAGGGCTTCAGGAAGCCGCCGGCGAAGCCGGGGGCGAGGTCGCGCAGGATCGCGCCGGTTTCGATCGAGCTCAGCGAGATCGTGTCGATGCCGACATAGGTGTGGCGGCCCTTGTAGAAGGCGAGGATGTCGAAGGTGACGAAGCGGTCGACCACGGCGATGAAGATCGCTCGGCCGCCGACCGCCAGCGACTTCTGGCCGATCTCGTAGAAGGGGTCGCCGACCGTGTTGAAGACGATGTCGGCGCCCTTGCCGCCGGTCAGTTCGCGCACCCGGGCCGGGACATCGGTGTCGGCGGCGGAGATGACCTCGACCGGCGCGCTGGCGTGGCCGGCATAGGGCTCCTCGCGGCGCGTGACGCCGATCACCTTGGCGCCGCGCCAGCTCGCGATCTGCGCGGCGGCTTGGCCGACCTTGCCGTTGAGGCCGAGGATCAGCACGCTCTCGCCGGCCTTCGGCAGGCCGGCGCGGCGCAGGCCTTCCCAGGCCGTGACGAAGGGCACGCCGATCCCGGCGGCCTCCTCGACGCTGACCCCGGCCGGGACCTCGACCACGGCGTCGGCCTCGACGATCATATGGCTCGCCTGGGCGCCGTCCTGGCGGATGCCGAGATCGCCGGAGGAGCCGAAGACCTGCTTGCCGATCAGCGCGGCGGGACCGGCGACCACCGTACCGGCGAAGTCGCGGCCCGGGGTGCGCGGGAACACGGCATAGGGCATCAGCCCGGTCGCGGCCTTGGCGTCGGACGGGTTGACCGCCGCCGCCTGGATCTCGACCAGCACTTCATCGGCGGCGAGCGGGCGCAAGGGCCGCTCCTCAATCGGCAGCGCGATCTCGGCATAGGTCGCGGCCTTGGCATGGAGCCGCAGGCCGCGCACGGTCAGCGGCTGGTCGAGCGAGGCGTCGGCTTTCAGGCCGATGGTGTCGGAAGCGAGGGACATGGCGGTTCGATCCTGAATGAAAGGGTCACGCGACGTGCTTGGCCGCGGGGGCGTAGGCGGGCAGGCCGATCAGGGCGCGGGCTTCCGGGGGCGTGGCGATCGCGCCGCCGAGGCCCTCGACGATGCGCCGGGCCTTCTCGACCAGCGCGGCGTTGGAGGGGGCGAGGACGCCGTGGTCGATGTAGACTCCGTCCTCCAGACCGACGCGGACATGGCCGCCGGCCAGATAGGACAGCGCCACGCTCTGGAAGGCCGAGCGGCCGATGCCGATCGCGGTGAACAGCGCCCCCTCCGGCAGGAGGTTGCGGGCATAGAGCACCGTCTCGGGCGAGGGCTGGAAGCCGTAGCGCACGCCCATCACGAAGGAGGTGAGGGGCCGCGGCCGCAGCGTGCCGTCCTTGATCAGGTCGTTCAGCAGGGCGATGTCGCCGGAGTCGAACAGCTCGATCTCGGGGCGCACGCCGGCCTCGGCGATGACCTTGGCCATGCGCCGGACATTGCCGGGCGTGTTGATCACCACCTCGCCGCCGGAGTTCATGGTGTTGAGGTCGAGCGTGCAGATGTCGGGCCGCAGCGCCGCGACATGGGCGACGCGCTGCTCCGGCAGCATCAGCGTCGTGCCGGGGCCGGCGACCTTCGGATCCTGCTCCGAGGGGACGAAGCGTCCGCCCGGCCCGGTCGTCAGGTTGATGATCAGCTCGGGATTGCCGGCGCGGATGCGCGCGACCACCTCCTGATAGAGCGACAGCTCCATCGAGGGCCGGCCGGTCGCGGGATCGCGGACATGGATATGGGCGATCGCGGCGCCGGCCTCCGCCGCCTCGAGCGCGGATTCGGCGATCTGCTGCGGCGTGATCGGCAGATGCGGGCTCTGCTCCGGCTTGGTCAGGTTGCCGGTGATCGCGCAGGTGATGAAGACTTTCGGGAGGGGCGCACGCATGGCGACGTCTCCGTCAGAGCGCGCGGCCGCCATCGACCTGGACGATATGTCCGGTCGAGTAGCCGAGCATGGTGGCGCAGGCGGTGATGGCGGCGGCGATGTCGTCGGCCTCGCCGATCCGCTTCAGCGGCGTCGAGGCGCTGACCTTGTCGTTGAAGTCGCTGCCGCGGCCGGGGACGAACTCGGTGTCCACCACGCCCGGCGAGACTGCGAGCACGCGGACCTGCGGCGCCAGCACGCGGGCCAGCGCCTTGGTCATTACGTCGATGCCGGCCTTGGCGGCGCAATAGGCGATCGAGGAGCCGACCGCGGTGAAGGCGGCGATCGAGGAGATCGAGACCACCAGCCCGTCGCCGGATGCCTTCAGCATCGGCGCGAAGGTGCGGATGGTGGCGAACTGGCCGCGCCAGTTGACCTGCAGCATGCGGTCGATGAGCTCGTCCGTCAGCGCGTCGAGGTCGGCATGCGGGACCGGTTTGGTGTAGCCGGCGGCGTTGATCAGGATGTCGAGCCGGCCGTAGCGTGCCTGGATGGCGTCGCGCAGGGCGATCAGCGAGGGGGTGTCGGCGACATCGGCGACATGGGCGCTGTGACCATCGCCCAGCTCGGCGATCAGCGCCTTGGCGGCCTGCGTATCACGCTCCGTGTCGAGATGGGTGACGGCGATGGTGGCGCCGGCGGCGGCGAGCATGCGGCTGGTGGCGGCGCCGATCGCGCCGGCACCGCCGACGACGAGGGCGACCTTGCCGTCGAGGGACCGCGGATAGCGGCTGCGGGGCGAAGCGGCTGCGTCCGGCTGGGCGAGAGAAGACATGGCTGTCCCTTGTGTCTGAGCTGGTGTGAGGAAGCGGGGCTGGGCGGTCAGCGGATAGGCGGCACCGGGAGCTTGGCTTCGCCGGGCTCCATCACGAAGACGTAGTCGAAGAGGTACCAGGGGCCCTCGACATCGGGTTCGGGCGCCGGGCCTTCGCCCAGCCGGAAATCGCCGATGAGGTGGCGGGTCACGCCGAAGACGACGTCGCTTTCCAGATGCTGGTCGTCATCGACGAAGACCTGGGTGATCAGTGTCTTGTAGCCCGGCTTGAAGCCGAGGAAGTGCAGATGGGCGGGCCGGTAGGGATGGCGTTGCTGGGCCCGCAGCAGATCGCCCGCCGGGCCGTCGGTCGGCACCGGATAACCGGCCGGCTTCACCGAGCGGAACGAAATGCAGCCCTTGGCGTCGGTGGTGAACTTGCCGCGCAGGTTCATCTCGGCCTGGTCCGGATCCTGGTTCTCGTAGAGCCCGACCGGCGATGCCTGCCAGATGTCGACCTCGACGCCGGCGAGCGGGCGTCCCTCAGGATCGGTGAACCGGCAATTGGCGAAGAGCGCGGGGCCGGGCGTTTCCGATCGGATGATCGAGCCGCCATTGGCGGTGGCCGGCGAATGCATCCGCCAGAACGGGCCGAGCAGGGCCGCGGCGGTCTCAGTCGCGCCGTTCTGGCCGTTGTTCAAGAGGCAGACCAGCGTCGAGAAACCGATCACGTCGGAGAACAGCACGGCCTCGTTGTGGCTGTCATTCGTCGCCTGGCCGATGCGGTTGAGCGCGTCGAGGCCGAACTCGAACTCGTCCTCGGTCAGCTTCACCTCGCGGGCGAAGGCGTGCATGTGCCGGACGAAGGAGGCCATCACCTCCTTCAGGCGGGCGTTCGGGGCCCGCGACATCGCGTCGAGCACCACCGGTGTGACCGCGTTCTGATCCTCGATGATGTGGGAGCGGAGCGCCGGCTCCGCTCCCACGGCCGCTGCCTTGGCAGTCATTGTCGTTTCCTCCGTCAACTGCTGCTGTGCGCTGTTGTGCGATCGATTGCACGGAGAGTTATGCGATCGATTGCACATTGTCAAGCGAGCTGAATCATGGTTAGCTTCCGCTCGCGATGAGGATCTTGGAAACTCAATGAAATCAGCTGCATCCGCGGTCGCCCGCGGCGCGACCTTGCAGTCGATCGCGGAGGCGGCGGGCGTGCACCGCTCGACGGCGGCGCGCGCCCTCGATCCGGCGCAGGCGCACCGGATCTCGCCGGAAGTGGTCGAGAAGGTGCGGGCGGAGGCCCTGCGGCAGGGCTATCGCCGCGACGCGATCGCGGCCTCGTTGCGCACCGGGCGCTCGCGTCTGGTCGGCGTGGTGCTGCCCGATCTGGCGAACCCGGTCTTCGCGCCGATCCTCGACGGTGTCGGCGCGGCGCTGGCTGAGGCCGGCTATTCGATGCTGGTCGCCGATGGCGGCACCGATGCCGCCCGCCAGACTGCGATCGTCGAGGAGCTGATCGCGCGTCGCGTCGACGGGCTGGTGCTCGCCACGGCGCGGCGCAGCGATTCCGTCCTGACCGTCTGCCTAGACGCGGGCGTGCCGACCGTGCTGGTCAACCGCGCCGAAGATCTGCCGCGGGCCTCGAGCGTCGTCTCGGACGACATCTGCGGCATGCGGCTCGCGGTCGAGCACCTCGTTGGCCTCGGCCATCGCCGGATCGGGCATCTGGCCGGCCCCGATGGGCTCTCGACCGGCGTGCTACGGCGCCAGGGCTTCGAGGCGGCGATGCAGGCGGCGGGGCTCGATCCCGCGGCGATCACCGTCGCCGGGGCCTATAGCCGCGCGGAAGGGAAGGCGGCGACCGCCGCGCTGCTCGACGCCGTCCCCGGCCTGACCGCGATCGCGGCCAGCAACGACCTGCTCGCGCTCGGTGCCTATCTGGAGCTGGCGCGGCGGGGGCTGTCCTGCCCGGGCGACATCTCGATCGTCGGCCACAACGACATGCCGCTGGTCGACATGATCGCGCCGCCGCTGACAACGGTGCGGATCGCGCATGCGCAAATGGGCGAAGCCGCGGCCCGGCTGCTGCTGGAGCGGTTGGCCGATCCCGACGCCGAGATCTGTGCGAGATTGATGCCGGCCCAGCTGATCCTGCGGGGGTCGACGCAAGCGGTGCGCTGAGGGCGGCGCGGTCGGTTGTATCGGCGAGCGGCTGCGGGAGCCGGGGGAACAGGCCTGGTCTTGTCACGGGCGCGCAAGCTCGCCTCCGCGAATTCCGGCAAGGAATCGTTGAAACGGACAAGACATTGCGCGGCTCGGCGGCCAGCTTCCAGGGGCATGCCGGCCTTCCGGGGTTGAGGCGTTGCGCCCTTTGGCGGAGCGTTCGACGATGAAGATCTACCTGATGTCGCTCGGCGCCGGCCTGTTGGTCGGCGTCATCTACAGCCTGATAAGCGTGCGCTCGCCGGCGCCGCCGGTCGTGGCGCTGATCGGCCTGCTCGGCATTCTCATCGGCGAGCAATTGCCGCCGCTGCTGCGCGGCATCTGGGCGAGGGAGCCGGCGGCGCAGTCCTGGCAGCACCACGTCAAGCCGCATGTCTTCGGCCATCTGCCCCGCGGCGGCAAGCCGCCGGCCGAGGCGATCACGGATACAGAAAGGGAGCGCAGCTGATGCCGACACGGCGTACGATTCTAGGCGGCCTGGCTTTCCCGGGCCTTGCCTCCTCAGCCCTGGCCCAGGGGCAGCCCCAGCCAAGCGGAACTCCAGCGATGACCGCCGATCTCATTTTCAGCAACGGCCGTTTCACCACGCTCGACCGCAGCAAGCCGACCGCCAGCGCGGTCGCGGTCAAGGACGGCAAGTTCCTGGCCGTCGGCACTCAAGCCGAGGTCATGGCCCATGCCGGGCCGGCGACCAAGATGGTCGACCTCAAGGGCCGCAGCGCGCTGCCCGGCCTGATCGACAACCATCTCCACATCATCCGTGGCGGCCTCAACTTCAATATGGAGCTGCGCTGGGATGGCGTACGCTCGCTGGCCGACGCGATGAACATGCTCAAGCGCCAGGTCGCGGTGACGCCGCCGCCGCAATGGGTGCGCGTCGTCGGCGGCTTCACCGAGCACCAGTTCGCCGAGAAGCGCCTGCCGACGATCGATGAGCTCAACGCGGTCGCCCCCGACACGCCGGTCTTCATCCTGCATCTCTACGATCGGGCCTTGCTCAACGCCGCTGCCTTGCGTGCTGTCGGCTACAGCAAGGACACGCCGCAGCCGCCCGGTGGCGAGATCACCCGTGACGCCAACGGCAACCCGACCGGCCTTCTGCTCGCCCGGCCGAACGCCAACATCCTCTATGCGACGCTGGCCAAGGGACCCAAGCTCCCCCTCGACTACCAGATCAACTCGACCCGCCATTTCATGCGCGAGCTCAACCGGCTCGGCGTCACCGGCGCGATCGACGCCGGCGGCGGCTATCAGAACTACCCGGACGACTACGCCGTCATCCAGAAGCTCGCCGATGACGGCCAGCTCACCATACGCCTCGCCTACAACCTGTTCACGCAGAAGCCGAAGCAGGAGAAGGAGGACTTCCTCAACTGGACGAAGACCTCCAAGTACAAGCAAGGCAACGACTATTTCCGGCACAACGGCGCCGGCGAGATGCTGGTCTTCTCGGCCGCCGATTTCGAGGATTTCCGCGAGCCGCGCCCCGACATGGCCCCCGAGATGGAGGGCGACCTGGAAGGGGTCGTGCGCGTCCTCGCCGAGAACCGCTGGCCCTGGCGCCTGCACGCGACCTATGACGAGACGATCTCGCGGGCGCTCGACGTCTTCGAGAAGGTCGACAAGGACGTGCCGCTGAAGGGGCTGAACTGGTTCTTCGACCATGCCGAGACCATCTCGGAGCGCTCGATCGACCGGATCGCGGCGCTCGGCGGCGGCGTTGCCGTGCAGCACCGCATGGCCTATCAGGGCGAGTATTTCGTCGAGCGCTACGGCGCGGCGGCCGCCGAGGCGACCCCGCCGGTGGCGCGCCTGCTGGAGAAGGGCGTCAAGACCTCGGCCGGCACCGATGCGACCCGCGTCGCCTCGTACAACCCATGGGTCTCGCTGTCCTGGCTGGTCACCGGCAAGACCGTCGGCGGCCTGCGCCTGACGCCGCAGCGCAACTGCCTCGACCGCGAGACGGCGCTCAGGATGTGGACCGAGAACGTCACCTGGTTCTCGAACGAGGAGGGCAAGAAGGGCAGGATCGCGGTCGGCCAGTTCGCCGACCTGATCGTGCCCGACCGCGACTTCTTCGCCTGCCCCGAAGACGAGATCTCGTTCATCAGCGCCGACCTCACCGTCGTTGGCGGCAAGATCGTCTATGGCGCCCGCGATTTCGCTGGTGTCGACGAGAGCGCCCCGCCGCCGGCCATGCCGGACTGGTCGCCGGTGCGCACCTTCAAGGGCTATGGCGCCTGGGGCGAGCCGGACGGAGCCGGCAAGAACTCGCTGCGCCGCGCCGCCTTGAACAATTGCGGCTGCGCCAGCTCCTGCGGCGTCCATGGCCACGACCATGCCGGGGCCTGGTCGAGCAAGCTGCCGGTCGCCGACCTCAGGAGCTTCTGGGGTGCGCTCGGCTGCGCCTGCTGGGCGGTCTGACATGGCCGGGATCAGTTCATCAGGGCCGATCGCCGGAGCATTGCGCTGGTTCGCGCTGCTCCTGCTCTGCGCCGCCTATATCCAGGGACCGGTGACCAAGATCCTCGATTTTCAGGGTGCGCTCGCCGAAATGACCCATTTCGGCCTGACGCCGGCGCCGCTCTTCGCGGTCGGCGTGATCGTCTTCGAGCTCGGCGCGACCGCGATGATCCTCTCCGGCCGCTGGCGCTGGCTCGCCGCGCTGGCGCTCGCCGGCTTCACCTTGGTCGCGACCTTCATCGCCATCCGCTTCTGGGAGATGCCCGTCGGACAGGCGCGGATGATGGCGATGAACGGCTTCTTCGAGCATCTCGGCCTGATCGGCGGCTTCATCCTGGTCGCGCTCGACGATCTTGCCCGGACGAAGGAGACCGAACGATGAGCGAGGCTGCGTCGCACCCGCCCGCTTCGAGCTTCGCGCCGCTGCGCCAGAAGGTCTTCGCCGTGCTCTGGGCGGCGACGATCATCGGCAATATCGGCTCGTTCATGCGCGACGTCGCCAGCGCCTGGCTGGTGACCGACCTCTCCGGCGCGCCGGCCGCGGTGGCGCTGGTCCAGGCGGCGGCGACGCTGCCGATCTTCCTGCTGGCGATCCCTGCAGGCGTGCTCTCCGACATCCTCGACCGCCGCAAATTCCTGATCGCGATCCAGGTCCTGCTCGGCTGCGTCAGCCTCTCGCTGATGGCACTGGCGAGCACTGGCCAGCTCAGCGTGCCGGCGTTGGTTGGCCTGACTTTCCTCGGCGGTGTCGGCGCGGCGCTGATGGCGCCGACCTGGCAGGCGATCGTGCCCGAGCTGGTCGGCAAGGCGGATCTGAAGAGTGCCGTGGCGCTCAACTCGCTCGGCATCAACATCTCGCGCGCCATCGGCCCGGCATTGGGCGGGCTGATCCTCGCCGCCCTCGGCGCCGGCTTCACCTATGGCGCCGACGTGCTGAGCTACGTTATCGTCATCGGCGCGCTGATCTGGTGGCGGCGCCCGCAGGGCGCGGACGATGCGCTGAGCGAGCGCTTCGCCGGCGCCTTCCGGGCCGGCTTGCGCTACGCCAAGGCGAGCCGCGAATTGCATGTCGTTCTGCTGCGCGCCGCGATCTTCTTCGCCTGTGCCAGTGCCGTCTGGGCGCTGCTGCCGCTGGTCGCGCGCAACCTGCTCGGCGGCGGCGCCGGCTTCTACGGCATCCTGCTCGGGGCGGTCGGTGCGGGCGCGATCGGCGGTGCCGTGCTGCTGCCGCGCCTGCGCGCCCGTCTCGACGCCGACGGGCTCCTGCTGCTCTCGGCGATCGTCACCGCCGCGGTGATGGCGGCGCTGACGCTCGGCCCGCCGCAAGGACTGGCGCTGCTCATCCTGCTGCTGCTCGGCGCGGCCTGGATCGTGGCGCTGACCACCCTCAACGGCGTCGCCCAGGCGATCCTGCCGAACTGGGTGCGCGGGCGGGCGCTTGCCGTCTACCTCACCGTGTTCAACGGCGCGATGACCGCCGGCAGCCTCGGCTGGGGCGCGGTGGCTGAGGCCGCCGGTATCCGCGGCACCTTGCTGATCGGCGCCGGCGCATTGCTGGTAGCCGGCCTGGTCATGCACCGGATCAAGCTGCCGGCGGGCGAGGCGGACCTCGCTCCGTCCAATCATTGGCCGGAGCCGCTGGCCTCCCCGGCCGTGCACAATGATCGCGGGCCCGTCCTGATCCTGATCGAGTACAGCGTGCCGGAGGCCGATCGCGAGGCCTTCCTGCGCGCGATCAACATGCTCTCGGTCGAGCGTCGCCGCGACGGCGCCTATGGCTGGGGCGTCACTGAGGACACTGCCGATCCCGGCAAGCTGGTCGAGTGGTTCATGGTCTCGTCCTGGGCCGAGCACCTGCGCCAGCATCGCCGCGTCTCCAAGGCCGATGCCGACCTGCAGAGCGAGGTCAGGCGCTTCCATGTCGGGGAGGTCGGGCCTGTGGTACGCCACTTCCTCCATGTCGATCCGCTGCATCCTCATCCGGTTCCCTCTGGCCGGGAGACGGAATCGTGATGCGGCGCCGTTCGATCGCACTGGCCGGTGCGTGCTGGCTGGCGCTGGCGGGCGTCGCCGCGGCGCAGGTCGACAAGCCTGGCGGCGCGCCGGAGAAGGACCCGTTCGACCGCTTCAAGGACATCCTTCTGACGACGGATGGCGCGGTCACGCTCAGCCTCGGCGGGCAGGTCCGCATCCGCCCGGAGTTCTCGCGCCATCCCGTCTTCGGGCTGGCGGCGCCGGATCACAATAACGGCCTGCTGATCCGTTCCTTCCTGACCGCCGACCTCAGGCTCGGCCCTTATCTGCGCGCCTTTGTCGAGGTCGTCAGCGGACAGGCGCCGATCTGGGCCGGCACGCCGCCGGGAACGCAGCTCGACCGGCTCGACCTGCGCCAGGGCTATGGCGAATTGAACCTGCCGGTCGCGGCCGGCAGCCTGATGGTCCGCGGCGGGCGGCAGGAGATGAGCTTCGGTTCCTCGCGCCTGATATCGGTGCGCGACAGCCCGAACATCAGGCGCGCCTTCGACGGCGTCCGCGCCGCCTGGATCGCCGTGCCCGACACCCGCATCGACGCCTTCCTGGTGCGGCCTGTCGTGCCGCTGGCGGGGCTGTTCGACGACAAATCGGACCCCGCCCAGGTTTTCTGGGGCGTGTACGGGACGAGCCCGGTTCCCGGCATTCCCGGCCTCAAGGCCGATCTCTACTATCTCGGCCTGAACCGCGAGAACGCCCGCTTCGCGCAGGGGACGGCCGACGAGCATCGCCACACTGTCGGCGCAAGGCTGTTCGGCAAGGCCGGCGGCTTCGACTGGAACCTGGAAGGCGCCTGGCAGTTCGGCAATTTCGGACGCGCCGACATCCAGGCCTGGATGGCCTCGGCCGTGATCGGCTACAGCTTCGCGGACCTGCCCTTCGCGCCGCGCCTCGGCCTCAACGCCGATGCCTTCAGCGGTGACCGCAATCTCGGCGACGGCAAGCTCGGCACCTTCAACCCGCTCTTCCCGCGGCTGCCCTACTTCTCCGAGGCCAATCTCGTCGGCCCGGCCAACCTGATGAACATCCAGCCCAACATCACGCTGACCGTGCTGCCCAAGGTCAAGCTGACGGTCGGCTGGAACCCGCTCTGGAAGCAGGAAAAGGCCGATGCCTATTACGGCCCTGCGATCACGCCGGTCGCGCGCACGACCGGCGGGGCCGGCCGCTATCTCGGCCATCAGATCTCGACCACGCTGGAATGGAGCCCGACCGAGCATCTGACGCTGGGCGGAACCTATGTCGCCTATGAGCCTGGCGAGCGCGTCAGCAGGGCCGGCGGCGTTTCCGGCTCCTTCGCCGCCGGCTGGGCGACGCTCGCATTCTGAGGGCCGGGGATGACCGCAAAAATCGTCAACCCGCGCCGTAGAACGACAATCTCGAGATCATCCTGCCAGCGATAATGCTGCTCGATGCCTGGCGCCGGCCCGGCGCTAACGACCAACGGATCGCGATCCGGAGACCATCATGTCCAACTACCAGCAAGTCCTGACGCCCAAGAACTGCCAGATGATTTTCATCGACCAGCAGCCGCAGATGGCCTTCGGCGTGCAGTCGATCGATCGCCAGGTTCTGAAGAACAACGTCGTCGGCTTGGCCAAGGCCGCCAAGGTCTTCAACGTCCCGACCACGATCACTACGGTCGAGACCACGAGCTTCTCCGGCCACACCTATCCCGAGTTGCTGGCGGTGTTTCCTGAGAACAAGATCCTCGAGCGCACCTCGATGAACTCCTGGGACGACCAGAACGTCCGCGACGCGCTCGCCGCCAACGGCCGCAAGAAGGTCGTCGTCGCCGGCCTCTGGACCGAGGTCTGCAACACCACCTTCGCGCTCTGCGCCATGCTGGAGGGCGACTACGAGATCTACATGGTCGCGGATGCCTCCGGCGGCACCTCCAGCGACGCGCACAAATATGCCATGGACCGCATGGTCCAGGCGGGCGTCGTGCCGGTGACCTGGCAGCAGGTCCTGCTCGAATGGCAGCGTGACTGGGCCCATCGCGAGACCTACGACGCCGTCATGGCGATCGTGAAGGAGCATTCCGGCGCCTACGGCATGGGTGTCGACTACGCCTACACCATGGTCCACGGCGCGGCCGAGCGCGTCACCCATGGCGAGCGCATCGGGCCGAACCCCGCCAAGGTCGTCAACTGAGCCGGTCCGCCGCCGGTCGCGCCGAGGCCGCCTGTCGAGACGCGCTGTGGCCCGGTTGCTTTCGGCGACCGGGCGTCTGCCGCTCAGGATGCTGAAGCCAGGCCGCGCCGCGAGCCGAGCTCGGAAGGCGTCTTATACAGCGGCGAACCGGCCGCAACGGCGGCGGGTTGCAACGATGTGTCGTCGCAATAGCGCTGCCAGGACACGTTCAGATGGTGCGCGACGGCGGCCGCGGCCGCGTCCTCGTCGCCCCGGACGATCGCGTCCAGGATGGCGCTGTGCTCGTCGAGCACGGGCTCGATGCCGTGGGGGCGGCTGTTGAAGAGGCGTGCATGGTGCAGATGGGGATGCAGGTTTCGGATGGCTTGCGCCAGGATCTCGTTGCCGCAGGCCGACAGCATCGCCCCGTGGAAGGCCTCGTCCAGCCGGCTGGCACCGACATAGTCGCAGTCGCTTCCCGCGCTGCGCGACAATTCCTGCTCCATCGCCGTGACACTGGCGCGCATGGCCGCGATCGGCTCGGCCTGGCGGGTGCGTGCGAGCTGCCTGGCGGCCCAGCCCTCGTTGAGGATGCGGAAATCGCGGAGCTGCTCGAACCAGGCCCGCGGCGGTTCGGGCGCCACGGAGAAGCCTGAGAACGAGGTCGAGGCGACCAATCCGAGGGCGGAGAGCCGCGTCAGCGCCTCGCGGATCGGCGAGGAGCTGACCTCGAACTCGCGCGACAGCGCGTCGATATTGAGCCTTTCGCCGGACGCATAGGCGCGGTCGAGGATGCGCTGGGTCAGCAGTGCGGTGACCTGATCGACGAGCGCTACGCGGGCAAGAAGCGGCTTGGCAACCATGCGTCTCCTTATCGGGCCTGGCATTATCGACGATCGTCGCCTACCTATCATCGGCCGTGCACGATTATCATGTGCCGATGATCGCGGCGCAACCATTCGGTCGCCGTGTCGAAAGCGGATCGGAGTTCGAGACCCATTGCTGTGAGGTTCGCCGAGGCATCGGCGGGCGCATCGATCGTCGGGGGCGCCATGGAGAGGTCAACGCCGCGCAGTTCGAACGGCTTCTACGGCCAGCGCATCGCCGATCATTTCGGCATGGAAGGGCAGCTCGTTTCCGAATTCCGTCTCGACGGGCAACTCGGCCTGGCCGCGACGCGATTGTCCTGCGGGCGCCGCTTCAGGGAGCGCACCGGGCGCACCCATGACGAGGGCGCCTTCTCGATCCTCTATCAGATCGACGATCTCGAATGCCATGCCTGCTGGCGCGGCGGAGAGAGGCAGCGCTTCGGCGCCTTCCTCGCCAAGTCCGTCAACGTCGTCGACCTGCGCGACGACCCGCAATGGCAGTTCAAGGGCCGCTTCGACGCGCTGCAGTTCTACGTTCCGTCGAACGCCGTGGCGATGATCGCCGCGCAGCATGGCGGCCGGGTCGCGTCGAGCCTGCGCTGGGAGGGGGACGCCCGCGACGAGATCCTCTGGGGGCTCTCGCAGGCCCTGCTTCACGCTTCGGAGGCG
Organism: Allobosea sp. GW821-FHT03A12; assembly: GCF_058986765.1. NCBI lineage: Bacteria > Pseudomonadati > Pseudomonadota > Alphaproteobacteria > Hyphomicrobiales > Alloboseaceae > Allobosea > Allobosea sp. GW821-FHT03A12. Next base: position 52,943 of record NZ_JBYSVZ010000003.1, read on the forward strand.
GCAGGCTCGAACCAGCTGCTGATCGACCAGCTCGCGCTCAGCCTGCTGACCCATTTCGCGCAGGCCTATGGCGGGCTTGAAACCGACAATTCGACGAAGCTCGGACGGCTCGCCGCCTGGCAGCTGCGCCGTGTCAGGGAGATCATGACCGCGCGCCTGGCGTCCAATCTGACGATCGCGCAGGTGGCGAGCGAGTGCCGGCTGACGCCGAGCCATTTTGCCCGGGCCTTTCGCCAGAGCACCGGGGTCGCTCCGCAACGCTATCTGATGCAGCTACGGATAACCGAGGCCAAGAAGCATCTCTCCCAGCAGCATCTGCCTTTGTCCGATATCGCCCTGATGTGCGGTTTCGGCGACCAGAGCCATTTCACGCGGGTCTTCCGGCAGCTCACCGGGACGAGCCCCGGCGCCTGGCGCCGCAATCAAAGGGATCTGCGGATCAGCGAGGGCGGGTATCCGCCGTCCTGAATCGCGTCCGTTCGGACGCGGTAGCGATGATCTATGCGGACAGGAAACGCGCCGCGGCGACGATCTCGGCCTCGCGCATCTCATGGCCGCCCGGGTGCCAGACTGTCTTGACCCCGGCGCCTTGGCCGGTGAGCCAGCGTTCGAGCTGCTCGGTGAGCGCAGCCGGCGAGATCGGATCGCGCTGCCCCGCCGTGATCAACACCTCGACCGTCGACAGGCCCGGCTGCGGCGCCGGTTCGAACGGGATCAGCGGGTGCATCAGCACCACCCGGTCGAATAGCTCCGGAGCGGCGAAGATCACGGAGGCGAGGATGTTCGCCCCGTTGGAATAGCCGATCCCGTAGACCTTGGCGCCCGGATTGGCGGCGCGATGGGCGCGGACGAAGCCGATCATCTTGCGGGTGCGCTCGGCAAGGTCCGCCATGTCATAGACGCCTTCGCCGGTCCGGCGGAAGAAGCGGGCGGCGCCATGCTCGGAGACGTCACCGCGCGGGGCGACGATCCCGGCCTGCGGAGCGATCTGCGAGACGAGGCCGGAGAGCTGGCGCTCGTCGCCGCCGGTGCCGTGGAAGGCGAAGACCAGCGGCGCGCCGGGCGCAACCGGCTTGGCGAAGTAGTGATAGGCGTTGGCGTCGAGCTTGAGGTCGAGCTGGGCGGTCATCGGTCGGCGTCCTCGTTGGGCGATAGGGTGGCCCCGCCGCCGTGACGGCGGGGCGTTCGGTTCAGTCCTGGATCGGCGGCAGGATGCGCTCCAGCTGGGCGCGCAGATGGGCGTGCTGGTGCGGCAGCTTCAGCGCCTCGCCGAGATGGGCGGTGTCCTCGTCCCGGGAGAAGCCGGGCTCGTTGGTGGCGATCTCGAAGAGCACGCCGCCGGGCGCCCGGAAATAGATCGCCCAGAAATAGTCGCGATCGATCTGCGGGGTGACCTGGTAGCCGGTGTCCATCAGGGCCTTGCGGACCTCGGCCTGCGCGGCCTTGTCGTCGACGGCGAAGGCGACATGGTGCACCGAGCCGGCGCCCTGCCGGGCGTTGTCGCCGCCGGGCAGCGTCTCGACGTCGACGATGTCGGCTCCGTTGCCGCCGGGCACGGCATAGCGCGTCACCGCGTCCTGCCTGTCGACCACCTCGTAGTTCATGAACTTCAGCAATTCGCCGGTCGCGCCCTCGTCGCGCAGGCGCAGGGTCACGCCGCGGAAGCCGTGGACGCCCTCGGCGGAGGGAACCGGCCCGCCGGCGAAGGGCGCGCGCTTGTCGCCGGCGATGCCGACCAGCGAGAAGCTGTCGCCGTCCGGCCCCTGGAAGCGCAGATGCTTCTCGCCGAACAATTCGGCTTCGCCGAGCCCGGCGACACCGGCCTTGTCGAGTCGCTCCTTCCAGTAGGCGAGCGCCTCGGGGGCAACGGCGAACTGGGTCTCGCCGACCTCGCCGATACCGGACCGCCGCCTGGCGATGTGCGGGAAGGGGAAATAGGTCATCACCGTGCCGGGCGTGCCGATCTCGTCACCGTAATAGAGGTGATAGACGTCCGGCGCGTCGAAATTGACCGTCTTCTTGACGCGGCGCAAGCCGAGCGTGTGCGTGAAGAAGCTGTTGTTGACCTGGGCGTTCGCGGCCATCGAGGTGACGTGGTGAAGACCCTTGATCTGCTTGAGCATGGCTTTGCCTCCGAATGTCGTCGCCGGGGTTTCTGCCCGGCGTGCTCAGGAAGATGGGTCAATCCAGTCATTGCTTGAATAGCCGTATTTCTCAGCTTATTATTGCGATAATCGCGATAATGGAGCGAGCCTGTGATCGGCGAATTGGAAGCGGTCCGGGTCTTCCTGGCGGTGGCGGACAAGCGCGGCTTCGCCGCTGCCGCGGTCGCACTGGGCATGACGCCGAGCGCCGCCACGCGCGCCGTCGCGGCGCTGGAGGCGCGGCTCGGCGTGCAGCTCTTCATCAGGACGACCCGCACGGTGGCGCTGACGGCTGCCGGGGCGCTCTATGCCGAGCGCGTGCGCCCGCTCACCGCCGGGCTGGCGCGGGCGATACAGGAGACCCGGGAAACCCATGGGCTGGTCGCGGGCACCCTGCGCGTCGCCGCGCCGCTTTCGCTCGGGCTCAAGGTGCTGCCCTCGGTGCTGACCCAGTTCGGGCTGGCCCATCCCTCGGTCCGGGTGGCGCTGAGCCTGACCGACGCCTTCGTCGACATCCTCGACGGCAGCGCCGATCTCGCCATCCGCGTCTCGGGCATGCCGACCGACAAGTCGACGATCTGGCGCAAGCTGTGCCCGGCGCCGCGGCTGCTGGTCGCTGCGCCGTCCTATCTGCTGGGGCGCGGCACGCCGCAAAGCCCCGACGAACTCTCCGAGCACGAGCTGCTTGCCTATGGTGCAGAGCCCGCCGGCGAGAGCTGGGAGCTGCGGCACGAGGCGGAGCGCAGCCTGGTACGGGCGGCCGGCCGTTTCCGGGCCGATAGCGGCGACCTGCTGGCCGAGCTCGCCGTCAATGGCGAGGGCATCGCGCTGCTGCCGCGCTTCATCGTCGCCGACGCGCTGGCCGCGGGACGTCTCGTGCCGGTGCTGGAGGCCTGGCGGCCGGAGGAGCTCTGGCTGACGCTCTACTATCCGCCTTATGAGCGCCTACCGCTGCGGGTCGCGACCTTTTCCGATTTCTTCGAGATCCATGTGACGCAGACGCATCCGCTCTAACGCGCCTGCGACCAGGTGGGGTTTGTTACCACCCGATTTTCGAACAACCCCCTGGCGAAGCCCGCAGTATCCACATCCGATTGAGTGGTTCTCGTGTTTCGGAATACAGTGCGGGAACGAACGGAGCTTCGTGACGCTCCGGTGCAAACGATCGTGCCTTTGTCCAAGACGCTCCCCAGCAAATGCCCTGGAATCGCCCTTCGGGCGAGGGGCAGATCAAACTGCAACCGCGCCTGCGCGTTTGATCCGCGACACCGTCGAGGCGGAGGATCGCAGGGATGACCGGGCGTGGACTGCATCATGTCACCGCAATCGCCACCAATGCGTCGTGCAATCTCGACTTCTATACGGGCGTGCTCGGCCTGCGCCTGGTGAAGCGGACCGTGACCCATGAGGATCCCGGCGCCTACCACTTGATCTATGGCGACGAGGAGGGCTCGCCCGGCAGCCGCTTGTCGTTCTTCTCCTGGGTGAGCGCGGTCGCGAGCGGGCGTCCGAGCAGCTCCGAATACGTTTCCTTCGCGGTGGCGCCGGAGGCGATCGGCTGGTGGGAGGCGCGGCTCGCCGCCTGCAAGGTGCCCACTCGGCACACGCGCACGTCGGATGGGCGCCCCAAGCTGATGCTGGAGGATCCCGACCGGATGCCGCTGGCCCTCATCGGCTCGGACCTCGCTCCCGCGACGATCTGGTCGCCGCCGGATATCCCCGAGGCCTTCGCTATCCGCGCGCTCCACGGCGTGACGCTGAGCCTGCGCGGGACGGAGCTCATGGCGCGGATTCTCACGGAGGTGCTGGGCTTTGCCGAAGTCGCGAATGCTGGCGAGCAGCTGATCTTCTCGGCGCATGGCGGCCCGGGCGGGCGGCTGTGCCTGCACCGGCGGCGCGAACGCTCGCGTCCCAGGCTAGGGGCCGGGGTAATCCATCACGTCGCGTTCCGCGCCAGGGACGAGGCCGATCTCGTCGCGATGGCGGGCAAGCTGCAGGAGACCTTCGGCATCGCCGCGAGCCCGGTCAAGGACCGCCATTATTTCCGGTCGATCTATTTCCGTGGCCCGGACGGCATCCTGATCGAGATCTCGACCGACGGCCCGGGGTTCCTGATCGACGAGACTCGCGAGAATCTGGGGACGCGCCTGATTTTCCCGCCGAGCCTGCAGGACCGGCAGGACGAGCTGCTACGCATCCTGCCGCCGCTCGACCGGGTCTTGGCGAGCTGAGCTGCCCGGCGCCGAGGGCCGGATCACGGTCTCGGCCGGCCTCGGGAGCGGTCGACGTCCCAGTTCTGAAAGTGCGAATGGCGCCCGGGAGGGGCGCCATAGATCTGGAGCAGTTCCGGCAAAAGTGCGAAGCGCTTTTGCATCCGGAATTGCGAAGAACAAAGTGGTAGAGCTTTGGAGGCGAGCCTGTGTTTGCCGGAAATGCTCTGGGCGTGGCTTTCAGGCTTATTTCACGAAAGCGTCGAGCTTGCCGTAATGCTCGGCCAGCAGATAATAGAAGGTCAGGCGCGACTTGGTCTTGTCGGCCTTCATATGGTCGCAGGTCGCCTTGATGGAGGCGTCGAGGTCGGCGCTCTTCAGGCCGAGTTTCTTCTTCAGGAAGTTCTCGCGGACGCGCTCGAGTTCGGCGGGGTCGGAGCAGGCGACATAGCGCGTATCGGGCTTGCCCATCACCAGCGCATAGGCCTTGCTCATGCCGGCGAAGGCGGCCTCGTTGACCGGCTTCTTGGCGAACTTCTTGACGTCGGCGAGATGATCCATCGGGTACCCCTCTGAAGACATATCGGTTCGTAGGCGTGCTGGACTCAGCGTTACGCCTTCGGAAACGATATCCGGCTTTTTTGCCGCAGGCGAGAGGCGCAGCCGCGAAAACTCCCGCGATTCCTCGGCGTTTCCGGGTTGCATCCGCGATATGGCAGACCGGCGCCCAGGGTTGTTGAAGCCAGCGCAGGCAAGTGCTGCGATGCAGCATTCCCTCGGAGGTCTTTCAGCCATGAAGCCGACGATCCTGATGGCGCCACGCATGCCGGCGCGCCTGCTCGCGCGCCTGGAGGAGCGGTACGAGGTGCTCGGACCGATGTCTCATTCCGCACCGGATGCGCTGCCGGCGGGAGCGGCCGCGGCGCGGGTGCTCCTGACGATAGGCAGCTGGAAAACGGATGCCGCCCTGATCGAGGCCTTGCCCAATCTCGGTCTCATCGCCTGCTACGGCACGGGCAATGAAGGGATCGAGAGGCCGGCCGCCAAGGCGCGTGGCATCCTGATCAGCAATGCCGCCGACGCCAATGCGACGAGCGTCGCCGAATTCGCTGTGGGATTGATGCTGGCGAGCGCCCGACAGATCGGTGCCGCCGAACGCTTCTTGCGAGCCGGCCGCTGGCAAGGCAATGCGATCGAGCGCATGGCGCATGTGCCGGGCTTGGCAGGGCGCAAGCTTGGAATTTTCGGGCTGGGCGCTATCGGCCAGCGCATTGCGACGCGTGCCGCGGCCTTCGACATGACGATCGGCTATCACAACCGCTCGCCACGGCCGGAGTTGCCCTATCAGTATCACGACAGCCTGCTCGGCCTCGCCAACTGGGCGGACATCCTGATGGTCTCGGTCCGCGCGAGCAGCGAGACGCGGCATGCGATCGATGCCGGGGTCCTGCGCGCTCTTGGCCCACAGGGCCATCTTGTCAACATATCGCGCGGGATTGCCGTCGATGAGGCAGCCCTGATCGAGGCCCTGGAGAACGGCACGATCGCGGGCGCGGCGCTCGATGTCTACGAGCACGAGCCTCTTGTCCCGGATCGGCTCAAGGCGCTGGAGAACGCGGTGCTGACGCCCCATATCGCGGCGAACGCCGAATCGGCGCAGATCGCGCAGCAGGAGTTGCTGCTTGCCAATCTGGAGGCATTTTTTGCTGGCCGGCCGCTGCTGTCGCCGGCTGCGATCTAGTTCAGCAGCGAAGGAGGTCGCGCCCCGCTTCAGCCGTCAGGGCATCACGACCACCGGCGTGCCCATGCGGACGCGGGCGTAGAGATCGATCACGTCGCTGTTGTGCATGCGGAAGCAGCCATAGGAGGCGGCGGTGCCGACCGAGCGCGGATTGTTGGTGCCGTGGATGGCGTATTGCCCGCCGGGGCCAAGGCCGATGACGCGCGCGCCCATCGGGTTGTTGGAGGCGCCGCCGGGGATCACGTCGGGCAGGCGCGGATTGTCGCGCTTGACTTCGGCCGGCGGGCTCCAGGCCGGGTCGACCTGGAGTTCCTCGACATATTTGACGCCGCGCCACTGCTTGCCGGCCTTGCCGACGGCGATGGTGTAGCGCAGCGCCTGGCCGGGGGCGGCGATGTAGTAGAGCTTGCGCTCGGCGGTCCGGATCAGGATCGTGCCGGGCTGGTAGCGATAATCGGGGAAGTCGACGACCTCGCGCGCCTGGGCGGGACGCACCATGAGCAGCATCAGCAGCGAGAGCGCAGCCGCGAGGATGAAATCGATCGGTCCGTGCCGGCCCGCCATGGCCTTCTCCCTGAGAAACGGAATGTTTCGGGAGCGGATTTGGGCTGATCGCCGGTGAATCGAGGGTTCAGCAGCATGGTGAACCCTGGATTCAGCATGAATCCGGGCTTAACCCGCGTCAGGCGATGGCGCTGCTCAGCGCAATCGCCGCCAGCAGCAGCGACAGCAAGGCGGCGAGGGCGAGGTCGATCGGACCGTGCGCGATGCTCATGACGGGATCCTCCGCGCGGCCTGCGATCCGATATCCGGCGGCGCTGCGCCCGTCATGACGGAACCGGCGGGTACGGTCCACGAACGACGATGGCCGGCGTGAACGGCCCGTTAAGCCCTTCTGCGGGGTTTGCGAAAAATACGCGGGAGGCGAAAATCAGGCCTTCTCGACCACCAGCGTCGCGCCATCGACCCGCACGACGCGGATCTCGGTGCCGGCGAGCAGTTCCGGGCCGGTGACGCGCCAGGAGGAATCGCCGACACGAATGCGGCCTTCCCCGCCGGTCATCGTCGCCTCCAGCCGGAAGACCTTGCCGATCAGCTGGCGGCCACGATCGTTCAGGCCCATCGCGATGTCCGGCTCCTCGCTGCGGTGGCGCGAGACCGCGCGGCCGATGAGGACGCAGGCAACGGCGAGCCCCGCGAAGACCAGCCAGGCGCCTTGCCAGGCGAGGCCGGTCAGCCCGACGACGGCGCCGGTCAGCAGTGCGGCAAGCCCGAGCCAGAGCAGGAAGACTCCCGGCGCCAGCATCTCGCCGCCGACCAGGACGAGCCCGATCACGATCCAGCCCCAGCCGCCGAAGGAGGCGAACCAGTCGAGCATGCTCAGCCCTCCGTGCGGCCTGCCGTCGGCACGGAGCCGGCGCGCCGGCTCGCCGCGGCATCCTCGCCGAACACGGCCTTGGTCAGCTGGGCGATGCCGCCGACGGTGCCGGCCAGCGCCGCAGCCTCGATCGGGACGATCACCACCTTGCTGTTATGGGCGCTCGCCATCGCTTTCAGCGCCTCGGTATAGCGCTCGGCGATCAGGAAGTTCGCCGCCTGGATGTTGCCGCGGCTGATCGCTTCGCTGACCATGGCGGTCGCATTGGCTTCGGCCTGGGCCAGACGCTCGCGCGCCTCGGCGTCGCGCAAGGCCGCTTCCTTGCGACCCTCGGCGGCGAGGATCTGCGATTGCTTCTGGCCTTCCGCCTTGAGAATCTCGGCTTGGCGCTGGCCCTCGGCCTCGAGCACGGCGGCGCGCTTCTCGCGCTCGGCCTTCATCTGCCGGTTCATCGCGCCGGCGATGTCGGCTGGCGGCAGGATGTCCCGGATCTCGATGCGCGTAACCTTGACGCCCCAGGGCGAGGCGGCGGCGTCCATGACCCGCAGCAGCCGCTCGTTGATCTCGTCGCGATGCGAGAGCAGCTGGTCGAGGTCCATCGAGCCGACCACGGTGCGGATATTGGTCATAGTCAGGACCATCAGCGCCTGGGCGAGATGGGAAACCTCGTAGCAGGCCCTGGCGGCGTCGAGCACCTGGTAGAAGGCGGCGGCGTCGATGCGCACGCCGGCATTGTCCTTGGTGATCGCTTCCTGCGAGGGAATGTCGAGCACCTGCTCCATCACATTCACCTTGTGGCCGATGCGCTCGATATAGGGCACGATCAGCCCGAGGCCGGCTCCCAGCGTGCGTGAATAGCGGCCGAAACGCTCGACCGTGTAGTTGTAGCCCTGCGGGATGGTGCGTACCCCGAGCGCGATCGTCAGGATCACCAGCGCGACCAGCGCGACGACGACGATGTCGAAGCCAGTAGGATTCATCTCAGCTCTCCGGCCCAGTCGGGGCGTTCGGTTCAAGCGTGCCTTTGCGAGCGTCTGATGACGGCTCGCGCGGCGGCTTGCCTTCGAGATAGCCGACGACCCGCCACATCATCGTACCGACGGTGTTGCACTCCTCGTCGCTGAGCACACCCATCATCGCCTCGATCCGGGCGGCGTGGATCGCCAGCGCCTTGCGGGTCAGGACCTCGCCCTCGCTGGTCAGCCAGAGCCGGCGCACGCGCCGGTCGGCCTCGTCGTTGCGGCGCTCGATCAGGCCGCGCCGCTCGAGCTCGGGCAGGAGCATGCTCATGGCGCTGCGGCCGACCAGGAGCTTCTCGGCGAGCTGCTGCTGGGTCAGGCCGGGCGTGCGGAAGACGTTGGCGAGCACGTCGTAATGCGCGAGCTGGATGCCGAGCGGCGCCAGCGCCTCGGAGAAGACCTTCTTCCAGAGCTGGTGCATGCGCGCCACCGCGAGCCAGTTCTTGAAACGCGGCAGGTCCCAGGGAAGCCGCGCGGTGCTCCCGCTCTCAGCTCCGGTTGCGGAAATCGGCTCTTGCATTTTGTTCATTGCTGAACATAATTGTTCAAGGCTGAACGAACAAGGTTTCCGATCATGCCCGGCACAGCGCTTCGCGTCATTCGTCCTCTCGTCCGCATCGGCAGTTTCATCGCCCCGCATGCGGCCGGGCGCGCCGCCTTCAAGCTCTTCTGTACCCCGCCGCGCCCGCCGGGACCACAGAGCCGGACCGGCAAGGCGATCGTCGCCGCCCGTTCCCGGCTGGAGCCGGCGATCAGGCAGGCGGTGTCCTACCCGTGCGGGACCGTCAGCACCTATCTGTTCGAACCTGAGCCCCGCTTGCAAGATGGCGATGCTCCGGCGCCGACGGTGATCCTGCTGCATGGCTGGAACAGCGAGGCGGCGTTCATGACCGCTTTCGTGCAGCCCTTGCTGGCGCAGGGTTTTCGCGTCGTCGCCTTCGACATGCCGGCGCATGGCGCCTCGACCGGGGCTGAGCTCAACATTCCGCTCGGAGTCGGCGCGCTCGCTGCCGTGGCGCGGGTCTTCGCGCCGGTGCATGCGATCGTGGCGCATTCCTTCGGCGGGGCGATCGCGCTAGCGGGCCTCGCCCGCAGCGTGCCGGGCCAGCCACGGGTCAAGGCGAATCGGCTCGCTCTGGTCGCGGCACCGTCCTCGGTCACCACGATCACCCGTAATTTCGGCGCGACGATCGGGCTGGGGCGCCGCGGCCAGGCGGCGCTGGAGCGCCGCATCCACAGCGTCGCCGGCAATCCGGTCGAGGCCTTCGAGGGCCGCGATCAATTGGAGGCGATCGGCCTGCCGACCCTGGTGATCCATGATCGGCAGGATCGCGAGCTGGATTTCCACCACGCGCAGGCGCTGGCGGCGGCAGGGCCGTTCGTGGCGCTGCAGGAGACGAGCGGGCTCGGCCACCGGCGGATACTGCAGGCGAAGCAGGTCGTGGAGGGCGTGACGCGCTTCGTGGTGGGGTAGCGCCCTACCTCACACCCAGCCCATCAACTCCCGGCGCACGACTGCCTCGATCACCTGCATGCCCTCCTCGGAATCGTTGAGGCAGGGCAGGTAGGCGAAGTCCTTGCCGCCATTGTGCAGGAAGATCTCGCGGTTCTCGCCGTCGAGTTCCTCAAGTGTCTCCAGGCAATCGGCCGAGAAGCCGGGCGCGACGATGGCGAGCGACTTGGTGCCGCCCTGCGCCAGCGCCTTGACCGTTTCGTCGGTATAGGGCTGCAGCCATTCGTCCGGCCCGAAGCGCGACTGGAAGGTCAGGCGGAAGCGCTCTTCGGAGAGGCCGAGCTTGTCGCGCAGCAGCCGGGCGGTGACGGCGCACTGGCAGTAATAGGGATCGCCCTTAAGCAGGTATTCCTTGGGCATGCCGTGCAGCGAGCAGAGGATCACCTCCGGCTCGAAGGAGAGCTTGGAGAGCGAGGCGCGGATCGAGGCAGCAACCGCGTCGATATAGGTCGGATCGGCGTAATAGGGATGGGCGACCCGCACGGTCGGCTGCCAGCGCATTTCCATCAGGGCGCGGAAGGCCTGGTCGCAGGCAGTCGCCGAGGTCGGCGCGGCATATTGCGGATAGAGCGGCACCAGGAGGATGCGGTCGCAGCCTTCCGCGAGCAGGGCCTTCAGGCGGCTCTTCACATCCGGCAAACCGTAGCGCATGGCCCAGTCGACGGTGATGCGGTCTCCGCCGACGCCCTTCAGCCGCTCGGCGAGCTTCTCGGTCTGCGCGCGCGTGATCGTCTTGAGCGGGCCTTCGTCACGCTCCTTGTTCCAGATCGTGGCGTAGTCCTTGCCCTTCCGGCTCGGCCGCGTCGACAGGATGATCAGGTTGAGGATCGGCCACCATTTCCAGCGCGGTTCCTCGATGACCCGGCGGTCGGAGAGGAACTCCTTGAGATAGGCCCGCATCGGCTTGTAGCTCGTGCCCTCGGGCGTGCCGAGGTTCATCAAGAGCACGCCGATGCGGCCGCTTTTGATGGTGGCGTGGTCGGGAGGCAAACTCGGCTTGAGGTTCATCACATCCGCTTTCGTTCGGCTGTGATTTAGACGAGTTACGGTTTTCGTCCAGTCGGGCCATACGGGGTGCGACACTGCGTGAGCAGGGGTCTCGCAAGCCGGCTAGGCTCTTGCTAGTCTTCGACCAAATCAAAACCGCAGGGGTTCGCGCCGATGACCAAGATGACCCGCCGCCACGCGTTCCGCGTTCTCGGCGCTCCCGCAGCCCTTGCCGCCACCGCGCCGGTCGCGAAGGCGCAGACGCCGCCGGCGAGCTTCACGCTGCTGCTGGTCAACGACATCTACAAGATGAGTGACGACAAGGGCAAAGGCGGCTTCGCCCGGGCGGCCGGCATCGCCAAGGCCGAGCGGGCGCGCGGCGTGCCGGTCCTGTTCTGCCATGCGGGCGACTGCTACTCGCCCTCGCTGATGTCGGGCTTCGACCAAGGCGCCCATATCGTCGCGATGCAGAACAAGATGGGCATCGACGTCTTCGTGCCTGGCAATCACGAGTTCGATTTCGGCAAGGAGAATTATCTCAAGCTCGCCGCGGCCCAGACCTATCCGACCTTCGCAGCGAATCTGCGCGATGCGGCCGGCAACCCGCTGCCGGGCCACAAGGATTCGCAGGTCTTCGAACTCGGCGGCATCAAGGTCGGCGTCATCGGCACGACCTTCGACCCGACGCCGCAGCTCTCCAATCCCGGCGACCTGAAATTCTCCTCGACCATGGAGGCGCTGCGGCGCGAGGCGCGCAAGCTGAAGGGCGAAGGCGCCGACATCCTCGTCGGCGTGGTGCATGCCGACCGGGCGATGGACTACGAGATCGTGCGCTCGCGCGTGGTCGACATCCTGCTCACCGGCCACGACCACGACCTCGCCATCGCCTATGACGGCAAAGTGGTCATGGTCGAGTCGAACGAGGAGGGCAATTACGTCACCGCGATCGACATCGCCGCCAAGGCGAGTGGCGAGGGCGCCAATCGCAAGGTCGAGTGGACGCCGACCTTCCGCGTCAACGACAGTCGCGCCGCGACGCCCGATCCCGAGGTCGCCGCTATCGTCAAGGGCTACGAGACCGAACTGTCGAAGGAGCTCGACATCGAGATCGGGACGCTCGGCGCTCCGCTCGATTCCCGTACCGGCGTGATCCGTACACAGGAGACCGCGATCGGCAACCTGATCGCCGATGCGATCAAGGCCGCGACGGGCGCGCAGCTCGCCATCACCAATGCCGGCGGCATCCGCGCCAACAAGCAGTATCCCGCCGGCCACAAGCTGACGCGGCGCGACGTGCTGAGCGAGCTGCCCTTCGGCAATGCGACTTCCATGGTCGAGATCACCGGCAAGGACGTGAAGGACGCGATCGAGAACGGCCTGCGCGATGCCCCGCAGGGTTCCGGCCGCTTCCCGGTTGTGTCCGGTTTGACCTTCGAGGCCGACCTCAAGCAGCCGCAGGGCTCGCGCGTCACCTCCGTCAAGGTCGACGGCAAGGAGATCGATCCGGCCGGGAAGTACACGGTCGCCACCAACAACTTCATGCTGACGGGCGGCGACGGCTACACCGCGCTTGGCCGCGGCAAGACGCTGATCGGCCTGACCGACGGCAAGCTGATGGCCAACGAGGTGATGGTCTATATCCGCCGCCTCGGCACGGTCGAAGCCAAGGTCGAGGGGCGGGCCGTCCTGAAGTGAGCGGCTTCAGCACGGCGCTCGCCGCTTTCCTGGCTGCGCCGGCCTCCGTGTCCTGGCGCGATCTTTCGGTCTTCCTCGACGGGACGGTGGCGCGCGCCTGCGCCGCCGTCGATGCCGAGCGCGCCGCTGGTCATGTCGTGGCGCCGGTACCGGAGCGCTTCCTGGCGGCGCTCGCCTTGACGCCGCTCGACGAGGTGCGTGTCGTCATCCTCGGCCAGGACCCGTATCCGACGCCCGGCCATGCCAACGGACTCGCCTTCTCCTATGTCGGGCCGCCACCACTGCCGCGTTCGCTGGTCAACATCTATAAGGAGCGGGCCGAGGACCTTGGCCTTATCGCGCCCGCCGGCGGCGATCTCTCTGCATGGGCGAAGCAGGGCGTGCTGCTGCTGAACACGGCGCTCACCGTGCGCGAGGGCGCGAGGCAGGCCGGCTCGCATCTCAAGCTCGGCTGGCGGGCGGTGACGGACGCGATCCTTGCGGCCGTCTCGGAGCAGCGGGCGCATGCCGTCTTCATGCTTTGGGGATTGCCAGCGCAGGCCAAGCGCCCCCTGATCGACGAGAGCAGGCATCTCGTCATCGCCAGCGCCCATCCCTCGCCGCTCTCGGCGCGGCGCGGCTTCTTTGGCTCGAAGCCGTTCAGCCAGGCGAACGACTGGCTGAAGGTGAAAGGGGAGGAGCCGCTCGACTGGTAGGCGCGGGATCCCCTCTCCTGGAAGAAGAGGGGCAGGGGTGAGGTGTTCGGACTGGAAACGTTGGCTTGAACTTAAGCGTGCGGTGAGCGCTCGCGGAACTGGTCAGGCCGCCTACACCTCACCCTACCCTCTCCTTCCAGGCGAGGGTTCCCCGCGCTCGTTCCGGCGAGGGCGAACTACCCCACCGGCCGCTCGTCGGCGATGACCTTGCCGTCGTTGGGCAGGGCGCCGAGCGGCAGCACCTCGACGGACCCCTTCAGCTTCGTCACCTGCTGCAGGGTCGATGAGACCGCGTCGACGAAGCCCTTCGGCTCGGCGTAGATCTCGGCCTTCAGCGTCATCGTGTCGAGCTCGTTGGCGCGGCCGATGACAAGCCGGAGTTTGGCGATTTCGCTGTGCCGGCGGGCGATCTCGGCGACCTGCTCGGGCCGCACGAACATGCCCTTGACCTTGGCCGTCTGGTCGGCGCGGCCGAGCCAGCCCTTGATCCGCTGGTTGGTGCGCCCGCTGGCGCTCGCTCTCGGCAGGATCGCGGTGAGGTCGCCGACGGCGAGGCGGATCTGCGGATGATGCGGGTCGAGATTGGTGACGACGATCTCGCCGACCTCGCCCTCCGCGACGGGATCGCCGGTGCCGGGGCGGACAATCTCGACGATCAGGTTCTCGTTCAGGACCATGCCGTCGCGGGCGCTGGTCTCATAGGCGATCAGCCCGATATCGGCGGTGGCGTAGAGCTGGTAGGCATTGATGCCGCGTTCGCGCACCCAGGCCTGCAGCGAAGGCGGGAAGGCCGCGCCCGAGACGATCGCGCGCTTCAGGCCGGAGATGTCGACGCCGCGGCTCTCGGCCGCCTCGATCAGCAGCTTCAGGAAGTCCGGCGTGCCGAGATAGGCGCTCGGTCGGTAGGCGCCGATCACCTCCATCTGCTGCTCGATATTGCCCGGGCCGGCCGGGATGACGGCGCAGCCGATGGCGCGCGCGGCCGAATCCATGACAAAGCCGCCTGGCGTCAGATGGTAGCCGAAGGTGTTGAGCACGACGTCTCCCTTGCGGAAGCCGGCAGCGTAAAGGCCGCGCGCCGTGCCCCAGGGATCGCTGCCCGCGCCTTCCGGCTCGAAGATCGGGCCCGGCGAGGTGAAAAGCCGGCCGAAGGAGCCGAGCGGTGCGCCGACGAAACCGCCGAAGGGCGGGCTGTCCTTGTGCAGCGCCGGCAGGTCGGCCTTGCGCAGCACTGGAAGCCTGGCCAGCGCGGCGCGGTCGGTGATCCCGGCGGGGTCGACGCCCCTGAGATGCGCGGCATAGCCCGGCGTCGCCAAGGCGGCGGCGAGCACGGCCGGCAGCCGGGCGAAGAGATCGGCCTCACGCTGTTCGGGCGGCCGGGTCTCGAGATCGTCGTAGTGCTCGCTCATCGCTCTTGCCCTTGAGGTCGCCTAACGGAAGACGCGCAGGATGCGCAGGAAATCGAGCAGCCCCATCAGGGAGGCTGCGACATAGGTCATCGCCGCCGCTCGCAGCACGCCGCGTGCCGCCGGCATGTCGTCGGGGTGGAGGTACTGGTCGTAGTCGAGGATCGGCAGCGCCTTGCCGAAGCTGGCGTCGAACTCGACTGGCAGCGTCAGCAGGTGCACGACGACACCGAGGCCGAGAAGAGCGACAACGGCGCCGAACTGGAACAGGCCGATCGCCGGAACGCGGGTGAAGATCAGCACGATCGGCACCGCGACCAGCACCACCATCGCGATCTTGTCGACCGTGCCGAGCAGGCGGGCGAGGCGGGTGCGCAGCGCAAAGAGCTGGCTGCCCTGTGCATGCTGGATGGCGTGCGCGACCTCATGGGCGGCGACCGCGACCGCCGTGATCGAGCGGCCGTCATGATTGCCCGGCGAGAGCCGCACGATGCGGGCATCGGGATCGTAATGGTCGCCGCCATCAGCCGTCGTCTCGACGGCCACCTTCTCCAGCCCGTAGCGGTCGAGCAGATGGCGCGCGAGCTCGCCCCCTGTGCCGGGCAGATCGGGCCTGTCGGCGGCGTGTCTGTCCATGACGTGGCGGACCCAGAATTGCGGACCGAGGATCAGCGCGAGGATCACGAGGGCGACGATGAGGTAGAGCATGGGCGGAAGAGATGCTCTGCCGAAACGGGCCGGACTATGACAGCCAGCGCTTGCGGCGCTTGTAGCTCTTGACCTCGCGGAAGGACTTCTTGTTGCCCTCGGCGACGCCCAGATAGAACTCCTTCACGTCCTCGTTCTCGCGCAGCATCTTCGCTTCGCCGTCCATGACGACGCGGCCGGTCTCCATGATGTAGCCATAGGTGGCGTAGCGCAGCGCCATGTTGGTGTTCTGCTCGGCGACGAGGAAGGAGACATCCTCCTTGTCGTTGAGCTGGCGGACGATTTCGAAGATTTCCTCGACGATCTGCGGCGCCAGCCCCATGGAGGGCTCGTCGAGCAGGATCATCTTCGGCTTGCTCATCATGGCGCGGCCGATGGCGCACATCTGCTGCTCGCCGCCGGAGGTGTAGCCGGCCTGCGAGTTGCGGCGCTGCTTCAGCCGTGGGAAGAGCTCGTAGATCCGCTCGAGATCGCGCTTGATCGCGGCATTGCCCTCGCGCCGGGTGAAGGCGCCGGTCAGCAGATTCTCCTCGATCGAGAGATGGCCGAAGCAGTGCCGGCCTTCCATCACCTGGATGCAGCCGCGGCGTACCAGCTCGTTCGGCGACATCTTGTCGACGCGCTCGCCGTCGAAGACGATCGAGCCCTTGGTGACCTCGCCGCGCTCGGCCTTGAGCAGGTTGGAGATCGCCTTCAGCGTCGTGGTCTTGCCGGCGCCGTTGGCGCCGAGGATGGCGACGATGCCCTTGCGCGGCACGGTCAGCGAGACGCCCTTCAGCACCAGGATGACGTGATCATAGATCACCTCGATATTGTTCAGCGACAGGATGGTGTCCGTCGCCGCGGCGGTGGCGGGCTTCTCGAGGGTGGCGGTCGACATGGAGCCTCCAATCCTTCTCCCCTCGGGGGAGAAGGTGGCCCGGCGTCAGCCGGGTCGGATGAGGGACGGACGGATGAGGCGGTGCAAGACTTCCCTCATCCGTCTGCTTCGCAGACACCTTCTCCCCCGGAGGGGAGAAGGATTGGCACTCGTCAGATCAGGACGACTTCTCGCAGGGCTCGGTGCGCTTGGGCCAATTGCCGGCCTTCTCGACATAGTCCTTGGCGTTGGCCTCGATCAGCGGCCGGACCTCGTCCTTCATCGGCTCGATCCAGTCGCCCTTCTGGGTCCACTTGGTGCCGTCCCATTCGGCGACATAGGCCTTGTGGTGGCCGGAATGGTCGGTGCAGCTGACCTTCACCGGCGAAGCGAAGCCGGCCATGCCGATCTCCTTGAGCCGGGCCTCGTCGATGTTCAGGTTCTCCAGACCGCGGCGCATGTCCTCGGGCGTGATCACCTTCTTGCCGGTCAGCTTCTGGGCGGTGCGGATCGCCTCGACGACGAGCATCGAATTGTAGACGCCGCGATTATAGAGGTTCTCGCCGACCTTCTCCTTCGGCGTCGTGCTCTTCCCCTTGTCCACGACATGCTTGAGGATGTCCTGGATCACCGGGAAGTTCTGGCCGGCCGCGTTGAAGTTCAGCGAGCGGTAGCCCTTGGCTTCGGCGCCGCCGGCGCGGGCGTCGTCGTCACCGCCGGCCCACCAGACGCCGACCAGCTTGTTGATCGGGAAGTTGTTCTTGATCGCTTCCTTCACTGCGGTCGGGTTCATCGCGCCCCAGCCCTGGTTGTAGAGGAAGTCCGGCCGGTCGCGGCGGATCGAGAGCCAGAGCGAGCCCTGGTTCTGCATGTCGGCTGCAGCGACGGGATAGAGCTTGAGCTCGAAGCCGTATTTCTTGGCGAGGCTCTCGAGCACCGGGATCGGCTCCTTGCCGAAGGGCGCGTCGAGATGGATCAGGCCGAGCTTCTTGCCCTTGAGCTTGTCCAGGCCGCCGAGCTCGTTGGCCATGTGCTTCACCATCAACGAGGCGCCGTCCCAATAGGTCAGCGGCGGGATGAAGACCCAGGGGAAGTTGGTGCCGTCGGCCGAGGCCGAGAGGCCATAGGCCATCGACAGGATCGGCAGCTTGTCGACATGGGCGCGCGGGATCGCGGCGAGCGTCGCGCCGGTCGACCACGGGCTGTAGACGATGGTCTTCGACTTCACCTGCTCGTAGCACTCGATCGACTTCTTGGTGTCGTAGCCGGTCTCGCACTCCTCGTAGATGATCTTGACGCCGTTCACGCCGCCGTCGCGCTCGTTGATCATCGAGATGTAGTCGCGCATGCCGTCGCCGATCGGGATGCCGGAGCCCGAGAACGGGCCGGTGCGATAGGCGTTGTTGGAGAAGTAGATCGTCTCCTGCGCATTGGCCGGGGCGGCGATCGCACCGGCGGCAAGAAGCGCGCCGAGCGCGACGCTCCTGATGATGCTGCTCTTTGTCATAGGCCTTCCTCCGTGGTTGCCGGGTCCGGCCGAGCCGTCCCGTCTTCGCTTGCCCGCCGCTTGAAGACCGCGGCAGGTCGTTATCCTTGGGTCCTGCTCCCCCGCCTCAATAGGGGAAGGGCCACGTCCGCAATTTCTGCTTCGCGATCTGCCAGAGGCGCGCCAGGCCATGCGGCTCGACGATCAGGAAGAGGATGATTAGCGCACCGACCAGCATGAAGGTGACGTGCTCGGCCGCTGCGCCGCCGATCGGCACGCCCAGCGCCGGCAGGCCGAACTTCAGCGCCGTCGGCAAGGCCGAGAGGAAGGCGGCGCCGAAGAATGAGCCGATCAGCGAACCCAGGCCGCCGATGATCACCATGAACAGGATGGTGAAGGAGAGGCGGATGGTGAAGACGTCGTTGGCCTCGCCGCCGCCGTACCAGAGGAAGATCATCATCGCCCCGGCGACCCCGGCGAAATAGGACGACACGGCGAAGGCGGTGAGCTTGGCGTTGAGCAGCTTGATGCCCATCAGCTCGGCGGCGATGTCCATGTCGCGCACCGCCATCCAGGAGCGCCCGAGCTTGCCGTGGACGATGTTGGAGGCGAACCAGGTCAGCACCACGACGAGTCCGAGGCAGACGAAATAGCGCGTCTCGGGCGTCGCGGCCGCTCCGGTGATCGGCAGCCCGAACAATGTGCGCTGCGGCACCTCGATCGCGCCGGAGGCGTTGTAGTTGAACAGCCAGGGCACGCGGACGAAGGCCCATTGCAGGAAGAACTGCGCGGCGAGCGTGGCGACGGCGAGATAGAAACCCTTGATCCGCAGTGAAGGCAGGCCGAACAGCACGCCGATCGCGGCTGAAAACAGTCCCGAGACCAGGATCAGGACGATGATGTTCACGCCCGGGAAGAAGGTGGTCAGCTTGTAGCAGGAATAGGCGCCGACACCCATGAAGGCAGCGGTGCCGAGCGAGATCAGCCCGGTATAGCCAGTGAGGATGTTGAGCCCGATCGCCGCCAGTGAAAGCACCAGGAACGGGATCATCACCGAGGCGATGAAGAAGTCGTTGCCGGTCAGCGGGATGCCGATGAAGGCGATCGCGAGGATGACGGCGATGCCGATCCGGTCCTGCCGGAGCGGGAACACGGCCATGTCGGCGGCGTAGGTGGATTTGTATTGGCCGGCTTCGCGGTAGAACACGGGTCAGCCTCTCAGATGCGTTCGATGATCTTGTCGCCGAACAGGCCTTGCGGCCGGAACAGCAGGAAGCCCAGCGCGATGAAGTAGGCGAGCCAGCTCTCGATGCCGCCGCCGATCAGGGGGCCCCAGTAGAACTCGCCGAGCTTCTCGCCGATGCCGATGATCAGCCCGCCGACGATGGCGCCGGGGATCGAGGTGAAGCCGCCGAGGATCAGCACCGGCAGCGCCTTCAGTGCCACGATCTCGAGCGCGAAGGAGACGTCCGAGCGCGCGCCCCACATGATGCCGGTGATCAGCGCGACGATGCCGGCGGTGAACCAGACGATCACCCAGATCTGGTTGAGCGAGATGCCGACCGAGAGCGCTGCCTTGTGGCTGTCGGCGACGGCCCGCAGCGCACGGCCGATGCGGGTGTACTGGAAGAACAGCGCCAGCACCGCGATCATCAGCGAGGCGATGATCGCGGCAGCGATGTCGATCTTCTGCAGCGAGACGATGCCGCCGAGAATCTTCAGGTCGATCGCGCCTTTCGGCAGATAGAGCTGCTCGGCGATCATCTGCTTGGGGTTGCCGCCGAAGATGGCTTCGCCGAAGCCGATCAGGAAATAGGTGATGCCGAAGGTCGCCATGAACAGGATGATGTCGGGCTGGTTGACCAGCGGGCGCAGCACCACGCGCTCGATCGTCACGGCCAGCGCGAACATCACGCCGAGCGTCAGGATCACGGCGAGGAAGGCCGGCACGCCCTTCTCGTAGAGGCCGACCAGCGTCAGCGCCGCGAACACCACCATGATGCCCTGGGCGAAGTTGAAGACGCCGGACGCCTTGAAGATCAGCACGAAGCCGAGCGCGATCAGCGCGTAGAGCACGCCGGAGACCAGGCCCTCCCAGATCGTCTGGGCGAGCAGGTCCGGCGCCTGGACCATCTGGTTGAACGGGTCGACGAAGATGGCGTGGATCGTGCCAGTCGGGTCGATACGGGCGCCGATCAGCGCGGCGGCGACGAGGCCGATCACGATGACGCCGGCCTTGATCCAGCCATTGGCGAGGAGATTGGGCGCGGGCTGCGCGGCGATGTCGCTCATGCGCTCATGTCCTTTGCGCTCATGTCCTTGCTTGCGGCGGCCATCAGTGCGCCACTCCGAGATAGGCGTCGATCACGCGCTGGTCGGCCTTGACCTCGGCCGGGGTGCCGTCGGCGATCTTGCGGCCGTATTCGAGCACGACGACGCGGTCGGAGAGGTCCATGACCACCCCCATGTCGTGCTCGATCAGGGCGATGGTCGTGCCGAACTGGTTGTTCACGTCGAGGATGAAGCGGCACATGTCCTCCTTCTCCTCGAGGTTCATGCCGGCCATCGGCTCGTCGAGCAGGAGGAGCTCCGGCTCCATGGCAAGGGCTCGGCCGAGCTCGACACGCTTCTGCAGGCCATAGGGCAATTTGCCGACCGGCAGCTTGCGGATGTGCTGGATCTGCAGGAAGTCGATGATGTCCTCGACCACCTTGCGGTGCTCGATCTCCTCGCTCATCGCCGGGCCGTGGCGCAACGCCTGCCAGAAGAAGCCCTTGCGCATCTTGAGGGTGCGCCCGGTCATGATGTTGTCGAGCGTGGACATGCCCTTGAACAAAGCGACGTTCTGGAAGGTGCGGGCGATGCCGGCGGCGGCGGCCTGGTGCGGCCTGACCTTGGCGCGGCGCACGCCCTTATAGGTGATGCGGCCTTCCTGCGGATGGTAGAAGCCGTTGATGCAGTTGAGCATCGAGGTCTTGCCGGCGCCGTTCGGGCCGATGATGGCGCGGATCTCGCCCTTGCGGATGTCGAAGGAGACGTCGGTGATCGCCTTCACCCCGCCGAAGCGCAGCGAGACGTTCTCGACCGAGAGCAGCACCTCGCCCTTGTGCGTGACCGGCGTGCCGGTGACGGCCATGGAATGCGCGTTCATGCCGCCTCCTTCGTCGCAGAGGTCGCTGCTGGAGCCGTGACCGGATAGATCTTCGCATCGGCGACCTTGACCGTCGCCGAGATCACGCCCTTGCGGCCGTCCTCGAAGGTGACTTCCGTAGAAATGTCAGCTTGGGTCGAGCCATCGTACAAAGCCTCGACCAGCGGGGCGTAGCGCTCGGCGATGAAGCCGCGCCGGACCTTCTGGGTGCGGGTGAGCTCGCCATCGTCGGCGTCGAGCTCCTTGTGCAGGATCAGGAAGCGCTTGATCTGGGCGCCGCCCATCATCGGCTCGGCCGCGAGAGAGCGGTTCACCTCGTCGACATGCTTGGCCATCATCTCGTAGACCTGCGGATGGCCGGCGAGCTCCTGATAGGAGGCGTAGACGACATTGTTGCGCTCGGCCCAGTTGCCGACGGCGGTCAGGTCGATGTTGAGCGCCACCGTCGCGTAGTCGCGGCCCTGGCCGAAGGCGACGACCTCCTTGATGTTCGGATAGAACTTCAGCTTGTTCTCGATGTATTTCGGCGGGAACAGCTCACCGGAGTTGAGCTTGCCGACGTCCTTGGCGCGGTCGATGATCTTGAGGTGGCCGCTCTCGTCGAAGAAGCCGGCATCGCCCGAGCGGACATAGCCGTCCTCGGTCATCGTCTCGGCGGTCTTCTCGTCGTCCTTGTAGTAGCCGCGGAAGATCGAGGGCGAGCGGTAGAGCACCTCGCCATTGTCGGCGATGCGGATCTCGACCTGCGGCGCCGGCTTGCCGACCGTGTCGGCCTTGATCTCGCCGTCCGGCTGCATGGTGATGTAGACGCCGGCCTCGGTCTGTCCGTAGAGCTGCTTCAGGTTGACGCCGATCGAGCGGTAGAAGCGGAAGAGCTCGGGGCCGATCGCCTCGCCGGCGGTGTAGCCGACCTTGATGTTGGTCAGGCCGAAGCGGTTGCGTAAGGGGGCGTAGATCAGGATGTCGCCGAGCTTGTAGAGCAGGCGGGCGCCGAGCGGCACGTTCTCGCCGTTCAGGATCTTCTCGCCATGCTGCTTGGCGACGCCGAGGAAGTAGTGGAAGACCTTCCGCATCAGCGAGCCGGCATCCTCCATGCGCACCATGGTCAGCGTCAGCATGGTCTCGAAGACGCGCGGCGGGGCGAAGGCATAGGTGGTGCCGATCTCGCGGCGGTCGTCGACGACGGTCTCGGGGCCTTCCGGGCAGTTGACGCAGAAGCCGGCGATGATCGCCTGCGCATAGGAGAAGACGTGGTCGCCGACCCAGGCGATCGGCAGATAGGCGATGATCTCGTCGTTCTCGTTCAACCCATCGAAGCTGCAGCCAATCTCGGCGGCGGTGATGACGTTGAAATGGGTGAGCATCACGCCCTTGGGCCGCCCTGTCGTGCCGGAGGTGTAGAGGATGATGGCGAGGTCGCCACTCGCGCCCTGTTCCATCTCGCGATCATGCGCGGCTGAAACGGCGGTGTCCTTGAGCGCGGCGCGCCCGGCCTCGATCACGTCGCTGATGTCGTGGAGCTTGGCGTGGTCATAGTCGCGCAAGCCGCGCGGTTCGTCATAGAGCATGTGGCGCAGGTTCGGCAGGCGTTCGACGACCGACAAGACCTTGTCGACCTGCTCCTGATCCTGCACGCAGGCGAAGACCGCTCCGGCATGGTCGAGCACATAGGCCATCTCGTCGGCGACGCTGTCGGCATAAACCGGCACCGGGATCGCGCCGAGCCATTGCGCCGCGGCCATCGACCAATAGAGGCGCGGCCGATTGTAGCCGACGATGGCGACCTTCTCGCCGCGCTTCAGGCCGAGCTGCTCGAAACCCCTTGCATAGGCGCGGACCTGCTCGGCGACCTCGGCCCAGGTCCAGGACTGCCAGATGCCGAGGTCCTTGTGCCGGAACGCGACACGCGCGCCGCGCTCCCGTGCATTGCGCAGCACGAGCTTGGGAAAGGTGTCCGCCTGGCCGGCGGCTGCGCTTGCCACGATCGTCGTCTCCACCCTGTCGCCCCGTCTGTCGCGGGTTTGCCGGGGCCCGAGGCCCTTGTGCGATCATGCAAGCTTTGCAGGTGGCTCGGCGCTGTGCAAGAAGCCACTTGACAGACAAGACGTGTTTGAGGCGCTATTGTCCCGCCGAGGTTCGACTTGGCCTTCAGCCCCGCGATCGGCCGGGCGGCACTTCCCGACATCGCAAGGCTAGCAGGCGCCCGGTTTTCACCGGGCTGGCGCAGTGTTTTCGGCTGCGCACGCAGGTTGATGGCTCGTTGCGAGGACCGGCCGATGCGTGCGCTTGCCTCGATCACGATCGCGATGCTGCTCGCTGTGGGAGCGACGCAGACACATGCGCATCGAGCGTTCGGCGGCTGGGACTACCCGTTTGAATGCTGCTCGGAGGCGGATTGCGCGCAGATCGATGTCAGCGAGGTGCGGGAGACCCCGGCCGGCTTCGTGGTGACGATCAGGCCGGGGCGGCATCCGATGTGGGTGACGGAGCGCCGCCAAACAGTTGTGCTCGAAATCCCCTATCAGAAGGCCCGCCTCTCGCCCGACGGCTTCTTCCATCTCTGCATGAACGATGCGGGGGAGCTGCTGTGTTTCTTCTCGCCGGGTGGGGGATCGTAGGCCGCCTTCAAAGCGGAGTGACCTGCCTGCCGATAGGGGCAGGCAGGCCACATTTTTCAGGGGACGCCGGCGTGCTGCGTCGAAAGCTCAGTCCTTCGGAAGCGGGCCTACGACCGGCTTGGCGTCGCCGAACATCGCGGGATCGATGCTGAGCTGGAAACGCTTGAAGCGCCAGCCGCCCTCGGTTTGCTTGACCAGGCAGTCGGCTCCAGCCGTGGCGATCGCCACCGGCCCCACCGCGACATTGACCTTGTGGATGTAGAAGCGATGGCGCGCGCCCTCGTCATGCGCCTCGATGAGGTGATTGCTCAGGAAATGGCGGACGCTGTCTTCCTTGCCTGCAGCGATGTGCTTGGCGATGAAGTCTTCCACCGCTTCCGGGCCGACGAAGTCGCCATAGGGGGCGACGAAGGCGCCGTCATTCGCGAAGAAGGAAGCGAAGCCCGGCGCGTCCTTGCCGTCGAGGCAAATATAGATCTGCGAGGACAGTTCCTGGATTTCGATCTTGTCTGCAGTCGTCAGTGTCATCGTGATGATCTCCCTGCTTTTGGATGATGTCAGGCGGATGCGAGGTGTCGCCGCAGCAGCGTGTTGAAAGGCGCGCCGATTTTCTGGACGGCATGCCCGGCTCCCGGCAGGCAGTGGCATTCGACCTGCAGCAGATCGGCGAGGCGCTGGCTGATGCCGTCGAAGGCCTCGCTCCAGCCGCCGGTGACGACGAGTTTGGGAAAGCGCGCATCCGCGACCGCACCGATCGGCACGTCGACGCGCCAGGGGCGCTCGGTGACCAGATTGACGGCGGCGGCCGCGACCGGCGGCGGCAGTGGCCGAGGCAGGGGCATGTCCATCTCCAGGGCGGCGAGGAAGCCGGTGACGAAGCCATGTCGATTGGCCGGGTCGGCCCTGGCCCAATGCGCCTTCATGGCCTGCGAGACGCGTCGCACGGCCGGAAGATCGCTCGCGAGCGCAAAGGCGGGCGGCTCGATCACGGTGAGCGACCGCACGAGATCGGGGCGCATGCCAGCGGCGTTCATGGCGATGACGCCACCCATCGACGTCCCGACGAGATGGGCGCCATCACCCAGCAGGGCGACGATATCGCCTGCGTCCTTGTGAACATCGACCGCAACGATCGGGGCGGTGTCGCCATAGCCGCGGCGGGTCATGATCGACAGGGCGAAGCTGTCGCTCAGCTCCTTCTGCTCGAGGAAGGCGGCGGCGCCGACCCCGAGACTGCCATGGACCATGACGATCCGGTCGCCGCGGTCTCCCCATTGTTCGACTGCGTAGAGCATGAAGCGGTCCTTTCTGGTCGTGCAGATTTGATGGGCCTGATCGAAGATCCGCGGGGGCGGGCGCACAGGCGCGATCGCCCGCTTTTGGGGTGTCAAGGACCCCAGAGCCGGTACTTCAGGGTGGCGAATACGGTGGTGCCTTTGGCGACCGTCGCGCTGTCGACGCCGTAGCGCGGCGTTCCGCCGGACGTGCGGGCCGAGAGTTCCTTGGTCGCCCAGACGCTCAGCGTTGCCGGGCCGAAATTGTAGCCGACCATCGCGCCGGCGGCCCAGATATCGTAGCGATTGAGGTTGATCGCGCCGCCATAGAACGGGCTCGAGCGATCCTTGCTGACCTGGCCGACATAGTAAGCCACCGGCCCCAGCGTCCAGTTGCCGATCGTCTTGGTGGCCGTAAACTCGGCATGCAGGACGTTGCCGCTGGTATAGTCCGTGATCGAATTGGCCGTGTTCATCTCCTGCGAGATGTTGGCGGTGAGATTCCAGCCGTCCTTGACGTAGGACAGCACGAGATTGGGCTGGAACGTCCACCAGGGCGCGCCGATATTGCCGAGCCCGTTCGCGCCGCCCCGCGTGCCGGTCGGCAACCAGATGCCGAGGCCTGCCTTGAGATAGAAGTCGCTATCGCCCAGTTTCCAGCTCAGGCCGACCGGGGCGATGAAGGTGTTGTGCAGGCCGCCTGGATTGGTATGGATCGGGGCGCCGACGCCAATTCTCATGGCAGGCTGGAAGATCGTCGCGTCGTAGGTCGCCCCGAACAGCGTCCAGCCGGGAACCCACATCAGGCCCAGCGCGCCGCCGGGAATCTCGACCGATGTCCGCCCGCCGGCTGCCGTGCTCGGCGCTCCCGGACCGACGAGAGAGCCCGAATTGTTCAGGACGTTGTTGAACATGTAGAGGCCGGGCGGCGGGGTCGCGGCGGATTGGCCGAGCACGATGCCCGGCTTTTGCGCCGCCCCGATATAGCCGGCCTCGAAGGCGCTGGCCGGCCAGGCCAGCGCGGCCGCTCCCGCAATCAGCGCGGCCGAAAATGCTCTCCGGAAAACCATGTCCCCTCCCGTTGCGGCTCTGCTCTGGAGCCGCGAGGGCAACGGCAGAGTTCATCCGCCGCATCATGGAGAGGGGAGGCGCCCGGACTATCGGAAGCGCGCAGAGCGCTATCGCCGACGCGAAAATCTTGCGAGCCGGCGCTGCGATTCAGGAGGTCTGCTTGGCGAGGACTGCGGATGGCTTGTGGCCGAACCGCTCCTTGAACTGGCTCGCGAAGTCTCCCAGGTGAACGAAGCCCCATTGCAGGGCGACATCCGTGACGGACACCGTGCCGGGCGGTGCCGAGGTCAGGACGGCATGCACGCGATCGAGCCGCTCCGCCCGCAGCCAGCGGCTGGGTGATACGCCCAGTTCCCGCTGGAAGCCGGCCTGCAGGCTGCGCAAGCTCAAGCCGCAATGCCGGGCGACCTGGCTCAGGCGCATGGGTCCGCCGATATGCGCGCGCATATGCTCCATGGCCCGGCGCAGCTGCGCCGAGCGTGCAGGCTGGGTCGCCGCCGAGATCGCGGCGCTGAAATTGTTCGACTGCGTGACCAGCAGCGACTCGATGATGAGTTCCTCGAGGCGGATGAACAGCTTGGGATGCGCGAGCCCGTCGCCGAGCAGCGACAGGCTCGCGGCCGCCTCCAGCAATTTGTGCCAGAAGGTCGGCGTATCGCGCAGGCCAAGCTCGAAATTGACCGGCGCCGCCCGCTCCACTCCGGCGAGGTCTGCGCAGAGGCGTTCGACCCGCCGCCGGTCGAGGCGCAGCAGGATCTGGTCGAAGGCCCCGTCGATATCGAGCTGGCATTCCTGATAAGGGCCCACGATCGAGCCCCGGCCCGGCTTGAGCTCCGCAGTCGAGGCACCATAACGAAAGCGCGCACTGCCCCGCAGCGGCAGTGTGACCAGGAAATGCCCGCCTTGCGGGATCTCCGGGACGACGGTGACATCGCTGCCATAGGAGAGTCGGCTCATCGAGAAGGAGCCGATAGGAACATGGTGGAGACGGGCTGCGAGTGCGGCCCCCCGTCCGTTCAGGTGAAGGCGATGGGGCCGTAGAGCCTTGCTGCAGCCGTCGATGACCTCGTCGGGATCATTGCTGGCGAGGATCAGATGCTCGCCGCCGAACAGGCGCTCGGCGACATAGGAGGCGGGCATGGTCATGGCTTCACTCCCCGGCCCATAATTTTGCTGTATAAATTAGCTTTGTATAAAAGTAATTTCAAGCGGGTGGCGTACGCCTGACCGCTCCAGATTGGAGGGTCGGGTTGACCGGGCAGGCCCAGCCTAAGCAATCGGCTGCGTGGCGCCCGGCCCGAGCGATCTTTGCACCATGACGCTGTCTGACCATTTGCCATGGCGATAGGCGACACCCGGCAGCAGCCCGACCCGGGCGAAGCCGAAGCGCTCGTGCAAGGCCAGCGAGGCGCTGTTCTCGGCGTCGATATAGCCGATCATCTGGCGAAAGCCGGCGGCGGCGCAGGCGTCGATCAGCGCCTGCATCAGGAGCCTCCCGATACCGCGGCCGAGATGCTCATGATGGACATAGATCGAGTGCTTCACCGTGAAGCGGTAGGCCGGCCGCTTGCGGAACAGCACGACATAGGCGTAACCGACGACCTCGCCGCCACGGGTCGCGACCAGATGCGGCAGCTTGCGGCTGCGCAGGTTCTTGCGCCGGTCTTTCAGATCGTCGGGCTGCGGCGTGCCGGTATCCTCGACGCCGGCCTCGATGCCGTGGCGAATATGCCGGCGATAGATCGCCAGCATCGGCTCGACATCGTCATCGCGGGAAGGGCGGATGATGATCGGTAGGTCACTCTGCATGCCTCGTCGCGACCCTCAGCCCTGCGCCTGCTCGCTGACGACATAGGTGTGCAGCCGCACCCGCCCCTCGGCATCGAATTCGCGATAGACGCCCTGGATCTCGACCTCGAAGCCGGGGAAGAGATTGAAGCAGGCCTCGAACATCTTGAGATAGTCGATCATCGGCTGGGCCCGCTCGGTCAATCGCTCGCCGGGAACGATGGTGGCGATGCCCGGCGGGTAGACGACGAAGGGCGTCGTCGCGATCCGGCCGGCGATGGCGTCGATCGGCAGATAGTCGACATCGTTGCGCGTCAGGCAGCGCGCCGCATCATGCGGCGACATCGCCATCTCCGGCAGATGCTCGGGCGAGAACTGCCGGTTCTGCAGGCCGCTGACGTCATGGTCGCGGAAGAAGCGGTGCATCTGCCCGCAAAGATCGCGTAGCCTGACGCCGGCATAGCGGCCTGGCCGGCGGCGGTAGAATTCAGGGATCGCCTCTTCCAGCAAGGCGTTGTCGTCGTGCAGCTTCTTGAAGGCGACGAGCCCGCTGATCAGCGTGCCGGCCTTGCTCGCCTCGACGCCCGGCGTCAGCAGGAAGAGCAGCGAGTTGAGGTCGTTCTTCTCGGCGACGATCCGGTTCTCGCGCAGGTACTGGGCGACGATCGGGGCCGGGATGCCATGCTCGGCGTAGGCACCGGTCTCGCGGTCGAAGCCGGGGGTCAGCAGGGTCAGCTTGTTGGGGTCCGTGATGGCGAAACCCGGCTCCATGCCGGTGAAGCCATGCCAGCCCGCATCCGGTGCGAGCTGCCAGTAGCCGGGGTTGCTGGCGAGCTGGTCGGTCGCGACCATCTCCCAGGCGACATCGTGGACGGCGCCCTCGCGCGAAGCGTCGGCGATGCTGACCCGGTCCGGCACGAAGGGCTCGAAAAACCAGCGCCGCTCGGGCCTCGTCTCCTTCTCCTCGAATTCGCGGCGCACCGCCCGGATCTTTTTGCGGAGCTCGATGCCGAGCCGGATCGTGTCGTCCCAGAGCACCTCGCCGGAGCGCCCCTTCATCATCTGCGCGCCGACATCGAGCGAGGCGAACAGCGGATAGAACGGCGAGGTCGAGGCGTACTGCATGAAGCTCTCGTTGAAGCGCCGGTGCTCGACCCGGCGCTTCTGGCCCTTGATGTGCCGGTCCTTGATGTGGATCTGCGAGGCCTGGCTGAAGCTCGCGAGCTGCTTGTGGGTCGATTGCGTCGCGATGATGCCGGGCGAGTCCGGTCCGAGGCCAGTCAGCCCCATGGCGAAGCGCCCGGCATAGAGCGGATGGAACTTCATGAAGCCGGCCCAGGCTTCGTCGAAGAGGATATACTCGCAGAGGTGCCCGATCTTATCGAGGATCATCTGGGCCGAGTGGATCGTGCCGTCATAGGTGCACTGCTCGACCACGGCGACGCGGAACGGGCGCGGCTTTGTCCAGGCCTCGGGATCCTTGACCAGCGGGTTCAGGCGGATGCGCTCGCGCAGCGCCTCCTCGTCGAAGCTCTCCCAGCGCATCGGGCCGATCAGGCCCAAGGCATTGCGCGCGGTCGGGATGTAGACGGGTATGCCGCCGGCGATCAGCAGCGCACCGTGATGGGCGGCCTTGTGGTTGTTGCGGTCGAACAGGACGAGGTCGCCATCGGTGACCAATGCTGCGAGTGCGACCTTGTTCGAGGTCGAAGTGCCATTCAGGACGAAATAGGTCTTCTCCGCCCCGAAGATCTGCGCCGCTTCCTTCTGTGCCTTCAGGGCAGGGCCCTCATGGGTCAGGAGGTCGCCGAGATCGAGTACGGAATTGTCGAGGTCGTCCCGGAACACCGCCTCGCCGAGATGCTCCATGAAGACGCGGCCGATCGGGCTGCGGCTGTAGAACACGCCGCCATTGTGGCCCGGACAGGTCCAGAGATGGTTGCCTTCCTCGGCATAGTCGACGAGCGCGCCGAAGAACGGCGTCTTCAGCGTCTCGGCATATTGCTTGAGACGGCTGATCAGGCTCTTGGCGATGAAGGGCGGGGTCTCCTCGGAGAGGAAGATGTAGCCGTCGATGAAGTCGAGCACCTCGACCGGCACGTCCTCGAAGCGCTTGCGGCGGATCAGGAGGATGATCGGGAAATCGAGGCCGCGCCGGCGCATCAGGTTGATCAGCGCGGCGGTCTTGCCTTCCAGGCCCTTCTTGCCCCAGTCGACCACCATGCAGCCGATCGCGGCGTCGGTCTGGACCGCGATCTCGGCATCCTCGAGCTTGCGCGCCTTGACCACCTCGAAGCCAGACCGCTCGATCTCCTCGATGATCTGGTTGAAGCGGATGCCTTCGAGATCCTCGGCATCGAAGTTCGGCGTCGCGAACAGGAAGGTGAAGCGCCTGAAATAGTCCATGCCGGCTCCGCTGGGCGTGAACCAGCAGCATTGGGCGATTTATGCGACAATTCGGCGACCATGGAGCCGGCTAGGTTCGGGCCGCGCCATCGCTCCATCCGTTGCCGCTGCCGGGCACAACCCCCGCCTTCTTTCGAAGTGGGGTCGCGCCCGGCCTATTCGTTCCGAGGCTGCCGTGCGCAGAGGCGATCAGAGCCGTTGGAGCAGGAAGGCTTCGGCGAAGCTCAGCTCGACCATGTCGCCGCGCTTCAGGCGACCCAGCTGGCTCTGAATGTCGGGATCGGCCACGACATTGGTCCGCGGCCCGGCCGGTCCGACATAGCTGACGATGTTCGTCGCCGGATCGAAGCTCTCGAATCGCGCCGTTACAGTCAGCGCCCGCACGACGAAGCGTTCCGGCAGGTTCTGGAAGGACGAGTCGGCCGAGGCCTCGGTGTAGATGATCGCCGGCTTGGCGCCTTTGCGAGCCCGCTTGACGTCGAGGATCACGCCCTCGACGCGGCGAACCTCGACCCGGTCGCCCGGGCGGAGATTCTCCAGGCTACCGAACACCTCGGGCACCGCGACGGGCCATGTCTGGCGGCCCTGCTTGACGACGACGCGGCGCCTTGCGGGATCGACGGAGGCGACCTCGACCTCCAACCGCTCGACCTCGACCGGCCCGACGCCGGCGACGATGACCGTCTGGCTGGTGACCGTCGGAGTGGTCGCGCAGCCTGCCAGAGCGAATGAAACTGCGGCGATTGCACTGATTTTCTTCAACATTGGACGTCTCCCTTTCGAACGCTGTCCGGTCTGAGATCGACTGCCGGTTGTCGGGATTCGGTCTGAAGATCGAGAAAATTGCGAATGGATGACTTCGCGGGTCCAAGAATAAAGGCCAACTTCCGCCACACGACAATAGGTCGTCGGCAGACGAATGCGGGTGAGTGCTGCGCTCTGTCTGTTTTGCCCTAGCCTTCGTAGCGCGCGAGGCGCTCCAGATCGAGAATTGTCACCTCGTTATGGCCGACCTTGATGAAGCCGAGCTCGGCGAGCCTGGCGAGGCTCTGATTGGCCATCTGCCGGGAGATGCCGGCGAGCAGGCCGAGCTCTTCCTGCGAGATCGTCAGCGTCCGGTCGTTGTTCGGATAGAGGATCGGGTTGAACAGCCAGGCGAGGTTGCGGGCGAGGCGCCCGGTCGCGCCCAGCATGCGGTCGTATTCGGCGAGGCCGATGAACTGGGCGAGGCGCTCGTTGAACTGGTGGACCAGGAAGCGGTTGAAGGCGGCCGAATGCTCGAATAGCCAGAGGAAAGTCTGGCGCCGCATCAGTGCGACCTTGCTCTCGCGCAGCGCGACGAGATCGTAGCGCCGCGCTTCGTTCTTGATGATCGTGCCCTCGCCGAACCAGGCGCCGCCGCGCAGTCCGGCGAGCGTCGCCGATTTGCCGCTGCGCGAGGTCGTGCTCATCTTCAGCAGCCCGTCGGCGACGCCGGTCCAGGATTCGAGCCGGTCGCCGACATGGCAGACATAGGCGCCTTTGCCATAGGTCTTGATGCTGGTGCCGCGCCTGGCTTCCTCGAACTCCTCCGGCGTGAGGTCGTTCGACCAGGCGGCGATGCGGCGCAGCTCGTCCTCGGAAATCAAGATTCGCCGGCCCCTCGCATGCGCTCGTCGCGCACTATGCGGCCCGATTCATCGCAAACTCAAGTCAAGCCGGCCATTGTGCCGCTTGCATCGATCCCCAGGCGCGCCGTGCGCCGCTGCTGCGAGGTGACCCTCGATTCCGGGCTCAGAACCGGATCGCCGCGGCGAGCGAGGCGAGCAGCAGGACGGCGAAGATCAGGTTGACGATGCGGTTGCTCCGGGGATCGCGGAACAGCCCCGTCAGGCCTGAGCCTGCGAGCAGCCAGGCGATATTAACGATGGCGATGACGAGGAAGAGCAGGCCGATCTTGAGGCCTGCATCAACAGCCGGTTGCTGCGGCAGCAGCGCGAAGCCGGAGAACAGTGCCGCCATCGCCGCATAGCCCTTGGGATTCACCAGCGAGAGCGCGAAGCCGGCGGCGAATGAGGGCGCGGCGGCATCGCCGTCCGCCTCGGCGAGCGGCGGTGCCGTCGCGATGCGGAAGGCGAGGTAGAGGAAGTAGAGCGCAGCCAGAATCGTGACGACCGGCGCCAAACCGGGCAGCGCCAGCACGACGGCGACGACGCCGCTCGCGGTCAGTGCCATCACCGCGAGCATGCCGAGCGTGATGCCGGTGCCATAGCCGAGGCCGCGGCGGATGCCGAAGGCGGCGCCGGTCGCGGTCAGGCTCAGGGTCGCCGGGCCGGGGCTGCCGGTGAGAGCGATGCCGGCGAGGAGAAAGCCAGCCAACCCATCCATGATCGTTCTCCGCGCACCGCTTGGCAGCGAGCGCGAAGAAAAGCGGGAGAAGCGCTGCGGGTCTTGAACGTTCGTGCGGGCCTTGTGCTCACGCCTCGCAGGTTGGCCGCGACGGACCATGCCAGTGCGAGCAGCGGATCACCGAGCAGAAATTACCCCGCTTGAACTGTGGGTCCTTGTCGGCGAGCACGTCGGCCTTGACGTTGCCGAAGGTCGTCTCCGGCTTGTGCTTGATGCCGTCGAAGAAGGCCTGGATGATTTCTTCCTTGAAACTCTCGTCGCGTGGATGGGCGGCGACGACGGCCTCGCGCTCGGCATCGCTGTATTCGCCATAGGTCAGGCCGAGCACATCCATCTCGACGCCGGCCGTGACCAGCGCGACGACCGGATGCATGTGCTTGGGGATGCCGGGCGTGGTGTGCAGCGCGATCGCTGTCCAGACCGTGTCGATATCCGTCTGGGCGATGCCGTGCCCGCGCAGGAAATCGCGCGCGGCATTGGCGCCATCGACCTCGAAGCGCTCATCGGCGCTGCTGTGCTGCTTCATCAGCCCCATGTCGTGGAACATCGCGCCGACATAGAGCAGCTCGCGATCGAAGCTCAGCTTGCGCTTCAGCCCGGCCAGCGCGCCGAAATAATAGACCCGGCTGGAATGGTGGAACAGCAGCGGCGTCTCGGTGTCACGCACCAGCTCGGTCGCGGCGCGCGCCAGCCTGCTGTCGGGGATGCTCACGCCATGGATCGTCGTCATCAGGGCCTCCTGCGGATGAGTTCGGCCGCAGGCTAGTCAGAGGATGGCTTGTCCTCAATTGACGTCTTACGTCGATTTCTGCCAAAAGCGGATTCAGGGAGACATGGAGCTTCACCATCCCGTCGATCAGGACGATCGCCATTCTCGCCGTGCCCGGCGTCCAGCTGCTGGACGTCTCCGGCCCGCTCGACGTCTTCGCCGAAGCAAACCGGCAGGCCGGCAGAGCGCACTATCGTCTGCTCGTCATTGCGGCTGATTCAGGCACGCTCGCCAGCTCATCCGGCGTCAGGCTCCTGCCCGATCTGTCGATCGCCGATGCCCATGCCGAGGAGATCGACACGCTGCTCGTCGCCGGCGCGCCGCAAGCGGCGGAGATGATGCCCGCGCCCGACCTTCTCGCTTGGCTCCACGAGCGAGCGCCGCGCACTCGCCGCTATGGCTCGGTCTGCAGCGGTGCCTTCATCCTCGCAGCTGCTGGAGTGCTCGACGGCCATCGCGTCACCACGCATTGGGCTGTGGCCGAGCAGCTCACGCGGAGCTATCCGGCGGTGACGGTCGACGCGGATGCGATCCATGTCCGCGATGGCCGCTTGCGCACCGCCGCTGGCGTCACCGCCGGGCTTGATCTGGCTCTGGCGCTGGTCGAGGAGGATCTCGGCCGCGAGGTCGCGCTCAAGGTGGCGAGCCAGCTGGTGATGTTCTTCAAGCGACCAGGCGGCCAGCTCCAGTTCAGCCGCAAGGGCGAGGCCGAGCCGGCCGGGCGCTCGGCGCTGCAGGAGGTACAGCGCTGGGTCGCGGCCAATCCGGCCGAGGATCACAGCGTCGCCAGCCTGGCGCGACGCATGGAGTTGAGCCCGCGCCATTTCGCCCGGCTGTTCCGCAGCGAGGTCGGACTGACGCCGGCCGCCTGGGTCGAGGCGGCACGCGTCTCCGCCGCGCGGCACTTGCTGGAAGGTGGGAAGGAGGCGCCCAAGCAGGTCGCCGCGCTTTGCGGCTTTGCCGATGCCGATACGCTGCGGCGGGCCTTTGCCCGCCATGTCGGCGTGACCCCGGCCGAATACCGCAAGCGTCACGCCCGGATCGGTTGAGCTATTCCGCCGCCCGCGGCATCGCCAGCGCCTCGGCCAAGCCGTCGCGCAGGCGCTTCAGCAGTTCGGCTTCCTCGGCCTTGGCGGCGGTGAGATGGCGTTCCTTGACGTGGCCGAAGCCGCGGATCTTCTCCGGAACCGCGGCCAGCGCAACGCAGAGCGCATGGTTCTGCGGCGAGAGCTTGCCCAGGATCTCGGCGACCAGCGCCTCGTAATCGGCGATCAACCGGCGCTCGGTCCGGCGCTCCTGCGTGTAGCCGAAGATGTCGAAGGCGGTGCCGCGCAGGCCTTTCAGCTTCGCCAGCAGGCCGAAGGCGCCCAGCATCCACGGACCGAAGCTCATCTTGCGCGGCAGGCCGGTATTGGGATCGCGCTTCGCCAGCAGCGGCGGAGCGAGGTGGAATTCGAGACGGAGCTTCTGGCCGGTCGCGCTGTCCTTCTCGAAGGTTGCGGCGAGCTGCTTGCGGAAGGCGCCGTCGCTGTAGAGCCGGGCGACCTCGTACTCGTCCTTGTAGGCCATCAGCTTGAAGAGATAGCGCGCGACAGCCTCGGCCA
This sequence comes from Allobosea sp. GW821-FHT03A12, assembly GCF_058986765.1. NCBI lineage: Bacteria > Pseudomonadati > Pseudomonadota > Alphaproteobacteria > Hyphomicrobiales > Alloboseaceae > Allobosea > Allobosea sp. GW821-FHT03A12. Next base: position 87,853 of record NZ_JBYSVZ010000003.1, read on the forward strand.
GCGCACTCTGGCCGGGAAGCACGCTCGCTTCCTTGGCGCGAACCTTCTCGACGAGGTCGCGATAGCGCGCCGCATAGGCGGCGTTCTGGTAGCTGGTCAGGAAGTCGACGCGGCGGGCGACGATCTCGTCGAGGCTCCGCGAGAGCTGGCGCGCTTCCGTCGGCGCCTTGGCCTCGGCGAGGGCGGCGGCGAGCGCAGCCGGATCGTGCGCGGCGCGGCGGCCGAGCTCGAAAGCCTGCTTGTTCATCGCCACGGCTTCGCCGTTGAGCTCGATGGCGCGCAGCAGCGAGGCCCGCGACAGCGGCACCGCGCCGAACTGCCAAGCGTAGCCGAGCATGAACATGTTGGCGGCGATGGCATTGCCGAGGAAGGTCGTCGCCGCCGCAGTCGCATCGACGAGATGGGTCGCGTCGCGCCCGGCGGTGGAGACGATCGAGCGCTTCAGGCGCTCGGTCGGCAGTGAGAAATCGGCGTTGCGGGTGAAGTCGCCGGGCATGGATTCGGCGGTGTTGACGACGACGGCCGAGCGGCCCTGGCGGATCGCGCCCAGCACCTTCTTCGAGCCGGTGACGGTGAGGTCGCAGCCGAGCACGAGATCGGCCTGGCCGGCGGCGACGCGGATGGCGTGGATTTCCTCCGGCGTCGGGGCGAGGCGGACATGGCTGAACACGGCGCCGCCCTTCTGGGCGAGGCCGGCCATATCGATCATGCCGCAGCCCTTGCCTTCCAGATGCGCGGCCATGCCGAGGATCGCGCCGATGGTGACGACGCCGGTGCCGCCGACGCCTGTGACGACGATCGCGAAGTTGCGGTCGAGCGCCGGGACCTTCGGCTCGGGCAGTTCGCCGGCGCCGAGCGCGGAGGCATCCATCGTGCGCGGCTCCGCCTTCTTCGGCCGGGCGCCATGCACGGTGACGAAGGAGGGGCAAAAACCCTTCACGCAGGAAAAGTCCTTGTTGCAGTTCGACTGGTCGATCTGGCGCTTGCGGCCGAATTCGGTCTCGAGCGGCTGCACCGAGACGCAGTTCGACTTGACGCCGCAATCGCCGCAGCCTTCGCAGACGAGCTCGTTGACGATGACGCGCTTGTCCGGATCGGGATAGGCGCCGCGCTTGCGCCTACGACGCTTCTCGGTGGCGCAGGTCTGGTCGTAGAGCAGCAGCGAGACGCCGCTGGCGGTGGCCAGCTCGCGCTGGACGGCGTCGAGATCGTCGCGATGGTGCAGAGTGGTGCCGGGTGGCCAGAGCGTGCCGGCCGGATACTTGTCGGGATCGTCGGAGACCACCGCGATGCGCGAGACGCCCTCGGCCGCGACCTGGCGGGCCATCTGGTCGGGCGAGAGATGCCCTTCGGCCTGCTGGCCGCCGGTCATCGCGACGGCATCGTTGTAGAGCAGCTTGTAGGTGATGTTGACGCCCGAGGCGACGGCCCAGCGGATCGCGAGCGAGCCGGAATGGGTGTAGGTGCCGTCGCCGAGATTCTGGAAGACATGGCCGCGTGTCGAGAACGGCGCTTCGCCGACCCAGTTGGCGCCTTCGCCACCCATCTGGGTGAAGCCGGTGGTGTCGCGGTCCATCCACTGCACCATGTAATGGCAGCCGATGCCGGCATAGGCGCGCGAGCCCTCGGGCACGACGGTCGAGGAGTTGTGCGGGCAGCCCGAGCAGAAATAGGGGGTGCGCTTGGCGACTTCCTGCGCCTCGGCGAGTCGGCCCTGCGCGGCAGCGATCTCCTCGAGGCGTGCTCTCAGCGCCGGATCGTCGTGATACTGCAGCAGGCGGGCGCCGAGCGCGATGGCGATGTCGTTGGGATCGAGCGCGCCATGGACGGGGAAGAGCCACTCGCCCTGTTCGTCCTTCTTGCCGATCACCATGGGCTGGTGGGCGGTGCCGTAAAGCTCTTCGCGCAGCTGGACCTCGATCAGCGAGCGCTTCTCCTCGACGACCATGACGAGGTCGAGGCCTTCAGCAAAACCCTTCAAATCCTGCGGATCGAGCGGCCAGGGGCAGGCGATCTTGAACAGGCGGATGCCGAGGTCATTGGCGCGGACCTCGTCGAGGCCGAGTTCCTCCAGCGCCTGGCGCACGTCGAGATAGGATTTGCCGACGGTGATGATGCCGATGCGCGGTGCTTGCCCGCCGGAGAGGATGGTCTGGTTGAGCTTGTTGGCGCGCAGATAGGCGAGGATCGCGGCGCGCTTGTGCAGATGCAGGCGCTTTTCCTGGTCGAGGAAATCGAGCTCGCGGCGGATGCTGAGGCCACCTGGCGGCATGACGAAATCGTCGGGGATCGCGATGCTGACCCGGTCGATCGAGCCGTCAACCGAGGCGGTCGATTCGATGTTGTCCTTGACGCATTTCAGGCCGACCCAGACGCTGGCGAAGCGCGAGAGCGCAAAGCCGTGCAGGGAATAGTCCATGATCTCCTGGACGCCGGCCGGATTGAGGATCGGCATCATCCGGTCGACCAGGACGAACTCGGTCTGGTGGGCGTTGGTCGAGGATTCCGCGGTGTGGTCGTCGCCGAGCAGGCAGAGCACGCCGCCATGGCGGGAGGTGCCGGCCATGTTGCCATGGCGGAAGACGTCGCCGGTGCGGTCGACGCCGGGACCCTTGCCGTACCAGAGCGCGAAGACGCCGTCATACTTGCCCTCGCCGGAGAGCTCGGCCTGCTGCGTGCCCCAGATCGCGGTGGCGGCGAGATCTTCGTTGAGGCCGGGCTGGAAGACGATGTTGGCGGGCTTGAGCTGCTTGCCGGCGCGGGCGAGCTGCTGGTCGAGCCCGCCGAGCGGCGAGCCGCGATAGCCGGAGACGAAGCCGGCGGTGTTGAGCCCGGCGCGCCGATCGCGTTCATGCTGGACCAGCAGCATGCGGGCGATGGCCTGCGTGCCGGTCAGGAAGATCTGCTGCTTGGAGAGGTCGTATTTGTCGTCGAGCGCGACGGCTCTGAGCTCCGGCTCGGTCGCCGCGGTGCCCTGCGAAGTCTGCTGCGTACCGGCCATGGCCGACCTCCCGACGATCGCACTCAAGTCGACTATAGGGACCGGTAGCGCCGGTCTCCAATGCGTTATTACGTCAGCAAGGCTGTCATAACTGACGTGATATCGTCAAATCACCCTGGGGTGATTCCAGAGTGGCGGAGGCCGCCTGCGCCGCGATTTGGCCGCCTTTGCGGGCGATGCCGGCAGGGCTCACGGCACGGGATTGCAAGGGTAGGCGCGCAAGGCGCGTTTTTGTATGAAGGCTCGGCCGGATTCGCCGCAGATTCGAGGAAATTGCCGCGTGCCGCGATACTCGACGCTCCTGACGCTGCTTGCCGCTGCCGTGAGCTTGCTCGGCCTCGCCTTGCCGGCGCTGGCGCATCCGCACGTCTTCGTGACCTCTCGCACCGAAATCCTCTACGACGCCAGCGGCGCGGTGAAGGCGCTGCGCCATCGCTGGAGTTTCGACGAGGCCTATTCGGCCTATATGGTCCAGGGCCTCGACAAGAACGGCGACGGCAAGATCACCCCGGACGAATTGACCGAGCTCGCCAAGGTCAACATGGAATCGCTGCCGGATGTCGGCTTCTTCACCATCGCCAAGGCGAACGGCAAGGTGCAGGAGTTCGGCACGCCGAGCGAGGCCTCGCTCGCCTACGAAAACAAGATCCTGACGCTGACCTATACGTTGCCGCTGAAGACGCCGGCCACGGCCAACCGCTCCTTCGGCATCGAGGTCGGCGATCCCACCTATTTCGTCGCCTTCGAGATTGGCGAGGAGGCCGATGCGGTGGCGGCCCGCGACGCGCCGAAGGGCTGCATCGTCCGGATCATGCGCCCGCCCAAGCTCGATGCGGCGACGCAGCAGCGCCTGGCGCAGGAGGACATCACCGCGACGCCGGACATGAGTGCCTATCAGGTCACCACACGGGCGCTGGTGGCATGTCCCTGAGCTCTCCCGCCGCACTGGGCCTGCCGCTCTGGCCGCGCCGGCTGCTCGTCGCCTTGCTGGCGCTTGCCCTAGTCGCCGGCGCGCTCGGGCTGATCGCCTGGCTGGCCAGTCTTTATTTCCCGCCGCCACCCCCGCCGCCACGCAATCCGTTCGGCACGGCCTTGCCGCGCGAGGCGCTGCCGGCGACGACGGGCATCGGCGCGGTCATCCTCGCCTGGCAATCGAGCTTCTACCGTGAGCTGACCGCGACGCTGAAGGCGATCGCGCAGTCGCCGGCGGCGCTGCCCGGCCTGCTCGGGCTCGCCTTCGCCTACGGTGTCTTCCACGCTGCGGGGCCCGGCCATGGCAAGGCGGTGATCTCCGGCTACATCGTCGCCGATAATCGCAGCCTGAAGCGCGGGCTGGCGCTCTCCTTCGCGGCGGCACTGGTGCAGGCGCTGGTGGCGATCGGGCTGGTCGGCGCGTTGACGCTGGCGCTGAACGCGACGGCGAAGACGATGACCTCGACGACCTGGGTGATCGAGCAGGGCAGCTTTGCGCTGGTGGCGCTGGTCGGGCTCTACGTGCTCTGGCGCAAGGCCGGCAATCTCGTCGCGCTCGGCGGCGGCGCGGTGCACGACGCTGCAAGCTGCGATCATGTCCACATGCCCGGTGCCGAGGAAGTCTCGCGCCTGCGCTCGGTCCGCGAGATGGCCGGCGTCGTGCTGGCGGCGGGCCTGCGTCCCTGCGCGGGGGCGCTGATCGTCCTCGTCTTCGCCAATGCGCAGGGTCTGCTCTGGGCCGGCATCGCCGCGACCTTCGCCATGGCGCTCGGCACGGCGCTGACCACCGGCGCGCTCGCGGCGCTGGCAGTGTTCTTCAAGTTCGCGGCCCTGCGCTTCGCCGGCGGCGGTTCGCTCCGGGGAGCCCGGATCATCGCCGGGCTCGAAATGCTGGCGGCCGCCTTCGTCGCGGTACTGGGCGCGGCGTTGTTCTTCGGCCTCTGGGCCGCCGGGCAGGGGAGCTGATCCCTACTTCGCCGCCGCCTCGTAGACGAACAGCGTCGACTTGTCGTCATCCGGCATGAAATAGGCGCGCACGCCTTCAGCCATCGGCTCGACCCAGAACGGGTTCTGCGTCATCGGCAGGCCTGACGGCGACCACAGCTCGACCGGCAGCTGGAAGACGGGGCGATTGTCCTTGAGATCGACGATCTCGAAGCCGCCGAGGCGGAAGACCGGGCCGTCCTTGCTGGCGCGGTAGTTGTTGAGCCCGGAGCAGAGCATCCGGCCCATGCCGATATAGTGGCAGTCCTGATAGTCGATATAGAGCGCCGGATTCGCGACGCGCAGGCTCTCCGGCGCGGCATCGGCGTTGGTGACCTTGCCGTCGGCGCCGAGCGGCCAGGCGTAGAAGCGGCGCGAGCCCCAGCTGACGCCGTGCAGCGACTTGCCGTCGGTGTTGTGGACGATGCCGCCGACATGGTCCTTGAAGCGGAAGACCTCGGTCGCCTTCAGCGTCTGCGGATCGACCTTGTAGATGATCGACTGGCTGTTCGGGCGGTACTCGGCGACCGGGATCCAAAGGTCCTTGCCGTCGAAATCGATGCCGCCGGGATGATAGACCGAGCCTTCGCCGAGCGTGATCTCAGCCAGCAGCTTGCCCTGCGCATCGACCTTGAAGAGATGGCCCGTGCCTTCGCCGGTGTCGCGATCATAGCCGTCCTTCGGCTCGGTGAAGCGCGTCGTCGGCTTCTTGATCTCGACCGAGGAGATGAAGAAGGCGTCGCCGATCTTGACCATGCCCTGCGGATGGTGCGTCGGGAACTGCAGCTCGATCGCGGCCTTCTGCGTCCATTGCGTCGACCGCGTCAGCTTCGGGAGCAGCGTGTTGAGCGCGGGATCGGCGGCCTGCGCCATCGTCGCCAGCGCCGTCGCGGCAAACACCATCACTGCGGTCTTCATCGCGATCCTCCTGCGGCAGCCCCGTTATCGGGCGTTGCCGGCATAGTCGCGCTTCGTGACGAGGATGCAAAGCCGCGTTCAGCGCAGTGGGTCGTTCTCCAGCAGGATCGGCTTGCCATGCGGCGTCGCCTCGGCGGCGCGTTCCCAGGCGGCGGCGCGGGCATCGACGCCGTCATGCGAGGCGAGGCCTTTCTCGATCAGCAGGTGCTCGAGCGCCTCGCACCAGCGCTCGTAATAATCGGAACCGTCGCGGCAGCCGCCATTGGCCAGCGCCTCGCGGATCTCGGCGCCGAGCGCTTGCGCCCATTCATCGGCGCTGAAGACGCCGCGGTTCTGCAAGGCGACGACGAGGGCAAAGGCCTGCGCCTGCCAGGGCTCGGCGAAGACCGGCCCCTCGGCATCGCGCGGGATCGGTGTCCCGGCCGCGAGGGCCTCCGCGAGGGCAGCGTCAGGCCGGCTCAAGATAGCTCTCCCAGGCCTCGATGCTGACGCTCGTCGTCGGATCGGCGTCGCGACCCCAGAGCTCCGGCCCGGTGAAGACGACGGTGTAGAGCCATTGCGCCGTCTCGGGCGCGCCATGGGCGCCGGTATCGGGGAAGACATGGCAGCCGGTGACCACTTCGATGACGCCCTGCTTGCCGCGGGCATAGCGCGGCAGGCGAGTATGGTGCTGTGGATGCATCACGATGGTGCGGACCTTGTCTCCGACCTTGAAGCGGGCCGGCGCCGGCGCCTCGCGCTCATAAGGGAAACCGCGGCGCAGGACGGTCGGAACCTCCTCGCCTTTCAGAACGCGCTTGGGCTCCCGGCGCGTGCTGCCGGCGACACCGGAGGCCAGCTCCTCCTTGCTCAGGAAGCCCTGCTCGACCAGCACCTTGTCGAGCGCCGCCAGCCAGATCTGGTAATAGCTCGACGACAAATACTGTGCCGGCGGCAGGCTCTCTCTCGCATGGCGGATACCGTCGATCGTCCAGGCGCCCATCGCGCCGGCAGCGACGTTGATCGCCAGGACCTTCTTCTCCCAATCGGCATGGAAGATCGGCTCGTCCTTCTCCGGCACGACCGGGCCGAAGCCCATCTGGCCGCCGAGGTCGTGGGCGCTGTTCATGGCCTGTCCTCCCAAGTTTCTTTGCTCTGGCGCAGCTTCGGACGCAGAACCGCTTACACTTTTGCTGAAGCTGCGCTGGGCAGGCCGACGCCGATCATCGAGTCGCGGCTGACGATCGACGCCAGCTCGTCCTCGCTCAAGCCTTCCGTGCCCTTAGGGCGCATCGGAATGACGATGAAGCGGGTTTCGGCGGTCGAATCCCAGACGCGGATGCGTTGGCCTTCCGGCAGGGTCACGCCGAAATCGGCGAGGGTGCCGCGCGGGTCGATCACCGCCTTGGCGCGATAGGGCGGTGATTTGTACCAAACCGGCGGCAATCCCAGCACCGGCCACGGATAGCAGGAGCACAAAGTGCAGACGATGAGGTTGTGTTCTTCCGGCGTATTGAAGCAGGCGACGATGTGCTCGCCGCCGCGCCCGCCATAGCCGAGCTCGGCGACGGCGGCGCTGCCGTCCGCCTTCAGGCGCGCGGCATAGGCCGGGTCGCTCCAGGCCTTGGCGACGACGCGGGCGCCGTTGCGTGGGCCGATCTTGGTCTCATAGGTGTCGATGATCGCGTCGAGCGCGCTGGGGTCGACGTAGCCCTTCTCGACCATCAGCGATTCCAGCGCCTTCACCCGCGCTTCGATCGGCGTGAAATGGTTGTCATGGTCATGGTCATGGTCATGATGATGGTGATGGTCGTGGCCGCTCATGGCAGTCTCCTTGGCGCCCTCTCGGTCATGCCAGCCTGATCCGCGCCGCCCGCTCGAACCTCACCGCGAAGGCCGCGAGCGATTTGTCGGAACCCTTCGGACCGATCAGCGACAAGCCCAGCGGCGCATCGTCGCGATGGGCGACAGGGATCGAAATCTGCGGGAAGCCCGACAGGCCCGCAAGGCAGAGCAGACGCAGAGCACGGTTGCGGAAATCCTCGAGCTCGGGCTCGCCGGCGCTGACCAGCGGCGCGACATCGGGCACGGTCGGCAGCATCAGCACGCCGTCCTTGCCGAGCAGCTTGGCGAGCTTCGTGCGGAAGGCTTTTCGCACGCTATCGCCACGCGCGACTTCCGCATCGCTGACCGCCTTGCCGAAAGCGAAGCGCTCGGCGACCCCTGGCCCGAGCGGCATGGCATGACGCTCGATCATCGCGCCGTCCGAAGCCCAGGCCTCGCGGCCCTGAATCCAGCGGAAAGCCCAGTAGAGCGCGTCCATGTCGCTGACCGCGCGAACCGTCTCGGGCTGGCCGAGGATCGGCACGATGCGTTGCACGACATTGCGCAGGATGCGCTCGGCCTCTGGCACGGCCTGGGCGAAGAGGTCATCGGCGAGGAGGAGGCGGGGCATCTCCGGCAGGCTCAGCCTGTCCTTGCCGAGAACGGCATTGGCGGCGCGAGCGAAGACCTCGCCATCCCGGGCGAAGAAGCCGGCAGTGTCGAGGCTCTCGGCCAGCGGCCAGGCCCGCTTCAGCGAAAGCCGGCCATGGGTCGGGCGGATGCCGAACAGGCCGCCATAGCTCGCCGGTGCGCGGACCGAGCCGCCGGTGTCGGAGCCAAGGCCGATATCGGCGAGCCGTCCGGCGACCGCCGCCATCGAGCCGGAGGAGGAGCCGCCGGTGATGCGGTCAGGCGCTGCCGGATTCACCGGCGAGCCGAAATGGGCATTCTTGCCGTTGAGCGAGAAGGCGAGCTCGTCGGTGTGGGTCTTGCCGACAAAGCGGGCTCCGGCCTCCAGGAAAGCCTTCACGATCGGCGCCGTCTTGGTCTTGATCCCCGACAGCGCCAGCACGGTCGGCGAGCCCGCCCCCGTCGGGTAGCCCTTGACGTCGTAGAGGTCCTTGACCGCGAGCGTCAGCCCGGAGAGCGGACCGGAGGAAGCATGCTTCACCGGCGCTTCGGGATAAGGCACGAAGCAGCGGAACGGGTCGTTCTCGATCATGGTCGTCTCAGATCTCCCCCAAGATCCCAATCAGATGCCGCGGGCGTCGCCGTCGGAGCGCGGATCATGCGTCGCCTCGATATGACCCTTCTGGTGCTTTACCAGCATGCCGGCATGGCCGAACTGGTCGGAATAGGCCTCGCTGTATTCCTCGACCGGATGACCGGCGGCGGTGAGCCTTGCGAGCAGCATCGGGTCGAAGCGGTTCTCCAGCTTGAGCGAGATCGAGCCGGCGCCCCAGGTGCGGCCGAAGAGCCAGCGCGGCGCATCGACGGCATCGGCGACACCCTGGCCGAAGCGATAGCGCGACAGGATCTGCGCCTGGAACTGCGGCTGGCCGTCGCCGCCCATCGCGCCATAGCTCATGATCCGGCCGTCGTCGAAGCGGGCGAGCGGCGGATTGAGCGTATGGAACGGCTTACGGCCGGGCGTCAGCGGGTTGAGCGCATTCGCATCCAGTGAGAACGAGACGCCGCGGTTCTGCCAGTTGACCCCGGTCTTCGGCAGGATGCAGCCGGAGCCGTACTCCCAGTAGAGCGACTGGATATAGGAAACGGCAAGGCCGGAGCCGTCGATCGCGCCCATCCAGATCGTGTCGCCCTCGCCGGGCCGGAACGGCCAGCTCGCCGCCCGCTTGCGGTCGATCTTCGCGGCCTCGCGCTCCAGCGCCGCTTCGGTCAGCAGGCTCGCCGGATCGACCGTCATGAAGGCCGGGTCGGTGACGACCTTGTCGCGGATGGCGAGCGCCCGCTTCACCGCCTCGACCAGCCCGTGATGATGGTCGAAGCTCTCCGGCCGGGTGACGCCGAGCTTCTCGAAGATGCCGAGGATCATCAGCGCGGTGAGGCCCTGCGTCGGCGGCGGGAAATTGTAGACGGTCAGCCCCGGCAGCTTCAGCGACAGCGCCTGCACGGCGCGGGCGCGGAAGGCTTCGAGATCGGAGCGGGTGATCGGTGCGCCGAGACGCCCGAGGTCCTCGGCGAGCTCGCGGCCGATGTCGCCGCGATAGAAATCGTCGAGCCCGGCATGGGCGAGCTGCTCCAGCGTCGCGCCGAGCGCCGTGGGCTTGCGGCGGTCGCCCGCCTTGGGGCGCTCGCCGCCCGGCCAGAAGAACTCGCTGAAGCCGGGCGCTGCCTTCACCGCATCGACCTCTTGCGGCCAGGTGCGCAGCTCCGACTCCGAGATGTCATAGCCCTCGGCGCAATGGCGGATGGCGTCGGCTAGAAGGTCCTTCAGCGGCAGCCTGCCGCCGAGGCTGGTCGACAAGGCGAGCGCCGCCTGCCAGCCGCCGATCGCGCCGGCGACGGTGATCGCCGCGTCGGGGCCGCGGGCCGGCAGCACGTCATGGCCCTTCTCGCGATAGCGTTCGATCGTGGCGAGGTTCCCCGCCGGGCCGCAGGCCTCGATGGCGTGGACCTGGCCGCCGGGCTCATGCACCAGCCAGAAGCCGTCGCCGCCGATCGCGTTCATATGGGGATAGACGACCGCGATTGTCGCGGCCATGGCGACCATCGCCTCGATCGCATTGCCGCCCTCGGCGAGGATGGCGCGCCCGGCCTCGGAGGCGAGGCGGTGGGGCGCTGCGACGGCGGCGGAGGCGAAAACCGGAGAATCGGGCATCAGGTTCTTTTCATTCAGGCAGGCGGGACCATATGCCGGGAGGCGCGATTTTGTTGCATGCCGCCGCCGCCTAGGCTAGGCGGTCCATGCATGGGTTCTGAGGGTAAAAGCATGGCGGCTGGCCGCACCAACTGGCGCAACGTGATCATGGTGGTCTCGCTCGCCATCCTGATCGCGGTCGAGATCTTTGGCGTCGCGCTCGCGTCCGGCTGGGCGCTTGCCGGCCTGTTCGAGCTTGGCCACGCCGTCGCCTATGTGCTGATGGGCCTGTTCTCGGTGCTCGCCGCCTATGGGCTGGTGAACTTCATGCGCCGGGTCGTGAAGATCGAGCGCCTGACCCACCGCAGCTGAGTTCAGCTACAGGGCTTCATCACGACCGGATCGGCTTCGGCCGGCAGCATCTCGTCGAGCGCCCGGCAGCGGCTCTCCACGCAGACCCGCCAGTCGGCGGTCGCGCCGGAACGGCGCATCACGACTTCTGGCAGCGCGGGCAGGTTCGGCTTCCACCGCCAGAACCCGTCTACTAGCTTGGCGCCATCAGGCGGGTCCATGCCGGCGCCGGAGCCCTGGATGCGCGCTTCGGCCAGGACGAGGCCATCGGAGCCTTGCCGCCAAACCTCCTCCCACAGCGACTTCTGCACCGAATGCCGCCAGGACAGCGTGATCTCGCTCGCGCCGAGCGGGATCAGCAATGCGCCGGCGGCAAGGCAGATCATGCGGCCTTGGTCGCTGCCGCCCCGCGGCTGGCCCACCAATGGCGGGCGACGAGCGCGGCGGTCAGCACATAGCCGAGCGGGTCGCTATAGGGGAATTCGCCGAACAGCATCACCGCGGCGCCGAAGGCGGCGACGCGCTCGAACAGAGTGAGCCGCCCGAACAGGAAGCCGATCGCGACCATGCCGAACAGGCCGATGGCGACGCTCGCCTTGAGCACCGCATAGACCACGGACGGCCAGAAGCCGATCAGGTTCGACATCGGGTCGCCCGGCTGCAGCATCAGCGCCGGCGAATAGACGGCGATGAAGGGGATGACGTAGCCGGCGAGCGCGACGCGCATCGCCTCCCAGCCGATCTTGTCCGGGTTCTCCCTGGCGATCGGCGCCGCTGCCAGCGCCGCCAGCGCCACCGGCGGCGAGAGGTCGGCCATGATGCCGTAGTAGAAGGCGAACATGTGGCTGACGATCAGCGGCACGCCGAGCTTCTCCAGCGCCGGGGCGGCCAATGCTGCGACGATGATGTAGGTCGGGATCGTCGGGATGCCGGTGCCGAGCAGGATCGACAGCACCATCGTCAGGATCAGCGCCAGGAACAGGCTGTGCTTGCCGAGGCCGATGATCCAGGCGCCGAAGGTGGTGCCGATGCCGGTCTGCGTCATCAGGCCGATGATGGTGCCGACGATGGCGCAGGCGATGCCGACCGGCAGCGCCGTCTTGGCGGCGTCGGCGAGGGCGTTGCGGCAGATCGCGAGCGTCGCCCGGCCGCCGGCGGTGAGGGCATTGAGCAGGACGAGCGCCAGGATCAGCCCGGCGACGACACGGACATCCATGCCCTCGCGCAGCAAGGCGCCGGCGATCAGCCCGAGGCCGATCCAGAAGATCACCCGCAGCGTCGTCGTCTTGAAGCCGAGCGCGATGCCGGCGCCGAGCAGCAGGCCGACGGTGAGCGCCAGCCCGATCGTTCCGGCGAACAGCGGCGTGAAGCCGTGGAACAGCATGGCGACGAGCACGGCGAGCGGCAGCGCCAGATACCAGCGCTCCCGCAGCGCCTTCAGCGGGCTCGGCAGCAAGGCGCGCTCGATGCCCTTGAGGCCGTATTTGCCGGCCTCCAGATGCACCATCCAGAAGGCCGAGGCGAAATAGAGCACGGCGGGAATCGCGGCCGCCTTGACGATCTCGGAATAGTCGACGCCGAGCGTCTCGGCCATGATGAAGGCGGCGGCGCCCATCACCGGCGGCATGATCTGGCCGCCCATCGAGGCGGTGGCCTCGACGCCGGCGGCGAAGGCGCGCCGATAGCCGAACTTGATCATCAGCGGAATGGTGAACTGACCGACGGTGACGACATTGGCGACGCCTGAGCCCGAGATCGTGCCCATCAGGCCCGACGAGAACACCGCGACCTTGGCGGGGCCGCCGCGCGAGCCGCCGAACAGGCCGAGCGAGACGTCGTTGAAGAGGTGGATCATCCCGGCCTTCTCCAGGAAGGAGCCGAAGACGATGAACAGGAAGATGTAGGTTGCCGAGACATAGGTCGGCACGCCGTAGAGGCCTTCGGTGCCGAAGGAGAGATGGCCGATGATCTGGTCGAAGCCATAGCCGCGATGGTTGAATGGCGACGGCAGGTACTGGCCGAAGAACCAGTAGAGCAGGCAGGCGCCGCACATGATCGGCAGCGCGTTGCCCATCAGGCGCCGGGCGGCTTCGAAGACGAGGATGGCGAGGGCCGAGCCGACGACGAGGTCGAGCGTGGTCGGGTCGCCGTCGCGGGCGATCAGGTCGGCATAGAAGATCAGCTGGTAGAGGCCGACGAGGAAGCCGGCGAGGCCGATCGCCCAGCCGAGCCAGCGCCCGGCCTCGGTCTTCGCCTTGAAATTGGCGACGAGGCCGAAGGAAAGCAGCAGCAGGAAACCGACATGGACGCCGCGCACCGCCTGGCTCGGCAGGAAATGCCAGGCCGAGATCAGGATCTGGAAGGAGGCGAAGGCGAGGGCGACCGCATAGGCGAGCAGCCCCCATCTGCCGGGGCCGAAGCCCGGCGGAAAGCCGTGCTCGAAATTGTCGAGCGCCTCGTTCTCGACCGGCGCTCCGGTCGCGCCGGAGAGCTCGTGCAGCCGGTCAGTATCGGCCCCCGCCACTGTGGTCTGCTGCGCCATGGTTCCGCTACCCTCAAAAAGCCAACGGCCGTCATGCTCGGGTCAAGCCCGAGAATGGCGCCCTAAGGCAACGACGCTCTACGACCCGACCTTCAGGCCCTTTTCCTTGAGATAGCGCGCCGCGCCCGGGTGCAGCGGCACGGGCATGCCGTCGAGCGCGTTCTCGAGCTTGATCGACTTGCCGGCCGAGTGCGAGGCGGCGAGATCGCCGAGGTTTTCGAAGATGTTCTTGGTCATCTGGTAGACCAGCTCCTCCTTCACCCCTTCATGGGTGACGAGGTAGTTGACCACGGCCGCGGTGTTCACGTCGGCGGTCTGGCCGCCATAGGTGTTGGCCGGAATCGGTGCGCTGATGAAGGGCGGGCCGGCCTTGTCGATCACCGCCTTGGGCACCTCGACCACGACGATATCGACGGAGGTGGCGAGGTCGCGGATCGAGGCGACGCCGAGACCGGCCGATTGCAGGGTGGCGTCGAGCTGGCGGTTCTTCATCAGCTCGACGGACTCGGCGAAGGGCAGATACTCGATCTTGCCGAGATCCTTGTAGGACAGGCCGGCGGCGGCGACGATGGCGCGGGCGTTGAGCTCGGTGCCGGATTTCGGCGCGCCGACCGAGAGGCGCTTGCCCTTGAGATCGCCCAGCGTCTTGATGCCGCTCTCCTTCGAGGCGACGATCTGGACATAGTTCGGATAGATCGCGGTGATGCCGCGCAGCTTCTTCAGCGGGCTCTTGAAGCCGGCATCCTCGTCGCCCTTCCAGGCGGCGTCGAGGGAATCGCCGAGGGTGAAGGCGATCTCGCCGCGACCCTGCTGCAGCAGCACGAGATTCTCGACCGAGGCCTTGGTCGCCTGCACGGAGGGGCGGGTGTTGGCGATCTTGTCGCCATAGATCTTCGAGAGCGCGACGCCCATCGGATAGTAGACGCCGGAGGTGCCGCCGGTCAGCACGTTGATGAAGTCCTGCGCCTTGGCAGCGACCGGCGTCACGGCGATGATCACGGCAGTCATGAGCCCGGCAAAGCGGCGGCCGGCGAGCAGCGTCGTCATGGTTCCTCCCGAAACAGATTCCGGCTCGGACGGCCGGACTTTGCCTGTTGTAGGCTGGTCATGATGCAAAAGAAAAGTTGTTCCAAAGCTCTAGGAGGACGTCGTGCCGCGATTGCGTGCGATTTCCGCCCTGCTGCGGTCAGGAAGCTCAGGAGATTGCCCTCGCCGGCTGGACAGGCTAGCCGGAAACACCATCTTCCAGCTGACCTTTCCCGATGGAGACCCCCGCCCGATGCAGCCGCGACAGCCGACCAAGCCCCTGATCGACCGCCGCACCTTGCTTGCGGGAGCCGCCGGCACGGCTGCCCTCGCTGCGGCGGGCTTCTCCGGCCCGGCCTTGGCGCAGCAGGGGTTGAAGCTCGGCACGGCCGAGGCCTTCTCCTTCGAGGGGCTGAAGGCGCGCGCCCGCGATCTCGCCGGCAAGCCCTATGAGCCGCCGCCGAACCCCAAGCCCGACGTGCTCGAGAAGATCGACTACGACGCCCATGGCAAGATCAGGTTCAAGCCGGAGCTGGCGCTCTGGGCCAATGGCCCGTCGCCCTGGCCGGTGACCTTCTTCCATCTCGGCCGCTACTTCCAGAAGCCCGTGCGCATGTTCGTGCTCGACGACAGCAAGGCGCGCGAGATCGTCTACGACGAGAGCTATTTCGAGATGCCGTCCGATTCCCCGGCCAAGCAATTGCCGCCGGGCGCCGGTTTCGCCGGCTTCCGCTTCCAGGAAAGCCGCTCCGGCCATCCCGGTCGCAAGGGCGAGAAGCTCGACTGGCAGAAGAACGACTGGGTCGCCTTCCTCGGCGCCTCCTATTTCCGTGCCATCGGCGAGCTCTATCAGTACGGGCTCTCGGCCCGCGGCCTCGCCGTCAATCCCGCGGTCGCCGACCAGCCGGAGGAGTTCCCCGACTTCACCCATGTCTGGTTGGAGACGCCCGGCGAAGCGGCGGAGCATGTCGTCGTCTACGCCCTGCTCTCGGGACCGAGCGTTGCGGGGGCTTTCCGGTTCCGCATGCATCGCGGCAAGGGTGTCGACATGGAGATCGAGAAGGAGCTGCATCTGCGCAAGGATGTCGCCCGGCTCGGCATCGCGCCGCTGACCTCGATGTACTGGTATTCCGAGACCGGCAAGGCGACCATGGTCGACTGGCGGCCGGAGGTGCACGATTCCGACGGGCTCGCGCTCTGGACCGGCAGCGGCGAGCGGGCCTGGCGTCCGCTCAACAATCCCCGGCGCACGGTCGCCTCGTCCTTCGTCGACGAGAATCCGCGCGGCTTCGGCCTGATGCAGCGCGACCGCGCCTTCGACCACTACATGGACGGCGTCTACTATGAGCGCCGGCCGAGCCTTTGGATCGAGACGCTCGGTCAATGGGGCAAGGGCGCGGTCCAGCTGATCGAGATCCCGACCGACGACGAGATCCACGACAACATCGTCGCCATGTGGGTGCCGGAAGCCCCGGCCAAGGCCGGCAATTCCTATAATTTCCGCTATCGCCTGCATTGGCTCGCCGACGAGCCTTTCCCGCCGGCGCTCGGCCGCGTCGTCGCGACGAGGCTCGGCAATGGTGGCCAGCCTGGCACGGTCCGGCCCAAGGGCGTGCGCAAGTTCATGCTCGAGTTCAGGGGGCCGGCGCTCGAGGACATTCCGTTCGGGGTCAAGCCCGAGGTCGTGCTCTCGGCCTCGCGCGGCTCGTTCTCCTACATCTTCGCCGAGGCCGTGCCGAACGACGTCCCCGGCCATTGGCGGGCGCAGTTCGACCTCACCGTCGACGGCACCGACCCGGTCGAGATGCGCTGCTTCCTGCGCGGCGGCGACAAGGTGCTGACCGAGACCTGGCTGTATCAGTACTGGCCTGCCTGAGGCCGAGCCGTCATTGCGAGGAGCGCAGCGACGAAGCAATCCATGAGCGGAAGAGCTCTACGAGACTGGATTGCTTCGCTTACGCTCGCAATGACGGAGCAAGCTAGCCCTCGATCTGGCGCTTCTGGGCCCGGTCGACGGAGATGAACAGCGTATTGGCCGCGCCGGGCTCGATGCAGAACACGTCGAAGCTCGGCGCCTGCGGATCATCGGCCGGCATGTGCAGGGTGGCGGCGCCCTTGCGGCCGGCGAAGGCCATGATCCGGAAGCTCAGCCCGTCAGGCAGGCAAATCTCGATCGCGTCGGCCTTGATCTCGGTCGCGACGCCATTGCGTATCGCTTTGAAGGTCACTCGCTCGGCGCTCACCGACCTACTCCCGCCTGATTGCAATCGAAACAGACGATAACGCCGATACCGAGCGGGTGTGGCAAGCACGATTGTGCCCAGCACAAACAGGGACCGGCCGTGGCTGCCGGCTGAGACGACGGAGGGCTCGTCCTCACCGGTGTTTTCCTCCCGGAAACCACTCACGGGGCATAAGGAGGGATCGACTGCCCAGGGTGCCGCATGGAAACCTCGCTCTACCTCCCGGTCAAACGCTTCCTCGAAGGGCTGGGCTATAGTGTGAAAGGCGAGATCGGGCATTGCGACCTCGTCGCGCTCCGGGACGACGATCCCGCCGTGGTGGTGATCGGCGAGCTGAAGCTGAGCTTCAATCTCGAACTCATCCTGCAGGGCGTCGACCGGATGCGCGTCGGCGACGAGATCTGGCTCGCCGCGCAGCTCTCGGCCAGGGGCAAGGGACGCGAGAGCGATCCGCGATATCGCAATCTCTGCCGGCGCCTCGGCTTCGGGCTGCTGGGAGTCGGCCGGGCAGGCGACGTCGAAATCCTGGTCTCCCCCACTGCGCCGGCGCCGCGAAAGGACCCGCGGCGGCGCTCGCGACTGGTCGACGAGCACCGACGGCGCCGCGGCGACCCGGCCGCGGGCGGAAGCACGCGCCAGCCGATCATGACGGCCTACCGCCAGCAGGCGTTGGCTTGCGCCGCCGCCATGGCAACGGCACCGCAAAGACCGCGCGATCTCAAGCCGTCCTGTCCCGATGCACAGAAGATCCTGCATCGCAATGTCTATGGCTGGTTCGAGCGCTCCGAGCGCGGGGTCTATACGCTCACCGCGACAGGGCGCAGCGCCGTGGCAGCGTGGATTCCGTCGCCGCTTCCCGGCACTGCCGAGCACGATCGGGCGCCCGCCGCCTTGCGATAGATATTGCACACAAGGGAATGGCGGGGTTGCTTGCCTTCAAGTGATCGTAACATTATATCATTCTGTATGGCTCATGATGACGCCCACCATCGCCCGCCGGCCGCCGAGGCTCCTGGCTGGTCGCTTCTGCGGCTCTCGGCCGGGCAGCGGCTCGGCCTCGCGCTTGGCGTGATCCTGATGCTCTGGGCGGCGACCCTCGCCGTCATTGCGTGATTTGAGAGTATCGAACCCGTGCCCGCCATCCGCTTCAGCGATCTGACGCTCGGCTATGACCGCCACCCGGCGGTGCATCACCTCTCGGGCGAGATTGCGCCGGGCAGCCTGATCGCGATCGTCGGGCCGAACGGCGCCGGCAAGTCGACCCTGCTCAAGGCCATCGCCGGGGCGCTGTCGCCGCTCGACGGGACCGTGACGCTCGCCAAGGGCAAGCGGCTCGCCTATCTCCCGCAATCGGCCGAGCTCGACCGTTCCTTCCCGATCCATGTCTACGACCTCGTCGCCATGGGCCTGTGGGGCGCGGCAGGCATCTTCGGCAAGATCGGCTTCGGCCAGCGCAGCAAGATCGAGGCAGCGATCGCCGCGGTCGGCCTCACCGGCTTCGAGAGCCGCAGCATCGGCACGCTCTCCGGCGGCCAGATGCAGCGCGCTTTGTTCGCCCGGCTGTTGCTGCAGGACGCCGACATCATCCTGCTCGACGAGCCCTTCACCGCGATCGATGCGCGCACCAGTGCCGATCTGCTGGCGCTCGTCCAGCGCTGGCATGGCGAGAGCCGCACTGTCGTCGCCGTACTGCACGACATCGAGACGGTGAAGCGCGCCTTCCCGCAGACGCTGCTCCTGGCGCGCGAGGCGATCGCCTGGGGCGAGACTGGCGAGGTGCTGACGGCGAACAACCTGCTCAAGGCGCGGCGCATGGTCGAGGCCTTCGACAGCCACGCCGCGCCCTGCGCCGCCTGAGGCTTTCCACTTTTCTTTTCGATTGAACCGTCCTGAGCCGGGTCATCCCGGGCGACCGAAGGGAGACCCGGGATCCATTCCTGAACCGTTCCGGAATGGATCCCGGGTCTTCGCTTCGCTCCGCCCGGGACGACGGCGTATTTGAACCGAACGCAATGCTCTACGACCTCCTGATCGGCCCCTTCGCCGAATTCGATTTCATGCGCCGCGCTCTGGTCGGCGTGATCGCGCTCTCGGTCTCCGGCGCCCCCGTCGGTGTCTTCCTGATGCTGCGGCGGATGAGCCTGACCGGCGATGCCATGGCGCATGCGATCCTGCCCGGTGCGGCGCTCGGCTACCTCGTCGCCGGTTTCTCGCTGCCGGCGATGACGCTGGGGGGGCTCGTCGCCGGCTTCACCGTGGCCCTCGCGGCCGGCGCCGTGGCGCGCCTGACCGTGCTCAAGGAAGACGCCTCGCTCGCCGCCTTCTACCTGATCTCGCTGGCGCTGGGCGTCACCCTGGTCTCGCTGCGCGGCTCGGCGGTCGATCTCTTCCATGTCCTGTTCGGCAATGTGCTGGCGCTCGACGACGACGTGCTGGTCCTGCTCTCCGGCGTCGCCAGTTTGACCCTCGGCGTGCTGGCGCTGGCCTACCGGCCGCTGGTGCTCGAATGCGTCGATCCCGGCTTCCTGCGCTCGGTCAGCCGCTCCGGCGGCGTCGTGCATCTCACCTTCCTTGGGCTCGTCGTGATCAACCTCGTCGCCGGCTTCCACGCGCTCGGCACGTTGCTCGCCGTCGGGCTGATGATGCTTCCGGCTGCCGCGGCGCGCTTCTGGACCGCCGACATCACCCGGTTGATCCTGCTCGCTTCGGGCTTCGGCATGGCCTCTGGGTATATTGGCCTCGTCGCCTCCTATGCCGCCGGCAGCAATCTCCCGGCCGGGCCGGCGATCATTCTGTCGGCCGGCGCGCTCTATCTCGGCTCGCTCCTGCTGGGATCGCAGGGCGGGCTTGCGCGGCGGCTCTTGCCGAGGGCTCATCTCCAGCGCTAGTAATGTTATAGTGTTTCAATAGCGCGAGAGTCATCATGCTGAACCGTCGCTCCGTCCTCCTCGGCCTTGCCGCCGGCGTCGCCCTGCCATTGCCGGCCTTCGCCCAGGAGAAACTGCCCGTCGTCGCCAGCTTCTCGATCCTTGGCGATTTCGTGCGCGAGATCGGTGGCGAGCGCGTCGCGGTGAGCACCCTTGTCGGGCCCGATGGCGACGCCCACGTCTATTCGCCAACGCCCGCCGATGCGAAGACGGTGGCAGGCGCCAAGCTCGTCGTCGTCAACGGGCTGAAGTTCGAGGGCTGGCTGACCCGGCTGGTGAAATCGTCGGGCACCAAGGCGACGGTCGCCACCGCAACCGCCGGCATCACGCCGCTCAAGATGGCCGACGACCATGGCCACGGCCATGGCGGCGAGGACCCGCACGCCTGGCAGAGCGTCGCCGACGCCAGGCTCTATGTCGGCAATGTCAGGGATGCGCTGGTTGCAGCCGATCCGGCCGGCAAGGCCATCTACGAAGCCAATGCCGCCGCCTATCTGACCAAGCTCGATGCGCTCGAAACCGAGATCAAGGCCGCGGTCGCGCGCATTCCGGCCGACCGGCGCAAGGCGATCACCTCGCATGACGCCTTCGGCTATTTCGTGAAGGCCTACGGCATCGCCTTCATCGCGCCGCAGGGCGTCTCGACCGAGGCCGAGGCCTCAGCCAAGGACGTCGCCCGCATCATCCGCCAGATCAAGGCGGAGAAGGTGCCGGCCGTCTTCCTCGAGAACATCACCAATCCGCGCCTGGCCGAGCAAATCGCCAAAGAGAGCGGCGCGAAGATCGGCGGGCGGCTCTATTCCGATGCGCTTTCGGCCGAGAACGGTCCGGCCGGGACTTACATCGCGATGATGAAACACAATATAAGCCAGATCGAGAAGGCGCTCGTCGCCGGCCCGGCCTGACCGGATCGCGATCATCGCAGCGCCACCAACCAGGTCGTTTCCCATGTCCGAGAAGATTCCCGTCACGGTGCTCACCGGCTATCTGGGCGCCGGCAAGACCACGCTCCTCAATCGCATCCTCACCGAGGACCACGGCAAGAAATTCGCCGTGATCGTCAACGAGTTCGGCGAGACCGGCATCGATGGCGATCTCGTCGTCGGCGCCGACGAGGAAGTGTTCGAGATGAACAATGGCTGCATCTGCTGCACGGTGCGCGGCGACCTGATCCGCATCCTCGACGGCCTTATGAAGCGCAAGGGCAAGTTCGACGCGATCATCGTCGAGACCACGGGTCTCGCCGATCCCGCCCCGGTCGCCCAGACCTTCTTCGTCGACCAGGATGTCGGCGACGCCACCAAGCTCGACGCGGTCGTGACCGTGACCGATGCCAAGTGGCTGAAGGACCGGCTCAAGGACGCGCCGGAGGCCAAGAACCAGATCGCCTTCGCCGACGTGATCATCCTGAACAAGACCGATCTCGTCAGCCCTGAGGAGCTCGCTGAGGTCGAGGCGACGATCCGCGCGATCAACCCCTATGCCAAGCTGCACAAGACGACGCGCTGCGACCTGCCGATCGCCGATCTGCTCGATCGCAACGCCTTCGATCTCGACCGCATCCTCGACATCGAGCCCGATTTTCTCGAAGCGGGCCACCATCATCATCACTCGGAGGACGTCCGCTCGATGTCCTTCACCATCCCCGGCGATGTCGATCCCGAGAAGTTCATGCCCTGGATCAACGACATCAGCCAGGTGCAGGGGCCGAACATCCTGCGCTCCAAGGGCATCCTCGCTTTCAAGGACGAGCCGCGCCGCTTCGTCTTCCAGGGCGTGCACATGATCCTCGACGGCGATCTGCAGCGCGACTGGAAGTCCGGCGAGAAGCGGGAATCGCGTCTCGTCTTCATCGGCCGCGATCTCGACGAGGCGGCGCTGCGCAAGGGGTTCATGGCCTGCGCCGCTTAAGCGTCCCGGCAGTCCCGAGGAGGCCGAAGGCTTAGGCCCGGCCTCGGCCGTTACGATGGAGAGCCGGGGCGAGCCCCCGGCTGCAGGGCTTGCCTCTCGCCCTCGGCATTCAGGATCCGTTCAAGTCGGCAGGCGCGGAATCGCGCCGTCCGACAGTCGGCCCGGAGTCTGCCGGATCCAATCATCCGGGCCAGTCAGGGGCCCAGCATGACCTTTTCACGCGTCCTGTTACCCTTTGCGGCGTTCGCACTATTGAGCGGGCAGGTCTTTGCCCAGACCGCAGCACCACCTGCAACCGCCGCCAGACCGGCGTCTCCGGTTACGGCCCCTGCCGCCAAGCCGGCGTCCCCGGCGGCGCAGCCGGCCACGATGACCGCGGAAGCCAAGGCGGCGAAATCGAAAGCCTGCTCGGCCGAGGCCGACAAGCAAGGCCTCCACGGCAAGGCTCGCAAGACGTTTCGCAGCGATTGCAGGCGGCGTTGACCGTTTGAGACGCCTGTAGAGCGGCGGACGACGAGCGTTCGCTCGCCCCGCGTGCAACTGGCCAGCGGCCGAACCTGGGCCGGATATCGCATTCTCGCGAGCCGGCCTGGAGTCGCTGCGCCCAGGCGAGGAAACTTGCCGACGGGAACCGAGCGCTGCTCCAGTTTCTGGAGGGACCCCCGTATTTTCGTGCAATGTTCGCGTTGTATCGCGGCTGCGAAGCGGCATCGAACCCGCCCAGCCCGCGCCTCGCGAGGTCCTGCAGCTCTGGCACGGCCCTTGCCAA
This sequence comes from Allobosea sp. GW821-FHT03A12, assembly GCF_058986765.1. NCBI lineage: Bacteria > Pseudomonadati > Pseudomonadota > Alphaproteobacteria > Hyphomicrobiales > Alloboseaceae > Allobosea > Allobosea sp. GW821-FHT03A12. The sequence continues at coordinate 110,121 of NZ_JBYSVZ010000003.1, forward strand.
GCGTGTCGCCTGACGGGCCGAAGAGCCGCCTCATCGGCTTCCGCACTTCGAGCTCTTCGATGCGTCGGAGCGCCCACGTTCCGGATGTCACCGGCCACGCGCACGGTCTTGCGCGGCACAGAGAAGGAGCCGGCATGCAGACCGCCCGCAATCGGGTCTTGATGATCTATCCGGCCTTCAACGCCAACTCTTTCTGGAATTACAAGGCGACATGTGCGCTCGCTGGGGCCCGCCATCCTGCCGCTCCACTGGGATTGATCACCGTCGCCGCCCTGCTCCCGACGACATGGGAGGTCCGCCTCGTCGACCTGAACACGGAGGAGCTCGGCACACAGGACCTCGACTGGGCCGATCTCGTCATGACCGGAGGCATGCTGCCCCAGCAGGACGGCGCGCTCGCGGTGATCGAGATGTGCCGATCGCGCGGCAAACCCGTCGTGGTCGGAGGTCCTGACGCGACCTCCACGCCGGAGATCTACGCCGCCGCTGATTTTCAGGTGCTCGGGGAGGCCGAGGAGATCATGGCCGATTTCGTCGCTGCCTGGACGGGTGGCGCCAGAAGCGGTGTTTTCCGCGCCGAAATGGGCAAGACCGACGTCACCAAGAGTCCGACGCCGCGTTTCGATCTTCTGACCTTCGAGAACTATCTGCATGTCGGCGTGCAGTTCTCCCGCGGCTGCCCGTTCAATTGCGAGTTCTGCGACATCATCGAGCTCTACGGGCGTGTGCCGCGCACCAAGACCAACGCGCAGGTCATGACCGAGCTCGATACCCTGTACGCGCTTGGCTATCGCGGCCATGTCGATTTCGTCGACGACAACCTGATCGGCAACAAGAAGGCGCTCAGGCAGTTCCTGCCGGCTCTCACGGACTGGATGAGGGAGAAAAACTCCCCGTTCGAATTCTCGACCGAGGCCTCGATCAATCTTGCCGATGACCCCGCCTTGATGGAGGCGATGAGCGAAGCCAATTTCTTCACGATTTTCGTCGGAATCGAGAGCCCCGACGCCGATACGCTGGTCTTGACGCAAAAGAAGCAGAACACCCGCCGCAGCCTGGCGGAGAGCGTTCACAAGATCTATCGGGCCGGGCTCTTCGTGAACGCCGGCTTCATCCTCGGCTTCGACAGCGAAAAAGGCAGCGTCGCCCGCGGCATGATCGACTGCATCGAGGATACGGCGATCCCGGTCTGCATGGTCGGCCTGCTCTATGCCCTGCCGAATACCCAGCTGACGCGGCGCCTGGACCGGGAAGGCCGCCTCGTCCTTCCTGATGATGCCGATCGTACGCAAGGGCTTGGCGACCAATGCACCGCCGGCCTCAACTTCGTGACCAGCCGCCCGCGTCGCGCCATCCTGTCGGACTACAAGGCCGTCCTGGAAGCCGTCTATGCGCCTAGCGCCTTCTTCGGCCGCGTTCGGCGGGTCGGTCGGATGCTCGACTGCACTCATCGCCGCCTGGAGCTGCCCCGATCGATGGAATGGCAGGAGCTGAAATCGTCCTGGCGCCTGTTCTGGCAGATGACGGTCGCCAAGGGCGGCGTGCGCCGCGAGTTCTGGAAGACCGTGCTCGACTGCCTCGTCCATAATCGTCAGGCACTGCCCTATGTGCTGATGATGATGGCGCTCTATCTGCATCTCGGGCCGTTTTCCCGGCATGTTATCGCCCAGCTGCAGCGGCAGATCGACAATCTGGCTGACGTTCAACCCGCAGCCTTTCCGGTGCGATTGGATCGACCGAAGGCAGCCGCGGTTGCTGTGTAGAATTGGCATCGCTGATGACAGCGCCGCGCAGGCACGCCTTGTCGGCTGACGCACGTTCGGTTGGGCCGGGATCAACTGAACGGAGCGTGCACGAAAACCGACAGGTGAGCATGGTCCGGTCGCAAAAGTGGGTCCCACTTTTGCCGAACATGTTCTAGACCGGCATCCATGGATTCGATCAGCAAACCGGTCTCGCTGCGCGAGCATGTCGTTCCCGTCGAAGCCGGCGAGCATGTCGTCGGCGCTATCTGGCTGAAGCAGACGCTGGCGCTCGCCCTCGCCGATGGCCGGGTGCTGCGCTGGCAGGGCGGCGAGACCGAGAGCGTCGAGGCGCATGGCGGTGGGTTGCTCTGCATCGCCTCGGATAGCGTGCGCCTGATCAGCGGCGGCGATGACGGCCGCGTCGTTGCGACTTCGGCCGAAGGCGAGCCGGAAGAGATCGCGCGCGATCCGAAGCGCCGCTGGATCGATGCCGTCACCATGTCGTCCTCCGGCAGCATCGCCTGGAACAGCGGCCGCGACGTCCACGCCCGCGACGACAAGAGCAAGCTCAGGTCGATCGAGGTCGCCTCGACGCCGCAGGGGCTCGCCTTCGCGCCGAAGGGCTATCGCCTCGCCATCGCCCAGATGAACGGCGTGCTGCTCTGGTATCCGAACACCGAGGCCAAGCCCGATTTCCTGGAATGGAAGGGCTCGCATCTCGACGTGACCTGGTCGCCCGACGGGCGCTTCGTCGTCACAGCGATGCAGGAGAATGCGCTGCATGGCTGGCGCCTCGGCGAGAAGCCGAGCCATATGCGGATGACCGGCTATCCGGCCAAGCCCCGCTCGCTGTCCTGGTCGCATGACGGGCTCTGGCTCGCCTCCAGCGGCGCGGATGCCGCGATCGTCTGGCCCTTCCAGGGCGAGGGACCGACCGGCAAGGCCCCGCGCGAATGTGGCGCGCGCCACGCCAAGGTCACCCGCGTCGCCTTCCATCCCAAGGCGCTGGTGCTGGCGATCGGCTACGATGACGGCTGCATCCTGCTGGTTCGCCTGACCGACGCTTCCGAACTGCTGGTGCGGCCGGCGCAGCGCGGCAGCGGCATCACCGCTTTCGCCTGGGACAAGCTCGGCAAGCGCCTCGCCTTCGGCACCGAGGACGGCGAAGCCGGCGTGCTGACGCTGCCGGGCGGCTGAGGACGCGATGCGCTTCGGCCTGTTCGGCAAGGACAAGCGCGACGCCGCCGGGGCCGATGCCGCGGCGCAGGTCAAACGACAGGTGCGCGAGCTGCTCGGCCTGCCCGAGAATGCCGTGATCGCCGTCAACGAGATCCTCTGCGCCGATCCCGCCTGCCCCGGCACCGAGACGGTGATCCTGGTGATGAAGCCCGGCGAGAAGACCAGGGCGTTCAAGGTCCAGATGGGGCTGGCGGAGCTGACTCCGGAGGCGCTGGCGGGGGCACTGTCTGCGGCGCAATAGGCCCAGTCTTTTCTCATCCTGCCTGCCGTGCTAGGTTACATGTAACCAATGTGAGGGTTATGGCATGACCTCTCCGGGCAGCAAGCTGAAGGTCCGCCGTCATCGCGAGCGTCTGCGTGAGCAGGGGCTGCGGCCGATCCAGATCTGGGTTCCGGACGTCCGATCCACCGGTTTCCGGGCGGAAGCACATCGCCAGTCGCAGGCGGTCGCGCGGAGCCCGCAGGCGGCGGAAGACCAGGCCTTCATCGACGCAATCTCGGTAGGCGAAGCCGAATGAAGCGCGGCGAAGTCTGGACCGTTTCTGGCGGCCCGGACTATGCTGGAAAGCCGCGGCCGGTGGTGATCGTCCAGGACGACAATTTCGACGCCACCGCCTCAATCACCGTCTGTGCTTTCACCACCGACGAGACCGACGCACCGTTGTTCCGGCTGCCGATAACACCTGAAGCCCGCAATGGCTTGCGCTCGCCGAGCCGGCTCATGGTCGACAAGCTCACCACGGTCCCGAAGAGCAAGCTCGGCGAGTGCATTGGAAAGCTCGACGATGAGGACATGGTGCGGCTCAACCGGGCGATTGCGGTGTTCCTGGGACTGGGAGCGTCGTCGCGGACGAGCGGTGGCGAATGACGTGGTCAGTGACGCGCCTCTCGCAGCCGACAACCCCTGTCAGGAATGAGGGGGGTCGCCACTTATCGATACTTCCACTTGCAACTAGCTTGCTGCCATGGCGACGCGACCGCGAAAGATTCTGAAACTCGACAAGGCGGAGGCGCGCCGGATCTGGCTCAAGGCTCAGAAGCTCGACGCGCGTGAGCCCTTCGGCTCCGGCCCGGAGGCGACGACCGCCGCCGTCGCCCATCTCGGCTATGTCCAGATCGACACGATCAATGTGGTCGAGCGCTGCCACCACCACATCCTCTACAGCCGGATCCCGGACTATCGCCGCGACGATCTCGCGCAGGCGCAGTCGCAGGACAAGGCGGTGTTCGAGTACTGGACGCATGCGCTGTCCTATGTGCCGACTGTCGACCTGCGCTATTTCCTGCCGGCGATGAAGGCGCATCGCGCCGAGCCCAAGCGCTGGGCCTCGGTCGGCAGCCGCGAGGAGACGCGCAAGCTGCTGCGCCGCATCCGCAAGGACGGGGCCCTCACCATCCGCGACATCGACACCGACGTGCTGGTCGAGAAGACGCATCTCTGGGCGAGCAAGAAGCCGTCGAAAGGACTGCTCGAACGCGCCTTCTACGATGGCGAGCTCGCGATCTCCGCCCGTTCCGGCATGCTCAAGACCTATGAGCTGATCGACCGCCATTTCGGCTGGGAGAAGCAGCCGGCGCCGGCATCGGAACGCCAGGTTGCGGCCTACAAGCTCGACCGCGCCCTGCGCGCCCAGGGCATCGTCAGCCTCGATTCGATCTGCCATCTCGATGCGCCCAGCAAGAAGGGCGTCGCCGAGCTGATCGCCGCGCGCGTCAGGCGCAAGGAGTTGGTGCCGTTAGCGATCGAGGGTGCGGACAAGGCGCCGCATTGGGCCGCGCCGGAGGTGCTCGAACCATCCGCGCCGGCGGACGGCAGCCTCGTCCACATTCTCTCGCCCTTCGATCCGCTGATCATCCAGCGCAAGCGGCTGAAGCTGTTCTTCGGCTATGACCATCTCTTCGAGGCCTATCTGCCGAAGGAGAAGCGCGTCTTCGGCTATTTCGGCCTGCCGGTGCTGGCGGGGGATCGCATCGTCGCCGTCGCGGATCTCAAGGCCGACCGGGCGGCACGCAAGCTGCTGGTACAGCAATGGACCTGGCTGGAGCCGGAGCCGTCGGCAGACCTGCGGCGGCAGGTTGACGAGGAGATGGGGCGCTTCGAACGCTTTCAGCTTGGGTGAGTGGCGCTCAAGCGCCAGTTTTAAGTTTGTCTGTACCTTTTCGTTGTTTAGACCAAATTAATAAATGCAAAATTGCTAGTGGAAAAACAACTGTAGCAGCGCCAATTAGATTATAATCTAAATAAAATGAAATAATTCCCATAAAAATAATTGACAAAGATGAGATTATTTTTCGTTTTAAGCCGATTTCTGTTAGAAATGTGCCAACAGAGGCGACTATTGTAACCAATATTGGATTCCCAAGAAAATTTACGATATTTTCGAAGAACAAGCTCATACCTTTCGATCTTTCCCGTGATAGAGCTCATTGAAATTCGCTGTCAGCAGACAACTTGAGACTTTTGCTAATTTCGCGGCCAGCGGAAATCGTCGGCGCGACCGGGGCGCGGCTCGGGTGCGATGCCCTGGCCGAAGACGCGGTCGAGACCTGCTGCGACGTCGCCGCGGCCGCGCGCTTCCTGGATCGAGGCGATCAGCGCTGCATCCCCGCCAGGGGAGACCGCCCCGGTCAGGGGCAGGATCGGGCCGGCGAGGGGTCTGGGCGGGACCACCGGCAGGAGAGGAAGGTCGGTCGGCATGCCGCTGACCATGCGGTCGATCAGGCGCTCGACATCCATAGGCTGCGCGGGCGCCGCCGGCGTGCCCTCTGCTTCCGGAGGAACAGGCAAGGCTATGACATTCTGCGTCGGCGTCTTCTCCAGGATCCGGCGGATGACGACGTCGACGAAATGCGCCGCCTTGCGGGCGCCGGCCTTGGTGAAATGCACGCCGTCGCCGAGCCTCAACCGCGCGGTCTGGCCGTTCACATCCGGCCCGATGGCGGCGTAGCGGTTCTCGCCGTCGACATAGGCGCCCCAGAGATCGACGAACTCGCCGCCGGCCGCCTCGGCGCCCTTGCGGAAGAGATCGTTCAGCGTGGTCAGGTCGGCCGAGAGGCGGGCGTTCTGCATCGGCGGCGCGCCGACCCAGATCAGCGGCACGCGCTTAGCGCTGAAGGCCGAGGCGACGGCCTCGATCCGGGCTTTGTAGAGCTGGAGCCAGCGCTCGCTCAGCGGCTCATGGGTGATCTCGCCCTCGCGGATCACCTGGCGGTCGTTCGGCCCGAGCACCACGACGCCGACCATGACCTTGGCGTCGGCCGCCAGGAGCTCGCCGGCCGCTTTCGGCCAGTCGTAAAAATCGGTGCGGACCAGCCCGCTATCGGCCTTGGCCTTGTTCTCGACGGCGACGTCGGCACGATCCTGCAGGCTGTCCTCCAGCCCCTCGGCGATCTGCCCGGCGAGCGTGTCGCCGATGACCAGGACATGGTGGTTGACGTCGACCTTGGGGATGACCGGATCGTCGCGGACGACGACGCGCGTCGGTGCCCGGCGCTGCTGGACCGGAGCGACACGCTGGCGCTGCGGCCGCGGCTGCGCCACAGGCCGCTCCGGGATCTGCCAGAACATGTTGAACAGGCTGCGGCCCTGCGGCGGCGCCTGCGGTATCCGGCCGGGCGGCACCGGATTCTGGGCGATCGAGACCGGTCCGCCGGTGACGAGCACGAGCAGGGCCGCTGCCAGGACCATGAAGAGCGAACGCAGGCGCATCATGCTCTCGATCGGCGTCGGTCAGAGGGTGACGCCGCCGGCAATATAGTCGCGATCGCCCGCTTCGTCAGCGGGGCGCCTTCATCCGTGCCAGCAGCGCCGGAGTCGGATAGCCGTCGGCGAGCAGGCCGACGCGCAGCTGGTACTGCCGGACCGCATCGCGCGTACCGGTGCCGATGCGCCCGTCGGCGTCGTGATTGTAGAGGCCTAAGCCCTTCAGCCGGTGCTGGACGTCGGTGATCCCTGCCTTGTCGAGGCGCGGCGCCTTCACCGGCCAGTCGCTCTGCAGGGCAGGGCGGCCCATGATCCGGTCGCCGAGATGGCCGACGGCCAGCGCATAGGCGTCGGAGGAATTGTACTTCTTGATGACGTCGAAATTCGCGGTCAGCAGCAGGGCAGGGCCGGTATGGCCGGCCGGATAGAACAGCCTGGCCTCGCCGGAGGAGGGCAGCGAGCCGCCATCCGCCCGGCGCACCCCGGCGGCGCGGAAGGACGAGAAGCTGGCGCGGTAGAGATTATGGTCGAAGCCCTCGGGCACCACGACCTCGATGCCCCAGGGCAGGCCGGGGGTCCAGCCATAGCCCTTGAGGTAGTTGGCGGTCGAGGCGATGGCGTCGCTGGTCGAGGTCCAGATGTCGGCATGGCCGTCGCCGGTCTGGTCGACCGCGTATTTCATGTAGCTCGACGGCATGAACTGGGTGTGGCCCATCGCGCCGGCCCAGGAGCCGCGCAGCTCGCTGCGCTCGACATAGCCCTTCTCGATCAGCTCCAGCGCAGTCAGGAGTTCGTCACGGAAGAAGTCGCCGCGATAGCGGATGTTCGCCAGCGTCGCGAGCGAGCGGATCACGTCCTTGTCGCCCTTGAACGAGCCGTAATTGGTTTCCATCCCCCAGATGCCGAGGATGATCTCCTTGGGCACGCCATAGCGGGATTCGGCCTGGGCGAGCACGCTCGCATGGGCGTCGAGCATCTCGCGGCCGCGCGAGATCCGGCCGCCGCCGACGGCGCTGTTGAGATAGCTCCAGATCGGCGCGGTGAATTCCGACTGCTTGCGTGTCAGCGCCACGATGGAGGGATCGGGCGTCACGCCCTGGAAGGCGAGGTCGAAGGTCTTGCGCGAAATGCCGCGCGCCTGCGCCATCGGCCAGAGCGTCTTCAGGAAGCCGTCGAGGCCCGGTGCGGCCGGCCGTGCCTCGGGCCTGGGAGCTTGCGCCCGCGCCGGATTGATCGAACCCGTCGTCTGCGCGAGCGCCGGCCCGAGGCCGAGCGCCACGGCGAAGGCGAGAACGGTGACGGGGCGCATGGTTGCTCCTCTGGCTCGGTCGCAGTGTCTTTCCACCACAGCGCCCGATCGAGGTTAACCATGGGTTAACGCCGCGCCAAATCCCGTTGTTCAGCTCGCATTGCGCTTGCGCAGGCTCTCCTCCCAGGCGAGCGCCTGGGTGACGATCTGCGTGAGGTCGTCATGCTGCGGCTGCCAACCGAGCTCGGCGCGGATGCGATCGGCCTTGGCGACCAGCGCGGCCGGGTCGCCCGGGCGGCGCGGCGAGAGCCGGACCGGGAAATCGACGCCCGAGACCTCTTTCACCACCTCGACGACTTCCTTGACCGAATAGCCGCGGCCATAACCGCAATTCAGCGTCAGACTGCCGCCGCCGGTGCGCAGATGGTCGAGCGCGGCGAGATGGGCGCGGGCGAGGTCGGTGACGTGGATGTAGTCGCGGATGCAGGTGCCGTCCGGCGTCGCATAGTCGGTGCCGAAGATGTCGAGCCCGGCGCGCTGGCCGAGCGCCGCCTGGCTCGCGACCTTGATCAGATGGGTGGCGTTGGTGCTGGACTGGCCTGAACGCCCCTTGGGATCGGCGCCGGCGACGTTGAAATAGCGCAAGGCAACATAGGTCAGGCCGTGGGCGCGGGCGACGTCGCCGAGCATCCATTCGCTCATCAGCTTGGAGCGGCCATAGGGGTTGATCGGGTTGAGCGCGATCTCCTCCGGCACCGGCGAGACCGGTGGCTCGCCATAGACGGCGGCGGTCGAGGAAAAGATCACATGCTTGACGCCGCCGCGCACGGCGCTCTCCAGCAAAGCGCGCGTCTTGACGGTGTTGTTGTGGTAGTAGCCGAGCGGATCCGATACCGAATCCGGCACGACGATCTTCGCGGCAAAATGCGCGATCTCGCTGATGCCGTGCTCGGCGATGGTGCGCGCGACCAGGGCCTGGTCGCCCATGTCGCCGCGCACGAGCGTTGCTTCCTGCGGCACCGCCCACCAGAAGCCGGTCGAGAGATCGTCGAGCACGACCACCTTCTCGCCGCGGTCCAGCAGTTCGAGGACCATGTGGCTGCCGATATAGCCGGCGCCGCCCGAAACCAGAATCGCCATCTTCGTCTCCTCGTCACGTGACCGGCATAATCCGGAATCACGACAGTTCGATCCAGCCTCTCCGGCGCACATGGCTAATCTCGGGCGCCGCTCGGGTGAAGCCATGCAAGAATGATGGCCAGGGCGGCAGAACCGGCAGAATGCCGGAAAAGCATTGACGTATCGGCAAGGCCCTACTGGTATTCGAAGATGGGGCCGGCCCGGCTTTCGCCAGAATCGCGGGCCAGCCTTTAGCAGCCGGCATGAATGGGGCGAAGCCGGCCCTCCAGAAGCCCTCCGACCTCAGCAGGCGCGCGCCGCAGGGCGTGCGAGATGGACGCGCATGATCAAGAAAATCCGCAAGGCGGTCTTCCCCGTCGCTGGTCTCGGCACCCGCTTCCTGCCCGCCACCAAGGCGATCCCGAAGGAGATGCTGACCATCGTCGACCGGCCGGTGGTCCAGCATGTCGTCGACGAGGCGCGCGCCGCCGGCATCGAGCATTTCGTCTTCGTCACCGGCCGCAACAAGGCCGTGATCGAGGACCATTTCGACATGGCCTATGAGCTCGACGACACGCTGGCCAAGCGTGGCAAGACCAAGGAGCTCGAGGCGCTCAAGCACGACCTGCCGGCCGCCGGCACGGCGAGCTTCACCCGCCAGCAGGCGCCGCTCGGTCTCGGCCATGCCGTCTGGTGCGCCCGCGACATCGTCGGCGACGAGCCTTTCGCGCTGCTGCTGCCCGACATGCTGCATCACGGGGCCGGCAAGGGCTGCCTCGCCGAGATGATCGCAGCCTATGAGGAGCATGGTGGCAACCACATCGCGGTGGCGCCGGTCCCGGAGGACCAGACCCACCAATACGGCATTGTCGGCGTCGCCGACGCCAAGGCCAAGGTCTCGCAGATCAGCAAGATGGTCGAGAAGCCGCCGAAGGGCACGGCCCCATCGAACCTGCACATCACCGGCCGCTACATCCTGCAGCCGACGATCTTCGATCTGCTCGCCAAGCAGGAGAAGGGCGCCGGCAATGAGATCCAGCTGACCGATTCGATGATCGCGCTGGCGCAGCAGGAAAAATTCTTCGCCGTGCGTTTCGACGGCGACATCTACGACACCGGCTCGAAGATCGGCTTCCTCAGCGCCAATGTCGCCTATGCGCTGGAGCGCGGCGATCTCGGCCCGCAACTGCGGGCTGAGATCGAGCGGCTGCTGAAGAAATAGCAAACGCTGAACGCCATGGTCGGGACGAGCCCGACCATGGCTGGTTTCTCAATGACAGGGATCAGCCCGCCTTGGCCTTCTTGGCCCGCTCGATCGCCTCGACGATCAGCTGCTTGGCCTTGGCGGCGTCGCCCCAGCCGGTGAGCTTGACCCACTTGCCGGGCTCCAGATCCTTGTAGTGCTCGAAGAAGTGCTGGATCTGGTCGAGCGTGATCTGCGGCAGATCGGTGTAGTTCGTCACGTTCTCGTAGCGCTTGGTCAGCTTGGGGACCGGCACGGCGATGATCTTCTCGTCGCCGCCGCCCTCGTCCTCCATCATCATCACGCCGATCGGGCGGACTGCGATGTAGGAGCCCGGCACCAGCGGGCGCGTATTGGCGACGAGGACGTCGCAGGGATCGCCGTCTTCCGAGAGCGTATGCGGGATGAAGCCGTAGTTCCCGGGATAGCGCATCGGCGTATAGAGGAAGCGGTCGACGAAGAGCGTGCCGGCTTCCTTGTCCATCTCGTACTTGATCGGTTCGCCGCCGATGGCGACCTCGATCACGACGTTGACCTCTTCGGGGGGATTCTTGCCGATGGCGATGGCGTCGAGCCGCATGTACCTGACCTGTCGATGGTAAAACTTCCGCGGCGTTATGCGCGGTTGCGGCGCAAAGGCCAAGCCCGGCTTTTAGTCGGAGTTACCGATTTGCGCAGCAGGGCTCCCGCTGCTATCGGGCCGGCATGACAGGTGCGATCCCATGCTGAACCGCTGGCGGCGGCCGGAAGACCGTTATGCGAGGCGCATGGCGCGGATTGCACGCTGGGACCGCCCCTTGCGCGGCCGGCTCGACCGCGCCCGCGCCTGGGCCAACATGCTCCTGGCCGATCATGGCATCTTCCGGCTCGCCTATCTCAACGCCCATCGCGTCACGCCGCAGCTCTGGCGCGCCGCCCAGCCGGCCCCGACCGACATCGCCTGGTTTGCGCGCCAGGGCGTGAAGACCATCGTCAACCTGCGCGGCGGCCGCGAGCACGGCGCCTGGCCGCTGCAGAAGGAGGCCTGCGAGCGCCATGGCATCGCGCTGGTCGAGTTCATCCTGCGTTCGCGCGGCGCGCCCGACCGCGACACCATCCTCGCCGCGCCGGCCTTCTTCGCCGGGCTCGAGACGCCGGCGCTGGTGCACTGCAAGTCCGGCGCCGACCGGGCCGGCTTCTTCGCCGCGCTCTATCTGCTGGTCCACGAGAAGCGACCTCTGGCCGAGGCGATGGCCGAGCTCTCGCTGCGCTATGGCCATTTTCGCTTCGCCAAGACCGGCATCCTCGACGCCTTCTTCGATGCCTATGCCCGCGAGGGCGCCAGCAAGGGCACGCCGTTCCTCGACTGGGTGGCGAAGGACTACGATCCAGAGCGCCTTGAGCGCGAGTTCAAGCCGGGCTTCTTCTCGTCGCTGCTCGCCGACCGGCTGATCCGGCGAGAATAGTCGGGTTTAGGCGACGCCGACTGCCCGCTGCTCGCCGATCGCGGTCCATGTCAGGCGCAGGTGCAGGAGCAGGCGCCCGAGCGAGATCAGGCCGATCACCGCGAGCACCGCCGGGGACAGGCTGCCGAAGCCCCAGATCACGATCGCCGCGGCGGCCAGCGCGATCGCATTGGCCGTCATCTGGCTCTGCGGGCGCGACGAGAACGCGCCCATCTCCTGCAAGGGCCCGACCAGCGCGCCGCAGCCATAGAACAGCGCCATGATCGCCATCACCTCGCCGATGCCGCCCCATTTGGTGCCGCTCAGGAGGAATTCGTCGGTACCGACGGCGACGAAGGCGATCGTGGTGAAGAGCGCTCCCACGATCACCACCATGCCCAGGGTGAGCAGCCGAGCCCGCTTCTGCTGATCGAGGCCGCGATGCTTGCGCAGGTCGCTCATCACCAGCGGGGTCGTCACGGCGCCGAACATCTGCGCCGGCATGTCGAGCAGGCGCGTCGCCAGTGCGACATGGGCGGCCAGGACCGGATTGCTCGATAGCGGCAAGGCCAGCAGCGGAGCCGCCGAGAAGCCGAAGGAGAGCAGCGCCGAGGGCAGGAGGAAGGTCGGCGAGCTGCGCCATTGCCATCCCGCCGCGACCAATTCGGTCAGCGACCAGCGCGATGGGTGCATCAGGCGCAGCAGCGAGCCGCGCCGCCGCCAGGCGAGATAGCAGGCGGTGGCGGCATGGCCGAAGGCGTCCGCCGCGAAGAGGGCCAGCGCGGTCGGCCCAAGCGGCCAGATCAGCAGGATCATCATCCCCGGCTGGAGGAGCGCCTGGACGATGTTGCTGTTGCCGATCGTGGCGAAATCGCCTTCCGCCGTGGCTTCCGCCAGCAGCAGCCGGATTGCCGCCCGACTCGCCAGCGAGATCAGGAAGAGCGCGCCGAAGCCGCGCAGGACCCAGCCCTGCGCCGCCGCGAACAGGATCGCGAGAGCGGCGACGGCGAGAAAAACGACGCCGGTGGCCACGGCCAGGCGGAAGGCCCGGCCCAGACGCAGCCGGTCGTTGTTCTGGAAGAACACCGCCTCGAACCGCAGCAGCACGGCGATCGACATGAAATTGGCCAGAGCCGCGAAGATCGCGAAATCGGCGAAGACCTTGGGCGGGCAAAGGGCAGCGGCCAGCAGCAGCCCCCACACCGACAGCAGGCGCGCCTGCACGAAGCGCAGCGCCAGCATGGCGCCGTCGCGGAAGCCGGTCTTCTGGGTGAGCGACGACAGCGCAGCCCTGGGAGTGGCCGCGGTCGATGCCGGTCCGATCAGGTCCTTGGCGAGACTGACCCGGGTCAGAGCGAGCTGTGCCGCCATCTCAGCGTCCTCAGCCGGGGCCATGGGCAGGTCGTCCGCGCCGGCCGGCTGGCCATGGCGCTTGCCTGTCGGAGCTCGCACGCGATCAATGGGATCGATCACGTCGCTTCGCTCCGCGGGTGGAAGGCTGCGCCTCTATGGTTAACGCTTGGTAAATTCTCGGTCTTTCGCGATGTCGCTGCAGTCACTTGACCGGTATGATGGTGCGTATGGCGGAAAAGTGGCGATTGACGTCATTTATCAGTGATCCACCTGCGGCCATGCGCCTGACGCCTGACAAGAAAGCCTCCGCCGGCGGACGGCGGAGGCTTCGATTGATGTGTCCGGCAGCCCGAGCCGGTTGGTCTCAGGCGAAGTCGCGCTTCAGCGCCTCGAAGCGGGCGACCTGGTCGGGCAGCAATTCGCGCGCCGCGTCGCGGCGGACGAAGACCTTGAACATGGCTTCGCCCGCACCGTTGAAGAACTGCACGGAGCAGGAGCGGCGGCCGTGGAAGGCACGGTCGACCAGATAGATCGCCTTGCAGTTGCCGGCCTTGATGTGTCCGCCGATCGGGCTGTCGCCATGGATGTTGTAGTAGCCATGGCCGAAGGAGCCGACCGGCAGCGCGCCCTCGCATTCGAGCACGATGTCGGGCGTGTGCACGATGAAGAGCACCGTGCCCCAGGTCGCAAGCTCCTGCCAGAGCGCCTCGAAGCGCTCCGCGGCGATGAAGCGGCGCTGGTCGTCCGGGGTCGCCTCCAGCACGGCGAGCGTCGAGACGCCGTGCTCACGCGCGACGGCCTCGATCACGCCGTCCGGCTTGGCGGCGAGCGCCGCCCGGACCTTCTCCATCGCCTCGGCCGGGGCGGGCGGGGCCAATGTCTCAGCAAGCGACATCGTGATCAGCCTCTCACTCGGCCGCCTGGCGCGGCAGATGCGGGTTGTGCTCGGTCAGGATCGTCTCGAAGCCCTCGAACTCGGGGTGGCCGAGATAGAGCGGCGTCGGCCGGGGCTGGCCCGCATTGCGATGCGACTCGCGGAACTGGTCCGACTTGGTCCAGGCGGTGAAGTCGTCCTTCGAGGCCCAGGTCGTGTGCGAGGAGTAGAGGGTGTGGTCCTCCTTCTCCGGGCCCTTGAGCAGATGGAAGGCGATGAAGCCCTTCATCTCGTCGAGGCGGGTCTTGCGCGAGGACCAGACCGTCTCGAAGGCCTCCTCCTCCCCCTTGACGACCTTGAAGCGGTTCATGGCGATGAACATCGGGAAATCCTCGGCGGTTTGGAAAAACGTGATGGTCCGGCAGCTTCCGCCGCTCTTGACCCTCCTTAGTAAAGCTGCATATCACCGTCAATAACGGCTCCAATAATCGTTGTTTTGAACGATTGTAAAAGAGCTATTACTTTGTAATGACTTTAGTGTAGCTGGGCGTCGCAGGCGCTTCTGCTGCGCGCGGTCGCATGCACGAGATCGATCATGGGTACGCTGCAAGCGCCTTCATCCGCTCCGCTCGCGGGCCTCAGGGCCAAGCGCCTCGGTCGCGAGGTCGCGGCCGCTGCCGTCATTTCGCTGTTGGCGATGGGCGGCCTTGCCGGGTCGCTCGAACCGCTGGCCGTCGTCGCGCCTGCCCAGGCGCAGACCGCCGAGCGCATCGTCGCAGCCGGTGGCGTCGTCACCGAGGTGCTCTACGCGCTAGGCCAGCAGGACAAAGTCGTCGGCGTCGACACCACGAGCCAGTGGCCGCCGGAAGCGCTGAAGGACAAGAAGAGCGTCGGCTATGTCCGGGCGCTCTCGGCCGAGGGCGTGCTGTCGCTGAAACCCTCGCAGGTCATCGCCGTGGAGGGCGCCGGCCCGCCCGACGCGCTCGCCTTGCTCAAGGAATCCGGCACGCCGATCACGATGATCCCGGAGGCGCTTTCTCCGGAGGCCGTCGTCGGCAAGATCGCCGCGATCGGTAAGGCCGCCGGCGTCGCCGAGCCGGCGCAGCAGCTCGCCGCCACGGTGAAGGGGCGTTTCGACGAGCTCGACAAGCTGCGTGCCAGCCTGCCCAGGCAGAAGCGCGTCCTGTTCGTGCTCTCCCTGCAGAACGGGCGCATCATGGTTGGCGGCCGGGCTACCACGGCCGATGCGATCATCACGCTCGCCGGCGGCGTCAACGCCGCGGATGCGGTCGAGGGCTTCAAGCCGATGACCGACGAGGCGATCATCACTGCGGCGCCCGACGTCATCCTGATGATGCGCTTCAGCAGCGCCCATAATGCTTCGCCGGAGGAGGTCTTCGCCATGCCGGCCTTCTCGGAGACGCCGGCGGCCAAGCAGAAATCGCTGATCCGGATGGACGGGCTCTATCTGCTCGGCTTTGGCCCGCGCACCCCGAACGCGGCGCGCGACCTGATGGCCGAGCTCTATCCCGAAGCCAAGATCGCGCAGCTTTCCACCGCCAAATGACTCTCGCCGTGAAGCAGGCCCCGAATGCGAGTGCTGCGGCGCTGGCCGTGCTCACCGCTGGCCATCGCCGCAAGGGCATGATCGCCATCGCAGCGCTGGTCGGGATCTGCCTGCTGCTGATGCTGCTCTCGCTCGGGGCAGGCGCTTTCGCCATCGCGCCCGGCCGCGTCGCCGACATCCTGCTGGCGAAGCTCGGCTTCGGCTCTGCCGATCTCCTCGGCAGCCGCGAGGCGCTGGTCGTGCTCAATATCCGCATGCCGCGCCTGCTGCTCGGGGCGCTGGTCGGGGCCGCTCTCGCCATTTCCGGCGCGCTGATGCAGGGGCTGTTCCGCAATCCGCTCGCCGATCCCGGCCTGGTCGGCGTCTCCGCCGGCGCCGGCCTTGCCGCCGCAGCGACCATCGTCCTCGGCGACCGCCTGTTCCTGTCGGCCTTCGCGATGAAGCTGCCCTTCGCGGTGCTGCCCTTCGGCGCCTTCTTCGGCGGTCTCGTCTCGACGCTGGCGCTCTATCTGATCGCGACCCGCCAGGGCCGCACCTCGGTCGCGACCATGCTGCTCGCCGGCGTCGCGCTCGGCGCGCTCGCCGGTTCGCTCACCGGCCTGCTCGCCTTCGTCTCCGATGACCGGCAATTGCGCGACCTGACCTTCTGGTCGCTCGGCAGCCTCGGCGGCGCGAGCTGGACCAAGCTCTCGGCAGTGGCGCCGATCGTGCTCCCGCTGCTCCTCGCCGTGCCGCTGCTGGCGCGCGGGCTTAATGCGCTGATGCTGGGCGAGGCCGAGGCCTATCATCTCGGCATCCCCGTCCAGCGCATCAAGGCACTCGCGATCCTGCTTGTCGCGCTCGCCGTCGGTGCCAGCGTCGCCGCAGCCGGCGTGATCGGCTTCGTCGGCATCGTCGTGCCGCATCTGATCCGGCTCTCGATCGGCCCCGATCATCGCCTGCTGCTGCCGCTTTCGGCTGTCGGCGGCGCGGCCCTGCTGGTCGGTGCCGACATCGTCGCCCGCCTCGTCGTCGTGCCTGCGGAATTGCCGATCGGCATCGTCACCGCCTTCATCGGCGCGCCCTTCTTCCTCTGGCTGCTGCTGCGCCGCGGCCGGATCGCGGAGCTCTGAGCATGGCTGCGCTGCTTGAAGCCGACGGCCTCTCCTTCTCCGTGCGCGGCAGCACACTGGTGCGCGGCGCTTCGCTCGCGCTCGAAGAAGGCGCCACCACCATCGTTGTCGGCCCCAACGGCGCCGGCAAATCGACCCTGCTCAAGCTGCTCACCGGCGAACTTTCACCGTCGCAGGGCGCGATCCGCATCGATGGCGCGACCTTGCCTCAGATCCCGGCCTGGGAACTCGCATGCCGCCGCGCTGTGATGGTGCAGAACCAGCGCCTCGCCTTCCCGTTCAGCGTTTACGAGGTCGCCCGCCTCGGTCTGGAAGGGGTCGGCCGGGCACAATCGCGTGCCCGCAAGGGTGAGATCATCGCCCAGGCGCTGGAGACCGCCGGCGTGATCGGCCTCGCCGGCAGGCAATACCAGACCCTCTCCGGCGGCGAGCAGCAGCGTGTCCAGTTCGCCAGGGCACTTTGCCAGTTGGAGGCTGGCCGCAGTGTGGCGCCGCGCCAGATCCTCTTCCTCGACGAGCCGATCGCCAGCCTCGACCTCTGCCACCAGCTCTCTCTGCTCGACGCCGCCCGCAGCATCGCCGCGCAAGGCGCCGCCGTGCTGGTCGTGCTGCATGACCTCAACCTCGCCGTGACCTATGCCGACCGGCTGGTGGTGATGCATGAGGGCGCGATCGTCGCCCAGGGCGAGCCGTCTGCTATTCTCGACGACAATCTGCTGCGCGGCGTCTTCCGCGTCTCGCTGTCCTTCAGCCGCCTGCCGCCGGCCGGCCAGCCGTTCCTGCTGCCGCAGCAGCACCTGACGCCGGTGCCGCCGGGCGGCGTCGTGCCGCTGCGCGCGGCAAGCGCCTAACGCGAACCCGGCGCGACAACTTTGCGGTTGTGCGCTGCGACAACAGGTCTATAGCGGGCGCTCCGGCGCCTTCCGCCCGATCAGGCGGGCGGGCGCATCGCTGGACCGTCGAGCGCGCCATGAACCTCCCCACCGACCGGCTTTCCTTCCCGAAGGACCGCCTCCGCGTCCTTCTGCTCGAGGGGATCAACGATTCTGCCGTCGCCGCCCTGCAGCAGGCCGGCTACACCAATCTGACCCGTCTGCCGAAGGCGCTCGACGAGGCCCAGCTGGTCGAGGCGATCGAGAAGACGCATATCCTCGGCATCCGCTCGCGCACCCAGCTGACCGAGCCGGTCTTTTCCGCCGCCAAGCGCCTCTTCGCCGTCGGCTGCTTCTCGGTTGGCACCAACCAGGTCGATCTCGACGCCGCCCGCCTGCGCGGCATCCCGGTCTTCAACGCGCCCTTCTCCAACACCCGCAGCGTCGCCGAATTGACTATCGGCGAGATCGTCATGCTGCTGCGCCGGATTCCCGATCGCTCGCGCTCGGCGCATGAGGGCGGCTGGGACAAGTCGGCGAACGGCTCTTTCGAGGTTCGCGGCAAGGTGCTCGGCATCGTCGGCTACGGCAATATCGGCAGCCAGCTCTCCAACATCGCCGAGGCGATGGGCATGCGTGTGATCTATTACGATCACACCGACCGTCTGCGCCACGGCAATACCGAACCGGTCGAGAGCCTGAAGGCGCTGCTGGCGAACAGCGACGTCGTCTCGCTGCACGTGCCTGAGACGCCCGCCACGCACAACATGATCGGCAAGGCCGAGATCGCGGCGATGAAGCAGGGCGCTTATCTCATCAACAATTCGCGCGGCACAGTGGTCGATCTCGACGCGCTCGCCGAGGGGCTGAAAAGCGGCCATCTTGCCGGCGCCGCCGTCGACGTCTTCCCGAAGGAGCCGGCCTCGAACAGCGAGCGCTTCGTCACTCCCATCCAGGGCCTGCCCAACGTCATACTGACCCCGCATGTCGGCGGCTCGACGGAAGAGGCGCAGGAGCGCATCGGCGCCGAGGTGGCGCGCAAGCTGGTCGACTATTCCGATGTCGGCTCGACCGTCGGCGCGGTCAATTTCCCGCAGGTGCAGTTGCCGGCGCGCCCGGCCGGCACCCGCTTCATCCAGGTCCAGCGCAATGCGCCGGGCATGCTGCGCCGCCTCAACGACGTCTTTGCCAGCCGCAACATCAACATCGCTGCCCAGAATTTCCAGACCGACGGCGAGATCGGCTATGTCGTGATGGAGGCCGATCCGGTCGGTGAGGTCGCGCGCGAGATCATCGAGGAGATCCGGGCGCTGGACGGCACGATCCGCGCCCGCCTGCTCTACGAACGCGGCTGATCCGGGCTATCCTTTTCGTCATTGCGAGCGTAGCGAAGCAACCCAGGGGCAGCAGCGCTCGACGTCCCCCTGGATTGCTTCGTCGCTGCGCTCCTCGCAATGACGTTTTCGGCGCCTCGGTTGATCGGAAAGCGCGTCAATCCCCGAAAGGCTCGACCACCATCTCCATCCGCTCGCCGGCGAAGACGCTGTTGACGATGTGGATCGGCGTCAGGTCGGGCAGCGCATCGATGGCATCCGACGTCAGCACCGCCGCCCCCGGCTCGATCTTGAGCAGGGCCGCCTCGCGTTCGCTGGCGAGGCGCGCCGCCAGCCGGGTCGAACGGCGGACATAATCGGGAATGCCGCAGGCCTTGAAGGCGGCGGTGATCGATGATCCCGCCTCGGTCAGGATCTCGTCGAAGCGTGGGAAGCGCTCGACGCTGAGATAATGGATGCCGGTGCCGACCGGCGTGCCGCCCGCCCGGCTCAGGGTCTCGATCGCCCAGAGCGGTGTGCCGGCAGGCAGGCCAAGCAGCGCGCAATGCTCCGCCTCGCCGGCGACCACCTCCGAAGCCAGCACCGCGCCCGACACCGCGATCCCCGCCGCGCCAAAGTTGGTGCGCATGCTGACGCGGCGGCCGAGCTTGTAGGGGAAGCGCGGCGCCGTCACCTGCGTGCCACGGCCGCGTGAGACTGTGACCAACCCACGCTCGGCCAGATGCCGGAAGGCTTGGCGCACCGTGTGCCGGTGCACGCCATAGCGCTCAGCGAGAGTGACCGATGCCGGCAGCGTGTCGCCGGGCTCGTACTCGCCCTGCTCGATCGAGGCCGCCAGCGCGTCGGCGATCCGCCGCCAGGCAGTGCCGCCATCGCCGCCCTGATTGTCCGGCGTTCCCGTCATCAAAATTTCATCCAAAATGTATAGACCTTTTTCGGCGACAGACTTATCTTAGTCTAGACATTAGCGCTTGGCGAGAGGCCGACACGGCATGACGGACATCGCGACACGCCAGCATTGGATGGCAGTGCTGGCACGAGCCACGCAAGGCGAGATCGACGCTTTGCTGCAGCAGGCCGGGCCGCTGCCGAC
Organism: Allobosea sp. GW821-FHT03A12; assembly: GCF_058986765.1. Taxonomy (NCBI): domain Bacteria; kingdom Pseudomonadati; phylum Pseudomonadota; class Alphaproteobacteria; order Hyphomicrobiales; family Alloboseaceae; genus Allobosea; species Allobosea sp. GW821-FHT03A12. Next base: position 130,048 of record NZ_JBYSVZ010000003.1, read on the forward strand.
GCATGAACTGCTCAAGGCGCCCGGGACCGGCACCATCATGGTCGAAGGCCGCGCCGGCGGCGCCGGCCGCCGCTTCAATCTCGGCGAGGCCACGGTCACGCGCTGCGTCGTCCGCCTCGACAGCGGTGCCATGGGCTTCTCCTACGCACTCGGCCGGGACGGTCGCAAGGCGCGGCTGGCGGCGATCACTGACGCGCTCCTGCAGGGCGAAATCGAGACCGGCCCGTTGCGGCGCGGCGTCTTCGCTCTCGCTCAGCAGCAGCAGGCGGCTCGCGAGCTCGCCTCGCGCAAGGCCGCGGCCACCAAGGTCGATTTCTTCACGCTGGTCAGGGGCGGCTGATGGCTCACGACGACACTCTCATCGGCGCCGGCTTCGCCGATCCGGTTTTCCAGTCGCAAGGCGCCTTCCGCGCTCTGCTGGCCACGCTCTCGGAGCCTGGCCTCGCCTGCGATCTCGGCGATGCGATCGTGCCGCCCGCCGGGCTTGAAGCCGCGACCGCCATCGCGCTGCTGACGCTCGCCGATTACGAGACCCCGATCTGGCTCCCGGCCGCCCTGCGCGACGGCCCGGCCGGCGGCTGGCTGCGTTTCCATTGCGGTGCCGCCCTCGTCGATGATCCCGCCCGCGCGGCCTTCGCCGTGATCGACGGCGCCGCGGCCGAGCCGACGCTCGCCGCCTTCAACGCCGGCGACGACCAGTTCCCCGATCGCTCCACCACCGTGCTCGTCCAGTGCGCCGGGTTTGACGATGGCGAGGCCGTCACCCTCGAAGGCCCCGGGATCGCCGGCCAGCGCAGCATCGCCCCGACTGGCCTGCGCCCCGGCTTCTGGGCCGAGGTCGAAGACAATGCTGCGGTCTATCCGCTCGGTGTCGACCTTCTGCTGGTCCATGGCGCGCAGGTGCTCGGCCTGCCGCGCTCGACGCAAATCGTGGAGGCCCGCTGATGCCCCGCCGGGAGCTTTACTGATGTATGTCGCGGTCAAAGGCGGCGAAGCCGCCATCCTCGCCACCCATGATCTCGTCGCCGAGGCACGGCGCGGCGATGACAGTGTGCCGGAGCTCGGCGTCGCGCAGATCCGTGAGCAGATGGGCCTCGCCTGTGGCCGTGTTATGAACGAGGGCTCGCTCTACGATCCCGATCTCGCCGCGCTGGCGCTGAAGCAGGCGCAGGGCGACGCGATCGAGGCCGCCTTCCTGATGCGCGCCTATCGCACGACGCTGCCGCGCTTCGGCTCCTCCGAGCCGCTCGACACCGCGAAGATGGCGATCCGCCGCCGCATCTCCGCCACCTACAAGGACCTCCCGGGCGGCCAGGTGCTCGGCCCGACCTATGACTACACCCACCGGCTCTTCGACTTCGCCCTGATGGGCGAGGCGACTTCGGGCGAGGCGCAGGCCCGTCCGGCCGCGCAGCCGCTCGACGCCTCGATGCCGCGCGTGCCGGATATCCTCGGCGCCGAGGGGCTGATGGAGGAGGAGGCGCCTCCCGCCGGCGATCCGCGCCCCTTCGACCTCACTCGCGAGCCCGTCACCTTCCCGGCCGACCGCGATGTCCGCCTGCAGGCGATGGCGCGCGGCGACGAGGGCTTCATGCTCGGCCTCGGCTACTCCGTGCAGCGCGGCTACGGCAACACCCATCCCTTCGTCGGCGAGGTCAGAGTCGGCGAGGTCGCGGTCGAGTACGTGCCGGAGGAGCTCGGCTTCGCCGTCGACCTCGGCGACGTTACCCTGACCGAATGCCAGATGGTCAACCAGTTTGCCGGCTCGAAGGAAGTGCCGCCGCAATTCACGCGCGGCTACGGGCTCTCCTTCGGCCATAGCGAGCGCAAGGCGATGTCGATGTCGTTGGTCGACCGGGCGCTGAAGGCGCGCGAATTCGGCGAGGCGACGACCTATCCTGCGCAGCAGGACGAGTTCGTCCTCTACCACTCCGACAATGTCGAGGCGGCCGGCTTCGTCGAGCATCTGAAGCTGCCGCACTATGTCGATTTCCAGGGCGAACTTGAACTGATCCGCCGCATCCGCAAGGAGCGCGAGCAGCGTCTCGCCGATCAACAGGAAGCCCTGCCGGAGGCCGCGGAATGACCGTGCACCAGAGCATCAGCGACGAGACTAGGCCGGCCTACAACTACGCCTATCTCGACGAGCAGACCAAGCGGATGATCCGCCGCGCCTTGCTCAAGGCGGTCGCGGTTCCCGGCTATCAGGTGCCGTTCGGCTCGCGCGAGATGCCGCTCGCCCGCGGCTGGGGCACAGGCGGCATCCAGGTCACCGCCGCGATCATCGGCCCGGACGATACGCTGAAAGTCATCGACCAGGGTGCCGACGACACCACCAACGCCGTCTCGATTCGCCGCTTCTTCGAGCGCACCGCCGATGCCCGCACGACCGAGGCGACCGACGAGGCGACGATCATCCAGACCCGCCACCGTATCCCGGAGGCGCCGCTGAAGGCCGGCCAGATCATGGTCTATCAGGTGCCGCAGCCCGAGCCGCTGCGGAAGCTCGAGCCGCACGAGGCCGAGACGCGCAAGATGCACGCCTGGGCCGAATACGGGCTGATGCAGGTCAAGCTCTATGAGAACATCGCCCGCTTCGGCGAGGTGACGACGACCTATGACTACCCGGTCATGGTCAATGGCCGCTATGTCATGGCGCCGTCGCCGATCCCGAAATTCGACAATCCGAAGATGCAGATGTCGCCGGCCCTGCAGCTCTTCGGCGCCGGGCGCGAGAAGCGCATCTATGCGGTGCCGCCGCATACCAGCGTGCGTAGCCTCGATTTCGAGGACCATCCCTTCCGCATCCAGAGCTGGGAGCAGCCCTGCGCGCTCTGCGGCGCCGCCGATTCCTATCTCGACGAGGTCGTGATCGACGACCAGGGCGGGCGCATGTTCGTCTGTTCCGACAGCCATCATTGCGAGACGCGGCGGGCCGAAGGCCATCGCGGCGCCATGCTCGCCGACGCCTCGGCGCTGCATCTGGTCGAAGACGAGGCCAAGCCATGAACATGCAGGTCAATCCGCAGGAGCTGGCGCTCGACCCTGCCCCGCTGCTCTCAGTCGCTGGCGTCTCCCGCTTCTATGGCGAGCGCATCGGCTGCGCCGAGGTCTCCTTCGACCTCTGGCCGGGCGAGGTGCTGGGGATCGTCGGCGAATCCGGCTCGGGCAAGTCGACCCTGCTGCGTTGCCTAGCCGGCATCGACAAGCCCGACGAAGGGCAGGTGCTGTTCCGGGGCGGAATCGAACCGCTCGACATCTATTCCGTCGCCGAGCAGGAGCGACGCCGACTGATGCGCACCGCCTGGGGCATCGTCCACCAGAATCCGCGCGACGGACTGCGCATGGACGTCTCGGCCGGCGGCAATGTCGGCGAGCGCCTGATGGACAATGGCGCGCGCCATTACGGCAAGATCCGCGAGACCGCGCTCGACTGGCTGCAGCGTGTCGAGATCGCCGGTAACCGCATCGATGACCGGCCGCGCCAATTCTCCGGCGGCATGCAGCAGCGCCTGCAGATCGCCCGGGTGCTGGTCTCCGAACCCAAGCTTGTCTTCATGGACGAGCCGACCGGCGGCCTCGACGTCTCCGTCCAGGCCCGCCTGCTCGACCTGCTGCGTGTGCTGGTGCGCGATCTCGGCCTCGCCGCGATCATCGTCACCCACGATCTTGCCGTCGCGCGCCTGCTCACCGACCGCCTGATGGTGATGAAGGATGGCCGCGTCGTCGAGCAAGGCCTGACCGACCAGGTCCTCGATGATCCCCATCACGCCTACACGCAACTCCTGACATCGGCGGTGCTCACCGTATGAGCGCCGTCACAACCGCGTCACTCCGAACCCGCAAGGCATCTCGATCATGACAACGATGATTCACGTCGAGAACGTCGCCAAGGAATTCACCCTGCACAACCAGGGCGGCGTGCGCCTGCCGGTGTTCGACAACGTCAATTTCTCGGTCGCGGCCGGCGAGGCTCTGGTACTCGCTGGCGCGTCCGGCGCCGGCAAATCGAGCCTGCTCCGCATCCTCTACGGCAATTACCGGCCGACCTCCGGCACCATCGCCATCACCCATGGCGGCCGGCAGATCGACATCGTCTCGGCCGTGCCGCGCACGGTGCTCGACATCCGCCGTCGCACGCTCGGCTTCGTCTCGCAGTTCCTGCGGGTGATCCCGCGTGTCACGGCGCTCGACATCGTCCGCGACCCGCTGCTCGCCCGCGGCGCCTCTCCTGAAGAGGCGAGCGAGCGCGCTAAGGCGATGCTGGCCCGCCTCAACCTGCCGCAGCGCCTCTGGGAGCTCGCCCCGGCGACCTTCTCCGGTGGCGAGCAGCAGCGCGTCAACATCGCCCGCTCCTTCGTTGATCCCTCGCCGATCATGCTGATCGACGAGCCGACCGCCTCGCTCGACGCCAATAACCGCAATGTCGTGGTCAAGCTCATCGCCGAAGCGCGCGAACAGGGCTCCGCCATCGTCGGTATCTTCCATGACGAAGCCGTGCGAGAGGCTGTCGCGACCCGTTATCTCGACATCACCGATTTCCGGAAGGCCGCCTGATGTCCACCATCCTGACCAATGCCCGCCTGATCCTCGAGGACGAGGTCGTCACCGGGACCATCGCCTTCGACGAGAGCGGCATCCGCTCGGTCGACCAGGGCCGTTCCTCCTTGCCGGAAGCGATCGACGTCCAGGGCGATTATGTCGCGCCCGGCCTCGTCGAGATGCACACCGACAACATGGAAAAGCATTTCATGCCGCGCCCCAAGGTCTTCTGGCCGAACGGGCTCGCGGCGGCTTTGGTCCATGACGCGCAGATGGCGGCGGCCGGTGTCACCACCGTCTACGACGCGATCTGTGCCGGCACGCCCTTCTCGGCCAAGGACTACCGCAAGGACATTTTCTCCGACGTGATGGATGCGCTGCGGCTCGGCACGGCCGAGAATGTCTTCCGCATCGACCACCGCATCCATATGCGCTGCGAACTGACCAGTCCCGACCTGCTCCGCGACATCGAGCCCTATCAGGACGATGCCCTGGTCCAGCTGGTCTCGCTGATGGATCACACCCCTGGCCAGCGGCAGTGGCGCGATCTCGCCCATTTGCGTACCTATGCGCTCGGCAATGGCAAGACCGAAGCCGAGTTCGAGGAGGACGTCGTCGTCCGCCAGCGCGAGGGAACGGCCAATGTCGGGCGCAACTGGAGCGCCGTGGTCGAGATGTTCCAGGCCCGCGGCATCCCGATCGCGACCCATGACGACACTACGATCGAGCATGTCGAGGCCGGCATCGCCTCGGGCGCGGTGATCTCGGAGTTCCCGACCACGGTCGAGGCCGCCGAGGCCGCCAAGCAGCGCGGTCTCGCCACCATTGCCGGCGCGCCGAACGTCGTCCGCGGCGGCTCGCATTCCGGCGGTGTCTCGGTCGCGGAGCTGGCCGAGAAGGACCTGCTCGACGGGCTCTCCTCCGACTATGTCCCGGCGAGCCTGCTGCAGGCCGTGCTCAAGCTCCACGACAAGCATGGCATTACTCTGCCGGCGGCGATGGCCAAGGTGACCTGGAAGGTCGCCGACATCCTCGGTCTCAAGGATCGCGGTCATCTCAAGCCCGGCCTGCGTGCCGATATCGTGCGCTTCAAGGCGCTTGGCGCGACGCCGGTGATCGCCACCGTCTGGTCGCAGGGACGCCGGGCCTTCTGAGCGCAGCATGACCGAGACCGCGCCGCGCTACGCGCTCTACTACGCTCCCGCCGCCGACAGCGCCCTCTGGCGCTTCGGCAGCGCGACGTTGGGCTATGACGCCGTCACCGGCGCGGATGTCGATTTCGCCGTCCCGCTGGGCTGCGAGGGCCTCGACTGGTCGGACGTGACCGCCGAGCCGCGGCGCTATGGCTTCCACGCCACGCTGAAGGCGCCGTTCGAGCTCGCCAATGGCCGCAATGAGGGCGCCTTGCGCGCCTTCGCGCGCAATTATGTCGCCGGGCGTCCGCCGGTCCGGCTCGCCGGGCTCAGCGTCAACGCGCTCGGCCGCTTCATCGCGCTGACGCCGTCGGAACCGAGCGAGGATTTGCAGCGCTTCGCCTTCGACATTGTCCAGGCCTTCGAGCCGTTCCGCGCCCCGCTCTCGCAGGCCGATCTGGCGCGGCGCCTGCAGAGTCCGCTGACCCCGGCGCACCGCGCCTATCTCGAAGCCTATGGCTACCCCTATGTCGGTGACGCCTTCCGTTTCCACATGACCCTGACCGGCTCGCTGCCGGACGAGCAAGTCAAGCCCGTCGCGGCGCTGCTGGCCTTGGCTTACAGGGACGCCGTGCCCGCCCAACCTGTCACGATCGACCGCGTCGGCATCTTCAAACAGCAGAGCCGCAGCAGCCGCTTCGTGCTGCTCGACAGCTTCCCTTTCGGCTGAAGCCGGGCAGCCACCATATCGCGAGGAGCCCGTCATGGCAGGCAAGAAGCTCGGGCTCGCGCCCGTGATCGACCCGACCGCGAATGTCCGCGACGCCGTGCTCGGCCGCTATACCGAGATCGGCGCCCGCACCGTCTTCGCGGAGTCGACGCTCGGCGACTACTCCTATGTCGTGAACGACTCCAACATCATCTACACGACCATCGGCAAGTTCTGCTCGATCGCGGCCCATACCCGCATCAACCCCGGCAACCACCCGATGCAGCGGGCGAGCCAGGCGCATTTCACCTACCGCGCCAGCGCTTATTTCGAGGATGCGCAGGACGAGGCTGCCTTCTTCGACTGGCGCCGTATGAGCCCAGTGACGATCGGCCATGACGTTTGGATCGGCCATGGCGCCATCGTGCTCGCCGGCCGCAGCATCGGCACCGGCGCGGTCGTCGCGGGCGGTGCGGTCGTGACCAAGGACGTGCCCGACTACACCATCGTCGCCGGCAATCCCGCCCGCATCATCCGCCGGCGCTTCCCGGAGGAGATCGCCGGGCGGCTGATGGCGCTTGCCTGGTGGGATTGGGAGCATGCGCAGCTGCGCATTGCGCTCGATGACTTCCGGGCGTTGAGCGTCGAGGCGTTCCTGGAGAAGTACGAGGGCTGAGGGCGCCGAGCCCTAGAACTGCACCCGCAAGCCGACCAGCGCGACGTTCGCGGTGTAGTCCGAGCCCTGATTGGTCGAGTTCAGCCGCTCATGGGTGAAGCTGGCGCGGACCGCGAAGGTCCGGGTCAGCTTGTATTCGATCCTGGCACCGATGGTCGACAGGTTCTCGCGCAGGTCCTGGCCGTCATATTCGGTGCGGCTGAAGGTGGTGAAGCCGGTGACGGTGAGGTTGCGGCGCAGCGCGTGCGCCACTTCGAGGCCGACGCGGCGCGCCGTGGTGCCGCTCGAGCCGGGGATGGTGGTGTCGCCGAGCTCGGCGGAGCCGCGCAGCGTCACCGTGGTCAGCGGCGTTGGCGTCCACAGGATCGCGGCATCACCGACGAAGCCACGCAGGTTCCGCAGCCGGCCATCCTCGTATTTGCGGTCCTGATAGCCGCCCGAGACCTCGCCGGTGAGCATGCGGCTGATCTCGAAGGTCGAGCCGAGGCGGACCGTATAGCCGTCGGAGGAGCGCATATAGCCGCTGGAATCGACCTTCTGGTCGAATTGGCGGGTGTCGATCTCGGCCTGGACGAAGGGCTTGAAGCCCGGCGTCACCTCATAGGCCGCGCGCAGGCGCAGGCCATACTGCGTCTGGTTACGATCGGCCTGGCTGAGGATGCGGCCATTGCCGAGACTGGCGTCCTCGTAGTCCTGCCGGTCGACCGAGCCGCGCAGGGTCAATTGCAGGCGGTTGAAATCGTGGGTGACGCCGGCAGCGCCGCCATAGTTCCAGGTGATCGGCCGCCCCTGCACCGCCGAGGTCAGGTCGGGCGAGCCCGGGCGCTGCGTGTCGAGCCGCAGGCGCGATTCGAGCAGGATGCGGGTGTCGCGGGTTGCGTCGAGGCGCAGCGACATGTTGCCTTCCGCGTCCGGGCGCGAGGCGTTGTCGTTGCGGTAATAGCGGCTGTAGCCGCCGCGCAGCATGCCGGTGAGCTCGTGCACGTTCCAGTCGGACTGGACGCCGAGCTCGCCCTCGGTGCGGGTGAACAGCGAGCCCTTGCTCGGCCCGGAAATGCGCTCGGGATTGCTGTCATAGCCGACCGAGCCGGTGATCGCCGGGCGCAGGATGACGTTGCCGAGCCGCAGGCCGAGCGGTGCGTAGGGGTCTTCCTCCGGCCGCTTGCGCTTGCGCGGTTCGGGCGGTGGCGGGAGCGCCGGCGGCAGGTTGGAAACCACCGGCTGCGGTTGGCGGAACTCGCGCTGGGTCACGCCGCGCAGGCGCGAGGCCCGGATCGGCTGGCTGGCGCGCGCGGGCTGGCCGCTCGAGATCGCGCTGGAGCGGCCGCGCGGTGCAGGAGCGGCATCGTCGACACCATCAGGCAGGACGGATGCAGTCCCGGGAGCCGGGCTCGGCCGTTGCGCGACATAGTCGGGCGTGCCGGTCCTCAAGGCCGGAGTCCGCGGACGCGCGGGCATGTCGGCGGGCTGCGTCTGCGCCAAGGCCAGTTCCGGCCAGCTCGTCAGCCCGGCGACGCCGCAGCAGCCTGCGACGCCGGCCAGCCAGCAAATCTGGGCGAAACGGGACACGGGCGCGACGGTGCTCCGGCGAGGCAAAGACTTATCCGCGCCGGCTCGGCGCGCATGGTTAATGGAGTTAGAACGAAGAGGGTTAATGCCCCGTCAATGCGGTGCCGCCGGTGGCCAGGCGGGCCTGCGCCGTGCTAGAGGCGCGCTCCATGACCGCGACCATCAGCGCTTCCGCCCTTCGCACCATCGCCACCGAACGCGCCGGGCTCGACGCCTTGCATCAGGCGATCGGCAACGGCCTCGCCCAACCCTTCGCCGCTGCCGTCGAGATGATCCGTGCCGCTTCCGGCCGGGTGATCGTCACCGGCATGGGCAAATCCGGCCATGTCGGCCGCAAGATTGCGGCGACGCTCGCCTCGACCGGCACGCCCTCCTATTTCGTCCACCCGGCCGAGGCCAGCCATGGCGATCTCGGCATGGTCCAGCCCGAGGACGTGGTCATTGCCCTGTCCTGGTCGGGCGAGGCGGTCGAGCTCTCGGCGATCGTCGGCTACACCCGTCGCTTCCGCGTCGGCCTGATCGCGATCACCGCCAATCGCGACAGCGCGCTCGGTCGCGAGGCCGATATCCCGCTCGTCCTGCCCAAGGCGGAGGAAGCCTGCCCGAACGGGCTCGCGCCGACGACCTCGACGACGATGCAGATGGCGCTCGGCGATGCGCTCGCGGTCGCTCTGCTGGAAGCGCGTGGCTTCTCGCGCCAGGATTTCTACGTCTACCACCCCGGCGGCAAGCTCGGGGCGCAGCTCAAGACCGTTGCGACCATCATGCATTCGGGCGAGCGCCTGCCGGTCGTCGGCGAGACCGCGGCGATGGCCGATGTCGTCTCGATGATTACCGCCAAGGGTTTTGGCTGCGCCGTCGTCGTCGACGTCGACGGCAAGCTCACCGGTGTCGTCACCGATGGCGACCTGCGCCGCAAGCACGGCGCCGGCTGGGGAGGGCGGCTGGCGCGCGACGTGATGACAAGGGATCCGCGCAAGATCGCGCCGGATGCGCTCACCGCCGAGGCGCTGGAGATGGTCAACCGTCTGCGCGTCACTGCGCTGATCGTCGCCGATGCGCAGGACAGGCCGGTCGGCCTCGTCCATGTCCACGATCTGCTGGCGCTCGGCGTCGCCTGATTCATAGCATCTGGCGAGGGGGCTCATGGCCGCGCTCGAATGGGATGATCTGCGCTATGTCCTCGCCGTCGCCGAGGCCGGCTCGCTCGCCGGCGCGGCGCGCGAACTGCGCGTCAACCATTCGACCGTGCTCAGGCGCATCGCCGCCTTCGAGCAGCAATTGGGCCTTCGTCTCTTCGAGCGCCTGCCGACCGGCTATCTGCTGACGGCCGGCGGCGAGGAACTGGTCGCGGCGGCACGCAGCATCTCCGGCACCGTCACCGAGCTCGAACGCAGGATCGCGGGGCAGGATTTGCGCCTTTCCGGCACGCTCCGGATCACCGCGACCGACACGCTGATGGGCTCGGTCCTGCCGGAGATCCTGGCCGAGTTCAGCGAAGCGCATCCCGGCATCGCCCTGGAGGTCGCGGTCTCCAACCTGATGTTCAACCTGACCAAGCGCGATGCCGATGTCGCCTTGCGTACCGCCGACAATCCCCCAGTGACGCTGGTCGGACGCCGGGTCGGCAAGATCGCCTTCGCGATCTACGCCGCGCCTGCCTATCTCGCGCGCCACGATCATGCCGACCTCGCCGAGCATCGCTGGGTCGGGCCGGACGACACGCTCGGCGGCACCTCGGTGGCGCGCTGGATGCAGGCGAAGCTGCCGAAGAGCGAGATCATACTCAGGGCCGACTCGCTGCTGGCGATGCAGCAGGCGGCGGTGGCTGGCCTCGGGCTGGTGGCGCTGCCCTGCTATCTCGGCGACAGCGTCCCGGCCCTTACTTGCGTGCGCCGTCCTATACCGGAGATGGAGACGGCGCTCTGGATCCTGACCCATGAGGATCTGCGCGCCGCGGCGCGGGTCCGCGCCTTCACCGATTTCGCCTATGGCGCCTTCAGGAAGCGCCGCGCCTTGCTGGAAGGGGAGGGCTCACCCTCCGCATAAGAGGCTTAAGCCTCGACCAGCTTGAGGCCGATCACACCGATCAGGATCAGCGCGAGCAGGCCAAGGCGTATGGGCGAGGCGCTCTCGCCGAGGGCGACGATGCCGGCGAGGGCGACGCCGAGCGCGCCGATGCCGACCCAGACCGCATAGGCGGTCCCGACCGGCAATTGCTTCAGCGCCAGCGACAGCATGACGAAGCTGACGATGGCCGAGACGATGCCGATCACACTCGGCCAGAAGCGGGTGAAGCCGCCGGCCTGCTTCAGAGCGATTGCCCAGACGATCTCGAGCAGGCCTGCTCCGGTGAGCAGCAACCAGGACATGGGATATCTCCGTAAAGAGTGAGGCCGTGTAAGGCTGATCGCCCTGGCTCGTCCCTTCCCCCTTATGGGGAAGGGTTTGGGGATGGGGGGCGAACGACTGGGTGAGCGGGGGCTTGTAGAAGCAGATCGGCCCGATCTTGGGTGAGTTTGCCTCGACTTTCCGCCCCCCACCCCTTCCCCTCCCCACAAGGGGGAGGGGTTTCCGTTGAGGATCAGAAGACCTTGATCGCGGCGACGCCGAGCAGCAGGGCCACGACGCCGGCAAAGCGCAGGGTCGAGATCTCGCGCTGGGGCAGGCGGAACCAGCCGTAACGATCGACGAAGAGCGAGACGATCTGCTGGCCGGCGACGGTCAGGCCGACGGTCGCGGCGGTGCCGATGGCGGGGATCGCGACGAAGACGGTGGTGACATAGGTCGCGCCGCAGACCGCGCCGATCCAGCCCCACCAGGGCATGGTCCTGAGGCCGCCGAGCTGGGGCTTGGCGCCACCTGTCAGCAGGGTCAGCAGCAGCACCGCGAGCATCGACAGCGTCGCGACCACGAAGCTGATCGTGCCGACGACGAAGGGCGCACCGAGATCGTGCCGCAGCAGGCCGTTGATCGCGCCCTGGACTGGCAGCACGGCGCCGGCAATGAGGGCGAGCAGCATCCAGCCGAGCTTGGAGCCGGAGAGTTCCTTGGTCGCGCCCTTCTGGCCGAAGACGATCGCGATCACACCGACGAGCACTGCGGCGGTTCCGATCAGCGTGGCGGGCTTCGGCGCCTGCTGTGGCACGCCGAGCACGCCGAAGCTGTCGAGGCCGAGCGAGGCCAGCATCTGGCCGGCGATGAACAGGCCGACCGCGACGACGGCGCCGAGCCGCGGGAAGACCAGGATGGTCGAGGCGACATAGAGCGCCGTCGCGATGCCGCCGATCGCATGCCACCAGGGCACGGCCCGCAGCCCGCCGAACGCAGCGGCCGTGCCGGTCGCGATCGCGACGATCAGCAGGAGGAGGGCGGCGAGCACGACCTGGATCGTGGTTGCGGCGAAGGGGCTGCCGGTCGCCTTCGACAATTGCGCATTGGCGCCGGCCTGCACCGCCAGCAGGCCACCGGCGGCCAGGGAGAGGGGAATAAAGAGGGTATCCATGACGAGGTGTCCTATGGGTCTGGCCGAGCGCGCTCAGGCGTCGGCGTGCGCGAGCGCCGGCACGGCAAGGCCGCGCTGCACGGCGGGGCGGGCCGCGATCGTCTCGTGCCAGCGCTTGAGATGGGGGGTGTCGGTCAGGCTCAGCCCGAGCTTGGGCAGGGCGTTGATCCAGGGCCAGACCATGATGTCGGCGATGCCGTAACTGGCCTCGACCAGATAAGGCCGCAGCGCCAGCTCGCCGTCGAGGACACGCAGGATGCGGGCGGTCTCGCGCTCATAGCGCTCGATCGCATAGGGCAGCTTCTCCTTGGCGAAGACCTTGAAATGCCAGAGCTGGCCGATCATCGGCCCGACATGCGCCGCCTGGAAGAAGCTCCATTGCAGCGTCTTGCTCAGCGCCTGCGGGCCGTTCGGCTGCAGCACGCCGGAGTGCTCGGCGAGGTAGAGCAGGATCGCGCCGGACTCGAAGATCGTCCGGTCATGGTCGTGGTCGACGATGACGGGGATCTTGTTGTTCGGGTTGAGCGCCAGGAAGCTCGGCCGGTGCTGCTCGCCCGCCTCGATGTCGATGACGGTGACGGCATAGGGCAGGCCGGTTTCCTCGAGCATGATCGAGGCCTTGTGGCCGTTCGGGGTCTGGTAGGTGTAGAGGTCGATCGGGGTCATCGGCTTGCTCCGAGGTGTGGATGCCGATGAGATAGCTTGTGCGCTGGTGCATCACGATGTGTGATGTGGCCTTGCGATTATGCGGAATCGCACATGCCTTCGCGGAGGGCTGAGCATTGTGCGCGGGATCCCCTCTCCTAAAAGGAGAGGGGTAGGGGTGAGGTGTTCGGACTGAAAACGTTGGCTTGAACCTCACCGCGCGGTCGGCGCTCACGGAACTGGTCAGGCAGCCCACACCTCACCCTGCCCTCTCCTTCCAGGAGAGGGTTCCCCGCGCCTCGATCGTCCCAGATCGGTCGAGCCTGGCAGGTGTGGTATCGCGAGGGCCTCAGATCGCCCGCTTGCCGATGATCGCGAAACGCAGCTTGCTCGAGAGGAAGTCGATCGCGGTCACCGCCGCCAGGACCAGCAGGATCAGGAACGAGACCTGCTGCCATTCGAGCGTGCGGATGGTCTCGGCGAGGTAGAGGCCGATGCCGCCGGCGCCGACGATGCCGATGATGGTCGAGGAGCGGGTGTTGGATTCGATATAGTAGAGCACCTGGCTGGCAATCACCGGCAGCACCTGCGGGATCAAGCCGAAGCGGATTTCGTGGAACTTGCCGCCGCCGACCGAGGCGACGCCCTCGACAGGCTTGCGGTCGGCGGATTCGATCGCTTCGGAAAACAATTTGCCGAAGGCGCCGAGGTCGCTGGTCATGATCGCGAGCATGCCGGCGAAGGGGCCGAGGCCAACGACATTGACCCAGATCAGCGCCCAGATCAGCGCGTCGACGCCGCGCACCGTGTCCATCGAGCGGCGCGCCAGGAAATGCACGACGCGGTTGGCGACGACGTTCTTGGCGGCGAGGAAGCCGAGCGGGAAGGCGAGGATCGCCGCCAGGATCGTGCCAAGGAAGGCGATGGCGATGGTCTCGAACAGCGCCTTGACGAAGATGATGGCGCGCGCGAACGAGCCTGGATCGGGCGGCAGCATCAGCACGACGAAGGTGCCGAGATTGGAAAAGCCGGCGATGATCTTCCAGATCGAGGTCTCGAGCGTCGTCAGCCCGTAGAGGAAGAGCCCGACGAGGCCGCCGACGACGGCGATGGTCGTGAGCTTCGTCTTCAGGGAGCCGTCGATCGCGGCCTTGTGGCGGGCGATCAGCGCGGCGCGGTCGCTTGGTGAGAGGGCGAGCGTCATTTGCCGTGCTCCAGGCTGAGCAGCGCATGGCGCAGGCGCTCGGTGCCGTAGTCGATCATCATCACCGTGAGGATGATCAGCAGCAGGATGGCGCTGACATCGGTGAAGTAGAATTTGCGGATCGCCTCGATCAGGTCCTGGCCGATGCCGCCGGCGCCGACGAAGCCCATGATCGAGGCGCCGCGGACATTGATCTCGAAGCGCAGCAGCGCGTAGCTGGCGAAGTTCGACAGAACCTGCGGCACCACCGCGAAGCGGATGGTCTGCCACCAGCCGGCGCCGGTCGCGGTCAGGCCGTCGACCGGCTTCATGTCGATGTTCTCGACCACCTCGGAGAAGAGCTTGCCCATCGCACCCATGGTGTGGATGGCGATGGCGAGCACGCCGGGCAGCGGTCCCAGCCCGAAGGCGATGACGAAGATCAGCGCGAAGACGATCTCGGGGACGGTGCGGCAGAATTCGAGGAAGCGGCGCGTGCCCCAGCGCAGCCAGGGCGAACGGCCGAGATTGCTGGCGGCGGTGAAGCAGAGCAGGAAGCCGCCGACGGCACCGAGCACGGTGCCGATATAGGCGATCAGCAAGGTCTGCCAGAGCAGCTTCAACCAGCCGTTCAGGCCCCAGTACCATTCCTTGAGATCGGCGCCGAACGTCGCCAGGCGCAGCGTCGGCATGGTCTCGAGGATGTATTTGGGGAAGCGCCAGGCATTCGCGGCGAATTTCGCAAGATCGACCTCGGCGCCGATCGCGGCGAGGACGACGCAGGCGACGAAGATTGCCGCGCCCAGCAGGGTCTGGAGCCGTTTCGCCGCCATTTCGCGCCGATAGAGCTCGGCATGGGCCGCGATGGCCGGGTCGTTGCGATCGATCGCGAGTGTCATGATGGGTCCGTCGCCGGAGGAGGGGGCGGCGAGTACGCGCCGCGGCCGTCATGCTCGCCCTTGTGGCAAGCATCCACGTCTTGAACACCGCACGCGATCAGTGAAGCGAAGACGTGGATGGTCGGGACAAGCCCGACCATGACGGGTAGCGGGTGTAAAGGCTTACGACGACTTCTTCTTGCGCAGCGCGTCGACGAACTTGTTCAGCTCGATGATCGGGTCGTAGGCCTTGTTGTCGACGGCGACGAGCGGGCCCTGCTTGCCTTCATAGATCTTGTCGAAGGCGGCCTTGTCCTTGGTGGCGAGGTTCAGCACCGCGTCACGGATCTTGGTCTTCAGCTCCTCCGGCAAGTCGGAGAGATAGGCCATCGGCGAGTTCACGATCT
This sequence comes from Allobosea sp. GW821-FHT03A12, assembly GCF_058986765.1. NCBI lineage: Bacteria > Pseudomonadati > Pseudomonadota > Alphaproteobacteria > Hyphomicrobiales > Alloboseaceae > Allobosea > Allobosea sp. GW821-FHT03A12. The sequence continues at coordinate 145,295 of NZ_JBYSVZ010000003.1, forward strand.
GCTCGGACTTGTAGATGATCCGGAAATCGTCGGCCTTGACCATCTTCTTGCGGTCCATGCGCAGCAGGTTCGATTCCTGCTCGTCGTTCCACCAGTTGGCGGCGATGTCGACGGTGCCCTGCTGCAGGGCGATGATCGCGTTCTCGTGGCTGCCGGTGTAGACGACCTTGCCGAAATAGGCCTCGGGTTCGATCTTCATGCCGTCGAGCGCGAAGCGCGGGACGTTGTTGCCGGAGGTCGAGTTCGGGTCGACCAGGCCGAGGTTCTTGCCCTTCAGGTCTTCGATCTTCTGGTAGGGCGAGTCCTTCTTCACGTAGAAGACCGAGTAGTAGCCCTTGGTGCCGTCGATATTGGTCTCGATCGCGAAGGCATCGACCTTGGCGCCGGTCATCAGCGCGCGGGCGAAGGAAGCCGGGCCGTACATGCCGATATGGATGTTGCCGGCGCGCTGGCCCTCGATGATCGCGGCGTAGTCGTTGGCGATGCGCAGCGTGACCTTGGTGCCGAGCTCCTTGGCGAGATAGTTCACGAAGGGGGTGTAGCGCTCGACGACGCCCGAGGCGTTCTCGGACGGGATGATGGCGAAGACGAGCTCGGGATATTTCGCCTTCCAGTCCTGCGCGAAGGCCGGCGCAGCGAGCGTCGCGGCGAGGCCGGCTGCGGCGAGCGTGAGGGTATGACGACGGGTCAGCATGGTGGTGCTCCTTTGGAAAAATCGGTGGTGAAAGGTCAGGCGTAAGGGCAGGCCCGCGGGCACGCCGCCGGCTGTCTCAGGCGGCGTTCTGCTTGGCGCGCTTGGCTTCCTGGCTGGCGATGGCTTCGAGCGCGTCGAGCGCCTCGGCACCGGCGTCCTTGGCCTCGATGCCGTAGAGCTCGGCGGCGAGCTCGCTGGTCAGCGCATGCGGCGGGCCGTCGAACACGACCTTGCCGCCGGCCATGCCGATCAGCCGGTCGCAATACTTCGCGGCGATGTCGAGGTGGTGGAGATTGCAGATCACCGTGATGCCGTCCTCGCGATTGATGCGAAACAGCGCGTCCATGACGACCTGGGTGTTGCGCGGGTCGAGCGAGGCAATCGGCTCGTCGGCCAGGATGATCTTGGGTTCCTGCACCAGCGCGCGGGCGATGGCGACGCGCTGCTGCTGGCCGCCGGAGAGGGTTTCGGCGCGCTGGGCGAGCAGATGGCCCATGTCGAGGCGCTCGAGTGCGGCGATGGCGCGGACCTTGTCGTCCTGCGAGAAGCTCTTGACTAGCGTCAGCGCCGCCGAACGATGGTTGAGGCGGCCGAGCAGCACATTGGTCAGCACGTCGAGGCGGCCGACCAGATTGAACTGCTGGAAGATCATCGCGGTGTCGCGCCGCCAGGCCCGGAGCGCCGCGCCGCGCAGGGCGGTGACATCACGTTCCTCGCTGAGGATGCGGCCTTCGCTGGCGTCGGCAAGGCGGTTGAGCATGCGCAGCAGCGTCGACTTGCCGGCGCCCGAGCGGCCGATCACGCCGACCATCTCGCCGCGCGGAATCGACAGGGTGACGTTGTCGACGGCGGCCTTGCCGCCGAAACGCTTGGTCAGACCCTCGATCCGCAGCATCAACACTCTCCCGCGATTGCGGGATGATGCGGTATCGGCGGCAGATGACAGCGCCGTGACAGGAGGCGCATTCCGGGACGATCGCGGTGGAAGGCCGGTCATCGATCGTCAACCATACCACCCGCGCTCGCGGGCGAGGCCGGAACGTCAGTCCGCCCGCAGCAGCAGGTCGACGCAAGCCGCGACATACGTCCTGCGCTCGGCCTCGGCAACGGGATCGATGCCAAGCAGGCCGCGGACCTGATGGAAGCCGCGCAGCATGCCGATGAACTGCTCGGCGAGCCTGTCGGCTTCCGCGCGGGCGAGCGGCCGCGACAGGCCATCACCCGATCGTGAACGTTGCGCGAGCAGAGTGGAGAGTTCCGTGATCATCCGCCCGGCGCCGGCCTCGTAGGCAGCCTGTCCCAATTCGGGAAAGCGGCTGGCGGCCCCAACGATCAGGCGATGCAGATCGAGCGAGGCGGGATGCAGCATCATCGCCAGGGCGTCCTCGCCCAGGCGCAGCAGGATGGCGCGCAGATCGCCGGTCTCGCTCGCCGGCCGGCGCAGCGGAATCGTCAGCTTTTCAGTGAGTTCGGAGCAGATCACCAGGAACAGCGCCTGCTTGTCGGCGAAGTGGCTGTAGATCGTCTGCTTGGAGACGCCGGCGCGCTGGGCGATCTGGTCGAGGCTGGCGCGATCGAAGCCCTCGGCCAGGAACGTCTCCGACGCGGCCCGGGTGATCGCGTCGTGTTTATCCGGCCGTGATTTTTCTGCCGGCATCGGTCTTGCTTCTGCAGCGGTGGCGCTACCGCGTCCGTGCATTGATCATTCCGTCACGCTTCCGCCCTTAAAGGGTGCTTATCAAACTAGACCGTCCAGTCTAGAATATGTCCGTACTACCGGAGCGTCCAGCCTGATGAAGCGTTTTCTCCTCCTTATCCTTGTCGCCGGGCTGGCGGGCGGCGGGTATTATGGCTACCGCAACCACTTCAAGGGCAGCGGCCAGCAAGCGCAGGCGCAAGCGACGGGACCCGGGCAGGGTGCTGGCGTGCCGGTCGAGGTCGGCACGATCGAGCTCGCCTCGGTCAACGAGGAGGTCGAGGCGCTCGGCACGCTCGCCGCGGACGAATCCGTGGTGATCGCTCCCGAGATCGCCGGCCGAGTCGTCGCGCTCGGCTTCAAGGAGGGCGAGAAGGTCGCCAAGGACCAGAAGTTGGTCATGCTCGACACCGCCATGCTCGACGCCGAGCTGAAGCAGGCCCAAGCCGATCTCTCCCTCGCCCGCGATACCCATGACCGCAACCGCTCGCTGGTGCAGCGCGGCTCGGGGACGCAGGTCGCGCTGGAGCAGGCGACGGCGCAACTCGCCTCGCAGGAGGCAAAGATCCAGCTCGTCCAGGCCAAGCTCGCTCTGGCGACCATCAAGGCGCCGTTCACCGGCGTGGTCGGCCTGCGGGCGGTCGGCGTCGGCGATTTCGTCTCGATCGGCAAGCCGCTGATCACCCTGACCAATATCGACCCGATCAAGGTCGACTTCCGCGTGCCCGAGATCTTCCTGACCCAGGTCAAGGTCGGCCAGCCGATCCAGCTCAAGGTCGATGCGGTGCCCGACCGGCCCTTCACCGGCCAGGTCTTCGCGATCGACCCGGTGGTCGACGTCAACGGCCGCGCTGTCAAGCTGCGCGCCACCATCCCCAATGGCGACCTCGTGCTGAAGCCCGGCCTGTTCGCCCGCGTCACCGTGGTGGTCGACAAGCGCGACAACGCCCTGCTCGTGCCCGAGACCGCGGTCGTGCCGGATGGCGTCGGCAAGGCGGTCTTCGTCGTCGAGGGCGGCAAGGCGCGGCGCATGCCGGTCGAGCTTGGCAAGCGCCTGCTCGGCAAGGTCGAGGTGGTGAAGGGGCTGAAAGCCGGCCAGCAGATCGTCACCGCCGGCCAGATGCGCCTGCGCGACGGCTCGACCGTGGCGATCAAGGAGAAGGCCTCGGTCCAGACCAGCTCGCTGCCGGGCGTCGTGCAGCCGGGTGTCGCGCAGCAATGAGCCTGTTCGAGCTCTTCGTCCGCCGGCCGGTCCTCTCGACCGTCCTCAGCCTGCTCGTCGTCCTGATCGGCTTCGTCTCCTATACGCGCCTGACGGTGCGCGAATACCCGAACATCGACGAGCCGATCGTCTCGGTGCAGACCGTCTATCGCGGCGCCAGCGCCGAGATCATCGAGACGCAGGTCACGCAGATCCTGGAGAACTCGATCGCTGGCATCGAGGGCATCGAGATCATCAACTCGACCAGCCGCCAGGAGCGCAGCCAGATCTCGGTGCGCTTCCGCCCGGATGTCGATCCCGATGTCGCGGCGTCCGACGTGCGCGACCGCGTCAGCCGCGTGCGTGGCCGCATGCCCGACGAGATCGACGAGCCGATCATCGCGAAGGTCGAGGCCGACGCCCAGCCGGTGATGTATCTGTCGCTGACCAGCAAGCGCCATTCGCCGCTGGAGCTGACCGACTTCGCCGACCGTTTCATCTCCGACCGGGTCCAGAACATCACCGGCGTCGCCGAGGTCCGCATCCTCGGCCAGCGCCAGTTCGCCATGCGCATCTGGCTCGATCGCGCCCGCATGGCCGCCTACAACATCACCGTGCAGGAGATCGAGGGCGCGCTGCGCTCTCAGAACATCGAGATCCCGTCGGGCCGGATCGAGAGCAACGACCGCGAATTCACCGTGCTCTCGCAGACCAGCCTGATCACGCCGGAGCAGTTCCGCGAGATCACGGTCAAGGACGCGAGCGGCTTCCCGGTCAAGCTGCGCGACGTCGCCAAGGTCGAGCTCGGCGCGCGTGAGGAGCGCAACGCCGCCTGGTTCGGCGGCGAGCCCTCGGTGACGATCGGCATCGTCAAGCAGGCGACGGCCAATCCGCTCGACGTCTCCTCGGGCGTCGTCGCGGCGCTGCCGGGCATCCGGGACGACCTGCCCGACGGCATGTCGATCGCGACCTCCTACGACACCTCGATCTTCATCGACCGCTCGATCAAGGCGGTCTATTCGACGATCGGCGAGGCGGTCGTCCTCGTCGTGCTGATCATCTTCCTGTTCCTGCGCTCGCTCAGGGCGACGCTGATCCCGCTCGTCACGATTCCCGTCTCGCTGATCGGCGCCTTCGCGTTGATGTATGCGATGGGTTTCACCGTCAACACGCTGACCCTGCTCTCGATGGTGCTCGCCATCGGCCTCGTCGTCGACGACGCCATCGTCGTGCTCGAGAACGTCCACCGTCACATCGAGGACGGGATGGAGCCGAACAAGGCGGCGATCAAGGGCATCAACGAGATCGCCTTCGCCGTCGTTGCGATGACGCTGACGCTGGTTGCGGTCTATGCGCCGATGGCGTTCTCGACCGGGCGCACCGGCAAGCTCTTCGTCGAGTTCGCGCTGACGCTCGCCGGCGCGGTGCTGGTCTCGGGCTTCGTCGCGCTGACGCTGACGCCGATGATGTGCGCCAAGCTGCTGCGCCATGAGAACAAGCACAACTTCCTCTACAATGCACTGGAGCGCTTCTTCGAGGCGCTCTCGAGCGGCTATCGCCGCTCGCTGCGCTTTGCGCTCAGGGTCCGGCCGGTGATCGTGCTGCTGGCGCTCGGCGTCGCCGGCGGCAGCTATTTCTTCCTGACCAATCTGCGTTCCGAGCTGGCGCCGGTCGAGGATCGCGGCACCATCACCGCGATCGGCGTCGCGCCCGAAGGTGCGACCATGGCCTTCACCGCCGACTATGCCCGGCGGGTCGAGGACTATTTCAGCAAGATCCAGGAAGTCGACAGCTATCTCGTCATCGTCGGCTTCCCCGACGTGACGCGGGCGATCGCTTTCGCGCGCCTGAAGCCCTGGGAAGAGCGCCACCGCAAGCAGCAGGATCTCGTCGCCGAGATCAACAAGGGGCTGTCGCAGATCCCCGGCATCCGCCTGTTCGCGACCAACCCGCCCTCGCTCGGCCAGGGCGGCGCCAACAGCAAGCCGGTCGAGTTCGTGCTGCGCTCCTCCGACAGCTATGCCGAGATCAAGCAGAACGTCGATCGCCTGATCGCCGAGGTGCAGGGTAATCCGGCGCTGACCAACATCGAGAGCAACCTCATCCTCGACAAGCCGCAGATCAAGGTCTCGATCGATCGCCAGCGCGCCGCCGATCTCGGCGTAGGCGTCGACGTGATCGGGCGCACCATGGAGACCTTGCTGGGCGGGCGCCAGGTCACCCGCTTCAACATGAACAGCAAGCAGTACGACGTGATGCTGCAGGTCGCGGGCGAGGACCGCAACACGCCGCAGGCCTTGCAGTCGATCTATCTGATCGGCCGCGGCGGCCAGGTCGTGCAGCTCTCCAGCCTGGTCCAGGTCGAGGAGAACGTCGCGCCCAAGGAGCTGATCCGCTTCAACCAGCTGCGCTCGGCGACGATCACCGCCGTGCCGGGGCCGGGCTATTCGCTCGGCGATGCCCTGAGCGTGCTGGAGCAGGGGGCGGCCAAGGTGCTGCCGACCTCGTTCCAGACCGACTATTCCGGCCAGAGCCGCGAGTTTAAGCAGTCGGGCTCCTCGATCCTGCTGGTCTTCCTGCTGGCGCTCGGCTTCATCTATCTGGTGCTGGCGGCGCAGTTCGAGAGCTTCGTCGATCCCGTCGTGATCATGGTCTCCGTGCCGCTGTCGATCACCGGCGCGCTCGCCGCGCTCTACTTCTCCGGCGGCACGCTCAACGTCTACAGCCAGATCGGTCTGATCACCCTGGTTGGCCTGATCACCAAGCACGGCATCCTGATCCTCGAATTCACCAATCAGCTGCGCGAGGAGGGCCGGGAGCTCGTCGACGCCCTGGTCGAGGCAGCGGAATTGCGCCTGCGGCCGATCCTGATGACCACCGGCGCGATGGTGCTCGGCGCCGTGCCGCTGGCGCTGGCGGAAGGCGCCGGCGCCGAGAGCCGCTCGCAGATCGGCTGGGTCATCGTCGGCGGCATGACCTTCGGCACGCTGCTCACGCTCTATGTCGTGCCGGTGGCCTACAGCTATATGGCGCGCAGCAAGCACGGCTCGCGTCATGCCCCGGCCGAGGCGCATCCGCAGCCGGCGGAATGATCGGCGATCCGGGTAGAGGATATCCGGATAGCCCTTAGCGGAAACGTCTATTCGCTTTCACCGCCGCCCGACGCTACCTCGTCCGGCGGCGGCGCCCAATGAGCGAGAACTCAGGTGCCGCCCGTGACATAAACGGGAGGAACGGCATGAAGATTGGTTTCTGGCTCAAGGCTGCGGCGTTCGCCGGCTGCACGGCGAGCCCGATCGCGCAGGCGCAAGTCTTCCCGAGCAAGCCAATCACCATGCTGATCCCGTTCGCGGCGGGTGGACCGACCGACGTGGTCGGGCGCCTGGTCGGCGAGCATATGAGCCGCACGCTCGGTCAGCCGGTGATCATCGAGAACGCGGTCGGCGCCGCCGGCACGCTCGCCGGGCAGCGCCTGATGGCCGCGCCCGCCGACGGCCATGTCATCCTGATCGGCCATACCGGCACGCATGCCGCGGCCGTCTCGTTCAACCCGAACCTGAAATACCGCCCGGTCGAGGATTTCGCCGCGGTCGGACTGGTCAACACCAACCCGATCTTCCTGACGGTCCGCAAGACCCATCCGAGCGCGACGCTCTCGGAATTCGTCGCCTGGGTGAAGGCGAACGAGAAGGCCGCGAGCAACGCCCATGCTGGCGTCGGCTCGGTCAGCCACACCACCTGCCTGCTGTTCAACACCGTCGTCGGGGTCAAGCCGAACGGCGTGCCCTATCGCGGCACCGGCCCGGCGATGAACGATCTCGTCGCCGGCCAGGTCGACTATCTCTGCGACCAGGCGGTGAATGTCGCCCCGCAGCACCGCGCCGGCACGATCAAGACGCTCGCCGTCGCCTCGGTGAATCGGGCCACTGCGTTGCCGGATGTGCCGACCAGCACCGAGGCCGGCGTGCCCGGCTTCAAGGTCGAGGTCTGGAACGCGATGTTCGCACCGAAGGACACGCCCGCCCCGGTCGTCGCCAAGCTGAACGGAGCGCTGAAGGCGGCACTCGCCGATGCGACGGTGAAGGCCAAGCTCAACGAGCTCGGCGCCGAGATCCCCTCGGCCGAACTGCAGGAGTCCGCTGGCCTGCGCGCCTTCGTCGGGGCGGAGATCGAGCGCTGGGCGCCGATCATCAAGGCAAGCGGCGTCAAGATCGAGTGAGGCTGAACTTTTCTCTTATCGCATTTTCTTCACGCGAACCGGTATCCACTTCGCTCGAAAATGCGTTGGCTATTGCAGCCTGACCGAGACGCTCTCGCTCGCCCCGGCTGCATCGATCACCGAGATCCGGACGAAGCCCTTGCCGGGCGGCTGCCAGGCGGCTTCCCGGCGCTTCACCGCCGACATTACCGGCGCGCCGTCGACCAGCCAGGTGAAGGGGGCGACGCCGCCAGAGACCTTGAGGTTGAGCTGCGGGGCGCCGTCGAGAGCCGAGGCGGCGAGATCGATCTTCGCGCCTTCGGGTGGGAAAGCGAGCTTGAGGCCCGGCGTCGCCAGCGCGGCGACGGTCTTCGGCACGTCCTGGCGCAGATGCCGGAGCGGCGGCGGCAGGGTCGCGCTGCTGGCGGCGATCGTGCCGGACGGCTGGACGAAGGGATGGGGATCGAGGCCGATGCGGGCAAAGGCGTCGAACAGGATCGGCGCGGCGACGACGCGTCCGACCAGTCCGGGCACCGCGCCATTGTCCGGCCTTCCGACCCAGACGCCGATCGTGTGCTTGCGATCGAAGCCGACGGCCCAGGCATCGCGATAGCCATAGGAGGTGCCGGTCTTGTAGGCGATCCTGCCGGGCGGCGCATTGAGCGGCGGCGGCGCCCCGAGCAGCGTATCAGCGACGTACCAGGCGGCGACCGGCTCGACGAGGCGCAAAGGCGGCTCGGTGGCGCCGCTCGCCGGCTTCACATGCAGCGGCACGACCTCGCCGCCGCGGGCGAGGCCGACATAGAGCCGGGTGAGGTCGGAGAGGGTGATGCCGAGGCCGCCGAGGCCGATGGCGAGGCCGGGCGCGCCGCCATCCTTGGGCATGGCGATGGCGGCGCCGGCATCCTTCAGGCGGGACAGGAAACGCTGTGGCCCCACAGCTGAGAGCAACTCGACCGCCGGCAAGTTGAGCGAAAGCTGCAGCGCCTTGCGGGCGCTGACCATACCCTGGAAGCCGAGGTCGAAATTCTCGGGAACGTAGAGGCCGTAGCGGGTCGGCCGGTCCTCCAGCATGGTCTCGGGATGGGCGAGGCCATTGTCGAAGGCGAGCGCGTAGATGAAGGGCTTCAGCGCCGAGCCGGGCGAGCGCAGCGCCTGCGTCAGGTCGAGCGAGCCGGCGCGCCCGGCGTCGAAATAATCGACGCCGCCGACCGAGGCGCGGATCTCGCCGGTCTCGTTGTCGGCGACCAGGATGGCGATCGAGAGCTGTGGCCCCTGACCGATGGCGCGCTCGCGGGCGAGCTGCTCCAGGCTCGCCTGCCAGCGCGCATCGATGGTCAGACGCTGGCTGCGCTGCTCCGGCGCCTCGGCGACGACCTGCTCGGCCGTATGCGGGGCGAGATTCGGGAATGGCTTGCGCGCCGTCGGCACCGGCTCGTCGCGCGCGGCGGCGACCTCGTCGGGCGTCGCGAGGCCAGCGGCTTCGACGCGAGCGAGGACGCGCTCGCGGGCCTTGCGCGCCGCTTCCGGGAAGCGGTCGGGCCGGCGCGTCTCGGGCGATTGCGGCAGGGCGACGAGCAGCGCCGCCTCGGCGGTCGAGAGCCGCTTCGGCTCCTTGCCGAAATAGGCGAAGCTCGCGGCACGCACCCCTTCGAGATTGCCGCCGAACGGGGCGAGGGTGAGATAGAGGTCGAGAATCTCGATCTTGCTGAAGCGGCGCTCCAATTCGACCGCGCGCACCGCCTGCCTGAGCTTGGCCGAGAGTGAGCGCTCCTGGCGCGGTTCGAGCAGGCGCGCGACCTGCATGGTCAGGGTCGAGCCGCCGGAGACGATGCGGCCGTTGCCCAGCATCTGCCCCGCAGCACGCAGGGCGCCGAGCGGATCGATGCCGGCATGGTCGTCGAAGCGCTTGTCCTCGAAGGCCTTGAGCATGGCGAGGTAACGCGGATCGACGTCGTCAGCACCGACCGGCAGCTTCCAGCGCCCGTCATTGGTGACGAAGGGGCGCAGCAGCTTGCCCTCGCGGTCGAGCACCACGGTCGAGCGGTCGCGCGCGGCGGCGAAGTCGATCGGGGGGAGGGTCGAAGCATACCAGTAGAGGGAGGCGGCGGTGGCCGCGGCCAGCGCAACGACGCCGAGGCCGGCATAGGCAAGCCGGCGCGGCCAGACGCGCTTCCCTTCTCCCCTTGCGGGAGAAGGTGGCCCGAAGGGCCGGATGAGGGGTCTCGCGACGCTTCCAATGGCTTTTGCAATGAGACGCCAGCGATCACGCGCGGCGCGACCCCTCACCCCAACCCTCTCCCGCAAGGGGAGAGGGGGTGGTGTCGCGTCCCGCTCATCCGGCCTCGGCTTCACGAGGTCACCGTGCCGACGTGATCTCGATCGTGCCGAACCCCGTCCGGCCGAAGCGATCCGGCCGGTACATGTCCTCGATCACTGCCGCTGGCGCGACATAGCGGCCGGGCGAGACGGCCCGGGCGATATAGGCGACCGTGTAGCTCAGCGGATCGTTCTTGCCGCCGCTGCGCTCGAAGGCGGCGACGAAGCGGTCGTCGCGCGCCTCGGTATGAACGGGCGAAACCTCCTGCTTCAGCCAGCCCAGGCCCTCGACCGAGGCCCCCTCGGTCAGCTTGGCGTTCTCGATCTCCAGCCCGGCCGGGACGGGGTCGACCAGCAGCAGCCGGCCATAGCGCGCCGCCGGTTCGGTGACCTTGAGCGCGACGACATAGCGCTCGTTCTGGCGCAGGCGCGAGGGATCGACGCGCTCGCCCTTCATGGTGAAGAGCGTGCGCTCCAGCCCGAAGCCCTGGTTCAGCGCCGGCTCAGGCGTCGACGGGATGCCGGAGACGGTGATCACCGCATTGGCCGAGGCGGTGCCGGGATTGCCGATGACCAGCGGCTTGGCCTCCAGCGACGCCTGCGGGACCGTGCGGTAAAAGGCGCCCTTGCGCTCGGCGCCGTCAACCGTCAGCGCCATGCCCTCGGCGTCCTTGGCCATCGCCGCGGCAGCCATCGCCATCCACATGTTCTCCTGCGTCGAGGTGTAGCGCGCATTCTGGCGCGCATTCTGGACGACGTCGGCGGCGCGGGAGAGGTCGGCGCGCTCACCATTGCTCTCGGCGATCAGGGTCAGGATGCCGGCGCCGTCGCGCAGCCGCGAGCCGTAGTCGGCACGCGACAGGCCGTCATCGCTTGCCTGCTGCAGCGTTCCCAGTGCGCTGGTGAAGGCGGCGCGGCCGCGGGTGCGGTCGCCGAGCAGCGAGAGCGCGGCGCCGATCTGGGCGCGGGCCAAGGCTGAGCCGAAATCGCCGAGCTTGTTGTCGGCGAGATAGCGCAGATCCCCCATCACCGGCCGGCCGTTGCGGGCGAGCACGTAGAGGGCATAGGCGATGCCGGCCGCTTCCTCCTTGTTGATCTCGCTGGTGTTGACGACCTGGTTGCGCAGGCGGTCGAGCGCCATGTTGAAGGCGGTCTGCGGCACCGCGAACTGGCGCTCGCGGGCGCGGGTCAGGAAGTCGGTGACGAAGGCGTCGAGCCAGAGATCCTCGCCGCCGACGCCCCAGAGGCCGAAAGAGCCGTTATTGCCCTGGCGGGCGAGCACGCGCTCGATCGCGGCATTGACGCGTTCGTCGGCATTGCCGTCGAGTGCCAGCTGCTCCATCGAGGCGAGCCGGTTGACGACGAGCAGCGGCAGCGCCCGGCTGATCGTCTGCTCGGTGCAGCCATAGGGGTAGCGGTCGAGCGCCTTCAGCACCGCCGCGACATCGAGCGCCGCGACCGGCGAGACCGAGACGGAGACCGCGCCGGAATCGGGCACGAGATCGGCCATCAGGTCGGAGGAGACGGTGAGCGAGCCGCCGCCCGGGATCGGGCGGACGATCCGGCGCGCGATCGTCTGGGTCGAGGGCTGCACGCGCACGGCGAGGTTCTGCACCGTGCCGATGCCGTTCGGGCCGGTGACCTTGACGTCGAAGCTGGCGCGGCCGAGCCCGGCGGCGGTCACCGGGATCGTCAACGAGCTCTTGGCGCCGGCGGCCATGGTCATGCTGCGGCGGGTCGCGTCGGCAGCGACCACGACCGGGCCCTTGACGTCGAGATCGACGAGATAGGAGCCGGCCGGCCCCTCGACATTGTCGATCTGCAGGTGGAAGCGCGACTGGTCGCCGAGCGCCAGGAAGCGCGGCAATGTCGCCTGCGCCACGATCTGGTCGCGCACGAAGACGTCGGCGCTGGCCTGGCCGGTGCGGCCTGCGCTCCAGGCGACGGCCATGACGCGGACCGAGCCGTTGAAGGCCGGCAGTTCGAAGTCGACCTTGGCAGTGCCGTCCGGCCCGAGCTTGACCACGCCGGAATAGCGCGCCAGCGGCTCCTGCGTCGGCGCCTCGCCATTGAGCTGCGGAGCGGCGTCGCCGCCGGAGCGGATCGCGCCGCGCGCGCCTTGCATGCCGTCGATCAGATAGCCATAGAGATCGCGCAGTTCATGGCCGAGCTGGCGCTGGCCGAAGAAGTACTTGCTCGGATCGGGGCTCTCGAAGCGGGTCAGGTTGAGAATGCCGATATCGACCGCCGCGACGGTGACGAAGGCTTCTTCACCGGCCTTGGCGCCGGTCACCCTGACCGGGAGCGACAGCGTCGAGAGCGGACGCACGAGGTTGGGCGCGCCGAGATCGATGGCGAGGTTGCGTTCGTCCTTGCCGACGCTGAACCAGGCGAGGCCGATGGCGCGGCCCGGCATGCGCTGGGCAGCCGTGTCCATCGGGCGATGGGCGAGCACGACGAGATAGGCGCTGGCGCCCCAGTCGGACTTCGCCGGGATCGTCACGGTCGTGCCGTTGGCCGGCACGTCGACGGTGCGGATCTCGGCGACGCGGTCGCTCATCACCGCCAGCGTCGCCTTGCCGGCGAAGCGCGGGGTGAGGCGGACCTGCATGCTCTCGCCATTGGCGTAGGATGGCTTGTCCAGCGCGACGTCGAGCACGTCGGGCTGGTCCGCGGTCTTCTCGGTCTCGTAGCCGACATTGAAGGAGACGCTGGTCTCGGTCGCCTCGCTGCCATCGGCGCTGACATCGAGCCGGTAATTGCCCCATTGCACAGGGGCGGAGATGCGGGCCGGGGCGTTCTCGGCGACGGCGATCTCGCCATCGGCGACGCGGCGGGTCGTCTTGACGCCCTCATAGTTCCAGCGGCCGTCCTGATAGAACCACTGATAGTTGCGGGTGACCTTGGACAGCGTCCATTTCACGCCCTGACGAGCGATACGGCGGCCGTCGCCCTGGGCCATGATCACGTCGAAGGTCGCGGTCTGGCCGTTGCCGAGCTCGCCCTCCTTGAAGGCCTTGCGCACGCCGATGGCGGCGCCCTTGGGCACGATCGGCATGGTGACGGAACGGGCGATGGCGCGCCCGCCGGGCTCGCCGACGCGCACAGTCAATTCGACTTCGAGCGGCCGGTTGGTCTCGGGCTGGGCGACCGGATTGGCGATGGTGACCTTGCCGTCAGCGCCGGTCTTGGCGGCGTCCTCGAACTCGGCCTGCTGCGGCTCGAAGGCCTCGTCGGTCAGGCCGACCTCGTAGCCGGCGAAGCCGGGGATCGCGGTCTGCGCCGCCGAGCGCACGGTCATCGAGCCGGTGACGTCGAGATCGGAGCCGGGCGCGCCATAGAGATAGCGGGCGTTAACGTCGATCTCGGCCGGCTCGCCGGCCTGCAGCATCTGCTTCTTCGGCGACAGCGTCAGTTCCAGCCGCTCGGGGACGTAATCCTCGACCAGGAAGGAGATCTCGCCGATCGCGGCGCCCTTCGGGTCGGAATAGGCCTGGACGCGCCAGGTGCCGGTCTGGGCGCCGGAGATCAGCGGGATCGAGTGGGCACGGCCGCCGGCGCCCTGATCCTCGACCTGGCGGCGGCGATATTCGACGCCGTCCGGCCGTCTGACGACGAGCGTCAGCGGCAGGCCGGAGACGGCGGCGCCCTTGGCGTCGCGCAGCAGCGTCGTCAGGTAGACCGTCTCGCCGGAGCGATAGACGCCGCGCTCGGTATAGAGGAAGGCGTCGAGCCCGGCCGGGGCGACGCGGCCCTTCACGCCTCGATCGGAGAGATCGAACGCGGTCTGCTTCAGGTCGAGGAAGCCGTAATCCTCACCGACGCTGGCGGTGACGAGGCCCGGCGCATTGCCGCCCTGGCCCTTGCCGAGGGCGGCGTCGAAGCGGGCATAGCCGTCGCGGTCGGAGCGGACGGTCGCCAGCACCTCGTTGTTGCGGGCGATCAGGCGCAGCTCGGCATTGGCGACGGGCGAGGCGTCGGCGAGCGAGCGCACCAGCACATGCACGCCGTCCGGCCCGGAGAAGGAGGTCAGGCCGAGGTCGGAGACGACGAACCACTGTGTCGCGCGGGTGGTGCCGTCGTCATAGTCGCCGTCGCTGTCCGAGGAACTCGCCGTCTTGGTGGTGCCGGTCGGCTTGGCGAACATGACGTAGACGCCGGGCTGGAGCCGTCCGACGGCCTCGAGCACCGGGAAGGCGGTGGTGACGTCCTTGTTGAGCTCGGATTTCACCGCCATCGTGCCCTTCCAGACGCTCGAACCCTTGTCCGAGGCGATCTGGCTGGCGTTGTAGCTGCCGAGCTGGCTGAGGAAGTCGTCGGAATGGACCGAGCCGATCAGGTTGCGGTCGCCGATGCGCATCACCTCGAGATCGAGGCTGTCGGCATTGACCGAGACGACCGGCACGCCCTGCTGGCCGGTGCGCGGCAGCACGTAGTTCTTGCCGGTGAAGCGCACGGACGGGGCGCGATCGCGGACATAGACCTCGTAATCGGCCGATTTCAGCAGCTTCTCGTCGGGGATGGCCGAGGGGACGCCCTGGCGGATGACGAAGCTGTAGCGTTCGCCATGGCGCAATCCGTCGACGCAGAGCTGGCGCTCCTCGCCGGTGACGGCGAAATCGCCCTTGCCGGTGATGGCGACGTAGGGCGTGAAGTCGACGCGGCCGCGCGAGAGCGGCTCGGAGAATTCGAAGCAGGCGCGCGGGCTCGCCGCGTCGGAATCGACCTTGTTGGAAGTCAGGCGGAAGCCGCGCTGGGCCCTGAGCGCCTCGTAATCGGTGCGCAGCGAGGCATTGTCGGCGAGGTCGAGGCTGAGACGATAGGTGGTCAGCGCCGGGCGCCAGAGCTCGTGCTTCTCGAAGACGCGGGCGAGCACGCCGAGCGAGGAGGCTTCGTCCGGGCGCGAGGTCGAGCGCTGATAGGCGAGATAGGCGGCGCTGATCGCGCGCTCGCGCAACTCATAGCGTTCGCGATAATCGCGCGGCTCGATGCCGCTCGCCGCCTGCGCCATCAGGCGCCAGCCCCCGGGATTGGTGGGATCGGCGACTGCCGCGGCGTTGGCGAGCGGCAGGGCGGCGCGGGCATCGCCGCGGCCGAGGGCGGCGGTGCCGTCGCGCAGCAGGGTGGCGAAGGGGCGCTGGCCGACCGAGACCTCGCGCTTCAAGCGCTCCTCCAGACGCTGGCCGTCGCTGGCGAGATCGGGCCGGACATAGGCCTTCTGAGCGAAAGCGGGTCCGGCGGCGACAGTCAGGCCGAGCAGGAGGGCGAGACGGACGAGATGGCGCATGGCTCGGTCTCCGAAAAGGCGGGCGGCCTGAGTGTTGCCGCGGCAGGCGTCGACGCGATGACGGATCATCGCATCGGGCCACGCGAAGCTAGCACCGGGCGCGTCGGGCGCAACTCGACTTGCGATCGATTGAGCCCTTCTCGCCTCTTGCCTCTGCGCCGAGGCTGACGCTGAATGGCGCCGCGTCGCGGCGCGACCTTTAGAAAGACGGAGATGCTCGTGTTCAAGGTTCCCGCGCTGATCGGCATGACCGCAATCTTGGCCTGCCTTGGCGCCGCGCAGGCGCAGCAGCCGGCTGATCCGCGCCTGGCCGTGGCGACGCAGGCCTATGCTGCTCTGCCGGAAGCCGAGCGCAAGGCGATCCAGGCCGATTTGATCTGGACAGGCCATCTCAACAGCGCCGCGACCGGCAATTTCGGGGCGCTGACTTTCCGGGCCGTGAACAGCTTCAAGGCAGGGCGCGGCGAGCCGAATGGGCAATTGACGCCGGCCGAGCGGCAGGAGCTGGCGCGCCTCGCCAAGACTGCGCGCGACGCGGCGGGCTTTGCCGTGATCACCGACCAGCCGACCGGCGTGCGCATCGGCATCCCGCAAAAGCTCCTGCCGAAGCGCGAGGCGACGCCGGCCGGCGGCAGCCGCTGGCAGAGCGGCGACGGCAAGATCACGCTCGACGTCAGCGCGGGGCCTGCGACCGAGCCGCTCCAGGCGATCTTCGACCGGGCGATCGCGGTCAATCCGAACATCCAGCGCAAGGTCACCTACAAGCTGCTGCAGCCGAGTTTCTTCGTCGTCGCCGGCGAGACGCCGACCGGAAAGTTCTTCCGGCGGCAGGCGTTGGGACCCTCGGGCCTGCGCGGCTTCTCGGTCGGCTACGACAAGGGCATCTCCGCGACCTTCGACAAGGTGGTGACCGCGATCGCCGACAGTTTCGAGCCGTTCCCGAGCGGAGCGGCACCGGCTCCCGCGCCGACGCCGGCGGCTCCCGGTGCACCTGCGGTCGCGGCCACCCCGGCCCAGCCGGCGACCGAGCGCTTCGGTGTCGGCCTCGTCGTCGGCAAGGAGCTGGTGCTGACGGCGCGTGCCGTGGTCGATCCCTGCAAGGGGCTCAGGGTAGGGACGCGCCCGGCGAAACTACGCGCGCAGGACCAGGCGAGCGGGCTCGCATTGCTCGACGTGCCTGGGATGGCATCGGGCGTTGCGCCGGGGCTGCGCGATGCCGCGCCAGCGGCGAAGGAGGCGGTGGTCGTGCTCGCCTATGACGGAACCGCCGCTGCGCGGACCGCGGTCGCGCTGCCAGGAGAGGTGATGAGCGACGCCGTGCTGGCGCCCCTGCAGCCCGGCGGCGCCGGCAGCCCGGTCTTCGACCGGCAGGGGCGTCTTGCCGGGGTGGTCACGGCGAATCCTTCTGACAAGGCGCTGATCGCCGGGGTCGCGCCGCAGCGCAACTACGCCATCGCGGGCGTCGTGCAGCTCAAGGCGATGCTGGAGAAGGCCGATGCCAAGCCGGCTACTGCGGCAGCCGGTGGCGAGTTGAGCACCGGCGCGATCGCCGAAGCGGCGGGCAAGAGCGTCGTGCCGGTCGCCTGCGGGCTTTGATGCCCGTCAGCGTGATCGTGCATACAGCATACGAAGATGGTTGCCTGATCGGCGGCAATCGGTTCTGATAGCGGGATTACCAAGAAGGCCGCGCCATGGGGCGAAGAAGCTTTCAAAATTTAAATCGATTGAACGGGAGGATATTGACATGAGCAGAATCAGCAGACGTTCGGTCCTGGCTGGCGCGGCAGCGGCCGGTGCGACGGGATTAATCGCACGCCCGGCGATCGGCCAGGCGCAATGGCCGAACCGACCGGTGACCCTGGTCTGCCCCTGGGGCGCGGGCGGCGGCACCGACGCGACGGCGCGCATCATCGGCTCGCTGCTGGAGAGGAGCCTGGGCCAGCCCGTCAACGTCGTGAACCGCACCGGCGGCTCGGGCGTGGTCGGCCATTCGGCGATCGCGACAGCCGCACCCGACGGCTACACGATCGGGATGATCACTGTCGAAATCTCGATGATGCACCATCAGGGTCTGACCGACCTCAATCCGACCAGCTACACGCCGCTGGCGCTGATGAACGAGGATCCGCCGGGGGTGCAGGTCTCGGCATCGAGCCCGTACAAGGATATCAAGGCACTGGCCGAGGCGATCAAGGCCTCGCCGGCCGGCAAGCTCAAGGCGTCGGGCACTGGTCAGGGCGGTATCTGGCACCTCGCGCTGATCGGCTGGCTCGTCGCCATGGGCCTGAAGCCCGACCATGTCGCCTGGGCGCCATCGAACGGCGCCGCCCCGGCGATGCAGGACCTCGCCGCCGGAGGCGTCGACATCGTCACCTGTTCGGTGCCCGAAGGCAGGGCGATGATCGATGCCGGCAAGGCCAAGTCGCTCGCCATCATGGCCAAGGAGCGCAACCCGCAGTTCAAGGACGTGCCGACGCTCAACGAATCGCTCGGCATCAACTACTCGGTCGGCGCCTGGCGCGGCATCGCCGGGCCGAAGGGGCTGCCGGAGGCCGTGCAGACCAGGCTGATCGCCGAGCTGAAGAAGGCCTACGAGTCCAAGGAGTTCCAGGACTTCATGAACGCCCGCGGCTTCGGCATGACCTTTGCCGACCAGGCCGGCTTCACCAAGTTCATGGCCGAAGGCGACAAGGCGATGGGGGCTGCGATGACCGCGGCCGGCCTCGCCAAGAAGGCCTGACCAGACCTGTCATTTGTGAAGGGCCGGCCTCGCGCCGGCCCTGTACCGTGCGGACAAGCCGTGCGGGCGCATGGAGAGATTGCCGATGCGTTTCAACGACGCCGTGGTCGGAGCCGCGTTCATCCTGATCGCCGCCGCGATGATCGCGATGACCTTTTCGTTCCCCGCCTTTCCGGGCCAGCAATACGGGCCGAGCCTGTTTCCGCGCATCATCGGCGCCGGGATCATCGGCTGCTCGGCGCTGCTGATCGTTCGCGGTGTCCGGGAGCGCGCGACCGGCGGGCGCTGGCTCGCGCTCGATGACTGGACCGGCGTGCCCCGCCGCGTCGCCTCCTTCGCGCTGATGCTTGGCGCCATGGCGTTCTATGTCCTGGCCTCCGAGCCGCTCGGCTTCATTCCCTGCGCCTTCCTGATCCAGCTCGTGCTGTTCCTCTGGTTCGGCGTCAGGCCGATCACGGCGGTGGTGGTCGCGGTCGCCATGACCGGGCTGGTGCACTGGTTCTTCTCGTCGCTGATGCGTGTGCCACTGCCGCGCGGCGTCCTCGACAGCGTCCTTTGAGGAGCCGGTCATGAACGCGATCGCAACCGCTTTCGGCCTGGTCTTCGACCCCTATGTGCTGGCCGTTATCATGGGCTCGGCCGTCTTCGGCATGTTCGTCGGAGCGATGCCGGGCCTGACCGCGACCATGGCGACGGCCCTGCTGGTGCCGGTCACCTTCTTCATGTCGCCGGTGCCGGCGCTCGGCGCCATCGTCACCGCCACCGCCATGGCGATCTTCGCCGGCGACATCCCGGCGGCGATGCTGCGCATGCCCGGCACGCCCGCCTCGGCCGCCTATGCCGACGAGAGCTACGAGATGACCAAGAAGGGTCAGCTCGACCTGTGCATGGGCGTCAACCTCGTGTTTTCCGTGCTCGGCGGCATCTTCGGCGTGATCATCCTGATCGTGCTCGCGCCGGTCCTGGCCGAGGTCGCGATCAACTTCTCCTCCTTCGAGTATTTCTGGCTCGCCTGCCTCGGCCTGACCTGCGCGGTCTTCATCGGCACCGGCGATCCGCTGAAGGGTCTGCTCTCGCTGTTCATCGGCCTCGCCATCGGTTGCATCGGCATCGATCCCGCCGCCGGCCAGCCGCGCTTCACCTTTGGCAATGTCGACCTGCTCTCCGGCATCAACTTCATACCGACCTTGATCGGCATGTTCGCCGTCTCGGAACTGCTGCGCGGCGCCGTGACCATGGAAAAGGCCGGCATGATGGTGAAGCAGAGCGTCGGCAACATGTTCGCCGGCCTCGGCGAGGTGACGCGCAAATACTGGAAGAACTTCATCCGCGGCTCGGTGATCGGCACGGTGATCGGTGCCTTGCCGGGCGCCGGCGCCGACATCGCCGCCTGGGTCTCCTATGCGGTGTCGAAGAAGCTCTCGAAGGAGCCGGAGAAGTTCGGCACCGGCCATATCGAGGGCATCGTCGATTCGACCTCGGCCAACAATTCCGCGCTCGGCGGCGCCTGGATTCCGGCGCTGGTCTTCGGCATCCCTGGCGATTCGATCACTGCGATCGTCATCGGCGTGCTCTACATGAAGGGCATGAACCCCGGGCCGACGGTCTTCCTGCAGACGCCGGAGCTGATCTACGCCGTCTTCATCATCTTCATCCTCGCCAACCTGCTGATGTTCCCGCTCGGCTGGGCGGCGATCAAATCGGCCAAGCAGATCCTGCGGGTGCCGCGCAACATCCTGCTGCCGATCATCCTGATCTTCTGCATGGTCGGCTCCTTCGCCATGACCAACTCGCTCTACGGCGTCGTGCTGATGGTGGTGATGGGCCTGTTCGGCTGGCTGCTCGAGGAACACGGCATCCCGGTCGCGCCGCTGATCCTCGGCCTCGTGCTCGGCGAGATGCTGGAGCAGAACTTCATGACCTCGATGATCAAGTCGAACGGTTCGTTCATCGGCTTCCTCGACCGGCCGATCGCCGGCACCCTCGGCGTGCTGACGCTGCTGCTCTGGGGCGCGATGGTCTGGAAGGCGCTGCCCTTCGGCCGGCGGCAGCCGGCGGCGGCATGACATTGCAGCCGGCAGCGACTGCTGCCGGCCATGATCCCGAATCAGTGCTAGAGACGGGCGCATGGACGATGCGCTCGACGAAGGGCAGGGCGGTGGCGGCACGGTCGAGGTGCTGATTCCGCTCGGCCTCGACCAGGCCTATAGCTATGCCGTGCCGCCGGGGCTGACGCTTGCGCCGGGCGATGTCGTGCAGGTGCCGCTCGGGCCGCGCGAGACGGTCGGCGTCGTCTGGGAAGCGGGCTCGGGCCGCGGCGGCAATCTGAAGAAGGTCGCGGCCAAGCTCGACATGCCGCCGCTCGATCCGGCCCTGCGCAAGCTGGTCGACTGGGTCGCCTGGTACACGCTCGCCGCCAAGGGCTCGGTGCTGGCGCTGGCCTTGCGCCGTCCGCCCGACGATACGCCGGAGCGACCGAAGCTCGGCGTGAGATTGGTCGGCGCGCCGCCGGCACGGATGACGCCGGCTCGCGCTCGCGCCATCGCCGCCGCCGAGGGTGGGCTGCTGATCGGCAAGTCGGCACTGGCCGAGGCGGCTTCGGTCAGCGCCGCGGTGATCGATTCCCTGGTCGATGCCGGTACCTTCAGCGTCGAGCCCTTGCCGCAGGAGGCGATCGCAGCGCGGCCCGATCCCGACCATGCCAGGCCGCAGCTATCCGACGACCAGCGCGCGGTCGGCGATGCGCTCGCCGAGCTTGTCCGCAAGCAGGCCTGGCAGGTCGCGCTGCTCGAAGGCGTCACCGGCTCCGGCAAGACCGAGGTCTATTTCGAGGCCGTCGCCGAGGCGATCCGGCTTGGGCGGCAGAGCGTCATCCTGATGCCGGAGATCGCGCTGACCGCGCAGTTCATCGACCGCTTCGAGGCGCGCTTTGGGGTCCGTCCGGGACTGTGGCACTCGGCGGTGAGCGGGCGCCGGCGCGAGCGCCTGCAGGCGGCGATCGCCAAGGGCGAGGCGCTGGTGGTCGCGGGCGCGCGCTCGGCGCTGTTTCTACCCTACCGCGATCTCGGCCTGATCGTCATCGATGAGGAGCACGAGGCCGCCTACAAGCAGGAGGACGGCGTCGCCTACCACGCCCGCGACATGGCGGTGGTGCGTGGGCGCATCGAGAACGCGCCCGTTATCCTCGCCTCGGCGACTCCGTCGCTGGAGACAAGGGTCAATGCCGAGCGCGGCCGCTATCTCCATCTCAAGCTGCCCGAGCGCTTTGGCGGGCGCGAGCTGCCGACGCTCGGCCTGGTCGACCTGCGCAGGGACAAGCCGGAGCGCGGGCGCTGGCTCTCATCCGGGCTGATCAAGGCGGTCGAAGCCAATCTCGAGGCGAAGGAGCAGTCGCTGCTCTTCCTCAACCGGCGTGGCTATGCACCTTTGACGCTCTGCCGCGATTGTGGCCACCGTTTCCAGTGCCCGAACTGCTCGGCCTGGCTGGTCGACCATCGCTTCCGCCGGGCGCTGGTCTGCCATCATTGCGGCCATGTCGAACGCCGGCCGCATGAATGCCCGGCCTGCCACCAACCGGAGAGTCTTGTCGCCTGCGGGCCGGGCGTCGAGCGCCTCGCCGAGGAGGTCGCGACCCTGTTCCCGCAGGCGCGCTCGATCGTGCTGTCGAGCGATTTCCCGGGAGGGACCGAGCGCCTGAAGCAGGAATTGATGGCGGTGGCCGAGGGCGAGTTCGACATCGTCATCGGCACCCAGCTCGTCGCCAAGGGCCACAACTTCCCGGGCATGACGCTGGTCGGGGTGATCGATGCCGATCTCGGCCTGACCTCCGGGGATCCGCGCGCCGCCGAGCGCACGTTCCAGGTGCTGCGGCAGGTCACCGGCCGGGCCGGGCGCGGCGAGAAGCCGGGGCGGGCGCTCCTCCAGACCCATGACCCGAACCATCCCGTGCTGAAGGCACTGATCTCCGGCGACCCCGAGCGCTTCTATGCCGCCGAGACCGCGGCGCGCGAGGCGGCCGGCCTGCCGCCCTTCGGGAGGCTCGCCGGGCTGATCGTCTCGGCGAACTCGCAGGGCGAGGCCGAGACGCATGCGCGGGCGCTGGCGCGCTGCGCCGAAGCACCGGCCGGCGTCGCCGTGCTCGGCCCGGCCGAGGCGCCGCTCGCCATCCTGCGCGGGCGCCACCGCATGCGGCTGATCGTGCGCACCGCGCGCGAGATCAATCTGCAGGATTACCTGCGCGCCTGGCTGAAGCGGGCGCCGCGACCGAAGGGTTCGGTCAGGGTCGCGGTCGACGTCGATCCGCAGAGTTTCTTGTGAGGTTGCCCGCTATTGGACGGTGAGATTGTAGTTTACCCGCGCGCAGCCAGAAGTGCCGCCGTAGCTGGTTCCGCAGAGATAGACGGTGAAATTGTCCTTTCCCTTGAAGCCAGGCTTCGGCTTGTAAAAAATGAAAATTCACCAACCTGTGACAATTGTCCGTTCGTCGGATCTTTCATGATCACTGCTTTTTCAAGAGGGCCTCTTGAAAGGGTATAGCTATATCTGCAGCCATTTTGATCCATGGTGCTTTCAAGTTCATTCTTACTGTTTTGACTGTACGCAATATTTGGGCCGTTGGTCTGACAATTTAGCTTCAATAGCTGCACGTTCGATGTCGCTACGCCTGTGGCGAGAAATGCGGCTACGGGGACCAGCATTCGCAACATGACCAAGCGTCTCCCTTCCGCAAGGGCAGTATTTCGCTGCGCAATTGATGAGGTCAAGACACCGGTCGACCTGCGGAGTTTTCCGCGAGTAAGCCCTACTGGACGATCGCCTCGTAGGTGAGCCTGGAGCACCCTGAGCCGCGATAGTTGACCGCGCAGATATAGATCACATAGCTGTCCTGCCCCCTGAAGCCCGGCTTCGGCTTGTACAGGAACGAGAATTCGCCGATCTGCGACAGCGTCCCGTTCTCGGGCTGCTTCATGACGACGGCCTTCTGGAACCGCGCATAGACGTAGCGGCAGCCGTCGCTATTCATGATCGACCGATAGGTGACCTTGTCGCTCTGCTCGACGCGGAAGCCCTGGCCTTGCGTCTGGCAGTTCGCGGTCGCCAGCGAGGCGGTCGTGCTCGCGAGCAGCAGGCCTGTTGTAAGAGCCGACCTCAGCATGGTGCGGCCGCCCCGAGATTTCTGCGAGAAGGCAAACGGCTATTCGACTGTCGCGTCATAGGTGATCCTGGAGCAGCCGGCTCCTCCGTTGCCGCTCCCGCAAACGTAAATCACGTAAGAGTCCTTTCCCAGGAATCCGAGTTTCGGCTTGTAGAAAAACGAGAACTCCCCGACCTGCGTAAGCGTGCCGTTTGCAGGGGATTTCATGGCGACCGCCTTTTCAAACATGAAAGTCCCGTTGGCTCGATAATTGTGGCGGCAGCCGGCTGCGTTCATCACGACGGTGTAGGTGACCTTGTCGTTCTGTGAAGGACGAAAATTGGAGCCTTGTGTCCGGCAAGCCGCCAAGACGGCGGAGAAGTCAGCGCTGATCAGCGTCAGCAGCGCTCCGCCGATAGCCGCTCTCAACATGGTTCGATCCGTCCAGGCCGGGTTCGGCGCCATCTTCGAGGCGGCGCGAGGCGGAATCAAGCGGGCTCGGGCAGTACGGCCGATGGAGCACGGGCGGAATTGCGGCTTCTGCTGCGCAGTCGTGGTGGTCGAGTGGCTTGCGCCCTCTGCTTCTTTCGACCGCATCCAAAGCATGGGAAGCGGGTATTTCGTCGGTTGCGCCCCCCGAAACCCCATGCTATCGCACCGCCGCAATCCAAGCGCCGCAAGCCCTGGAACAGGTTTGTCGCGCGCTTGATCATCGCAGCGTCGGGGCCGTGCACTCCACCTTCGTCAGAAGGTCGCCGGAGCGGTCCCCTGGAAGAGAGAGCGAGAGCGTGGCCGAGGGCGGATCGCAGGAACAGTCCCCAGTCTCGGGCGTGGCCGAGCGTTACGCGACGGCTCTGTTCGAACTGGCCAGCGAGGCCAAGACGGTCGATGCCGTCGCCAAGGACCTCGACGGCTTCGCGGCGATGATCGCCGAGAGCGACGATCTCAAGCGCCTGATCGAGAGCCCGGCTTTCTCGGCGCAGGACCAGGTCTCCACCATCACCGCGCTCACCGCCAAGGCCGGCATCGCCGGGCTTGCCGCCAATTTCATCGGCTTCGTCGCCAGCAAGCGCCGCCTGTTCGCGCTGCCGGGCATGATCCGCGCCTTCCGCGCCAAGGTCGCCGAGGCCAAGGGCGTCGTCAGCGCCGAGGTCACGCTCGCCGAGGAGCCGTCCGCGGCTCAGCTCAAGGACATCACCGCCGCCCTCAAGGAGGTCGCCGGCAAGGATGTCGACGTTTCGCTCAAGGTCGACCCGGCCATTATCGGGGGTCTCGTCGTCAAGATGGGCTCGCGCATGGTCGATGCGTCCCTGAAAACCAAGCTCAATTCTATTCGTCTTGCCATGAAAGAGGTCGGCTGATGGACATCCGCGCCGCTGAAATCTCCGCTATCCTGAAGTCGCAGATCTCGAACTTCGGCTCGGAAGCCTCGGTCACCGAGGTCGGTCAGGTTCTCTCCGTCGGTGACGGCATCGCCCGCGTCTACGGCCTCGACAAGGTCCAGGCCGGCGAGATGGTCGAGTTCGAGACGGGCGTGCGCGGCATGGCCCTCAACCTCGAGAGCGACAATGTCGGCGTCGTCATCTTCGGCTCCGACCGTGAGATCAAGGAAGGCCAGACCGTCAAGCGCACCGGCGCCATCGTCGACGTCCCCGTCGGCAAGGAGCTGCTCGGCCGCGTCGTCGACGCCCTCGGCAACCCGATCGACGGCAAGGGCCCGATCAAGTCGGCCCAGCGCGCCCGCGTCGACGTCAAGGCCCCCGGCATCATCCCGCGCAAGTCGGTGCACGAGCCGATGGCGACCGGCCTCAAGGCGATCGACGCCCTGATCCCGATCGGCCGCGGCCAGCGCGAGCTGATCATCGGCGACCGCCAGACCGGCAAGACCGCCGTGGCGCTCGACGCGATCCTGAACCAGAAGCCGCTCAACGTCGAAGGCGCTCCGGAGAGCCAGAAGCTCTACTGCGTCTACGTCGCCGTCGGCCAGAAGCGTTCGACCGTCGCCCAGCTGGTGAAGGTGCTCGAGGAGCGCGGCGCGATGGAGTACTCCATCGTCGTGGCGGCCACCGCCTCCGACCCGGCCCCGATGCAGTTCCTGGCGCCGTTCGCCGGCTGCTCGATGGGCGAGTATTTCCGCGACAACGGCATGCACGCCGTCATCATCTATGACGACCTGTCGAAGCAGGCCGTCGCCTACCGCCAGATGTCGCTGCTGCTGCGTCGCCCGCCGGGCCGCGAAGCCTATCCGGGCGACGTGTTCTATCTCCACTCCCGTCTGCTCGAGCGCGCCGCCAAGATGGGTGACGCTGCCGGCAATGGCTCGCTGACGGCGCTGCCGGTCATCGAGACCCAGGCCAACGACGTCTCGGCCTACATTCCGACCAACGTGATCTCGATCACCGACGGCCAGATCTTCCTCGAGACCGACCTGTTCTACCAGGGCATCCGCCCGGCGGTGAACGTCGGCCTCTCGGTGTCGCGCGTCGGCTCCTCGGCGCAGACCAAGGCGACCAAGAAGGTCGCGGGCAAGATCAAGGGCGAGCTCGCCCAGTATCGCGAAATGGCCGCCTTCGCCCAGTTCGGCTCGGACCTCGATGCGGTCACGCAGCGCCTGCTCAACCGCGGCGCTCGCCTGACCGAGCTCCTGAAGCAGCCGCAGTTCTCGCCGCTGAAGATGGAAGAGCAGGTCGTGGTGATCTATGCCGGCGTCAACGGCTATCTCGATCCGCTGCCGGTCAACAAGGTGCGCGCCTTCGAGGACGGGCTGCTCTCGCTCGTCCGCGGCAAGCATGCCGACCTGCTGAACGAGATCGGCTCCTCGAAGGATCTTTCGGACGCGAACGCCGCGAAGCTGAAGGGGATCGTCGAAGGCTTCGCCAAGTCCTTCGCCTGATCATTGCGAGCGCAGCGAGGCAATCCAGCCCCGCTGCGCACCAGTTCTGGATGCTTCGTCGCTGCGTTTCGCGGTGACGGATAGGGGATCAAGACCGGATGCCGTCCCTTAAGGACCTACGCAACCGCATCGCCTCGGTGAAGGCGACGCAGAAGATCACCAAGGCCATGCAGATGGTCGCGGCGGCGAAGCTGCGCCGCGCGCAGACCGCGGCCGAGGCGGCCCGTCCCTATGCCGAGCGCATGGAAGCGGTGCTGGCCAACCTCGCCGGCGGCCTCGCCAATGGCAGCGCGCCGCGCCTGATCGCCGGCACGGGCTCGGACAAGGTCCAGCTGCTCGTCGTCTGCACGGCCGAGCGCGGCCTGTGCGGCGCCTTCAACTCCTCGATCGCCCGTCTCGCCCGCGACAAGGCGAATGCGCTCAAGGCCGAAGGCAAGACGGTCAAGATCATCTGCGTTGGCAAGAAGGGCTATGACATCCTGCGCCGGCAGTTCGCCGCGGATATCATCGAGCTCGTCGACCTGCGCGCCTTCAAGCAGCTCGGCTTCGCCAATGCCGAGACGATCGCGCAGAACATCCTGACGCGCTTCGCGGCTGGCGAGTTCGACGTCGCGACGCTGTTCTTCTCGAAGTTCAAGTCGGTGATCTCGCAGATCCCGACCGCGCAGCAGATCATCCCGGCCGAGATCCCGGCCGGCGCCAAGACGACCGATGCGGTCTACGACTACGAGCCGGAAGAGAGCGAGATCCTCGAGACGCTGCTGCCGCGCAACCTGACCGTTCAGGTGCTGCGGGCGCTGCTCGAGAACGCCGCCTCCGAGCAGGGCGCGCGCATGTCCGCCATGGACTCCGCCACGCGCAATGCCGGCGAGATGATCAAGAAGCAGACGACGATCTACAACCGCTCGCGTCAGGCGATGATCACCAAGGAACTGATCGAGATCATCTCCGGCGCGGAAGCGCTCTAACCGCCTAAATTCAGGCCGGCGTGCCGGCCCCCCGACACGCTTCGCATCCGAGGTTCGAACCATGGCCAAAGCCGCTACCAAGACCAAGACCGACAAGCCCGCCAACACCGGCACCGGCCGCGTTTCGCAGGTCATCGGCGCCGTCGTCGACGTGCAGTTCGACGGCACCCTGCCGGAGATCCTGAACGCGCTCGAGACCACGAACCTCGGCAACCGCCTCGTCCTCGAGGTCGCCCAGCACCTCGGCGAGAACACCGTCCGCACCATCGCCATGGACTCGACCGAAGGTCTGGTCCGCGGCCAGGAGGTCACCGACACCGGCGCGCCGATCTCGGTTCCGGTCGGCGACGAGTGCCTCGGCCGCATCATGAACGTCATCGGCGAGCCGGTCGACGAAGCCGGCCCGATCAAGACCACCAACACCCGCGGCATCCACCAGCCGGCTCCGTCCTATGCCGAGCAGGCCACGGACGCGCAGATCCTGGTCACCGGCATCAAGGTCGTCGACCTCTTGGCTCCCTACGCCAAGGGCGGCAAGATCGGCCTGTTCGGCGGCGCCGGCGTCGGCAAGACCGTGCTGATCATGGAGCTGATCAACAACGTCGCGAAGGCCCACGGCGGCTACTCGGTGTTCGCCGGCGTCGGCGAGCGCACCCGCGAGGGTAACGACCTCTATCACGAGATGATCGAGTCGGGCGTGAACAAGAAGGGCGGCGGCGAAGGCTCCAAGTGCGCCCTCGTCTACGGCCAGATGAACGAGCCCCCGGGCGCCCGCATGCGCGTCGCCCTGTCCGGCCTGACCGTCGCGGAAGACTTCCGCGACCGCGGCCAGGACGTGCTGTTCTTCGTCGACAACATTTTCCGCTTCACCCAGGCCGGCTCGGAAGTGTCGGCGCTGCTCGGCCGCATCCCGTCGGCGGTCGGCTATCAGCCGACGCTCGCCACGGACATGGGCAACCTGCAGGAGCGGATCACCACCACCAACAAGGGCTCGATCACCTCGGTGCAGGCGATCTACGTGCCGGCGGACGACCTGACCGACCCGGCGCCCGCGACCTCCTTCGCCCACCTGGACGCCACCACCGTGCTCTCGCGTTCGATCGCGGAAAAGGGCATCTACCCGGCGGTCGACCCGCTCGACTCGACCTCGCGCATGCTCTCGGCCGCCATCGTCGGTGACGAGCACTACGGCGTCGCCCGCCAGGTCCAGCAGATCCTCCAGCGCTACAAGGCCCTGCAGGACATCATCGCGATTCTGGGCATGGACGAGCTTTCGGAAGAGGACAAGCTTGCCGTCGCCCGCGCCCGCAAGATCGAGCGCTTCCTGTCGCAGCCCTTCTTCGTCGCCGAAGTCTTCACCGGTTCGCCGGGCAAGCTCGTTGCGCTCGAGGACACGATCAAGGGCTTCAAGGGCCTGGTCGAGGGCAAGTACGACCACCTGCCGGAAGCCGCCTTCTACATGGTTGGCTCGATCGAGGAAGCGATCGAGAAGGCCCAGCGCCTGGCTGCCGAGGCGGCGTAAGTTTCACGGGCCATTCCGGCCGGCGCCAGCCGGCCGGGAGGCGTGACACGCGTCATTCCCGGGCTTGCCCCGGGAATCTCTGGACGGGAAGACACTGGTTTCAGAGATGGTCGGGTCAGGCCCGGTCATGACGAGCCTGGAGAGATTTTACGATGGCCACCTTCAAGTTCGAACTAGTCTCGCCGGAGCGCATCCTGTTCTCGGGTGACGCCGTCAGCGTCATCGTGCCGTCGGTCGAGGGCGAGATGACCGTGCTCGCCGGTCACGCCCCGGTCGTCGCCGTGCTCAAGCCCGGCATCGTCCTGGTCCAGACCGACTCGAGCAACGGCAAGGAATTCTTCGTCTCGGGCGGCCTCGCCGAGGTCAACGCGACGAGCGTCACCATCCTGGCCGAGCAGGCCCGCTTCCTCGAGGACGTCGACAACGCCGTCCTCGACGCGGAGATCCTGACCGCCGAGACCCGCCATGCCGGCTCGCATGACGAGGCCGAGAAGAAGCGCCTGCACGACCAGCTCGTGCAGCTGCGCGAATTCAAGGGCGTGTTCGAGCAGCGCAAGGCGGCCTGAGGCCACCTCGCGACGGGTGACGAGATGAAAGGGCCGCGCAAGCGGCCCTTTTTCATTGTGATGAGAGGGCGAGGATCAGGCCGCAGGGGCGGCGAACTCGGCGAAGGCCGTGACCACTTTCTCGTAGACCGCCCGCTTGAACGGCACGATGCGCTCGGGCATTTCCGCTAGCGGCAGCCAGGCCCATTCCGAGAACTCCGCCGGCTCGTCGCCGTTCGGCCGGGTGATGTCGAATTCGGTCTCTTTGCCGGCGAAGCGGAAGGCGACCCAGCGCTGACGCTGGCCGCGGAAGGCAGTCAGCCTGTGCGGCGGGCCGGCATAGGCGGGGAAGTCGTAAGCCCACCAGTCCTGCGTGGCCGCGAGGAGGGCGGCGCTGGTCACGCCGGTTTCCTCGGCCAGCTCGCGGCGGGCCGCCGCGACGATATCCTCATCCGCATCGATGCCGCCTTGCGGCATCTGCCAATCGAAGCCCGGCAGCACGATCTCGGGCCCGGCGCTGTGCGAGCGGCCGGCGAAGACGCGGCCCTCGGCATTGAACAGGGCGATGCCGACATTGGGGCGGTAGGGGAGGGAAGAGGCCATGACCCTCCCGCTACCACGTCATGGCCAGCAAGGTGAACTCAGGCCGCGATCGCCTCAGCCAGTGCCACCACCCGCTTGGCCATCTCGGCATGCAGACGCTCGACCATGCGGCCGTCGAGCTGGATCGCGCCCTTGTCGGCATTGGCCGGCTCGGCGAAGGCCGAGATGATGGCGCGGGCGCGGGCGAGCTCGGTCTCCTCAGGCGCGAAAGCCGTGTTCGCCATCGCGACCTGGTTCGGATGGATCAGGGTCTTGCCGTCGAAGCCGAGATCGCGGGCCTGCTCGCATTCGGCCCGGAAGCCGTCCTCGTCCTTGAGATCGTTGTAGACGCCGTCGACCACATCGATGCCATGGGCGCGGGCGGCGAGGATCGCCGTGGTCAGCCAGGGCAGCATGGGCGCGCGGCCCGGAACGAAGCGGGCGCGGGTCTCCTTGGCAAGGTCGTTGGTGCCGAGGATGAAGCAGGCGAGACGGGTCGAGGGATCGCGGGCGGCGCGGGCGATCTTCTCGCAGTCGAGAATGGCGAGCGGCGTCTCGATCATCGCCCAGACCCGCGTCTCCGGCTTGGCCCAGAGCCCGGTCAGGCGATGGCCGATCTCGACCAGGGTCTCGGGCGAGGAGACCTTGGGGATCAGGATCGCGTCCGGGCCCGCTTCGGACGCGGCGGCGAGATCGGCGTCGAACCAGGGCGTGTCGATGCCGTTGGTGCGGATGACGAGCTCGCGCCTGCCATAGCCGCCGGCCTTCACTGCAGCGCAGACCTGCTCGCGCGCCAGTTCCTTGGCGTCTGGGGCGACGGCGTCCTCAAGGTCGAGGATCAGCGCGTCGGCGGCGATCTCGCGGGCCTTCTCCAGGGCGCGGGCATTCGAGCCCGGCATATAGAGGACGCTGCGGCGCGGACGGATGTCGGTCATATTGTCTCTCCGGATTGAGGGTCGCCGGGTTCGCTGCAGTGCACACTAAGCTGCGCCGCAATGCAATGTCAGTTCTGCGAAAGACGAATGACAGGGCTGTGATGGGCTGGATTGCGGGTGTCGACGGTTGCAAGGCGGGCTGGATCGCGGCCTTCGCCGATCTTGAGGGGCGGGAAGCGCCCTTGTTCCGCGTCTTCGCGCACTGGACTGACCTGCTCGCCGGTCCGCTTGCGCCGGAGCTGATCGCCGTGGACATGCCGATCGGCCTGCCGGATCGGATCGTCGGATCGGGACGAGGCCCGGAGCAGGCGGTGCGGTCACTGCTCGGCGAGCGGCAATCCTCGGTGTTCTCGATCCCCTCGCGCAGCGCGGTCCATGCAGCCGACTATGCCGAGGCCTGCCGGCTGGCGCTCGCCACATCGGAGCCACCGCGCATGGTCTCGAAGCAGGGTTTCCATCTCTTTCCGCGCATCCGCGAGATCGACGCCCTGCTGCGGGCCGAGCCGAGTCGGCGGCTGCGCATCTTCGAGACCCATCCCGAACTCGCCTTCCGGACCATGCGCGGTGCGCCGCTTCTGCATCCGAAGAAGATCAAGGGCGTGGTCAACCCGGCGGGAATGGCCGAGCGCCGCGCTTTGCTGCTGGCGGCAGGGCTGCCGGAGACAATCGTGCATGCGAGGCCGCCGCGTGGCGCCGGGGCCGACGATGCGCTCGACGCGCTCGCGGCGCTGGTCGTCGCCCGGCACATTGCCACCGGGCGCGGGAAGCCCTTCCCCGATCCGCCGGGACGCGATAGCCACGGTCTACCTATCGCGATCTGGACCTATGTCGCGGATCGCTCCCTCGTCCAGGATCCAGCCATGACAGACAAGCCTGTGCCGCGCTCGATGATCGAGGCCGCGGCTGACCGCATTGCCGGCCACGCCCGCACCACCCCGGTGATGCGGCTTGGCACCGGTGCCTTCGGCTCGCGCGCCGACGTCTCGCTCAAGCTCGAAAGCCTGCAGCATGCCGGCTCGTTCAAGACGCGCGGCGCCTTCAACAACCTGCTCTCGCTCGATGTTCCCGCCGCCGGCGTCGCCGCGGCCTCGGGCGGCAATCACGGCGCCGCCGTCGCCTATGCCGCCGGCAAGCGCGGGGTGAAGGCGACGATCTTCGTGCCGGAGATCTCGCCGGCCGCCAAGATCGAGGCGATCCGCCGATTCGGTGCCGAGGTCCGCATCGGCGGCGCGCAATATGACGATGCCCAGGCCGCTTGCGACAAGTTCGTGGCCGAGACCGGCGCGCTGAAGATCCATCCCTTCTCGGCCAAGGAGACGATTGCCGGCCAGGGCACGCTCGGCCGCGAATGGCATAAGCAGGAGCCCGATCTCGACACCGTCCTCGTCGCGGTCGGCGGTGGCGGGCTGATCTCCGGCATCGCCGCCTGGTTCGCCGGCACCAGCGTCAAGGTCGTCGGCGTCGAGCCCGAAGGCTCGCGGGCGCTGCAGGCCGCCTTCGAGGCGAAGGGACCGGTGACGGTGACCGTCGCCTCGGTCGCGGCCGATTCGCTCGGGGCCCGCAATGTCGGACAGCTGGTCTATGACGTCTGTGAAGGTACGGTCGACCATATCGCTTTGGTGCCGGATGCAGCGATCATTGAGGCGCAGCGCGTGCTCTGGCGCGATTTCCGCCTGGCGGTCGAGCCGGGTGGCGCGGCGGCGCTGGGCGCGCTGATCGGCGGCTCCTACAAGCCGAAGCCGGGCGAGCGTCTCGGCGTCCTCGTCTGCGGCGCCAATGTCGACCTGACGAAGCTGGTCGAGATCACCGCATGAGCAAACGCCGCATCGCGACGGGCGGCAAGGCGCTCTACGGCGCGCCACTCGGCGTGCTGATGCTGGAGGCGCGCTTTCCGCGCATCTTCGGCGATATGGGCAATGCCACGACCTGGCCCTTCCCGGTGCTTTACCGCGTCGTCTCCGGGGCGAGTCCCGAGAAGGTGGTGCTGAAGGGAGCGGCCGGGCTGCTCCCTGACTTCGTCGCGGCGGCGCAGGAGCTGGTCCGGCACGGTGCCGAGGCGATCACCACCAATTGCGGCTTTCTCTCGCTGTTCCAGAAGGAGCTCGCGGCGGCTGTCGGCGTGCCCGTCGCGACTTCCTCGCTGATGCAGGTGCCCTGGGTGCAGGCGACCTTGCCGCCGGGCAAGCGCGTCGGCCTCGTCACGGTCTCGGCGGCGACACTGACGCCGCAGCATCTAACCGCTGTCGGCGTCCCCGCCGATACGCCGGTGACTGGCACCGAGAACGGCCGCGAATTCTTCCGCGTGCTGATCAAAGCGGAGAAGGAGGAGATGGATGTCGACCTCGCCGAGCAGGACGTGGTCGAGGCCGCGCTACGGCTGGTCGCGGAGCATCCCGAGGTTGGCGCCATCGTGCTCGAATGCACCAACATGCCGCCCTATGCGGCTGCGGTGCAGGCGGCGACCGGGCTGCCGGTCTACGACATCTATTCGATGATCACCTGGTTCCATGCCGGCTTGAGGCCACGCGACTTCCGCTAGAGCCCGTTCCGATCAGCATGCATAGCAAGCTGATCGGCAAAACGGTCTCTAAGCTCAAAGTGAGAGACGGATTCACCGATCAGGTTGATTTCAACCTGATCGGATCCGGCTCTGATCTCCGTCATTCGGCCGGCTTTACGGCGGGCCACGCCGCAGCGCACAATGAAAGCCCGCCGCGAGAGCCAAGCCGATGTCCGAGATCACCAGCAAGACCAACACCGGCCGCTTCTTCGAGGATTTCAGGCTCGGCGAGACGATCGTTCATGCGACGCCGCGCACGGTCACGGTCGGCGACGTCTCTCTGTATACCGCGCTCTACGGCCCGCGCTTCGCTGTGCAGTCCTCCGACGCCTTCGCCAAGACGATCGGCTATGCCGCCGCGCCGGTCGACGACCTCCTCGTCTTCCACATCGTCTTCGGCAAGACCGTGCCGGACATCTCGCTCAATGCCGTCGCCAATCTCGGCTATGCCGATGGCCGCTTCCTCAAGCCGGTCTTCCCCGGCGACACGCTCTCGACCACCTCGGAGGTGATCGGGCTGAAGCAGACATCGGGCGGCGACGCCGGCATCGTCTATGTCCGCTCGATCGGCCGCAATCAGCACAATGAGATCGTGCTGAGCTATGCCCGCTGGGTGCTGGTGCGCAAGCGTCGGCCCGGCACACCGGCGGAGTTCGAGCAGGTGCCGGAATTGCCGAAGAGCGTCGCCCCGGAAGCGTTGGGCGAGGGCTGTCCGTCGCTGCATCCCGCCGCCTATGACGACGCGCTTGCCGGCTCGCCCTTCCGCTGGGGCGCCTACCAGGCGGGCGAGCGCATCGACCATGTCGATGGCATGACCGTCGAGGAGGCCGAGCACCAGATCGCCACCCGGCTCTACCAGAACACCGCGAAGGTGCATTTCGACGCCTATGGCGCGCGCGAGACCCGCTTCGGCAAGCGCCTGATCTATGGCGGCCACGTCATCAGCCTGGCGCGGGCTTTGTCCTTCAACGGGCTCGGCAACGCCTTCCACATCGCCGCGATCAATGCTGGCCGGCATGTTTCGCCGCTCTTTGCCGGAGACACCGTCTTCGCCTGGAGCGAGGTGCTGGAGGTGGCCGAGCTGCCGGGGCGCGAGGATGTCGGGGCGCTGCGCCTACGCCTCGTTGCAACCAAAAACCTGCCCTGCAACGAGCATCCGCTGAAGCACGCCGACCAGTATGCCGACGGCGTGATCCTCGACTTCGATTATTGGGCGCTGCTGCCGCGCTGAGCCGGTCTCAGCGCGAGCGCGTGTCCTCGCCTGTCTTCTTCACGCTGACCGTGCCCTTGGCGTCGACCGTCGCCTCGTAGGTCAGGAGGTCGACCCGCTCTTCCTGCGAGATCGAGACGGTGAAGGAGGTCGTCGAGTTCTGCTTGATCGCGCTGATGCCGCCGCCGCCGACCTGCTTATAGCTGCGGCTGATGTCGGCGAGGATCGCCTCGATGATGCATTTGGAGCGTTCGATCGCGTTCATCTGGCAGCGCTTTCCGGTAGCATGGGCGGGGCCGAGCAGGCCGAGCATCCCGCTGACAACGAGGGTGAGCATGGCAAGGTTTCGTCGGCCGGTTGAGGTCATGGCGGTTTCGCCGAGACGATAGGAACTCATTTGCGGTGCGGCCGGGACGTGAGCATCGCGTTCGCGGCGACCTCCGCCGGTAGTCGCGGATAGATCTTCTGCAGCTTGGCCTCCCAGTCGCTCGCCGCCAGGGCATTGCCCTTGCCGGAGAGCGCGACCATCGCCTTGCGCCAGGGCATGGCGTGGCTGAGCCGCAACTGCATGCCCTGGCCCATCACCGAATATTTGTCGACATCGGCGACGCCATAGCAATTCGACGCATTGGTGTTGCCGCCGGGCGGGCAATGCGGCTTGCCGACATCGACATGCGCGAGCCCGAGCAGGTGGCCGATCTCATGGACATGGGCGCGCTGCATGATCGGCTTGCCCTTGCTGTTGGTGCCCTTCTCCGCGGGTTTGATATCCAGGTTGTCATAGAGCTTGGCATGCGAGCCGAACCAGGTCTCGCTCTTGTGCAGCCGGACCACGTCGATGACGTGATGGTGGCCGCCGAGCCTGATGTCGCGATCCTCGATCTTGAGAAGGCACCAGATATTGGGCCGGTAGCGCAGGCTCGTGCTGTCATCGGCCCGGAAGCCGGCAGGAAGCCAGGACTTGCCGTCCCAGGGCCGGATCCCGACCGGATTGTGCTGGATCCAGATGCCGAGCGGGTTCTTCTCGCATTCATAGAGCGGGAAGTTGTTGGAGAGCCAGAATTTGCCGTTCCAGAAGCGGGTCGCCGACGCCACGAAGTTCTGCTTCCACAGATTCCAGCTGCCGGCCGTCCATTTGACGATCTTGCGTGTCGGCTCCGCCGCGTCGCCATAGTCGTGATAGCTGCCCTCGGCTGCGCCCGCGGCCGGGTTGATCTGCCGGAAGCCGAGCTTCAGCGTCAATGTCAGCTCTGCGTTAGTGTAGGAATCGCACCGATCGGTGTTCAGCTCGGCCTCGAACTGCGGCAGGCTCATCGCCAGCTTCATGAATGCTCTCGTTCTGTGCGATGGTGGCCCGGCGGCCGGTGGCGCGCAGCGCTTGCGCGGCCTTGAACTGTTTTCGCGGGCCGGCTGCGGCCTTGTGAGCATAGAAAGTTACAGATTTCGATTTCTGTAATCGCACAAATGCATACCGCATTGCGGCATGGAGATGGTTTCGTTAGAGAGCCATTCACTCTAGAACGATACCAAGCGATCTTCGCTTCGTGAGCTTGAAGGGTCGGGAGTTCAAGACTTGGCCGAGTCCAGACCGGCGGCGCGCCCGCTTTCACCGCATCTGCAGATCTATCGCTGGTCCTGGACCATGGCGGCGTCGATCGCCCATCGCGCCACCGGGATGGCGCTCTATGGTGGCACTCTGCTGATCGCGCTCTGGCTCATCGCCGCCGCTTCCGGCCCGGCCGCCTACGAGACCGCGCAGTGGATCGCCGGCTCCTTCCTCGGGCGGCTCGTGCTGTTCGGCTACACCTTCGCGCTGCTGCACCACATGGTCGGGGGGCTCAGGCACTTCGTCTGGGATCTCGGCCTCGGCTTCGACCCGCAGACCCGCACGAACCTGGCCAAGTACAGCGTTGTCGTCTCCGGCGCGCTCACCGTGCTGGTCTGGATCATCGCCCTGACGCGCTGAGGAACCAAGCCGATGCTCTCCAACTCCTCGATGCGCACCCCGCTCGGCCGCGTCCGCGGCCTCGGCTCCGCCAAGTCCGGCACCGGGCATTTCTGGCTGCAGCGCGTCACCGCCGTCGCCAACGTCATCCTGGCGATCGGCTTCCTCTGCATCGTGCTGTCGCTCATCGGCAAGCCCTATGGCGCCGCCATCGCGACACTGGCCAAGCCGCAGGTCGCGATCCTCATGCTGCTCTTCACCGTCTCCGGCGCCGTCCACATGCGCCTCGGCATGCAGGTCGTGATCGAGGACTATGTCCACCACGAGGGGCTGAAGATCCTCGCGGTGATGGCCAACACCTTCTTTGCGATCGCCGTCGGCGCCGCCTGCGCCTTCGCGCTCCTGAAGATCTCGTTCGGAGGCTGATCATGGCGATCACCCGCGCCCGCCCCCTCCCGGCTTATACCGGCCAGGCCTACGCCATCACCGACCACACCTTCGACGTCGTCGTCGTCGGCGCCGGCGGCGCCGGGCTTCGCGCCACGGTCGGCTGCTCGCAGGCCGGCCTGCGCACCGCCTGCATCTCCAAGGTCTTCCCGACCCGCTCGCACACCGTCGCGGCCCAGGGCGGCGTCGCCGCCTCGCTCGGCAATATGGGCAAGGACACCTGGCAGTGGCACATGTACGACACCGTCAAGGGGTCGGACTGGCTCGGCGACCAGGACGCGATTGAATACCTCGTGCGCAATGCCCCGGCCGCCGTCTATGAGCTCGAGCACTGGGGCGTGCCGTTCTCGCGCACCGAGGACGGCAAGATCTACCAGCGCCCCTTCGGCGGCATGACCACCGATTTCGGCAACGGCCCGCCGGCCCAGCGCACCTGCGCCGCCGCCGACCGTACCGGCCACGCCATGCTGCACACGCTCTATGGCCAGGCGCTGCGCTACAACACCGAGTTCTTCATCGAGTACTTCGCCATCGACCTGATCATGGACGAGGACGGGCATTGCCGCGGCGTGCTCGCGCTCAAGCTCGATGACGGCACGCTGCACCGCTTCCGCTCGCAGCAGACGATCCTGGCGACCGGCGGCTATGGCCGCGCCTATTTTTCGGCGACCTCGGCCCATACCTGCACCGGCGACGGCGGCGGCATGGTGCTGCGCGCCGGCCTGCCGATGCAGGACATGGAGTTCGTGCAGTTCCACCCGACCGGCATCTACGGCTCGGGCTGCCTGATCACCGAGGGCGCCCGCGGCGAGGGCGGCTATCTCACCAATTCCGAGGGCGAGCGCTTCATGGAGCGCTATGCACCGAGCGCCAAGGACCTCGCCTCGCGCGACGTCGTCTCACGCTCGATGACGATGGAGATCCGGGCTGGCCGCGGTGTCGGCAAGGACAAGGATCACATCTACCTGCATCTCGACCATCTCGACCCGAAAATCCTGCACGAGCGTCTGCCCGGCATCTCGGAGAGCGCCAAAATCTTCGCCGGCGTCGACGTCACCCGCGAGCCGATCCCGGTGATCCCGACCGTGCACTACAACATGGGCGGCATCCCCACGAACTTCCACGGCGAGGTGCTGACCAAGGTCGACGGCGATCCGGACATGGTCGTGCCCGGCCTGATGGCGATCGGCGAGGCGGCTTGCGTCTCCGTGCACGGCGCCAACCGCCTCGGCTCGAACTCGCTGATCGACCTCGTCGTCTTCGGCCGCGCCGCGGGTCTGCGCTGCGCCGAGACCGTCAAGGCCGGCGAGAAGCAGCCGGAGCTGCCGGCGAATTCGGCCGATCTCTCGCTCACCCGCCTCGACAAGTACCGCAACGCCAAGGGCGGCACGCCGACCGCGGTGCTGCGCGACAAGATGCAGCGGACCATGCAGTCCGATTGCGCTGTCTATCGGACCGGCGAGACGCTCGAGGCCGGCCACAAGGCGATCCACGAGGTCTGGGCCGGCATCACCGACATCGGCACCACCGATCGCTCGCTGATCTGGAACTCCGACCTGATCGAGACGCTGGAGTTCGAGAACCTGATCACCCAGGCGGTGGTCACCATGGACTCGGCGCTGCAGCGTCCGGAAAGTCGCGGCGCCCATGCCCGCGAGGACTATCCGAACCGCGACGACAAGGACTGGATGAAGCACACGCTCGCCTGGATCGACGACGAGAAGCGCACCGTCACGCTCGATGACCGTCCGGTGCACACCTACACGCTCTCGAACGACATCGAATACATCAAGCCGAAGGCGCGGGTGTACTGAGGACGATCTGACCGATGGCTGAATTCACTCTCCCGCAGAACTCCCGCCTGACCGAGGGCAAGGCCTGGCCGAAGCCGGCCGGTGCCAAGAAGGTCACCGAGTTCAAGATCTATCGCTGGAACCCCGACGACACCGCCAATCCGCGCACCGATACCTATTATGTCGACCGCGATGATTGCGGGCCGATGGTGCTCGACGCGCTGATCTGGATCAAGAACAAGGTCGACCCGACGCTGACCTTCCGGCGCTCCTGCCGCGAGGGCATCTGCGGCTCCTGCGCCATGAACATGGACGGCAAGAACGGGCTCGCCTGCACCACCGGCATCGACGAATGCGGCGCTAAGGGCAAGGTCGCGATCTACCCGCTGCCGCACATGCCGGTGGTCAAGGACCTCGTCCCCGACCTCACCCGCTTCTATGCCCAGCATGCCTCGATCGAGCCCTGGCTCAAGACCACGACGCCGGCGCCCGAAAAGGAATGGAAGCAGGCCAAGGACGACCGCGAGAAGCTCGACGGCCTCTATGAGTGCATCCTGTGCGCCTGCTGCTCGACCTCCTGCCCAAGCTATTGGTGGAACGGCGACCGCTATCTTGGTCCCGCCGCGCTGCTGCAGGCCTATCGCTGGCTGATCGACAGCCGCGACGAAGCCACCGGCGAGCGCCTCGACAATCTCGAGGACCCGTTCCGGCTCTATCGCTGCCACACCATCATGAACTGCGCCAACGCCTGCCCGAAGGGCCTCAACCCGGCCAAGGCGATCGCGGAAGTCAAGAAGATGATGGTGGCCCGCCAGGTCTGAGGGCGCAAATCCGCGAGCGCGGCCGCCTGACGCGGCTGGCTGCGCTTGCGCCGCGGCAGGGCGTCATTCTCGGGCGGAGCGCAGCGCAGACCCGAGAATCTCATGACGAGAAGGCGCTATGAGAGCCTCCTACGGCCTGAGATGCTCGGGTCAAGCCCGAGCATGACGCGCTTTAAAGATAGCGTTCCGGCCTGAATGGCGCCGGATCGGCCGGCGACGCCTCGCCGCAGACCAAAGCGGCCAGGATTTCGCCTGTCACCGGGCCGGTCGAGAAGCCGATATGCTGATTGCCGAAGGCGAGCCAGAGGCCGGGATTGCGCGGCGCCTGCCCGATCATCGGCAGCGAATCCGGCAAGGTCGGGCGCGAGCCGCGCCAGGTCGTCTCCTCCGCCGGCTCCGCCAGCGGGAAGGCCTCGCGCGCCCGCGGCAGCACCTGCTCGATCTGGGCGTGGTCGTCGGGGGCGTCGCGATGGGCGAGCTCGACGCCGCTCGTCAGGCGCAGGCCGAGCTCCATCGGTGCCAGCATGTAGGACGCCTCGACGTCATAGATCGGCCGGTTGAGGAAGCGCCCCTGCGCCGGCTTGTAATGCCGGTGATAGCCGCGCTCGACATTGAGCGGCACCTTGAGGCCGAGCGGCTTGAGCAGGTCGGCGCTCCATGGGCCGAGCGCGACGACCGCGAGATCGGCGTCGTGCTGCCCGCCCTTGGCGGTCACGCGCCAGCCTTCACCCCGCTTGGACAACGAAGTGACCTCGTCGCGCAGGATCGTGCCGCCGCGGGCGGCGAACAGGGCAGCGTAGGCCTCGACCACGGCGCCCGGCCAGTCGACCGAGGCGCTGTCCTTGTGGTGCAGGGCGGCCGAGAAGATCGGATTGAGGCTCGGCTCCAGCGCCGAGAGGGCCTGGCGGTCGAGCACCTCGACGCGGACGCCGTGATCCTCGAGGAAGGTCCGGCGCGCTTCGGCGGCCG
The DNA here is from genome assembly GCF_058986765.1 of Allobosea sp. GW821-FHT03A12. Classification (NCBI taxonomy): domain Bacteria; kingdom Pseudomonadati; phylum Pseudomonadota; class Alphaproteobacteria; order Hyphomicrobiales; family Alloboseaceae; genus Allobosea; species Allobosea sp. GW821-FHT03A12. Next base: position 185,754 of record NZ_JBYSVZ010000003.1, read on the forward strand.
ACCGCCCGGCCTCGCTGCGCCAGAGCTCGAGGAAGCCGGTGTCGCGCAGGCGCCAGGCGATGCCGGCCTCGGTCATCAGGCGCTTGTGCAGCGGCAGGGAGGGCGTGATCAGGCTTTCGAGCGCTGCGACCCGCGGAGCGAGCCGCTCCGGCTTGGCCTCGTTGAGGAAGCCGAGGATCCAGCCGGGATTGGCGAGGAGATGGCCGAGCCGGTAGCGCACGGCCGCGTGCCGATTGCTCAGATATTTCGGCAGGTTCTTCCACAGGCCGGGATTGTTGAGCGGCATGATCGAGGAGCGGCTGATCACGCCGGCATTGCCATACGAAGTCTCGCGGCCGGGCTCGCGCCGGTCGATCAGTGTGACCTTGAGGCCGCGCTTCTGCAAGGCGAGCGCGCAGGAGACGCCGACCATGCCGGCGCCGATGACGATGACAGAGCGAGTCACGCGATGGAATCCTGCTCGGCCGGCTCTTTCAGCCAGTGGTCGAGGAAGCCGTCGAGCCAGGCGCGCACGGAGGGATCGTACTGGTACCAGCCTTCGAGATGCTGATGGCGCAATTGGGCGCCCGGCATCAGCGTGCGCTCATGGGCGCGCACCGACCAGCGGCACATCATCGCCAAGGTCACCTCGGGGTGGAACTGCAGGCCATAGGCCTTGCGGCCGGTGCGGATCGCTTGGACCGGAAAGTCGCCGCCGGTCGCCAGGCATTCGGAGCCGGTCGGGCAGTCGAAGCCCTCGCGATGCCATTGATAGACCGTTTGCGGCCAGGTGCAGCCGGATGCAGTGGCGTCGGCATGGCCGGCGTCAGTCAGGCTGAGCGGGTAATAGCCGATCTCGGCCCGGCCCTGCGCATGGGTGTAGACGGTCGCGCCGAGATGGCGGGCCAGCATCTGCGCACCCAGGCAGAGGCCGAGGAAAGGCGCTTCTTCCTTGAGGCAGACCCCGATCCAGTCGGTCTCGGCCTTGACGAAATCGTCGGGGTCGTTGGCGCTCATCGGCCCACCGAAGATCACCGCGCCAGCATGGTCCTGCATGGTCTGCGGCAGCGGGTCGCCGAAGCGCGGCTTGCGGATGTCGAGGGCATGCCCGCGCTCGGCGATCAGGCGGCCGACGCGGCCGGGCGTCGAATGCTCCTGATGCAGCACGATCAGCACCGGTTTGCGCGGCGGCAGGCCATCGAGGCGGGTGCGGAGCCGGCGGCGCGTCGGGAAGCGATAGGACAGATCGTTCATCGCGATGGTCGATTGCGCTCCCGAGACCGGATTCTCCATGCCGGACAGCACCTAAAATGCGGTTTGCCGGCCCCTGCGGCAAGCAAATTATGCGCCATGGCTGGCATGACGGAGGCCAGCGCCATGCATGCTCCGTGCAATCTTTCATCAATAGACCTCTGGCAATGCAACCCTCAGTGCTGACGGCGATTGACTTTCGAGCCGGGCTCAGGCATGAGAATGAACGTTCATTCTCATCATTCCAAAGAAGCATGTCGCAGGTCTTCACCTCCTTCTCGGCCGAACGCGGCCTTTCGGAGCGCCACGTCCACATCCTCGATGCGGCCGAGCGCGTCTTCGCGCGTGCCGGCTTCCATGCGGCGACGATGAACGACATTGCCGCGGAAGCGGGAATGAGCCCGGGCAATCTCTATCGCTACTTCTCGTCGAAGGATGCGATCATCGGTGGCATCAGCGAACGGGATCGGACCGAGGTCGCGGCCGATTTTGCTCAGCTCGACCCGGGCAGGGGCGGCTTGCTTGACCAGCTCGAGGAGCTCGGCCGCCAACACATGGTGCGTAAGCCGCGCGAGAAGGCGATCATCGCCCTGCAGATCTGGGCGGAGGCGTCGCGCACCCCGGAAATGGCACGAATCTGTGCCGGTTTCGACGAGATTGTCGAGCAGGGGCTCGGTGCGGCGGTCGCGGCGGCCGTGGCGAGCGGGGAGCTGCCGAGCAATCTCGATCAAGCGCGCTTTCTGCAGGCGCTATTCATGATGGCGGACGGCTTTTTCTGCCGACGCGCCGTCGATCCCGATTTCGACGCCGGCGCCGGCGCCGATGCCCTGTTCGCCGCGATGCGCGGTCTGGCGCAGACCATGCTGCTGCCATCCGCCGGCGATCCAACCTCCTAGAGACGAAGACTGACATGCCCGTATCGTCCAAGACCCTGATCCTGCTGCCGCTCGTCGCGCTCATCTGCGCGCCGGCAGCCGCCTTCGCCCAGGCTCCGGCCTCCGCTGCCACCGCCCAGCAGCCCTCCGCCGGGCCGGCCATCACGGTCACGAACGCCAAGCGCGACGAGATCGTGCAGAGCGTCGTCGTCTCGGGCTCGATGATCGCGCGCGACGAGATCATGGTTGCGCCCGAGATCGACGGCGTCGTCATCACCGAGCTGCTTGCCGAGGAGGGCGATCGCGTCGCCGCCGGCCAGGTGCTGGCGCGGCTGTCGCGCACCACGCTGGAGGTGCAACGTTCCCAGAACGAAGCGCAGATCAAGCGTGCCGAGGCGGCGGTCGATCAGGCCAAGGCGCAGATCGTCGAGGCCGAGGCTAATCTCGTCCAGGCCAACAACGCCTTCGACCGGACCAAGGCGCTGCGCGACAACGGCAATGCGAGCCTTGAGACCTTCGACCAGCGCGCCGCCGCGGCGCGCGGCGGGCAGGCGCGGCTGAACTCGATGAAGCAGGCGCTTGCGATCACCACGGCCGATCTGGCGCTGGCCCAGGCACAAGGCCGCGACATCGATGTCAAGCTCGCCCGCACCGAGATCAAGGCGCCGAAGGCTGGCATCGTCAGCCGCCGCAACGCGAAGCTCGGCGCCATGGCGACGATGGCGGCCGCCGAGCCGCTGTTCAAGATCATCGCCGATGGCGCAATCGAGCTCGAAGCCGATGTCGCCGAGGTCGAATTGCCCAATCTCAAAATCGGGCAGGCGGTCGCGGTCACGCCGGCCGGGGCGGACAAGCCGCTCGAAGGCACGATCCGGCTGATCTCGCCGGAGGTCGACAAGGCTTCGCGGCTCGGGCGGCTGCGCATCACGCTGACGGGCAATCCGCCGGTCGCCGTCGGCTCCTTTGCCCGCGGCGTGATCGAGACCGGCCGCAAGACCAGCATCGTGCTGCCGCTTTCGGCGATCACCTATGCGCGCGGCAGCGCCATGGTGCAGGCGGTCAAGGACGGGCGGGTGACGACCAAGAAGGTCACGCTCGGCCTGATCGGCGGCGGGCGCGCCGAGATCGTCTCCGGCCTTGCCGAGGGCGAGAGCGTGGTAGCGCGGGCCGGCACCTTCGTGCGCGACGGCGACGCGATCACGCCGGTCGTGACGAACTGAATCGACGGAGCCATCCGTGAACGTCAATTTCTCCGCCTGGTCGATCCGCAAGCCGGTACCGGCCATCCTGCTCTTCGTCGTGCTCTGCGTGCTCGGGCTGCTCTCGTTCTCGAAGCTGCCGGTGACGCGCTTCCCGAACATCGACGTGCCCTTCGTCTCGGTGACGGTGACCCAGTCGGGCGCCGCCCCGGCCGAGCTCGAGAGCCAGGTTAGCAAGCGCGTCGAGGACGCGGTCGCCAACATCACCGGCGTCAAGCATGTGATGTCGACGCTGACCGACGGCTCCTCGGTGACGTTGGTCGAGTTCAGGCTCGAAACCAACACCGACCGCGCCGTCAACGACGTCAAGGACGCGATTGCCAAGATCAGGGCCGATCTGCCCCGCACCATCGACGAGCCGGTGATCCAGCGCATCGATGTCGAGGGCCAGTCGATCCTGACCTATGGCGCCTCCTCGCCCGGCATGACGCTGGAGCAGCTCTCCTGGCATGTCGACGATGTCGTCTCGCGCGAATTGCAGGGGCTGAAGGGCGTCGGCCGCGTCGAGCGCTATGGCGGCGTCGATCGCGAGATCAGGATCTCGCTCGATCCTGACCGCTTGCTCGCGCTCGGCACCACCGCCGGCGAGGTCAACCGCCAGATTCGCGCCACCAACGTCGATCTCGCCGGCGGGCGCGGCGAGGTCGGCGGCCAGGAGCAGGCGATCCGCACGCTCGCCAGCGCCAAGACCGTCGCGGAGCTCGCCGACAGCAAGATCCAGCTCACCGGCGGGCGCGAGGTCCGCCTGAAGGAGCTCGGCCGGGTCGAGGACGCCGCCTCCGAGCCGCGCGCCTTCGGCCGCCTCAACAAGCAGCCGGTCGTCTCCTTCGCGGTGTTCCGTTCGAAAGGTTCGAGCGAGCTCTCGGTCAAGGACGTGGTCGCGGCCAAGATCGACGAGCTCAACAAGCGCTATCCGACGATCGCGCTGAAGCCGATCGATGACGCCGTCGCCTATACCCAGGGCAACTACAAGGCTGCGATGGAGACGCTGCTGGAGGGCGCGGTGCTCGCCGTCGCCGTCGTCTTCGTCTTCCTGCGCAACTGGCGGGCGACGCTGATCACCGCTATTGCATTGCCGCTGTCGGCCATCCCCACCTTCTGGGCGATGGAGATGCTCGGTTTCTCGCTCAACCTCGTCAGCCTGCTCGGCATCACCCTGGTGACCGGCATCCTGGTCGACGACGCCATCGTCGAGATCGAGAACATCGTCCGGCACATGAAGATGGGCAAGTCGCCCTATCGCGCCGCGATGGAGGCGGCCGACGAGATCGGTCTCGCGGTGATCGCGATCACGCTGACCATCGTCGCGATCTTCGCGCCGGTCTCGTTCATGGGTGGCATCGCCGGCCAGTATTTTCGCCAGTTCGGCCTTACCGTCGCGATCGCGGTGCTGTTCTCGCTGCTCGTCGCGCGCCTGATCACGCCGATGATGGCGGCCTATCTGATGCGCCCGGTGAAGCATCACGATGCCAAGGACGGCTTCGTGATGCGCGGCTACTCCTGGCTGCTGGAGACCTCGTTGAAGCGCCGCCGCATCCCGGTGTTGCCGCGCTTCGACGGTTCGCGGACCTGGCGCAGGATTCCGTTCAATACCGCCTATCTGACGCTGATCGCCGGCTTCGGCTTCCTCTTCGTCTCGATCCAGGCGACTGCGCTGCTGCCGACCGGCTTCTTCCCAGAGGAGGATACCGCTCGCATCGTCGCGTCGGTCGAACTACCGCCCGGCGCGACGCTGGAGGACACCACCGTCGCCACCGACAAGATCGTCGACAAGCTGCGCGAGATCCCGCAGGTGACGAACGTCTTCGTGCTTGGCGGGGCCTCGCCGACCGGCCAGCGCGAGGTGCGCCGCGCCGCGGTCTTCATCATGCTGACTCCGAAGGCCGAGCGCGACGTGCCCCAGAAGGAGCTCAAGGTCGTCATCGCCGAGAAGCTCGCCGGCGTGCCTGACGTCCGTGCCTGGTACGTCAACGAGCGCGGCGAGCGCGAGATGGCGTTCTCGATCCTGTCCAAGGACGGCGATGCGCTCGACGACGCCGTGGCGAAGATCGAGGCGCGCATGCGCCAGGTTGACGGCTATCTCAACGTCGCCTCGGCCGGCTCGCTGGCCCGGCCGGAGCTGCGCGTCACGCCGAAGCTCGAGCAGGCCGCCAATCTCGGCGTAACGCCCGAGGCGATCTCGGAAGCGCTGCGCGTCGCCACCATCGGCGACATCGGCCCGAACCTCGCCAAGTTCAACGCCGGCGACCGGCTGGTGCCGATCCGCGTCCAGCTCGACGAGGCCGCCCGCGCCGATATCCGCAACATCGCGGCGCTGCGCGTCGTCAACAATGCCGGCGTCTCGATCCCGCTCACGGCGGTGGCCGAGATCGGCTTCGGCGAGGGTCCGTCCTCGATCGACCGCTATGACCGCGTCAGGCGTGCCACCATCGGCGCCGACCTGAAGCGCGGCTTCGAGCTCGGCACGGCGCAGGACAAGTTCCAGGAGATCGTCAAGGAAGTCGGCCTGCCCGAGGGCGTGCGCATCGCCGCGACCGGCGACGCCGAGATCCAGGGCGAGGTCGTGCAGGGCTTCGTCCAGGCGATGACCACCGGCCTGATGCTGGTGCTCGCCGTGCTGATCCTGCTGTTCGGTTCGGTCTTCCAGCCGATCACCATCCTGCTCTCGCTGCCGTTGTCTTTCGGCGGCGTGGTGATCGCGCTGCTCGCCACCAACAACCCGGTCTCGATGCCGGTCTATATCGGCCTGCTCATGCTGATGGGCATTGTCACCAAGAACGCGATCATGCTGGTCGATTTCGCGGTCGAGGAGGTCGCGCGTGGCAAGGACCGGATGACGGCACTGCTGGAAGCCGGCCACAAGCGCGCCAGGCCGATCGTGATGACCACCATCGCCATGGCGGCGGGCATGCTGCCCTCGGCCTATGGCGTCGGCGACGGCGGCGAATTCCGCGCGCCGATGGCGATCGCGGTGATTGGCGGCCTGATCGTCTCGACGGTGCTCTCCCTCGTCTTCGTGCCGTCCTTCTACGTGGTGATGGACGATCTCGGCCGGCTCACCGGCTGGATCTTCGGCCGCTTCTTCGGCAAGGCCGAGGATGAGAGCCAGTGGGATGCGATCCGCGAGGAGGAGACGCCCGGCGAAGCCAGCGCCAAGGCGATGGCGGGCAAGCTGCCGCCACCACGGCTGGCGGCGGAGTGAGATGGTAGTGGTGCTTTAGTCGGACAGGTAGCGCGTCGGAGCGGGCGCGCTGCGCTCCGATGAGCTACCTATTTTGCACGGCTGCTACCGGCGGAGGGCTGCGTCTTACATTTCCGCCATGGAAGACCAGTTCCTCGCAGCGAGAGCGCCGAGCAGCCAGGGCCAGGATGGTCGCGGCGCCATTGCCTTGCCCGCAAGTGGTGCGCCTCTCGGGCATGTGGCGCTCGTCATGCTGGCGGCGACCTTGCCCATCCTGGTCTCGGGCGGTGCCTTCTTCGTCGATGGGCCGAACCATCTTTTCCGGGTGACCTTGTGGGAGATGCTGCTGGCCGACGACGCGGTCGCCCAGTTCTTCCAGGCCGGCGAGAGGCTTTATCCGAATCTTGCCATTGATGTCGTCACCAGCGTGCTGAGCAGGATCGTGACGCCGTCGGTCGCGCTGACGGCGTTCATCTGCATGGCGGTGTGCGTCTATATTGCCGCCGCCGTCTGGTGCCGGCAGGCGCGGGGAGAGAGAACGGACCTTCCCGTCCTTCTCGTCATCCTTCTCGCCGTCTATTCCGAGCCGCTCTATTGGGGGCTGTTCAATTACATCCTCGGGCTCGGGGTGATGTTCGTCGCGCTCCACAGGGCGATCGAGCAGCACAAGACCCCCTCGGACGGCTTCGGCGTCAGCCAGGCCCTTGTCCTGGGCGCGATGTGCCTGATCAGCATCTTCCCGGTGATGCTCTATGTCTGCTTCTGCTTCGGCATGCTCGCGGTCGCTGCCTGCGACGACTGGCGGGCACGGCGCTTCGCCGAGAGCGCCGAGTTGCTCCGGTCTCACTGGCTGTCGGCCCTCATGGTGGGCGCGCTTCTGCTCGTCATGGAGCCGGGTCAGTCAGGTCCGACGGAATGGCATCTGATCACCAAGGTCACAGGCGTCTTCTCTGTCGGCAAGACAACGAACCTGTCGCTCGAATATGGCTTGTCGGCACTCGTCCTGGGCGTCGTCGGCTTGCTGGTCTGGCGGCGGGGTCTGAATGCCGGCCGACATGAACTGGCCGGGCTGCTCGCAGGCGGCCTGCTATTCATCGTCATGCCGAAAGACCTGATGAGCGTCGGCGCTGCAGATCGCCGCCTGGTCCCGGCGATCGTGACGATCGCAGTGATCTACCTGCGCGGCCCGTCGCCGCAACCTGTCGGGCCGGACAGGGCAGCGTCTGCGCTTCTAATTGCGATCGTGGCCCTAAAGGCCGGGCTGCTGATCTATCTCTGGTCTCCGCTCAAGCAGATCGATGCGGCCTACGAAGCGATCGCAAAGCAGATCCCTGCGAATGCGATCGTGCTGCTTGTTCCGCAGGTCGAAGAGGTGCGCCCGGGCGCGGTCGAGCGTGCCTGGCGGTTTGCAAGACTGGTCAGGGTGCTTCAGCCGGTCCCCGCAGCCGAAGCGCATGTCTTCGTCGAACACCCGCATCTGCTGCTGCGGCATCTGGCCGGCCGCAACGTGCTGCCGACGCAGGTTTTCCTGAATTTCTGGGCAAAGCGGGCACCTACCCTTCCGCAACTGCCCGATCCCGCGACGTCCGAGACCTTGGCCGAGGTGGCGGCGGAGCTGGCATGGCTGCCACGAGACGTCACCGCCTTCGTGGTCTCGCATATCGAGCTCGACGATGCCCTCGTACCCGATCTGGCGGTGCGGAAGATCACGGAGGTCGGGGGCGTGAGACTCTACACCGCGACCCGGGTCGGCGATCTCCTGAAATGGCCCGACAGCTAGGCAGCTTCGCGGCACCGCACCGGGATCGCTTCAGTTTTCCTGCCGGCCAAACGCCTCAGCAGCGATTTTGATCGATGCATGTGTGAGATCGGGTGGGCCGGTGAAGTCTCAGACTGCTTCCGGTTCGGCCTCGGCCGCGCGCTTGCGCTCCACCGCGTCGCGATAGGCGGCGGTGAGGTCGTCGAGCACTGACTGCGCTGGCCGGGGTGCGCCGAGATGGAGGAAGCGCAGCTCCTCCATGAATTTCTGCCAAAGGACGGGGCCGCCATCCGCCAGGATCTCGGCGCGGATCGACATCTCCGGCGTCACCGGCAGGAAGCGCCGGCCCCAATCGGCCATGGCGGCGAAGACCGGCACCAACGAGATGCCAATCTCGGTCAGGCTGTAGATGCCCTTCTGCTTGTGGCTGGCGTCGTCGCGGCGCGAGAGCAGACCGTTCTCGAGCAGGCGTTTCAGCCGATCGGCAAGGATGTTCGAGGCGATGCCTTCATCCGATTTCGCCAGCAATTCGCGGAAATGCCGGCGATTGCCGAACATGATGTCGCGCAGGACGATCAGGCTCCAGCGATCCCCGAGGATTTCCAGGGTCAGGTTGATCGGACAACCCGAGCGACCGGTCTCTTTCATGCGCGTCTCCAAAACCGCTTGCATTCTACAATCAGTTTCGCTACAAGCCAACTGCTTGCAAAACGCAAGCGGTTTTGATGGCGCTGTACAGCGCCTGCAGGGAGGATGCGATGGCCAAGGTGATCGTCTGGAACCTCGTGACGCTCGACGGCTATTTCGAGGGCACCGAGAAATGGGACTTGTCGTTTCACAACGACGCCTGGGGCGAGGAGCTCGATGCGCTCAGCAAGGAGTTCGGCAAGCGGGCGCAATGCCTCGTCTTCGGCCGCGTCACCCATGACGGGATGAAGGCCTATTGGGCCTCGGCCGATGCCAAGGAGGACAGCGAGGTCACGCGCTATATGAACGCGCTGCCCAAGCTGGTGGCCTCGCGCAGCGTCGACAGCTCCGACTGGAACAATACCCGCGTCACCGCCGATATCGTCGGCGAGATCGCCAAGCTGCGGGCCGCGCCGGGCAAGGACGTCCTGGTTTTTGGCAGCGCGGAACTCTGCGACACGCTGCTCAAGGAGAAGCAGGTCGACGAGCTGATGCTGGCGCTCGTGCCGGTCCGCCTCGGCGCGGGCACGCCGTTCTTCAAGGCCGGCGGCGAGCGCCGGAAGCTCGACCTGCTGGAGAGCCGGCCGCTCAAGAACGGCACGGTGATCCTGCGCTACGCCGCCGGGAACTGAACGGTGGTGCGTAAGCTTGCGGAAGGGGGCTTCTATCCCTTCCGCACCACTGCTCGGTGCTATTGCTTGAGGCCGATCAGGACGCCATCGGCTCCGAGAGAGAGCTGCAGGCCCCGGCGCTTGGTCGCCAGCCGCATGACCACGCCCTTCGCATTGCGCAGCCAGAGCGTGCCGCGGCCCTGGTCGCCGAGCGCCCAGCCCTCGCGGACCTGGACATAGGCGCCGGTGAAATCCTCGACATTGGTCAGGTGGTAGACCGACCCGGTCGCGGTCAGGCGCGAGGCGCCGATGCCGCCGATCCCGAGGCCGCCGACGGTGAGGTTGTAATTGCGCTTGTTGAAGCGGAGCGTGCCGCCACCGACCGCGCCGGAGCCGACGAAGGCGACCTGCAGCTGGTTGATGGTGACGGTTCCGGCTGGCTTGCCGCCGGGACGTGATTGGGCGCCGGCTGGCGCGCTGACCAAAAGGCAGGCGAACAGTGAAGCAGCAATCCGGGTGATCATGACCAGATCTCCTCGGCCTCGAGCTGAGACCGGGGAGATTCTGCGCCGAATTGATCGGCGTTCAAGCTGCCTTTTATCTTGCAGCGCAATGGTCCGGGCTAGCTCAGCCTTTCCGCACCAGCAGCACCGCCGCCAGGATCGCGACGCCGCCGAAGGCCTGGGCCGGCGAGGGCTGCTCGGCGAAGATCGCCCAGGCGGCGAGCACAGAGACCAGCGCCGGCCAGACCATGACCAGTGAGGCGGCATTGGCCCCGTAATGGCCGAGCGCCAGCGTGATCAGGCCCTGGCCCATGGCATGGGCGATCAGGCCGAGCGCGGCGACGGCGAGCCAGCCGGTCAGGCTCTGCGGCAGGATGGTCTCGCCCAGCGCCAGCGCCGCAGCGAGGGCGAAGACGGCGCAGACGGCGCTGGAGATCAGCCCGATCCGGCCGGAGGCGGCGAGATTGCGGGCGCGGCGCACGGCGAGGATGTAGCCCGCGTAGGCGAAGGCGGCGGTGATGGCGAGGCCGTCGCCGAACAGGCTGGCGCCCGAGAGCGGCGGGGCCGCGCCGGCCGACAGCTTCGGCAGCACCAGCATGCCGGCGCCGCCGACGGCGAGGATGAGCGCGCCGAGGATGCGCCGCGTCGGCTTCTCGCCGAAGATCAGCCAGCCGCCGAGGATGACGCCGACCGGCGAGAGATTGCCGAGCAGCGAGGCGTTGGCGATGCTGGTCTGGCCGAGCGCGGCGTTGAACAGCACGACGTCGAAGCCGAAGGCGATGCCGGCGATCACGATCGGCAGCATCGCGCCGGGCTTGGCGCGTGCGGCGCCATTGCCGCGATCCTCCAGCGCCGCCCAGGCCGCGAGCACCGGCAGGGCGAAGGCCATGCGCCAGAAGCCGGCGGCGGCCGGGCCGACATCTGCGAAGCGCACGAAGATGCCGGAGAAGCCGATGCAGGTCGCGCCGGTCATCAGCACGAGGAACATGCCGAGCGCCGGAGCGGCGGGACGGTCGGGCAAGGACAGGCTCGGGGCGGACATCGGATGGGCTTTCGAGTCGTGAAATCGACGCAGCCCTCATCCTGGGGAGCCGCGATCTGTGATCGCTTCTCGGGATGAGGGCTGCTTGTTGCCCGAACATAGCCCGCTTCCAGCGATCGGAAAAACGGATTATCCTGATTTATCTATTGCTGTTTCCGATGGAGTGGCGATGTCGACCCATCTCGATCTCGATGCCCTCGCCATGCTCGTCGCCGTCGCCGAGACCGGCGGATTCACCGCGGCCGGCCAGAAGCTCGGGCGCACGCAATCGGCGGTTTCAGGCCGGGTCCAGGACCTCGAGGCGGCGCTCGGCAGGCAATTGCTGGAGCGCTCGCGCCGCGGCGTCACGCCGACGGAAGCGGGCGAGCGCCTGATCGCCCAGGCCCGCCGCCTGCTCGCGATCGAGCGCGAAGCCAGGGCGGAGCTCGACGGCGACAAGGCGGTGGGCCGGCTGCGCATCGGCCTGCCGGACGACTATGTCGACGCCTATTTGAGGCCGCTGATCGTCCGTTTTGCCGAGGAGCATCCGCGCGTCGAGATCGAGGTGCATTGCGAACTCTCTAAGCGGATCGAGCCGGCGGTGGCAGCCGGCGAGCTCGACCTTGCGGTAATCACCCAGGACCCGGGTCGGCCGAAGGGCGAGCGCCTCAGGCGCGAGCCGCTGGTCTGGGTCGCGGCGCGCGGCCACCGGCCGGAGCTGAGCGAGGTCCTGCCGCTGGGCCTGTTCAACGAGGGCTGCCGGGCGCGCCCGCGCATCCTCAATGCGCTGCAGGCGGCCGAGCGGCCGCACCGGCTGGTGTTCTCGTCCTCGCATATGGCCGGGCTGCTCTCGGCTGTGGAGGCGGGCCTGTGCGTCACCGCGATCACGGAGAGTGCCGCACCGGCATCGCTGCGACGGCTGGAGTCGTCCGAGAACCTGCCGGCGCTGTTCGAGCTCTCGGTCGCGCTGGTGATCGCGCCGCAGGCCGGCGTGGCGGCGCGCCACTTTGCGCAAGCCTTGCGCGAGGCGATGGCAGCACCGCGGCTGGCAGCCTGACGGCTTCGGTCAGGCTGCGACCCGCTCCGGCTCGTCGGCGTCGAAGCCGGTCTCCTTGGCGAGAATGCGCTGCATCCTCGCCTCGTCGAGCGAGTTCTCCCATTTCGACACGACGATGGTGGCGACGCCGTTGCCGATCAGGTTGGTGAGGGCGCGCGCCTCCGACATGAAGCGGTCGATGCCGAGGATCAGCGCGATCGAGGCGACCGGGATATGGCCGACGCTGGCCAGCGTCGCGGCCAGCACGATGAAGCCCGAGCCGGTGACGCCGGCGGCGCCCTTCGAGGTCAGCAGCAGTACGGCGATGATGCCGATCTCCTGCGACAGCGAGAGGTCGGTGTTGGTCGCCTGCGCCAGGAAGACGGCGGCCATGGTCAGGTAGATGCAGGTGCCGTCGAGGTTGAAGGAATAGCCGGTCGGGATGACCAGGCCGACCACGCTCTCCTTGCAGCCGAGATGGGTCATCTTGGCGATCATGCGCGGCAGCACGCTCTCGGAGGAGGAGGTGCCGAGCACGATCAGCAGCTCCTCCTTGATGAAGGCGATGAACTTCAGGATCGAGAAGCCGGCCAGCCGCGCGATCGTGCCGAGCACCAGGAAGATGAAGATCAGGCAGGTCGTGTAGAACGAGGCCATGAAGGAGCCGAGCGAGAGCAGGGTCCCGACGCCGAATTTGCCGATGGTGAAGGCCATTGCGCCGAAGGCGCCGATCGGGGCGGCCTTCATGATGATGCCGACGACCTTGAAGAAGATCTGGGCGATGTCGTCGATGAGGTGCAGCACCGCCTTGCCGCGCTCGCCGAGCATTTGCAGGCCGAAGGCGAAGAGCAGCGCGAAGAACAGCACCTGCAGGATCTCGCCATTGGCGAAGGCGCCGACCACCGTCTCCGGGATGATGTTCATCAGGAAGGCCAGGGTGCTCTGGTCGTGAGCCTTGGCGGTGAAGGCGGTGATGCCGGCGGTGTTGATCGTCGAGGGATCGACGTTCATGCCGACGCCGGGCTTCCAGAGATTGACCACGAGAAGGCCGACGATCAGCGCCAGCGTGGTGACGAATTCGAAATAGATCAGCGCCTTGAGGCCGACCCGGCCGACCTTCTTCATGTCGTCCATCGAGGCGACGCCGTGGACGACGGTGAGGAAGATGATCGGGGCGATGATCATCTTGATCGCCTTGATGAAGGCGTCGCCCAGCGGCTTCATCGCCTCGCCGGTCTGGGGGTAGAAATGGCCGAGCAGCACGCCGATGGCGATCGCGGTCAGCACCTGGACATAGAGATGGGTCCACCACGGGCCCTGATGGCCCCGCATGACCTCTGCCGACGCCGTCGCCATGGTCGCTTCCCCTTGTCGCGCGCCCTGTCAGGCCGGCGCGTTCATAAAGGGCTACGCCCATTCCCGGAGGGCGGCAAGCTTGGGTTGAAGCGTGATGATCACGGGAAAGCGAGAGTCCTTATCCCACACGAAGCCTCTGCGCTGATCGCCTGACTCCTCCCTTCCCCTCTTGTGGGGAAGGGTTGGGGATGGGGGTGGTGCCGCTTGGTGACCGGCGGCAGAAACTGGTCTTGCAGCCGCGAGAGTGATGTCTGGTTCTTCCGATCGCCCGGCTTTTCGACCCCCACCCCTGCCCCTCCCCACAAGGGGGAGGGGTTTCCGCCCTCATGTCTTTCGCTGAGGAGCCTGCAGCGGAACGTTACTCCGCAGCCTGCGGCTTCAGCACGCCGCGGCGGATCTGGTCCTCCTCGATCGACTCGAACAAGGCGCGGAAATTGCCCTCGCCGAAGCCGTCATCGCCCTTGCGCTGGATGAACTCGAAGAAGATCGGGCCGACCACAGTGGCCGAGAAGATCTGCAGCAGCACCTTGCTCATCCGGCCGGCCTTCTCGCCGAGCGCGACCGCGCCTTCGCCGTCGATCAGGATGCCGTTGGCCTTCAGGCGCGGCACCGGCTCGCCATGGTTCGGCACCCGGCCGTCGACCTTCTCGTAATAGGTCTCGGGCGGCGAGGGCATGAAGGGCAGGCCGTTCTGGCGGAGCTGCTCGACGCTGGCATAGATGTCGCGCGAGCCGAGCGCGACGTGCTGGATGCCTTCGCCCTTGTACTGGCGCAGGTACTCCTCGATCTGGCTCTTGTCGTCGAGGGATTCGTTGATCGGGATACGGATCTTGCCGCAGGGCGAGGTCAGCGCCCGCGAGATCAGACCGGTGAGCTTGCCCTCGATGTTGAAGAAGCGGATTTCGCGGAAATTGAAGAGCTCGCCATACCAGTCGGCCCAATGATCCATGCGGCCGCGCATGACGTTGTGGGTGAGGTGGTCGAGATAATACATCCCGGCCTGCTCGGGGTGCGGGTCGCTCTCGCCTAGCCATTCGAAGTCGACGTCGTAGATCGAGCCCTTCGCGCCATAGCGGTCGACGAAATAGAGCAGCGAGCCGCCGATGCCCTTCACCGCCGGGATCTGCAGTTCGCCGGGACCGACCTTGCTTTCATAGGGCTCGGCGCCGAGCGAGACGGCGCGCTCGAAGGCGTGCTTGGCGTCGACGACACGGAAGGCCATCGCACAGGCGCAGGGGCCATGCTCGGCGGCAAAGCCCTGCGCGAAGGATTCCGGCTCGGCATTGACGATGAAGTTGACGTCGCCCTGGCGATAGAGAGTCACCCTCTTCGAGCGGTGCTTGGCGACCTTGGTGAAGCCCATCGTCTCGAACAGCGCGCCGAGCTTCTCCGGCTCGGGATGGGCGTATTCGACGAATTCGAAGCCGTCGGTGCCCATCGGATTGGCGGTCGAAATCGCCGGCGGGGCGGAATCGTGCGGGAACGGTCCCATATGCGTCCTCCTTGAAATCTGCGTTGACTGATCCTCGCGCATCCAGCAGGCAAAAGCTTTGCAAAATTCGGCGATCTCGGATTGAATTTGCACGGATCGTGCATGGAACAGAGGCAGGGCTCACGAAATGCCGCAGCTCGACGCTTTCGACTGGCGCCTGCTCGAAGCGCTTCAGCAGGATGCCTCGCTGACCAATGGCGCGCTCGCAGAGCGGGTCGGCCTCTCCGCCAGCCAGGTCTCGCGGCGGCGGCAGGCGCTGGAGGGTGCGGGGGTGATTCGCGGCTATCGCGCCCTGATCGATCCCGAGGCGATCGGGCTGTCCGTGACGGTCTTCATCCATGTCGCGCTCAACACCCATTCGCGCGACAATGCCCGGCGCTTCCGCGATCTGGTCAAGCTGACGCCGGCGGTGCTGGAAGCGCATGCGCTGACCGGCGAGGCCGACTACATGCTGAAAGTCGCGGTCGGCGACCTCAAGGAGCTGGCGCGCCTGGTCAACGAGGTGCTGCTGCCGCATGAGAGCGTCGCGCGAGTGCGCTCCGAGATCGCACTGGAGACGCTGAAGGAGCCGGGACTTTTGCCCTTGGCGATGGGGTGAGATTGCCCCTTCCGCCGATGCTGCAGCGCGCTATAAATCGATCATGGTCGTTCTCAACCGCATCTACACCCGCACCGGCGACGACGGTACCACGGCGCTCGCCACCGGCGCGCGCCGGCCGAAATTCGATCTGCGCGTCTCCGCCTATGGCACGGTCGACGAGACCAATGCCTGCATCGGCATGGCGCGGCTGCATTGCGCCGGCGAGGATCCCGAACTCGACGCGATGCTCGGCCGCATCCAGAACGATCTCTTCGACCTCGGCGCCGAGCTCGCCTCGCCCGATACCGGCGAGAAGCTGGCCTGGGAGCCGCTGCGGATCGTGCAGGCGCAGGTCGACCGGCTCGAGGCCGAGATCGACCAGCTCAACCGGCCGCTCGGGACGCTGCGCTCCTTCGTCCTGCCGGGCGGCACGCCCGGTGCGGCGCATCTGCATCTCGCCCGTACGGTCAGCCGCCGGGCCGAACGGCTCATGGTCGAATTGTCGCAGGAGGAGGGCGAGAGCGTCGCCCAGCCGGCGCTGAAATTCATCAACCGGCTCTCGGATTTCCTCTTCGTCGCCTCGCGCCACCTCAATGCCAGGGCTGGGGGCGACGTGCTCTGGACGCCTGGCCAGAACCGGTAGTTCCATGTTCGTGCCGTTGCATGACGGCGTGCCGATGCGCTTCATCCGCGTCGCCTACGTCACCTATGCGCTGATCGCGCTCTGCATCGTGCTGCGCCTGATGCTGATGTACTGGACCAGCGAGGCGAGCGAGGTCGCGGTCCTGGCCGGCTTCGGCACGATTCCCGCGGTGCTGTTCGGCGAGGCGCAATTGCCGCCTGAGCTGCTCAAGGCGCCGGCCTGGCTGACGCTGATGACTGGCATCATGCTGCATGCCAGCTTCGCCCATCTGATCGGCAACATGCTGTTCCTCTTCGTCTTCGGCGACAATGTCGAGGATGCGATGGGGCATCTGCGTTTCCTCGTCTTCTTCCTGCTCTGCGGCATCGCCGGGGCGCTGCTGCATGCGCTGATGAACCCCGAATCGGAGCAGCCGCTGATCGGCGCCTCCGGCGCGATCTCGGGCGTGATCGCCTCCTATCTGATGCTCTATCCGCGCGTGCGCGTCTGGGGCCTCGCCTTCAAATGGATTCCGCTGCACATCCCGGCGATGTACGCGCTCGGTGCCTGGATCCTGTTCCAGCTGCTCTCGGCGCTGTTCGATCAGCAGGGCGCGGTTGGCTGGTGGGCGCATCTCGGCGGGCTCGGAGCCGGGGCGGCGCTGACGCCGTTGCTGATCCGGCGCGAGCTGCGCCTGTTCGGCCGCGGCGTGCGGGGGCTGCCGTGACTTTCGTGGCGTTGACAAGCGCAAATCCCCGTCGCTACGGTCCGTCCGCATTTCAGCCGGGTGCCGCGATGCTGGCCGTCGCTTGGCCGGCGGATCGGCATCAGATCGCATCTCTCCACAACCGGTGACGCCCTTATGAAGATACTTGTGCCAGTGAAGCGCGTGGTCGACTTCAACGTGAAGATCCGGGTGAAGGGCGACGGTTCCGGGGTCGAGCTGGCCAATGTGAAGATGTCGATGAACCCGTTCGACGAGATCGCGGTCGAAGAGGCGCTGCGGCTCAAGGAGGCCGGCAAGGCAACTGAAGTGATCGTGGTCTCGGTCGGGCCGGCGCAGGCCGCCGAGACGATCCGCACCGGCCTCGCCATGGGTGCCGACCGCGGCATCCTGGTGAAGACCGACGCCGCCACCGAGCCGCTCGCCGTCGCCAAGCTCCTCAAGAAGGTCGTCGAGCAGGAGACGCCCGAGCTCGTCATCCTCGGCAAGCAGGCGATCGACGACGATTGCAACCAGACCGGCCAGATGCTCGCTGCGCTGCTCGGCTGGCCGCAGGGCACGTTTGCTTCCAAGGTCGTTCTGGACGGCGGCTCTGCCGATGTCACCCGCGAGGTCGATGGCGGCCTGCAGACCGTGCAGCTCAAGCTGCCGGCGATTGTGACCACCGATCTGCGCCTCAACGAGCCGCGCTATGCCTCGCTGCCCAACATCATGAAGGCGAAGAAGAAGCCGCTCGACGAGACCACGCCCGAGACACTCGGCGTCGACGTCTCGCCGCGCCTCAAGGTGCTGAAGACGGCCGAGCCGGCCGGGCGCTCCGCCGGCGTCAAGGTGGCCAACGCCGCCGAACTCGTCTCCAAGCTCAAGACCGCCGGGGTGATCTGATGACCACGCTGCTGCTCGCCAAGCACGACAACAAGGCCCTCAACGAGGCCACCCGCAAGGCCCTGACCGCTGCCAAGGATCTCGGCGCGCCCGTGCACGTCCTGGTCGCCGGCCTTAACGCCAAGGCCGTCGCCGAAGCCGCGGCCAAGCTCGACGGCGTCGAGAAGGTGCTGCTCGCCGACGATGCGATTTACGAGCATCGCCTGGCCGAGCCGCTGGCGGCGCTGATCGTTTCGCTCGCGCCGAACTATGATGCCCTCGTCGCGCCCGGCACCACCACCGGCAAGAACGTGATGCCGCGCGTCGCCGCGCTGCTCGACGTGATGCAGGTCTCGGAGGTGACGAAGATCGTCTCGGCTGACACCTTCGAGCGGCCGATCTATGCCGGCAACGCCATCCAGACCGTGCAGTCCGCCGACGCCAAGAAGGTGATCACCGTGCGCGGCGCCTCCTTCCAGGCGACCGGCGACGGCTCCAACACCGCCCCGATCGAGAGCGTCTCGGCGGCCGCGAACCCCGGCACCTCCTCGTTCAAGGGCGAGGAGGTCGCCAAGTCCGACCGGCCGGAGCTGGCCTCGGCCAAGATCATCGTCTCGGGCGGGCGCGCGCTCGCCTCGGCCGAGAACTTCGCCAAGGTGATCGAGCCGGTGGCGGATCGCCTCGGCGCTGCCATGGGCGCTTCGCGCGCCGCGGTCGATGCCGGCTACGCCCCGAACGACTGGCAGGTCGGCCAGACCGGCAAGGTCGTCGCCCCCGAGCTCTATGTCGCGGTCGGCATCTCCGGCGCGATCCAGCATCTCGCCGGCATGAAGGACTCCAAGGTCATCGTCGCCATCAACAAGGACGAGGAGGCGCCGATCTTCCAGATCGCCGATTACGGTCTCGTCGGCGACCTCTTCACCATCCTGCCCGAGCTCGACAAAGAGCTCGAAAAGGCCGGAAAGTAAGCGGTAAAGTCATCCGCGTCGCGGGCGGCCACGGGTCGCCCGCGCCAGCTCCCTCGGGGAACAGAAGCGTCACATGGACCACCAGATCAAGACCGTCGGCATCATCGGGGCTGGGCAGATGGGCAACGGCATCGCCCATGTCGCCTCGGTCGCGGGCTTTGACATCAGGCTGCACGACATCGCCGAAGACCGCATCAACGCGGCGCTGGCGACGATCGACGGCAACATGGCCCGGCAGGTCGCCAAGGGCGCGATCGCCGACGAGGACCGTCGCACGGCTATGAGCCGGATCGTCTCGGCGCCGAAGCTGGAGGATCTGGGCCCCTGCGACCTCGTGATCGAGGCCGCGACCGAGAGCGAGGAGGTGAAGCGCAAGATCTTCACCGCCGTCTGCCCGCATCTGCGGCCCGATGCGATCCTGGCCTCGAACACCTCGTCGATCTCGATCACGCGGCTCGCCGCGGCGACCGATCGCCCCGAGCACTTCATCGGCATCCATTTCATGAACCCGGTGCCGCTGATGCAGCTCGTCGAGCTGATCCGCGGCATCGCCACCGATGACGGCACCTTCGAGCGCGCCAAGAGCTTCGTTGCCTCGCTGCACAAGACGGCGTCGGTCTCCGAGGATTTCCCGGCCTTCATCGTCAACCGCATCCTGCTGCCGATGATCAACGAAGCCGTCTACACGCTCTATGAGGGCGTCGGCTCGGTCGAGGCGATCGACACCGCGATGCGGCTCGGCGCGAATCATCCGATGGGCCCGCTCCAGCTCGCCGACTTCATCGGCCTCGACACCTGCCTGTCGGTGATGCAGGTCCTGCATGACGGTCTCGCCGACTCGAAATACCGCCCGTGTCCGCTGCTGGTGAAGTACGTCGAGGCCGGCTGGCTCGGCCGCAAGACCAAGCGCGGTTTCTACGACTATCGCGGCGAAAAGCCGATTCCGACGCGCTAGAATCCGCTCGTCATGCTCGGCCTTGAGCCGAGCATCTCTGAAACCAGCTTCTTCTGCCTGAGATTCCCGGGTCTGCGCTCCGCTCCGCCCGGGAATGACGGCTGCCATCTGCCCATTCGCGCCGCAACATCGTCGCTTCACATTCTTGTCGCATCGCGCTTACATTGATGCGGCAGGATTCGTGCGAGCCCTAGAAGCGGAGGCGCGATACGGGTGACGGCGCATGTGATGCATCCGATGGCCTCGCCGGACGGTTGTCCGGCGCTGGTGCTCAACGCCGATTTCCGGCCGTTGAGCTATTATCCGCTCTCGTTGTGGAGCTGGCAGGACGCGATCAAGGCGGTCTTCATGGACCGGGTCAACATCGTCTCCGAATACGACACGGTGGTGCGCAGCCCGAGCTTCAACATGAAGCTGCCCTCGGTCGTCTCGCTCAAGACCTATATCAAGCCCTCGCGCACCCCGGCCTTCACCCGCTTCAACGTCTTCCTGCGCGACCGCTTCGCCTGCCAGTATTGCGGCACGCGCGACGAACTGACCTTCGACCACGTCGTGCCGCGCTCCAAGGGCGGGCTCACCACCTGGGAGAACGTCGTCGCGGCCTGCTCGCCCTGCAACCTGATGAAGGGCGACAAGATGCCGACGGCGGTCGGGATGATCCCGATGCAGAAGCCGTTCGCGCCGTCGATCAACGACCTGCACCGCAACGGCAAGCTGTTCCCGCCGAACTATCTGCACGAGAGCTGGCTCGACTATCTCTACTGGGATTCCGAGCTGGAGCCGTAGACGCGCGGGGCCAGGAGGTCAATGCGCGCTGTGCCGCTCGGCTTTGACAGCTCCGGGGCGGTCAGCGATGAGGCGTGCACCCGTTGAGATGACTTGCGCTGACAGGGGCTCGCCCATTGCAGCCTCCCGATCCACTTGGCTTGCTCGCAGGTACAGCCCAGGACGCTCGAAAAGCCCCGGCCGAACGGACCACAGCTCGGGCCTGCATGAGATGGCGGTCAATCGACGTGATCTGGAACATCGCGGCATCACGCTCCAGCCCTGCTTTTGCAACCGTAGCCGCGCTGCACCTCCTCAAAGATTCCAGATTGCGAATCTCAGACGTCTCGTCGGGCAACGTTGATCCGAGAGCATTCCCTGGATCGCCGGAGGGGCGGGCTGACAGCCTTGTTGGGGCGAGGTTTCCTCATGCCGAGCGTAACGTCTTTGGCCCCCGCGCCATGATCGGTTGTTGACGTGGTTATAGTCTGGCATAATGTATGCCAGACTATAACAGCGCCGCGAACGGCGTGATGGCGGGAGGGACCGGGTCGTGAGAATCCATGAGTTCCAAGCGAAGCATCTGCTGGCACGCTACGGGCTGACTGCTCCGGAAGGCAGCGTCGCGATCACCGCCCGGGAAGCCGGCGAGATCGCCCAGCGCCTTGGCGGCCCGGTAGTGGTCAAGGCGCAGATCCATGCCGGCGGCAGGGCGCGCGCCGGGGGAATCCAGCGGGTGGAGAACGCCGCCGCCGCCGAGACCGCGGCCGGCGAATTGCTCGGCAAGCAGCTCGTGACCGCCCAGACCGGGCCGACGGGCCAGATCGTCAGGCGCGTCCTCGTCGAGCGCGCGCTGCCGGCGCGGCGCGAACTGCATCTGGCCTTGCTGGTCGATTCCACGTCGGGCGAGGTTGTGCTGATCGGCAGCGAACGGGGCGGCGCCGACATCGAGGAGCAGGCGGCGCGCGGCGAACTGCAGACCCGCGACCTCAGGCTGGGCACCGGCCGCGAGGCGCGGGCGCAAGAGGTGGGCGATTTCGTCGCGACACTCGGCCTAGAGGGGGCGCTGCATGCGCAGGGCTGCGCGCTCGTGGACGGGCTACGCCGGGCTTTCGTCGAACTCGACGCCAGCTTGATCGAGATCAATCCGCTTGGGATCACCGAGGACGGCAGGCTGGCGGTGCTCGACGCCAAGATGACGCTCGACGACAACGCCTTGTTCCGGCATCCCGAGCTCGCGGCGCTGCGCGACGAGGACGACACCAGCGCCGCCGAGCTGCAGGCCCAGCGCCATCAGCTCAACTATGTCCAGCTCGATGGCGATATCGGCATGGTGGCGAATGGCGCAGGCCTCGGCCTTGCCACGCTCGACATGCTCGTCGCGGCCAAGGGCCGGCCGGCCAATTTCATGGACATCAGGACGACGGCAAAGAGCCTCGACATCGCCCATGGCTTCGGGCTGCTGCTCGACAATCCGAAGACGAGCGCCATCCTGATCAATGTGCATGGCGGTGGCATGCAGGCTTGCGACACCATCGCCGAGGGCCTCGGCATCGCCTTGCGCCGCACTGGCCGCTCGCTGCCACTGATCGTGCGTCTCGCCGGCAACAATGCCGATTTTGGACGCTCGCGCCTGCAGAATTTCGGGTGCACGGTGATCGATTGCCCGGACATGTGGACTGCGGCCACGAAAGCGGTCGCGCTGGCGCAGAAGGGAGCCTGAGCCATGGCCGTCTTTCTGAATCGCGAAACCCGCGTTCTCTGCCAGGGCATGACCGGCTGGGCCGGCACTTATCATGTCGCGCGGATGATGGAGTATGGCACGCAGGTCGTCGGTGGCGTGACACCCGGCAAGGGAGGCCGCTCGCATCTGAATCTGCCGGTCTATGAGCGCGTTGCAGAAGCGAGGCGCGAGACCGGCGCCAATGCCAGCATCGTCTTCGTGCCGCCAGCCAATGCCGCTGCCGCCATGATCGAGGCGATCGAGGCGGAGATGCCGCTGGTCGTCGCCGTCACCGAGCGCATCCCGACGCTGGACATGGTGCGGGTGCGGTCGGCGCTGAAGGGCGGGCGCACCACCCTGGTCGGCGCCAATTCGCAGGGCATCCTGGTGCCGGGCGTCGGCAAGCTCGGCGTCATGGCGACCGGCAGCGAGCGTTCGGGCGGCGTCGGCATCATCTCGCGCTCGGCCTCGCTGACGAGCGAGGTGGTGGCGCAGGTCACCGCGGCAGGGCTCGGCCAATCGGTGACGATCGGGGTCGGCGGCGACCCGATCCACGGCATCGGCATGCGCGAATGCCTGGAACTCCTGCTGGATGATGTCGATACCGAGGGCGTGGTGCTGATCGGCGAGATCGGCGGCACGCAGGAGGAGGATGTCGCCGCATACCTCGCCGGCACTCCGGCGTCGAAGCCGATCGTCGCGCTCATCGTCGGCCGCGAAGCGCCGCTCGAGCGCCGCATGGGCCATGCCGGCGCTCTCACCCTGCGTGGCAAGGGCGATGCGGCTGGCAAGATCAAGGCGCTGCAGGCCGCCGGCGTCCGGATTGCTCCGAGCGCCCATCTCGTCGGCGAGACCATCAGGCAGGCGCTTGCCGAGCGTGGGTAGAACCTCACTCCCGCTTTGGCGACCGGCCGCCGATCGAGCGGGTGATCTCATCGGCGGCGCGGCGCACCATCGGGCCGTAGTCGTCGAGCTTGCGCGGAGTCACGCGCACGGCCGGCCCCGATATCGAAACGCCGGCGATCGCTTCGCCATGCTCGTTGAAGATCGGCGCGGCGACGCAGCGCATGCCGAGGGTGCGTTCCTCGTCGTCGAGCGCCCAGCCGTTCCGACGCCCCTGCACGAGTTCGCGCAGGAGTTCGCCGAGATCGGTGATCGTGTGCTCGGTGAAGCGTTCCAGCCGCCGGAGCGCGCAGATCTGACGCACGCGGTGCTCGGGGAGCTCGGCCAGCAACGCCTTGCCGACGCCGGAGGCATGCATCGCGCCGCGGCTCCCGGCGCGAAAGAAGGCGCGCAGCGTGTCATGGCTCTCGACCTGCGAGATGAACACCACCTCGCCATTGTCCTCGATGCCGAGATTGACGGTCTCGCCGCTGGCCTCCATCAGCGCATGCATGGTGGCGCGCCCCATGTTCGCGACGCGGCGGTTGCGCAGGAACGCCGAGCCGGTCTTGAAGGCGCCGACGCCGACCAGCCAGATGCCGCGCTCCATATCGTGCTGGACGTAAGCGCGGCTCTCCAGCGTCAGCAGGATGCGGTGCGCCGTCGAGGCCGAGACGCCCGAGCGCCGGCTGAGTTCGCTGAGTGTCAGGCCGTCCTCGTCGGCCAGGATCTCGAGCAGCGCCAGCCCGCGATCGAGCGCCTGGACCGCTCCGCCGGCGAGCGCGGGCTTCAGCGAGCGCGGTCGCCCGCGCCCCTTGCGTTGCTCGACCAGACTCATAGCACCCTCCGTGACCGACGCCGGAACCGTAGCAGGCCACAGGCTGCCCGTCGTTGCCTAATCAAAGCGAAATTATTTTGCATGATCCGTATTTTGGAGATCTGAAATTATATCAACTATCTGATTTAAAACAGAAAAGTATTTTCTGATTGATATTGAAAAAATATTCTGAAAAAAATTGACCGAGGCTCTCATCTGGAATTTGGTATGCCAACCAACGGTTTCCTCACGGGAGAACGGGCCATGCCGAAAATGAGAGCCGCCGAGGCCGCGATCAGGGTTCTGGAGCGGGAAGGCGTGACACAGGCCTTCGGCGTGCCGGGCGCGGCGATCAACCCGTTCTACGCAGCGCTCAAGAGCCGCGAGTCGATCCACCATATCCTGGCGCGCCATGTCGAAGGCGCCTCTCATATGGCGGAAGGCTATACCCGCGCCGGGGCCGGCAATATCGGCGTCTGCATCGGCACCTCCGGCCCGGCCGGCACCGACATGATCACCGGGCTCTATTCGGCCATTGCCGATTCCATCCCGATCCTGTGCATCACCGGCCAGGCGCCGCGCGCCCGGCTTTACAAGGAGGACTTCCAGGCCGTCGACATCGAGTCGATCGCCAAGCCGGTGACCAAATGGGCGGTGACGGTGCGCGAGCCGGCGCTGGTGCCGCGCGTCTTCCAGCAGGCCTTTCACATCATGCGCTCGGGCCGCCCGGGCCCGGTGCTGATCGACCTGCCGGTCGACGTGCAGATGGCCGAGATCGAGTTCGACGACGAGACCTATGAGCCGCTGCCGGTCTACAAGCCGGCCGCCTCGCGCCGCCAGATCGAGAAGGCGATGGCGATGCTGGACGCGGCCGAGCGGCCGCTCATCGTCGCCGGCGGCGGCATCATCAATGCCGATGCCGCGGAGCTGCTGGTCGAGTTCGCCGAGCTGACGGGCGTGCCGGTCGTCCCGACTCTGATGGGCTGGGGCGCGATCCCGGACGATCATCCGTTGATGGCAGGCATGGTCGGCCTGCAGACCAGCCATCGCTACGGCAATGCGACGATGCTGGCTTCGGATTTCGTGATGGGCATCGGCAATCGCTGGGCCAATCGCCACACCGGCTCGATCGAGACCTACACCAAGGGCCGCAAATTCGTCCATGTCGACATCGAGCCGACCCAGATTGGCCGTGTCTTCGACCCGGATTTCGGCATCGTCTCCGATGCGAAGGCGGCGCTCGAGCTCTTCGTCGACGTGGCGCGCGAGCGAGAAGGAAAGGGGCTGCTCAGGAACCGGACCGGCTGGGCGCAGGACTGCCGCGACCGGCGCGCGACCATGCTGCGCAAGAGCCATTTCGACAATGTGCCGCTGAAGCCGCAGCGGGTCTATGAGGAGATGAACGAGGCTTTCGGACGCGACGTCTGCTATATCTCGACCATCGGCCTGTCGCAGATCGCCGGCGCCCAGTTCCTGCGGGTCCACAACCCGCGCCACTGGATCAATTGCGGCCAGGCCGGGCCGCTCGGCTGGACCTTGCCGGCGGCGCTCGGTGTGCGAGCGGCCGATCCGGAGCGCGAGATCGTCGCGCTGTCGGGCGATTACGACTTCCAGTTCCTGATCGAGGAGCTCGCCGTCGGGGCGCAGTTCAAGCTGCCCTACATCCACATCGTCGTGAACAACTCCTATCTCGGCCTGATCCGCCAGGCCCAGCGCGGCTTCGACATGGATTTCCAGGTCGGGCTCGCCTTCGAGAATATCAATTCGCCCGACCTCGACGGCTATGGCGTCGACCATGTCGCGGTCGCCGAAGGGCTCGGCTGCAAGGCGATCCGGGTCAAGAGCCCGAACGAGTTCAAGGCCGCCTTCGCCCAGGCCAAGGCCTGGCTCCAGGAGCATCGGGTTCCGGTGGTGATGGAGTTCATCCTCGAACGGGTCACCAACATCGCGATGGGCACCGAGATCGACAATGTCGTGGAGTTCGAGGAGGTGCTCGACCTGCCTCTGCCCGAGCCCGAACTGCAGCCCGCCCAGTAAGCCCGCCCGATCTATGCCAGCCAGGGGAGAGACCCATGCCTCGCTTCGCCGCCAACCTCACGATGCTGTTCAACGAGTTGCCCTTCCTGGACCGTTTCCAGGCGGCGGCGGAAGCCGGCTTCCATGGCGTCGAATATCTGTTCCCCTATGGCTATGACAAATACGAGCTGGCCGACCGGTTGAAGCGCTGGAACCTGACGCAGGCGCTGCACAACCTGCCGGCCGGCGACTGGGCGGCCGGGGAGCGCGGCATCGCGATCCTGCCCGGCCGGATCAGCGAGTTCCAGCATGGCCTGTTCCAGGCGATCGACTACGCCGGCAAGCTGGGCTGCCGGCAGGTCAACTGCCTTGCGGGCATCGCGCCGCCGGACGTCGAGCCGGCCAGGCTGCACGAGACACTGGTCAACAATCTGCGCTTCGCCGCCCACGAGCTGGCACAGGAAGGCATCGCGCTGCTGGTCGAGCCGATCAACACGCGCGACATGCCCGGTTTCTTCCTGAACAGCACGGCCCAGGCGCTGAGGCTGCTCGACGACGTCGATTCACCCAACCTCTTCATCCAGTACGACGTCTACCACATGCAGATCATGGAGGGGGACCTCGCCCGCACGATCGAGGCCAATCTCGACCGGATCGCCCATATCCAGATCGCCGACAATCCCGGCCGCAACGAGCCCGGCACCGGCGAGATCAATTTCCCCTTCCTGTACCGGCATCTCGACGCGATCGGCTACGCCGGCTGGGTCGGCTGCGAATACAAGCCGGCGCGCGAGACACGCGAGGGCCTGTCCTGGCTGCCGGCGACGACGCTTGCCGCCTGACCGGTCGACCAAACGCGAAACAGGCAAAGGCTGCGACATGACAGATATCGGCTTCATCGGCCTCGGCATCATGGGCCGCCCCATGGCGGAGCACCTGATAGCGGGCGGGCATACGCTGCACGTCTCCAGCCATCACAAGGCGCCCGATGCCGAGCTGCAGGCGAAAGCGGTCATCGTCCATCCGACGCCGAAGGCGGTCGCGGCGGCGAGCGAGATCGTCTTCCTGATGCTGCCGGACACGCCGCAGGTCGAGGACGTCCTGTTCTCGGGCGAAGGCATCGAGGCTGGCCTGTCGTCGGGCAAGATCGTCGTCGACATGAGTTCGATCTCGCCGATGGCGACCAAGGAGTTCGCCAAACGGGTTGAGAAGGCCGGCGGCTCCTATCTCGATGCGCCGGTCTCGGGCGGCGAGGTCGGAGCGAAGGCCGCGAGCCTGACGATCATGGTCGGCGGGCCGCAGGCGACCTTCGACAAGGTCAAGCCGCTCTTCGAGCTGATGGGCAAGAACATCACGCTGGTCGGCGGCAATGGCGACGGGCAGACGACCAAGGTCGCCAACCAGATCATCGTCGCGCTGACCATCGAGGCGGTCGGCGAAGCCTTGCTCTTCGCCTCGAAGGCGGGGGCCGATCCCGCCAAGGTGCGCCAGGCGCTGATGGGCGGCTTCGCCTCGTCGAGGATCCTGGAGGTCCATGGCGAGCGCATGGTCAAGCGCACCTTCAATCCGGGGTTCCGCATCGGACTGCACCAGAAGGACCTGAACCTCGCGCTGCAGAGCGCGCGCGCTCTCGGCGTGTCGCTGCCGAACACCGCGACGGCCCAGGAACTGTTCAACGCCTGCGTCGCCCATGGCGGCAAGGACTGGGACCATTCGGCCATGGTCCGGGCGTTGGAGATCATGGCGAACCACCAGGTTGCGAGCTCATAGAGAAGCAAGAAAGGGGAGGCCCGATGAAGATCTGCATCTACGGCGCCGGCGCGATCGGCGGCTATATGGGCGTGATGCTCAAGCACGGCGGGCTCGACGTCTCGCTCGTGGCGCGCGGCGCTCATCTGGAGGCGATCAAAGCCAGGGGCCTCACCCTCGTCACCAAGACCGGGACGATCACCGAGCAGATGCCGGCGAGCCGCGATCCGCGCGATCTCGGCCATCAGGATTATGTGATCATCGCGCTCAAGGCGCACCAGGCCTGGGAGGCGGCAGAGGATCTGAAGCCGCTGCTCGGTCCGGACACCGCCGTCGTCACCGCCCAGAACGGCGTGCCGTGGTGGTATTTCCACGGCCTGGACGGTCCCCATGCCGATCTGCGCTTGCGCAGCGTCGATCCCGGCGACCGGCAGTGGAATGCGATCGGCCCCGACCGTGTCATCGGCTGCACGGTCTACCCGGCGACCGAGATCACCGAGCCCGGCGTGATCAAGCACATCTATGGCGACCAGTTCGGCCTGGGCGAGCCCAATCGCCGGGAGAGCGAACGGTTGACGCGCTTCGCCGATGCGATCGCCGCCGGCGGCATGAAGCCGAGGCTCTTCACCGATATCCGCGACGACATCTGGCTCAAGCTCTGGGGCAATCTCTGCTTCAACCCGATCTCGGCGCTGACCCATGCGACGCTCGACATCGTCGCGACCGATCCGGGAACGCGAGCGCTCGCGCGCAACATGATGCTGGAGGCCCAGGAGATCGGCGAAAGGCTCGGCGTCAACTTCCGCGTCGATGTCGAGCGCCGGATCAATGGCGCGGCGGGCGTCGGCGCCCATCGCACCTCCATGCTCCAGGATCTGGAGAAGGGCAGGCCGCTCGAGATCGACGCCCTGCTCGGCGCGGTCCAGGAGATGGGGCGCCTCGTCGAGGCCCCAACGCCTTACATCGACGCCGTGCTCGGGCTCGTCCAGCAGATGGCGAGCGTGAAGGGGCTTTATCCGACGTTCCCGCCCGAGGCGCTTGCCGGGGAGGGAGCGGCCGAAACCGCGCTGGAGCCGCGGCTCCAGCTGGCCGCCTCGTGACGGGAGGGGCGGCGCCATGTTGAACACGACAATCGAGCGGACTGCGCGGACGGAGAATGCCCAGGCGAGCGCACGTTGGGTGCGCTTCTTATTTGCGGGTCGCGAACGCTTCGGCACCCTCGCCGGGGGAGTGATCGCGATCCACAGCGGCGACCTGTTCGCCGGCGCACGGCCGACAGGCGAGAGGGTGCCGCTCGACGAGGTCACGCTGCTGGCGCCGAGCACGCCGTCCAAGATCATCGCGCTCTGGAACAACTTCCACGCGCTCGCCGCCAAATTGTCGAATCCGGTGCCGGCGGAGCCGCTCTATCTGATGAAGGCGCCATCCAGCGTGGCAGAGCCGGGCGCGACGATCGCGCGGCCGCCATCCTATGCGGGCAAGGTGGTCTATGAGGGCGAGCTCGGTATCGTCATCGGCCGCCGCTGCAGCGAGGTCACGCCGCAGGAGGCCGGTGAATTCATCTTCGGATATACCTGCGTCAACGACATCACCGCGCTGGACCTGATCGCCGCCGACCCGACCTTCGCGCAATGGGTACGAGCCAAGAGCTTCGATGGCTTCGGCCCCTTCGGGCCGGTGATCGCGACTGGCCTCGATCCGCGCGAGCTGACGGTCCGGACGCTGCTGAACGGCCAGGAGCGCCAGAACTATCCCGTTGCCGACATGATCTTCCAGCCGCATGAACTGGTCAGCCGCCTGTCGCATGACATGACGCTGCTGCCGGGGGACCTGATCTGCTGCGGCACCTCGCTCGGCGTCGGCACCATGAAGGAGCCGGTCAACACGGTCGAAGTGACGATCGAGGGCATCGGCACGCTAGCCAACGCCTTCGTGCAGGGCGGTTGATCCGCGCTTCAGTCGAAGATGTCGGCGTGCTGGTCGACGAAGGCCGCGAGGCCCAGCGTGTGCTCGCGCGACAGGCGTTCCGCGAGGGCGACGTCGCGCTGCTCGAGCGCCTCGATGATCTGCAGATGGTCGACGATGGAGCGGCTGGCGCGGTCTTCGCGCCCGATCGTCATCTGGCGGATGCCGCGCACATGCAGCAGCAGGTTATCGGTCATCTCGATGAGCAGCTGCGATTTGCTCAGCCCGATCAGGGTCTGGTGGAAGAGGAGGTTGGCCGACGAGTATTCGCCGACATTGTCGGACGGCTTGTGCGCCTCGTCGAAAGCCTTGAACAAGAGGCGAAGCCTGCCGATCTCGGCGTCGCTGGCGCGCTCGACGGCGAGGCGTGCGGCCATGCTCTCCAGCGCCGCCCAGGCCTGGATCATTTCGACGATCTCGCTCTTGGTCTTCTTCAGGACCATGATGCCGCGGCGTGGCAGCGACTTCACCAGCCCTTCCTGTTCGAGCATCGCGACGGCCTCGCGCACCGGCGTGCGACTGACGCCGAGCTGCTCGGAGAGCTGGCGCTCGTCGATCCAGGTCGGCTCCGGCGATCCATAGATGTCCATGTTGATGATCGCCTGCTTCAGCGCTGCGTAGACCTTGGTCTTGAAGGTTGCCTCGGGCGCGAAGCGCTTGAGCTCTAGGCCCTGCGTCGCGGTGGCGGATGTGGTGGTGGCGCTGGGGACTTTCACGATCGCTGCTCCTGCATTGCTGCAGCGCATAGCGCCGGATGCGCTCCGCGTCCATGTAAGAGGTCACGCTGATTGCCGTAGGGGCAGACAAAAAGAAACCCCGCGACCAGAGGGCTGCGAGGTCTTCAGTGCAGGAGGTCGGGCCCCCCGGCTGTCGGAAAGCTACGACAGCTATGGCTGAGAACGCTGTGCTGTAAGATCAGAACGACCACTCGATCTCGGCGCAGCGCTTCTTGATTGCGACTTCGCCGCTGAGCAATTCGACCAGCGTCTTGCCGAGGCGCGCCGGCGAGGGCGAGACCCGGATGCCGGCCGCTTCCATCGCCGCGATCTTGTCCTCGGCGCCGCCCTTGCCGCCCGAGATGATCGCGCCGGCATGGCCCATGCGGCGGCCGGGAGGCGCCGTGCGGCCGGCGATGAAGCCGACCATCGGCTTGGACCGCCCGCGCCTGGCTTCATCCCTGATGAACTGCGCCGCGTCCTCTTCGGCCGAGCCGCCGATCTCGCCGATCATCACGATCGACTCGGTCGCGGGGTCGGCGAGGAAGAGTTCGAGCATGTCGATGAATTCGGTGCCCTTGACCGGGTCGCCACCGATGCCGACCGCCGTGGTCTGGCCGAGCCCCTCGCAGCTGGTCTGGAACACCGCCTCATAGGTCAGTGTGCCCGAACGCGAGACGATGCCGACCGAGCCTCGCTTGAAGATGTTCGCCGGCATGATGCCGATCTTGCTCTCGCCGGCGGTGACGATGCCCGGGCAGTTCGGCCCGATCAGCCGCGACTTCGAGCCGGAGAGCATGCGCTTGACCTTGATCATGTCCATCACCGGGATGCCCTCGGTGATGCAGACGATCAGCGGAACCTCGGCGTCGATCGCCTCGCAGATCGCGTCGGCCGCGCCCGGCGGCGGGACGTAGACGACGGAGGCGGTGGCTCCGGTTCTCTCCTTCGCCTCGGAGACCGTGTTGAAGACGGGCAGGCCGAGATGGCTCTGGCCGCCTTTGCCAGGGGCGACGCCGCCGACCATCTGCGTGCCATAGGCGATCGCCTGCTCGGAGTGGAAGGTGCCGTTCTTGCCGGTGAAGCCTTGGCAGATGACCTTGGTGGTCTTGTCGATCAGGATGGACATGTTAGCTCCCCCTAGATCACGTTGCATTGGCGCGGTCGCGTCTCAGTGCAGAAGGCGTGATCGTTTTTGGTTGTTTTGAGCATTTCCTCTACGGGAAACCTGTTCTCGCGCTGTCGCGCCGTGCTCTAGTTCTTGCGCACCGCTGCAACGATCTTCTGGGCGGCGTCGTCGAGATCATCCGCCGGGATGACGTTCAGGCCGGAGGTCCGGATGATCGTCTTTCCATCCTCGACATTGGTGCCTTCCAGCCGAACCACCAGCGGAACCTCGAGGCCGACCGTCTTCACCGCCGCGATCACGCCGCGGGCGATGACGTCGCATTTCATGATGCCGCCGAAGATGTTGACCAGTATGCCCTTCACATTCGGGTCGGCGGTGATGATCTTGAAGGCCGCGGTGACCTTCTCCTCGGAGGCGCCCCCGCCGACATCGAGGAAGTTTGCGGGCGATTCCCCGTAGAGCTGGATGATGTCGAGCGTCGCCATGGCGAGGCCCGCGCCATTGACCATGCAGCCGATCGTGCCGTCGAGGGCGATATAGGCGAGGTCGTGTTTCGACGCCTCGATCTCCTTGCTGTCCTCTTCGGTCTCGTCGCGCAGCCTGTAGACGTCCGGATGCCGGTAGAGCGCGTTGTCGTCGAAGGAGATCTTGGCATCGAGGCAGCGCAGCTTGCCGTCCTTGGTGACGATCAGCGGGTTGATTTCGAGCATCGCCATGTCCTTGGCGACGAAGGCCGCATAGAGCTTGCCCGTCAGATCCTCGGCCTGCTTGGCGAGGTCGCCGGAAAGGTGCAGCGCTTCGGCGACGGTGCGGCCATGCAGCGGCATGATGCCGGTCGCCGGATCGACCGAGAAGGTCTTGATTTTCTCGGGCGTGTCATGGGCAACGGCTTCGATGTCCATGCCGCCTTCGGTCGAAACGACGAAGGAAATCCGCGAGGTCTCGCGGTCGACGAGCATGGAGAGATAGAATTCGCGATCGATCAGCGAGCCGTCTTCGATATAGAGGCGATTGACCTGCTTGCCGGCCGGACCGGTCTGGACGGTGACGAGCGTGTGGCCGAGCATCTGCTGGACGAACGCCTTCGCCTCATCCACCGATTTCGCCAGGCGCACCCCGCCCTTCTCGCCGGCTTCGGGCTCCTTGAAGGTGCCTTTGCCGCGGCCACCGGCATGGATCTGCGACTTGACCACCCAGACCGGGCCGCGCAGCTGCTTCGCCGCGGCCTCGGCATCCGCAGCGGTCAGTACGGGAAATCCGTCCGGGACGGGCACCCCGAATTCCCTCAGCAACCCCTTCGCCTGATATTCATGGATGTTCATCGCGATCTCTCTCGAAGTTCGGGGAGAGCGACCGGGCCTTTCCGCGGCGCCGGCCATTCGGAACAGAAGCCTTGGGTATTGGACAGGGCAGCTACATCGCCGAGGCCTATCAATCGCTTCGGCTGCAGGACGAAGCGCTTCCCTTCCCCCTTGTGGGGAAGGGAGAGGGATGGGGGTGGTTCCGCCTGGCGCGCGCCCACCCGGTCGTTCGACCCCCACCCCGACCCCGCCCCACAAGGGGGAGGGGCTCCCGCGCTTACATTGCTGCCAAGGCGCAGCGTCCGGTCGGAAGCGCTACTCAGCCCTTGATCAGGCCGGCGGCGCGCGCCCACTTGTACTTGGCGCCGAGCACCTCGACCGGCGTCTCCGTGGTGTACGGATAGGCCACGATGCCGTGGTCGTAGAGCTTCTCGCAGGCCTTCTCGACTTCGACGTCGCCGACCAGCGAGGCGACGATCGGCTTGTCGATGCCCTTGGCGCGTGCCTCGGTGACGACCTCGATCATCTTGTCGGCGAAGACCAGCGGCGGGGTCACGATCGTGTGCCAGTAGCCCAGGATGAGCGCGTGGATGCGCTCGTCATTGAGACCGAGGCGGACCGTGTTCTGGTAGGTCAGCGGCGGCTCGCCGCCAGTGATGTCGACCGGGTTGCCGGCGGCGCCGAAGGGCGGGATGAACTTGCGGAAGGCCGCGTCGAGATCATCCGGCATCTTCATCAGCGTCAGGCCGTTGTCGAAGCAGGCGTCCGAGAGCAGCACGCCGGAGCCGCCGGCGCCGGTGATGATCAGGACGTTCTCGCCCTTCGGGGCCGGTAGCACCTGCACGCCGCGGGCATATTCGAGCATGCCGCGCAGCGAGGGCGCGCGGATGACGCCGGACGCCTTGAGAATGTCGTCATAGATCTTGTCGTTGCCGGCGAGCGCGCCGGTATGCGAGGCGGCGGCCTTGGCGCCGTAGGCGGTGCGCCCGGCCTTGAGCACGATCACCGGCTTCTTCTTCGAGACGCGCTCGGCGACCTCGGAGAAGGCGCGACCGTCCTTCAGGTCCTCGCAGTGCATCGCGATCACCGAGGTGTTCGGATCCTGCTCGAAGAAGGTCAGCAGATCATCCTCGTCGAGGTCCGACTTGTTGCCGAGGCCGACGATCGAGGACACGCCCATCTTGGTCGACCGCGCAAAGCCGATGATCGACATGCCGACGCCGCCGGACTGCGAGGACAGGGCCGCCTTGCCCTTGACGTCGAAGGCCGTGCAGAAGGTCGCGCAGAGGTTCTCCGGCGTATAGTAGAAGCCGTAGATGTTCGGTCCCATGATGCGGACATTGTACTTGCGGGCGGTCGCCAGCAGCTCTTCCTGCAGTTCGGGCTCGCCCGACTCGGCAAAGCCCGAGGGGATCATCACCGTGCCGGGCACGCCCTTGCGGCCAACCTCGTCCATGGCGCCGTTGCAGAGCTTGGCCGGCACCGCGAAGACTGCGACATCGACCTCGCCCTCATAGTCGAGGATCGACTTGTAGGCCTTGATGCCCTCGATCGTGTCGGCCTTCGGGTGCACGGGAACGATCGTGCCCTTGTAGCCGCCATTGATCAGGTTCTTCATCACCGAGTTGCCGATCTTGCCGGCCTCGTTCGAGGCGCCGATCACCGCCACGGCCTTCGGATGGAAGATGCGGTTCATCGCCGTGACGATGGCGTCCTGATCCGGGCGGAAGCGCTCCTTGCGCGCCTCGAAATTGCAGACGATGCGGGCATCGACTGCGGTCGCGCCGGATTTCGTCGCGAAGACGGGGTTGAGGTCGAGCTCCTCGATCTCCGGGAAGTCGTCGAGCAGCGCCGAGACCTGGACGAGGATCGAAGCGAGCGCGCCGCGGTCGACGGCTTCGCCGCCACGCACGCCGTCGAGCATCTCCTTGGCCTTGATCGAGCCGATCATGTCGAGCGCCTGCGTCTCGTTGACCGGCGCCAGGCGGAAGGTCAGGTCCTTCAGCACCTCGACGAGCACGCCGCCGAGACCGAAGGCCACGAGCTTGCCGAAGGAGGGGTCGGTGATCGCGCCGATCAGCGTCTCGGTCGCGCCCGTGGGCAGCATCTGCTGGACCTGGATGCCTTCGATCTTGGCGTCGGCCTTATACTTCCTGGCATTGGCCAGGATCGTGTCATGGGCGCGTCGCGCCTCGTCGTCGCTCTTGACGCCGACGATCACGCCGCCGGCATCGGTCTTGTGCAGGATGTCCGCCGAGACGATCTTCATGACGACGGGATAGCCCATGCCGCCGGCGAGCCTGGCGGCCTCGTCGGCCGATTTGGCGAGGCCTTCCTTGGGCAGCGGGATGTCGTAGGCGTCGCAGACCAGCTTGGCCTCCGGGGCCGTCAGGCTGGTGCGGCCATCGGCCTTGACGCCGTCGAGGACCTTGCGGACCGTCGCCTGGTCGACGTCTGCTTCGCGCGGGCTGATCTTGAGGGCTGCCTGGGTCACCATGATGCACTTCCTCCCATGGAATTTTCTTTGCTGAGCCATCGTCGGGCTGGCCGTTTGCTTCGGCGCGTTCGCTCGATCGGATCTTAGTTGGTATTTGGCATGCCAATATTCGTTACTGTCAAGAGGCTATCGGCGCTCGGCCGCCTCAATTTGGCATTTTGCATGCCAGTGACGGGTGGCGCCTGGAGCTCATCGATCGGGGGCCCCGTCGATGCTGCTCGTGCCGAAGGCGCCGAGTAGGGAAGGCCCGCCGACTGGCGAGAGGGTCGCAAGGTTTGCGCCGTGCGGCCCCGGCCCCGCGATCCATCTGCGCTGAGGGCAGGGGCCTTCGGTTCGCGGCGCGAGTCAGTATCCGAGCGCGGTTTCCAGCGGTCCCTTGGGCAGCGGCACCAGGAACCAGACCTCGAACATCATGAAGTTGACGATCGCGATGCCAAGCGACACGGCCGCGGCTTTCCAGACCGGGAACTTGCCGAAGAACACCATGAACGCCCCGATATAGATCGCGGCCGAGACATAGATGCCGATATAGTTCGTCGCCAGCACGAAGACGACGGCGGGGACGAAGATCGCCGCCATGCGCTTGATGCCCGGAATGGTCGTCGCGACCTTCTCACCGCTCGGCGTGTGCGGCAGGGCCTGGGCCAGATTGACGAGAGAGGCGAGGGCCATCGCCACGACGATGTAGAACGGGAACAGGCCGGGCTGCGGCCCTTCGTTCGGCTTCCAGGCGATACCGAGCCGCAAGCTGTCGGTTATCACGATCGCCGCGACGACCAGGAAGAAGATCGCGACCGCGATGTCCAGGGTGCGATAGCTGACGAGCGGACGTTCTTCGGTTTCTTCGTTGCTGCTCATTGTCTTGCTCCTGACTGGCTCCCGCTCCCGGCGCCAGCTCCGCGATGGTTGGGCGATCGGAGCGCGATCGCTTACGCCGCGCTCCGTGCTGTCGGGCTCACTGGGTCGCGAGGAAGCCGGCGTTCTTCATCAGGTCGGAATGCAGCGTCTCGGCACTGGTGAGCCATTTGTCGAACTCAGGGCCGCTCATGAAGGTCTGGTTGAAGGCTCCCTTCTCCATGAAATCCTTCCAATCCGGCGTCGCCATCACCTTCTTCAGCAGATCGACATAGAAGGCGACCTGCTCGGGCTTGGTATTCTTGGTGGTGAAGATGCCGCGCAGCATCTGGTACTCGACCGGCAGGCCCGATTCCTTGCAGGTCGGGATGTCGCTCCAGGCTTCCTTCTCGGTGACCTTGGCGGTGTAGGTCGAGCGCTGTGCATCGAAGATGCAGAGCGGGCGCAACTGCCCGGCGCGCCATTGGCCGACGGCCTCGATCGGGTTGTTCACGGTCGAGTCGACATGATTGCCGACGAGCTGCACGGCGACCTGACCGCCGCCGGCATAGGGCACATAGGTGAACTTCTTGCCGCCGGTCTGCAGTTCGACCGCCGCCGTTACGATCTGGTCTTCCTGCTTCGAGCCGGTACCACCCATCTTGAACTGGCGGTCATCGCCGGCCTTCACCGCGTCGATGTAATCCTTCGCCGTCTTGTAGGGCTTCTCGCTGTTCGTCCAGAGGATGAACTGGTCGAGGGCCAGCATCGCGACCGGCTTCATGTCCTTCCAGTTGAAGGGCGAGCCGGTGCCGAGCGGGGTCGTGAACAGATTCGACAGGGTGATGGCGATCTTGTGCGGATCGTTCGCACTGGCCTTCATCTCCAGGAAGCCTTCGGCGCCCGCGCCGCCGGCCTTGTTGATCACGATCAGCGGCTGCTTCATCAGATTGTGCTTCTGGACGACGCCCTGGATGAAGCGCGCCATCTGATCGGCCCCGCCGCCGGTGCCGGCCGGGATGACCAGTGTCACCGGCTTGCTCGGCTCCCATTTCTGCTGCGCCAGGGCTGGCGAGGTCAGGCCGGCGCTCGCCGCCAGCGCTACCGCAATTGTCCTGGTCTTGGACACTCCCGTCCGGATCATCACGCTTCCTCCCTTGAGGCGGCTTTGGTGCCGCGTTGGTAAAGTCATGAAGGCGACTATGTTGCGGGAACCGGCCCGCGCGGCCTCAGGCAGCGCGGGCGACGGCGTGGTTGCTTGAGAGTTTCGCGCGCAGCGCCTGCAGGGCCGGCCAGAAGGCCATCACCAGGCCGAGCGTCATGATCCCGCCGCAGAGCCAGTTCGACCAGAACACGCCGACATTGCCCTGCGAGACCAGCATGGCCTGGCGGAAGGAGCTCTCGGCCTGGTCGCCGAGCACGAGCGCCAGCACGAGCGGCGGCAGCGGGTAGCGCAGCTTGTTGAAGAGATAGCCGAGCACGCCGAAGACCAGCATCATCCAGACGTCGAACATCGCGTTGTTCACGGTGTAGGCACCGATGGCACAGACGAAGACGATGGCCGGCGCGATGATCGAGAAGGGCACACGCAGGATCGCGGCGAAGAAGGGCACGCAAGTCAGCACCATGATCAGGCCGACGACGTTGCCGAGATACATCGAGGCGATCAGGCCCCAGACGAAGTCCTTCTGCTCGACGAAGAGCAGCGGGCCGGGCTGCAGACCCCAGATCAGCAAGCCGCCGAGCAGCACCGCCGCGGTTGGCGAGCCCGGGATGCCGAGCGTCAGCATCGGCAGCAGCGCGGCGGTGCCCGCGGCGTGGGCGGCGGTCTCCGGCGCCACCACGCCCTCGAGCTCGCCCTTGCCGAAATTGTCGCCCCGCTTCGACAGGCGCTTGGCGATGCCGTAGCCCATGAAGGAGGCCGGTGTCGCGCCACCCGGGGTGATGCCCATCCAGCAGCCGACGATGCAGCTGCGGAGGAAGGTCAGCCACATCCTGGGCAGCTGTTTCCAGGTGCGGATGACCGCGTCCATTCGCAACTTGGCGGCGGCACCGTTGAATTTCAGCCCGTCCTCCATCGAGCAGAGGATCTCGCCAATGCCGAACAGGCCGATGACGGCGACGAGGAACTTGAAGCCGTTCAGCAGCTCGTCTTGTCCGAATGTCATCCGGAGCGTGCCGGTGACGCCGTCGAGGCCGACGGAGGCGAGCGCGAAGCCGAGGCACATCGAGGCGATCGTCTTGAACGGCGAGCCCCGGCCCATGCCAATGAAGCTGGCGAAGGTGAGGAATTGCACGGCGAAGAACTCGGCAGGACCGAACTTCAGGGCGAATTTCGCGACCACCGGCGCGAGGAAGGTGATCAGGCAGACGGCGAAGATCGCGCCGACGAAGGAGGCCGTGAAGGCGCCGACCAACGCCTCGTCGGCCTTGCCGTTCTGCGCCATCGGATGCCCGTCGAAGGTCGTCGCCACCGACCAGGGCTCGCCGGGAATATTGAAGAGGATCGAGGTGATGGCGCCACCGAACAGTGCGCCCCAGTAGATGCTGGTCAACAGGATGATCGCCGAGGTCGGCGGCATGGTGAAGGTCAGAGGCAAGAGAATGGCAACGCCATTCGCGCCGCCGAGCCCGGGCAGAACGCCGATGACGACACC
This sequence comes from Allobosea sp. GW821-FHT03A12, assembly GCF_058986765.1. Taxonomy (NCBI): domain Bacteria; kingdom Pseudomonadati; phylum Pseudomonadota; class Alphaproteobacteria; order Hyphomicrobiales; family Alloboseaceae; genus Allobosea; species Allobosea sp. GW821-FHT03A12. Next base: position 224,528 of record NZ_JBYSVZ010000003.1, read on the forward strand.
AAGCGTGATGCCGATGACCATGAGCAGGATGTGGTAGGCGCTGAGAGCAACGGCGAATCCGCCGAACAGGGCGTTCAGTTCATCCATAGCGCTTCGTCCCCATAAAATGGCCTTGTTCAGGGACCGCGCAATGACCAACGCAGAGCTGACTGGCCTTGTTTGAGTTAGCCTAGGATGAAACTTCGTGGCATGCAATATGCCATATTTGGATGCGCTGCAGCATAATAATTGCCGGATTTCGGCCGTTGCGTCACCATTTCTTTCATTATATGGTATGCCAGAAACCACCGCCCTGTGACGCGTGCTGCGGACGGGCGGGTCTCGGACAAGGCAAAACGGAAATCGACGTCGCAATGATCAAGGCACAGCTTGAAATTCAGCCGATCGAGGAGGTTCAGAGCCTCAAGAGCCGTACCTACGAGGCGCTGAAGATCGCGATCGGTGCGATGAAGATTTACGACGCGGGCGCCGAGCTTCGGCTCGACGAGCGTGCGCTGTCGCTTCAGTTCGGTGTCAGTCGCACGCCGCTGCGCGAGGCCCTCGCCCAGCTCGAGCAGGAGGGGCTGGTCAGGATCGCACCGCGCCGCGGCATCTTCATCGTGCGCAAGACCAAGGCCGAGATTCTCGAGATGATCACTGTCTGGGCCGCGCTCGAGAGCATGGCCGCCCGGCTCGCCACCGAAGTCGCTTCCGATGCCGAGATCGCCAGGCTGCACGGCCTCGTCGACGCCTTCGACAGTGACGCGATCGAAGAGCATATGGGCGAGTATTCCGACGCCAATATCCGCTTCCACGCGGCGATCATCGCGCTCTCCGGCTGCAAGCTCATCGCCGAGATCACCAACGGCCTGTTCACGCATGTGCGCGGCATCCGCCAGCGCACGATCTTCGAGAGGGATCGGGCCCGCCGTTCGATCGTCGATCACAAGGAGATCATCGAGGCACTAGAGACCCGCAACGGCGAACGCGCCGAGCGCCTGGTGCGCGAGCATACGCTCAAGCTGCGCCAGCACGTCGAGCAATTCGTCCAGCTCGACTGAGCCGGACCAAGATCAACAGCAAAAATCACCATAAGAAACAATCGACTAGGGAGAAAGCGGGATGTCCGCAGTCGTACAAAGCATCTCTTCTGCCGCGCCCGAAACGGAGCGCGAGCTGACCGACGGCTTCAACCTCATCATCGATGCGCTGAAGCTCAACGGTCTCGATACGATCTATGGCGTGCCGGGGATTCCGATCACCGACTTCGGCCGCATGGCCCAGGCCGCGGGCATCCGCGTGCTCTCGTTCCGCCACGAGCAGAACGCCGGCTATGCCGCCTCGATCGCTGGCTTCCTCACGAAGAAACCCGGTATCTGCCTCACCGTTTCCGCGCCCGGCTTCCTCAATGGCCTGACCGCGCTCGCGCATGCCACCACGAACTGCTTCCCGATGATCCTGATCTCGGGCTCGTCGGAGCGCGAGATCGTCGACCTGCAGCAGGGCGATTACGAGGAGATGGACCAGCTCGCCGTCGCCAAGCCGCTCTGCAAGGCGGCGTTCCGCGTCCTGCACGCGCAGGACATTGGCATCGGGCTGGCGCGCGCGATCCGCGCCGCGGTCTCCGGCCGGCCCGGCGGCGTCTACCTCGATCTGCCGGCGAAGCTGTTCGGCCAGGTGATGGACGCCGAAGAAGGCCGCAAGTCGCTGGTCAAGGTCATCGACGCCGCGCCGGCGCAGCTTCCAGCGCCGGACTCGATCCAGCGAGCGCTCGACGTTCTGAAGGGCGCCAAGCGGCCGCTGATCATTCTCGGCAAGGGCGCTGCCTATGCCCAGGCCGATGACGCGATCCGCCAGCTCGTCGAAAGGAGCGGCGTTCCCTTCCTGCCGATGAGCATGGCCAAGGGCCTGTTGCCGGATCTCCACCCGCAATGCGCCGGCGCTGCGCGCTCGACGGTGCTGAAGGATTCCGACGTCGTCATGCTGATCGGCGCGCGCCTCAACTGGCTGCTCTCGCACGGCAAGGGCAAGAGCTGGGGCGACCAGCCGAAGAAGTTCATCCAGATCGACATCGAGCCGAAGGAGATGGACTCCAACGTCGAGATCGTCGCGCCTGTAGTCGGCGATATCGGCTCCTGTGTCTCGGCCCTGCTGGACGGCATGGGTGGAGCCTGGCCGGTGCCGCCGGCTGACTGGACATCGGCGGTCGCCAAGAAGCGCGATGAGAACGTCGCCAAGATGGCGCCGCGCCTGATGAACAACAACGTGCCGATGGATTATCACGGCGCGCTCGGCGTGCTGCGCACGATCATCGCGGAGCGGCCTGACGCCATCCTGATCAATGAAGGCGCCAACACGCTCGATCTCGCCCGCGGCGTCATCGACATGCATCAGCCGCGCAAGCGCCTCGACGTCGGCACCTGGGGCGTAATGGGCATCGGCATGGGCTATGCCATCGCCGCCGCCGTCGAGACCGGCAAGCCCGTGCTCGCCGTCGAGGGCGACTCGGCCTTCGGCTTCTCCGGCATGGAGGTGGAGACGATCTGCCGGTACGCCCTGCCGATCTGCGTCGTCATCTTCAACAACAACGGCATCTATCGCGGCACCGACGTCAACAGCGCCGGCGACGATCCGGCCACGACCGTGTTCGTCAAGGATGCGCGCTACGACCGCATGATGGAGGCGTTCGGTGGCGTCGGCGTCAACGCGACCTCGCCCGACGAGCTGAAGCGTGCCGTCAACGCGGCGATGGACAGCCGCAAGCCGACTTTGATCAACGCGGTGATCGATCCGACCGCCGGCAGCGAAAGCGGCCGCATCGGCAATCTCAATCCGCAAAGCGCACTCAAGAAGAAGTAAGGGAGGACTCAAAAATGCAAGCGCTCGAAGGCGTCAAGATTCTCGACTTCACCCATGTCCAGTCGGGCCCGACCTGCACGCAGCTCCTCGCCTGGTTCGGCGCCGACGTGATCAAGGTCGAGCGTCCCGGCAGCGGCGACATCACGCGCGGCCAGCTTTGCGATGTGCCGGATGCGGACAGCCTCTATTTCACGATGCTGAACCACAACAAGCGCTCGATCACGCTCGACACCAAGAACCCCAGGGGCATGGAAGTGCTCTGGGAGATGGTGAAGATCTGCGACGTTCTCGTCGAGAATTTCGCTCCCGGCGTGCTCGACCGCATGGGTCTGACCTGGGAGAAGATCCACGCGACCAATCCCCGGCTGATCGTCGCCTCGGTCAAGGGCTTCGGCCCGGGCCCCTACGAGGATTGCAAGGTCTACGAGAACGTCGCGCAATGCGCCGGCGGTGCCGCCTCGACCACCGGCTTCCGCGATGGCGTTCCGCTCGTCACCGGCGCCCAGATCGGCGATTCCGGCACCGGCCTGCACCTCGCGCTCGGCATTGTCACGGCGCTCTATCATCGCACCCATTCCGGCCTCGGCCAGAAGGTCGACTGCGCGATGCAGGACGGCGTGCTCAACCTCTGCCGCGTCAAGCTGCGCGACCAGCAGCGCCTCGATCATGGCCCGCTCAAGGAGTACAGCCAGTTCGGCGAGGGCCTGCCCTTCGGCGATGCCGTGCCGCGCGCCGGCAACGATTCCGGCGGCGGCCAGCCGGGCCGTATCCTGAAGTGCAAGGGCTGGGAGACCGATCCGAACGCCTACATCTATTTCATCACCCAGGCTCCGATCTGGGAGAAGATCTGCGACGTGATTGGCGAGCCGACCTGGAAGACTGACCCGAACTACGCCAAGCCGCCGGCGCGCCTGCCCAGGCTGAACGAGATATTCGGGCGCATTGAGCAATGGACCATGACCAAGACCAAGTTCGAGGCCATGGACATTCTCAACGAATACGACATTCCCTGCGGGCCGATCCTGTCGATGAAGGAGATCGCCGAGGAGAAGTCGCTGCGCGAGACTGGGACCGTGGTCGAGGTCGATCACCCGAAGCGCGGCAAGTACCTTTCGGTTGGCAACCCGATCAAGCTCTCGAACAGCCCGACCGTGGTCAAGCGTTCGCCATTGCTCGGCGAGCACACCGACGAGGTGCTGCGCGACGTGCTGAAGCTCGATGAGGGCCGCATCACGGCAATCATCGAATCGGGTGCCACCGGCGCGTTGATGCGGACAGCAGCAGAGTAGCTGCTCGAAGCGTCCGGTGACCTGTTGGGGTGGCGCCTCGACCATGAGGCGCCACCCTTGTCCTGTCGGGGGGCGGGAACTGGGTTATACCTCCCTTGATCCGGCCGTTGCCGATGGCCCCGTGTGGCCGATCCTCATTCTCGTAGCTGAGCCAGGCCTCAATCTTGAGGACTCAGATCTCGGATCACGCGCAGATCACTCCCGCCCGTCAGCGCGACCGCGAGCGCGGATCGGAGGCATCGCGCAGGGCATCGCCGAGCAGGTTGAGCGCCAGCACCGTCGCGAGGATGGCGAGGCTCGGGAAGACCGCGAGCCACCAGGCATCCAGGATGTTCTCGAAGCCCTCGCGGATCATCGCGCCCCAGGTCGGCGCCGGCGGCGGCACGCCGAGGCCGATGAAGCTGAGCGAGGCCTCGGTGCGGATCGCCGAGGCCAGCCAGAGCGAGCTCATCACCACCACGTCGGAGATCATATTCGGCAGGATGTGGCGAGTCATGATCCGGAAAGGCCCACAGCCATAGGAGCGGCTCGCCTCGACGAAATCGCGCTGGCGCAGCGTGATGGTCGGAGCCCTTGCGACGCGGGCGAAGGGCGCGACCTCGGTCACCGCGATGGCGATGATCAGGTTTTCGAGACTCGCGCCGAGCATGGCGGCGATCATCAGTCCGAGCAAAAGGGTCGGGAAGGCGAGCAGCACGTCGAGCACGCCCATGACGAGCTGATCGAAGACGCCGCCGATATAGCCGGCGAGCACCCCGATGGTGGTGCCGACCAGCATGGCGATCAGGATGGCGACGAAGCCGACGAAGAGCGAGATGCGGGCGCCGTAAATCAGGCGCGAGAGCACGTCGCGACCATAGGAATCGGTGCCGAGCCAGAATTCGGCGGAAGGCGGCTCCAGCCGCGCCACGATGTTCTGTTCGAGCGGATCATGCGGCGCGAGCCAGGGCGCGAACAGCGCGATGCTGACGATCAGTGCCAGCAGGACGAGCCCGACCCAGGCGAGCCGGTTCTGCGTGAAGGCGAGCCAGAGCCCGCCGGGCTGGATCGCGACGGGGGTGTCGGCGGCGCTCATGAGTATTTCACCCTGGGGTCGACGAGGCCGTAGGCGAGATCGGTCAGCGTGTTCACGACGATCACGCAGATCGCGAAGATGATCATCAGCCCCTGCAGCAGGGTGTAGTCGCGGGCATTGAGCGCGCCGATGATCAGCTTGCCGAGGCCGGGCCGGTTGAAGATGATCTCGGTCAGCACCGAATTGCCGATCAGCGTGCCGAAATAGAGCCCGACCACGGTGATGATCGGGATCAGCCCGTTGCGCAGGGCATGGGTGACGACGAGCTGGGCCGGGCCGACGCCCTTGGCGCGGGCGGTGCGGATATAGTCCTCGGTCAGCACGCCGAGCATGGCGGCGCGGGTCACGCGCATTACATAGGCGGTCATAATGATACCGAGGTTCAGGGCGGGCAGGGCGAGCGCCCGCATCCGCTCGACGAAGCTGCCGGCGCCGCTGGTGTTGCCGAGCACCGGGAACCAGTTGAGCTGGATCGCGAAGACGATCAGCATCAGGATGCCGGAGACGAAGGCCGGGAAGGACAGGCCGACCAGCGAGACGACGCGCGAGACATAGTCGACCCAGCCATTGCGGCTGAGCGCAGCGGCGACGCCGAGCGGCAGGCCAAAGACGAGGCCGATCGTGATGGCGGCGACGGTCAGCTCGATCGTCGAGGGCAGGACGAGCAGCACCTCGCGGATGACGCTGCGCCCGCTCGACAGCGACTGCCCGAAATCGCCGGTCAGGATCTTGCCGAGGAAGGCGAGGTACTGGACGTGGACCGGCTGGTCGAGGCCGAGTTTCTCGCGCAGCGCCGCGAGCGAAGCGGCGCTGGCCTGGTCGCCGAGGATGACCGAGGCGGCATCGCCCGGCACGAGCCGCACCAGCACGAAGATCGCGGTCAGCATCACGAACAGAGTGGGGATGGCGAGCAGGATGCGCCGGACCAGATAGCCGATCATGCCACCGCCCTTTCCTGCATCAGCCGCCCGGGCGCGAAGGCGGCGATCTCCCGGCGCGTCCGGCCCTCGGTGACGAGGTCGGCCAGGATCGATCCGACCACCGGCACCAGCTGGAAGCCATGGCCGGAGAAGCCGAAGGCATGGACGAGGCCGGGCGCATTCGGCGAGAGGCCGATCACCGGGACGTGGTCTGATGTCTCCGCCTCGATGCCGGTCCAGCAGCGGGCGATGCGAACGCCCTGCACCGCCGGGAAGAGATCGCTGGCGGCGCGCGCGCCCCGGGCAAGGTTGCGGAAATCGACGGTGCTGCGCTCGCGGTCGAGATCGGCCGAGCCCTGCAGGCCGCCGCCGATCACCAGCGTGCCCTGATCCGATTGCTTGAAGGAGAGCGCCCGGCCGACGACGCTGACGACGGGATCGAGCAGCGGCGCGAGCCGCTCGGTGACGATCATCATCGAGGCGCGCACGCCGAGCGGAATGGCATCGCCGAACAGGGCCGCGAGCCGTCCGGCCCAGGCGCCGGCGGCGTTGACGATCTGGGGCGCGCGAAAGTGGCGGTCGCCGCAGATCAGCAGCCAGTCGCCGCTTTGCCGGTCGACCGCCTCGACGCCGCAGCCCTCAGCGATGGTGACGCCTTCGGCCTCGCAGCATCGGCGGAAGGCGGCGATAGTGCGGTGCGGGTCGGCGGCGCCGTCGCGCCGCGCCACCAGAGCGCCGACGCAATGCGGGCTCAGCGCCGGCACGAGGCGATGCAGTTCGGCGGCGTCGATCAGCTCCTCATGGCTGTAGCCGAGGGCGCTGGTGCGCGCCTGCCGCTCGATCAGGGCTGGCATATGTTCGGCTTTCTCGGCGACACGCAGCTGGCCGTGGGCGTGGAAGCCGCAATGGTCGCCGACGATCGTCTCGATCCGGTGCCACATTTCCATGGCTTCCAGCGAGATCGGGATCTCGGCGATGTCGCGGCCGAGGGTGCGCACGCCCGCCGCCGTGGCGCCGGAGGCGTGGCGGCCGGTCCAGCGCCGCTCGACCAGCGCGACCTTTCGGCCGGCGCGGGCGAGGTGCAGCGCAGCGGAAAGGCCGTGCAGACCGCCGCCGACCACGACCACGTCGAATGCGGCCTCGCTCATGCTGCCGGCTCCTGCTCGTCGAGACTGGCGAGCTCGCCGAGGGTCACCGGCTTCAGCGGTGGCCTGATCCGGTAGAAGCCGACCTCCTCTACGGAGCGGCCCTGCGCCGCGGCGACGATATGGGCCATGCTGTAGCCGCATTGCCGGCCCTGGCAGGGCCCCATCCCGACGCGGGTGAAGGCCTTGAGCTGGTTGGGGCCGGGCCGCCCTTCGACCGCACGGGCGCGCAATTCGCCGGCCGTGACCTCCTCGCAGCGGCAGACCAGTGTGTCGTCCGGCGGCACATAGAGCTGCGGGCGCGGCGCATAGAGCGCGTCGAGGAAGGGCCGTAGCGCAAGCGCGCTGGTAAGGGCATTGCGCTCGGTCGCAGCGGCGGTTTCGGCGGTGGCATCGTCGAGCCGGCCAAGCCTTGCAGCGATCCGCAGCGCCGCGAGCCGCCCGCGCGGTTCGGCCGCCTCGGCCCCGCCGATGCCGGCGCCATCGCCGGCGACGAAGATATTGGCCTGCGAGCTCTCGCCCCAGGCGTCGAGCACCGGGACGTAGCAGTGCTGACCGGCATGCCATTGAACAGCACAGCCGAGCGCCAGCGGCGCATGGATGTTCGGTACCACGCCCTCATGCACGAGCAGCACCTCGGCGGGAACCTCGGCCTCGCGCCCGTCTTCCGTGCGGTAGCGCAGGCGCTGGAGGCAATCCTCGCCCTCGGCACGTAGCTCGGTGACATGGCGGATGATCGGGATGCCGGCACGGCGCAGCGCCAGTGACCAGGATAGGCCCTTCAGGAGATCGCCGAGGCGACCGAGACCCTGCGGCAGGTGACGGAGCGCGGTTCCGATGCGCCCGCGCGGCGTGGTGTCGAGGAAGCCGGCGATGCGGCCGCCCGTGGCCAGAAGCTGGGTCATGTAGAGCAGCGGCAGCGGTCCGCAGCCGGCGATCCAGACCGGCTTTTCCGGTACGGAATCGGCCGTCTTCAGCAGGATCTGGGCCGCGCCGACTGTCAGCACGCCCGGCAGCGTCCAGCCGGGAAAGGGCGCGGGCCGCTCCTGCGCGCCGGTGGCGAGGATGATCGCCTCTGCCGTCACGGTTCGGGCCTTGCCGCCTCGCGTGACGAAGGCGCGAAAGCCCGGCTCGATCTGCCAGAGCTGGCTTTCCGGCTCGTAGAGCGCACCACAGGCGCGGAAGGCCGCGGCGCGCTCGGCGCCGGAAAGGTAGCTCTCGCCGAGCCGCCTGGCGCGGGGCGTCGCGGCGACGGTCTCGATTCCCCGCCAGATCTGGCCGCCGGGCGCCGGCTGGTCGTCGACGACGCGGACGGAAAGGCCGTGGCGGCGGGCGGTGACGGCGGCGGCCATGCCGGCTGGGCCAGCGCCGACGATCAGGAGATCGCTGTGCTCGCTCATGCCGACAGGCTCCTGCGGCCCTGCTGGCGGGCGATGCGCATGCCGTTGGCGACTGGCGTCAGGCAGCTCTGGACCGAGCCCTGGCCGTCGATCTCGACCAGGCACTCGAAGCAGACGCCCATCATGCAATAGGGCGCGCGCGGGCTCTGCGAGACCGGTGTCGTGCGGCTCCAGCCTTCCTGCTGGCGCAGCAGCACCGCGGCGACGCTTTCGCCGAGCTCGGCCGCGACGGGGCGCCCGTCGATGAAGATGGTGACCGCCTGCGGCCCCGGATCATGCAGCTTGCGGAACATCGAATCGACTCTGGTGGAAGGGAGAAAGGCGCTCGGGCAGCGCGCCTGCGGCGATGGCGCAGGCGAGTTCCTCGGCGTGGAAGGCGGCGAGCGTCACGCCGGAATGGCAGAGCGCGACGAAGGCGCCGGGATGGCTCTGCGACTGCGCATAGATCGGGTAGCTGTCCGGCGTCATGATGCGCAGGCCGGCCCATTGCCTGATGAGGCCGACCTTCGCCAAGGCAGGGACGATCTGCACGGTCTTGCGGCTGAGCCGTGCCGCCGCCTCGCCGGTGGTCGAGACGTCGTAGCCGGGATCGTCCTTGGTCGCGCCGATCATCACCGTACCCTCGCCGGTCTGGCGCAGGCCGCTCGCCGGCAGCGGCAGGAAGGGAGCGAGCCGCTCGGTGACCAGCACCTGGCCGCGCTCCGGCCGTAAGGGGACGTCGAGACCGACCTGACGCGCCAGCTCGGGTGAGCCCAGTCCGGCGGCGATGACGATCCGTGCCGCTGTCAGCGTCTCGCCGTCGAGCACGAGCTTGAAGTCGGTGCCGACACGCTCGATCCGTTGCACCCGGGCGCGATGGCGTAGCGCGCCGCCATGGCTGAGGACGCCGGCATGCAGCGCCGCCAGCAAGCGCAAGGGATTGGCGTGCCCGTCGCGCCGGCCGAAGCTGGCACCGGCGACATCCGGCCCGAGTGTCACCTTCGGCAGTAGCTTCGCCAGCGCCGGGCGGTCGAGCATCTCCCAGTCCGGCTCGCCGTCGCCGCGCTGGTTATGGAGGCGCAGCAGGTCGAGCTTGCGCTTCTCAAAGGCTTCTTCGCCCAGGCAGAAGGCGAGGCCGCCATTCTGCTCATAGGTCAGATCGATCGCCGTCTCGGCTTCGAGCTGGTCGGTCAGGCCGCGCCAGAGCGCGATGCTGTCGCGGGTCAGGGCCTGGTAGGCCGGCATGCCCAAGCCCTTGCCCTGCAGCCAGACCAGCCCGAAATTCGCCCGTGCCGCGCGGAAATCGCCATCGTCGCCGTCGAGCAGCAGCACCTTCTGCCGTCCGCGGGCAAGGCCGTAGGCGATGGCGGCGCCGACCGTTCCCCCTCCGATGACAATGATGTCCGGCCGCATGAAAATCCCTTTCGCCCTTTGACGTTAGGGAGCGACATTGTATTTCGTCAAAGTCGTTTTTCTCTGCACTCTATTCCCAGAGGTTATGCCATGGTGAGGCGGCTCAACCTGCGCCAGGTCGAGGCTTTCAAGGCGGTGATCGAATACGGCACCGTCAGCCGCGCGGCCGAGATGATGAACGTCTCGCAGCCGGCGATGAGCAAGCTGATCGCCCATCTCGAAGAGGATACGGCCCTGCGCCTGTTCGACCGGGTCAAGGGCCGGCTGGTGGCGACGCGGCGCGGCATGCGCCTCTATGAGGAGATCGACCGGATTTTTGCCGGCGTGCGCCAGGTCGAGAACGCGGTCGAGGCGATCCGCCGCGACGAGCAGAGCCGTCTGCTGATCGGCGTGATGCCGGCGCTCTCCGGTTCCTTCATTCAGGAGGCGACCTCGCGCTTCCTCGCGCGGCAGCCGGGCGTGTTCTGCTCGGTCCAGTCGCGCAGCTCGCAATGGATTTCCGATGCGCTCGTCACCCACAGGCTGGACGTCGGCCTGATCATCGCCCCGGTCGACAACCCTTATGTCGCAGCCGAGCCGATGATGGGCCACCCCGTGGTCTGCATCCTGCCGCTCGGCCATAAGCTGACGGAGAAGGAGGTGATCACCCCGCGCGATCTCGCCGGGGTGCCGTTCATCTCCTTCGATCCGGAAAGCCATACCCATCGCAGCATCAGCCGGGTGCTCGAAGGCCATGGTGTCACGCCGGAGGTGGTGATGGTCGCGAATGTCTCGCCGACCTTGTGCGAGTTCGTTGCGGCCGGCGTCGGCGTCTCGCTGGTGCATCCGCTGATCGTCGGCGGCCTGCGCGACAAGATCGCGATCCGCCGCTTCGAGCCGGAATTCCAGCTCGACTTCCAGCTCTGCCGCAACCGCGACAGCCGCAATGCCAGGTTGGTCGCCGCCTTCCTCGAAAGCGCGCGCGAGGCGGCGGCGGAAATCTCGCGGACGATCCTGACGCCGAATCCGGGCTGACCGTCGCCCTTGATCACTACCCGATCAGCCTGAACCGTCATTGCGAGCGAAGCGAAGCAATCCAGGAGGGCTCGCTCTGCCGCCCCTGGATTGCTTCGTCGCTTCGCTCCTCGCAATGACGGCCCTGCGGACAGAACAATCAGGAATGCTTCGCCTCAGCGCACCTTCAGCGTGGTCTTCTCCGTGATCGGCGGGGCGAGGTTGAGCGCGCCCTTCAGCTCATAGCCGAAGTCGAGCTTGTCGCTGCGGGCCCAAACCTGGCGCAGTTCGAACAGCGGGATCGCGCAGACATCGTCCATGATCTTGCGCTGCGCCTCCTTCCAGAGGGCCTTCTGTGCGTCGGCATTCGGAGCGACACGCGCTTCCTCGATCTCCTTGTCGGCGATGGCGCAGTGCGAGAAGTTCGTCGCCGCGGTCGGGGTGTTGACCGTCGCGCGCGAGTGGAAGAACTCGCTGAGATAGGTGTCGGCGATCGGAAAGCGCGCCGCGCCGTAGAAGACGAGCCCGCTCAGGTCCTTGCGGCTCTGGCTCTGATAGGTCGCGTGGTCGACGACCTGCATCTCCAGCTTGATCCCGGCCTTGGCGAGCTGCGCCTGGATGATCTCCATGAAGGGCTGCTGCGCCGAGATGTTGGAGACGATCGCCTTGATGGTGATGCCGTCCTTGTGGCCGGCCTCCGCCAGCAGCGCCTTGGCCTTGGCCACATCGAAGCCGTAGCGGACGGTGCAATCCTCGCCGAGATAGCCCGGCGGCACGATGGAGCAGCCCTTGGGGCCGACATCCTTGCCGACGAAGCGCACGAGGTCGTCGACATTGACCGCGGCGGCGATGGCGCGGCGTACCCGGATGTCGTCGAGCGGCGGCTGGCTGCGGTTGATGTGCAGCAAACGGTATTCGCCGGGCTGGAAGATCTCGACATTGAAGCCGGGGCGCTTGCGGGCGGAATCGACCCAGCGCTGCTCGCGCTTGGCGTAGAACAGGTCGAGCTCGCCAGAGGTGAAGGCGAGCTCGCGCGCGCTGTCCGAGGGGATGGCGCGCATCATGATCGTGTCGATCTTCGGCTTGCCGCGGAAATAGTCGGGATTGGCGGCGAGCTTCACATATTGCTGCGTCACCTGCTCGACGAAGGTGAAGGGGCCGGTGCCGACGGGCTTGGCGCCATAGCGGTCGCCGAGCTCCTCGCCGGCCTTGCGGCTGACGATGTTGCCGCCATGGTAGTTCGAGACGCGGCCGAGGAAATTGACGTCCGAGTATTTCAGCGTGACCCGCACAGTGAGGTCGTCGACCTTCTCGACCTTGTCGATCGCCGAGAAATCCGAGGAGAAGGTCGAGCGCTTCGGATCGGCGGCGCGCTGCAGCGAATAGACGACGTCTTCGGCGTCGAGCGTGCCCCAGTCGCCATGGAACTTGACGCCCTTGCGCAGATGGAAGGTCCAGACCTTGCCGTCCGGCGAGGTCTCCCAGCGCTCGGCGAGATCGGGTTCCAGGTCCTTCGGATCGGCGCTGCCGGGCTTGAAGCGGACGAGGCCGTTATAGAGCCAGCCGACCAGGGCCTTGTCGTCGGTCGCGCTGGCGCGGTGGGCGTCGAGGGTCGAGACATTGCTGGCGCCGGAGCTGACCCGCAGGACCGTCTCCTCGGCCAGGGCCTGCCCCTGCAGGCCCGCAACCAGCATCAGGCCCGCAAGCCCGGCGGCATGCATCTTCATGGTTCGATCCCCTCGTTCCTTGTTGGCGCGATAGTGGGGACCGTGATCCCAGTCTGTCCAAGTCGAAATCGGGGATAGGCTATTCGTCAGGGTTATGGCGAAGGTCGCGTTCATCGCGCCATCGGTCGACCGCCAGGTGGGCTGGCTCAGTAGCGATTGCGCTGGGTGGCGTCGCGGATCGCCGTCAGGCCGGACATCGCCTGTGGCGAGCCATTGGCACGGTAGAGCGCCTGGAAGACCTGCGCGGCATCGTCGAAGCGGCCGAGATTGAAATAGGACCAGCCGCGCATCAGCATCAGGTCGGTGCTTTCGGAGGCATAGCGGCCCCGAGCGCCGAGCGTGAGCAGGGCACCGTTGAAGTCCTTGGCGTCGTACTGAGCATAGAAGCGTTCGGCGAGCAGCAGGCTCTGCAGTTCCTTGCGCCGCGCCGGGGGCAGGTTGGCACTGGCGGCCGCGGCGCCGGCCTCGGCCGTCAGCCCCTGCTGGAGCTTCGCATAGGTCTTGCCAGCGGCGGCGTCGGCCGCGACCTGCGCATCGCCGCTGCGCATCGCCGCCGCGAAGGCTTCTGCCGCGGCGGCCGGGCGCTTCAGGTTGAGCAGGCACCAGCCACGCTGGAGCGCGGCCGCCCCGTCCGTGCCCGTGCCGCAGGAGCCGCTGCGCGGGCGCTCGGCTGCGGGGCGGCGCGCCGCCACAGCCGGAATGTCGTCTTCGTAGCGCATCGCCGGCGCGGGCTCGGTTCGAACGAAGCGACGTGGCGCCCGCTCGACCGGTTCGGGTACCGGGGCTGTCCGTGCGGTTGGCGACGTCTCCGGGAGCGGTTGGGCTTCCCGCTCGGGGGCTGGGGACCGCCTGCGCGCCGGATTCAGCAGATCGGCGATGCGCGGCGAGCGGTTGCGCCATTCGGCGATGATGGCGCGTAAGGCCGCCAGGTCGCGCAGGCGCTGATGCACCAAGGCGAGGCCGTAGGCGGCCGGCTCGTAGTTGCGATCCCAGGCGAGGGCGGTCTCGAACCAGGTTTCGGCCGGGGCGATCTGGCCGGAATTATAGGCATACCAGCCCAGCGCGGCGCCGCCGGGCGCATAGCGATCGACGCCGACGGTCCTGGCGATGCGCTCGATGACGGCGCGCTCAAGCCGCGGCGCCGGCTCCTGCGCGATCAGCGCGGTCGCGACGTCGAGATAGGCCTTGCGGTTCGCCGGGCCGGCTTCGAGCCATTGCGCTCCGAGCGTCTCGGCCTCCTGGTATTTCTGCTGCGCGCCGAGCGCGAGCACGGCTCCTTCCGCCGCCTTGGCGCCGCCATTGCGCGCCAGCGCGGTCTGGAACCAGGTCACGGCCTTGGCCGCATCATTGTGTCGGAAGCTGTAGAAGCCGAGCAGGATCGCGTCGTCCGGCGTCGTCGCGGCGTTGGCGAGCGCCTCGATGCGCCGGAGCTCTTCGGGCGTGGCGGTCAGGCTGGGGTCTTCCGCTGCCTTGCCGATATGGCGCCGCGCGATCTCGTCGCGAATGCTCGAGAACTCGTTCTGCTTCTCCTGCGCCAGCAGGGGGCTGACCAGCGTCTCAGGCAGGCTGGCGAGCGCCTTCTGCATGGTGCCGACGCGCTCGGCCGCGTTGGTGCAGTTCGTCAGCACATAGGCATAGGCGTCGCGCGCCCGCTCCGGCGCGCCGGTCTGGACGAAGGCCTCGGCCACGCGCCAGAGCGCGTCGACATTGGCGCAGGTCAGCAGTGCCGGCGTCTCGGTGCCGATCCGGATCACCTGCTCCCATTGCTTGGCATTGGAGGCGTTGACCAGGCGCAGGCTGGCTTCAGCCCGGTCAAGCTGGGCGGTGAGGTCGGCCGGTGCCTGCCAGTTCGGATCGGCGCTGCTGCGCTGGGCGATCGCCGCGCGCGCCTCGCCGAACTTGCCCTCGGCGAACAGCTTCCAGACCCGTTCCAGCTCGGGATCGCCGGTCGGCAGCGACGCGCTCAGATCGGTCGGCGGCTTCCATTCCGGATAGAGCGCGCGCAGCCGGGCGAGTTCCGCCTCATAGCGGCGGGTGTCGCCTTGGCTGGCGAAATAGCGCAGCGCCGTCTCGTCGACTCTCTGCGGCTGCCCGGCCGGTGCGGCCGGGCGCCCCGGCGCGGCGGGAGCCTGAGCCAGCTCCGTCTCGGTTTGCCCGGCCGCGGGCAAGGCGGGTTGGCTGGGATCGGGATGCGTCTCGGCCTGCGCCTGCTGCACGGCCGGCACCGGCGCCTGCGGCCAATCGAGGTCATGGCCATAGCGGCCGAGCGCATAGAAGGCGGCGCCGGAGGCCGCGACTGCGATCAGCGCGGATTTCACATGCATTGCGGATACCTCTCACTCAGCATCGAGAGGGCGAGCAGGTGCAGCGTCGACGGGTAATAGAGCGTAGGCTCGAAGGTCTTCAGCTCGGCCGGGACCGGCGTCCGGTCGAGCGCGCAGGCCATGGCGGCGTTCAGGATGCGATAGCCGACGTCCGGCAGCGGCTCGACCGGCTTGCCGTTCGTCACGTCGATCACCGCCGTGCCATTGGCCCAGGCTTGGCGGAAGGGTTCGAGGCGCTGCTTGTCGGCAAGGCCGGCGCGCAGGAGATAGAGCGGGATGCGCAATGCGTTGTAGCCGAACTGGGGCGGGAAGCCCTCGGCCGGCTTTGGCTCGCCCCTGATCGAGAGCCAGTCGGCAGCCGGCGTCTTGCGCTTGGCGAGGTCGTCGAGCAGCTTCAGCCCGCTGGCCTGCACCTGCATCCAGCTCTGGTCGCCGGTGAGCTTGGCGAGGACAGGGAAGGTCTCGAACACCCAGTAGGACGGGTTGACCACCGGTCCGTCCGGTCGATCCTGTTCCGAGAAGCCCTTTGCCGCCGGCATCAGCCAGGTCTGGCCGCCACGCTTCAGCAGGGCGACCTTGGCGAGCGAGCGGGCGATCTGGCGGGCCGCATTGGTGTAGGCCGGCATCGCCCAGCGCGTCCCGGCGCAGGCGAGCGCTTCCGCGATCAGGAGGTCGCCGTCGCTGGCATTGTTGATGTCACTGACGCGCGGCGTCGCCTTCGGATCCCAGCGCCAGGCGGCGAGCCCGTCGTCGCGGATCAGCAACTCGGTCCGGGTGAAGGAGAGGATGCTGGCGAAGCTGCCGCGATCGCCGGCGAGGCAGGCCAGCAACAGCCCGTAGCCCTGGCTCTCGCTATGGCTGATGCCGCCATTGGCATCATCGACGACGCGTCCCTC
Organism: Allobosea sp. GW821-FHT03A12; assembly: GCF_058986765.1. NCBI lineage: Bacteria > Pseudomonadati > Pseudomonadota > Alphaproteobacteria > Hyphomicrobiales > Alloboseaceae > Allobosea > Allobosea sp. GW821-FHT03A12. The sequence continues at coordinate 240,527 of NZ_JBYSVZ010000003.1, forward strand.
GGCGGTGACGAACTTCTGCCGGTAGAGCTCCCAGGCGCCGGCCGGAAGGCCCGCCTGCGCAGCGGGGGCGAGGCCGAGCAGGATCGCGGTGAGGGCCGTGCGCAACCGTCTCATGAGCGCCTCCCCAGGCGGCCGAGCATCAGGGAGGTGCCGATGCCGAGGGCGATGCAGGCCCCCAGCAGGGTCAGCGCGTAGATGCCGATATTGCTCGACATCCAGTTGGCGAAGACCAGGCGCATATTGGCCAGGCTGAACGCCCGGGTCATGACGAAGGAGGTGCTGTCCGCCGAGATGACGTGATTGTCCTGCCCGCTGCGGAAGGTGGTGACCTTGCCGGCCATCCCGGCCCAGTTGCCGGGGGTGACGAGCCTGTCCACGGCCTTCTCCAGGCTTTCCTCCTGGCGCGCGACGAAGGCGGTCCAGACCTGGCGCGTATCGGGATCGACCGCCTGGGCGGCGATCAGCTCGGCGCCCTCGGCCGGCTCATAGAGGCTCGGCGCCCGCGTTGGCGTGCGCAGCTGCGCGAAGGAGAGGTCGAAGGTCCGCTGCAGCCACTGGTCGAAGCCGATGAAGTAGCGGGCGAAAGGGCCGCCGAACGAGCCGCGCCAGCGGTCGCGGATCGCCTCGGTCGTCGGTGCGCCGCCGCCCGAATCCTCCGGCGTCGTCTGCCGGCCCTGGAAGCGGTTGATCACCGCGTCGAACACCGCCGTGCCCTCGGTTTCCGGCACGACGACGACAGCGTCCGCACGCTGCGGCCAGGTGTTGCGGACATTGTCGGCGATGCCGACGCGCGGCAGCAATCCGGCAGGCAATTGTCCGGCGGCACCGACGATCAGGGCAGGGCGGCTGCCGATGGTCGCAGCGCTGCCGACGAGGTCGATCGGCAGCGGCCGGTCGGCGCGCTGGGCCAGCCGCGCCAGCAGGGTCGCGGCCGCGCCGAGATTGGGCAGGTCCTGCCGGCCGACGATCAGGCCGACATGCGCGGCGATCGAATAGGGGAAGCCGGTGCCGGCCACGGCGGCGAGATTGGGGCTGACCCCGATCTTGGCGAAGTCCGGAATCGCCAGCGTGGTCGTGTCGAACAGCGCGAAACGGTTCTTGCCCGGCAAGGTCGCTCCCGGTCCGCAAGCGAGATCGGACCGCGTCAGCGTGACGGCCTCGAACCAGACCTCGTTGATCCCCGGTCGGAAGTGCCGGAGCGGGATCGGGATCGGCGATTGCTGGAAGAGCCCGCCATTGGCGCCATTGAGCGGCACGGTCGCCGCGACATTGCCGTTAACGAAGATCTCGACGCGGCTGGCGCCGGGAAGGACCTCCTCCGCATAGGCGCCGTCGAGATAGAGCGTCGCCTCGCCATAGGCATTGGCGTAGAAGTCGCCGGGCATGGCGATGACGGCGCGCACACGCATGCGTCGGCCGGAGGATTCCTGCGTGGCGACCCCGAGCTCCGAGAAGCGCAGCATCTGCTGGTCGGAGATGAAGGGCGCATCGGGCACGTGCCAGCTCGACGTGTCCATCGTCTTGCGGTTGATGTTGGTCGGCCGCGAGACCGGCCCGGTCAGGAGCTTGGCGACGATCGCCTCGAGATCCGGCCAAGTCTCGCCGGTGACGAGCAGGGTCGCCGGCCCGAGCCTGGGATTGGCGATGAAGCCGAGGAAGCTGCCGGCCCCGGCCTCGGCCGGCAATGTCCCGAGCAGCTCGCGCACTTCCTTGGTCGTGCCGAGCAGGACGGTCAGCACGCCCGGCCGGATCCGCTCCGGCAGGCGTTCGGAGACCCTGACGGCGGCCTGGCTGTAGCGGCCGCGCAGCGCCACCCCTTGCGCCACCGCGAGGATGCTGTTGGCGGCTACGGCGCGCGTCGCGCCCGGCGCGACGATGTGGATCGTCGTCTGCCCGCTCTCGTCGCCGCCGACGGCCGGCAGGTCGTCGATGCTGCGCAGGCGTGATTGCTGCGCCGGATTCCTGAAGGAGAGGCGGGTGCCGGCGCCGTCGATGCGCGTCCACAGTTCATAAGTCGAGGCGATCGTGCAGTCGGTGCGGTGGCGCTGCACGGCCTCGAAGCGGATCGTGTTCTGGCCGGGCCTGAGCAGGCCCTTGCGGATCGCGGTGGAGGTCCGCTTCAGGCGATCGGCGGAAGCGATGGGCGCTTCCATCACGCGCTCGCCGTTGATGCGCACCGTCAGGCGCGAGACCTCCGGCATCACCACCAGCGCGTTCTGGAAGGCGACGTCGAGATTGAGATCGGCGCTGGCCTCGTCCTGGGTCAGGTGAAAGGCCCAGCTGCGTGCATCGCTCTCGCCTTCGAGAGCGACGCGGGCGGCCGGCAGCAGCGGCTTGAAGGCGAAGCTGGCGGGAATCGCGGGCGCGGCCGGTGTCGCTGCTGCCGGCGGCTTCGGCTCGGCCGGGCGAGAGACCGGCGGCTGCTGGGCCGGCGGCGCGATCATGAACGGCGCCGGCTCCGGCGATGGCGTCGCCGGAGTCTCCTGGGCCCGCGGACCCAAGCTAAGCCCCCCGATCGGGAGGATCACCGCGGCGGCGAGGATGGGCAAGAGATGCGTTCTCATTCCGCCGCCTTCCGCTGGGTATTGGAGCGGGCGAAGCGGTAGAGGCCGAAGAAATAGGACAGGCCGCGGCTGGTCTGGAACACGGCGATCCGCAGGAAGCGCAGCGTGCCGTAGACGACGCCCATGTTCTGGCGCCGGGCCTTCTGGAAATCGCTCCAGATTCCGGCGTCGGAGAAGCAGAGATCGGCGATGATGCGGCTGTGCAGCGGCTCGCTCGGCTCGTAGCGGCAGCCGAGCACCAGGCCCCTCTCGTCCGAGGCGTGGCGGACGACGCGCACGGGCAGCGCTCCCGGTGGCATCGCGATCGAGGTCTGGAAGGCGATCTCGCCTTTGCTGTTCACCGGCAGCGTGTCGAAGCCCTTGGACAGGATCCGGACGGCGACGCCGTCGACGGAGACGTTCTCGGTGATGATCGGCGCGGTGCGGCCGTCGATGCTGATCTCGCCGCGGCGCTTCACCGGGAAACGCCGGGCGCCGCGCCCTTCCGGCCGCTCCGAGACCACGCCGAGGGCGCAGCCCGCCATCAGCAGGTTGAGGATGTTCCAGAGCCCGACCACCAAGGTGGTGTCGGCGTTGTAGGGCTGGGTGATGGTGCGCCAATAGGTGGCGACGACGCCGAGCGCCAGCACGGCGAAGATGATGAAGAAGGGCAGGCCGAGCTCGGAAATCCGCCGCGTCCCAAGCTCCTCGCTCTTGGCGGTGACCTTGAAGGTCGGTTTGCCGGGGTTGAGCAGCACCGAGACCACCGCCGGCAGCAGATAGACCGACTGGATGAACTCGTAGAGCTCGGAGATCCACGGCCAGCGATAGCGGCCATAGAGATAGTTCTGCATCATCAGGTTCACCGCCATGTAGCTGAAGACGTAGGCGATGAACTCGGCGCCCGAGGCGGTGAAGATCTCCAGCCCGAAGAACAGGTAGAACAGCGGCGCCACCAGGAAGGTCAGGCGCACGAAGGGGAACAGCCAGAACAGGGCCGAGGACGAGTAGCACAGGCGCTGCGGCAGCGAGAGGCCGCTCTTCAGCATCGGGCGATGGTAGATCAGGATCTGCATCATGCCCTGCGCCCAGCGCGAGCGCTGGCCGATGAAGCTCGCGAAAGTCGCGGGCTGGAGCCCGGCGATCAGCGGCTTGTCGACATAGATGCTGTTCCAGCCGGTGGCGTGCAGGGTGATCGCGGTCTCGGCGTCCTCGGTGATGCTGCGGCCGGAGAAGCCGTTCGTCGTCTTCAGCGCCGTGCGGCGCAGCACCGCGGCCGAGCCGCAGAAGAACGAGGCGTTCCACTTGTCGAGGCCACGCTGGATGATGCCGTAGAACATCTCGTTCTCGGACGGCATCGCCTTGAAGGTCTTGAGGTTGCGCTCCAGCGGGTCGGGGTTGATGAAGAAATGCGGCGTCTGGACCAGGAACAGCTTCGGGTCCCTGTCGAAATAGCCGATCGTCTCGGTCAGGAAGTTACGCGCCGGCGCATGGTCGGCGTCGAAGACGACGACGAGGTCGCCGCTGGAATTGGCGAGGCCGTTGTTGAGGTTGCCGGCCTTGGCGCTGACATTGCGCTCGCGCGTCAGATAGGTGACGCCGAGGCCCTCGCAGAGCGTCTGCAGGGCCGCCCGCCGCTCGCGCGCGGCGCTGGCCGCGACGAAATTGTCGGCATTGCACTTCTCGTCGGTGCCGCCGTCGTCGAGCAGGTAGACGGTGAGCCGGCCGGCCGGATAGTCCATGGCGAGCGCGGCCGAGAGCGTCGTCGCCAGGAGCTCGGGCTCTTCGTTGTAGGACGGCACGAAGACGTCGACGGTCGGGGCATCGGCGGGGATCGGCGGCGCGCTCTTGCGCCGCGGCAGCGGCATCGCCACCACGAACAGGCTGAGGAACAGCATGCCGATATTGTAGAGCTCGGCCAGATAGAGGATCAGCCCGGGGATGAAGTCCTCGAGCTGGTTGACCGGCGGCAGCGTGCTCGTCGTGCGCCAGTAGACATAGCGCAGCACGATCGCGGTGCCGAGGCCGAGCGCGATCAGGCGCCAGACGCCGTATGGCCGCAGGAATTTGAGCAGGATCATCGCCCCGACCACGATCGTCCCGGCGATCAGATGCGCCTGCAGGCTGATCGGCAGCGAGATCAGCGCGACCACGATGGCCGTGGCGATCGCCCAGAAGATGACGTAGCTCGCGGTTCGCATCGGCTTTCGGGACGCTTCGCTCTCTCAGGGTGTCGTGGGCGGCGGGGGAACGGTCGGATATCCGGCCAGCGGCCTGTCCGGGACGGGTTGCGCGTCCCGGGGGTGTTCGGTCTCGATTTGCGGCTCCCGCAGCGGTCGCGGCCGGGTGGCGCGCCGGAGCTTCGGCGCGTCCTCGGCTGAGGCCTGCGGCAGCGGGTAGATCGGCGCACCGGCCTGGCCTAGCCCCGGCGCAGGCGCCGGTGCGTCCCCCGCCGGGCTCCAGCCGCTGCGCCGCAGGGAGGCGTTGAGCGAATACTCGTAGGCGAGGCGCAGCAGCGAGGCTTCCGTCGCCTTGGGATCGCAGATGCGCATGCGGACCGAGACAGCGCCCGATCGCGGCCGGAAGACGCTGTCGCCGTCGGCGATGCGCTGCCAGGCATAAAGGCAGGCCTCGCCGCCGCTGCCGCGGCCGAAGGCGTAGCCGAACGGCCCGTATCTGTTCTGGACGAAGACGGCGGAGGGCGCCATGGCGACACCCGGCAGGCGCTCCTCCATGTCCTGCGCCACGGCGAAATCGTCGATCCCCGGCAGCTTCAGCAGGTTGCCCTCGACGCCGGTGCTCTCCGGCAGGTCGGCGGCAGTGAAGAAGGCGACCTGGATCGTGTTCTCGCCGGGCGTGCGGCCGCGCGTCGCCAGCGAGATCGTCTGTGCGATCGCGTTCTCGTAGCCACGCTGGGTGACGCCGATGATCGGAGGGCTGCCGGGCGGCAGGGCGATCATCGCACGGCCCGGCTCGACGGAGAGCCAGCGCGTCGCCGTCACCAGTTCCGATTCGGAAAGTCTCTGCTCGCCGCAGCCGGCCATGGCCAAGCTCAGGCAGCCGGCCGCGACAGATATCGCTGCCCGCCTCTGCGCTGGGGGGCGCCGTGCGGAACGTATGGCTGGACCCTGCCCTGCGACGTTCATCGGCGCGCCGGTCCGTGTCTGGTCGGCATCGTCATCTGTTGACCATCGATTAATAAAGGTTAACGCGACCTTACCGTCCCGCTACCTGCTGGAAATGTGGCCTGAGCACCCGATTCCTGGGCGCAATACAGATGATTCGCGCGGTTATTCCAACCGCCGATCATGCCGGGAGGCTGCGCGTCGGGGCCGCCTGCGCGCCCATGCGGAGTGATTCGGGACGCGTAGCTACGGGATCGGACGGCCGGCGCCGCCGGCGGATCGCCGTTCCGGACCCGATCGAGATTGCTGTGGAGCGTCAGCCCTGCGGCTACGCTGGGCGCTGCGAGGCGTTCCGCAGCCCGAGCAAGGCGATGGCCAGCAGCCCGAGCGAGGCGAGCGCATTCCAGCCAGCGAGGGAGAGGCCGAGGAAGCGCCAGGCGGCTTCCGTGCAGGAGACGATGCGGGTCGTCTGCAATTGCTTCATCAGGTCCTGGACCCCGGCCGCGGCCGGGGCCGGCGTGCCGCCGCAGTCGTTCGGGCCGGCGAAGATCCCCCACTCCACACCGGAATGATAGACGCCGAGCCCGGTGCTCCAGGCCATCAGCAAGGCGAGGACGATGAGCGCCGCGATCTGCAGCCGGCGCGAGCGGGCGAGGAGCAGCGCCAGCGTCGTCAGGCCGATCGCGGCGTAGTGCGGGGCCCGCTGCTCGAGGCAGAGCTTGCAGGGTCGCAGATGCAGGACCAGCTCGAAGAACCAGGCGCCGCCGATCAAGGCGAGGCTGACGAGCCCGATCAAGGCGATCAGGCGGCGGGGATCGGCGAGGAGGCGCGAGGCAAGGCCGGTCATGGCGGTACTCAGCAGGAGAGGAGCTGTCCTGAGCCTGTCAGCAGCTTGAGGCCGAAATAGAGCAGGATCAGCAGGGCCGCGCCGCCGAGCGCGATCAGCTTCAGCCGCTTCTCGATGAAGTGCCGGATCGTCTCGCCATAGCGGCGCAGCAGGAAGGCGAGGGCGAAGAAGCGGGCGCCGCGGGCGAGCACGCAGGACAGAACGAAGAAGCCGAGACCGATGTGGACGGCACCGGCCAGGATCGTCACCACCTTGATCGGCGGCAGATGCGCTAGGCCCGAGGTGGTCAAAAGCAGCAGCGTCGTGTCGGGGCCGGCGCAGGCGCGCAATTGCTCGAAGGCATCGAGCTTGCCGTAGAAGGCAAGCACCGGCCGCGCCAGCGCGTCGAAGGCATAGTAGCCGAGCGCGTAGCCGGCGATGCCGCCGAGCGTCGAGAACACCGTCGCGATCAAGGCGAGGCGATAAGCCCGTTCAGGCTTGGCCAGCGCCATCGGCACGAACAGCACGTCGGCCGGGATCAGGAAGAAGGAGCTCTCGATGAAGGCGACGACGGCGAGCCAGACCTGCGCACTGCGGCGGGCGGCAAGCGAGAGCGTCCAGAGATAGAGGCGTTCGAACATCGCCGCCCCTTAGCGGGCGCCGAGCCTTCCGTCCATGGCTGCGACGCCGCGGGAAAAGCCGTTCACGCGAGATTGACCGGCTCTTGCCGATCGCTATAGTCCGCCGCGCCTGAAAAGGGCCCCTGTGGCGGAATTGGTAGACGCGCTCGACTCAAAATCGAGTTCCGCAAGGAGTGCTGGTTCGATCCCGGCCAGGGGCACCATTCTTCACGGCATCCTGCCGTCCGCCCGAGGTGCCGGGCCCTCGCCCTAAAATCGCCGCTCGCCCCCGCTCTGTCTTGCCCCCGAATCGATCCTTACGGGCAGCCGAGGAGACTTGAGCATGAGGGCAGTCGCCATCGCCGTTGCAACCAGCGTTCTCGGGGCCGTTCCGGCCTTCGCCGACGAGCTTCCGCAGCGCAAGCCGGGACTCTGGGAGACCAAGTCGAGCGGCGCCGAGGGCGAGACCAGCGCCAAGCAATGCGTCGGGCCCGGGACCGATCGCGCCATGCTCGGCGGCATGTCCGGCGCCGCCTGCTCGAAGGTCGAGGTCAAGAAGACCGCGACCGGCTACGCGGTTGCGACCGAGTGCGCAATCGGCCAGATCAAGGCGGTCGGCAGCAGTACCGTCACCGGTGACTTCCAGGCGACCGTGCGTACCGAAGGCACCACCACGCTCACCGGCATGCCTGGGCAGGCCGGCCCGGTCGAGCGCAAGCTCGTGGTCGAGGCCAAGCGTGTGGGCGATTGCGGACCGGGCCAGAAGCCTGGCGACATCATCATGCCCGATGGGAGGGTGATCTCGATGCCGGGAGCGGCCGGCGCGAAGCCCTAGCTCCGGTTTCGTCGGAAGCGCGTAGCTCGCAGCCGCCGTCGATAAAAAATTCGGCCGGCATGTCACAAATGGTCGAGCCGATTCGTCCTGGTGAAGAGCGCTGCAGCGGCCATGCCGTCCTGTGAGGCGCGTTTCACAGGACGGGGACGGATCATGGCAACGGACATCTTTCTGGTTGGCGCGGAGAGCGCTGCCGTTGCAGGGCGGTTGTTCCTGGGCGGGGCCTTCGCCTTCGCCGGCCTGCGCAACATCATCAACAGGGGCCTGCTGGCGAGCCTGATCGGCGCTCGTGGCCTGCCGTGGCCGGCTGTAACCTTATGGGCCGGCATCGCCTTGCAGATCGTTGCCGGCCTGATGGTCATCTGCGGCATCCAGGTCTCGCTGGCGGCGCTGATGCTGCTCGCCTTCCTCGTGGCGGCGACGCCGATGTTCAACAATTTCTGGGATCATCAGGGGCTGGACCGGGCCAACCGCATCAACGGCTTCGTCGCCAATATCGCGATCGCCGGCGGCATTCTCGGCTTGATCGGTCAGGGCTGAACCGCTCAGCCGGGCTCGCCGGCGATCACGCCCTTGCGGAACAGGAAGCAGCCATAAGGGCGGGGATCGCCGACCTGCACCACGGCGAAGGCCTGTTTCGCCGCCTCGTAGAAGGCGAAGCGCTCGATGCCGGCGAGCGGCTCCGGACGGCCGAGCGCCCGATCGAGTTCGGCCTGCACCTGTGCCTGCACCTCGGGTATCGCAGCGGCATCGCCGACCACCAGCATGCGCCTTGCCGGCTGCGGCTCGAAATCGTCGATCGGCAGCACCGAGAGGATGGCACGCGCCGCTCGCGCCATGGAGAGGCCCGGCAGGCGCACCAGCCGGCCGCTGGTGGTGGCGCGGGCGATCTTTTCGGCCGGGTGGTTGGCGTCGACGAGGGCGAGATCGTCGCCATGCCCCATCGCCGCGAGCACCCAGAGCAGATCGGCGGAGAGGACCGGGTCGATATCCCTGAGCATGTCACTGACGTCCGCGTTGCGAGAGGTAGAGTTTTGCGGCATTGCCGCCGAAGACGGCAATACGCTGTGCTTCGGTAAGGTTGGCGAGGAGCGTTTCGGCAGCCTCGATCCATTGCCCATAGGAGGCGCGCAGCGTCACCACCGGCCAGTCGCTGCCGAAGATCAGCCGCTCCGGGCCGAAGGTCGCGAGCAGCTGCTCGACGACCGGCCGGAGCGTTTTCAGCGTCCAGTCCGGACCGGCCTCGGTGACGAGCCCGGAGAGCTTGCAGGTCAGGTCCGGGCGTTTCGCCAGCGCACTCATGCCGCTGCGCCAGGCGGTCAGGTCGCCGCCGACGAGATCGGGCTTGGCGCCGTGGTCGATGACGCAGGCGAGGTCCGGATGCCGCTCCAGCACGGTGAGCATCGCCGGGATATGGCGCGGCTTCAGCAGTGCATCGAAGACAAGGCCATGAGCGATCATCGCTTCGAAGGCGGGTGCCAATTCCGGGCGCGCCAGCCAGCCGTCATCGGCGATGTCCTGCACCATTGGGCGCAGGCCGACGAGCAGCGGGTTCGCGGCCAGCGCCGTAATGCGCCCCGCTACATCAGGCGCATCGAAATCGGTCCAGCCGACGACGCCGGCGACGAAAGGCGTCTTCGCGGCGATGTCGAGCAGATGGGCCGGTTCGGCCTCGGTCGGTGCCGCCTGGACCAGGATCGTGCGTTCGATTCCGTGGGCGGCGAGGAGCGGCGCGAGGTCGGCAGGGCTGAAATCGCGATGGATAGGTCCGAGCGCCGGCGTCAGCCAGCCATAATCGCCACGAGCGAGGCTCCAGAAGTGCTGATGGGCGTCAATGCGCATGGCGTCAGGCCGGAACCGGGACATCGGCACCAAGCAGACCCTCAGCTTTCAGCTCTGTCCAGAGCGCGGCCGGAACAGGCGCGGCGAGCTCGGCGACCTGATCGGCGACCTCCTCCGGCTTGACCGCGCCCATGACGAGGCTCGCCACGGCCGGATGGCCAAGCGGGAATTGCAGCGCGGCACGGCGCAGCGGCACGCCATGGCGGGCGCAGACCGCCTCGATCGCTGCGACGCGGGCGAGGATTGCGGGCGGCGCCGGCTGGTAATTGTATTTCGCGCCTGCGATCGGGCCGGTGGCGAGGATGCCGGAATTGAAGACGCCGCCGAGCATCAGGCCGATGCCCTTCTGCTGCGCCAGCGGCATGAAGGAGGCGAGCCCGGGCTGTTCCAGCAGGGAATAGCGCCCGGCCAGCAGCATCGTGTCGAAATCGCCGGCGCGGGCGAAGCGCTCGCACATCTCGGCTTCGTTGACGCCGACGCCGATGGCCTTGACCGCGCCGGCGGCGCGCAATTTGTCGAGGGCGCGATAGGCGCCGCCCATCGCCTCAGCAAACCGGGTCTCGATCGCGTTCTGCCCATGGGTCCAGACATCGACGTCATGGATCAGCACGACATCGATCCGGTCGACGCCGAGGCGCAGCGCTGACTGTTCCAGCGAGCGCATCGTACCGTCATAGGAATAGTCGAAGCGCATTCCGTGCGGAAGGCCGCCGCGATAGCCGGAGCCGTTGCCGCGGCCGGCGAAGGGCTCGGCGACGCGGCCGACCTTGGTCGAGATCACCACGTCCTTGCGCCCCGAGCGCCGCAGCGCCGCGCCGATCCGGTGCTCGGAGAGGCCGTGCCCGTAAAGCGGTGAGGTGTCGACCAGGTTGATGCCGGCGGCGAGCGCCGTCTCGACCGTGGCGACCGCGCTGGCTTCGTCGATATGGGCATAGAGATCACCGAGCGGCGCGCCGCCGAAACCGAGCGTCGTGACCTTCAGGCCGGAGCGGCCGAGAGGGCGAGCGGGAAGCGTAGAAGTCGTCATCGGAACCCGGGTGCTCGGTCATGTTGCATCACTATGTGCACGTCAACATGTTAGCTTGCAACCGCCTTCGTTCCGGACTAGCGTGCGCACCATTCCGGCGGTTGCGGGCCATGCTGAGCCCGCCTGCCGGAACAGGATCAAGACGGCCCGCCAAGACGGCCTGCAACGGCCGCATATCTGTCCAGGGGAGGACATCCATGACCGAGATTCTGAAGCCGACGCGGCGTGGCCTGCTGCGCGGCGCCGCCGCGCTCGGCGCGACCGGCGCCATCGCCTCGCCTCTGGTGCTGCGCGAGGCGCACGCCCAGGCCGCTTTCAACTGGAAGCGCTTCTCCGGCCAGTCGATCGACGTGCTGCTGGTCAAGAACCCGCGCTCCGACCTGTTCCAGGCCGCCGAGAAGGAGTTCACCGAGCTCACCGGCATCAAGGTCTCCTCCGAGCAGGTGCCGGAGCAGCAGCAGCGCCAGAAGGCGGTGATCGAGTTCGCCTCCGGCAAGCCGAGCTTCGACGTCAGCGCGATCTCGCTGCATGTGCAAAAGCGCATGGCGGCCAAGGGCAAATGGTTCGCCGACCTCGCGCCGATGATCAAGGACGCGTCGCTGACCTCGCCTGACTTCAACTTCGAGGATTTCGGTGCCGGCGCCGTCGCCTATGCCCGCCAGGCCGACGGGGCGCTCGATACGCTGCCCTATTTCGTCGACTACTGGATGGTCTACTACAACAAGGAGCTCTTCGACGCGAAGGGCGTCGCCTACCCGAAGAGCATGGACGAGATGGCGGTCGCCGCTGCCAAGCTGCACGACCCGGCCAAGGGCGTCGCCGGCTTCGTCTCGCGCGGCCTGAAGAACGCCAACGTCCCGGTCTGGGCCTGCCTGCTGCTCGGCCAGGGCGTCGAGACCACCTCGGCTGACGGCAAGCTCCTGACCGATACGCCAGAGGCGATCTGGGCCGGCGAGCTCTACAAGAAGCTCAACAAGGACACTGGCCCGGTCGGCTCGGTCGGCTTCAACTGGAACGAATGCCAGACCACCTTCATGCAGGGCCGCGCCGCGATGTGGCTCGACGGCATCGGCTTCGCCACCCCGCTGGAAGACCCCAGCAAGTCGCGCATCGTCGGCAAGGTCGGCTACGGCGTCACCCCGCCCGGGCCGAAGGCGCACCATGCCGGCATGTTCGGCGACGGCATCGGCATCTCGCGCGGCTCCGCCAAGAAGGAGGCGGCCTGGCTCTACATCCAGTTCATCACCAACAAGGCTCAGCAGCTCGCCATGCTGAAGGCCGGCGCCGGCGCTCCGGCCCGTTCCTCGGCTTATAGCGACACGGCGACGATCGAGGCCTCGAAATTCGGCAAGCAGTATTTCGAGTGCCTGCTGAACTCGGCCAAGATCGCCCGCGCCGCGCTGCCGCAGATCGTCCCGGTCACCGAGTTCCGCGACGTCTTCGGCGTTGGCCTGACCAACATGATCGGTGGCGCCGATGTCGCGACCGAGCTGAAGAAGGCGACGGAGGCCTTCGCGCCGGTCCTGGTCAAGAGCGAACAGGGCTAAAGGTCAGTCCTTACGCGTCATGGCCGGGCCTGACCCGGCCATCTCGCGACCAGAGGGCATTTCCCAAGAGATGCTCGGGTCAAGCCCGAGCATGACGGTTCCAACACATGACCAGCACCACCCTGCCAGCCAGTAGCCTTACGAGCGCGGCGCAAGCTCCTGCGGCGGACTCGCGGGATTTCACGCCACGCTACTGGCTGTTCTCTTTGCCGGCGGTGCTGATCATCGCCAGCGTGATCGTCTTCCCCTGGCTGTTCACGCTCTACATGTCCACGCAGGACTGGAAGATCGGCGGCGGGCCGGAATTTGTCGGCCTGCAGAACTTCGCCGAGCTCCTGCGCGACCCGCGCTTCATCGAGTCGATGGGGCACACCTTCTATTACACGGTGCTCGCGGTCGTGCTGCCGATCCTGTTCGGCACGGCCGCAGCGCTGGTCTTCCATCGCGAATTCCCGTTCCGCGGACTGCTGCGCACCATCTTCGTCATGCCGATGATGGCGACGCCGGTCGCGGTCGCGCTGGTCTGGACGATGATGTTCCATCCCCAGCTCGGCGTGCTGAACTACCTGCTCTCGCTGGTCGGGATCGGCCCGCAGGCCTGGGTCTATTCGCCCAACACGGTGATCCCGACGCTGATCCTGGTCGAGGTCTGGCACTGGACGCCGCTGGTCATGCTGATCGTGCTCGGCGGTTTGGCCGGACTGCCGCGAGAACCCTATGAATCCGCGCTGATCGACGGCGCCAATGCCTGGCACATGTTCCGCCACATCACGCTGCCGCTGGTCTGGCCCTTCATCATGGTCGCGATCGTGATCCGCACCATCGACGCGCTGAAGGCCTTCGACACGATCTTCGTGATCACCCAGGGCGGGCCGGGGACGGCGTCGGAGACGCTCAACATCTTCCTCTATCTGCAGGCCTTCCAGTTCTACAAGATCGGCTACGCCTCCGCGGTCGTGGTGATCTTCTTCGTCATCATCATCATGCTGTCGCTGCTGCTGCTCTATGCGCGCCAGAAGTCGAAGTGGAACGCGTGATGAAGCGGCTCCTCTCGAAATTCGGCTTCTACGCCTCGGTCTTCGTGCTGGTCTCGCCGGCGGTGCTGGTCTTCCTCTGGATGATCTCGCTCTCGCTGAAGAACGAGCTCGACAACACCGCCTTCCCGCCGGTGTTCATCCCGAACCCGCCGACCTTCGCCAACTATCTCGACGTGTTCGAGAAGAACAATTTCGCGCTCTATCTCTGGAATTCGATCCTGGTCACGGGTGGGGCGGTGTTGGTTGGCCTCGCCGTCGGCGTGCCCGCTGGCTACGGCATCGCCCGCGGCAAGGCGCATAAATTCGCGATCCTGATCCTGGTTGCCCGGATGACGCCGGCGCTGTCCTACCTGATCCCGCTCTTCCTGCTCTTTCAGATCACCGGCCTCGTCGGCACGGTGACGGCGCTGGTGATCACCCATCTCGTCATCACCATCCCGATCATCGTCTGGATCATGATCGGCTATTTCGAGAACGTGCCGATGGAGCTTGAGGACGCCGCCCGCATCGACGGCGCCACGACCTGGCAGGCCTTCCGCCATGTCGCGCTGCCGCTGGCCCGGCCCGGCATCGTCGTCGGCGGCATCCTCGCCTTCATCTTCTCCTGGAACAACTTCATCTTCTCGGTCGTGCTCGGCGGCAAGGCCAGCCGCACGCTGCCCTCGGCCGTCTACAACTCGCTGACCTTCGAGCAGATCTCCTGGGGCCCGCTCGCGGCCGCCGCCTTGCTCGTCACGCTTCCCGTCCTGCTGCTGACCGTCCTCGCCCAGCGCGAGATCGTCGCCGGCCTGTCCGCCGGAGGGCTCAAGGATGGCTGACGTCGCCTGCCCAATCTCTCAGTCGCACATCTCACGGAAAGACGCTTTGCAATGGCTCTGAATCCCAACCGCTTCGGCCTCTCCTGCGCCATCACCACGCCGATGCGGGAAGGCGGCGCCGTCGACCTGCCGCGGCTCGTCCACCACGCCAAGCATGTGCTTAGCCATGGCTGCGATAGCGTCACGCTGTTCGGCACGACCGGCGAGGGCGCGGCGCTAGGCAGCCCGGCCCGCACCGCGATGCTCGGCGCGCTCGTCGGCGCTGGCATCGACCCGGCCAGGCAGATCTATGCCGGCGTCGCCGCTGCCTCGCTGCATGAGGCGGTCGACCAGGCGCAGACGGCGCTCAACATCGGCGCCAAGGGCCTCCTGGTCGCGCCGCCCTTCTACTTTAAGGGCGTCGGCGACGAGGGGCTCTATGCCTGGTTCTCGCAGTTCTTCGAGAAGCTCGGCGCCTCCGCCCGCAACACCATCCTCTACCACATCCCCTCGGTGACCGCGGTCGACATCTCCGTTGGGCTGGTCGAGCGGCTGAAGAAGGCGTTTCCGGGCGTGGTCACCGGCGTCAAGGATTCCTCCTGCGACTACCCGACGACCGAGGCCTTCCTGAAGGCGCATGGCGAGCTCGCCATCCTGGTCGGCGACGAGCGCCTGCTCGGCCGCGCCGTTCGCGCCGGCGCGCAGGGTTCGATCTGTGGCGCTGCGAATCTGGTGCCGCATCTGCTGCGGCCGGTCGTCTACGAAGGCGCCGAGGATGCGACGGTGAACGCGCTGGTCGACGAGATCTGCTCCTATCCGGTGCTGCCGGCGGTCAAGGCGCTGGTCGGCCATCTCCATGGCGATGCCGGCTACGGCCCGATGCGCGCGCCACTGACCGCGCTCGACGAGGGTCAGCGCAAGGCGCTGTTCGCCGCCTTCGACCGGATCACCCGCGCGAAAGCTGCCTGAGGAGGATGCGATGAGCCAGCCTGATCCGGATCGTGACGGCGAGCCGCTGAAGCTCAGGGAGCGGGCTTATGCCAGCTTCACCGAGCGGCTGCTCGCCCGCGAGATCCGGCCGGGCCAGTTCGTCACCCAGCGCGAGCTCGTCGCCATGACGGGCTTCCCGCTCGGCGCGATCCGCGAGCTGATCCCGCGGCTGGAGGCGGAGGGGCTGATCAAGACCGTGCCGCAGCGCGGCATGCAGGTCGCCCATGTCGACCTCAATTTGATCCGCAACGCCTTCCAGTTCCGCCTCTTCCTCGAGAAGGAGGCGACGGCCGCCTATACGCGCACCGCGACCGACGAGGAGATCGCCGAGCAGCGCCAGCGGCATGAGGCGATCATCGGCCGGGCCGAGGCCGGTGGCGACGAGACGCTGATCGAGGATGCCGAGAATGTCGACCGGCTGATGCACGAGATGATCATCGACCATCTCGACAACGACATCGTCAGCCAGGCCTTCCGGGTCACCTGGCTGAAGATCAGGCTGATCCGGCAATACGAGACGCGGATCCAGAACCACATCCTGATCCCGGTGATGCAGGACCATCTCAAGATCATCGCGGCGATCGAATCGCGTGATCCGGAGGCGGCCTCCGCGGAGATGAGCGCGCATATCAACAACGCCCGCACGAGGGCGATGAGCTACTGACCAGCGATCAGGCGCCGATCGGAACGAGGCGCCGGAACAGCGAGCCGGAAAACCGGCCGCTCAGGGAGGAGAACGGCAATGACCAAGCTGACGAAACGCGGTTTTCTAACAGGCTCCACCGCTGCTAGCGCGATGATCGCGATGCCGACCGTGCTGCGGGCGCAGGCGACCGTGCTGCGCTGGGGCGAGATGCTGCCGACCACCCATCCACAAGTGCAGATGGTCGACCGCATCGCCAAGGAGGTGAAGGAGAAGACCTCCGGCCGCGTCGACATCCAGTCCTTCCCGGCCGGTCAGCTCGGCTCCGGCAAGGACATGATGGAATCGGTCGCCTCGGGCGCGCTGACCATGACGACCGACGGCGCCGCCGCGCTCGGCTCCTTCCTGCCGCAGCTCTCGGTGGTCGAGGCGCCCTATCTCTGGCGCGACCCGGCCCATATGGCCAAGGTTGCCAAGGCGCCGGTCTTCGCCCAGATGAACGACGAACTCGTCAAGAAGCGCGGCATGCGCATGGCGGCGGTGACCTATTACGGCAAGCGCCATCTCACGACCGGCTCCAAGGTGGTGAAGAGCGCTGCCGACGTCGCCGGCCTCAAGCTGCGCGTGCCGCCCGTCGACACCTTCCGCGCCATGGTCGAGGCCTGGGGCGCCAAGGCGACGCCGGTCAACTTCAACGAACTCTATCTGGCGCTGAGCCAGGGCGCGGTCGATGGCCAGGAGAACCCGCTGCCGACCATCCATAGCGCCAAGCTCCAAGAGGTGCAGAAGCACCTGATCCTGACCGGCCATATCATCACGCCGCGCCTGATCATCGTGAACCAGGACTTCTGGAAAGGGCTGAAGGACGCCGACCGGACGATCCTCGAAGCGGCCATCGCCAGTGGCGTCGCCTGGCAGGATGCCGAGCTGGCGAGCCAGGAAGGCAGCCTGGTGGCGACGCTGAAGGCCGCCGGGATGAGCGTCACCGAGCCGGACCTCGAAAGCTTCAGCAAGCCGGTGCTGGCGAGCCTGCCGAAGCAGTTCGAGAGCAAATGGGGCAAGGGCACCTGGGACGCGCTCGCGGCGCTTTGACGGGTGCGTCGATGACCGCAACAGGCGCGGGTAACCCTCTTCTGGAAGGAGAGGGCAGGGTGAGGTGTAGGCGGTTCGACCAGTGCCGCGAGCCCTCACCGCGCGGTCGGGTTCAGGCCAAAGTTTCCACTCCGAACACCTCACCCCTGCCCCTCTCCTTTCAGGAGAGGGGTTCCCCGCGCCCCCGAGACGGACGCCGATGAAATCCCTCGTCGCCTTCACCGACCGCCTGGTCCACGCTGCCGCCGTCGGCCTCTTGCTGGCTCTGCTCGTCGCGGTTCTTCTCGGCGTCGCCTCGCGCCAACTCAACGCCCCGCTCGCCTGGACCGATGAGCTGGCGCAATACCTGCTGGTCTGGACCGGCTTCGTCGGCTGGATCATCGCCGCGAGGCGGCGCTCGCATATCCGCATCACCGTCTTCGCCGACCTGCTGCCGAAGCCGGCCGGGCGGCTGCTGGAGATCGTGACGCAAGCGTCGATCATCCTCTTCGCCGCGATCCTGATCCGCTATTCCTTCGGGCTGATCGAGCGGACCTGGGATGTCGAGTCGATCGCGCTGCCGGTGTCGAGCGCGGCGCTCTATGTGGTGATGCCGCTCGCCGGCGTCGCCCTCATCCTGCAGGCGCTGGCCGAGATTGGCGACGTCGTCGCCGGCCGTAAGGTCGAAACCGCCGAACCCGGGACGCAGCCGCTATGAGCACCCTGATGCTGCAGATCCTGCCGGTCTGGTTCATCGCCCTGCTGATGGGCGTGCCGCTCTTCGTCTCGATGGGGCTGGCAGCGATCGCCTTCGCCTATTTCGGCGGCTTCCCGCTCGGCATCGTCCCGCAGAAGATCGCGCAGTCGGCCAACTCCTTCCCGCTTTTGGCAGCGCCGCTCTTCATCCTGATGGGTAACATCATGAATTCGGCGGGGATCACCGACCGGATCTTCGCCTTCGCCACCGCTTGTGTCGGCTGGCTGCGCGGCGGGCTCTGCCACGCCAACATTCTCGCCAGCGTGATCTTCGCCGGCATGTCGGGCTCGGCCGTGGCCGATGCCGGCGGCGTCGGCACGCTCGAGATCAAGGCGATGCAGGACGAGGGCTACGATCCCGAGACGGCAGCGGCGATCACCGCTGCCTCCGCCACGATCGGGCCGATCATCCCGCCCTCGCTGCCGATGGTGATCTATGGCGTTTCCGCCGACGTCTCGATCGGCGGGCTCTTCCTCGCCGGCGTCATTCCCGGCCTCTTGATGGCCGGCGCGCTGATGGCGATGGTGGTCTATGTCGCGGGGAAGCGCGATCTGCCGCGCCATCCTTTCCCCGGCATGGCGCAGCTCTGGGTCGCCTACAAGGAGGCGCATTGGGCGCTGATGACACCGGTCATCCTGTTCGGCGGGATGATGGCCGGCATCTTCACGCCGACGGAGGCGGCCGCGGTCGCGACCGCCTATGCGATCGTGCTCGGCCTCTTCGTCTATCGCAGCTTCTCGCTGAACGATCTGCCGGAACTGGTGGTCCAGACGGTCGAGACCACCGGCGTCGTGCTGGCGCTGGTGATGAGCGCGGCGGCGCTCGGCTGGTGCCTGTCGATCTCGCGCATCCCGCAGACGGTCGGGCCGATGCTGGTCGATCTCGCCGGCAATCCGCTGGTCTTCCTTTTGATCGTCAACCTGCTGCTGCTCTTCGTCGGCTGCTTCATGGAGGCGCTGGCGGCGATGCTGATCCTGATCCCGATCCTGACGCCGGCGGCGGCGCAGTTCGGCATCGATCCGATCCAGTTCGGCCTGATCTTCGTGCTCAACCTGATGATCGGCACGATCACGCCGCCTGTAGGCGTGGTGCTCTTTGTCACCTCCAAGATCGCCAAGATCTCGTTCGAGGCGATGTCGCGGGCGATCGTGCCCTGGCTGCTGCCGCTATTGGCGGTGCTCGCCGCGATCACGCTCTGGCCGCCGCTGACGACCTGGCTGCCGAACCTCGTGCTCGGCAAATGAGACCGGATCAGACCGTTCGCGTCACCTTGGAGAGGTGGGGCGGGCGGTCCGGATCGAGGCCGCGACTCTGCGCGAGCGTCGCGAGCGCGCCGTAGAAGGCGCGCACCTGTGCCAGCGGCAGCAAGGCGGCCGGCAGGCCGGGCGGCAAGGGCAGGGCCTCTCCCGTTACGAGGGTGCTGCCAGCATAGCGCAGATCGGCACCAAGACCGGTGAAGGCTTTAGCCGCGGCGCTGACGCTCTCGCTGCCCTCGTCGCCCGGATCGAGCGCCAGTGCCGGAAAGCCCGGCCCGACAAGCGCGAGCGGACCATGCAGCACCTCGGCTGCGCTGAAGGCCTCGGCGTGGATGCGGCAGGTTTCCTTGAACTTGAGCGCGATCTCCTGGGCGATGCCGAAGGAAAGCCCGCGGCCGATCACATAGAGGCTGCTAGCCTCGCGCCAGGACAGGAGGGCCGGTGTCCAGTCACAGCCTCCGGCGGCGTCGAATGCCTCGGGCGCCTGCGCCAGCGCGGCGGACAAGGCCTCGTCCTGCGCCCACTCGGCTGTCAGGTGCAGGAAGGCGAGGCAGGTGGCTAGGAAGCTCTTGGTCGCGGCGACGCTCTTCTCTGCCCCCGCCTGCAGCGGCACGAGCACGTCGACCATGGCGGCGAGCGGCGAACCCTCGTCATTGACGAAGCCGACCACCAGCGCCCCGGCGCGTCTTGCGGCCTCGGTCAGCAGCAGCGCGTCGGGGCTGCGGCCGGATTGCGAGGCGGCGATGAACACGGCGCGCGAGAGATCGAGCTCGCCGCCATAGACCGAGGCGAGGCTCGGGCCGAGTGAGGCGACCGGCAGGCCGAGCGTGCGCTCGATCAGGTATTTGCCATAGGTCGCGGCATGGTCGGAGGAGCCGCGGGCGCAGGTAGCGACGAAGGCCGGTCGCTTGATCCGCAGGCGTTCGACGAGATCGGCGATGGCAGCGCCGTTCTCGCTGCGCTGGCGGCGCGCGACGGTGGCGGCCTCGGCCGCCTCACGGGTGAGCAGGGCTTCAACCATGGCGACGCAAGGGCTCTTCGAGCAGTCGGTCGGCGATGCCGGCAACCTGGCGCGGATCGAGCACCTGTCCGGCGCCGCCGACACTCTGGACCGAAAGCGTACCACAGGCGATGCCTTCGGCGAGGGCGCGTTCGGGGGAGCTCCCACGGAGCCAGGCGGCAAGGAAGCCGGCGTTGAACGCATCGCCCGCGCCGGTGGTGTCGAGCACGCCTTGGCAGGGCGCGGCGGGGAGGATGAGGCTCTCCTGCCCCTGATAGAGGCGGGCGCCGTCGCCGCCGTCCTTGATCACCACCAGCGCGAAATACCGGGCGAGCCGTCGTCCAGCCGCGTCGAGATCGTCGCAAGCCGCGATCGCGCGCGCTTCTGCTGCGTTCGGCAGGAAGATGTCGACGCCGTTGCACAGGGCGATGAGGTCGGGCGAGCGGATCAATGCATCGTCCCAGCTTGGGTCGAGCGAGACGGTGAGGCCGTGATGTTTGGCGTCGGTCACCAGATGCGGGATCTCGGCCAAGGTCGCGAACTCGGCGATGTGGAGATGGGCCGCGCGGACATCGCAGAGCGCGGCTGGGAGCGTCGCCGGGCGGGCCGTGCCGGCGCGGCGGGAGAGGAAGGCGCGCTCGCCATCCTGCACCATCGCCACGGTCAGCTGCGGTCCGGCGTCGGCGGCGTGCTCCAGGAAGGTGAGCTCGACGCCGCTACGGTCGAGCGCCGGCAGCAGCGATTGCGCAAGCGGGTCCTCGCCGAGGCGCGCGAGCAAAGCGGCGGGGCGCCCCAGCCCGACGAGGTGGGCCGCGGTGATGAAGCCGCCGCCGCCGGGAACGATCGCGAAATCGTCGGCGAAGCGCTCCTCGCCGAGGCGCGGCATCGCCTTGAGCCCGCGGAAGAGGAGGTCGCAATAGAGCCGGCCGGTGCTGAGCACGAGCCCGTCCGGCTGGGGGCGCCGAGAGGTCACAGGGCGCGCTCGCTCTTGGCGTCGAACAGGCGCAAGCCCGAGGCCGAGGCACCGAGCCGGACAGCGCTGCCGACGGCGGGCGGGTTCTTGGCCGGCGCCGAGGCGAGCAGCAAACCGCCTACGGTCTCGACATGGACGAAGGTCTCCGGCCCGAGCGGCTCGACCACCGCGACGGTGCCGGAGAGGATGAGATCGGCGCTGTCAGCCTGATCCAGCACGCGCAGTTCCTGCGGCCGGACGCCGACGAGGACGTCGGCCGGGAGCGTGGCGGGCCAGGCGAGCGGCTTCTCGCCGAGTTGCAGCGTGCCTTGACCAGCTTTCGCCGGCACGATGTTCATCGTCGGCGAGCCGATGAAGCGGGCGGTGAAGACGTCGGCGGGCTTCTCGTAGAGCTCCATTGGTGCGCCGACCTGGAGGATATGGCCGTCGCGCATCACCACGATCCGGTCGGCCAGCGTCATCGCCTCGACCTGGTCATGGGTGACGAAGACGATGGTGGTGCCCAGCCGCTGGTGCAGGCGCTTGATCTCCAGCCGCATCTGCGCGCGCAATTGCGCGTCGAGATTGGAGAGCGGCTCGTCGAACAGGAAGACGGCGGGATCGCGCACCATGGCGCGGCCGATGGCGACGCGCTGGCGCTGGCCGCCGGAGAGGGCGGACGGGCGGCGCTCCAGCAGCTTGGTCAGGCCGAGCACCTCGGCGACCTCCTCCACCCGCTTGCGCTTGGCCGCCTTGTCGAGCTGGGAGGTGTAGAGGCCGAAGGCGATATTCTCGGCGACGCTCATATGCGGGTAGATCGCATAGTTCTGGAACACCATGGCGATGTTCCGCTCTTTCGGCTCGAGCCGGTTCACCACCCGGCCGCCGATCGAAATCGTGCCGTCGTTGATCTCCTCCAGCCCGGCGATCATGCGCAAGGTCGTCGACTTGCCGCAGCCGGAGGGACCGACGAAGACGACGAACTCGCCATCCTGGATATCGAGGTCGATGCCATGAACGACCTGCGTCGGGCCATAGCGCTTGACCAGCTTCTCGATCGCGATCCCGGCCATCAGGCGGCTCCTGCAAGGGCGGTGAAGGCGGCGTCGAGCTCGCGGCGTGCCGCGTCCTCGCGCTGGGCGGTCGCGGCGGCTGCGTCCTCGGCCGCGGCGAGCTCAGCGTGATAGGCGGCGAGCGCTTCGCCGAGCGCCTTCGGACCCGGCCCGCCGAAGCGTTCGCGCAGGGCGACGAAGTTCTCCGGCGAGACGGCGGTGGCGAAATCCTCGCGACTGAGAGCGGGCTCGCGCCCGGCGGCGTGGCGGAAGGCCTCGGCGAAAGGCGCGTAGCCGTCGCGCGGCAGGTCGCCGTCACGGGCGACGACGGCGCGTGAGACGGCTGCTGCGATCTCATGCGCGGCACGGAAGGAGAGCCCCTCCTTGCGCACCAGCGTGTCGGCGAGCTCGGTGACGGTGATGCAGGAGCGGCGGATGGTCTCGGCGACGCGGCGGCTGTCGACCGACAGCGCCGGTAGCAGCGCCGCAAGCAGGTCGAGGACGCGCCCGCCGCTTTCGAAGGTCTGGTAGCCGGCTTCCTGGGTCTCGCCCTCGCTGTCGTTCATGTCGGTGAACGGCGTGTTGTGGGCGATGTCGCGGACCATGCGGGCACGGCCGACGGTCTGCGAAGCGAGATGGCGCAGGTGCTCGATCGGTACGGGATTGCGCTTCTGCGGCATGATCGAGGAGATCTGCACGAAGGCGTTGGGGACATAGATCTGGCCGACCTCGAAGGCTGTCCAGAATTGCAGGTCCTGGATCAGCCGGCCGAGATGCAGGAAGACCAGTTCGATCGCGCTGAACACGGAGGTCGTATAGTCGACCGCGGCGATGCAGCCATAGGAGTTCCGCAGCGGCGCCTTGAAGCCGAGCAGATGGGCGGTGCGGTGGCGGTCGAGCGGGAAGCCCGAGGTCGTGATCGCGGCGGCCCCGAGCGGGCTGAGGTCGAGCAATTCGCGCGCCTGCATCAAGCGCTGATGGTCGCGCAGCATCACCTCGATGGCGGCACCGAGGTAATGGCCGAGCGTCGAGGGTTGGGCTGGCTGGCCATGGGTGTAGGCGACGATGAGCGTCGCCTTCTCGCGCTCGGCTAGCGTCAGGGCGGCGGCGATGACGGCGCGCAACTGCTGGCCGAGCCGGTCGAGCCGCGGCTTCAGCGCCAGCTTGAACAAGGTGTGGTCGATGTCGTTGCGCGAGCGGCCGGTATGCAGGCGGCCATTGTCGTCAGGTTGCAAGCGCTTGCGCAGCTCGGCCTCGACTAGGAAGAAATAATCCTCGACCTCGCCGGTATAGGTCAGCGCCGCCGGATCGATCTCCCGTTCGATCGCGAGCAAAGCGCGGGCGATGCCGGACGCGGTTTCGCGCGGCAGGATTCCGGTCTCGGCCAGCATGACGAGATGGGCGCGGTCGATGGCACGGAAGCCCTCGACATGATGCGTCTTTGCCCCATCGAAGAGCGGGCGCAGCACTGTCTCCTTGTAGACCGGATTCGGAAAGACGGATGTGTCGCTGACGCGTGGGTCGGCGGGTTCGGTCATCGAACTTATCCCTTGAGCCCGGCGAGCACGACGCCGCGGACGATGTAGCGCTGCAGCAGCAGGAAGACGGTGAGCGTCGGCAGGGTCGCCAGCGCCGCGCCGGTCATGATCAGCTCC
This sequence comes from Allobosea sp. GW821-FHT03A12, assembly GCF_058986765.1. Lineage (NCBI taxonomy): Bacteria > Pseudomonadati > Pseudomonadota > Alphaproteobacteria > Hyphomicrobiales > Alloboseaceae > Allobosea > Allobosea sp. GW821-FHT03A12. Next base: position 264,102 of record NZ_JBYSVZ010000003.1, read on the forward strand.
CACTGGACCTGCGCCTCCACCGCGTAACTCGTGAGGCCAACGGGCAGGGTGTAGAGCTCCTTGCTCGTGGTCACGATCAGCGGCCAGATGAAGGCCGTCCAGTTGCTGAGGAAGGTGAAGATCGCCAGCGCCGAGAGCGCCGGGGTCACCAGCGGCAAAGCGATGCGCCAGAAGATCGCGAACTCGTTGAGGCCGTCGACGCGGGCGGCTTCGAGGAAGTCGTTCGGCACCGTCTCGAAGAACTGCTTCATCAGGAAGGTGCCGAAGGCGGTCATCATCCCCGGGAACATGATGCCCCAATAGCTGTCGAGCCAGCCGAAGTTCTTGGCCATGACGTACCAGGGGATGACCAGCATCTCGGTCGGGATCATCAGCGTCGAGAGGATGGCGACGAAGATGAGGTAGCGGCCGCGGAACTGGAACTTCGCCAGGGTATAGCCGACCAGGCTGTCGAAGAAGACGTTGGAGAGCGTCACCGCCGTGGCGATGCCGAAGGAGTTGGCGAACCAGCGCAGGAAGCGGCCGTCGGACAGGACCGTGACGTAGTTCTCGAGCGTCGGATGCGCCGGGAAGAAGGCGAGATCGTAGATCTCGGAGGAATCCTTCAGCGACGTCGCGAACATGAAGGCGAGCGGCGTCACCATCAGCAGGCCGCCGCCGAAGAGCAGCAGCCAGGTCAGGATGCGGCCGGGCTCGATCCGGCCGGACATCGGGGAGGCGATGGTGCTCATCAGCGGTCCCTCAGCAGGCGCAGCTGCAGCAGCGAGATGCAGAGCAGGACGAGGAAGAGCACCACGGTCTGCGCCGCGGCATAGCCCATGTCGAAGGAGGAGAAGGCGGTCTGGTAGATCATCAGCACGAGCGGCTTGGTCGCGTTCAGCGGCCCGCCGGGATCGCTGCTCGTCTGGCTAGTCATGTTGTAGACCTGATCAAAGATCCGCAGGAACCCGATCGAGGAGAAGACGACGAGGAAGATGATCGTCGGCTTGAGCAGGGGAAGCGTGATCTTCCTGAGGATCGCGAGATCGGGGAGCCCGTCGATCCGCGCCGCCTCGTAATAGGTCGTCGGAATGGCGCGCAGGCCCGCCAGGAAGATCACGACCTGGAAGCCGAGGCCGGCCCAGATCGCCGGGGCGAGGACCGCGGGCAGCGCCTGCGTCGTCGAGCGCAGGAAGGGCTGCTGGGCGATGCCGAGCCCGGCGAGCAGGTTGTTGAACAGGCCGATCGGCACCGGCTGGTAGAACCAGCGCCAGACCCAGGCCATCGCCGCCGCCGTGGTCAGGAAGGGCAGGAAGTACAGTGCCCGGATGAAGCCGTGCATGAAGCGGACGCGGTCGAGATGATAGGCGATGACGAAGGCGAGGATCAGGCTGACCGGCGTGCCGATGACGAGATAGAGGAAGGTGTTGCCGAACACCTTCCAGAACACCGGATCGGCGAGCAGGCGCTCGAAATTGGCCAGCCCGACGAAGCTGGGCGGCGTCATCAGGTTCCACTTCGTGGTCGAGATCACGAAGGCCTCGACCGTCGGGTAGAAGCGGATCAGCCCGTAGAACAGGATCGGCACGGCCAGGAACGCCCAGGCCCAGACCACCTGCTTCTGCTGCAGGCTGAGGCCCTGCCAGAGGCGCCCGCCGGAGCGGGCGACTTCGGTGTCGGTGGTCATGCGCGTCCTGTCCTGACGTCTGCTCAGACGGTCGCCGTCACTTCTTGTAGAAGCGGTCGAGGATGGCCTGCTCGGCCTTGGCCGCCTCGGCGAGCGCCGCCTTCGGCTCCTGGTTCTGCAGCAGCACGCGATTGGCCATGTCGAGGATGACCTGGCGCTGCGGCAGCTCGTCGACGAAGACGGTCGCCTGCGAATAGTTCAGCGCCTTCAGGAACGGGCCGTAGACGGGGTGGGTGAGGTTCTTCTCGGTCTCCGCTGCCGCCTTGCGCGCCGGCAGTTCGCCGACCGTCTCCAGCCAGAGCTGCATCGCCTCGGGCGAGGTCACGAAGGCCATGAACTTCTTTGCCGCCTCGAGCTTCTCGCCCGAGGGCTTGGTGGTGATGGCGTTGACCCAGTAGCTGGCGAAGTTCGACTTGGTCCCGTCCGGGCCGGCCGGCAGCTCGGCGACGCCCCATTCGAAGTTCTTGATGCCGCCGAAGGCGCCGAGGCGGAAGGAGCCGTCGATGGTCATCGCGGCGCGGCCGGCGCGGAAGGCGGCCTGGCCCTCGTCCATGAAGCCGGCGAGGCCGACCTTGTGGGTACGCTGCAGGTCGGCATACCAGGCGAGCGACTTGGCGCCGGCCTCGCTGTCATAGGTCACGGTCTTGTTGTCGTCGGAATAGGGCTTGCCGCCCATCTGGCGCAGCAGCACCTCGCGCCACCAGTGATAGTCCTGGCCGGGCATGTCGAGCGTCACGCCGGCCTGCAGCATGTTGCCGGCGCCGTCGCGCTTGGTCGTCTTCTTGGCGGCGTCCAGGAATTCATCGAGGGTCTTCGGCGGCTTGGCCGGATCGAGACCGGCCTCCTGGAAGATCTTCTTGTTGTAGAACAGCGCCAGCGAGCGTACCGCCGTCGGCAGGGCGTAGTACTCGCCCTCGCGCTTCATCGCCGAGACGATCGGATAGAATTCCTTCTCGATCATCTCCGGCGGAAAGGCGTCGCGCGGCAGGGGGCGGATCACCTTGCCCGCGATGAAGTTGTCGACCCAGCCATAGAAGAGCTGGACCACGTCCGGGCCCTGGCCGGCGGGCGCCGCCGCGACGATCTTGGTCTGGTAGTCGGCATAGGGGAAGGTCGTGTGCTTGACCTTGATGGTCGGGTTGGCGGCCTCGAAGCGCTTGATCAGCTCGTTCATCGCCTTGATGCGGGCGTCGAACACATATTGCCAATACTCGATCTCGACTGTCTGGGCGCGGGCGCCGGCGATCGCGCCGACCGACATCGCTATGCCCAGCAAGAATCCGCGAAAGCCGCGCATGGTCTTCCTCCCCATCTGGTTGCGACGTCCGCCGCATGGCTCCCGGCCGGCCGGACATCCAGCCGTCATGATTTTCCCGCCGCTCGCCTGCTGTCAACCGATTAATTCACTTGAGTTGGATTAATGCCCGGCGCAGCTTGTGGATGTCTAGAGCCGGATCCGATCAGATTGAATCAATCTGATCGGTGAATCCGTCTCTAACTTTATGATAGAGAACGCTTTTCCGATCAGCTTGCGATGCAAGCTGATCGGAGCGTGCTCTTGGAGAGCCTGCCCCGATGCCGCATCGCAAGCCGCCAGCCGCTCACAGTGCCGCGCTCGGCACTAATCCCGAGCGAGCGCGCCGCCATAATCGGCGGGTGGTGCTGGAGACCTTGCGCCAGCATGGCCGGCTCGGCCGCTCCGACATCGCCAGCCTGACCCGGCTGACGGCGCAAGCCGTCTCGAACATCGTCGCCGAATTGCTGGAGGAAGGCTTCCTGGTCGAGCTCGGCCGGCGGCGCACGGCGCGCGGCCAGCCGCCGGTGGAGTTCGCGCTCAATGCCGATGGTGGCGTCACCGCCGGCATGGAGATTGCTGCCGACCATGTCGCCACCGTGCTGGTCGACCTCGCCGGCGAGGTCCGGGCGCAACGCGTCGCGCCGCTGCCGGATCTCGCGGTCGAGGCGGTGCAGGCGCTGGCGGCGGGCGAGCTCGCGCGGGCGCGAGCGGCGAAGGGCATGCCGGAGCGTCTGCTCGGCTGCGGCGTGGTGATGCCGGGCCCGTTCGATGTCGAGGGCACGCTCACCGTCGGCTCGACCGCGCTGCCGGGCTGGACCGGGCAGGACGTGACAGCGCTGATGAGTTCCGCGCTCGGTACGCCGGTGACGATCGAGAACGACGCCACGGCGGCGGCTGTCGGCGAGCATCTCTATGGCGTCGGCCGCAATCTCAGACACTTCTGCCTGGTCTATTTCGGGCTCGGCCTCGGTCTCGGGCTGATGCTCGGCGGCGAGCCCTATCGCGGTGCCCAGGGCAATGCCGGCGAGATCGGCCACCTTCCGGCGGTGCCGCAGGGCCTGCCTTGCGTCTGTGGCCGCGAAGGTTGCCTCGAACGCTATGTCTCGCCGCCGGCATTGCAGGAAGCGCTGCGCCTGGCCGGCGCAGGACAGGTCGATGCCGCCGGAATCGCTCGGCTTCATGCCGAGGGCCACCCTGCCGTTCTGGCCTGGATCGCGCAGGCCGGGCAGATGCTGTCGCCGGTGCTCGCCATGCTGGAGAGCTTGTTCGATCCGGAGACCATCGTGCTCGGCGGCGCCTTGCCCGACAGCGTCATCGATGCGCTGATCCTGGCGGCCGAGCCGCTGCCACTTTCGGTCGCAAGGCGTGGCGACCGCGCCATCCCGCGGGTCCAGCGTGGCACCACCGGCCAGTTCACCGCCGCGCTCGGGGCGGCGGCGCTGCCGCTGCTCGATGCGACGGCGCCGCGCCTGGTGCGCAATCCGGCGGCAGGCGATCCGGCGCAGTCTGCTGCGGCCGATTCAGTGCCAGCCACATAGCCCGGGCTGGTCGCTGCAAGGGGCCGCCATGGCGGCGATCAACAGGTCGAGACCGGTTGATCGCCATGCTGCGCCAGCCTGGTTTTTCCGCTAACGGAGAGGAGATGCGAGTCGTTCGTCCGGGGTCGATCGAACCATCGCGCCTTTCGGGGATTGATCTTGGCAAGGCTCTTGCTAACGAGTTCTCCGTGCAGCCGGATTGGCTGCACGAAGAACTCGCGAGTTCAAAAGTTGAGCATGTTCTTATCGCAAAAGTGGTGTGCACTTTTGCGGAACATGCTCTGGAGCCTGGGCGAGCGATTGGAGATGCCGGCCGGATGCTGGAGTTCGAAGGGCGCGGCCTGCGCCGGATCAGGGTGCTGCGGCCGCCGCAGATGTCGAGCTGGACGCGTGAGATCGCCGGGCAGCAGGCGCTCGCCAGCACGCCGCCGGCGACCGAGCTCAGGATCGCTTCCTACAACATCCACAAGGCCGTGGGGCGCGACCGCCGCTTCGATCCCGACCGGATCATCGAGGTGATCCGCCAGATCGATGCCGATGTCGTGGCGCTGCAGGAAGCCGACCAGCGCTTCGGCGAGCGCGCCGGCCTGCTCGACCTCAGCCGTCTCGAGCGCCGCACCGGCCTGAAGCCGGTGCCGGTGCAGAGCGCCTGGCAGGGGCATGGCTGGCACGGCAATGTCGTGCTCTTCCGCGAGGGCACGGTCACCGCAACGCGCCAGCTCGTCCTGCCCGGGGTCGAGCCGCGCGGGGCGCTGATTGCCGATCTCACCGTCTGCGGCGCGCCGATCCGGGTGGTCGCGGCGCATCTGGGCCTGCTGCGCCACTCGCGCTCCCGCCAGGTCGAGACGCTGATCAATGCCTCCAAGCCGACCGACGGGCGCCCGATCTTCCTGATGGGCGACCTGAACGAATGGCGGGTCGGCAAGAAATCCTCGCTGCACGGGCTTGCCCCCAAATTCGGCCCGCTGCAGGCGGCGATCCCGAGCTTCCCGGCGCGCTTCCCGATCTGGGCGCTCGACCGCATCGTCGCCTATCCCGCCGAGACCATTACGCAGGTCCAGTTGCACGATACCGACTTGTCGCGGCTCGCCTCCGACCATCTCCCGATCAAGGCGGTGGTGCACCTGCCGGGCGAGGAGCGCCAGGCTCACTGATCCGGCGCGGATCGCGGGGCAGGCTTGAGTCTTCCTCAAGTGACGCTCCGGCGTGCGCATGCCACGATGGCAGTCCCCATCGAGACCGGATCCTGCCCAATGACGACCGAGCCGCGCCGCGCCAAGGCCTATCGCACCCAGAACTGGAGCCTGACCAAGCCTTCGGCGCGCGGAGGCAAGGGTATCGTCGTGTCGCAGAACCATGAGGCGGCGGCAGCGGGCGTGGCGATCCTCGAAGCCGGCGGCAATGCCGCCGACGCCGCGGTCGCGACCGCTTTCGCATTGGCGGCGGTCGAACCCTGGAACAGCGGGCTCGGCGGCATCGGTTTCGGCGTCGTGCTGAAGGGCGGCGAAAGCAGGGCGCAGGTCGTCGATTTCGGCCCGGTCGCGCCGCGCCGCGCCGACCCGGCCGACTACCCGATGACGGGCGCAATGAAGCTCGACCTCTTCGCCTGGCCGGAGGTCGAGGGCGACCGCAACATTCACGGCCCGCTCTCGTTCTGCATCCCGTCGTCGGTCTCGGGATACGCGACCTTGAAGGAGCGGTTCGGAACGAGCATGCCGATTTCGGAGCTGCTCGCGCCTGCAATCGCCTTGGCCAAGCGCGGCCTCGCGCAGGACTGGTATACGACGCTGAAGATCGCCTCCTCAGCCTCCGTGCTGCGGCTCTATCAGGAAAGCGCCCGCATCTACCTGCCGGATGGCTTGCCGCCGGTGCCGCCCTATCAGGGCGTGCCGGGCTTCCGGACGCTCGGCAATCTCGGCAGCACGCTGGAGCATCTTGCCAAAGCCGGGCTCGACGATTTCTACCGCGGCGAGCTGGCGAAGCGGCTGGCCGCCGACATTGCCGCGGCCGGTGGCGTCGTCGATGCGCAGGACCTGGCGGATTGCCGCGCGACAGTGCGCGAGGCGCCGGTGATCGATTGGCGCGGCACGCACCGCATCCACACCGCCGGCGGCCTGACGGCGGCGCCGACCTTGCAGGCGGTGGTCGAGGGCATGGCAGCAAGTCCGCCGCCGGAGGGCGGGCCGGACTCGGCCTGGTTCGCCAGGCTGTCGCAGGTGATGCGCGAAGCCTATGCCAGCCGGCTCGAGGGCCTCGGCGCCGCGCAGATGGCAAAGGAGCCGGGCGAGACCTGCACCACGCATCTCACCGTCGTCGATGGCGAGGGCACCATCGTCGCGCTGACCACGACCCTGCTGTCCTCGATGGGCAGCCGCCTCGTCCTGCCCGACACCGGCGTGCTGATGAACAACGGCATGATGTGGTTTGACCCGCGCCCGGGCAGTGCCAATGCGATCGCGCCGGGAGCCCGCCCCTTGTGCAATATGTGCCCGGTCGTGGTGACACCGGCCGATGGCGGCTATCCGCGCCATGGCGCCGGCGCCTCGGGCGGGCGGCGCATCCTCGCCAGCGTCTACCAGATGCTGGCCTTCACCCTCGACAGCGGCATGAGCCTGGAGGATGCCGCGCATCAGCCGCGGATCGACGTCTCCGGTCCCGATGGGACCAGCGCCGATGCGCGCCTGCCGGACGGCACGCTCGATGCGCTGGCGGCAGCCGGACCGCTGACCGTGGTCGAGCACGGCGTGCTGCCACTCAACTTCGCCTGCCCGAACATGGTGCGAACCGGACAGGACGGGCAGGAAGGCATCAGCGACGCCGCCTCGCCCTGGTCGGCGGCGATGGCGGCGAATTGAGGTAGGCGTCATGCTCGGGCCTGACCCGAGCATCTCAGGCCGAAAGAGGTGCCAGCCAGCGCCTTCTCGTCATGAGATTCTCGGGTCGGCGCTACGCGCCGCCCGAGAATGACGGCGAGATTTCACCCCCGCTTCAACCCCCACGGATAGGGCGCCGAGCCCGGCAGCATGCCGGTCAGGCCCTTGCGATAGGCCGTCTTGATCACGAACTGGCCGAGCGGGATGGTGGCGCATTCCTCCAGCGCCAGCCGGCCGAGCGCGACCGCCACCTGCTTCTGCTTGGCCTCGTCAGGTGCGTAGAGCCATTCCTCGGCCATCTCCTCGGCCTTGGCATTGGTCCACCAGCCGAACCAGCCCTTGTCGCCGGGGCCGCGCACGAGATTGGACAAAGCGGGGTTGCCCCAGCCGACCGCAGCACCGGTGGTGTGGAAGATGCTCCAGCCACCCTTCTCGACCGGCTCGCGGCTGTTGCGGCGCTGGATCACCGTACCCCAGTCGCTCGCCGCCATCTCGACATTCATGCCCATCGCCTTCAGCAGCTCGTAGGTGACATCACCGAGCGGGCCGATATCGGGGAAGTCGGTCGGGTTGATGATGACGACCTTCTCGCCGTTGTAGCCGGACTCCTTCAGCGCCGCCTTGGCCTTGTCGAGGCTCTGCGGCATCAGGTCCTCGAGCTCGCCGGTGTAATAGGGCGTGCCGCGCCACCACAGGTTCCGGCAAACCTGCCAGGCGGTGGTGTCGTCGCCCTGCGACGCCCGCATATAGTCTTCCTGGTTGACGCCGAGGCGGACCGCGGCGCGCACCTTCGGATTGTTGAAGGGCGGCTGGAGATGGTTCAGCCGCATGATCGAGCCGCGGCCGTTCTTGTCGATGACCTCGCGGACGATGTCCGGGCTTTTCGCCAGCAGCGGCTGCAGGTCGGCGAGCGGGCGCTCCCACCAGTCGATCTCGCCCTTGGTCAGGGCGGCGGCGGCGGTCGCAGGGTCGGGCAGGATCGGCCATTCGACGCGCTTGAAATGCGCGACCTTGCCGCCGGCATTGCGGCTCGGCGGCTCGCTGCGCGGCTTGTAGGCCTCGTTCTTCTCGTAGACGACGCGGCTGCCCGAGACATATTCGCTGGCGACGAATTTATAGGGACCCGAGCCGGTCATCTCGGTGACCTGCTTGGTCGCCTCGGTCTTGGCCAGGCGCTCCGGCATGATGAAGGGCGGGTTGTCCGCCTTGGCCATGCAGTCGAGCATCATCGGGAAGGGCCGGGTCAGCTTGATCTCGATGGTGCGCTCGTCCGGCGCCCCCCAGGCTTCGACCGCCTTGATCAGCAGCTGGCCATAGGGGTCGCGCTGGCACCAGCGCTTCAGGCTCTCGATACAGTCGATCGAGCGGACCGGCTGGCCGTCATGGAAGGCAAGGCCCTCGCGCAGCTTGATCTTCCAGACCTTGCCATCGGCCGAGATCTCATGGCCCTCGGCCATTTGTGGCTGCGGCTTGAGGTCGAGATCACCGCCATAAAGCGTGTCGAATACGTAGTAGCCGTGGTTGTTGGTGACGGTCGCCGTCGTCCAGATCGGATCGAGCGAGGTGAGGTTGGCCTGCGGCGCCATCTTGAGCACGGTTGCGCTCGGCGCTTGTGCGAGCGCCTCGCGGGCGAGCGCTGGAGCGAACAGGGCGGCGGCTGCCGTGCCCTGCAGGAACTGACGACGCTTCATATATCTCTCCCCTTTTTATGATTGGTTAGTGCGGAAACTCTCCGTCATTCCGGGGCAGGCCAACAGGCCTGAGCCCGGAATCCAGAACCGAGACGTTGATCGTGAAACCTCCGGAAGCGGTCTGTCCATCCTGAACGGGCATCGGTTCTGGATTCCGGGCTCGACCCTGCGGGTCGCCCCGGAATGACAGCCTAGTCGAAGCCGAGGAAATTCGGGCTGTCCGCCAGCCTCGGAGCGGCCTTCAGCTTGGCGATATCGGGCACGGGGCGCGCCGTCAGCGGATCGCCCGCAAGAAGCTGCTCCAGCGCGGCGGCGACGGCAAGCACCTTCGCGTCGCCGCCGCGCGGGCCGACGATCTGCAGGCCGAACGGCATGCCGTTGCGATCGAGCCCGACCGGCAGCGAGATCGCGGGATGGCCGACGATCGTCACGGCATAGGCATTCGCCAGCCAGTGGAAATAGGTGCGGGTCGGCTTGCCGTCGATCTCGGCCGGGTAGAGCTCGGACCAGGGCCGCGGCGACAGTGTGATCGCCGGCGACAGGATGACGTCGTAGCTTTCGAAGAAGCGCTGCCACTCATGATAGAGCACGGTCTGCTGCTTCAGGGCGCGGGTGACGTCGAGCGCGCTGTAGCGCAGGCCTTCCTCGACATTGGCGCGGACATTGGGGCCGACCTTGTCGGGCGTCTTGATCGAGCGCTCATGATGGCTGGCGAGGAAGGAGACGGCGCGCAGCACTTCGAAGCTCTCATCGGTGCCGGAGCAGTCGGGCGTCGCCTCGTCGGCCCGGGCGAAGACCTTGCTGAAGCGCCCGACCTTGTCGGCGAAGACCTCGCGGATGTGTTTCTCGGTCGGCGTGAAGCCGAAATCGGGAGTGATCGCGACTCTCAGCGAGGCGAGATCGCAATGCTCCGGCCGGGCAAAGTCTTCCGCGCGCCGGACCTGCTTGCCGTGGATGATCGTCGCCAGCGGGTCGGCGGCATCGTCGCTGACCATGGCCCCGAGCAGCAGGCAGAGATCCGGCACGGTGCGGGCCATCGGGCCGAGCACCGGCAGCGGGTTCCAGCCGAGCGGGCGCTTGTCGCTCGGCACCAGCCCCGGCGTCGGGCGGAAGCCGACGATGCCGTTGAAGGCGGCGGGATTGCGCAGCGAGCCGCCGGTGTCCGAGCCGGTGGCGATCGGCACCATATTGGTCGCGAGCACGACGCCCGAGCCGCCGGAGGAGCCGGCGGCGGAGCGCGAGGGATCGAACGGGTTGCCGGTGACGCCATAGACGGCATTGCGGGTGTTGGCGCCGGCGCCCCATTCGGGCGTGTTGGTCTTGCCGACGATGACCGCGCCGGCCTTGCGCACCGAGGCGACGATGCCCTGGTCCTGCGTCGGGACATGGTCGGCGAAGAGCGGGCTGCCATAGGTGGTGCGCAGGCCGGCGACGTCCTCGAGGTCCTTGATCCCGATCGGCAGGCCGTGCAGCGCCGGCAGAGCGTCCCCGCGCATGGTGGCCGCATCGGCCGCCTTCGCCGTGGCGCGGGCGCGCTCGTCGTCGCGCGCCACCATGGCGTTGACGGCATGATCGACCGCGTCGATGCGGGCGAGGCAGCTTTCGAGCAGTTCGCTCGCCGAGAGCTTCTTCTCGCCGATCAGGCGGCGGGCGGCGACGGCATCGAGATCGCAGGGTTCGGTCACGGCAGAAAGCTCCGGCAGTCAGGGCGGGTCCGTCCTGACCCGTCCTGCCAGTCGAAGCGGCCTGAGCCGCTACGTCAACCCTCGCCGGGTTGAGTGCCGGCCTGCGTTCGCCTCAGATGTGCAAGGCTCAGATGTGCAAGGCGTGGCCGAGCGCCTTCAGCGCCGATTCCTGGAAGGCCTCGCCCAAGGTCGGGTGGGCGTGGATCGTGCCGGCGACGTCTTCGAGCCGCGCGCCCATCTCGATCGCAAGGCCGAAGGCGGTGGACAGCTCCGAGACGCCCTGTCCGACCGCCTGGATGCCGAGGACAAGATGGTTGTCGGCCCGGGCGACGATGCGGACGAAGCCGGCCTCGCCATGGCGGGTCATGGCGCGGCCATTCGCCTGGAACGGGAACAGCCCGATCTTGGTCTCGTAGCCGGCCGCCTTCGCCTCGCTCGGCGAGAGGCCGGCCGAGACGATCTCGGGGTCGGTGAAGCAGATCGCCGGGATGCAGGCCTTGTCCCAGATCCTCGGCTCGCCGGCGACGATCTCGGCGACCATCTCGCCCTGCGCCATGGCGCGGTGGGCCAGCATCGGCTCGCCGGTGACGTCGCCGATGGCGTAGATGCCGCGCATCGAGGTCTCGCAGCGCTCGCCGATGCGGATGAAGCGCCCGTCCATGTCGAGCACGAGCTCGTCAAGGCCGAGCTTGGCCGTCGCAGGCGCCCGGCCGACGGTGACCAGGATCTTGTCGGCCGGCAGTTCGCGCTCCTTGCCGTCTGCCGTCTCGATGCGCAGGCCGTCGCCCTTGGCGGTCTGCCCGAGCGCCTTGGCCCCGAGCAGGACCTCGACGCCGAGCGCCGAGAGGCTCTTGGCCACGGGCCCCGTCAATTCGGCGTCGTAGAGCGGCAGGATCTTGTCCTGCGCTTCGACCACGGTGACCTTGCTGCCGAGCTTGGCGAAGGCGGTGCCGAGCTCGAGCCCGATATAGCCGCCCCCGACTACGACGAGGCGCTTCGGCAACTCGGTCAGCGCGAGCGCGCCGGTCGACGAGATGACGTTGCCGCCGAAGGGCAGGAAGGGCAGCTCGACCGGGACCGAGCCGGTCGCGATCACGATCGTCTCGGCCGTGATGGTCTTGGGGCCGGTCTCGGTCTCGACCGCCACGGTCTTGCCGTCGCGGAAGCGGGCCTGGCCGTGGACGATCTTGACCTTGGCCTTGCGCAAGAGGCCGGCGACGCCGTTGTTGAGGCGCTGGACGATGCCGTCCTTCCAGGCGACGGCCTGCTTCAGGTCGAGCTTGGGCTCGGCGGCGGTCAGGCCGAAGGGCGTCTTGCCGGCGGCGGCATGGGCCGCCTTCTCGAACTCCTCGGCGACATGGATCATCGCCTTGGACGGGATGCAGCCGATGTTGAGGCAGGTGCCGCCCAGCTTGGTGCTCTCGACGATGACGGTGTCGATGCCGAGCTGCCCGGCGCGGATGGCGCAGACATAGCCGCCCGGGCCGGCACCGATGACGAGGAGCTTGCAGGTGATGTCGGTCATAGCTCGCTCCCGCCGCTCACATATCCACGAACAGCGTCGCCGGGGTCTCGAGCAGCTCCTTCAGCCGCTGCACGAAGACCGCCGCGTCCCAGCCGTCGATAACGCGGTGGTCGAAGCTGGAGGAGAGGTTCATCATCTTGCGCGGCACGAAGGTGGTGCCGTCCCAGACCGGGCGGACGACCATCTTGTTGACGCCGACGATCGCGACCTCGGGATGGTTGATCACCGGCGTGGTGGCGATACCGCCGAGCGCGCCGAGCGAGGTGATGGTGATTGTCGAGCCGGTGAGCTCGTCGCGAGTGGCCGAGCCGTCGCGGGCCCGTTCGGCCAGGCGCGAAAGCTCGATGGCGCAGCCCCAGAGGTCGCGCGCCTCGGCATGCTTGACCACCGGTACCATCAGACCGGCCGGCGCCTGCGTGGCGATGCCGATATCGATGCCGGCATGCTGGTGGACGATGCCGGCCTCGTCGTCATAGAGCGCGTTGAGATTGGGCTGCTCGGCGAGCGCCTTGACCATCGCCCGCATCAGGAAGGGCAGTATCGTCAGCTTCGGCCGTTCGGCCGTCGGCTTCTTGTTGAGCGCGGCGCGCAGGTCTTCGAGAGCAGAGACGTCGACTTCTTCGACAATCGTGATGTGCGGAATGCGCGACTTCGACAGCGCCATCTTCTCGGCGATGCGGCGGCGCAGGCCGACGACCTTGACGTCGGTGATCGCGGTCCTGGCGACGAGCCCGCCCTTGGCCGGAGCCTCGGGGCCGCGCAGGATGAAGGCGTCGATATCCTCATGGGTGACACGGCCGGCCGGGCCGGAGCCCTGGACCTGGCGCAGGTCGACGCCGGCCTCGCGCGCCTTCAGCCTGACAGCGGGGGATGCCAGCGGCTTCTCGCCGACCGGGCGGCGCGGTGCAGGCGTGGTGGCGACGGGCGCCGCGCGGGCCGGAGCCGCCGGCTTTGGCGTCGGCATCTGCTTGGGAGCGGGCTCCGGAGCTGCTGCCGGCATGGCCGGAGGAGCCGCGGCAGCGGGCTTGTCCTTCGGCGGCTCGACAGGCGCCTCCGCCTCGGCAGGCTCTTCGCTCGCGGTCCCGCCTGAGACCTTCAGCTTCACCAGCGCCGAGCCGATCGCGACGGTGTCGCCGATCTCGGCGCCGACCCAGGTGACCTCACCCTCGACCGGGGAGGGGATCTCGACGGTCGCCTTGTCGGTCATCACCGCGGCGATCAGGTCATCCTCGCGGACGATGTCACCGACCTTGACGTGCCACTCGACCAGCTCGGCCTCGGCGATGCCCTCGCCGACATCGGGCAGCTTGATGATGCGCTCGGCCATCAGCGTGCCTCCATGATGTCGCGAAGCGCCCGTCCGAGACGGGCGGGGCCGGGGAAATAGTCCCATTCCTGGGCGTGCGGATAAGGCGTGTCCCAGCCGGTGACGCGCATGATCGGCGCCTCCAGATGGTAGAAACAGTGCTGCTGGATGAGCGCGGCGAGCTCGGCGCCGAAGCCCGAGGTCAGCGTCGCCTCGTGCAGGACGACGCAGCGGCCGGTCTTGGCGACGGAGGCCACGATCGCGTCGAGATCGAGCGGCAGCAGGGTGCGCAGGTCGATGATCTCGGCGTCGATGCCAGTTTCTTCGGTGGCAGCCTGGGCGACATGGACCATGGTGCCGTAGGTCACGATGGTGACGGCCGAGCCCTCGCGGCGGATCGCGGCCTTGCCGAGCGGGATGGTGTAGTGGCCTTCCTCGACCTCGCCGAGCTCGTGCTTCGACCAGGGCGTGACCGGGCGGTCGTGATGGCCGTCGAACGGGCCGTTATAGAGCCGCTTCGGCTCGAGGAAGATCACGGGATCGGGATCCTCGATCGCCGAGATCAGCAGGCCCTTGGCGTCGCGCGGATTGGACGGCACCACCGTCTTCAGGCCGGAGACGTGAGTGAACAGGGCTTCCGGGCTCTGACTGTGGGTCTGGCCGCCGAAGATGCCGCCGCCGGTCGGCATGCGGATCACCATCGGGCAGGTGAAGTCGCCTGCCGAGCGGTAGCGCAGGCGCGCGGCTTCCGAGACGATCTGGTCATAGGCCGGATACATGTAGTCGGCGAACTGGATCTCGACGCAGGGGCGCAGGCCATAGGCCGCCATGCCGATCGCGGTGCCGACGATGCCGAGCTCGCTGATCGGTGCGTCGAAGCAGCGGTTGACGCCGTATTTCTGCTGGAGGCCATGGGTGCAGCGGAAGACGCCGCCGAAATAGCCGACATCCTCGCCATAAACGACGACGTTGTCGTCGCGGCCCATGGAGACGTCGAGGGCCGAGCGGATCGCCTCGATCATGGTCATGCGGGCCATGGCTCAGACTCCGATCTGCTGGCGCTGGCGGCGCAGATGCGGCGGTAGCTCGGCATAGACATCCTCGAACATGTCGCGCGAGGAAGGCTTGCCGCCGGCGTGCAGCGTGCCGAAGCTCTCGGCTTCCTTCTGCGCGGCGATGACGGTCGCCATGATCTCGGCCTCGGCCTGCTTGTGGCGCTCCTCGGTCCAGGCGCCGATCGCGATCAGGTGCTGCTTCAGCCGGACGATCGGGTCGCCGAGCGGCCAGTCGTCGGATTCGTGCTTGGGTCGGTAGGCGGAAGGATCGTCCGAGGTCGAATGCGCGCCGGCGCGGTAGGTGACATATTCGATCAGCGTCGGCCCGAGATTGCGGCGGGCCCGCTCGATCGCCCATTGCGCCACGGCATAGGTGGCAAGATAGTCGTTGCCGTCGACGCGGAGCGCCGGGATGCCGAAGCCGAGGCCGCGGGCGGCGAAGGTGCCGGAGCCGCCCCGCGCAATGCCCTGGAAGGTCGAGATCGCCCACTGGTTGTTGACGACGTTGAGGACGACCGGGGCCTTGTAGGTCGAGGCGAAGACGAGGGCGGCGTGGAAATCCGACTCGGCGGTCGAGCCGTCGCCGACCCAGGCGGCTGCGATCTTGTTGTCGCCCTTAATCGCCGAGGCCATCGCCCAGCCGACGGCCTGCACATACTGGGTGGTGAGGTTGCCCGAGATCGAGAAGAAGCCGTTCTCCTTCGAGGAGTACATCACCGGCAATTGCCGGCCCTTCATCGGGTCGCGCTCGTTCGAGTAGATCTGGCACATCATCTCGACGAGCGGATAATCGTGCGCGATCAGCAGCCCGGCCTGGCGATAGGTCGGGAAGTTCATGTCGCCCTTGCCGAGCGCGATGCGGAAGGCGCAGGAGACGGCCTCCTCGCCTGTGTGCTGCATGTAGAACGAGGTCTTGCCCTGGCGCTGCGCCATCTGCATGCGGGCGTCGAAGGCGCGCAGCGTCAGCATATGGCGCAGGCCTCGGATCAGCTCGTCCTTGGAGAGCTCCGGCACCCAGGGACCGACCGCCTCGCCCTCGCGATCGAGCACGCGGATGATCGAATAGGCGAGGTCGCGGATCTCGCGGGGGTCGACATCGACCGGCGGGCGCTGCACCGAGCCGGCCTTGGGGATCACGACATGGGAGAAGTCGGGTTTTTCGCCGGGGCGACTCGCGGGGACGGGAACATGGAACCGAAGCGGTGAGGGGTCTGTCATGTCCACGCTCCCTAGGCTCTGTCTGACCCAGCATTTCGCCTTGCGATGCTGGCCGCAAGGCGCGTTTGCAGGTGCGCCCGCCGAGGCGCTGTCGTTATTCGGGTATGTTAGGATGGTCGTACATCGATTTCTTGCCGAAATGGCCTTGTGATTTGCCTTCGCTCGGATGATCTTTCTGCAATCCCGATACTAAGCGGAAAATTCACCTGATGGCGATCAAGGCGCGGCGCGGTGAAGAGCTCGATGCGATCGACCGGCGCATCCTCTCGGCTCTGAACGAGGATGGCAGGCTGACGATCAATGCGCTGGCCGAGAAGGTCGGGCTCTCGCCCTCGCCGTGCTGGACGCGGGTGAAGCGGCTGGAGGAGAGCGGCGCGATCGAGAAATACGTCGCGGTGCTGAACCACCGCGCCCTAGGGCTCGACAATGTCGTCTTCATCGAGATCACGCTCGACAAGCATGACGACAAGCTGCTCGACCGTTTCGGCGAGGCGCTGACGCGGATTCCCGAGGTGGTCGAGGCCCATCTCGTCACCGGTGACTACGACTATCTGGTCAAGGCCGTGGTCAGCGGCACCGAGCACTATGAGCGCTTCCTGCGCGAGAAGATCTACCGTCTGCCGGGGATGCGGCAGTCGCGCACGACCTTCGGCCTGCGCACGCTGAAGCGGGCGATCTCGGTCGACCCGCTGCAGATCGCGCCGGTTTGAGCGGAGCCGTCATTCCGGGGCGCCGCGCAGCGGCGAGCCCGGAACCCATGAACACGACGCCGCTCCAACTCGTCATGCTCGCCCTTGTGGCGAGCATCCACGTCTTCAACCCCGTTTTGCTCGAACGCAGACGTGGATGGTCGGGACAAGCCCGACCATGACGCGAAAGGTCATGTTCATGGGTTCCGGGCTCAAGCCTTCGGCTTGCCCCGGAAAGACGGGAGACTCTACGCCGGCACTGAGATCGCCATGCCGTCGCGCTGCGGGTCGGCGCCGCCGGTCGCGAGCCCGTCCTCGATCTTGACGCCGTGGAGCGCGGCGAAGGGATAGCTCTGGGCCGAGCGCTTGACGTCGTAGCCCTCGGCCTTGAGCTGCGCCTCGACGCTGCGGCGGATGCGATTGCTGATGTCGATCGAGTTCGAGACGCCCATGACACGCGGCGCCGCCACAGACTCCAGCATCGACATCTCGAAATCGATGACGTTCATGATGCCCTGCGCCATCGCCGGGGCGATATAGCTGCCGCCCGGTGCGCCCATGACGATGAAGGGCTTGTCGCCCTTGAAGACGATGGTCGGCGCGGCCGAGGATGAGCGGCGCTTGCCGGGCGCGATCGAGCCGGCGCGGCCGGGGCGCGGGTCGAAGCGGCTCATCGTGCCGTTGTAGATGAAGCCGAGGCCCTCGGTGATCGCGCCGGACGGGCTGCCGAGCGTATGGGTCAGCGCGACCGCATTGCCGTGCCGATCGACCACGGTGACATGGGTGGTCTCGCGCTGAGAGGAGCGCTCCAGGCGCTTCACATCGGCGCGCTCGCCGCGGCGGATGCTCTCGGCTTGGCTTGCCGCATGCTCCTTCGAGATCAGGCGCTCGACCGGCACGTCGACATAGGCTGGGTCGCCCATGAACTGATCCTTGTCGATGGTCATGCGCTTCATCGCTTCCGCCAGCAGGCGGACATGCTCGGCGCCGCCATGCGTGAGCGAGCCGATGTCGAAGGCCTCCAGCATGTTGAGGATCTGCAGCATCGACATGCCGCTCGCCGGCGGCGGCGAGGTCGAGATGCGATGGCCGCGATAGGAACCCCAGATCGGCTCGGCGACGGAAAGCTCGTAGCGGGCGAGATCCTCGCGCGAGATCAGCCCGCCATGCGCCGCGAAGTCGGCGGCGATCTCCTCGGCGAGCTCGCCATGGTAGAACAGGTCGGCGCCGCCCTTGGCGAGGCGTTCTAGGGAATTCGCCATGTCGGTGTTGACGATGACGTCGCCGGGGCGCTTCGCGCTGCCATCCGGGCGGAAATAGAGGCGTTTGCCTGTCTCGCTGTAGCGCAGCTTGTCCGAGGTGTTGACCTGGCCGGAGCCGCTCTGATCCTGCGTCCAGAACCAGTGCATGTGCGGGCGCACCAGCACGCCCTCGCGTGCCTGCTTGATCGCCGGGGCCATGACATCCGCCCAGTCCATCGTGCCGAAGCGCGACAGCACATGGTCATAGCCCTTGACGCTGCCGGGCGTGCAGACGGCGAGATGTCCGAACTCGTTGATGCCGCCTTCGAGCAGGAAGGCGAAGCCGTCGCGCGACTGGCCGCGCAGCTTGTCGAGCCACATGTCCGGCTTTGCCGCATAGGAGGCGCGGGCATAGAACTCGACGATCTCGTGCACGCCCTTGCCGGGCATGTAGAGCTGCATCGAGCCGAAGCCGCCGATGCCCGACATCAGCGGATCTACCACCCCTTGCATGAAGGCGCAGGCAATCGCCGCATCGATCGCATTGCCGCCACGCTCCATCACGGCCGCGCCGGCTTCGACGGCCTCCGGCTGCGGGGCGACGATCATTCCGTTCTTCATGGCGAGGGCTCTTCAGTTCGCATTGCACTTTCCGTCATGGTCGGGCTTGTCCCGACCATCCACGTCTTCCCTCGGGCAGGGCGGTGTTCAAGACGTGGATGCTCGCCACAAGGGCGAGCATGACGGCTGTCATCACGCCGGCTCAGCGAGCCGCCAGAACAGGCGGACGCCGCCATCTTGCGTGCTCTCCAACCCGGGCACGGCTGAGAGCAGCTTGCGGGTATAATCATGCTGGGGGGCGTCGAAGATCTGGTCTCGGGTGCCTTCCTCCACGATGCGGCCCTCATGCATGACGATGACGCGGTCGGAGACCTGCTCGACCACGCCGAGGTCATGGCTGATGAACAGGCAGGAGAAGCCGTGCTTGCGCTGCAGCTCGGCGAAGAGCTCCAGCACCTGCGCGCGCACGGTGACATCAAGCGCTGAGACCGGCTCGTCGGCGATGACGAAGCTCGGCCGGCGGATGATGGCGCGGGCGATGGCGACACGCTGGCGCTGGCCGCCGGAGAGCTCGTGCGGATAGCGCTCGGCAAAGCCGTCGCCAAGCCCGACCTCGCTTAACACCTCGGCGAGCCGGACCTTCTTCTGCGCGGTGCTCATGCCCTTGACCAGCCGCAAGGGCTCACCGACGAGCTCGCCGATCGTCATGCGCGGGTCGAGCGAGGAGTAGGGATCCTGGAAGACCATCTGGCAGTTCAGTCGATAATCCCAGTAGGCCGTCTCGCTCCTGTCGATCGGCTTGCCGTTGAACAGGATCGCGCCCTCGCTCGGCTTGATCAGCCCGGCGATGGCGTGGCCGAGCGTGGTCTTGCCCGAGCCCGAGCCGCCGACGACCGAGACGACCTCGCCGGGCTTCACCTCAAGGCTGATGCCGTGCAGCGCCCGCTTGGGCTGCTCCTTGCGGAAGAAGCCCTGGCGGCCGCCATAGTCGACGACGAGACCGTCGACCGAAACCAGCGGCGTCGCTACCTCGGGCAGGTCGCGCGCCGGCTCGCGATGCGGCATCGCGGCGAGCAGCTTGCGGGTATAGGGATGCTGCGGCCGGGCTAGGATGTCTTCGCTGTTGCCGTGCTCGACGACATCGCCCTGGCACATCACGACGATGCGGCTGCAATAGCGCGCGACCATGCCGAGATCGTGCGAGATCAGCAGCACCGCGGTGCCGTTCTCCTTGGTCAGGTCGACCATCAGCTCCATGACGTCGCGCTGGACGACGGCGTCGAGCGCGGTGGTCGGCTCGTCGGCCAGGAGCAGCGCCGGCTTCAGCAGCATCACCGATGCCAGCATGATGCGCTGGCGCATGCCGCCGGAATACTGGTGCGGATAGGCGTTGAAGGCGCCTTCGGGATCGCGGATGCCGACGCGGCGGAGCATGTCGAGGATCAGCTCGCGCCGGCCGGCGGCGTCGAGCTTGCGATGCAGCGCCAGGCCTTCCTCGAGCTGGCGCCCGATCAGCATGGACGGGTTGAGCGAGGTCATCGGCTCCTGGAAGACCATGCCGACCTTGGCGCCGCGGATCGCCCGCAGGCGCTTTTGGGCCATGGTCGTGACCTCCTCGCCGTCGAAGCGGATCGAGCCGGAGATCAGCCGTACTGCTGGCGGGATGAAACCCATCACGGCGCGGGCGGCGAGCGTCTTGCCCGAGCCGGATTCGCCGACGATGCCGACGATCTCGCCGGGCGAGACGCTGAAGCTGACATTGTTGACCACGGTGCGGCCGCTCGCGCCGATCCGCAGGGTGAGGCCATCGACCTCCAGCAAAGGCTTGGCAGAGGTCATCGCGCACCCCTCATCCGCGGGTCGAGCTTGTCGCGCAGGGCGTCGCCGAGCAGGTTGATGCCGAGCAGAGTCAGCGAGATGCACAGGCCCGGGAAGACGCCGAGCCAGACGGCCTGGCCGATATAGGGCCGGGAGCCCGCCAGCATGTTGCCCCAGGTCGGGGCCGGCGGCGGCACGCCGAGGCCGAGGAAGGAGAGCGAGCTCTCCGCCAGCAGCACCCAGCCGAACATCGAGGTCGCCAGCACGGTCAGCGGCGCGATGCAGTTCGGCAGGATGTGACGGGCCATGGTGAAGCCCTCGGAGTTGCCCATCACCCGCGAGGCCGAGATGAATTCGCGCTCGCGCAGCGACAGCACGGTGCCGCGCACGATGCGGGCGACCGAGGGCGCATAGGCGATGCCGAGCGCCAGGATGATGCCGTATTTGTTGGCGCCGACCACGGCGAGCAGGCCGAGTGCCAGCAGGATGCCGGGGAAGGCGAGCAGCGCGTCGTTGAAAGCCATGATGGTGCGGTCGACCCAGCCGCGGACATAGCCGGAGAACAGGCCGATCACGGTGCCGAGCGACACGGCGAGCGCGACCGTCAGCAGGCTGATCCAGACCGACGTGGCGGCGCCCGCCATCAATCGCGAGAGCACGTCGCGGCCGAACTCGTCGGTGCCGAGCCAGTGCATGGCGGAGGGCGCGGCGAGCTTGGCGCGAAAGGAGAGCCGCAAGGGGTCGTAGGGGGTCCAGACGGAGCTGACGCTTGCGACGATGGCGAGGAAGCCGATCAGCGTGCCGCCGACCAAAGCGTTGGGAGCGGGAAGCCTCATTGCGCCGTCACCCTCGGATCGAAGATCGGATAGCAGAGGTCAATCACGAGATTGACCAGCACATAGGTGAAGGCGACGAAGAGCATGCAGCCCTGGATGACGGGATAGTCGCGAGCGAAGATCGAATCGACCAGAAGGCGGCCGAGGCCGGGGATGGTGAAGACCGTTTCGACCACCGCGATGCCGCCGAGCAGGTTGCCGAGCACGAGGCCGATCAGCGTCCAGGTCGGGCCGAAGGCGTTCTTGAAGGCGTGGTTCCAGAGCACGGCGCTCTCGGTCAGGCCCTTGGCGCGGGCATGGGTGATGTAGTCGAGCCGGAGCACTTCCAGCGTCGAGGCGCGCGCCATACGCAGGATCACGCCGATTTCGTGCAGGAACAGCGTCATGATCGGCATGATCAGATAGAGGATGCCGGCCATAGGATTTTCGGCGATCGAGGTGTAACCGACCACCGGCAGCCATTCGAGCTTGAGCCCGAAGAACAGCAGCAGCAGCAGGCCGAGCCAGAAGGTCGGGATCGACAGCAGCAGGGTCGCGACGACGACGAGGCCGAGGTCAAGCGAGGTGTCCTGCTTCCAGGCGGCGAGCACGCCGGCTGGCACGGCGACGAGGCTTGCGAGCGCGACCGCGACCAGCACGATCTGGGCGGAAATCCAGAAACGCTGCAGGATCAGCGGCAGCACCGCCTGCTGCGAGTTGATCGACTGGCCGAGATCGCCCTTGAGCAGGTTGCCGAACCAGATGCCGAACTGGACCGGCAGGCTCTGGTCGAGGCCGAGTCTGGCCTGCAGGTCGGCGATCGAGGCTGGGGTCGCGAGATCCCCCAGCATCAGCGAGGCCGGATCGCCCGGGATCAGCCGGATCAGCGCGAACACCGAGACCGACACGATCAGCAGCGTCGGCACGGACATCAGGATGCGCGTCAGCGCGAAGCGCAGCATCGGTTTCCTCCCCGGTGCGCGATGGCAGGTGGCGTCAGTTCGCCAGCGTCACTTCCCACATGCGCAGCTTCGACTGCCACGGCTTGAAGCCCTGGACGCGCTTGGCATGGGCGATGATGTCGAGGCCGTTGAAGGCGAAGATCATCGGGACTTCGTCGATGACACGCTTGTGCAGTTCGTCGACGAGCTTCTGGCGCTCGGCCCGGTCGGAGGTTACGTAGAGCTTGTCGATCTGCTTCTGCGCCTCCGGATTGTCCCAGGTCTTGCGCGGCTGCTTGTCCTTCGGCCCCGAGAACTGCTCGAAGGCGATGGCGGGATCGAAGCGGGCCGAGAAGGAGAAGGACTGCATCTGGTAGTTGCCCTTGTTGAAGCGGTCGAGCTGGGTCGCCCAGTCGAGCACCTCGATCTCGGCGTTGACGCCGACGGACTGCAGCATCTGCTGGGCCACCACCGCGGCCGGGAAGCTCGGCACGGTCGGGCGCTTGTTGGCGAGGATCACGATCTTCTCGCCCTTGTAGCCGGCTTCCTTGAGCAGGGTCTTGGCGCGGGCCGCGTCGAACACATGGCCCTTCTTCTCAACCTCGCTGAAATAGCTCGAGCCGGAATAGATCGGCGAGGTGTTGGGCCTGCCGAGGTCGTTGTAGAAGGAGGCGACGATCTCATCCATGTCGAGCGAGGCTGCGATCGCCTGGCGCAGCTTCTGGTTGCCCATCACCGCGTCCTTGGTCTGGATCAGGAAGACGTGCCTGACGGCATTGGGCTCGGCCGCGACCGAAAGCTTCGGGTTCTTCTTCAGTTCGGCCGCGTCGCTCGGCAGGATCTCGGCCATGTCGAGCGCGCCGGAGATCAGGCCGGCCTTCACCGTTGCCGGATCCCTGACGACGAGGAACTTGACGTCCTTGAGCAGCGGGCGTTTGGAGCCGACATAGCCGTCGGCCTTGCCGCCTTCCTTGGGCGACTTGTAGCCCTCGAAGGCGGTCATGGTGAAATATTCGCCGCGCTTCCATTCGCCGAACTTGTAGGGGCCGGTGCCGATCGGCTTGTCCCAGCTGCCATCGGCCTTGACCGAATCCTTGTGCAGGATCGCGGTCATCGCGCAGTCGGTGCGGGCGAGCGTGTCCAAGAAGAGCGCGTTCGGCTTGTCGATCTGCATCACCACGGTGCGGGCGTCCGGCGCCGTCACGGACTCGACCTTGAGGCCGGAGCGGCCGTCGAATTCCGAGGTGCAGCGCCAGTCGGTCTTCGGATCCATGTAGCGGTTCCAGCTCCACAGCACGTCGGCCGAAGAGAGCTCGGCGCCGTTGTGGAACTTGACGCCCTGGCGCAGCGTGAAGGTGTAGGTCTTGCCGTCGGCGGAGAGGTCGACCTTCTCGGCGAGCAAGGGCGTCGCGACGCCGCCTTCATTGTAGCCGACGAGGCCCTCGACCAGTTGCAGCGCAAAGTCGTCGGTGTTGTCGTCGCGGTTGACGCCGGGATTGTTGCTGCGGATGTCGGCGGCGACCGCCACCGTGATCGACTGCGCCATGGCTGGCGCTGCAAAGGCGGCGGTGGCGAGGAGGGCGGCGGCCGGCGCAAACAGATACTTCATCTCGGTCCCCTGTCGTTTTTTGAGTTGTCGTTGTGATCATCAGGCCGCCGCGTCTGCGACGGTTCAATTGGCGAGGCCGACCTCCCAGAGCCGCGGCTTCGAGGCGACCCAGGGCGCGAAGCCCTGCAGGCGCTTCGACACGACGGCGGTGTCGACCTGGTTGTAGAGGAAGATCAGCGGCGCATCGGCGAGCATCAGCTTGTGCAACTCGTCGAACAGCTTCTGGCGCTCGCCCTCATCGGCGGTGATCGTCGCCTTCTCGATCAATTCGTCGGCGCGGCGGCTGTCCCAGGCCTTGGACGGGTAGGTGTCCTTGGGGCCGCTGAACTGATTGTAGCTCTGGGCCGGATCGATGCGGGCGGAATAGCTGAAGGACATCATCTGGTAGTTGCCCTTGCTGTAGCGGTCGAGCTGCGTCGCCCATTCCAGCACTTCGATCTCGCTGGTGATGCCGGCGGCCTGCAGCATCGCCTGCGCCACCACCGCGACCGGGAAGCTCGGCACGGTCGCGCGCTTGTTGGCGATGAGCTTGATCGTCTGGCCCTTGTAACCGGCCTCCGCCAGCAGCTTCTTCACCCGTGCCGGATCGTTGCTGTAACGCTGGCGCTGGACCTCGCTGTAATAGGGCGAGGCCATGTGGACGGCAGAGTTGTTGACCTTGCCGAGCTCGTTCGAGGCCTGGGCGACGAGTTCGTCGAGATCGAGCGCCGCCGCGATCGCCTGGCGCATCCGGACATCCGATAGCAGCGGATCGCGGCTTTGCAGGAGCAGGGCATGCTTGGTCGCGCTCGGTGCGGTCACGACC
Source organism: Allobosea sp. GW821-FHT03A12 (assembly GCF_058986765.1). Lineage (NCBI taxonomy): Bacteria > Pseudomonadati > Pseudomonadota > Alphaproteobacteria > Hyphomicrobiales > Alloboseaceae > Allobosea > Allobosea sp. GW821-FHT03A12. The sequence continues at coordinate 288,435 of NZ_JBYSVZ010000003.1, forward strand.
TGAACGCTCTTGCTCTTCTGCATCTCCGGCAGGTCGGAATCCGGGATATCCGCGACATGCAGCGCGCCCGAGAGCAGCCCGGCCTTGACGGTCGCGCCATCGGCGATGGCGAGGAACTTGACCTCCGGCACCAGCGCATTCTTGCGGCCGACATAGCCGTCGCGCTTGTCGCCGGCCGGCGAGACGTAAGCGTCGAAGCGCTTCAGCGACACGAATTCGCCGCGGCGCCAGTCACCGAGCATGAACGGGCCGGTGCCGATCGGCCTGTCGAAGGAGCCGTCGGGCTTCAGCGAGTCCTTGTGGACGATGGCGACCATGGCGCAATCGGTGCGCGCCATGGTGTCGAGGAAGAGCGCGGTTGGCTTCTCCAGCGTCATCACGACGGTCGCGGGATCGGGCGCGGTGACGCCCGTCACCTTCATGCCGATGCGGCCATCGAATTCCGACCGGCAGCGCCAGTCGGTCTTCGGATCCATGTAGCGGGTCCAGTTCCAGAGGACGTCGGCCGAGGTGAGCTCGGCGCCGTTGTGGAACTTGACGCCCTTGCGCAGGGTGAAGGTGTAGGTCAGCCCATCGGCCGAGGTCGTGACCTTTTCCGCCAGCAGCGGCGCGACGGCGCCGTTCTCGCGATAGCCGACCAGCCCCTCGACCATGTGCAGCACGACGGCGTCAGTGTTGTCGTCGCGGTTGACGCCCGGATTGGTCGAGCGGATGTCGGCATTGAGCGCGACATTGATCGTCTGCGCCGCAGCGGGACTCGCGAGAGCAAGGAGAGCGAAGGCGGAGATGAGCCGGCGGTTCATGGTCGTTCCCCTCGCTGTTCGCGGCCCAGGCGGCCTCAGGCCGCCTTCGCCGCGCCGGATCGGCGCTCGGCGAGCACGTCGGCGAAGAAGTCCTCGACCCGCGAGACCGCCTTCAGCCCGTCATGCGGCATGTTCGGAACCAGATCGAAGCGGACGCTGATGCCGTGCTCCTCGAAATTGCGGCGCAAGGTGTCGAGCCGCTCCGGGCGGTTGGTGCCGGCACGGTTGGCGTCCGGCATCCAGCTGGCATTGCCGGGTTGGTGAGTGATCTCCCAGGTCTCGAGATCGGCGGCGCCGACGATCATCTGGACCGCGACCTTGCGCATCGCTTCGATGTCGGGAGCGGTGCCGAAGAGTTCGGCCATGTTGCGGGTGCCGACCCACCAGTCGCGCGTCGGGTCGAGCAGCGTCACCGAGCCCGGCGCGCCGATCGAGGCGGCCCAGAGCTTGTTCGGTTGCAGCATCAGGAAGCGGTGGGTGAAGTGGCCGCCGCCGGAATAGCCGAACAAAGCGAAGCGGTCGAAGCGCAGGCCGTAATGCTGGGCGACCTCCTCGACCATGGCGAGCAGGATGTGGTCGTAACGGACCTCACCCTCGCGCATGTACTTGAAGCCGTTGCGATTGCCGTCGCCCATCACGCCGATCGGAAAGAGCGGGGCGAGGATGATGCAGTTGTTCCAGCGGCCGAAGGCCTCGAAGGCGTCGCGATAGCCGGTGAAGCCGCGACCGGTGCCGTGCATGGTGACGACGAGTTCGGGTGCCTGGCCGCCCTTGCCGAGGCTCTTCGGCACATAGAGGCAATAGCTGAAGCGCGGATCGGCCTTGCAGGCGATCACCGGCGTCGGGCCGAGGTCGTAGAGCGCGCGGGCGATCGCCGCCGCATCGTCCTGCTTGGCGGGCTTTGCGGTGGGAACGGTCATGCGGCGTTTCCTGATTGGTTATAAGATTGGCGCCAATTTTGTTGCATGATACGATCGGCCCCGCAAGCCGGATTCGACAGATGTTGTGCCGGCTGCGCGCGACGCGGGTGAGCCAGTTCACAAGCGTTGTCGAAATGCTCTAGAGACCCGTGATGGCCACCCGTCCCAAGACCCAACGCGCCAAGGGCGAACTTGCCAATGAGATCGCTCGGGCGATCCATGGCCGTGCCTATCGGCCGGGTGAATGGCTGCGGCAGATCGACCTCGAAGAGGCGTTCCAGGCGACTCGCTTCGATGTCCGCGCGGCGCTCGACGAGCTCGCCGTGCGCAAGACGATCGAGCATGTGCCCAATCGCGGCTATCGGGTCGCCGAGATTGATATCGCCACCTATCGCGCGATCCGCGACACCCGCATCATCCTGGAGAGCGCCGCGTCCCGCCTCGTGATCGGCAAAATCGACGATGACGTGATCGCCAGGCTCGATACGCTCGCCCATGAATTCAGCGAGGCGGTGCGGAGCGGGACGCGTCCGCAGCAGAGCGAGATCAATCGCGCCTTCCATAGCCTGATCTATGATCATTGCGGCAATCCGGTGCTGGCGGAGACGATCTGGAGCCTGCGCGACCGCTCGCGTGGTTCGGCGGTCACGGTCTGGGCCTCGCATCAGGCCCTGCTCGCCAGCGATGCCGACCACCACGCCATGGTCGCAGCGATCCGCGCCGGGGATGGCGAGCGGCTGGCCGCACTCACCGCCCATCACATCATCAAGGACCTGATCGAGGTTTCCGGGGAGGCCTAGTCCGCGACCGTCACTTCCCAGAGCCGCGGCTTCGACAGGATCGAGGAGTTGTAGCCCTTGATCTTCTTGCCGAAGGCGCCGGCGTCGATGCCGTTATAGAGCATCACCATCGGCACATCGGCGATGAAGCGCTGGTGCAGTTCGTCGAACAGCTTCTGGCGTTCGGCCTTGTCCGAGACGACCATCGACTTGTCGAGCAGCGCCTGTGCGTTCGGGTTGTCCCAGACCTTGCGCGGCTGCGTCGCCTTCGGGCCGGTCACGGATTCGAAGGAGAGAGAGGGGTCGAGCCTGGCCGAATAGGGGAAGGCCTGGAGCTGGTAATTGCCCTTGCTGTAGCGGTCGAGCTGGGTCGCCCATTCCAGCACCTCGATCTGGACGTTGATGCCGGCGGCCTGCAGCATCTGCTGCGAAACGACGGCGGCGTCGAAGCTCTGCGGGTAACGCTTGTTCGCCAGCATCACCAAGGGCTCGCCCTTGTAACCGGCCTCCTGCAGCAGCTTCTTGGCCGCGGCGAGATCGTGATTGTAGCCCTTGGCTTGCGCCGGCCCGTAATAGGACGACTTCGCCGGTACGATCGAGTTGTTGCGCTTGCCGAGCCCATCGGTGACCTGCGCGACCAATTCCTCGGTATCGATCGCCGCCGCGATCGCCTGGCGCAGCTTGACGTTGCCGAGCAGCGGATCGCGGGTCTGCAGGAGGATGCCGACCAGGCCCATGTTCTGCGTGATCGACAGCTCGACGCGTTTGTCCTGCTTGAGTTCCTTGACCTCGGCATTGGCGACATCCGGGACGATGTCGATGTCGCCGCGCAGAAGTGCCGCCTTGGCGGTGGCACCGTCCGGGATGACCATGAAGCGGACTTCGTCGACGAGCGGGCGCTTGCCGCCGGTATAGCCGTCCGGAGCGCCCGGCAGGCTGGCATAGGCCTCGTTGCGGCTGAGGCGGATGAATTCGCCGCGCTTCCATTCGGCGAATTTGTAGGGACCGGTGCCGATCGGTTTGTCGAAGGAGCCGTCGGCCTTGACGGAGTCCTTGTGCAGGATCGCGGTCATCGCGCAGTCGGTGCGGGCGATGTTGGCGAGGAAGAGCGAGCTCGGCTGGTCGAGCTTGAAGACGACGGTTGCCGGATCGGGCGCCGTGACAGCCTCGACCTTGGCGCGGCCGCGGCCGTCGAATTCCGACAGGCAGCGCCAGTCGGTCTTAGGATCTATATAGCGGTTCCAGCTCCAGACCACGTCGGCCGAGGTGAGATCGGCGCCGTTATGGAACTTGATGCCCTTGCGCAGGGTGAATGTGTAGCTCAGCCCGTCGGGCGAGACCGCGACCTTCTCGGCCAGCAGCGGCTTGACCTCGGAGTCCTCGCCATAGGCGACGAGGCCCTCGACGACATGCAGCATTACGGCGTCGGTATTGTCGTCGCGGTTGACGCCGGGATTGATGCTGCGGATGTCGGCGTTGAGGTGCACCCGCAGCGTCGCGGCCGCGGCCGGCCATGCGGCGGCGGTCGCAAGGCCCAATCCGGCGAGGGCGAGGGAAAGGCGGCGTCGGCTGTGCATCGGCGGGTTCCCCTTGTCTTTTGGTCTTGGCTTGGACGCTGTCGGTGCCGCCTTATTCGGCGGCTTGCGCCAGCGTCATGGGTTCATCGGTGAGGCTGTAGCGGGTGAAGATGCGGTTGAGGGCCGGAAGCGGCGCGACCTCCATCGTTCCCTTGGCCGGCTGCATGATCACCATCGAGACGGTGGCCGAGAGATTGCCGGTGTCGTTGAGGCGAGGCGGTCGACAGACCGAATGCGGCGTCAGGAAATCGTCGAAGAAGGCCTGCTTGAGGTCGTCGACGGTGAGCTTGCGGCCGGCCTCGTTGAGCAGCTTCCTGACCCGCCAGTCGCGATAGAAGCTCTCGGGCACGCGCGGCGTGCCGGTATCGGTGATCTTGGTCAGCGCGACCTGGCCGACCCAATGGTTGGCGTGCACGATCAGCCCGTCCTCGGGATAGAGCGGAAAGGCGGCGTCGGGGGCGCACTCGAAGTCGATGCCGAAGCCGGCGACGGTCGAAAGCATCATGTTGTTCGAGCAGGCCTTCGGCGTCGTCGCCACGGCCTTGATCGCGAAGGCGAAATGCTCCTGCTCCAAGACCTTGCGGCGGATCAGGGCGAGCGGCACGCCGGTCTGCGTGAAGTCGCGCTCGCTTTCGAGATAGTTGGCGGTGATCGAGATGCCGGCCGCGTTCATGCCGCAGCGGGCAAGGCCGCCGGCCTCGACGAAGGTGAGGAAATCCGGGCCGTCATCGCGGCGCACGCGCAGCACGATAGCGGTCTCCGCGCATTCGGCCTTCCAGTCCCAGTTCTGGCCGTGGATCAATTGGCCCGAGGCGCTGCGCTCGGGCAGGATGATCGCGCCGGTGCAGCCGTCGTCGAGATCTTCCTCCGCTTCGACCGGCTTGCTCTTCTCCAGCTTCGCCTTGGCGATCACCTCGGTGCGGGCATTGATCATGATGACGTCTTCGAGCGCGACCCCGGCGCCGTCGGCGATGCCACGCATCTCCTCGACATAGTGCTTGCCGAAGGCCTCGATCTCGCGGGCGAACTCGCCGATCAGGCGCGACTTGGCGGCGGCGTCGTAGCCGAGCTCGCCGAGCTGTCCGCCATAGAGTTCGATCGAACGCTTGACGCGCTTGGGCACCGCCGCACCATGCTGGCGGCCGCGCTCATAGGGCGTGCCGGAGACATCGACGAAGGGAAAGGGCTCGACCATGGCCGGATCTCCGCGGGTTCGCGCTGGTACTGTGTCTGGCTATAATGTATTTCATTTCAAACTAAGACAATCAAGAGCCTTTCAATGACGACGCCCACACGATTGCAGCAGGAGATCGCCGAGCGGATCCTCCGCATGGTCCGGGAGGACGGGCTCGAAGCCGGCGCCTGGCTCAACGAGAACAGCGCAGCGCGCCGCCTCAACGTCTCGCGCACGCCGGTGCGCGCGGCGATCGACCATCTTGCCCGGCAGGGGCTGGTGCGGCGGCATCCGAACAGGGGTGTCGAGCTGCTCAGCGCACCGGAGGCCGGTGCCGATCCCGGCGCGAGCACCGATGCGACCGAGTTCGCCATGGTCAGGGTGGCGCAGGACCGGCATGGCGGGCGCCTGCCCGACGAGATCTCCGAGCTCGAACTGATGCGGCGCTACGAGCTCGGCCGGCCCGAGGTCCAGCGCCTGATGGCGCGGCTCGCCGATCTCGACATGGTCGAGCGCAAGCGCGGCTATGGCTGGCGTTTCCTGCACGAGCCGCGCGACCAGTCGGCCCATGACGAGCGCTACCGCTTCCGGCTGCTGATCGAGCCGATGGTCTTCCTTGAGCCCGGATTCGCGCTAGACCAAGGCTGGATCGACGAGATGCGGGGCCGGCACGAGCAGACCCTGTCGCAACCCTGGAAGGAGAGCTCGGCGATCGGCTTCTACGAGATGAACGCCGACTTCCATGAGGGGCTGGCGGCGGCCTCGGGCAACCGCTTCATCCATTCCGCCATCCGCCGGCAGAACCAGATGCGGCGGCTTTCCAACTATGACTGGACCTATGGCTATGAGCGCGTCGTGGTGAACAGCCGCGAGCACTTGCAGATGCTGGCGACGATCGAGGCCGGCGATCTCCAGCTCGCCAGCGCGCTGATGCGCAGCCATCTCCAGCGCGCCATGCAGCTGCGCCGTCCGGATGGGCTGGACTGATGCGGTCTGGATTTCTCGCTATTGTCTTTTGAGTTTAAGAAAGACATCATACGGTGATCCATAGCGAGGACCTGCCGATGACCGCGCCTGCCTTTGCCGCCGAAAGCCGCCGCGACAACGCTCCCGATGCGTTCTGGATGCCGTTCACGCCGATGCGCGCCTTCCGGCAGGCGCCGCTGCTGTTCGAGCGGGCCGAGGGCATGCACTACGTCACCCCGGACGGACGGCGCGTGCTCGACGGCATGGCCGGGCTCTGGTGCGTCAATGCCGGGCATGGCCAGGAGAAGATCACCGAGGCGATCCGCGCTGCCGCCGGCCGGCTCGACTTCGTCTCCTCGTTCAAGATGAGCCATCCCGATGCGCAGGCCTATGCCGCGCAGCTCTGCGACTTCGCACCCGAAGGCATCGAGCATGTCTTCTTTGTCAATTCCGGCTCGGAAGCGGTCGACACCGCCCTGAAGATCGCGCGCGCCTATCATCAGGCCCGCGGCCAAGCCGGGCGCACCAAGCTGATCGGCCGGGCCAAGGGCTATCATGGCATGGGCTGGGGCGGACTCTCGGTCTCCGGCATCGGCCGGCACAAGGCCGCCTTCGGGCCGCTACTGCCCGATGTCGCGCACCTGCCGCTGCCTTATGACCGCACGACCATGGCCTTCTCGCGCGGCCGGCCGGAGGGTGAGCTCGCCGCGGCCGAAGCCCTTGAAACCCTGCTGCAGATCCATGATCCCCAGACGGTCGCCGCCGTCATCGTCGAGCCGGTGACCGGTTCCGGCGGGGTCTATCCGCCGCCGAAAGGCTATCTCGAACGCCTGCGCACGATCTGCGACAAGCACGGCATCCTGCTGATCTTCGACGAGGTCATCACCGGTTTCGGCCGGCTCGGTGCGCCGTTCGCAGCGCAGGCCTATGGTGTCAGGCCGGACCTGATGAGCTGCGCCAAGGGCATGACCAATGGCGCAGTGCCGATGGGCGGCGTCCTCGTCGCCGGCCATGTTTACGAGGCCTTCATGGCCGGCCCGCCCGAGGCGATCGAGCTCTTCCACGGCTACACCTATTCGGCCCATCCGCTCGCCTGCGCCGCCGGCCTCGCGACGCTCGACGTCTTCGCCGAGCAGGACATCCTTGGCGGCCTCGCCAAGGTACTGCCGCTCTGGGAGGAGCGGGCGCACCGGCTGAAGGGCGCGCCCCATGTCGTCGACATCCGCACCGCCGGCCTGCTCTGCGCGATCGATCTCGCGCCGCGCCCCGGCGCCGATGGCGTCAGGGGCGGGGAGGCGAACACGCTCTGCCTCGACGCCGGCGTGCTGATCCGCAATGCCGGCGACACGCTGGTGCTGTCGCCGCCATTGGTGATCGCGCCTGCCGAAATCGAGGAGATTTTCGCCGCGATCGAGCAGGCACTGGGGCGGATCGCCTAAGGGGGCGGCGAGGCTGCGCTCCCCGTCATTGCGAGGAGCGTAGCGACGAAGCAATCCAGGGGCGGCAGAACTCTACGCCCTCCTGGATTGCTTCGCTGCGCTCGCAATGACGACTATTGCGGGCCTTCAAGCCCACTCGCCCTTGCGGAAGACCGCGACGCGGCTGCCGTCCGGCTTGATGCCGTCGATGTCGACCTCTCCGGAGCCGATCATCCAGTCGATATGGATCAGGCTCTTGTTGCCGCCCTGTGCCGCGATCTGCTCCGGCGTCAGCTTGGTGCCGTCGATGAAGCACTTCGAATAGCACTGGCCGAGCGCGATGTGGCAGGAGGCGTTCTCGTCGAAGAGCGTGTTGTAGAACAGGATGCCGCTCTGCGAGATCGGCGAGGAGTGCGGCACCAGCGCGACCTCGCCGAGCCGGCGCGCGCCCTCGTCGGTGTCGAGCACCTTGTTCAGCACCTCTTCGCCCCGGCTCGCCTTGGCCTCGACGATGCGGCCTTCCTCGAAGCGCACCTGGATGTTGTCGATCAGCGTCCCCTGATAGGAGAGCGGCTTGGTCGAGGAGACATGGCCCTCGACGCGGCGGGCATGCGGGGTGGTGAAGACCTCCTCGGTCGGGATGTTGGCGTTGCAGGTGATGCCGTTCTTCGCGGTCGAGGCGCCGCCTTCCCATTCATGCCCGTCGGCGAGGCCGATGGTGAGGTTCGTGCCCGGCCCGGTGAAATGCAGCGCCGAGAAGCGCTGGCCGTTCAGCCATTTGGTCCGCTGCGCCAGCGCTGCGTTATGCTCAGCCCAGGCGGCGATCGGATCGTCGCGGTCGACGCGCGAGGCCGCGAAGATCGCCTCGGCCAGGCGAGCGACCGCGACCTCCTCGGCATCGCTAGGGAAGACCTGACTCGCCCAGGCTGCGCCGGGATAGGAGACGATGTTCCAGTTGATGTCGAAATTGGCGATCTTCTCCAGCGCCGGCTGGTAGGCGATCGAATTCGCCTTGTTGGCGCGCGCGACCTTGGCCGGATCCTGCTCCGCGAGCAGCATCGGATTGTCGCCGACGATGGCGAGACGCGCGGTGTTGGCGGCGAAGGCCTTGCCGACGCCCTCATAGAGCCAGGACGGGGCGCGGTCGAAGCTGGCATCCTGGCCGAAGCGGTAGCGCGCCAGCGTCAGCGCCTCGTCGGAGAGGATCGGCGTGACCAGGCCGGCGCCGGCCTTGTAGGCGTGCTCGGCGATGCGCCGGACCAGCGGCAGCGCCGCGACCGGCGCGGTCAGGAACAGGTCCTGTCCAGGCTGCAGGTTGAGGCCGACCTTGATCGCGACCTCGGCCAAACGATCGAGCTTGGCGGCATCGATGCCGGAGACGTGCTTGTTCATGGGGGCCTCGTCGGACTGATTTGCGAGGCCGCATTGCTGGCGGAAATCCTGTCCGGGTCAACCGCTCCGTTGCGGGTGATGCATTCGCTCAGCGCTTGCCGGGCCGGGTGCGCCGCGCCTTGGAGCGATCGCCGCGCCAATCCGCGACGGACATGGTCGGCAGGTCGAAATAATCGCGCGTCGTGGCATAGCCGTGCCCGCCCATGCGGCCGATCGCATCGAGCGCGACCGGGTCGACATAGTGCTTCACCGGGTCGATCGTGTCGGCGCGGAAATGCGCGTAGACGACCTCGCCCAGGATGATCTCGCGCGAATTGCCGATGCCGAGCGTGGTGTGGTGGCGGCATTCGAAGGCGGCCGGCGCCTGGCCGATCCAGGGGCAGGGCACCTTGACGCCGGGCATGGCTGTGAGACCGGCCTCGGCGAGCTCGTCCGTGCCGGGCTCGAACGGCACGGCGCAGGCGTTCATGCCGTCGAGCAGCGCGTCGGAGACGATGTTGACGGTGAAGGCCAGCGTCTCGCGGACATTGCGGCCGGTGTCCTTCTGCCCGCCGGTCTGGCGGTATTCGACGCCGAGCGCCAGGATCGCCGGATCGGCCGAGAGGCAGTTGAAGAACGAGAACGGCGCGGCATTGACGACGCCGTTGCCGTCGATCGTCGTCACCAGCGCGATCGGGCGCGGCACCACGGCGCCGATCAAGAGCTTGTAGCGCTCGCGCGGGGTCAGCGCGGCGAAGTCGAAGGTGACGATCTCGGCGGCGGCCGACCGGTCCTGCGTCAGGGGCTGGGTCACGATGGGGTCAATCCTTCACTCAGGGCATAGGGTGCGAGCACATCGCGGATGTCGCGTTCGCCGCGCGGGGCCAACAAGGCGCGGGTGACGACCGATTGCAGGTGGTGGTCCATCAGCGCGGCAGCGCGGACCGCGTCGCCGGCGCGCAGCGCCTCGATCAATTGGCGATGCTCGGAGACGGCGCATTCGGAGGAGTGCGGCCGGCCATAGATGGCGAGGATCAGCGAGCAGCGCGACGACGCCTCCTGGACATAGCGCAGCAGCAGCGCATTGCCGGTCATCTCCGCGAGCTTGATGTGGAATTCGCCGGAGAGCCGGATCGATTCCGGCCCGTCCTGCTCATGCGCCTTCTCCTCCAGCCGCACATGCGCTTCGAGCTCGGCGGACTGCGCTGCGGTCAGCCGTCCCGCGAGGTTCTCGGCGACGAGCCGCTCCAGCCCGCGGCGGACCTCGAAGACGTCGCGGGCCTCTTCCAGCGTCGGATAGGCGACATTGGCGCCGCGATTGGGCTTGAGCTCGACCAGGCCTTCAACGGCGAGCCGCCCGAAGGCCTCACGCACCAAGGTGCGGCTGACGCCGAGCTGCTCGCCGATCGTATCCTCCGGCAGCTTCACGCCCGGCTTCAGCGCCTGCTCGATGATGGCGCGCCGCAGCGCCTTGTAGACGGCCTGGGCGCGAGGGGAGCCCGATGCGCGCGGCTCTGCCTTCCTGCGAAGGGGGCCGGACCCGTCCGGGGCGGTTGATGCCAGGGGGCGCGCTGCCATCTCAGTTTCCGCTTGTCTTCAATAATCGCATACAATACGGTTCTTGTATCGTATGCAAGTTTGCTGAAATATCGCACACGAGATGGCGCGCAAAGCGCCACGATGGTCACAGAGGCGGCAACAAAACGGCATTCCCCGGTGCGCAGCGCGGGCCGGCGGCGAGCAACGAAAAAGGGGAGAGTTCGATGAAGAAGGCCTGGCTGCTGGCGGCCGTCGCCGCCTTTGCGCTGAACGGCGCGGTCGAAGCGAAGACGCTGAAATGGGGCGCGTCGCGCGAGATCGCCTCGCTCGACCCCTATTCCTATGGCGAGACCTTCACGCTCGCCGTGCTCAACCATGTCTATGAAGGGCTGGTGCGCTATACCGGCGATCTCAAGATCGAGCCGGCGCTGGCGGAATCCTGGGAGACGGTGAACCCGACGACCTGGCGCTTCAAGCTGCGCCGGAACGTCAAGTTCCACAACGGCAATCCGTTCACGGCCGACGACGTCATCGCTTCATTTGCGCGGGTTACCCACGACACCTCGCCGCTCAAGGGCAATCTGCCGGCCTATAAGAGCTCGAAGAAGGTCGACGACTACACCGTCGAGCTCGAGGTCAACGGCCCCTATCCGCTGCTGCTCAACGACCTCACCAACATCTTCATCTTCGACAAGGAATGGATGGAGGCGAACAACTCGCTGCTCCCTACCGACTCCGGCAAGGGTGTGAAGGGCTACGCCACCGACAACGCCAATGGCACCGGCCCGTTCAAGATCGAGAGCCGCCGCCCGGACGCCAAGACGGTCTTCGTCAAGAACCCGGACTGGTGGGACAAGCCGCAGCACAATATCGACGTGATCGAGTTCACGCCGATCACCTCGTCCTCGACCCGCGTCGCGGCGATGCTCTCCGGCGAGATCGACTACACCAATGTCGCGCCGCTGCAGGACCTGCCGCGCCTCTCGGCCTCGCCCGAGGTCAAGGTGCTGCAGACCAACGAACTGCGCTCGGTCTTCTTCGCCTTCAACCTGACCGACAAGCTGGTCGAGAGCGACGTCAAGGACAAGAACCCCCTCAAGGACATCAAGGTGCGCGAGGCGCTCTACCGCGCCATCGACATCGACGCGGTGCAGAAGCGGGCGATGCGCGGCCTCTCGCGCAACACCGGCGCGCTCGTCGCCCCGGCCATCCCCGGCTACGAACCCTCGCAGGACGAGCGCCTGCCCTTCGATCTTGCCGGCGCCAAGAAGCTGCTGGCCGAGGCCGGCTATCCCAACGGCTTCTCCTTCCTGATGAATTGCCAGAGCGACTCGCTGGTCAACGAGGAGGAGTTCTGCCAGGCGGTGGCGGCGATGTGGTCGCGCGCCGGGTTGAAGCCCAATCTCAGCCTCGCGCCGCGCAGTCAGCAGACGCCGAAGCGGGTCAAGGGCGATTTCGACGTGATCTCCTTCGGCTGGGCCAACGAGCCGATGATCGACGCCTATTCGCTGCTGGTGCAGGTGCTGCGCTCCAAGAGCGGCACGGGCGGCGTGTTCAACTGGGGCAATTGGGGCGATCCGCGCATCGACGCGCTGGTCGACAAGGCCGGCGTCGAGCTCGATACGCCAAAGCGCATCGCGCTGATGAAAGAGGCGCTGAAGATCGCCAAGGCCGAGCAGCTCTTCATCCCGCTGCACCAGCAGCCGATGGCTTGGGCGATGCGGAACACCGTCGCCTCCACCGTGCAGGCTTCGGACAACAAGCCGCGCCTGTGGCTGACCATGATGAAGTGACAGGTTGTCATTCCGGGGCTTCGCGCAGCGAAGAACCCGGAACCCACGACTGGGCTGTACGCGCAAAACGACATGAAGGCGCCGCTCACCCGGTCGTGGGTTCCGGGTTCACGCCTCCGGTGCGCCCCGAAATGACAAAAGCATCCGCCTAGCGCAGGGAGTCGCAAGACCATGCCGGCCTTCCTTTTCAAGCGCTTCGTCAATGCCGCTGGCGTGATGCTGGCGGTGGCGTTCCTCGCCTTCCTGACCTTCCGCTTCGTCGGTGACCCCGTCGAGCTGATGCTGAACGAGCAGGCGAGCCAGCAGCAGCGCGACGAACTGCGCACCAGGCTCGGGCTCGACAAGGGCTTCGTACTGCAGTTCGCGACCTTCGTCGGCAATGCCGTGCGCGGCGATTTCGGCATCTCCTACCGCAACCAGCAGGAGGTGTTCACCCTGATCGCCGAGCGCTTCCCGGCGACCTTCGAGCTGGTGCTGGTCGCGACCTTCCTGTCGCTGGCGGTCGGCATACCGCTCGGCGTCTACACTGCGATCCGACGAGACAGCCTGCTCGCCAAGGCGCTGCAATTCATCTCGGTGCTCGGCGTCTCCCTGCCGAGCTTCGCGCTCGGCATCCTGTTCATCCTGGTCTTCTCGGTGAACCTGCAATGGCTGCCGGCCTTCGGCCGCGGCGAGGTGGTTCAGCTGGGCTGGTGGAGCACCGGTTTCCTGACGCCCTCCGGCCGGAAGGCGCTGATCCTGCCCGGCATCACGCTCTCGCTCTTCCAGATCACGCTGGTGATGCGGCTGGTGCGCGCCGAAATGCTGGAGACGATGCGGACCGACTTCATCCGCTTCGCCAGGGCGCGCGGCCTGCCGGCCCGCGTCGTGAATTTCCGCCACGCTTTGCGCAACTGCCTGATGCCGGTGATCACGGTGACCGGCCTGCAGATCGGTAATCTCATCGCCTTCGCGCTGGTCACCGAGACGGTGTTCCAGTGGCCGGGCATGGGCATGCTCTTCGTCCAGGCCGTCACCTTCGTCGATATCCCGGTGATGGCGGCCTATCTGATCGTCGTCTCCTTCATCTTCGTCTCGCTCAATACGCTGGTCGACCTGACCTATGCCTGGGTCGATCCGCGCCTGCGCGAGGACGCGCTCTCGGGAGGCGCCAATGCCCGCTGAAGCCGCCAAGCCCGGCCGCCTGCGCCGTTTCCTCGACAGCGACATCGGCTGGAGCTTTAGGCGCACGCCGGCTGCCTGGCTCTCGACGCTTGTGCTGGCGATCCTGATCCTGACCGCGCTGTTCTGCCCGCTGATCGCGCCGCAGAACCCGCACGACCTCGCCCAGGTCTTCATTGACAAGGCCGAGATCCCGCCGATCTGGTCGGCGGACGGCGAATGGCCCTTCCTGCTCGGCACCGATCCGCAGGGTCGCGACGTGCTCTCCGCCATCCTCTACGGCACGCGGGTGTCGCTGATCATCGGCTTCTCGGCCGTGCTGGTCTCGATGGTGATCGGCGTCTCGGTCGGCCTTGCCGCCGGCTTCTATGGCGGGCGCATCGACAACCTCCTGATGCGGCTCGGCGACACCGTGCTGTCGATCCCGACGCTGCTGATGGCGATCCTGGTCTCGGCGATCTTCCGCGAATTGCTGCCGCCCGGCCTGCGCGATCCCTTCGCCGCGGCGGTGCTGGTCGTCTCGATCTCGCTGACCAGCTGGGTGCAATACGCCCGCACCGTGCGCGCCTCGACCATGGTCGAGCGGCGCAAGGAGTATGTGCTGGCGGCGCGCATCATCAAGGTGCCGGCCGGGCGGATCATGCGCCGGCACATCCTGCCGAACACGCTGACCCCGGTCATGGTCGCGGCCACGCTCAATCTCGGCCTCGCCATCCTCTCGGAAGCGACGCTCTCCTTCCTCGGCGTCGGCATGCCGATCACCCAGCCCTCGCTCGGCACGCTGATCCGCATCGGCAACCAGTATTTGTTCTCCGGCTCCTGGTGGCTCGTCGTTTTCCCCTCGCTCCAGCTCGGCCTGATCGTGCTCTCGGTCAACCTGCTCGGCGACTGGCTGCGCGACGCGCTGAACCCGAAGCTGAGGTGAGGATGCGCATGAACCTCGCCGTCATTCTCGGGCGCAGCGAAGCGCAGACCCGAGAATCTCATGACGAGAGGGCGCTGGTTTCCGAGATGGTCGGGTCAAGCCCGACCATGACGACCGAAAATGAGAGGATACGCCTGCGATGACCGCCTCCCTGCTGATCCGCAATGTCAGGCCGAATGCCGGGCCGGCTCTCGACATCCTGATCGAGAGCGGCCGCATCAGCCGGATGGCGAAGGACATCGCCGCGCCGGCCGGCATTACGGTGGAGGATGGCCGCGGCGACATCGCCATTCCCGGCCTGGTCGAGGCGCACGCCCATCTCGACAAGAGCCTCTGGGGCATGGCGTGGTACGTCAACGAGGTCGGCCCGAAGCTGCTCGACAAGATCGACAATGAGCGCCTGAGCAAGAAGCGCCTCGATCTCGATCCGGCCCGCCAGTCGGCGCGCCAGACCGTGCAGTCCTCGACGATGGGCTCGACCCATACCCGCAGCCATGTCGACGTCGACACCGATCTCGGGCTCTGGGGCGTCGAGGGCATCATGAAGACCCGCGCCGACTACGCGGACATCATGGACATCGAGCTCGTCGCCTTCCCGCAATCGGGCCTGCTGCGCCGGCCCGGCACGCTGGAGCTGATGCATGAGGCGATGAAGGCCGGCTGCGAGATCGTCGGCGGTCTCGATCCCTGCGCCATCGACCGCGATCCGAAGGGCCATCTCGATGCGATCTTCGGGCTCTGCCAGCGCTATGGCAGGCCGCTCGACATCCATCTGCACGAGCCCGGCGAGATGGGGTTGTTCTCCCTCGACCTGATCATCGAGCGCACTCGCGCGCTCGGCATGAAGGGCAAGGTCACCGTCAGCCACGCCTTCTGCCTCGGCACCGATCCGCAACTGGTCGATCCCGTGATTCCGCAGCTCGCCGATCTCGACATCGCGATCATGACCACCGCCCCGGCCCGCAACACCGCGCCGGCAGTGAAGAAGCTGCTCGATGCCGGCATCCGCGTCTGCTCGGGCTCGGACGGTATCCGCGACACCTGGGGACCCTATGGCAATGCCGACATGGTCGAGCGCGCCATGTTCATCGGCCTGCGCAACAATTTCCGCCGCGACGACGAGGTCGAGCTCGGTCTGCAGGTCTGCACGACCGGCGGCGCCGCGGTGATGGAGATCGCGGATTATGGTCTCGCCGAAGGCAATATCGCTGATCTCGTCATCATGCCCGGCCAGAGCCTGACGGATCTGGTCGTCACCCGTTCGCCCAAGCGCCGCGTCGTCAAGCGCGGCCGGATCGTCGCCCGCGACGGCGTTTCGGTGAGGACCGCCCCGTGAGCCTGCACGCCAAGAAGCGGCCCGAAGGCCGCATCCTGATGACCGCGCGCTGGGTGGTCGGCCACAAGGACGGCCGCCATCGCCTCTATGAGCACGGCGAGGTCGTGTTCGAGAACGGCGAGGTCGTCTTCGTCGGCCATGGCTTCCCGGGCGAGGTCATCAGGCGCATCGATTACGGCCATGCCTTGATCGGCCCGGGCTTCATCGATTGTGACGCGCTCTCGGACCTCGACACCACCATCCTCGGCTATGACAACCAGCCGGCCTGGAAGAAGGGGCGTGTCTGGCCGCGCAGCTATCTCGAGGCTGGCCCCTACGAGATGTATACGCGCGAGGAGCTCGCCTTCCAGAAGCGCTATGCCTTCTCGCAGCTGATCCGCAACGGCATCACCACGGCGCTGCCGATCGCCTCGCTGTTCTACCGCGCCTGGGGCGAGACGGTGCAGGAGTTCGAGGACGCGGCCGAAGCGGCCGCCGATCTCGGCCTGCGCGCCTATCTCGGCCCGGCCTATCGCACCGGCAACCAGCTGGTCGAGGCGGATGGGCGCATCGTCACCCATTACGATGAGCCCCGCGGCCTCGCCGAGCTCGACGCCGCGATCGATTTCGCGGGGCGTCACGAAGGCGCAGCCGGCGGGCTGATCCGTGCGATGCTCGCGCCCGACCGCATCGAGACCTCGACGGCCGAGCTGTTGCGCCGCACCGCCGCCGCATCGCGCGAGCTCGATATCCCCGTCCGGCTCCACTGCTGCCAGTCGAAGATCGAATACGACCTTGTCCTTGCCCAGCACGGTATGAGCCCACCGGAATGGCTGGAAAGCCTCGGCTTCCTCGACGAGCGCTGCCTGCTGCCGCATGGCACGGTCGTCTCGGGCAGCCGCCTGATCGACCGTCCCGGCCGCGATCTCGAGATCATCCGGGATTCCGGCGCCAGCATCGTGCATTGCCCGCTGGTCTCGGGCCGGCATGGCGGCACCATCAACCATTTCGGCAGCTATCGCGCCATGGGCCTCAACATCGCCATGGGGACCGATACCGCCCCGCCGGACATGGTGATGAACCTGCAGACCGGCATGATCCTCGCCCGCACCATGGCCGGCAATGTCGGCGCCGTGCGCTCCGAGGATTATTACGACGCCGCCACCATCGGCGGCGCGAACGCGCTGCAGCGGCCCGATCTCGGCCGCCTCCAGCCGGGCTCCCGCGCCGACATCACCGTCTTCGCATTCGACCGGCCGCATAGCGGGCAAATCATCGATCCCATCCAGACGATGATGCTGACCGGCCATGGCCACGACTTCGTGGCGGTGGTGATTGACGGCCGCTTCGTCATGGAGGACCGGGCCATTCCGGGCCAGGACGAGGCCGCCGACAACATCCGCGCCCAGAAGCAGTTCGAAGGCGTGATGGCGCGCTATCCGGAGCGCACTTTGGGCCACCCGCCGATGAGCGAGATCTTCTCGTCCAGCTACGCGATCGAACGCAAGGAGGACACCGCGTGAACGCCCAGCCAGCGCTGCTCTCGGTCCGTGACCTGCGCATCGTCTTCGACGGGCGGCGCGGCCCGCTGACGGCGCTCGATGGCGTCTCTTTCGAGATCGCGCCGGGAGAGATCTTGGGCGTCGTCGGCGAGTCCGGCGCCGGCAAGTCGCTGACCGGCACGGCGGTGATCGGCTTGCTCGATCCGCCGGGGCGCTTGGCCGGCGGCGAGATCAAGCTCTCCGGCCAGCGCATCGACAATCTGCCGGCCGAGGCGATGCGCAAGCTGCGCGGCCGCCGGATCGGCGCGATCTTCCAGGATCCGCTGACCTCGCTGCATCCGCTCCTGACCGTCGGCGAGCAATTGGTCGAGACCATCACCACGCATCTGCCGGTCAGCAAGGCGCAGGCGCGCGAGCGGGCGCTCGACCTGCTCAATGAGGTCGGCATCCCCGCCGCCGAGACGCGGATCGACCACTACCCGCACCAATTTTCCGGCGGCATGCGCCAGCGCGTCGTCATCGCGCTCGCGCTCTGCGCCGAGCCGACATTGATCATCGCCGACGAGCCGACGACCGCGCTCGACGTTTCCATCCAGGCGCAGATCACCACCCTGTTGAAGCGGCTCTGCCGCGAACACGGTACCGCGATCATGCTGGTGACGCACGATATGGGCGTGATCGCCGAAACGGCCGACCGGGTCGCGGTGATGTATGCCGGGCGCGTCGTCGAGATCGGCCCGGTCGAGGAGGTGACGCGCCGGCCGCGCCATCCCTACACCGCGGGTTTGATGGCTTCGATCCCGAGCGTTCATCGCCGCAACGCCCATCTCAACCAGATCGACGGCTCGATGCCGCGGCTGAACGCCATTCCGTCCGGCTGTGCCTTCAATCCGCGCTGCGGCTTCGCCACCGATTTCTGCAGGGAGAACAAGCCCGGCCTGCCGGTCTCCGGCCATGCCGCCGCCTGCCATTTTCCGCTCCAGGAGGCGGCCCATGGCTGAGGCGAACACCATCCTCGAAGTCACCTCGGCCTCCTGCCGCTTCGACGTCTCGGCGCCGGCGCTGTCGCGGCTGTTCTCAGCCGAGCCGCGCCGCGTCTTGCGCGCGGTCGAGAACGTCTCGTTCAGCGTCCAGCGCGGCACCACCTTCAGCATCGTCGGCGAATCCGGCTGCGGGAAGTCAACGCTGGCGCGCATGGTCGTCGGCCTGCAACGACCGACGCAGGGCATGCTCGATTTCAAGGACATCAAGCGCACCGATGGCTCGGTCGGGCCGCCGCGGGTGCAGATGATCTTTCAGGACCCCTACGCCTCGCTCAATCCGCGCTGGCGCGTCGGCGACATCATCGCCGAGCCGATCCGCGAGCTAAAGCTGCGCAAGGACGAGGGGGAGACGGCGACCCGCGTCGGGGACCTGCTCGAAATCGTCGGCCTGTCGCGGGCAGATGCGAGCCGCTTTCCGCATGAGTTCTCGGGCGGCCAGCGCCAGCGCATCTCGATCGCGAGGGCGCTGGCGACCGAAGCGGACTTCCTCGTTTGCGACGAGCCGACCTCGGCGCTCGACGTCTCCGTGCAGGCGCAGATCCTCAATCTGATGGTCCGCCTGCAGAAGGAGTTCGGGCTGACCTATCTCTTCATCAGCCACAATCTCTCGGTGGTCCGGCACATGTCGGACCATCTCGCCATCATGTATCTCGGCCGCTTCGTCGAGAGCGGGCCGGCGGAAGAGGTCTTCGGCCGGCCGCGCCATCCCTATACGCGGCTGCTGCTCGACACGATCCCCGATGTCGAGAAGCCGAACCGCCAGCGCCGGCCGATGTCGGGCGAGGTGCCGAGCCCGATCGCGCCGCCGCCGGGCTGCGCCTTCCATCCGCGCTGCTCGCAGGCGGTCGAGCGCTGCCGCATTGAGGCGCCGGCGCTGCGGCGCGAGGGCGAGCTGGAGATCGCCTGCCACCTCGCCTGACAGTTCCGTCATTGCGAGCGTAGCGAAGCAATCCAGGAGCGGCAGGGCACTGCGGCTGGTCCCCCTGGGTCGCTTCGCTGCGCTCGCGATGACGACAGCGCTCAGCAGAAGTCGAAATCGACGCCCTCATCGGCCTGGAGCACGTGCTCGTCATAGAGCCGGTCATAGCCGCGGCGCTCCTTCGCTGGCGGCTGCGGCAGGGCGGCGCGGCGTGCTTCAAGCTCGGCATCATCGACCAGCAGGTCGAGCCGGCGCTCGGCCACGCTGAGCCGGATACGATCGCCGGTGCGGACGAGCGCCAGCGGCCCCCCGACCGCCGCCTCCGGCGCGACATGCAGCACGATCGCGCCATAGGCGGTGCCGGACATGCGGGCATCGGAGATGCGGACCATGTCCTTGATGCCCTTGGCCGCGAGCTTGCGCGGGATCGGCAGATAGCCGGCTTCAGGCATGGCGGCGGCGCTCTTCGGGCCGGCGTTCTGCAGGACGAGAATGTCGTCTGGGCCAACATCGAGATCGGGATCGTCGATGCGGGCCGAGAGGTCTTCCAGCGAGGAGAACACGACGGCGCGGCCCTCATGCTCGAGCAGGCGCTTCTCGGCCGCGGCGCGCTTGACGATGGCGCCGCGCGGGGCGAGCGAGCCGAACACCGCGACGAGCCCGCCATCGGGATCGACCGGCTCGGCCCGCGAACGGATGATCGTGCGGTCGACCTGATCGGCGAGCGGCGCGTCGATCAGCTCGCGCAACGTCTGCCCGGTCACGCTGAGGCAGTCGAGATGCAGGAGATCACGCAGTTCGCGCAGCACCGCGGGCACGCCGCCGGCGGCGAAGAAGTCCTCCATATAGTTGTTGCCGACCGGCTTCAGGTTCACCAGCACCGGCGTCTCGTCGGAGAGCCGGTTGAGACGGTTGAGGTCGACCTTGATGCCGGCGCGGCGGGCGATGGCGGTGAGGTGTACGACGGCATTGGTCGAGCCGGAGATCGCCAGCAGCACGCGCCAGGCGTTCTCGATCGCCTGCTCGGTGACGATCTGGCGCGGCAGCAGGGTTTGCGTGCCGATCAGGGCGACCGCGCGCTTGCCGCTCTCCTCGGCGTTGCGCAGACGGTCGGCATGGACGGCCGGGATCGCGGCCGAGCGCGGCAGCGACAGACCCAGCGTCTCGGCGATGCAGGCCATGGTCGAGGCTGTGCCCATCACCGCGCAGGTGCCGGCGGTGGTTGCGAGCCTGCCCTCGACCACGTCGATCTCCGCCTGGTCGATCTCGCCGGCGCGGAAGCGGGCCCAGAAGCGGCGGCAATCGGTGCAGGCGCCGAGCCGCTCGCCCTTGTGGCGGCCGGTCGACATCGGCCCGGCGACGAGCTGGACGGTCGGGACATTGGCCGAGAGCGCCGCCATCAATTGCGCCGGCACGGTCTTGTCGCAGCCGCCCATCAGCACGACGGCGTCGATCGGCTGGGCCCGGATCATCTCCTCCGTGCCCATCGCCATCAGATTGCGGAATTTGAGGCTGGTCGGGTTGAGGAAGACCTCGCCGAGCGAGATGGTTGGGAACTCGACGGGCAGGCCGCCGGCCATCAACACGCCGCGCTTCACCGCCTCCAGCAGCTCCGGAAAGTGCCGATGGCAGTTGTTGAGGCCGCTATAGGTGTTGGCGATGCCGACGATCGGGCGCGCCAGCGCCTCGTCGGAATAGCCCATCGAGCGGGCGAAGGAGCGGCGGAGGTATGCGGCGAAGGCCGGGTCGCCGTAATTGGTCAGCCCGCCGGCGATGCCGCGCCCCTTGGGTTCCTCGCCCGCCATGCCCGCTCCTCCCTAGACTTGTTCTGAGGAGAAGCTTGCCGGGATCGCCGGCGCTGTCGAGGCCGCCCGATGCAGAGCGGCCTCGCGCTGGACACTCAGTAGCCGAGGGCGCAGCCGTCCTTGCGCGGGTCGGAGCCGCCGGTCAGCGTGCCCTTCTCCCAGTCGATCCAGATCGCTTGGGCACCGCCCATCGGCGATTTCGGCACGTCGACCTTGAAGCCGCGCGCGGCGAGCGCCGCGCCGAGGCTCTCGCGCAGGCGTGTCTCCGCCTCGACCGTGTTCGTGCCGGGCAGCGGGAACAGGCGCGGCAGGTCGATTGCCTCCTGCAGATCGAGGCCGTGGTCGAACAGCTTGGCCAGGAAATGGGCATGGCCCATCGCCTGGTAGTGCCCACCCATCACGCCGAAGGGCATGACGACGCGGCCGCCCTCGGCGAGCATGCCGGGGATGATGGTGTGCATCGGGCGTTTGCGGGGGGCGATCGCGTTGGGGTGGCCTTGCTTCAGCACGAAGCTCTGGCCGCGATTGTGGAAGAGCACGCCGGATTTCTTCGTCATCAACCCGCTGCCATAGGGCGAGAAGATCGAGTTGATGAAGGAGACGGCGTTGCGGTCCTTGTCGACGACGCTGATGTAGACCGTGTCCTTGTGCTCGGCGCCGCCGGGGATGACTGGCAGCGGATCGAGCGCGCGCTCGGGATCGATCATCCCGGCGAGTTCGTCGGCAAGCTCATTCGAGAGCAGATGCTCGACCGGCACCTGCGCCTGGGCGGGGTCGGCGAGGAAACGATCGCGGGCGGCATAGGCGAGGCGGGTTGCCTCCAGCTCGATATGCAGGTTCTCGACCGCAAGCGGGCCGCCCTTCGGCTTGAAGCGCTCGAGGATCTTCATGATCAGCAGTGCGATCACGCCCTGGCCGTTCGGTGGACACTCATAGACGGTGCGGCCACGGAAGGTGGCACTGATCGGCGTGACGTATTCGCCCTCGGCGGCGGCGAAATCGTCAGCCGTGTGCAGGCCGCCGGCGGCCTTGAGATAGTCGACCATCTCCCTGGCGATCTCGCCGCGATAGAAGGCGTCGCGGCCTTCACGGCCAATGGCTTCGAGCGTATCGGCCAGTCCCGGCTGACGTTGGACCGTGCCGGCGGCCGGGGCCTTGCCATCGACGAGGAACGTCGCTGTGGCGTTGGCGTCCTGGATCAGGATCTCATGCTGGGCGGCGAGGTCGTAGGCGACGCGCGGCGTCAGCGCATAGCCGTCGCGGGCATAGGCGATGGCGGGGGCTAGAACTTCTGCGAGCGGCAGGCGGCCATGATCCTTGTTGAGCCGGGTCCAGGCGTCGATCGCGCCGGGCACGGTGACGACATGCGGCGAATGCCGCTCCAGCGTGGTGATGCCGGCCTTCGCGTACCAGTCGGGCGTCGCAGCGGCGGGCGTCCGGCCCGAGCCGTTATAGGCGAGAATGTCGGTCGAGCCGCCGCGCGAATAGAGCACGAAGCAGTCGCCGCCGACGCCGGTCGAGCCGGCCTCAACCACGCATTGCACGGCGCAGGCGGCGATAGCCGCATCGATCGCGTTGCCACCGGCCTTCATGATGTCGAGCGCGGCGAGCGTCGAGGCGGGATGCGAGGTTGCCGCCATCGCGTTGCGGCTGATGGCGAGAGACCGACCGGGAAGCTCAAGATCACGCATGGAAGAGGCTTTCGTGAAGATAGGGGCCGGCGGCAGTGCCGCCGGGTTTTCGGGAAGGAAGCGAAGGGCGCTCAGCCCTTGCGCAGATTGGTGAAGACCGGGACGCCGTTCAGCATGCCGGTGAGGTTCTTGCGATAGGCAACCGGCTGCAGGTACTGCCCGGCCGGGACATAGGGGACGTCCTGCATCGCCTGCAGTTCGATCTCGCGCCCGATCGCCTTCTGCTCGGCAGGATCGGCAGCGGTCAGGAAGCGGGCGCGCAGCGCCTCGATCTGCGGGCTGTCGGGCCAGCCCGGGCTGCCCTTGGCGCCATTGCCGCGCAAGGGCGAGCTTGTCGCCGGCGAGCCGAGATCGAGTCCCGCCCAATAGGTGACGTAGCAGCTCCAGCCGCCTTGCTCGACCGGGTTGCGGCTGCTGATGCGCTGCAGGACAGTGCCCCAGTCGGCGGCGACGACGTCGACATTTACGCCGATCTTGCGCAGCGCATCGGCGGCGACATCGCAGACCAGAGCAATGCGCGGCACGTCCTGCGCCGCCAGGAAGACGGCGCGCTCGCCCTTGTAGCCGGCGGCGGCGAGTTCCTGCTTGAGCTTGCCGAAATCCTTCGGCCCCTTCAGGGCCTTGGCCGCGACGTCCGACGCCATCGGCGAGTTGTTGGGGAAGAAGCCGATGCTGCCGCGCTCGACCTGCGGATCGCCGCCGCAGACCGCGTTCATGCACTCCTCCTGGTCGATCGCCTGGAGGATGACGCGGCGGATCGCCGGATTGTTGAAGGGCGGTTGCAGGTGGTTGAGCCGGAGCTGCCCGGCCATGCCGGTCCGATCCTTGACCTCGACGACGATGTTCGGGTCCTTCCGCAGCAGCGGCAGCAGGTCGATGATCGGCTGCTCGACCCAGTCGACCGCGCCGGTCTGCAAGGCAGCGACCGCGGTCGCAGCATCCGGCATGACGGTGAATTCGATGCGGTCCAGATAGGGAGTGCGCGGCCCGGCGGTGAAGCTCGGCGTGCCCTGGCGCGGAACGTACCCCTCGTGCCGGGCATAGACATGGCGAGCGCCAGCGATGCGATCGGCGGTGAGATAGCGATAGGGGCCGCTGCCGACCGCTTCCGGGATCTGCTTGAACGGATCGGTTGCGGCGAGGCGCTCCGGCATGATCGCCGCGACGAGCGCGCTCGGGCGGGCGAGCGCCGCCGGCAGCTGCGGGAAGGGCGTCTTCAGCCGGAAGACGATGGTGCGGTCATCCGGCGCCGAAAGCTCGTCGGTCGCCGCCATCAACGCCTGGCCGAAGGTGTCACGGGCGCCCCAGCGCTTGATCGAGGCGACGGCGTCGCGCGCCAGCACCTTGCTGCCGTCATGGAAGACGAGGCCGGGTCGTAGCGTCAGCGTCCAGCGCTTGCCGTCCTCCTCGACGACATGGCCTTCGACCATTTGCGGTTGCGGCTGGAACTGGTCGTCGAGCCCGTAGAGCGTATCCCAGACCAGTAGCGCATGGGTGCGGGTCGAGTAGCCGTTGGTCCAGATCGGATCGATGATCGCGACGTCGGAATAGGGCACGAAGCGCAGGGTCTTGTTGTCCTGCGCGCTAGCGAGATGAGGCGCTGCCGGCAGGAAGGTGGCAGCGGCCGAGGCTTTCAGGAACTGGCGTCGATCCATCGTTGATCCCCTCATTGTTCTGGCTGAGCCTCGGGTGTCCTCGGCAGTGCGGCCTTCTGGCGAGCCGCTCGCTGATTCGGTTCAGATCGCTGCGCTTGCCGGGAGGGCAGATGACAGGCCTGCCGCCTGGCCACGGCTGCGCAGGAACTCGGCGAGGCGCGGCGCGGTGCGCAGGACGTGGTCACGCATCACTGCTTCGGTATGCTCGGCATCGCCGGTCCTGATCGCCTCGACGACCTCGTCCTGACGCTCGGTGGCATGGGCGGGCTGGGCGACATGGTGCAGCCAGACGCGCATATAGGGCTCGACGGCGATGTGCAGCGCCGCGATCTGGGCGATCAGCTTGGGCCGCCGGCTGAGGCCGCAAATATAGGCGTGGAATTCCTGGTGCCGGCCGAGCCAGTCGGCGCCGCCGGCCGCACCGGCGCGGTGCATGCGGGCGACATGGTCGTCGAGCTCGGCCAATGCGCCGGCATTGAAGCGCGGCATGGCGAGGCGAACCGCGAGACCTTCCAGCACCGAGCGGATCTCGAAGAGCTCGTAGATCTCTTCGATGGTCAGGCCGGAGACGACGCAGCCGCGATTGGGGCGGATCAGGACGAGGCCCTCATTGGCGAGGCGCTGGAAAGCCTCGCGCACCGGCATGCGGCTCATGGCGAGCTCACGCGCGATCGTTTCGGGGATCAAGCGCTCGCCGGGCTGATAGCGCCCGCTGCGGATGTCCTGGAGAATGGCGCGATAAGCCTCGTCCTGCGCCGTCGCAGCCATGCCTTTCGAGGCGAAGCTCATCCCGTTTCCCCGCGAGCCATCTGCACTCGGTCAGCAGCTCTGTATGAGTGTATCCACTATTACAAAGCCAGAAGTCGCCGGCGCGCAAGGGGGCTTGCGCGGTGAGGGCGAGATAGCATTGAGAGCGGATGCTTCCCGTCATTCCGGGGCGCGGCGAAGCCGTGGGCCCGGAATCCAGAACCGGTGACAGGAATCAAAGAGGTGCGACAATGCCGGCGCATCGTCTGGAAGACGCCGCGGTTCTGGATTCCGGGCTCTTCGCTGCGCGAAGCCCCGGAAAGACGGCAGAGATTCTGCGCAAACCTGCGGCGCCAATCGGCAACAGTACCTACAGCGCCGCGGCGTAGAATTCGAGATAGCGGCGCGTGACCTCGTTCCAGGAATAGGGCGCGAGGTCGAAGAGGCGTGGGCGCGTATTGCCGGGGTAGTGGACGAGGTCGGCATAGGCCTGCTCGACGGCCGGAGCAGCTTCGTTCGGATCGGCGAAGTCGACGGTGCGGACGATCGGGAACTTGCTGGCCAGACTGGCAAAAGCCGCATTGGGCTGGACGATCGGCACGAGGCCGGCGCTCATCGCCTCGACCAAAGCAAGGCCAAAACCCTCGAACTCCGAGGCGGATACGAAGAGCGAGGCGCGACTCATCACTTGCCTAGCCGCGGCATCGTCGAGGCCGAGATGCAGCGTCACATTCTGCGCCATGCCGGCGTCGGCGATCGCCTGGCGCAGCGCCTCTTCGGTCCAGTCCGAGGTGACGCCGAGCATGTCGAGATGCCAGGAGGGTTCGCGCCGCGCCAGCGCCGCCATCGTCGCGATCAGCCGGTCCGGGCGTTTGTTCTTGGAGAAGCGGCCAATGCTGACCAGGCGCCGCTGTGGGTCGGGGCTGGAGGCGCCGGCGAACTTGTCGAGATCGACGCCGTTCTCGATCACCCGGACCTTGCCGGGCGCCAGCCGCTCGAACATGCGGGCATCGTTCGTGCTGCAGCCGGCGATGCCGCGATAGATCTGGGCCGAGAGCCGGGTAGGGCCGTTGAACCAGATCTTCTTCAGGCCGGCGAAGTCGGTGGTGTGGAAGAAGCCGCCATGGGTGGTGGCAACGAGCGGCTTGCGATGCAGCAGCCATCCCAGAGCGAGCGCATCGAAGAAGAAGTCGATCGCGTGGACATGGACGAGGTCGGCATCGCGCAGGTGCTTGAACACCTCGGGCGCGAGCGGATAGCGCGTCGAGCCGCGGAAGGGGATGCGGGTGACGGGAATGCCGTCGATCACCTCGCTCGCCGGCAGAATAAGCTCTGGCCGCGAGAACAGCCGGTCGAGCGTCACCACCGAGGGCTTGAGGCCCAGCGCCAGCTGCGCCCGGCAGAGATTGGCGACGACGTCTTCCAGCCCGCCGCGATTGGGCAGGAACTGGCGCACGACATGGACGATGCGCGTGCCGGCCGGCAGTGCCAGCGCGGCGCGATGGGAGAACGGAGCGGTCACGATTTGGCCTCCCGGCCGCAGATGGCGTTGGGCCGCTTCGCCTTCAAGCGTTCGAGCAGCACCTTCATCTGCGGGCGCTCGCCGGCCTTGGTCGGTTCGAGATTGAAGACATAGTCCGCCGGCCACCACGGCCCGGCGCCCCAGGCGGTCCAGCCGAGCCATTGCTGCGGATTGGCATCGAGCTTCGTCGTCATCTGTTGCAGGGCCTTCAAGCACTCCGGCTTGTTCGAGGCGGCGAACTCGCCGAGGAAGCCGCGGCGGCCATTGGCCTTGAGCCAGGCGGTGACGTCGTCGATCGCCTTGAGCGCGCCGGCTGCGGCCGAGCATTCCGCGGCGCGGCCGGAATAGTCGGCGTCGAGATATTGGTGGAAGTCGTAGGCGTAGCGGTCGAGCGGGTCGACGACGCCCAGCAGATCGCGACCGTTGTTGCCGACGGGCAGATCGGAGGTCCAGCTATGGGCGCCGCCGAAGGCCGTGCCGGTGACGAGCAGGAGCTGCTTGGCGCCGGCCTTGCGGATCGCGGCGATGGCGCCGTTCTGGATTTTCGCCCAGTCCGCGCTGTTGATGTCATAGGGCTCGTTCATCAGCGAGAAGACGAGCTTGGGCCGGTCGCGGTAGTGGGTGGCGAGCCGGCTCCAGACATTGGCGAGCGCTTCGGCCTGAAGCTCCTTCGAGCCGAGCTGCTTCTTGGCGTAGTAACCGTAATTGTGCAGGTCGATGATGGCGATCAGCCCGGCCTCGTTGATCCGGCGGACCGTCTGGTCGAGATAGGCCAGCTCCATGATGTCAAGCCCGCCGTTGAGGTCAGGCTGAAGGCGCTCCCAGCGGAAGGGCAGGCGAATGGCGCTGGCGCCGAGCTTGCCGAGCCGCTGGATCGCCTGTTCGCTCGGATAGGTGTAGTCGGTGTCGACCTTGCCGGGCGTGTCGCCGAATTCGGCGCCCGAGAGATTGACGCCGCGCAGGCAGGTCTCCGCTTGCGCCGGCAGGGTAGCGAGCAGGGCCAAGGCGAGCATGGCCCGCTTCACGGCGCAACGATCCGCATGAGCGCGTCGAGCAGCCGGCGCCCGGCGGCGAGATGCGTGAAGTTGTGGTCGGCGTCGGCGAGCATGGTCAGCGAGGCATTCGGATAGATGGCAAGGCCCTTGCCGGCCTCGCCGAAATAGGTCTCGAGCTCGGCCAGGCCGACATCGCCGTCGGCATAGAGTAGCGACAATTCGACATTACGCGCCGCGAGCGTGGCGAAATGGCGATGGCACTGGTGGTGGAGCCGACCATGCTTGGTCAGTCGCCCGAGAACGGGCGCGAGCTTGACCGAGAGCCGCTTGCGATAGCGATAGATCAGATAGCGTCCAGCCGGTCCGACGCGGAGCTTGCCGGTGAGCAGGCGGCGCAGCCCGCCCTTGCGGGCGAGCGTCGCGCCGAGATCGCCGGCGCTGCGATGGGCATAGCGGATCGCATCCTCGACGCTCTCGTCTGGATCCCAGACGAAGCGTTCATTGTTGACGATCACGAGGCGGCGGATGCGCTCGTCGATCACCGCGGCGTGGAAGGCGGCATAGGCGCCGCTGCAGCGCCCGATCAGCACCGGCGCGTCGAAGCCACGCGCCTGCATCGCGTCGATGGCAAGCCGGACATCGTCGATCTGCGCCTGCGAATAGAGGATCTCCTCCGGCCCGTCGGCGGCGATACCGCTGTCGCCGACGCTGCTGGCGTCGAAGCGCAAGGAGGCGATGCCGCGCTGGGCGAAGGCGCGCGCCTGGCTGACGCTGACCCGGGCCCAGCCGATATGGTAGTCGCGGCCGGCATTGACGAAGACGATGGTTTCGCGCGCCGCCGGCCCGAGCGGCTCGCAGAGCACGCCGAAGAGCCGGCCATCCGGGCCGAAGCGGATCGGCCGTTCGACGAAGCCGTCGCCGAGCAGGCCTTCTGCTGGGCCGGGCAACTGGGTTGTCCCCACGCCAGTGGAAATGGAGCCGGCAGCCGCCGCGCGTTCGGCAATCCAGTCGACGATCCCGGCGATGGTCGCCTTGGGGGGGCGCGCCGCGGTGGGGTCGGTGGTCAGAGTCTCGTAGCCGTCATAGTCGCGCTGCGTCACGGTGGCCCCGAGGCCGGTGAGCGCCTCGGCCAGGGCCGCATCGCCGCCATGGCCGGGCCGCGACAGCAGCAGCACCTGCTCGGACGGCGCCTGCCGAAGCGCGCCCGTGCCGAGCGTCGCGATCGCCGGCAGGCGGCCGGGCGCGATGCGCAGGCCCGCCACGGCGCAGCGCGTGTCGTCGTCGGGGTCGGTGCCGATGCCGATCCGGTCCGAGACGATGCGCGTCCAGGCCGAAAGCTCGCGCAGATAGCGTTTGCCGTTGCCGACAGGCGCCATCAGCACGCTGGCGGCGACCGGCGCGAGTTCCTCGGCGAGCTTGAGCGCAAGCGTCCCGCCGAGGCCCTGGCCTAGCAGGATCAGGCGCTCGCAGCCGCTGGCCCGGCGCAGCACTTGCGCGGCGCCACGAATGGTCTCGAACCAGTCGTCCAGCCCTTGCACATCGGCGGCCTCATGGGCGTCGCCCTGGCCGGGATAGTCGAAGCGCAGGCAGGCGATGCCCTTGTCGGAGATGCCCTGCGCCAGGCTGCGCCAGGTGGCGCGCAGGCACAGCTCCTCATAACCGATGGCGCCGAGCATCAGCACTGCGACCGGAGCACTGCCGGCATGGAACATGCCCATGCTGCGGCCGAAGGTCACCGGCGTGCCGAATGGCGAGGGGGCCGTGCTCGTCTCTCCGGCCGGGTCGATACGATAGGCTGCGGCTACCGTCATCGGCCGGCTCCTTCGCTGGCGCGGCCGGGCGGCAGCGGGTCTGGCTTGTCTTCAGGCGCGCCGCCGAACAGGAAGGGCCGGAAGAAGGCGGTCGCCATGTTGTCGATCCGCCATTTCTGCTTGATCCAATACCAGGCGGCGAGGCTGGAGGCGGTGCTGAAGATCAGCCCGGCGATGGCGATGCCCATCAGCCCGCCGACCCGCGCCAGCGCGTAGAGCAGGCCGAGATAGATGACGAACATGATCGCCCGCGCGATCAGGAAGAAGCGCTCGCCGCCGCCGATCATCAGCAGCCAGGAGCCGGGGCCGAAGAAGGCGAGCGAGACCGACATCACGCAGAGCGCGACCAGCACGTTCTCGTGCTGGACGAACTCCGCATTGAACAAATGCAGGATGAAGGGCGCGACCACGGCGAGCGCCAGCGCACCGAGCAGCGAGATGCAGAAGCTCGCGAAGGAGAGCCGTCCGATCAGCAACTGGGCGCCGGCCGTATCGGACTTCTGGAAGCGGGCGGCGATCATCGGGATGCCGACCGTGTCGATCGCCGCCAGCGGCAGCAGGAGCAGCATCGAGATCCGCACCGCGACGAAATAGAAGCCGGCCTCGTTCAGGCCGAGAAGCGCGCCGATCAGGATGGTCTCGAGATAGGCCGAGGCCGAGTTCAGCACGTTGTTGGCGATGAAATAGCCGCTTTCCCGGCGCCATTCGCCATGGGTCTCCGGCGGCACCTGGTCGCGCGCCCAGAGCCAGCCCAGCCCCTCGTCCTGGACGAAGCAGACGCTCTGGTAGAGCGTCGTCGCCGCGAGCAGGCCGGTGACGATCGCCATCGCGCCCGCGCCGCCGCCCATCACCCCGGCGAAGCCGGCCCCGGCGATCAGCAGGATCGAGCTGCCGCGCCAGACGATCTCGCGCGGCACCAGCGACATGTTGATGCGGCCGTGGATGCGGAAATAGTTCTGCAGGTACTCGCTGAGCGCGAAGATCGCGGCGAAGACGAAGGCGAGCCAGAGATAGTGATAGGTCGGCGGCAGCCGCTCGGCGAAGAGCCAGAGCGGCAGCGCCGCCGCCAGCAGCACGAAGCAGCCGAGCGCGAGCCAGCGCGCGTTGACGCCGAGCAGCGCCTGGTTGAGCGGATGGCCGCTCGCCTCGGCCCGGCGATAATGCTTCACCACCAGGATCTGCTGGCCGAGCACGGCGATCAGCCCGAGCGCGCTGCCGATCGAGAACAGGAAGACATAGAGCCCGTATTCCGAGGTCGGCAGGAAATGGCTCGCGGCCAGCAGCACGAGGAAGCTCAGCAGCGTGCTGCTGAAGCGCGAGGAGAAGGCCGGCAGGAAGCGGCCGGCTCCGTTCCAGGCGAGATCGAGCAGTTCCCTCACGACCGCGCCTCCCGCGGCTGAAGGAGGGCCTCACCGGTCGGCTTGCCGACGAGGCCTTCGAAGACAGCGCCATAGGCGGCGGCGATCCGGTCCGGGCTGTAGCGGGCGGCAGCGGCGAGCGCGCCGGCCGATTGCGTCGGGACGAGCGCGCGATCCCTGACGTAGGCCATGATCTGCTCGGCCAGCGCGGCATCGTTGCCCGGTGCGAACAGGGCGCCGTTGACACCCGGCTGAATCGTTTCGGGGATGCCGCCGGACCTTGCGCCGATCACCGGTACGCCATGGGCGAAGGCCTCGATCACCACCCGCCCGAACGGCTCGCGGAACAGCGACGGGACGGCGAGGACATCGATCTCGGGCAGGAATGCGTCGGGCTTGGTCCAGCCGAGGAAGCGGGTGTTCTGCGCCGGGAAGCGCCCGGGCAGAGCCTTGGCATAGTCGCTCTGGCCGGTGCCGGCGATCAGGAACTCGACAGGCTGGCCTGCGAGCCGCTGCGCCGCCGCGGCCAGCGTGTCCAGCCCCTTGATGGGATCGTGGACGCCGATGAAGCCGATGCGCAGCGGGCGCTCCGCCGGCGGCGCTGTGCGGGGCAGGGCGCCGTGCACGGGCGCGATCGCACCCGGAATGGCGTGCGTCGTCGCGTTCGGGAAATAGCCGTGCTCGGTATGGCGGCCGATGATGAAGTCGGTCTCGCCGATCACCGCGTCGACGAAGCGCGAATTCAGCTTCTTGCCATAGGAGGTCACCTGGCAGGAGCTGCAGGCGCGCCCGCAATTGTCGTTGCCCTTCCACATGCTGCCCTTCCAGCAGAGCAGGAAGGTGCTGCGCAGGATATGAGCGACCGGCACGCCGCAGCTCTTCGCCGCCGCCCAGGTCGCGACATTGATGTTCTCGATCGAGTCGGTGAGCACGATGTCCGGCCGCAGGCGCCTGATCTCGCGGCGCATGACGAAGAAGGCGCGCGGATTGAAGTTCTCCAGCGCATGCCAGATCGCCTTCTTCCAGCCAGGGCGCGGCAGGCGGTAGTTCCAGTCGATGTTGAGCGAGCGCAGGCGGTGCACCGGCACGCCGTCATAGGTCTCGTACTTGTCCTCGCCGGAGACGTTGACGACGGTCAGGTCATGGCCGGCCGCGAGCAGCAGCTTGGCGACGATCATCGCCGAGATCGGCCCGCCGCCGTCGATGAAGGGCGGGAACGCTGCACAGGCCATCAGGATACGCATGCTGTCTGGACTCGTCCTCGTCACGGCGTGTTTGCCGGGCCGGCCTTTCCCAAGGGCAGGAATACCCGGCGCGAGCTAAGCAAAGGTTCGCGTGACCGGGGGATTTCTTCCTGTTGTAAACGAGGCATGAACGGGATCGCACAAGCCGCGTGCACGCTGGCAGGACAGCGGGCCGATCAGGCCGATTTTCGTAAATATTGAACTATCACTCGCGATCCCAGAACGAAATGTTCTTTCGCGGTGCTTTGGCCGTTTAGTTAATTTTTCGGGAGCTGAAAGCTCGAATACTTGAACGGAATCGTAATGATTCCGTTACCGGAATGTTAACCACGGATCGGCAGGATGCGCGGTGGAATTCCAGCCGAGTCCGTCGGCGCGTCCGGCCGCGGATGCGCCGCGCCGGTCCGGATCGAGGAGGCTTGTGGGTGTCGGCTGCGTTGGAGGCGGGAGGACGTGATGGCGCGTCGGCGGAAGGCCGTGCCACCGCCGCTTTCAGCCTGTCCGAACTGCTCCAGCTGCTGCGCCGTCGCCGCCGGCTGGTGATCGCCAGCGCTGTCGTCTGCCTGCTGTTCGCGCTCGCCTATCTGGCTGTGCAGGTCCCGGTCTATCGCGCCACTGCCGAATTGCTGGTCGATCCGCAGGCGCTGCAGGTCGTCGGCAAGGACATCGTGCGCACCGATACCTCGGCCTCGATCGACTTCGCCAATGTCGACAGCCAGGCGCTGGTGATGACCTCCACCGGCGTGCTGCGACAGGTGATCGAGGAGCTCGACCTCGAGAACGATCCCGCTTTCGTCCGGCCGCCGGGGCTGGTCTCGCGCCTGCTCGGCCGGCTGGTGCAGCCGACAGCGGACCAACGTCTGGCCCAGGCGGTCGATGCGCTCAAGCGCGCGATCGTGATCCAGCGCGTCGACAACTCGCTGGTCTTCCGCATCACCGTCTCGCATCCGCAGGCGCAAAAAGCCGCCGATATCGCCAATGGGCTGGCCCAGGTCTATTTCCGCCAGGGCAATGACGGCCGCCGTGCCGTCGTCGAGCGCGCCAACACCTCGCTGATCGGCCAGATCGCCGGCCTGCGCACGCAGCTCGACGAGGCGGAGCGCGCCGTCCAGAGCTTCCGCAGCCAGCACAGCCTGGTCAGCACCGGCGAGGGCGGGCTGATCATCTCGCAGCAATTGCGCGATCTCTACGGCCAGATCAGCCAGGCGGAAGCTGAGCTCGCACGCCAGCAGGCAAGGCGCGACCAGCTCGCCCGCTATCAGAGCCGCGATCCCCTGTCCGACACGCTGCCGGAGGCGCTCACCTCCTCGGTGGTGACCTCGCTCAGGGGGCAATACGCACAGAGCGCGCGCGAGGCGGCGAGCCTTGCCCAGACGCTCGCGCCGCAGCATCCGCGCCTGATCGAGATCCGAGCCGAGCTCGCCGAAACGCGCAGATTGCTGTCCGGAGAGCTCGCCCGCCTGCGTTCGACGGTGCAGGAAAGCTATCGCCAGACCGAGGCCAACCTCGCCAATCTCCGGAAGAGGGCGACGGAGCTGACCAAGTCGCAGGAGGTCAGCGGCGCCGCGCAGATCAAGCTGCGCCAGCTCGAAAGCGAAGCCGAGGCGGTGCGCACTGTCTACAGCGCCTCGCTGCAGCGCGCCAAGGAACTGGAGCAGCAGAAGCGGATCGAGACCAATAATTCGCGCATGCTCTCGGAAGCGGTGGCGCCGGCGCAGCCGACCAAACCGCCGGCTCCGCTCGTGCTCGCCGCGGCCCTGCTCTTCGGCGCCTGCGCCGGCCTCGGCCTCGCCTATCTCCTGGAATGGCTGCCTTCGTCGCGGATCATCCCCGAGCGGCTGAAGCCGCTGGCACCGCTGACGCCGGAGGCCGCCGGCCTGGCGATCGGCGTCGGCACCGTGGTGTCGCTGCCTGCCGCCGCCGCCCGCCGCGAGGATGCGCTGATACCGGTGACGCGCCTGCTGCAGCGGACGCTCGGCCCGCATCTGCCGGCCTCGGTGATGATCGCCGGATCGGTCGACGACGCCACGCAGGCGGCGCTGGCCGAGCATCTCGCCAACAGCCTGGCGGCGCATGGCGAGAGCGTGCTGCTCTGCCAGGACGGCTCGGGCCGCGACATGAACATCCGCCGGATCGAGCCGGCTGCCTCGGCCACGGCCAGGCCGGGGCGGCGGCGCAATTTCATCATCATGCGGCAGACCTCGTCTTCGGACGGCAAGGCCGGCGCGCGACCGGACGCGATCGTCCTCGCCTCGTCCCTCACGGGCGAGACCCCGCGCAGCCTGGTCGACCAGGCGGCCGCGATCGATCCGGTCGGCGAGCATATCGTCGCGCTCGTCGTTCCCGAGGAGGCGGGAACGGGGGCGCGTGGCCTGGCGGCGCGCTGGCTGCGCCGCCCGGCGCAGGCCGCCGCGTGACCAGGCAGGCGACGATGGCGGGAGGCCTCGACCCCACCCGCCCGATGCCGGTCCTGCCGCTCGTACTGCTGATCGGCGCGCTCACCTTCAACATGGCGTTGTGCTTCATCAACACCAACGTCATGGGCATCAACGACACCATGGTGATGGGCTGCGAGGTGGTGCTGGTCGCGACCGCGCTCTATCTCGGCCTCGGCCGCAATGCCGCGCCCTATCTGCTACTGGCGGTCTTCATCTCCTACGCCGCCATGCTGATGGCGATGCGTCCGCTGCTCGACCCCAAGGCGGTGCGCGACTTCCTGATCCCGGTCGCCTTCTATCTCCTCGGCAAGAGCTGCAACGACCCTCGGGTAGCCGATCGCGCCGCCTTGATCAGCGGGATCATCGTCGTCGTCTTCGGCCTGTTCGAGTTCCTCGCCCTCGACCTCTACGTCACCTATTTCAACATCATCAAATACTATGTCGCGCGCGGCACGGTGGCGCCGAGCGACGTCAGCAGCCAGACCGGCGCACTCTTCGCCAGTGGCCTGCGCCCGGATTCACGCACCTTGCTGCCCTTCCTCGGTCCACACCGCGCCTCCTCGGTTTTCCTCGAGCCGATCTCGACCGGCAATTTCGGAGCGATCCTCTATATCTGGGCGCTGAATCGCCCGCAGATGGCGAAGCGCTGGCTGACCATGGCCGCTGGCATGACCGCGATCGTGCTCAGCGACTCCCGCTTCGGCGCCAATGTCTGCATCGTCGCGACGGTCGCCTATCTCGTCGCGCCGATCACGCCGCGCTTCGTCTGGCTGGCTGCGCCCTTCGTCATGCTGATCGGGTTCGCGATCTATGGCTTCGTCAGCGCCGAGGTAAACTGGCAGAACAATTTCGCCGGCCGCATGCTGTGGACGTCGCGCCTGATCACCTCGCTCTCGCCGGCCGCGGTCTTCGGCCTGTCGCCGGACAAGCCGTTCCTGTCGGATTCCGGCTATGCCTATTCGCTGAACCAGATCGGGCTCTTCGGCGTCATCGGCTTCTGGAGCCTGTTCATCTTCGCGCCGGAGAAGTCGCCGCGGGCCTGGCGCTTCAAGGTCTGCGTCGCGACCTATATCTGCCTTTTGATGATCGTCAGCGACTCCGTCTACTCGATCAAGACGGCGGCCTTGCTCTGGTTCATGACCGGATCGAGCGATGGCGACGCCGGGCCGGAGCCCGTGCCGGCGGCTCAGCGCAGCATGGCTCCAAATTATTCCGCTGCCGCGACGGGCTGAATTCTCTGGAAATCGAGTATTCGCGGCAATCTACCGTTTACCACATCTCCAGGCGCCAAGCCTCGAAGTGCTTACGCCAGTCATTCTGTGGCCGGCGCAAGGTAACTTTAAATTTTATGCGTTAGGCCTGACGCAACGAACAACACGGCGTCAAACCAACCGGCCGAAGCGTCCCGACGGCGATCGCGAGCGTTCTGCGCCAGCGGATGCCGCCGCACGTCTAGGGCGGGCCAAGACGGGGCTGCACCGCAGCAGCGATGGCATCAGACAGGGCAGGACCGAAGATGAAGACCAGGATCCGCGAAATCCTCAAGACCACCGGCAAGCTGCCGGTCGATGTCGCCACCCTCGCCGACGAGGCCGATCTCTACAATGCCGGCCTGACCTCCTTCGGCACGGTCGAGCTGATGATGGCGCTCGAGGAAGCCTTCGAGGTCGAATTCCCCGACAACATGATGAACCGGCGCAACTTCGCCTCGATCGCCGCGATCGAGAACGCGATCCGCACCATCCAGAGCGAGCACGTCTGATGACGACGCTCGCCCGCCTCGCCGAAGCCGGCTACCAGCTCACCTCCGAGACATCGGGCGCCAGCGCCGAGGCGCAGAAGGCGATGATCGCCAAGGCGCGCAAGATCGCCAAGCTGGCGGCCGAGCACGCCGGCGATGTCGACGCCAAGTCGCGCTTCCCGCACGAGACCTTCGAGGCGCTGAAGCGTGAGCGCCTGCTGGGGATCATGATCCCGGCGGTCCATGGCGGCGAGGAAGCCAGCCATGCGACGATCGCCGAGATCTGCTCCGTGTTGGCCCAGGCCTGCGCCTCAAGCGGCATGATTTACGCGATGCACCAGATCAAGGCGTCGAGCCTGGTCGTGCATTGCAATGACGATCCCTGGCACGCCTCCTTCATGGCGCGCATCGCCCGCGAGCAGTTGCTGCTGGCCTCGGCCACCACCGAGGGCGGTGGCGTCGGCGGCGACCTGCGTTCGTCGATCTGCGGCGTGGTGCGCGAGGGCGACGACTTCACTCTCGACAAGGAAGGCTGCCTGATTTCCTACGGGGCGCAGGCCGACGCCATCCTGATCACCTCGCGGCGCACGCCCGAGGCACCGCCTTCCGACCAGGTCATGTCGGTCCTGACCAAGGACCAGTACACGCTGGAACGCAGCGCCGCCTGGGACACCATGGGCATGCGCGGCACCTGCTCCGACAACTTCACCTTCGCAGGCCGTGCCCCGGCCGAGCAGATTATCCCGGTCTCCTTCGCCGAGATCGCGGCGCAGTCGATGCTGCCCAATGCGCATCTGCTCTGGGCCTCGGTCTGGTACGGCATCGCCGCCGAGGCCGTCGCCCGCGCAGAGGGCTTTGTGCGCAGCGAGGCGCGCAAGCGCCCGGGCTCGACCCCGCCGAGCGCCCTGCGCCTGGCTGAGTTGCTCGCTCGCCTGCAGCAGTTCAAGGCGCTGGTCGTCGCCGGGCTCGATCGCTATGAGCGCGCCCGCGGCGATGCCGACGAGCTCTCCTCGATGGGCTTCGTCGTGGCGATGAACAGCATCAAGGTCGTGGCTTCGCAGAGCGTCGGCGAGATCGTGATGCAGGCTTTCCTGATCTGCGGCATCCAGGGCTATCGCAATGACAGTCCGGCGAGCCTGGCGCGCCTGATGCGCGATGCGCTCTCGGCGCCGATCATGATCAACAACGACCGAATCCTCGGCAACACCTCCAACCTGCTGGCGGTCTACAAGCACGACCCCAGCCTCTCCAGGTGATCGCATGTGCCAGAATTGCCCCCAGCCGCAGGGCTTCCTCGCGGAACTGATCGATACCGGCCTGCTGATCGACATCGGTGTCGACGGGCTCTATGGCCGTAGCGGCCTGTTCGAGGAGGTCATCGCCCGCTTCGACGACCTGATCACCCGCCATGGCGGGCAGGACGGCGCCGAGGTCGTGCGCTTTCCGCCGGCGATGAGCCGCAAGCATTTCGAGAAGAGCGGCTATCTCAAGAGCTTCCCGCAGCTTGCCGGCACCGTGCATTCCTTTGTCGGGGACGAGCGCGCCCATGCCGAATTGCTGCACAAGGTGGCCGATGGGGTCGACTGGACCGACGGACAGATCTCGACCGAGGTCGTGCTGACCCCGGCCGCCTGCTACCCGCTCTATCCGGTCGTGGCCAAGCGCGGCCCGCTCAAGGCGGAAGGCGCGCTGTTCGACCTGCAATCCTACTGCTTCCGGCACGAGCCCTCGAAGGATCCGGCCCGGATGCAGCTCTTCCGGATGCGCGAATATGTCCGCTTCGGCACGCCCGAGCAGGTCACGGAATTCCGCGCGACCTGGCTGGAACGCGGCCGGGAGATGATGGCCTCGCTCGGCGTGCCCCTGAATCTCGACGTGGCCAACGACCCGTTCTTCGGCCGGGCCGGGCGCATGCTCGCCAACAACCAGCGCGACCAGCGCCTGAAGTTCGAGCTCTTGATCCCGATCGAGAGCGAGGAGAAGCCGACCGCCTGCCTCTCCTTCAACTACCATCAGGACCATTTCGGTACGACCTGGGGCATCGAGACCGCTGCCGGTGAGACCGCGCACACCGCCTGCGTCGGATTCGGCATGGAGCGGGTCGCGCTCGCTCTGTTCAAGCACCACGGCTACGACGTCGAGCGCTGGCCGACTGCGGTCCGCAACGTGCTCTGGCCGTGAGCACGATGACGGCCCAGCAAAAGATCGCCGCGCCCGCCGCCATGGCGGGCCGGCTCCTGCCGGTCGATCCGCTCGCCTATGACAGGCATGCCATGCATGCCGGCGAGCGGCATTGGCCGCAGACCAATTGCTATGCCGATCTCTGGATCGAGATCCTGCACGCACTCGGCCTGGAGCCGGCGGCCGCCTTCGGCTTCACGATCACGCAGGATTTCGAGGGCGACCAGTTCACCTTCTTCAAGCCGCCGCTCGACGATCTCGAGGCGCTCTACGGCCTCAAGGTGACGGAGCTCGCGCTCTATGACGATTTGATTAGCCATATCGAGCAGCAGATATCGCTCGGCCGGCTGGTGCTGCTCGAACTCGATTCCTTCTATATGCCCGACACCCGCGGCGTCTCCTATCGCGACAGTCACGGCAAGACGACGATCGCGGTGAACCGGCTCGACCGCGCCGCCCGCGAGCTCGACTATTTCCACAACGACGGCCTGCATCGCGCCGAAGGCGAGGATTTCGACGGCCTGTTCCGGCTGCTGCCGGGGCAGATGCGCGACGACACGCTCTTCCCCTATGCCGAGATGGTGCGCCTGCCGCAGCGCCGGCCGGATGAGGCAACCCTGCGCGCGACTGCGCTGAAGCTGCTCGCCCGCCACGTCGCGCGCCGGCCGAGCGACAATCCCGTCGCGGCCTTCCGCGCTGTCGCGACCGCGCAGGCCGAGGCGCTGGCCGAGCGGCCGGGTGCGGCCTTCCATCACTACGCCTTCAACACGCTGCGCCAGCTCGGCGCGAATTTCGAATTGCTCGCCAGCCATCTCTCCTGGCTCGGCCAGTCCGTCGATGGGCTGGAAGCCGCCCGCGATGGCTCCCTGCGCATCGCCGAGGGCGCCAAGGTGGCGCAGTTCCACCTCGCCAGGGCGATGAAACAGAAGCGTTTCGAGCGCTTCGACGCGACGCTCGCCGGCCTCGTCGGTGAGCATGACCAGGTCAGCGAGGCGCTCGGGCAGCGCTTCCCCGGCTGAGCCATGGCCCGCGTCGTCGCGCGTAGCGGAGAACGGGCGGAGTCGCTCGCAGGCTGGTCCTGGCTTGCGACAGCGCCCGATGCCGTTGCGACGCCGGCTGATCTGCCGGAGGGCGACGGCTGGCAGGAGGCCGCGGTCCCAGGCACGGTCGCCGGGACGCTGCGCGCTCTCGGGCGCCTTGACGATGCCAGCGCCAACGCGATCGGCCAGCAGGATCACTGGTACCGCACAAGGCTGACCAACCCCCTGAACGGACGCCTGCGCTTCGAGGGGCTGGCGACTGTGACGGAGATCTGGGTTGGCGGCGCCAAGCAGGCCGACAGCGTCTCGATGTTCGCGCCCGTAGAGCTTGCTGTGAGCTGCCCAGCCGGGACGGAGATTGCGTTATGCTTCCGCGCACTCGCGCCCAAGCTTGCCGCTGCCCCGCGTCGATCCCGTTGGCGGCCGACAATGATCCAGCCCAATGGCTTGCGCTGGTTCCGCACCAGCTCGCTCGGCTCGATGCCGGGCTGGTGCCCGCCCGGCCTGCCGACCGGGCCGTACCGTCCGGTGCTGCGGATCGAGAGCGAGGCGGGTGCGCCGAAGATTGAGGCCGTCGATCTGCGCACGAGCTATGACGGGCAGACCGGCACCGTCGCGCTCAGCCTGACACTTGCTCCAAATACGTCGTTGCCAGGCCGCGCAATCATGCGCTGTGCCGGCGGCGAGACCGCCTTGCACGCGGATGGCGATAGTCGATTAGCCGGCACATTATCCTTGCCCGCCATCGCGCCCTGGTTCCCGCATACCCATAGCGAGCCGGCGCTGCACGATCTCACGCTCATGCTGGATGGCGAGACGATTGAGCTCGGCCGCATCGGCTTCCGCTCGCTGGAGGTCGATCGCGGCGACGATGGCGAGGGCTTTGGCCTGATCGTCAACGGGATTCCGGTGTTCTGCCGCGGCGCTTGCTGGAGCAATGCCGACGTCACCACGCTGGCTGGCGGCCGCGCCGCTTACGAGCCTTGGCTCCGGCTGGCGCGCGAGGCCGGGATGAACATGATCCGTCTGCCTGGCGTGATGACCTATGAGGACGACGCCTTCTTCGCGCTCTGCGACGAGCTCGGCATCATGGTCTGGCAGGAGATGATGCTGGCCAATTTCGACTATCCGCAGGGCGATTCCGGCTTTCGCGCCGCCATCGCAGTGGAGGTCGAGGGGCTGCTCAATAGAACGCAAGGCTCGCCGAGCCTCGCCGTGCTTTGCGGCGGCAGCGAGGTCTTCCAACAATCGGCGATGCTGGGCGCGCCGCCTGAAGCCTGGTCCGGTCCGGTCTTCGACGAGGTCCTGCCGGAGGCGGTCGCTCGCCTTCGCCCCGACATCGCCTATGTCCCGAACTCGCCTTCGGGTGGGCCGTTGCCCTTCGTCGCCGACAAGGGCGTGACGCACTACTACGGCGTCGGCGCCTATATGCGCGGCCTCGACGATGCCCGCCGCGCGAATGTCCGCTTCGCCGCCGAGAGCCTCGCCTTTGCCAATGTGCCGGAGGAGGTCTCGCTGCGCGGTGGCAAGCCGCCGGCGATCACGCATCATCCCGACTGGAAGCGCGCCGTGCCGCGCGATGCCGGCGCCTCCTGGGATTTCGAGGATGTGCGCGATCACTATCTCGAACGGCTCTACGGGATCGAACCAGCGCGGCTGCGGCGCGAGGACCCGGAGCGCTATTTCGCGCTGTCACGCGCGGTCGTCGCCGAGGTCATGGAAGAGACCTTCGCCGAATGGCGCCGGCCAGCTTCGCCGACATCAGGCGCGCTGGTCTGGCTGCTGCAGGATCTGCAACCCGGTGCCGGCTGGGGCGTCATCGCCAGCGATGGCGAGCCGAAATCGGCCTGGCATGGGCTCGCCCGCGCCTTCCGGCCAGTCCAGCTCGCGCTCACCGACGAGGGCGTCAACGGGCTCGGCCTGCATGTCCTGAACGAGCGTCCGGAGCCGCTCGCCGCGACTGTCGAGCTGACTTGTTGGCGTGCCGGCGAGGTCGCCGTGGTCCAGGCGAAGCGCGAGGTCGAGCTCGCGCCGCGCTCAGCGGTAACGCTGTCCGCCTTCGAGCTGATCGGCCGCTTCTTCGACATCACCTATGCCTATCGCTTCGGCCCGCCCGGCCACGACGTGACCTCCGCCGCGCTGCGCGATGCCGCGAGCGGTGCGGTCTTGGCCGAAGCCTTCCACTTCCCGCTCGGGCGCGGCCATGAGCGCCATCACTGCGGGCTGTCGGCGCAGCTGGAGCGCGAGGGCGACGACTGGAGCCTCGTCCTCTCGACCCAGCGCTTGGCGCAATCGGTCGAGATCGTCGATGCCGGCTGGCGGCCGGAACGGAGCTGGTTCCATCTGGCACCCGGCGAGCCGCGACGGGCCCGCCTGCACCGCCGCGCCGGCGTCAGCGGCGAACCTTCGGGCGAGGTCCGCGCGGTCAACGCACTTGACCGCGTGAACTACGCCGCGGGGGCGTGAGAGCTCAGCCGTCCGCGCCGACCAAGGCATCGACTTCGCAGCGACGGCTCTCAAGGTGCCGCAGCAGCGGATCGAGATGTGGCACGCGGTCGCCGGCCGCGGCGAAGGGGACGGCCTCGCGCACGAGGGCGAAGAGCTTGCCGGTGAGCGCGCCGAGCGGCGTCGCCTTACGGCTCTGGGTCGCCTGCGCCGCGACCATCAGCTCGACCCCGGCGATCGACCTGCACAGTTCCGCCACTTCCATCGTCTTGCGCGCTGCGAAGGTCGCCATGCCGGCGCGGTCGAGATTGCCGTTGGAGTGGCTGGAGCTGGCGAGTTCCTGAACCACCGGAGCCGTCGCGAGCCGCGCCTCCGAGGCGATCGCCTTGTGGAACTGGGCGAGCCCATTGAAGCCGGGCAGGCCGACGCCGTCCTCCTCGATCAGGCCGACCGTGAGGCCCGACCAGAAGGAATCGACCTGCTTGGCGACGCGCTCGGCCGAGGCCGTCACCACCGGCGCGAAGGCGAGGCGGGCGATGTCGAGCGCCATCGACAGGCAGACCGTGTCGAAATTGGCGACCGAGACCAGCGAGCGCTCCTCCAGCGAGACGATCGGATTGTTCTGGCTGGCGCGGAACTCGGTCTCGACCTGGCGCCAGGCGAAATCGAGGCTGTCCGCCGCCGTGCCGTGCAGCAGGGGCAGCGAGCGGAAGCTCAGCGGATCCTGCAGGTGGCGCGGCCCGCCTTTGACGAAGAGGTAGCTGCCGTCGAGATAGCGCCTGATCCGTCGCCCATGTCGCTCCAGCCCGGCGAAGGGGCGCGAGCGCAAGGCGGCCTCCGAGACGATCGACGGGTTGGCGGCAAAGCCCTCCATGCTCAGCGCGCCGATCAGGCTCCAGAGATCGAGGCTGCGCTGCAAATCGGCCATGGCGAGCGCCGAAATGCCGAGGGCGAGCGCGCTGGAGTTGAGCATCGCCAGCGCTTCGCCGGCCTGCAAATCGAGATCCCCATAGAGCGTGAGCGCGAGATCGGTGATCGGGGCCATGTCGCTCTGGCCCATCGAGCCCCAGACATGCACCTCGATCTGCCTGTCGCTGTTGAGAGCGTCGGTGAGCCGCTCGGCCAGCAGCGGGCGCACGCCAAGGCGTCCGCTCGCCATCGAGTTGAGCAGGACGAGCATCATCGCCCGGACGGCCTCGGGCGAGGCGAGGGGGCCGTGCGCGACATTGTGGGTGAGCAGCAGACGGCGGTTGAACTCGCCAATGCGCTCCGGGGCGAGCGGCACGCCGGTCTTGGCGCCGACGCTGGTGGTGACCCCATAAATCTTCTCGCCGCGCGCCACGGCGCCGTCGATGATGGCGCGGGCGGCTTTCATCCGCTCGATCGCCTCCGGCGTCACGGCGACAGGTGCCTTCTCCCTGGCGACGCGGACGATCTCGTCGATCGTCAGGTCGAAGCCGGTGATGTCGACATGGCTCATGATCGCTCGTCCTGTTTCCGGGCGCAGTTCTGGCTGATCAGCTCAATAATGCGAAGCCGGGAGGCGGGGAGGCAGGCGGTCTCGATTTCACCTCGCGAAACGCGACGTGGGCGCCAAGCCGACTTCTATCATTCGACTAGTTTCACGCCGTCGAACGGACGGTGCGCATGGCAATCACCTACGAGCTGGTCAAGGAGGTCACGGCCAATCTCTATGATTGGTCGCTGCGCCGTATTCCTGAATCCTCCAAGGCCGAGTTCCGCAAGGCGCTGGCGACGGAAACCGAGCCGCAGGCGCGCCAGACGCTCGCCTTCATGTTGGACAGCGCCGAGCGCGCCGAGACAACCGGCAAATTCCTCTGCTCCGATGCCGGCGTGCCGAGCTACTCGATCAAGATCGGCTCCGGCGCGCGGATGGAAGGCGACATCCGCCAGGCGATCGTCGATGGCTTTGCCGAGCTCACTCGCACGATCCAGCCGCCGCTGTTGCGCTTCGTCACCAACCCCTTGACCAATGAGCGCAGCTTTCACGGCAAGGATATGCCGCTGGTCTCCTGGGATCTCGTCGGCGAGGGCGACTATCTCGACATCACCTGCGCGCCCAAGGCGCTCGGCGGCGGGCGCTGGGCCGCGGTCGAGATACTGGTCAGCCCGAGCCTCGACGAGATCGAGCGCTGCATCCTGGAGATCGTGCTCAGGGCAGGCGGCCAGCATTGCCCACCGGTGGTGATCGGCGTCGGCATCGGCGGCACCTTCGACCATGCGGCGAAGCTCTCCAAGGACGCGACCCTGCGTCCCTTCGGCGAACGCAATCCCGAGCCGATGGTCGCGGATATGGAGGAGCGCCTGACCCGCGCGGTCAATCAGATGGGCTTTGGCCCAATGGGCGTCGGCGGCGC
The DNA here is from genome assembly GCF_058986765.1 of Allobosea sp. GW821-FHT03A12. NCBI lineage: Bacteria > Pseudomonadati > Pseudomonadota > Alphaproteobacteria > Hyphomicrobiales > Alloboseaceae > Allobosea > Allobosea sp. GW821-FHT03A12. The sequence continues at coordinate 332,691 of NZ_JBYSVZ010000003.1, forward strand.
GACCACGACCTTCGGGGTCCATGTCGAATACGCCTCCGGCCACGGCTTCACCCCGGTCGCGGTCTCGTTCAACTGCTGGATCAACCGGCGGACGCGGGCGCGGATCTATAATTCCGGCGTGGTGGAGCGGATCGAATGACGAGCCCGTCTCCCATCCGTCTGACCCTGCCGCTGACGCCCGAAGCGGCGCGCGCGCTCAAGGTCGGCGACGTCGTGCTGCTCGACGGCGATGCGGTCGCGACCGTCGGCATGCCGACCCAGAAGCGCATGGTCGCGGAGGTCGAGGCCGGCCGCGAACTGCCGCTCTCGCTGCGCGACGGCGCCTTCTTCCATATGGGCGTGAGCTATGAGGACGACGGCGGCCGACCCGGCGCGGTCCATTACGTCAACCCGACGACATCGAGCCGCTTCAACCATCTGATGCCGACACTGATCCGGGGCCTGCGCCTCACCGCGACCGGCGGCAAGGGTGGGCTCTCGCAGGACAGCGTAGACGCCATGCGTGAGGTCGGCTGCGTCTATTTTTCCTTCGTAGGCGGTGCCTCGGCCCTGCTGAGTGAGGGCGTCGAGGCGGTGACCGATTGCGCCTGGCGCGACCTGATCATGCAGTTTCGCCTCAACCGGCTGCGGCTAAGCGGCTTCGGCCCGGTGATCGTCGCGATCGATGCCCATGGCAACTCGATCTATGAGCGCCTGATGATGTCTGCCCGCGAGCGCCTGCCGGAGATCATGCGCTCCCTCCGCCCTTCACAGAACAACGAGACCGACTGATGCAAGCGATCGAGATCACCAGGCCGGGCGGCCCCGAGGTCCTCGCCTTCTGCGACCGCCCCGTGCCGGCGCTCGGCGCGGGCGATGTGCTGATCCGCGTGCGGGCGGCGGGCGTGAACCGGCCCGACATCCAGCAACGGCGCGGCCTCTATCCGCCGCCGCCCGGCGCGACCGATCTGCCGGGGCTCGATGTTTCCGGTGTGGTCGAGGCTGTCGGCGCCGAGGTCAGCTGGCCGAAGGTCGGTGATGCCGTCTGCGCGCTCGCCAATGGCGGCGGCTATGCCGAGTTTTGCGCCGTGCCGGCCCTGCAATGCATGAAGCTGCCGAAAGGCTTCTCCTTCGCTGAGGCAGCGGCGTTGCCGGAGGTGTTCTTCACCGCCTGGAACAATGTGATCTGGCTCGGTCGTTTGGCCGATGGCGAGACGCTTCTGGTCCAGGGCGGCACCAGCGGCGTCGGCATGGCTGCGATCCAGATCGCCAAGCAGTTGCGCGGTGCCCGGGTGATCGCGACCGCCGGCACTGCCGAGAAGCGCGCGGTCTGCCTGGAGATCGGCGCCGATCTCGCCGTCGATTACCGCGCCGACTGGGTCGCCGAGATCGAGGCTGCGATCGGCAAGGAGAAGGTCGATGTCGTCCTCGACGCGCAGGCCGGGCCCTACACGGAAAAGCAGCTGCAATTGCTGGCGCCCGATGGCCGCGTCGTGCTGATCGCCAGCCATCTCGGCCAGATGGCCGAGGTCAATGTCCGCAACATCGTCCGCCGCCGGCTGACCCTGACCGGCTCGACGCTGCGGCCGCGCGATGCCGCCTATAAGGGGCGGATCGCGGCCAAGCTGGTTGAGAAGGTCTGGCCGCTGCTGGAGAGCGGCGCGATCCGCAGCCATATCTGCGCGAGCTTCGACTGGCACGATGTCCGGGACGCCCATGCGCTGATGGATGCGGGCGATCAGGTCGGCAAGGTCGTGCTGACCATGCCGGAATAGTCCGCCGGGCTGCGCGAATAGCTAGCGAGTTTGGAGAATTCTCATCTAGAACAGCGGTTCGTGCTCGCTTAGCCGGATCCGCAGCGTGTTCTCCTTCGCGCCCGTCCAGTCCGTTCTTAAGGCGCTGCGGCTGCTGACCGAGGTCAACCGCTGCAGCGTCGCGACCGTGGGCGAACTGCATCGCCGCACCGGCATGCCGAAGCCGACGATCGTGCGCCTGCTCGAGACACTGATGGAAGCCGGCTATGTCGTGCGCGACGAGCGCATGCGTGGCTATCTCGTGACCTCGCAGGTGGCGCATCTGAGCTCGGGCTTCCATGGCGCGCCGATGGTGATCGAGGCGGCGCGGCCCTGGGCGACCGCGCTGACGCGCCAGATCAAATGGCCCTGCGCCGTCTGCCTGCTCGACTACGACGCCGTGGTCGTGCGCTTCTCGACGATCCCCGACAGCCCGATCTCGCCCTTCCATGCGACGCTCGGCTATCGGCTCAACTTGGGTGGCCGGGCGCTCGGGCGCGCCTATCTCGCCTTCTGTCCGGACGAGGAGCGCGAGGTCTTGCGCGCCGCCATGCGCAGCTCGGCCGAGCCCGAGAACAGCAGCCTCTCCGACGAGGAGGTCGAGCGCATGATCGAGCAGGCGCGCTGGCGCGGCTATACCGAGCGCGATCCCGCCGCCGAGCCGAAGAATTCCGCGACGATCGCGGTGCCGATCAAGCTCGGCGAGCGCGTGCTCGCGACCTTCGGCGTCACCTTCTTCCGCGCTGCGGTACCCAATCCCGAGGACAAGGCCAGGATCATCCATCCGCTGAAGAAGGCAGCGGCGAATATCGAGGCGCAATTGGAGGCGCTCTCGCAATCCATGGGCGTCGCGTTTCAAGGGGAGAAATAGCGGCGCTTTCCCGAGGGAGGTGCACCGCCCCTGCCTAGTGTCCGGACAACAGCTTCAAAGCGATCTTGTCCGGAGGAAACCTCAATGATGCGGCCGATTTCTCGCCGTGGCTTCATGGCGTCCATGGCGGGCGCCGGTGCGCTGGCCGCTAGCGGGCAGGCCTTCGCCGACACCTGGCCGAGCCGGCCGGTCACCATCGTCGTGCCATTCCCGGCGGGTGCCTCGACGGACGTCGTTGCGCGCCTGCTGGCGGAGAGATTGCGCAGCGAGCTCGGCCAGGGCTTCGTCGTCGAAAACAAGACCGGCGCCGGCGGCAATATCGCGGCGACCGGCGTCGTCCGGGCGGCGGCGGATGGCTACACGTTGCTGTTCTCGTCGTCGGGGCCGCTCGCCACCAACAAGTTACTCTACAAGAAGCTGACCTTCGATCCGCTCGCCGATTTCGCCCCGGTGGCGCTGCTCGGCGACGTCCAGGGCATCGTCGCGGTCCATCCCTCGCTGCCGGTCAAGTCCTTCGCCGAGCTCGTCGCCTACGGTAAGGCCAATCCCGGCAAGCTCACCTTCGGCAGCCCCGGCTTCGGCCTGATGGGCCATGTCACCGGCGAGCTGATCCAGCGCAAGGCCGATTTCCAGATGACGCATGTGCCCTATCGCGGCTCGGCCCCGCTCTCGACCGACCTGCTCGCGGGCACGGTCAATGTCGCCATCGACTTCATCCCGGCCTATATCCCGCATGTCAAAATTGGCGCGATCCGCGCGCTCGCGGTGACCAGCGACCAGCGCGCCCCGCAACTGCCGGAGGTGCCGACCCTGGCCGAGGCGGGCTTGCCGGATGTCAACGCGACCGGCTGGTTCGCCATGGTCGGGCCGAAGGGGCTGCCGGAGCCGATCGTGACGCGCATCGCCGCGATCACGCGGGCCTATGTCGAGAGCGCCGAGGGGCGCGAGAAGCTCGCGACGATCGGCGTGCGCTCGCTCAGCGGCGATGCCGCGGCGGTGCGCAACGCGCAGACGCAGGAAGTGGCGAAATGGGCGGATGTCGTGAAGGCTGCGCAGATTTCGCTGGATTGAGGTTTTTGTTCGCTGCAGCGAACGGAAATAAGCGCGGAAGTCTCCGCACGCGATATCGTGGCACGAGGCTGATCGTCGGCCTCCTCCCTTCCCCCTTGTGGGGAAGGGTTGGGGATGGGGGTGGTGCCGCCTGGTGACCACCGTCAGACAATGGCGCTGGCAGCAGCGATAACGCTATCAATCTCCGCCGATCGCTTCGGCTTTGCGACCCCCCCTGCCCCTCCCCACAAGGGGGAGGGGTCCCCCGCGCTCGGCTTCTGAGGCAAGCGTTCAATCGGATGAGGTGTGGACGCCCTACGCCTCCAACCCCAGCAACTCCGCTGCATGCCCGCCGGTCAGGCGCTTGATCTCGGCCTCCGTGAACTGCAGGTCGAGCAGATGGCCGACGATCTCGCGATAGCCGTCGATCGGGCGCGGCGAGCCCGTGAGGCCAAGATCCGAGCAGAGCACGGTGTTCTCGACGCCGGCGACCTCGATCACCCGGCGCAGCTCCGGCGGCTCGAATTTCTTCGACTTGCCTTCGACGAACATGCAGATCGAATGCTCCATCACCGCGCCGAGCGCGACGAGGTCGCGGATCTCCGCATCGCTGCAGTTGTTGACCATGTAGGTCGGATGATTGACCAGCAGCTTCCTGACGGCGCGCGCCTTCGCCTCCTCGAACACGGCGAAGAGCTCGGGCGTCGAGAGATGCCCGCCGGCGAGGATGATGTCGCCGGCCGCGATAAGGTCGAGGATCAGCTTGACGTCGTCGGTGAGCTTGCCGTCGGCGCCGATCGGCGTCAGCGGGATCGGATCGAGCATCTTCTGCGCGGTCTTCGGGAAGGTTTTCACCGCACCGGAGGCGAGCACGTCGATATGGTTCTTGGCCGAGAGCGTCGGCATCCAGACGATTTTGCCGCCGAGCTTGATGGCGTGGTCGACCGCATGCGGGTTGAAGCCGCCCGAGGCGTTGTTGAGCGCGATGCCCGAGAACAGCCTGACGCCGGTGTTCGGCACCAGTTTCTCGAGCAGGATCGAATGGGCGGTGCCGAGGTAGAAATGGTCCTTGTAAACGACGGCGCGGAACTTCGCCGCGGCGGCGTCGAGCATCGCCTCGTGATGGTCGAGGATGCGCGGCATCGCGGCCGGGCCGCTATGGCAATGCAGGTCGACGGCGCCGACCAGGAGGTCGGCGATCTGGCGGCTGCGCGCGTCGGTGGTCTGGGTCGTGGCGGTCATGTCGCAGGCCCTCAAGCGGTTTCGCCGGGCATCGGATAGTCCGCGGCGTTGATGACCCAGCCGGGCTTCTGCGAGAAGTCGAGGCGGGGCGGCGAGAAGATGTCGATCATCTGGTTCAGCCCGGGCAGGACCGAGCGCGAGGTGTGGATCGAGGGCGGCGGGATCACGGTCAGCGACGGTGCCGCCATCAATTCGTGCTCGTCCTCGCGCCAGATCCGCATGTCCGGCGTCCAGGGCCAGCGGATGTCGTGGACATAGCCGCCATCGATCACGAGGGAGCCCTGCTCGAAATCATCATGGTGATGCGGCGAGAGCGCGGTGACGTCGCGCAGGCCAAGGCGCGGGTCGAGCATGTTCACCATCAGCGTGGTGCAGCGGAAGATGCGGCCGAAACGGCCCTCGCCGCCGCCGGCATCGAGGCTGTAGGCGCGGACCTTGAATCCGCCACGCGGCTCCGGCCAGGGTTGGAGCAGCGCGACATTGGCATGGGGCTGCGCATAGGAGGCGGCATTGGAGCAGGCCGCCGCAAGGTCGGCGGCGACGCTGGAGAAGATGCGGATGACACGCCCGGCGCCCTTCAGCGTGATGCGCGAGGCGCCAGGCGGCACGAAGACGATCGAACCGCCCGCGACCTCGACCGTCTCGGTCCCGGCCGTGACCGTCGCCTCAAGCTCCTTCTCGGGCAGGATCAGGCAGTATTCGTCCGGCTGGTCCGCGCGCGCCAGCTCGGCGCCGGGCTTCACGTCCGAATAGGCGACGATGAAGTTCTGGCCGCGCGCCAGCCAGGTGCGCTCGCTCTCGTTCGCCTGCTGCGGCTCTTCCGCGTAGAAGCGGGCATAGTCGGCGCCGGCATAGGCCTTGACCGGGGCGGCCTTCGCCGCTGCCGGAGCGGCGAGCTTCGAGCGCGGATCGCTGGAGGGATAGCTCACGGATCGATGTCTCCTATAGGGAACCTGGGTTCTCGACCCGGCTCCTGGCTGCCTGCATCTGCGCCAGGGTTTCACTCGCGGCCTTGCGCAGAAAACCCTGGTCGGAGGAGAGGATGAAGGCGCTGGCGCCGCGCTCGGCGAACCCCGCGGATTCCTCGCCATTGTCGGTCATCACGCAGACCGGCTTGCCGGCCTTCTTGGCAGCGCTGAGGATCCTATCGACCGCGTCGCGGACCTCAGGCGCATCGCGGGTCGGCGCACCAAAGGCGACGGTGAGGTCGCCGCGCCCGATGAAGACGGCGTCGAGCCCCTCGACGGCGAGGATGGCGTCGATCTCACCCAGCGCCGACGGGTCCTCGATCATCGCGATCGTCGCCACCGACGCATCGGCCGCGTCGACGAGGTCCCACATCTTGCTGCCGCCATAGCGGCCGGCGCGGGTGACGCCGGAGAAGCCGCGCTTGCCGCCGCGATAGCGGCAGGCCGCGACGAGGGCTTCAGCATCTGCGACGCTCGCGACATGCGGGGCGAGGATGCCGACCGCGCCGCAATCGAGCGAGGCCTGGATCGCGTCGCTGGTCAGCGTCGGCACGCGCACGACCCCGGCGACGCCGGCCGCCCGCGCCGCCAGCAGTACGAGATCGGTGGTGACGCGGTCGAAGGGGGCGTGCTCCTGGTCGACGACGATGAAGTCGAAGCCGCTATTGCCGAGAATCTCGGTCGCATGCGGGCTCGGCGTCTTGACGAAGCTCCCCGCCAGGAAGGCGCCGCTGACGAGGCGTTTGCGGAAGCTGGACTGGGCGGATGTCTGCATGGTTTGCCGTACCGATGTCGATGACCGGATGATGGCACTCCCGTTCCCGGATATGGCCGGAAGTCCCGGCGTTTCACATCTCGAAATCAGCCGAGGCGCGCGCCTCCTGCGTCAGAAAGCCGTCAGGATCGCCCTGGGATCTGACGGGGAAACGTCGGATACGACACTCAGGGGGAAGGGTATCCGAATGAAGACTCGCTTGTTGCTGATCGCCGGCCTGATGGCCGCCTGCGCCATGCCGGCCGCCGCCGGCACGCTCGAGACCGCCAGGAGCCGCGGCGAGATGATCTGCGGCGTCAGCCCGGGCGTCGCCGGCTTCTCGGTGCCGGACGAGGCCGGGCGCTGGGGCGGCTTCGACGTCGATATCTGCCGGGCCGTGGCCGCCGCCGTGTTCGGCGATGCCGGCAAGGTCCGCTATACCCCGCTCAGCCCGAAGGATCGCTTCGTCAGCCTGCAGAGCGGCGAGATCGACGTGCTCTCGCGCCAGGCGACCTGGACGCTGTCGCGCGACACCCAGATGGGCCTGCGCTATGTCGGCGTCGGCTACTATGACGGCCAGGGCTTCATGGTCCGCAAGTCGCTGAACATCAAATCGGCGAAGGAGCTCAACGGCGCCTCGGTCTGCGTGCCGACCGGCACGACCACCGAGCTCAACATCGCCGATTATTTCCGGGCCAATGGCATGAAGTTCGAGGGCGTCGCCTTCGAAGCCGGCGACCAGGTCGCCAAGGCCTTCGAATCCGGCCGCTGCGACGTCTTCAGCAACGACGTCTCGGCGCTCTCGGCCTATCGGCTGAAGCTGGTCAACCCGACGGAATACGTAATCCTGCCGGAGCTGATCTCGAAGGAGCCGCTCGGCCCGGTGGTGCGCCAGGGCGACGAGACCTGGACCAGCATCGTGCGCTGGTCGCTCTATGCCATGCTCGTCGGCGAGGAGCTCGGCGTCACCTCCGCCAATGCCGAGGAACAGAAGAAAACTGGCTCGCCCGAAGTCCAGCGCCTGCTCGGCACTACCGGCAATCTCGGCGAGTCGATGGGCCTCAAGCCGGATTGGGCGCTGCAGATCATCAAGCAGGTCGGCAATTACGGCGAAGTCTATGAGCGCAATGTCGGCAAGGGCTCGAAGCTCGGAATCGAGCGCGGCCTCAACAAGCTCTGGACCCAAGGCGGCCTGCAATACGCGCCGCCGGTGCGCTGATGCCGATGTCGGGCCGCTATCCCGCTGAGGCGCTGAGCCGCTTCGCCGCCGCCCTGCTGGAGGCGGCCGGGACGCCGCCCGACAATGCCGCTTTGGTGGCCGAGGCCCTCGTCGATGCCGATATCGAGGGCCTGGCCTCGCATGGCCTGCTGCAGCTGCCGATGTATCTGGAGCGGATCGCGCGGGGCTCCGTCGATCCGGCAGCCATTGGCGAGATCGTCGTCGATGCGGGCGCGCGCCTGACGCTCGATGCTCAAAACGGGCTCGGCCATGTCACGGCCGAGCACGCCTGCGAGATCGCGATCGCCCGTGCCGCCGAGCATGGCGTCGCCATCGCCGCCGTCCGCAACGCCTTCCATTTCGGCGCGGCCGGGCGCTTCGCCCGCAGGATCGCGCTCGCCGGCAAGATCGGCATCGTCATGGCCAATACCCGCCCGATGCTGCCGGCGCCGGGCGGGGCCGAGGCGGTCGTCGGCAACAACCCGCTGGCGATTGCCATCCCGACCGGCGGCGAGCCCATCGTGCTCGACCTTGCCATGAGCGCCGGCGCGATGGGCAAGGTCCGGCTGGCGGCGAGCAAGGGCGAGCCCATTCCCGAAGGCTGGGCCCAGACCGCCGAGGGGCTGCCGACCCGCGACGCAGCCGAAGCGATCAAGGGCGTGCTGCTGCCGGCGGCGGGGGCGAAGGGTTTCGGTCTCGCCGTGATGGTCGATCTTCTCGCCGGCGGCCTGTCGGCCGGCGGCATCGGCGCCGAGGTCCAGCCGCTCTATGGCGATCTCGCCCGGCCCTATGGCAGCGCCAACCTCATCATGGCAATCGAGATCGAAGGCTTCAGGCCGGTCTCAGACTACGAAGCGGCTGCAACGGGCTTCGCCGATCGCATCCGGCAGTCGAAGCCGACTCCGGGCGCCGCTCCGATCCGTATGCCCGGCGATCGCGCTGCCAACGCGCGAAAGCGCTTCGATGGCAGCTGTGCGCTGGCCGCGGAGACGCTGGCGGCATTGCATGACCAGGCCCACCGCCTCGGCGTGGCGATCCCGGAGAGTCTCGGCAGCTGAGGCTTATCCAGGACTGGCCGGGCGCAACCAAGCCGGTTTAATTGATATGCAAAACTGATTCTCGTATATCAAACAGCAATCATCGGCATCTGGCCGATCGCCGTGAGGAGGAGAGGCAGCATCATGCCAGCGCAATCGTCCCGTGCTCCAGCCCTTTCCGGCAAGGTCGCGATCGTCACCGGCGGCGGCACCGGCATCGGCCTGGCGATCGCCAGGACGTTCGTCGCCGAGGGCGCGCAAGTGGTGATCGCCGGACGTTCCCAGGCCTCGCTCGACAAGGCCGCCGCCGGTATCGGCGCGCATGCCATCGCCGCCGATGTCTCGCAGGAGGCCGACGCGGCCAGGCTCGCCGGGGAGACGGCCGCGCGCTTCGGCGGCGTCGACATCCTCGTCAACAATGCCGGCGTGACCGGGCAGGTCGCCAATGCCGAGGATCTCGACATCGCCCAATGGGACGAGACCATGGCGATCAACATCCGCGGCACGATCCTGTGCATCAAGCATTGCGTGCCGCTGATGCGGGCCCGCGGCAGCGGCTCGATCATCAACATGTCGTCGCTGATGGGCCTGCGCGGCTATCCGATGCGCAGCGCCTATACCGCGACGAAATTCGCGGTGATCGGCATTACCGAGGCCGTCGCGCAGGAGGTCGGCATCCACGGCATCCGGGTCAATGCGCTCTGCCCCGGTGCGGTCAATGGCGAGCTGATGCAGCGCGTCATCGCCGCCCGCGCCGCCAAGGAGAACCGGCCGGAGGAGGAGATCGTCCGGGTGAACTACACCGACAAGGCGGCGCTGAAGCGCTGGGTCGAGCCGGAGGAGGTGGCGCGCGCCGCTTTGTTCCTGGCGAGCGATCAGTCCTCCTCGATCACCTCCGAGCGTATCAAGGTCGACGCCGGCCGGATGTGATCGGGCGGGGAGCCCGGCAGCACCGGGCGCGAGGTCACGCGGCGCGATTGCGCTGGGCGACTGCAGGGATGGACGGCCTGTGACCGTCTTGCGTCCGGAAGTTGGACACGAGCTGGCCGAGGCGCTCGATCTGCGTCAGCAGCATGCGCGCCGAGGTCGCGCTCTGCTCGGCGAGTACGGAATTCCGCTGCGTGATCTCGTCCATATGGCTGACGGCTTGGCTCATCTCCTCGATGCCGCTGGCCTGCTCGCCCGCCGCGGCCGCGATCTCGCCGACCGTCGTCGAAACCCGGCCGGAGGCGCCGACGATCTGCTCCAGCGTGTCACCGGCGAGCCTGACCAGCCGCACGCCCTCGGTCACTTCGCTGCCGGAGGTACCGATCAGGCCGGTAATGTCCTTGGCGGCTTCGGCCGAGCGCTGGGCGAGGGCCCGGACCTCGGCGGCGACGACGGCAAAGCCGCGCCCGGCATCGCCGGCACGGGCTGCCTCGACCGCCGCGTTCAGCGCCAGCAGGTTGGTCTGGAAGGCGATGCCGTCGATCACGCCGGTGATCTCGGAGATCTTGCTGGAGGCGTCCTCGATCCGGGCCATCGCCGCGATCGCCTCCCGGATGATGCCGCCGCCGGTGCGCGCGACCGCCGTCGCCTCGTCGGCGAGCGCGGTCGAGGCGCGCGAAGCCTGGGCCGAGCTCTTCACCGAAGCGGCGAGCTCCTCGGTCGTCGCCGCGGTCTGCTCAAGCGCCGAGGCCTGCTCCTCTGTCCGTTCGGACAGGTCGGCTGCGCCCGCGCTGATCTCCTGCGAGGACGCGGCGATCGCGGTCGAGCTCGCCTTGATGGTCGCGATCATCTCGCTGAGCTTGGCCATGGCGTCGTTGAAATGCGTGCCGATCATCGCGTATTCGGCCGGCATGTCCTGTGCGATGCGGACGGTGAGATCGCCCTTCGCCAGCGCCGCCATGCCTTCGCTCATCAGGGCTATCGCCTTCTCGCGCTCCGCCGCCTTGGCCTGCTCGCTGGCGCGCGCCTGCGCTTCCGCCTTCAGGCGGGCCGCTTCCGAGGCTTCGAGATAGACCGAGATGGCGTAGTCCATGTCGAGCAGGCAGGCCTTGACGATCGCAGCGATCTCCGCAGCCCGCTGATCCGCCCCCGGCAATTTGGAGCCGAAGCGGCTCTTCGGCCAGCGCACTTCCAGGACCTTGCCGATAAGCTGCGACAGCAGCAGCGCGTAGCCGCCGATATACCAGCGCGGTTCGAGCCCGATCCGGGCATGGACCTGGCCTACGCGGGTGACGGCCGCGACATAGTCCTGGTCGAATTGTCCCTTGGCGATCCCGGCCCAATGCGAGACCTGGCTCGTCTTGGCGCCACCGAGCTGCGCTTCGCTGCGGAAGAGGGCCATCGTCTCCGGAAAGGCCCTGATCTGCGCGTAGAAGGCGTCGAGCGCGCCCGGAAGCGCCGCGACAATCGTTGGCTCGAGATCGCGGAGCCGTTGCCGCGCCTGTCCGTCCAGCTGGAGGAATTCAAGCCGCCGGGCGAGATCGTCGGACGCAGACATCACTTCTTTCCTCAACGCAGCGCCGCCTTGGGCGCAAAAACAGTCGAGGATGCTCTGGAGCCGGCATGATTAACGATTCATGCCGGCAGACAGGTCGGTCGGAGATTCAGAAGGCCGCGCCGCCCCCGAATTGATCTGCATCAACCCGGAGCGGCTTTTGCAGCGGCGCAGCTCAGTCCTGCTGCACGCTGCCACGCAGTCCGCGGGAGGGCGGCATCAGCGCCGCGATCCGGGCGTCGCTCTTCGGCGGCGCGATGAAGGTCCGCGCCAGCCGCTTGGGCATGTCGAGATCGAAAGGCCGGCTCGGCGGCAGCGTCGCATGGCTGACGAGATGCGTGGCCGGGCTGGCGGGGGAGGCTGCGGCCGGAGCCTCCGGCGCGAAGGCCAGCGGCGCATTGGCGAAGGAGGTCGGAACGGAGGAGGCGCTGGCAGCGAGCGGCGCCGGCTCGGTGACTGCGGCGAGCTGGTAGCTCGGCTCCTCGATGCGGCGGCGCTCGGGACGCTCGCCCTTGACATAGAAGGCGTTGCCGCCCGCCACCGTCACATAATGCATGTTGGCATAGGAGAAGCGCAGGCCGGCCATGTGGAAATGCTTGGCGTTGCCGACGGCTTCGTTGCGCTTGCCGGCGAGGATGGCTTCGGCGGCGGCCTCGGCCTTCGGCATGTCGCGCGCCACCATCTGGCGGGTCAGCACGCCCGGTGCGAACTGGCGCGGCGCGCCGACGACGCCGCAGATCGTCGAAGGGTAGCTCGGCGATCCCACCCGGTTCATCACGACCGTGCCGACGCCGAGCAGGCCCGATTCGCTCGACCGGTTCGATTCGAAATACATCGCGCGGACGAGGCATTCCCGCTCGCGCGGGTCGGCCTTGGCGAGCTCGATCGCGCGCTTGCGGGTTTCGTGGGGCTGCTGCTTGGTCGCAGGAGTCCCTGTCGAAGCGGTCTGGACGGGCGAGGTGCTGCAGGCGCCCAGGACCGGCGCAGCCAGCGAGATCAGAAGCGGGATCGCCTTGCGGCCGTGGCGGCTCTTGTCGAGAGAACGAACGGCATCTGCAGCGATCGCGGTCCGCTTCATGCGGTGACCTCCTGATTACGGGATCTAGGCTGCCGCAATCAGCGAGCCATCGTCACCGGCAAGGAAACCCGAACCTCTTACCAGAAAGTTAATTTCGGAAGGAAGAGGCAAAGATGACACGGCTGAACCTGGCCCCTGCCTGTTGTCAGCGCGCCTGATCGCCTGGGATCCGCCTGCTGTCACGCCCCGAAGATCATCGTGCCGCGGCGTTTCATCACCAGGTAGAAGGCCGTCGCGATCGTGCTCATCAGCAGCGACCAGAGCAGGCCGAGCGCCGCGACTTCGCTGAGTTCGCCATTGACGGCGCGGTCGAAGATCGCGACCGCGATGGTCTTGGTGTCGGGGCCGGCAAGGATGATCGCGGTCGAGAGGTCGCGGGCGGCATTGAGGAAGATGAAGACCCAGCCGGCCATGATCGCCGGCCAGAGCAGCGGCATCACGACCTTCAGCAGGATCTTGCCGGGCGAGGCGCCGCAGACCCCGGCCGATTCCTCGAGCTCCTTGTGGATCTGCAAGACGCCGCCATAGGTGTAGCGCATGCCGAAGGGCAGGAAGTGGATGACGAAGGCGATCACGACGATCGTCAGCGTCGAATAGAGCGGAAACGGCGCGCGCAGCGCGACATCCATCATCGCGACGCTGAGCACGATGCCGGGCAGGATCATCGGCAGCGTGATCAACTGGTCGGTGGCGGCGTGGAAGGCCTGCCGGCGCGCGACGAGCCAGCCGCAGACCACCATCAGCGCCATGGTCACGCTCGCCGCGGCGGCGGCCGTGATCAGCGTGTTCACGATCAGCTCGAAATAGCCCTGGCTGCCGAGCACGATCCTGAAATTGTCGAGCGTCAGCGACTTGAAGGCGGCGACGCGGACCGGCCGGACGAAGGGCGTCAGCGCGATCCAGAGCAGGGTCAGGATCGGCAGCACCAGCACGACGATGCAGTTGGCCCAGATCAGCGCGCCGCCGAGCCAGCGCAGGCGCCCGAGCGGCAGGGGGCGTGGCCGGAAGCCCTTGCCGGTCACCGTGGCGAAGCGCGAGGCGTTCAGGGACAGGCGGCTGTAGAGATACATCAGACCGGCGACGAGCACGGTCAAGACGACCGAATAGGCGCTGGCATGGCCGACGCGCGGCGGCACGGCGGCGCGGATGTCGTCATAGATGTCGGTGGTCAGCAGCTTGATGCCGGCCGAGGTGCCGACGAGCTTGGGCACGTCGAAGGCCTGCAGCGTCTTGATGAAGATGAAGAGGCCCGTCGCCAGCGCGGCCGGCGCCGCCAGCGGGATCGAGACACGCAGCACCATGGTCAGGATGCCGGCTCCGCTCATCCGCGCCGCTTCTTCCAGCTCGGCATTGGCGGTGCGGAAACTCGCGGCGAAGAGCAGGAACGACATCGGCAGCCAGCCCAGCGTCTCGATCGCGACCATGCCGGCGATCGAGTTGACGGCGAACAGGTTGCCGCCATTGCCGGTGAGATTGCGGTAGAGCTCGTTGAACGGGCCGACCGGGCCGAGCAGGAAGAGCCAGGCCGGGACATAGATGATCAAGGGGATGCCGAGCGACACCACCGTCATCAGATAGGCGAGCGAGCGGTGCGGCGCGTCGGTCCGCTCCACCACCCAGGCGAGCGAGGCGCCGAAGAGAAGCGAGAACAGCGTCGACAGCGCCGCGAACTGGATCGAGTTCCAGCCGCTGGCGAGGATGCCCTTCTCGCTGACCAGATGTGCGAAGTTGTCGAGGGTGAAGGCGCCGTGCGAGCCGTCGGGGTTCATCACGAACAGGCTGTTCTGGATGAGCGTGACGACGGGCGGCAGCACCAGACAGGCGATGACGAGCAGCATCGCCAGCGCCGATAGGTTGGTCTGCGCCGGGCGTTTGGCCAGCCCGGCGCGGAGTTGCTGCGGCAGCGCCGCGGCAACGTCGATGACTTCGGTCATTTGAACAGCTCGTCGTAGATCTTCAGCCAGCCCGCCAGCGGCTCGCTCTCCTGCGAGGAGATTTCCGGCGCGAGCAGGGTCGAGGTGAAGTTGCCGGTCACCGGGCCGATCGAGGGATCCTTCGGTGGCACGTCGGGATTGCCCGGCGGATAGCCGGCCTCGGCGATGATCTTCTGGCCGTCATCGGAGAACATGAATTCGAGGAAGAGCTTGGCGGCGTTGGGGTGCGGTGCGCCCTTGGCCAGCGCGATGACGCCGAGATTGGCGACGAGCGGCTCCATCTTGACCCAGGCGATCGGGGCCTCCTTGGCCCGGCTGATCACCGCGTGATGATTATAGGTCATCAGGCCGATCGCGTATTGGCCGGAGATCACCTTGTCCAAGATGACGCGCTGGTTGCCGGGCTCGCGCACGATCTTCTGCTTCGAGAGCTCGCGCAGATAGGCCATGCCCTTGTCCTGCCCCATCACCGAGAGGACGTTGCCGATGAAGCCGGGCGGGCCGGAAATGGCGCGGGTATCGGTCCAGACCATCTTGCCGCGCCATTTCGGGTCGAGCAGGTCGTCATAGGTCTTGGGCGCCTCGGCCGCCTTGACCAGGTCGGTGTTGTAGGTCGTCGTCAGATAGAGTGCGTAGATGCCGGAATAGAGCTGGCTCTGCGGCTTGAAGGTCGGTGCATATTTGCCGAGCGCATCGGGCACGAACGGCTCGATCAAGCCGGCCTTGCTCAACGGCGGGATCGAGGTTCCCGGCGAGTCGAACAGGTCGACCTCCATCTTGCCTGCCCGTGCCTGGCTGGTGATCTTCAGCACCGTGTCGGAATCGCCTGTGGTCGCATAGCGGACCTCGATGCCGTATTTAGCCTGGAACTTCTCGGCGAGCGGGCGCACCACCTGGCTGACCACCATGCCGGTGTACCAGACGAGCTGGCGCTCGGCCTTGGCCTTGGCGATCAAGTCGGCAGCCGGCTGGCTCTGGGCGAAGCCGGCAGTCGGCAACAGCGCGAGCGTGCTCGCCCCGGCGATGAAGCCGCGTCTGGTCTGCATGTCCTTCCTCCCAATCCTCACGCAGCGCCGGTGCGGCGCTCGAGCTCCTGGCGGTCTAACGCCGCCGTTCTGCTCCCTGAAGTCGAGAGGGGAGCACTAGGCGAAACTGCCTGTCCGACCGTGGCCGGTCAAACGAGTAAACGAGACAGGCGTATGAGGAATTCTCAATAGTTGGAGGCTTGATCACTCGTAGGTTGAGCATTCGACAAGCCGGTTCGTGCGAGGAAGTTCTGCAGTGTTGCCACGATGAGCTCAGGCGTGTCGATCGCCATGACGTGACCGGTCTCCAGCACCAGGAATTCGGCTCCCGCGATCCTGGCGGCGACGCACGCGACATGCTCCGGCGGGCGGGCGGCATCCTGGCGCCCGGCGACGACGAGGGTCGGGCAGCGTATCGCCGCCAGATCGGCGTCGAGATCGAGCCCGGCGAGCATTCGCCAAGTGGCGGCGAGCCCGGCCGGATCGGCGGCGAGGCGCAGTTCCTCATAGCGTGTGCGCGGCCTTGCGGCCTCGTCGGCGAAGGCTTTGCGGATGCCGAGGCGCTCGATTGAAGCAATCCGCTGCTCGGTCCGTGTCCGCTTCGCCTCGTCCAGCACGGTCGCCGGCGCAAGCAAGGCGAGTGCGGCGATTGCCTGCGGATGGCGCGCGGCGAAGGCGGCGGCCACCGCCGCCCCGACCGCAGCGCCGGCGACGGCGACGGGCCCGGTGATGGCGAGCGCCGCGAGCAGCGAAGCGAGATCGTCGGCCGCCTGCGCGATGGTGTAGGGGCCGGGCGGCTTCTCCGACAGCCCGGCGCCGCGCTGGTCATAGCGCAGCACGCTGGCAAAGGGCGTAAGCAGCGGCACGACTGTGTCCCAGCTCTCCAGCATGCCGCCCATCTCATGCAGCAGCACGATTGTCGCGGGCGGCCCCGCCTTCAGCTCGTAGCGCAGTTGGATGCCGTCGGCCTCGATCCAGCGGTTCGGCATGAAGCGCACCTCCCGCCGCGAGCCTTGGCGTTGTCCCGAGCCGGCGTCAAACGAGGGAAACTGAGCCGGGCTTGAGGAATGCTGCGGCAAGGGCTCTTGTGAGCATTGCTCAATCGCTCTTTCGGTTAAGTCGTTTGACCCTTCGCCGGCGTTGCGAAAAACCTCCGAAGTCTCGTCGGCGGTCCGGCGAGGCTTCCGCGCAAGGCAGGATGAGGTTTCCGCATGACGGGTTCGCTGTCCGGGGTCGCTTCGGTGATCGGCATCGGCCAGAGCGATTGGGTCGGGGACCACCAGCGGGTTCGGGCCGGCGAGCGGCCGCATGATTCCTATGGCTATGGCGCGCAGGCCTTCCTCTCGGCACTGGCCGATTCCGGCATCGCGCGCGACGATATCGACGGGCTGATCGTCGGGCCGACCACGGCCTATGAGCGTGTCGGCGAACTGCTCGGTCTCAATGTCTGCTGGGGCGGGCAGGCGGATGCGATGACGGCGGTGATGGAGGCCTGCATGGCGATCCGTTCCGGCCTCGCCTCGGTCGTCGCGCTGGTCTACGGCAACGACCAGCGCTCGGCACAGGTCAATTATGGCGGCCCGGATGCGCAGGGCGGCGGCGCCTTCCTCGCCTATGTCTATCACGCGCCCTGGGGCTTCACCTCGCAGGGCGCGCTCTATGCGATGATGGCGCGCCGCTACATGCATGAGCGCGGCCTGACGGAAGCCGAGCTTGGCGAGGTCGCGGTGGCGCAGCGCCTTGCCGCCTCGCGCAATCCGCGCGCCCTGATGCGCAAGCCGATCACCGTCGAGGATTATCTCGCCTCGCCCTTCATCTGCGAGCCGCTGCATCTCTTCGATTACTGCCTGATCAATGATGGCGGCGTCGCACTGATCATTGCCGAGGCCGGCAAGGCCAAGCGAATTGGCCGGGCTCCGGTCGCGATCAAGGGCGTCGGCCGCTATGACCTCAACCGCGGCGCCACCAGCCTCGAGCCCCGCCTGCTCGATTATTATTTGCCGGCACAGCAAACCGTCGCAGCCCAGGTCTTCGAGATGGCCTCGCTCGGCCCGAAGGACATGGACGCGCTGCAGATCTATGACAGCTTCTCGCTGCATATCCCGCTCGCGCTCGAAGGTTATGGCTACTGCCCGATCGGCGGCGTCGGGCAGTTCATGCGCGAGACCGGCATTTCGCTGGCCAAGGGGCTGCCGGTGAACACCAGCGGCGGGCATCTCTCCGAAAGCTACATGCAGGGCTGGAACCACCAGATCGAAGCGGTCCGGCAGGTCCGTGGCGAGGCCGGCGACCATCAGGTCGAGGGCTGCCGCCACGTCCATTACAGCTCCGATGTCGCCGGCAAGGCGATCTCGATCATCTACGGAACCTGAGCCATGGCGAACAGCCAGCCCGTCGTCACGCTCTACGACGCCCCGATGTGGGAGAGCCTCTCCCGCGAGCGCATGCAGCTCCAGTCCTGCGGCCATTGCGGCACGCTGCGCTACCCGCCGGGGCCGATCTGTTCGGCCTGCACCAGCCTCGACTATCGCTGGACCGATTTGTCCGGTGGCGGGGAGATCCTGTCCTGGGTGCGCTTCCACCGCGCCTATTTCGATGATCATCCGCCGCCCTACAACGCCGTCGCGATCAGGCTCGACGAAGGACCGATCGTCGTCTCCAACCTGCTTGGCCCGGAGCCCGAGGGCGAGTGGATCGGCCGGCGCGTCAGGCTGACCTATCGCCGTCATCTTGATCGCACGCAGCACGCCTTCATGCTGTCCGAGCAACCCTGACGGCGCGCGGTCGCCTGGAGAAGATCATGGTCGAGAAAGACGTTTCCATCGTCACCCGGCACGGCCGGATGCCGGCCTTCGCCGTCAGGCCGGACGGGCCGGGGCCGTATCCGGTGGTGATCCTCTACATGGACGCGCCCGGCATCCGCGAGGAACTGCGCCACATGGCGCGCCGGATCGCGACGGCCGGCTATTACTGCCTGCTGCCCGATCTCTATTATCGGATCGGCACCGTGCGCTTCGACCTGCCGCGACGCGACGAGCGCATGTCGGCCGTGGTCGGCGCCTGCATGCGCTCGATCGACAATGAGCGCACCACCGACGACACCGCCGGCATGCTCGCCTTCCTCGATGGCGAAGCGGAAGCGAATGCCCAGAAGGTCTCCTGCCTCGGCTTCTGCATGAGCGGGCGCTATGTTGTCGCAGCTGCCGCGAAGTTCGGTCCGCGCATCGCGTCCGCCGCCTCGCTCTATGGCGTTGGCCTCGTCACCGAGGATGAGGGCTCGCCGCACAGACTGGTCGCGAAAGTGCCGGGCGAGCTCTATTTCGCCTTCGCCGAGACTGACGGCGCTGCCCCGCCAGCGACGATCGCCGCGTTGCAGGAAGCGCTCGCCGCGACCAGCGTGACGCATGATGTCGACGTCTTCCCGAACAGCGAGCACGGCTACTGCTTCACCGCCGGCCGCTGCTATCAGCCGGAGGCGGCCGAGGCGACCTGGGCCAAGCTCTTCGCGCTCTGGCAGCGGACGCTGGGCTAAGCCCATGACTCCAGCAGCGCCCAGCATGCTCGAGCGGACGCGGCCATGACGGCGCGGCGCCCCTATGCCGGCCTCACCGTCGCCGAGGTGATCTCCGACGCGGCCGATAACGCGCTCGTGCTCGCCGCCGGCATGGCTGGGCGCATCCTCGCCGATCTCGGCGCGGACGTGGTCCGCTGGCAGGGGCGCGAACGCGGCTTCGAGCATAGCACCGAGCTGTTCCTGTCGCGCGGCAAGGCGCTGTCGAGCGAAGGCGAGGCCAAGCTATTCAGCCGTGCTGATGTCGCGCTCGTTGATGGCGCGGTGCTGCGCGAGCGGGGCCGAGCGGGCCTGCCGCCCGTCTCTGCAGTGCTCAGCCTGTTTGGCGGCGCTCTCGCGGAAAGCGACAGGCCGGCGAGTGCCTTCACTGCCGCGGCCTCGGCCGGGCTGCTGGCGATGGTCGGCGATCCCCAGCGCGAGCCCTTGCGTCTCGGTGGGCACCAGGAGGCCTTCGCCCTCGGCCTCTCCGCCTATGCCGGGCTGGCGGCGGCGCTGGTCTCGGCCCGCCCACAAAGCGCGCCCGTCACAATCCGGGCCAGCCTGCTCGAGACCCTGGTCTGGCTGAACTGGAAGGCCGTGCCGCTCGAGGGCTATGATGTCCTGCCCGGTCGGACCGGCGCTGCCGCCGAGTGGCAGGTGCTGCGCTGCGCCGACGGCTATGCCGTGCTGGTCTATCAGGAACCGGATTGGCAGCGATTGAAGGCGGCGCTGGCGGAACCCGCACTGGAGGAGCTGCGCTTTTCGACGCGGGCGAGCCGGCTCGCCTATCTGGGCGAGCTCGCCGCGATCATCGAACGACGCTTCCTGACGCTGACCCGCCGAGAGATCCACGCTTTGGCGCGGCAGCACCGCTTGCCGATCGGGCCGATCTGGAGCCCGGTCGAGGCCTTCGACGAGCCGCACAACCAGGCGCGCGGCCTGTTCGAGCCGCTTGACGCCGATCCCGGCGTGCAGGCGCCGCGCCTGCCGCTCGTCTGGCTTGATCAGACGGCGGCACGACAGGCCGAGCCCGCTATGGGAGCGGCGCGATGAAGCTGCTGGAAGGCTGCCGCGTCCTCGATCTCGGCATCATCACCGCCGGAGCGGCGACCGCCGCCTTGCTCGCCGATTTCGGCGCCGAGGTGATCAAGGTGGAATCGCCGACCTATCGCGACCCGTTCCGCGTCTGGAGTGCGCAGGACGAGCCGGGCGCGATGCCGGCGCTGTTCCGCGCCACCAACCGCAACAAGCGTGCGATCAGCATCGACCTGAAGCGGCCGGAAGGGCAGGCGATCCTGCTGCGCCTCGTGCGCCGGGCCGATGTCGTGGTCGAGAACTTCCGGCGCGGCGTGATGGAAGGGCTCGGGCTGAGCTTCGCGAGGCTACGCGAGGCCAATCCCGACATCATCCTCGCCTCGATCTCGAGCCAAGGCGAGACCGGCCCCGACGCCGGCCATGTCTCCTATGGCTCGACGCTGGAGGCGCTGAGCGGCCTCGCCTGGGTCACCGGCTATGCGGGCGGCAAGCCCGAGGTGTCCGGCCGCGACGTCAACTATCCCGACCAGATCGTCGCGTTGTTCGCGGCGGGGGCGATCGCGACGGCGCTGCGCTCCGTGCGCAAAGGGGAGGGCGGCAGTCATCTCGACCTGTCGCAGCGCGATCTCGCCGCCTTCATGATCGGTGATCGCTTCGCCGCCGCCTCGCAAGGCGAAACCGTCACCCGCCAGGGCAACGCCCAACCGCATTATCCGCTGCAGGACTGTTTCCTTGCCGCCGATGACATCTGGGTGGCGCTCTCGGTGCCGGCCTCGGCTCTGCCGCTGCTGGCGGATGGGCTTGCGGTTGGCGTTTCCGATCGGCCGGGTGGCCTTCGGAAGGCAGCCGCGGCGGCGACCGCGGCCCGATCCGCTGAGGAAGCGGTGAGCTTCTTCGTCGGGCTCGGTGTGCCCGCGGCCATCGTCAATGACGGCAACGGCATGATGGCCGGCTGGGGCGAGGCCTGGCAGCACGCCTTGCAGCGCGACGAGCAAGGCCTGATCGTCAAGGGCTTCCCGCTCCAGGTCGACGAGGAACCGCTCGCGATCGCACGTCCGGCCCCGCAGGTCGGCGCCGACACCCATGTCGTCCTCGCCGAGATCGCCGGCTACAGTCGCAGCGAGATCGCCGATTTCGCTGCTGCCGGCATCATCGAGACTGCGCGCTGAAGCGAGGTGCGCCGGCCGCTCAGGCCGGCACCAGGCTCTCGCCGCCGGGCAGTCGCATATGGCGCAGTGCCGCTTCGTATTCGACCGATTGCCCCAGGATCCAGTCGCGGAATTCAGCGACGCCGGGCTTCTTCACCGCATGCTCGACATAGGTGAGGTAGTAGGCGATGCCGTTGTCGTGGATGAAATCGAACGGCGCGACCAGCCGGCCGGCGTTCAAATCCTCCAGCACCAGCGCCATCTGCCCGATCGCCATGCCGATGCCTTCCATCGCCGATTGATAGGCGAGGGTCGAGCTTTCGAAATAGAGGCCGCGATCGCTTTCGATCTGCTGTCCGCCGGCGGCGTCGAGCCATTCACGCCAGTCATCCGGCCGGACGGTTGAATGGAGCAGCGTCTGCTCGGCGAGGATGTCGATGCGGACCTCTGGACCGAGGCGCTCCAGGAAGGCCGGGCTGCATACCGGGATGAGGGCGCTGCCGGCGAGGCGATGCGAGACAAGGCCCGGCCAGTCGCCGTCGCCCTGCTGGATCGCGATGTCGATGTCGCCCATCGAGAGCTGGTTGATCGGCCGCGGCGAGAGCGAGGTCGCGAGCTGGATTTCCCGCTTCGGATAGAGGCGGTGGAACAGCGGCAGGCGCGGCACGAGCCAGCGCAAGGTGAAGGTCATCGGGCAGTGCACCCGCAGCGAGCTTTCGCCCTGCGCGCCCATCAGCCGCTTGGTGGCGCGCTCCATCTGATCGAAGGCGGTGCCGAGTGCCGCGACATAGTCGTTCGCCTCGGCGGAGATGCGCAGGTCCCGGCCTGTGCGCTCGAACAGCTCCACTCCGAGCACGTCCTCCAGCAGCTTGATCTGCCGGCTGATCGCGCCGGGCGTCACCGAGAGCTCGTCGGCAGCCTTGGTGAAGCTGACATGCCGGCCGGCCGCCTCGAAGGCGCGCAGCGCGTTCAGCGGGGGCAGGCGACGCAGCATATCTCACACGCTTGATGATTTCTCACAGATGGCCTCCCTTTTAGTCGATTGACCATTTTCAGCTTTTCGCGTTGCTTGTGGGTCGCGGGCGATGATGGATCAAATCGCTTGGATCATCAACAGGATGAAGCATGTTTTGCCTCGGTTTCGAGCCGATTTTAATGCAGATGCGAGCGCCGCGGCGGGATTCCGTGGCAGCGCCGTCTCATGTGATTTTTCCTGAGCCTGGACTGGCGAAATGATGAGGCTTTTCTGGTCGCCGCGCTCGCCTTTCGTCCGCAAGGTCCTGGTCGTCGTCCATGAGGTCGGCCTGACCGAAGCGATCGAGCGCGTGCCGATGGTCATCCTCTCGACCCAGCCGAACGACACGCTGCTCGCGCTCAATCCGCTCGGCCAGATCCCGACGCTGGTCACCGAGGGTGGCGAGGCGATCTACGATTCCGTGGCGATCTGCCATTACCTCGACGTCCTGCGCGGCGATGGCCGGCTACATCCGGCAGCCCCCGATGCGCGCACCGCCGCGCTCCGACGCCAGGCCCTCGGCGACGGGCTCTCCTGGCTGCTGCTCAACTGGCTGGGCGAGCGCTCGCGCCGGCAGGGCGAGCAGTCGGCCATGCGCATCGCGGCCGTACACAAGAAGCTGCCGCACATCTTCCGGGCGCTCGAGGCCGAAGCCGCGGCGGCGGACGATAGCTCCTTCGATGTCGGCCATGCCGCGATCGTCGCGGCGCTCGGCTATCTCGATTTCCGCTTCGCGCCGGATTTCCTCTGGCATGAGCGCTATCCGCGCCTGGCGCAGTGGTGGCAGGGCGCGCAGCAGCGTCCCTCCGTCGCCGCGACGGTGCACTACGACGAACTCGCGACGGCCGGCTCTGCCCTGTCGCGCCAGAAGGGCAGGGCATGAGCATCAACGGAGAGGCCTATATCGTCGGCGCCTATGAGCATCCGCTGCGCAAGGCGCCGGACAAGTCGCTGGCGCAATTGCATGCCGAGGTTGCGCTCGGCGCGCTCGCCGATGCCGGGCTGAGCAGGGACGATGTCGACGGTTATTTCTGCGGCGGCGACGTGCCGGGCACCGGCCCGTTCTCGATGGTCGACTATCTCAACCTTCGGGTTCGCCACGCCGATTCCACCAATATCGGCGGTGCCTCCTACATCCTGCACGTCAACCATGCGGCGCAGGCGATCGCGGCCGGGAAATGCGATGTGGCACTGGTCACGCTCGCCGGCCGGCCGCGCAGCGAGGGCGTTCCCAAGGGCGGGCTGAAGCGGGCCGACAGCCCGGTTCAGCCGGACTATGCCTGGGAAACGCCCTTCGGCATGACGATCCTCAACGTCTACGCCATGTGCGCGATGCGCCATATGCACGAATTCGGCACGACTCCCGAGCAGCTGGCCTGGGTCAAGGTCGCCGCCTCGCATCACGCCCAGCACAATCCCAACGCCATGCTGCGCGACCTCGTCACGGTCGACGACGTCCTGAACTCGACGCTGGTCGCCGACCCCCTGCACAAGCTCGATTGCTGCATCGTCTCGGATGGCGGCGGCGCCGTCATCGTCACCCGGCCTGAGATCGCCCGCCAACTGAAGCGCCCGCTGGTGAAGATTCGCGGCGGGGGCGAAGCGGTGAAGCACACCGCCGGTGGCGCGATCGACCTGACCTATTCTGCCGGCCGCTTCAGTGGCGCTGCGGCCTTCGCCGAGGCCGGGCTGACGCCGGCCGACGTCAAATACGCCTCGGTCTATGACAGCTTCACCATCACCGTGATCGTGCAGCTCGAGGATCTCGGCTTCTGCGCCAAGGGCGAGGGCGGCCGCTTCGTCGCCGACGGCAACCTGATCGCCGGCGTCGGCCGCTTGCCGGTCAACACCGATGGCGGGGGCTTGTGCAACAACCACCCGTTCAATCGCGGCGGCATCACCAAGATCATCGAGGCGGTCCGGCAATTGCGCGGCGAGGCGCACCCGGCCGTCCAGGTCGCCAATTGCGACATCGCGCTGGCGCACGGCACCGGCGGCATGCTCGGCACCCGGCATGGCGGCGCCACCCTCATCATGGAGCGGGAGTAAAAGCCCATGTCGGTTCTGCGCGAGGCGTTGGATCACCAGCCCGAGACCAAGGCGTTCTGGAGCGAGCTCGCCGAGGGACGTTTCAAGCTGCGTCATTGCCGTGCCTGCGAGCGGGCGCACTGGTATCCGCGGGCGATCTGCCCGCATTGCGCCAGCCCGGAGACGGAATGGCGGCCGGCGAGCGGGCAGGGCACGATCTACTCCTACAGCATCGCCCGCACTGCGGCCGAGCCCTTCGCCATCGCCTACGTCACCCTCGCGGAGGGGCCGACCATGATGACCAACATCGTCAGCAGCGACTTTGCCGAGATCGCGATCGGCAAAGCGGTCGAGATCGCCTTTGGCCATCAGGTCGAGGACGGCATCACCTTGCCGGTGTTCAGGCTCGCCTGAGGCGGCGCCCGCGCCGGACCCCATTTCGCGGCGTGCTCGATCACGCTGCGCGCGACCATAACGACATCAGAGGAAACGACCATGCCGACAGCCTTGTCACGCTCGCTCGCCGGTTTCGCCTCCGGCTTGCGCTATGAGCACTTGCCGGCCCGCGCGATTGAGGCCGTCCGTATCGGCATGGCCGATACGGTCGGCGTCATGCTCTCCGGCATCGACATGCCGGTTTCCCGCCATGTCCTGGCCAGCCTCGGCACGCGCGGCGTCAAGAATGAGGCGCGCATCCAGCTCGGTGCCGAGAAGGCCTCGGCCGCCGACGCGACGCTGGTCAATGCGGTGACGACCAGCAGCGTCGTCTTCGACGATGTCGCCTTCGCCGGCTGCCATACCAGCACGGTGCTGATGCCGGCCCTGCTCGCCGAGGGCGAGCGGATCGGCGCCAGCGGCAGGCAGGTCATCCAGGCCTATGCCGCCGGCTATGAAGCCTGGGCGCGGCTCGCCGAGCGCGATCCCGACAGCTATTCGAGCAAGGGCTGGCATGCCACCGCCTGCTTCGGTCCTTTGGCCGTCGCGCTGGCGCTCGCCAATCTGCGTGGCTTCGACGAGGCGACGACGCTGCGCGCGCTCGGCATCGCCGCCTCGATGTCGGGCGGCATCACCGCGAGCTTCGACACCGATGTCGGCCCGTTCCAGATCGGCCGTGGTGCCGCCGGCGGTGTGCTGGCGGCGCATCTCGCCGAGGCCGGCATGTCGGCGCCGGCCGATGCGCTGGAGCGCTCCGGGCGCGGCATGCTGGTCGCGCTCTCGCCCAAGGGGGCTGTCGATCTGGAGAGCCCGCTCGATGACCTCGGCCGCGCCTGGCGCCTCGAGAGCATCGGCATCAACGTCAAGCAGTACCCGTTCGGCAATATCGCGCAGCGGGCTGTGGATGGCGCGCTCGATCTTGCGAATGCGTATGACGTCAAGCCGCAGGAGGTCACGCGGGTCGAACTGCTGATCAGCGACGCTCAATATGCGGTGATCTCGAAATCGCCCTCGGTGCTGCATTTCGTGCCGTCGCACAGCGTGCCGCTGGCGGTCGTCGCCGCGCTGTTCGAGCGGCGCGTCACCTTCGATGCGCTGGAGGAGACCTTCCACGGCCGCCCGGAAGTCCAGTCGCTCTTGCAGAAGGTCGAGACCGTGGCCGACAGCCGCATTCCGGCCGACACCCAGCCCAATCTCGGCTTCAGCGGCGGCGTCCGGCTGCATCTCGCTGACGGCCGCGTGCTCGAAAGCCCCAGCGTCGATTACGCCCGCGGCCACTGGACGCGGCCGATGAGCGAGGCCGAGCTCTGGCAGAAGTTCTGGTCCTGCAGCAGTAAGCAGCTTGCCCAGTCGCAGGCGGAGAAGCTCTTCGCCAGCCTGATCAGGCTCGACGAGGTCGTCAACGTCGGAACGCTCAATCGTTGAGCGATCGCGATGGCGAGCGGCCGCAAAGGGCGGCCGCACCGGGCCTTCGATTGAGGAAAGCTCATCGGCTTGCGCGGTTAACTCGTTTGACCGGTGATGGTGCCGGCCCTACCTCGGTGGCAGCCAGCGTTTGATCCGGCGGGGAGACTGAATGGTCCCCGAAACCCCATCGCTACAGTTCAGCCAGGCCGGTCATGTCGCGACCATCGTGCTCGACCGGCAGCAGGCGCTGAATGCGATCGACCCGGAGACGGGCGCCGCGCTCGTCGCCTGCTTCGAGCATATCGCCAGCGACGACAGCATCCGGGCGGTGGTCCTGACCGGGGCGGGCGAGCGGGCTTTCAGCGCCGGCGCCGATCTCAAGAAGACCGCCGAGGTCGCCGGCCCCTATGCAGCGCAGGCCTTCGCCGGTGGCGGCGATAGCAGCTTCGCCGCGGCGCTCGATTGCGAGAAGCCGCTGATCGCCGCGGTCAATGGCCTTGCCCTCGGCGGCGGGCTGGAACTGGCCTTGGCTTGCGACATCAGGCTGGCGGCGCCGCAGGCGCGCTTTGGCCTGCCGGAGGTCAAGGTCGGCACGATTCCTGGCGCCGGCGGCACGCAGCGTCTGCCGCGCAGCATCGGCCAGAGCGATGCGATGCTGATGCTGCTCTCCGGCGACATGATCGATGCGCCGGAGGCGCTGCGCCTCGGCCTGATCAGCCGGATCGTTCCCGTGCCGGATCTGCTGAAGGAAGCGCAGGCGCTCGCCGCCAGGATCGCGGCGAATGCGCCGCTCTCGGTCCGGGCAGTCAAGCGCCTCGTCCGCAGCGGCGGCGAACTGCCATTGCCCGAGGCGCTACGACTGGAGCGGCTGGTCTGGGGCATGCTGCGCGATACGCACGACAGGGCGGAGGGCCGGCGCGCTTTCGCCGAGAAACGCTCGCCCGTCTTCACCGGGCGCTGAGACTGGAAGCGAGAGGCCTATGATCGACAAGCAGGTTCCCGACATGGCCGCGGCGCTGGCGGACATAGGCGATGGCGCCTCCGTCCTGGTCGGCGGCTTCGGCGCGGTTGGCCAACCCAATGCGCTGATCGACGCGCTGGCGCTGAGCGGCGTGCGCGGCCTGACGGTGATCGCCAACAATGCCGGCTTCGAACCGCAGACCGGGCTCGGCAAGCTGATCGGCAGCGGCGCCGTCTCGAAGCTGATCTGCAGCTTCCCGCGCGGCTCCACCGCTTTCGATGCGCGCTATGAGAAGGGCGAGATCGAGCTCGAGGTCGTGCCGCAGGGCACGCTGGCCGAGCGGATCAGGGCGGCCGGCGCCGGGATCGGCGCCTTCTATACGCCGACCGGCGCGGGCACGCGCCTTGCCGAGGGCAAGGAGACCCGTAACATCGGCGGGCGCGAACATGTCCTCGAATACGCGCTTGGCGCCGATGTCGCGCTGATCCAGGCCTATAACGCTGATCGCTGGGGCAACCTGACCTACAAGGGCAGCGGCCGGAACTTCAATCCGATCATGGCGATGGCTGGGAAGCTCACCGTCGCTCAGGTTGCGAATGTCGTCCCGCTCGGCGAGCTCGATCCCAACATCATCGTCACCCCCGGCATCTTCGTGAACCGTGTGCTGACGGTCGCGGGCGGCGATCCGCCCTTGGCGACGATTTCTGCCAGCAAGGAGGGCGCCCGATGACTGCTGCGCTGGATCACACCCCGTTCAGCCGCAAGGAGATGGCTGGTCTCGTCGCGAACGACATCGCCGAAGGCTGGTACGTCAATCTCGGCATCGGCCTGCCGACCCTGGTCGCCGACCACATCCCCGCCGGGCGCGAAGTCGTGCTGCATTCGGAGAACGGCATTCTCGGCATGGGCCCGGTGCCAGGCCCGAACGAGGCCGATCCCTGGCTGGTCAATGCCGGCAAGGAGAATGTCACCTTGATGGCGGGCGCTGCGCTCTTCCATCATGCCGACAGCTTCGCGATGATCCGCGGCGGCCATATCGACCTCTGCGTCCTCGGCGCCTTCGAGATCGCCGAGACCGGCGACCTCGCCAACTGGTCGACCTCCGGCAGCGATCGGACGCCTGCGGTCGGCGGCGCCATGGACCTCGCCGCCGGCGCCCGCAATGTCTGGGTGATGACCACCCATGTCACCAAGGCGGGCGAGCCCAAGCTCGTGCGGCAATGCCGCTACCCCCTGACCGCGGCAAAGGCGGTGAACCGCATCTACTCCGATCTTGCGGTCATCGACGTGGCCGAGGGCGGCTTCGTGGTGCGCTCCATGGCACCCGGAATGACGCAAGGCAGGCTGCAGGAATTGACCGGCGCGCCCCTCACATTTTCGTTGAGGTGAATGCGTGTCGCGGGAGGACAGACAATGACGGCGGACAGCACCGCAGCGATCGAGGTCCGGGGCCTCGAGAAGATCTTCTTCAACACGCAGGACGGCCCGGCCGGCGGCGTGCGCGATGTCGCGTTCACGCTGAAGCCCGGCACCTTCTTCACGCTTCTGGGGCCGAGCGGCTGCGGCAAGACCACGACCTTGCGCTGCATCGCCGGGCTGGAGCAGCCGGACCGCGGCTTGATCCGCGTCGGCACGCAGCCGCTCTTCGACGATGCCAGCGGCGTCAACGTGCCGCTCAACCGGCGCAATATCGGCATGGTCTTCCAGTCCTATGCGATCTGGCCGCATATGAGCGTGTTCGAGAACGTCGCCTTCCCCTTGCGCGTCTCGAAGGACCATGGTTTCGACCGTTCGCAGATCGAGCGGATGACCAACGACGCGCTGAAGCGGGTCGGCCTCGACGGCTATGGCAGCCGCTCGGCGACGCGCCTCTCCGGTGGCCAGCAGCAGCGCGTCGCGCTCGCCCGCGCTATCGTGCGCCAGCCGAAGCTGCTGCTGCTCGACGAGCCGCTCTCCAATCTCGACGCCACCTTGCGCGAGGAGATGCGCACCGAATTGAAGCGGCTGCAGCAGGAGGTCGGCGTCACCACCATCTACGTCACGCACGACCAGGCCGAGGCGCTCGAAATGTCCGACCTCGTTGCGGTCATGGAGCGCGGCCGGATCGTCCAACTCGATCACCCGCGCGAGATCTATTTCCGGCCTGCCAATCGTTTCGTCGCCGGCTTCGTCGGCGCGACCAACCTGCTCGACGGCACGCTCGTCGCGCCGCCCGACAGCCGCGGCATCGCCAGGGTCAACCTCGGCGCGGCCGGAGAGGTCGGTTGCCTGTTGCAGGGCGGCGTCGGTGTAGGCCAGCCGGTCGCCGTCTCGATCAGGCCCGAGGCCTTCGTGCTGCGGTCGCCGCAGGAGCCGGTGGCTGAGGGTTCGAGTCGGCTCGCCGGCGCGGTCGAGGTCTCCGGCTTCCTCGGCAACATGATGCGCTATCGCGTGCGGGTCGCCGGCGGCGTGCTCCAGGTCAGCGCCGGCGCTGAGACCGTGTTCGACAACGGCACCGCGGTCTGCCTCGACGTGCGCGACGAGGCCGTGCTGGGCCTTGCCTCGGAGGCTCGGGCCGAGGCGGCCTAAGTCTGACCTTGTCGATGATGCGGTCGGAATTGCTTCCCGGATTTGAGTTTTGATCGTGTCTCGATGAGAAAATTGACATGGATGGAGAATAAATAATCTGCGTTGATTGCCTTCGTGATTGTCATAACAAGAAGAGGGTGGTCATGAATTCTGACGGTAAATCTGCTTCTGCGGAGGCCGCGCAAGATTACCTCCCGGCACGCCGGAGGCTTCTGCAAGCCGGCGCCGCCCTCGGCTTGGCGGCGTTCGCATTCTCGCAGACGAGCAGCGCGAACGCTGCGCCGGCCGCCGATCAGGGCGTGAAGCCGGTACCGCCGCCGGCGCCGATCAAGGCGAGCGAGGGCCTTGTCGACGTCGGGGACGGGCACAGCATTTGGTACTTCGACACCGGCGGCGACGGCGTTCCGGTGATCTTCCTGCATGCGGGGACGGGCAGCGGGCTGGTCTGGCTCTACCAGACGCCGGTCTTCGCCAAGGCCGGCTATCGCGTCATCGGCTATTCCCGGCGCGGCTATCACGGCTCGGTCGTCGGCGATCCCGCCAAGCCCGGCACCGGGGCCGCTGACCTGCTCAAGCTGGTCGATCATCTCAAGCTGGCGAAGTTCCACCTTGTCGGCTCGGCAGCCGGCGGCATGGTCGCGACCGATTTCGCGGTGTCGCATCCGCAGCGGCTGCGCAGCCTCGTGCTCTCCAACACGATCGTCGGTATCCGCGACGAGGATTACCGGGCGATCTACAAGCTGATCTGGCCGAAGGAGTTCGATGCCCTGCCGCACGACTTCAAGGAGCTCGGCCCGTCCTATCGCCATGTCGACCAGGAAGGCCGTCGCCTCTGGAATGAGCTGGAGCACAAGTCCAGGGCGGGCAAGATGGAGAGCCAGGGATACGAGAACAACGTCACCTGGCAGTCGATCGCCGCATGGCGCATGCCGGTGCTGGTGGTGACCGGGGATGGCGACCTCTACACGCCGCCCTCAATGGCCCGTCTGGTTCATTCCCGCATCCAGGGCGCCGAGTTCAGCCTCATCCCGGATTGCGGCCACTCCGCCTATTGGGAGCGCCCGGAGATCTGGAACGAGCTGGTGCTCGGCTTCATCGGCAAGCACAGCGCCTGAGCACCAAAAGGCCATCTCGGGAGCCGGGCGATCCTGGCTCCCGAGACTTGATCGGTTTCGGATTATTGGGGGGCGTTGCTTCTTTAGTGTCGCTGAGATGGCAAGTTTTTCAATTTTATTTGGCTGTAACCGCAATCTGAATTGACATATTCAACGGAAAGCGCAAAATTAAGGGAATGGCGCCTGCGGCCCGTGAGGCCGCGACAAGACTGCAGAGCGCCGCGAGGGAGGATCGCGATGTTCAAACGCTCGATGGCGGCGTTCGTCGGCAGTGTTCTGGCCTGTACTGCGTTCGCGACCCCGGCGACGGCAGGAAAAAGCGACGACACGCTGACCTGGGCGACGTCGACCGAGATCGACACCTTCGACATCTATTATCAGGGCCTGCGCGAAGTGGTCATCGCGACCATGTTCAATTGCGACTCCCTGTTCCACCGCGATCCCGCCAGCGGCGAATACAAGCCGCTCCTGGCCTCGTCCTATCGCTGGGTCGACGATGTCACGCTCGAGGTCGAGCTGCGCAAGGGCATCAAGTTCCATGACGGCAGCGATCTCGATGCCGAGGACGTGGTCTCGACCTTCCGCCACGTGATGCCGGCCGATAGCGGAATCAATGTCCGCCTCGCGATCGACTGGATCAAGTCGGTCGAGGCAGTCGATCCGCACAAGGTCCGCTTCATCGCCAAGGCGCCGACGCCGGCCGCACTCGAATTCCTCTCGGGCAACACCGCGATCTATCCGTCAGGCCATTACGACAAGGCGCCCGTCGTCAGCGCCGCCGGCGGCAAGACCCGGCGCGACTGGGGCGCGGTCAGGCCGGTCTGCACCGGCCCCTACATCATGACGGACTTCAAGGCCGGCCAGTCCGCCACCTTCGTGAAGAATCCAGATTACTTCAAGGAAAGCCCGAAAGGGCAGCCGAAGATCGGCAAGATCGTCTACCGCACCATCGCCGACAACGAGGCGCAGCTCGCCGAGCTGCTCGCCGGCACGGTCGACTGGATCTGGGGCGTGCCGCCCGAGAACGTGCCGCAGCTCTCCGCCATGGGCGTCACCGTCAAGACCGCGCCGACGACGCGGATGTCCTTCCTGCTGTTCGATGCCGCCGGCCGCTCCGGCGATACACCCCTCAAGGACGTCCGGGTCCGCCAGGCGATCTTCCACGCCATCGACCGGGAGGCGATCGCCAAGCTCGTCGGCAACTCGGCCGAGGTGCTGAAATCGATGTGCTATCCGACGCAGGTCGGTTGCACCGCCGACGTCACCCAGCATTCTTACGACCCGGCCAAGGCCAAGGCGCTGCTGGCCGAGGCCGGCTATGCCAAGGGGCTCAAGGTTCCCTTCTATGCCTATCGCGACAAATCCTATTCGGAAGCGGTGCTCGCCTATCTGCGCGCGGTCGGCATCGAGCCCGATTTCCGCTTCGTCCAGAACGTCGCGCTGCGGCCGTTGATCATCGGTGGCAAGGCCGAGCTCGCCCATCTGACCTGGGGCTCGCAGGGCATGCAGGATGCCTCCGCCTCGGTCAGCCTCTATTTCAAGTTCGGCGCCGACGACTATGCCCGCGATGCCGAGGTCAGGGACCTGCTCGACAAGGCCGACAGCACCATGGACCCGGCCCAGCGCCGCGCGCTCTACGCCAAGGCCCTCGAGCGGATCAACGCCCAGGCCTATGGCGTGCCGCTCTTCGCCTATGGCCGGGCCTACGCCTACACCCGGGATCTCGACTATCCGGTGACCCCGGACGAACTCGCCCATTTCTATCTGGCGCGCTGGAAGTAGCTGGCATCGGGCTGGGCGACCGGCTCCGGCCGGCCGCCTCGCCGCACGGAGTGCGGAATGGGTTCCTTCGTCCTGAAGCGGTTGCTGGTCACCGTCCTCGTCCTGATCGTCGTCTCGGTCATCTCCTTCTCGCTCGTCCATCTCTCCGGAGATCCGGCGGTGGCGATGGCGGGCGAGCGCGCCTCGCCCGAGCAGATCGCCGAAATCCGCAAGGCCTATGGCTATGACCGGCCGTTCCATGAGCAGTATCTGAGCTGGGTCGGCCGCTTCGTCAGCGGCGATTTCGGCCGCTCGACCTATCTCAAGGAAGATGTCGGCCCGGTCCTGGCGCGGCATATCCCGATCACCGCGACGCTCGGCGTGCTGGCGCTCGCCTTCGCGCTGCTCGTCGCGGTGCCCCTCGGCGTCATCGCCGCGCTCTGGCCCAATACGATCATCGACCGGATCGCGCTGGTCCTGGCGGTGGCCGGGCAGGCGATGCCGTCCTTCCTGTCCTCGCTCGCGCTGATCTACGGCTTCGGCGTCATGCTGCGCTGGCTGCCGGTCTCCGGCACGGCGACATGGCAGCACTACATCCTGCCGGCGGTGGCGCTCGGCTATTACGCGGCGCCCGCGATCATGCGCCTGACCCGCTCCGGCATGATGGACGTGCTGAAATCCGACCATGTCCGCACCGCCCGCGCCTATGGCCTCAGCCCCTGGCGCGTCGTGCTGCGCCATGGCCTGCGCCACGCCATCATCCCGGTGGTGGCGGTCGCGACCGTGCAGTTCGGCTACATGCTCGGCGGCTCGGTCGTGGTCGAGGCGGTGTTCTCGATGAACGGGCTAGGCAATCTCGCCTGGCTCTCGATCCGCCGCTACGACGTCGAGGTCATCCAGGCGATCTTGCTCGTGATCGCCGCGACCTATGCGGTGCTGACGCTTGCGGCCGATCTATTGAACGCCGCCCTCGACCCCAGGATCCGGACGAGCTGATGGCCGATACCAGCCTCATCGACGGCGCATCGGCGCCAGTGTCCCCGGTGATTGCGGCGAAGTCGATGCCGACGCCCGGCCAGATCGCGCTCAGGCGCATGGCCAGGCACCCCGGCTTCTGGTTCGGCGGAACCGTGCTCGCCGTCTTTGTCCTCGCCGCGGTCGCCGCGCCCCTGCTGACGCCCTATGACCCCGGCACGCAGGACCTCGCCCGGCGCCTGGCCGCGCCGGTCTGGAACAGCGCCGGCAACTGGCAGCACCCGCTCGGCACCGACCATCTCGGCCGCGATTATCTCGCGCTGCTGCTCTATGGCGCCCGCATCTCGCTCTTCGTCGGTTTCGCCACCGTGCTGATCTCCGGCCTGATCGGCACGGTGCTCGGTGTCGCGGCTGGTTACTGGGGTGGGAAGGTCGATCTCTTCGTCAATTTCCTGCTCACCGTCCGCCTGACCCTGCCGGTCGTGCTCGTCGCGCTCGTTGCCGTCGCCGTGCTCGGCCAGTCGCTGCCACTGCTGGTGCTGGTCATCGGCGGCCTGCTCTGGGACCGGCTGGTGATCGTGACGCGCACCGCGACGCAGCAGCTCGTCGGCCGCGAGTTCGTCACCGCCGCCCGTGCCATCGGCAGCTCGACGCCGCGCATCCTGCTGCGCGAGATCCTGCCGAACATCACCAGCGCGCTGATCGTCGTCGGCACGCTGGAGCTAGCCCGCGCCATCCTGATGGAGGCGACGCTGACCTTCCTCGGCCTCGGCATCCAGCCGCCGCTGACCTCCTGGGGCCTGATGATCTCGGAGGCGAAGAGCCAGTTCCTGTTCCGACCCTGGCTGATCGCCATTCCCGGCACGGCGCTGATCCTGCTGATCCTGGCGATCAACATCCTCGGCGATGCGCTGCGCGACGTCCTCTCGCCCGAGGGGAGGGCCTGAGCCATGGCGCCCTTGCTCGAAATCCGCAATCTCAGCCTGGAAATCCCGGTCAATGACGGGCTGCTGCGCCCGATCCGCAGCGTCGACCTTACCGTCGAGCGCGGCGAGACCGTCGCCATCGTCGGTGAATCCGGCTGCGGCAAGAGCCTGACCTCGCTCGCGGTGATGGGCCTGCAGCCGCAGAACGCGCGGCTTTCGGCCGAGCGGCTCGCCTTCCAGGGCGAGTCCCTGCTTGGGCTCGACCGGCGGCGCTGGCAGGCGATCCGCGGCAAGCGCGTCGCCATGATCTTCCAGGACCCGATGACGGCCTTTGATCCCTGCTATCGCATGGGCGACCAGATGGCCGAGATCCTGCGCCAGCACCGCCGGGTGTCGCGGGGCGAGGCACGCGCGCGGGTCGTCGCCTTGCTCCGGCGGGTCGGTGTGCCCGCGCCGGAGGACCGGCTCGACCAATACCCGCACCAGCTCTCGGGCGGTTTGCGCCAGCGCATGATGATCGCGACGGCCTTGCTGTGCGAGCCCGAGCTGATCATCGCCGACGAGCCGACGACGGCGCTCGACGTCACCATCCAGGCGCAGATCCTGCGGCTGCTCGCCGATGTGCAGAAGGAGACCGGGGTCGGGCTGATCCTGGTCACGCACGACATTGGTGTCGTTGCCGGCCTCGCCGACCGGGTGGTCGTGATGTATGGCGGCGAAGTCGTCGAGAGCGGCACGACCGACGAGGTGCTCGGCAGCCCGCGCCATCCCTACACCGCCGGGCTGATGCGCTCGATCCCGGTGCCGGGGCGGACGCGCCGCGGCCAGCCGCTCGGCCATATCCCCGGCCTTGTCCCGCGCCCGATCGCGCCGCTGACCGCCTGCGGCTTCCTCGATCGCTGCGAGTTCCGCCACGAAGCCTGCGCGGCGTCGCCGGTCCCTCTCCGTACCGCCGCCGGCGGACGCCAGTTGCGCTGCCTGTTGCCGATCGAGGCGCCGCGCCAGCCGGCCGAGCCGCTCGCCGCCGCCATCGCATGAGGACAAGATGAGCCTGCTCGAAATCACCGGCGCGACGCGCAACTATCAGGTCAGCGCCGGCCTGCGCCGCGGGCGGGTGCTGCAGGCGGTGCGCGGCATCGACCTTGCTGTCGAGGAGGGCGAGATTCTCGCCATCGTCGGCGAGTCCGGCTGCGGCAAGAGTACGCTCGCCCGGCTCCTGCTCGGCATCGAGGAGCCGAGCTCGGGCAGCATCACGGTCGGCGGCAAGCCGATCGGCGCCTATGGCCGGGTCGAGCGGGCCAGGCTGATCCAGCCGATCTTCCAGGACCCGTATTCCTCGCTCAATCCGCGCATGACGGTGGCGGGCGCGATCGCGGCGCCGCTCGAGGTCCGCGGCGTCGGCAATAGCCGCTCGCGCCTCGCCGCCGTCCACGAGATCATGGATGCGGTCGGGCTGGCGCGCTATCTCGCCGGCGCCTATCCGAGCCAGCTCTCGGGCGGGCAGCGCCAGCGCGTCGCGATCGCCCGCGCTCTGGTCGGCGAGCCCAAGATTCTGATCTGCGACGAACCGACCTCCGCGCTCGATGTTTCCGTGCAGTCTCAGATCCTCAATCTGCTCGCTCGCCTGCACCGCAGCTTCCGGCTGACCATCGTGCTGATCAGCCACAACCTCGCCGTGGTCGGCCATCTCGCCGACCGGGTCGCGGTGATGTATCTCGGCAAGGTCGTCGAGGCCGGGCCGACCGAAGCGGTCTTCGCCGAGCCGCGCCATCCCTATACGCGCGAATTGATGCAGGCGATCCTACCGCCGGAACCCGGCCGCGGCCTGCCGGAGCTGCATCTCAACGGCGAGTTCCCGAGCCCGCTCGCGCCGCCGGCCGGTTGCGCCTTTCACCCACGCTGTGTCCGCGCCAGCGCCGCCTGCCGCGAGGCTGTGCCGGAACTCATCGGCAGCGAGCGCCTCGTCGCCTGCCATTATCCGCTGCGCGAGCCCGTCCACGCCTGATGGCGGAGCAACCCTTCGGCCGCTCCGCCATTGGCTGTCGGATCAATCCCGCTTGGCGGCGGTGAGGTCGGCTTCGATCAGCCACTCCGACAGGGCGAGCCCGGCGACGACGACTGCGGTCGTGGCCGGCGGGTTGCCCTTGAAATAGCGGTTGCGGATAGTGGCGTAGGTGATGATGTCGGCCGGCTTCAGGCAGTAGGCGGTGATCTTCACGACATCGGTGAAGTCCATGCCGGCCGAGGCGAGGATCGCCTCGAAATTCGCCATCAGCTGCTCGACCTGTTCCTCCAGCGTCGCCGGCAGCGTGCCGTCGCGGCGCACGCCGACCTGGCCGGCGACATAGAGCTGGCGGCTGTTGGTCGGAACCTCGACGCCATGGGCGTAGAGGTTCTGCGTCGGCGGCGCGACCGCGTCGGGGTTGTGACGAAGGTTGGCTGAGGTCATCGTTCGTCTCCTGTCGTTTTGCGAAAGCCGATGCATGCGCCGCCGCTCGCGTGCAGCAGCGATCGTTCGCTCTGGCGGAGCATCGGATCCGCCGGGGCGTGGTTCAGTGATGTGTCGGTCCGCTCAGCGCAGGATCAGCGCACGCGATCCCAGATCAGCGTCGAGATCGTCAGCCGGCCGTCCCAGGGGCTGTGCGAGGGGCCGGCGATGATGGTCAGGCTGTCGCCTTCGAGCTTGTAGCGGCGGACCTGGTCGGTGCCGGACCAGGCCTCGTTCCAGGAGACCTCGACGTGATGGGTCACGGTCTCGCCGGATACCGAATAATGGCCGGCATAGGCGGTCAGGCCCTTGAACAGGCCGAGGGCTTCCGCGTCGGTCGGGCCGAGGCCTTCCGGCGGTGCCCGCTCCTCCGGCGCGTTGATAATCGAGAAGCGGCGGTCGGCGGTGTAGGTCAGCAGCCCCTGCGGGTTGTCGCCTCGCGGATAGAGCACCTCGCCGGTCTCCGGCAGCTCCTGCCGGTGGGATTTCAGCCGCCAGGTCGAGATCAGGGCCTCAGGGATCATGTCGGTCTCCGCAACAGGTCAAATGTGGTCGCGGCCGGATTCAGCCGGCTGCATGGGCGCGTGGGCGCAAGGTCGCGCCCTTCCAGAGCGAGGGGTCGGCGCCGCGATATTGCGGGGGATAGGCAAGCTCGGCGCCGAGCGCCTCAGCCGCATGCCAGACCCAGCGCGGATCATCTAGGAAGCCGCGTGCCAGCGCGACCATGTCGACCTGCCCTGATGCGACCGCTTCCTCCGCCATGCGCGGATCGACGATCAGCCCGACGGCCTGGGTGACCATCCCGGTCGCCTTGCGCAAAGCCGCGGCGAGCGGCAGCAGATAGCCCGGCCAGGAGACGATCTTCTGGTCGCCGGAGAGGCTGCCGCGCGACAGGCAGACATAGTCGAAGCCGATCGCCTTGAGCTCGCGCGCATAGGCGATCGTCTCGGCCAGCGAGGCTGCGTCGGTCGCATCCTCGGCATCGAGTCTGGCGCCGAGCGCCTTCCGCGCCGGCCAGGCCCCGCGCAGCCGCCGCGCCACCGCCAGCGGGAAGCGCATGCGGTTTTCGAGCGAGCCGCCATAATCGTCCTGCCGCCGATTACTCTGTGCCGACAGGAAGGAGTGCAGGAGATAGCCATGGGCACAGTGGTATTCGACCACGTCGAAGCCGATGCGGTCGGCTCGCTCAGCCGCATCGACGAAGGCAGCCGCGATGCGCTCCATGCCGGCTTCGTCGAGCGCTTCCGGCACGGCGCGCTTGTCGTCATAGGGCAGGGCGCTCGGGCCGACGATCGGCCAGCCGCCTTCCTCGGGCGTCAGGCCGTGCCCGCCATCCCAGGGCATGTGGCAGGAGCCCTTGCGCCCGGCATGGCCGAGCTGGATGCCGAGCGGCATGTCGCCGCCGGCATAGCGCAGCATCGTCACCACCCGGGCGAGCGCCTCCTCCTGCGCGTCGGAATAGAGCGCGAGGCAGAGCGGCGAGATCCGTCCGGCCGGCTCGACCGCGGTCGCCTCCAGCAGGAGGAGACCGGCGCGGGACATGGCGAACTGTCCGAGATGGGCCATGTGCCAGTCCGAGGCCGCGCCATCGGGCGCGCTGTACTGGCACATCGGCGAGATGACCACGCGGTTGGGGAAAGTGACCCCTGACAGCGTGATCGGCGAGAACAGTCTGCTCGTCATCAGGCGGTCCGCAGCCAGACCGACTTCACGTTCAGATAGTCGTTGAACTGCTGCACGCCGGATTCACGGCCATAGCCGCTGCGCTTGTAGCCGCCGAAGGGCATCGCCGGATCCATCATCTGGTAGCAGTTGATCCAGACCGAGCCGGCGCGGATCGCCTTGGCGAGATAGTGCGCCTTGCGGACGTCATTGGTCCAGACGCCGCTGCCGAGTCCGTACATGGTGTTGTTGGCGCGGCGTGCGACCTCTTCCAGGTCACTGAAGGGCAGGCTCGACACCACCGGCCCGAAGATCTCCTCCTGTGCGATCCGCATCTCGTCGCGGACCCCGGCGAAGACGGTCGGCGGGATGAAGTAGCCGCTGGCGAGCTCGTCCTCGGTCAACCTGCGCCCGCCGGAAAGCAGCTTGGCGCCCTCCTGCTGGCCGATGTCGAGATAGCTGGAGACGCGGCTGAGCTGCTGCTCGGAGACCAGCGGCCCGATCTGCACCTCGGGATCGAGGCTGTTGCCGACTTTCAGCGTCCGGCTGAAATCGGCGACGCGCTCCATGAACTCGTCATAGATCTTGTCCTCGACGAAGAGGCGCGTGCCGGCGCTGCAGACCTGACCGGAATTGCCGAAGCAGCCCATGGCGGCGCCGGGCACGGCGAGATCGAGATCGACATCGGCGAAGACGATGTCGGGCGACTTGCCGCCGAGCTCGAGCGTGACGCGCTTGAGGTTGCCGACCGAGGCCTGGACGATCTTCTGCCCGGTCTCGAAGGAGCCGGTGAAGGCGATCTTGTCGACATCCGGGTGGCCCGCGAGCGCCGCGCCCGCGGTCTCGCCGAAGCCGGTGACGATGTTGACGACGCCGTCTGGCAGGCCGGCTTCGAGCAGGAGCTCGCCCATGCGCAGGGCCGACAGCGGCGATTCCTCGGCCGGCTTCAGCACGGCGGTGCAGCCGGTGGCGAGGACCGGGCCGATCTTCCAGATCCAAGAGACCAGCGGGCCGTTCCACGGCGTGATCGCGCCGACGACGCCGACCGGCTCCTTCAGCGTATAGGTGACGAACTCGCCGGGCATGGAGTTGTCGACGGTCTCGCCATGCAGCGCCGTCGCCATGCCGGCATAATAGCGCAGCAGGCCGAGCAGGCGCCGCCGCGAGGCGCGCGTGCGGCTGATCGGGGCGCCCATGTCGAGCGTGTCGATCAGCGAGAGCTCGTCGAAATGCTTGTCGACGAGGTCGGCGAGCTTGAGGATGACCTGCTGGCGGTCATAGGGCTTGAACTTGCGCCAGGGGCCGTCGAAGGCGCGCCTTGCCGCCGCGACCGCCGCATCGATATCCTGCTGATCGCCCTCGGCGACGCGGGCCAGTACCTGGCCGGTCGATGGATCGATGGTCTCGAAGGTCTTGCCGGAGGCGGCATCGACCCAGCGGCCGTCGATCAGCAGTTTCTTCGGGCCGCCTTCGAGGAAGGCAAGGTGCATGTCGGGTTGTCTTGGCACGATCGTCATCGGGTCAGTCCTTTCGCGATGCGCGGTTTTGAAAGGCCCGCCGACGCGTCTTGCGAGCGGCGGGAGGCTCCAGGGAACGATCAGCCCTTCACCGACCCGGCGGTGAGCCCCTGGACCATGTAGCGTTGGAAGACGAGGGCGAGGATCACCGCCGGAATGGCCGAGAGGAAGCCGGAGGCGGCGATCACCGAGTAGTCGATATTGGCCTGGCCGAGCATGCCAGCGACCGTCGGCGGCAGCGTCGTGGTGCCCTGTTTCGAGTTCAGCACCTGCGCCACCAGGAACTCGTTCCAGCACAGCACGAAGGTGAAGGCGCCGGCGGCGACGAGGCCGGGTCCCGAAATCGGCAGGATGACCTTCACGAAAGCCTGCAGCCGCGAGCAGCCATCGACCAGCGCGCTCTCCTCAAGCTCGCGCGGGATGGTCTCGAAATACGATTTCAGGATCCAGATCGTGAAGGGGAAGGTGAAGGAGCAATAGGCCAGCACGAGCCCGCTCAGCGTGTTCTGCAGGCCGAGCTGGCGCATGATCAGGAACAGCGCCGGCATCAGCACGACGACCGGCAGCATGCGGGTGAACAGGATGGCGTAGAGCGTGATCTTCATCACCGGGTGCTGGAAGCGCGCATAGGCGTAGCCGGCCCCGCTTCCGAGCACGATGTTGAGCGCGGTGACGATCAGCGTGACGACGACGCTGTTGCCGAGCGAGGGCAGGATCTGCGCCGACTGGTGCTGGGCGTGGAATTCGACCAGCCCGAAGATCTTGGCGTAGTTGGCAAAGCTCGGATTCGGCGGGATCAGCGGCATCGGCCGGGCGAGCAGGTCGCGCTGCTCGCTGATGCTGCTGATGAACAGCCAGAGGAACGGCCCGATCAGCCAGAGCGCGACCAGCGCGACGAGGCCGTAGAGGCCGAGCACCGGCCAGAGCTTGCTGTGGTTGCGCGCGATGACGGTCGGCATGGCGCGCCTCCTACTCGCTCTGGAACTTCGAGAGGACGAGGCGGTGGTAGATCACCGTCAGCGCCACGCAGATCAGCGTCAGCGTGAACAGGATCGCCGTGCCCGGCCCGAACTTGAAGAAGCTGAAGGCGGTGCGATAGCCGAGCCAGGTCACCGTCGTGGTGTCGTTGCCGGGGCCGCCCGAGGTCATCACATAGATGAGGTCGAGCATCAGGAAGCCGTTGACCGTCGCGAGCACCAAGACGAGGAACATCATCGGCCGCAGCGAGGGCAGGGTGATGTGCCAGAGCTTGCGCCAGAAGCCGGCGCCGTCGACCGAGGCCGCGTGATAGAGGTCCTGCGGGATCGACTGCAGCCCGGCCAGGAACAGGATTGTCGCGAACGGCGCCTGGTTCCAGACATAGACGACGATCAGGACATTGAGCGCCGTGAAGCCGTCGCTGAAGAACGACAGATAGTGGTCGATCACGCCGAGCCGGTAGAGGATGCCGTTGATTGCGCCGAAATCGGCATCGAGCATGCCGAGCCAGAGGATGCCGACA
Organism: Allobosea sp. GW821-FHT03A12; assembly: GCF_058986765.1. Taxonomy (NCBI): domain Bacteria; kingdom Pseudomonadati; phylum Pseudomonadota; class Alphaproteobacteria; order Hyphomicrobiales; family Alloboseaceae; genus Allobosea; species Allobosea sp. GW821-FHT03A12. Next base: position 374,215 of record NZ_JBYSVZ010000003.1, read on the forward strand.
GCGATGCGCGACATCGACCACGGCACCAAGAGCATCGCCCGCATCAGCCCGCGCCCGGCGAAATGGGCGTTGAGCACCAGCGCCATGGCGAGGCCGATCACCACTGCCTCGATCACGAAGAGCGCGACGAAATAGACGGTGCGCAGCAGCGATTGCCAGTAGAGCGGGTCGGACAGGACCTTGCTGTAATTGGCGAGCCCGGTGAAGCGGTAGAGCGGCAGCCGCATGCCGAAGAGGGTGATCGCCGTGCTGCCCGGGCGCAGCAGGTCGACCTCGGCGAAGCTCAGCCAGATCGAATAGACCAGGGGCAGGAAGACGATCAGCAGGATCACGAGCAGCGCCGGCGAGACCAGCATCGCCGCGAACCAGCCCTCGGACTGGACGGCCTGCCGGTCCCTGCGCGCGAACCAGCGAGGCCGTGCCGGGCTGGAAGCCGAAGCCTCCGGCGGAAGCGCGAGATCGGGCCGGCCGGGATCGAGCGTGGTCATCCGCTCAGGCCAGCGACTTGTGCAGGGCGACCAGCGCCTTGATCGTCTCGGCGACCGACAGGTTCTTGCGGATCATGTCGTGCAGGATCGTCACCGAGCGGGCGTCGTATTCCGGATACCACTGCTCCTTGAAGGCGCCGCTGACCTTGCCCTTGTCGTACTGCGCCCGCAGCGTCGGCAGGTCGACCCAGTTGGCATAGGAGGCGACGACGGCCGGCTCCTTGTAGAGATCGGGATAGACGTTATCGAGGCCGGAGCCGATCGCCCATTGCTGCTGCACATACCAATCCTTGTGCAGGTTGCCGCCGACGAACTGCATCAGCTTCCAGGCGCTCTCGATCGACTTGGTGTTGGCGTTGAGCACGTAGGAGTCGGTCCACATGTAGGTGCTGCCGACCTTGCCTGGATAAGGCGTCATCTTCGCCTTCTTCGGCGCGAGCAGAGACTCCTTGGTGTCGCTGGCGATCGTCTGCAGATAGTTCGAGATGTTGCTGTGATAGGCGTAGCGCCCGGTGAACATCATCCGGTGCACGTCGGTCGAGGACGGCTTGGTGAAGATCTCGGGCGTGACGAGGCCGAGCACATAGACCTTCTTCCAGCGCTCCAGCACCTGCGCCACCGCCGGGTCCTGGTCGATGACCAGCTTGTTCTTGGCGTCGAAGACGGTCGCGCCTTCGGCGAAGCAGTCGGTCAGGAATTGCGGCGTCGTGCCGGTGATCGTCGGGTTCCAGTTCGGCAGGTAGGGGTACTCGGCGATCTTGTCCTTCTTCAGCTTGACGCATTGCTCGATCAGCTCGTCGAAGCTCGCGGCCGGCTTGTCGAAGCCGCCCTGCTGCAGCATCGGCTCGTTGTGCATCAGGATGTAGAGGTTGACGAAATAGGGCAGCGCGATGAGCTTGCCCTCGCGGTTGAGCAGGCTTTCGAGATTGGCCGGCATCATCGCCTTCTTGAGCTCGTCAACGCCCGGCAGGTCGTCGAGCGTGCGGATCATGCCAGTCTGCGCCCAGCGCTCGCGGAAGGTGTGGAAGCAATACATCACGTCGACGATGTCGCCGGCGAAGGCACGCTGCTCCAGCGTCTGGTGATATTGCGGCCAGGGCAGCGTCGAGTAGCTGACCTTCTCGCCATAGCTCTTGTTGTAGAAGTCGACATAGCCCTGGACCATGTCCGGCCGGAAGGTCCAGCCGACGAAGTTGATCGGCGCCGCCGCCTGTGCCGCGCCGAAGCGGCCGGTGCCTGACAAGGTCGCCACTGAGGCGGCGCCCGCTCCCGCCATGAGCTGCCGCCGGTTGATCGAACCCGTCCTGCTGAGCGTCTCCATATCGTCCTCCCCGGACCGGCGTTGGTCGCCGTTACCGCGACATTAGCGACGCGATTGTGCTCATTCAACAGAAATATCGTTCTTATGTTGCTCTTTATGCAAAATCATGAAACCAGTTAGGCGTTTTCGGCGAGCAAGCCTCTCCGCGCAATGGCGGAATCGGTCAGTTCGGGCATGCGCCGGTCGCGCTGGTGGAGCCCAGACTGGACGGGCAGATTGCCGCCACGGGGAATGAAGGCCTGCGATGTACGAGATCGATCCCTCGCGCCTGGATCTGGCGCATGAATTCCGGCGCCGTCCGCTCGGTCATCACAGCCCCGAATTGCAAGCGGTGCTCGACCGGATGCGCAGCGCGCCGATCGAGGGTAAGCACTGCCTGATCGTCGAGACGCCCAAAGCGCGCTGGCTGCTGGCGCGGATGACCGGCAATCCCTTGCGGCCCGTCCCGGTGCCCGATGTCGTCTTCACCGATCTCGCCGAAGCCGAATGGACTGTGTTCAAGTTGCGCTGGCACGCCATGACCGGCCACGATCTCGCGACGACCCTGGGCGAGCTCGCTATTCCGGAGCCGCCGATCGACGGGCCCCCGGTCGTCGTGCCCGATCCGGCCAAGGCCATCCTCGCCTATGCCGACCGGATCAGCGCCGCGCCGGGCGACAGCATCGCCTTCAAGGTCAGCACGCCGGAGATCGCCGGCTATCGTGCCGATATCGTCCGCCTGCGCGCGCCGCAGACCGGCCGGGGCGGGGAGGGCTATCGCGAGACGGAGATCGCCTCGCCCGCGAGCGGCGATTATTCGGGTGGCGAGCAGACGCTGCGGCTTGGCTCCTACATCGAATTGCCGGCGCTGCCCGTGGTCCTGGAGAGCTTCAGCCTGCAGGTCCTCGCCTGGCCCACCCTGATCGGTAACCAGCCGCGGGCGCTGCTCGGCGCCTGGTCGCAGCGCTCGAAGCGCGGCTTTGGGCTCTATCTCGATGCAGACGGCGCGCTGGCGCTGCGGCTCGGCGACGGCACCGAGGTCGTCGAAGTCTCGACCGGTATCACCGTGGCCGAGCGGCGCTGGCACCTGCTCTCGGCGAGCTTCGATGCCGCTTCGCGCCGGGTCGAGCTGTCACAGCGGCCTTTGGAAGATCACAGCGTCCATACCGGGCGGGCAGCCTCGGTTACGCGCGACGTCGCGATCCTGCCGGCTGCTTCGGATGCGCCGCTGATGATCGCCGCCTGGTCGGATGCGAGCGCTGACGGCCTGGCGCCCGGTGCCCATTACAACGGCAAGCTGGAGGCGCCGCGACTGTTCGCGCAGGCGCTGCCGCGGGAACAGCTCGACCGGCCGATCGCAGCGGAACTGGCTGACGAAGCGCTGGTCGCGGCCTGGGATTTCTCGCGGGAGATCGGCTCCGATTGCATCGTAGACCTTGGGCCGCGCCAACTCCATGGCAGGACGGTCAACCTGCCGACCCGCGCCGTGACCGGGCATAACTGGGACGCGGCCGAGATGGACTGGAAGCGGGCGCCGCAGCAATACGGCGCGATCCATTTCCACGACGACGACATCGACGATGCCCGCTGGCAGACGAGCTTCGTCTTCACCGTCCCCGAGGACTGCAAGAGCGGCATCTATGCCGCACGCCTGCGCGGCGAGGGCGCCGAGACCCATGTCCCGTTCTTCGTGCGCCCGCCGCGCGGCCGGCGCACCGCCAAGGTCGCCTATCTCGCGCCGACCGCGACCTACACGATCTACGCCAACAACAAGGCGCGTTTCCTCGCCTCGGGCACCGAGATGCTGCGTGGGCATCTGCTCGATTTCGACGTCACCGATATGCAGCTGCTGCACCATCCGATCGGCCTGTCGACCTACTGCGTCCACAATGACGGCAGCGGCGTCTGTTACGGCACGCGCCTGCGCCCGATGACGAATTTTAGGCCGAAGGGGCGGCTCTGGAACTTCTCCAGCGATCTCTTCGTCATCGATTGGCTGGAGGCGATCGGCTGCGATTGCGACGTCGTCACCGACGACGATCTGCATCGCGAGGGCGCGGGCCTGCTCGAAGGCTACCAGGCCGTGCTGACCGGCTCGCATCCCGAATATGTCTCGCTCGAGATGATGAACGCGCTGGAGGGCTATCTGAAAGGCGGCGGGCGCCTGATGTATCTCGGCGGCAACGGCTTCTACTGGCGCGTCGCCTATCACCCGCATTCTGACGGGATCATCGAGGTGCGCCGCGCCGAGGACGGCACCCGCGCCTGGCATGCGGCGCCGGGCGAATATTATATGAGCTTCACCGGCGAATATGGCGGGCTCTGGAGCCGCCAGGGCCGCTCGCCGAACACCCTGGCCGGCGTCGGCTTCATCGCCCAGGGCTTCGACGCCTCGTCCTACTACCGCCGCCGCCCCGAAAGCCGCGATCCGCGCGCCTCTTTCATCTTCGCCGGCATCGAGGACGAGATCCTCGGCGATTTCGGTCATCTCGGCGGTGGCGCCGCGGGCGACGAGATCGATGCCTGCGACGTCAGCGCCGGCTCGCCGCCGCATACGCTGGTCCTGGCTTCCTCCGAGAACCACACCAACGCCTTCCATATGGCCAATGATGCGGTGCTCGTCCCGAATGGCGCGACCAACGCCTTGCAGAGCGCCCGCATCCGAGCCGACATGGTGTTCTTCGAATGCCCATCCGGCGGCGCCGTGTTCTCGACGGGCTCGATCGCCTATGTCGGCAGCCTCGCGCACAACAACTACGACAACAACATCTCGCGGCTGACCCGGAACGTGCTGGAGCGCTTTATCGATCCGGCCCCGTTCGCCATGCCGGGCAAGGGTGGGTGAGAAGATCGCGCGATTCCGTCTGAGCCCGGCGCACTGAGCCCGGCGCAATTCCGGTGTTTCCGCGGTTTCCAGCGGTCAATTCGGCCTCTTTCGGCAGCGCAGCAATTGCGGCCCGTACGGCCGCCTCCTATGGTTTTGCGATTCGAGGGCGCAAGTGCAGGAGAAGCGGGTGGCGGCTCTGGACGAAATCGACGTCGGCATCATCAATCTCCTGCACAGGGATGCCCGCGCGCCCGCCAAGTCCATCGCCGAAGCGCTCGAAATCCCCGAGTCGACCATTCGCAACCGCATGGCGCGCCTGGTCGAGTCCGGCGTGATCGAGTTCGTCGCCCTCTCCAACCCGCTGCAACTCGGCCATTCGGTCTGGGTGATGATGGAGATCGAGGTCGAGACGCGCCGGATCAGGCAGGCGGCGCGCGAATTGTCGGCGATCCCGGAGATGTATTTCGTCTACATCACCACCGGCGGCTTCGATATTTTTGCGGGCGCGACCTTCTCCGACAACACCGAGCTCGTCGACTTCGTCACCAATCGGCTGTCGCAGGTCGAGGGCATCGTGCGCGTCAACACCCGCACCATCCTCGAGGTCCACAAGCGGGCCTTCAAGTTCATGCCGAAGCCCTCGGTGATGCGGCCGAGCAGGTCCCCCCGCGAGCAGGCCGCGAAAGCGGAACCGGCGCCGAAGAAGAGCGGCAAGGCGCGCTGATCAGCGCGATGCGTTTCTGACCAGCTCGGTTACCGCTTCGGCCGGGCTCGTATCGCTGGCGAGGACGCGATCGATGCTGGCGGCGAGGGCCCCAGCGGCTTGTCCTGTGCCTCGTAGATAAGGTTCGATCAGCGCCGAGGCGAGGGTTCGCAGCATCTGCGCCCGGATACGGCTGTGTCGGCGCAGCGCCAGCCGCCCGCTCTCGCGGCACCAGCCAAGGAAGGCGTCGACCGTCTCAGCGAGATCGGCAACGCCATCGCCGCTGCGGGCGCTGACCAGCTGAACGGGAGGGCGCCAGAGCGTGCCGTCGCGGGCTGGATCACCATGGCGCCGCAGCACGGCGAGGCGGCCGGGCGAGGAGTTCGGCTGTGCCGTCGTCACGGCCGGATCGGCCGCGTTGACGCCCGGCGTGCCGACATAGGCCACGCCGATCGCGCCATTGATCTCGGCGACTGTCGCCTTGGCGCCGGGCAGGTCGCCCTTGTTGACGGCATAGACGTCGCCGACCTCCATCAGCCCGGCCTTGGCCGCCTGAATGTCGTCGCCCAAGCCCGGCACGAAGACGACGAGCGTGCAGTCGGCAGCATCGGCCACGGCGATGTCGGCCTGGCCGGCGCCGACCGTCTCGATCACGACGCGATCGAAGCCAGCTTCGTCGAGCAGCGCGACGATATCGCAGACCGCGGCGCTGAGGCCGCCGCCTTCGCCGCGCGCCGAGATGCTGCGCAGATAGACGCCGGGCAAATCGGAGCTGCGGTCCATCCGGACGCGGTCGCCGAGCACGGCCCCGCCGGAGAACGGGCTGGACGGATCGACCGCGAGCACGGCGACGCGCCCGCCGGCGCCAGCCCAATGGGCGGTTAGTGCGTCGACCAGCGTCGATTTGCCGGCGCCGGGTGGGCCGGTTACGCCGATCACCTTGGCTTTCGCTGGCGCCCGGTAGGCACCGGAGAGGATTTCCTCATAACCGGCAGCACGATCCTCGACCGTGCTGATCGCGCGCGACAGCCGGCGGACTGTCCGGCCGTCGAGCGCTCTTGCGCCGCTCATGCACCGACCTCGATCAGCAGGGCGTCGCCCTGGCCGTAGCCGCCGCAGATCGCGGCCGCGCCGCGCCCGCCACCGCGGCGTGTCAGCCCGTTGACCAGCGTCATGGCGAGCCGGGCGCCGCTCGCACCGAGTGGGTGACCAAGTGCTACGGCGCCGCCGTGGCGGTTGGTCCGGGCGCGCAGCTTCTCGGCGGCCGAAACATCGCCGTCGGCGAGGCGCAGCGTGCTGACAAGCGGCGTTGCGGCGAAGGCCTCGTTGATCTCGATCAGGTCGAGGTCCGCGGCGGGGCGTTCGGCCTTGGCCAGCAGGCGGGAGATACTGATCGCCGGCGTATAGGAGCCCGAGGTCGGCCCGTCCGCGACCTGGCCGTAATGCGTGATCTCCGCGAGTATCGGCAGCCCGCGTGCCTCGGCGAGCCGGCGCGAGACCAACAGCAGGAAGGCGGCGCCGTCATTGAGGCCAGGCGCGTTGCCGGCGGTGATGGTCTCGCTGTCATAGACCGTCCGCAAGGTCGCGAGCTTCTCGCGCGACGTGTCGCGGCGCGGCGATTCATCCGAGGCGATGCGTTCGTTGCCGCTCTTGCCGGGCAGGTCGAGCGGCACGCGCTCGGCCTCGAAATAGCCCGCTGCCTCCGCCGCGAAATAGCGTTCATGGCTGCCGGCTGCCCAGTCGTCCTGCGCGGCGCGGTTGATGCCGTGGCCGATCGCCTCGCGCGAGGTATAGGCCGCGATTGCGGCGTTGACCGTCGGCGAACGCAGCAGCAGCGGGTCCTCGGCGGTGACCGGCCCGAGCGGCTTGTCGCGCCGCCGCGGCCAGAGCAGCGGCGTCTGGCTGAGATTGTCGACGCCGCCGCAGATCACCGCATCGGCGAAGCCGAGGCGGATATCGCGCCAGCCGAGGCCAATCGCGCTCATACCCGAGCAGCAGGCGCGGTCGATGGCGAGTGAGGGCGTCTCCTGCCGCAGCCGCGACAGCAGCACCGCCTGGCGTGCCGGGGTGAAGGCAGCCGAGGCGATCATGCCAACGCCCATATAGAGCGCCTCGACCGCGGCAGGCTCGAGCTTGGTCCGGCCGAACACCGCATCGATCGCGATCGCGGCGAGGCGGGGCGCGAAGACCTCGGCGAGGGCGCCGCCGAAGCGGCCGAACGGGGTGCGCGCGAAGGCGGTGACGATGACGTCGGTGCCATCAGACATGATCGGCCTCCCGCTCCGGCTCGGCGAGGCGCTGGCGCAGCAGCTTCTTGTCGACCTTGCCGTTCGGGTTCTTCGGCAGGGTGTCCTCGATCAGGATGCGCTTGGGCGCCTTGAAACCGAGGATGGCGCGGCAGCCGGCGCGGACCTCGTCGACCGAGAGCGTCCTGCCCGGCACCGGCGCGACGAAGGCGATGGCGACCTCGCCCCAGTCGGGATCGGGCAGGCCGAGCACGGCGGCCTCGGCGACATCGACGAGGCTGGTCAGCACCGCCTCGACCTCCTGCGGATAGATGTTGAAGCCGCCGCTGATCAGCATGTCCTTGCTGCGTCCGGTCAGCGTGACCAAGCCATCCGCGCTGATCCGGCAGAGATCGCCCGACCAGAGCCAGCCCTCGCGCAGGACCTTCGCGGTTTCCGCGGGCATGCCCCAATAGCCGCGCATGACATGGTCGGCGCGCACCGTTAGCTCGCCGATCTCTCCGGCGGGCACCGGGCTGCCATCTGGCGCGCGGGCGACGATCTCGACGAAGCTGTAGGGCCGGCCGATGCAGCCGATCCGCGGCGCGCCGTTCGCGTCGAAATGGTCTTCCGGCGGCAGGAAGACGCAGGTCATCATCGCTTCGGTCAGGCCGTAGTTCTGGGTCAGGATCGGGCCGAAGCGGGCGAGCGCCTTTTCCAGCGTGTTGCGCGGGATCGGCTCGGCGCCATAGCCGATGAAGCGCAGCGAGGAGGTGTCGATCCGGCCGATGCGCGGATGGTTGACGATGCGCGTCAGCACCGTCGGCACGCAGGTGAAGGCGGTGACGCGCAGCGCCGGGATCGCATCCAGCAGGCCATCGACGCCGGAGACGAGTACGCTCGTCGCGCCGCGCAGGAACCAGGGCGCGAAATAGGTGCCGCTGGCATGGGTGAGCGGGCCGATATGGGCGACGACGTCATCGCGGCGCATGTCGCGGTCGAGCAGCATGTTGCGGGTCACCGCCAGCCACTGGCGATGCTCCAGCATCACACCCTTCGGCCGCCCGGAACTGCCTGAGGTATAGTTGATCGAGGCGAGATCGTCCGGCGCCGGACTGCGATCCGCCAAGGCGGTCGCGGGCTGCAACAGCTCGGCGAAGTTCGGACCGCCGTTGGCATCGCCGCCATCGACTGGGCAGAGCCAGAGCGCCCCGCCTGCCGGCAGCAGGGCGGCGGTTTCCGCGTCGTGGAAGACGGCAGCCGCGCCGCAATCGGCGAGGATCGCCGCGGCTTCGATACTGGTCAGCCTTGCATTGAGCGGCACGCGCACCAGCCCGGCGCGCTCGATCGCGCTCTGCAGCATCAGATATTCCGGCCGGTTGGCCATGAACAGGCCGACCCGCGCCCCGGCCGGCAGTCGCTGCGCGAGATTGCAGGCCAGGGTGGCGGCGATCTCGTCGAATTCTCGGAAAGTCCAGTGTCGTTCATCGGCGACCAGCGCGATGCGGTCCGAAAAGCGCTGCGCCGCCCGGCGCATCAGCTCGGGAAGGGTCGGTGCTGCGAAAGGTTCAGTCATGGACGGTCTCGGCCATCAGATAGTCGACGATCTCGGCGATCGCCGTGCCCGACAGGAAGACGCGCGAGACGCCCGCCTTGCTGAGCTCGGGGATGTCTTCCTGCGGGATGATGCCGCCGGCCATGATGCGGATGTCCTCCGCCCCGTTTTCATCGAGCAGGCGGCGCAGGCGCGGCAGCAGGGTCAGGTGGGCGCCGGAGAGGATGCTGATGCCGATCCAGTCGACGTCTTCCTCGACGGCGGCGCGCGCCACCTGTTCCGGCGTGCGGCGCAGCCCGGTGTAGATCACCTCCATGCCGGCTTCGAGCAGGCCGCGAGCGACGACGCGGGCGCCGACATCGTGGCCGTCCAGGCCGACCTTCGCCATCAGGACGCGGATCTTGCGGTTCGACAGCGCCATCGGCTCAGAATTCGGTCGAGGGGGAGAAATGGCCGAAGATGTCGCGCCAGATCTCGACGATCTCACCGACCGTGGCATAGGCCCGTACCGCTTCGAGCACCGAAGGCGTGACATTGGCGCCCGATGCCGTCGCCTCGCGTACAGCCGCCAGGGCTGCGCTGACGCGAGCCTCGTCGCGCTCGGCGCGGACGCGCTGCAGGCGCGCCACCTGGTCGGTCGCGGCGCTGGGATCGATGCGGAAGGCAGTGTTGGCGACATCGGGCTTCTGCGGCCGCTGGTTGACCGTGACCCAGGGCCGCTGGCCGCTGTCGATCGCCTTCTGCCGGCGCACCGCGCCCTCGGTCATCAGGCGCCGGCCGATGCCATCGCGGATGACGGCGAGCGCGCCGCCCTTCTCCTCGATCATGCCGAGCGCGTCGAGGATCTGGCCCTCGACGCCGTGTGTGAGGCTCTCGACATAGTAGGAGCCGCCGAGCGGATCGACCGTGTCGGCGAAACCATGCTCGCTGGCGATCACCTGCTGGGTCCGCAGCGCGACCTTCAGCGACTGCTCGCCCGGCGTCGAGACCGCCTCGTCATAGGAGGCGATGTAGACATAGGACGCGCCGCCCAGCACATAGGCGAGCGTGCCGAAGGCGATGCGCGAGATATTGTTGAGCGGCTCCTGCAGCGACTCCTGGCCATGGCCGTAGACGGTCAGGCGCAGGGCCATCGCGGCCGGCAGCGTCGCGCCGTAGCGCTCGCGCATGCGCCGCGCCCAGATCCGCCGCAGGGCGCGCAGATTGGCGACGCTGACGAAGAAGTCGTGCCGCTCGTCGGCGAACATGTGCAGCAGCGGCGCGACCTCGTCGATCGAATGGCCGCGCGCCAGGAGATCATCGAGATAGTAGTGGGCGTTGGCCAGGGCGATCGCGGTGCCCAGGCTCGAACCGGCGCCACCGGCATTGATATGGTTGACGCAGACCGTCATCGGCGACCAGTTCGGCGCATTGTCGATGCACCATTCGACGGCGTCGCAGGCGAGCTTAGCCGCCGGTTCCGCCGGCAGAATCTGGGTGCCGCGGGCGATGTATTCCTTGAGTGGGTCGTTCTGCAGGTTGACGACGTAGTTCGCCCAGGGAATGCCCTGCTTCTCGCCGAGCACGGCGAACAGCGCCAGGACGATCGGGCCGATCGAATTGCCGAGCGTACCGACGCGCTTGATGCTGTCGAGCGGGATGCCGTCGAAGAGCTGCTCCATATCAGCGAGCGAGCTGACGGCGACGCCGACCTGGCCGACCTCGGCGGTGGCCATGGGGTGGTCTGAATCGTAGCCGCACTGGGTTGGCAGGTCCAAGGCGACGAGGATCTGCTCGGCGCCCCAGTCGATCAGGGTGCGGAAGCGCTGGTTGCTGCGCTCAGCCTCGCCGAAGCCGGAATAGGCGGAGACGACGAAGGGCTCGCCCCGGTTCATGGCGCCGCGATCGCCACGGGTGAAAGGGAATTCGCCGGGGAAGCCGAGATCGGCGGCATAGTCGAAGCCGATCGCGTCGAGATCGGCCGGGGTGTAGAGCGGCTTCACCTCGAGGCCGCAATCGGTGACGAAATTGCGTTGCCGCTCAGCCTGGGCCGCATCCGGCGCGAAGGTTTCTCGCCGCCAGCGCGCCTCTTCCGCGGTCAGCTCCGCCGCAGGACCGCTGCGCGGCCCGGCGGACTCATCCGGCACTTCCACGTCCAGGTCACGTCGGCGGCTGGCCAGCATTCTCGTCATGGCGTTCTCCCGCAAGGCGTCGTCGCCTGCGCTGCCGCGCCGCGAGCGAACCTCCCCGGTTTCTCCCTGTGAAAGCTGCTCATTGCGCTAACAATGGCATTCACTATTGCTGTATCAGCGATTTTAATATCATAGTAAAGCAGAAAGCGCGACAAAGAGCGATCAGGATTGTTGGAAGCGCAACGGCTCGGTTGGGAGGGTGAACGCCATGGGCATCTCGCGACGGCATCTGCTGGCCGGTTCAGGCGCAATCGCAGCGAATGGATGGGGGCGGACGGCCAGTGCCGAATGGCAGCGGAGCCCGCGCTATCCGGACCCGGCGGTGCGGGCGCTCGATCCGAGCTTCGCCAAGTACATGGTCTTCTTCGCCGCGGTGGAGCGCATCGCCACCGGCGAGACCCGCTACACCGAAGGCCCGGTCTGGTTCGGCGACGGGCGCTTCCTGCTCTGGACCGACATCCCCAACAACCGCATCCTGAAATGGGAGGAGGAGACCGGGGCGGTCAGCATCTTCCGGCGGCCGGCGAACTACGCCAACGGCCTGACGCGGGACCGCCAGGGCCGGCTGATCGCCGCCGAGCACGGCAGGCGCGTCACTCGCACCGAGCATGACGGCAGCGTCACCGTGCTGATCGACAGCTATGACGGCAAGAAGCTGAACTCGCCCAACGATGTCGTCGTCGCCTCGGATGGCGCGATCTGGTTCACCGATCCGCCCTTCGGCATCTCCGGCCACTATTCCGGTGACAAGGCGACGCCCGAACTGCCGAACAACGTCTACCGGGTCGATCCTTCGGGCAAGGCGACGGTTGTCGCCAGCGACGTCACGGCGCCCAATGGCCTCTGCTTCTCGCCGGGCGAGAAGAAACTCTACATCGTCGATTCCTTCTCGAAGCCTGTCAGCATCCGCGTTTACGACGTTGTGGATGGCGGCACGAAGCTCGCCAACGGCTCGATCTTCTTCAGCTGCGGCGAGGGCGAGGCGCCGGACGGCATCCGCTGCGACATCGACGGCAATCTCTGGTGCGCCTATGGCGCGGTGAAGGAAGGCATGGACGGCGTGCTGGTGCTGTCGCCGGAGGGCAAGCGCATCGGTGCGATCGCCTTACCGGAGCGGGCGGCGAACCTCTGCTTCGGCGGCCCCAAGCGCAACCGGTTGTTCATGGTCACCGGTCGCGGCGTCTATTCGCTCTATGTCAACACGCAGGGCGTCCCCGGCGGCTGAGCCGTCGCGTCAGGGCGCCGGGCTCAGGCGTCCTGCCGCAACCGCCGGACGATCTCCCTGAGCACGTCTTCCTTGCGGCTCGAGGTCGCCTTCTGGCTGCGATAGGCCACGATCGAGAGCTCCCGGTGCGGCAGGAGCGGCTTGGCGACGAGTTCCCCCAGGCGAAGCTCGTTGTCGGCGCTGCCGGCGGGGATCAGCGCGATGCCAGCCCCCGCGCGAACCGCCACCTTCATGGTCTCGATATTGTCGACCACGGCGCGGATGCGCGGCCGCAAGGCGAGGTCTTCGAACATCTCGCTGACGATCTGCCCGTAGCCCAGCGACAGCTCGCTGACGATCAGCGACTCCCCGACGAGCAGCCGGATGTCGATCGCCCCCGTGCCGCCCGCGAGCGGATGGGAGGGTGGCACGATCGCGACCATCTGGGTATCGCTGACGCGCCGGGGCAGCAGGCCGGCAGGAATCCTGTCGGGGGCGACCTCCACGGCCACGCCGAGGTCCAGGCGCTCCTGATGGAGTTCCTCGAACAGGATACGCGGCGGCGCGGTGCGGATTTCGAGCTGGAAATTATCCGGTATCACATCGGTGCCGAGGATCCGCGGCAGCAGGCTGGAGGCAAGGCCCGAGGCGATGCCGATGGCGAGCGTCTCGCTGCCGACGCCGCTCAGGCGCCGCGCGACGTCGTCGAGGCTCATCAGGTCGTTGGCGACGCGCTCCGCCTCGCGCAGGAACATCCGCCCCTGCTCGGTGAGCTCGATGCCGCGGCCGATCCGCCGGAACAGGGCAAAGCCGATACGCTCCTCGAATTGCCGGACTTGCTCCGAGACCGCCGATTGCGACACGTTGAGCCGGTGCGCCGCTTTGGTGAAGCTGCGTTCGCGCGCGACAGCCAGCGCATAGCGGATCTGGCGAAATTCCATCGCGGTCCCCCTTATGCGTGCCCGCGGCGAGACGCCGGGGTTCGATTGATCTCATCTGCAAGATCGATAGTTAAGTCTCAGAAATGCGATCAACTCAAGATTGCATCGCATTTTTCCTGAAACGGCAGAGGGTTTTTATCTTCCCATCTGTTTTTCCGATGGATGATTGAGCAATCCCTATTGGATTTTCTGTCGCCGGCCTCCCACACTCCCGCAACGATCGAAAGGCCGGCATCAGACCGGCCGCTGGCAAGAACGAGCGCATCAGGGAGGATGGCCGCATGGCGTCGAACGCGCAGAACAGCTGGTTGCCGAGATGGACCCTCAAGCATGACGGCGTGATCGCGCCGGACGAGCGCCTGCCCTGGGGGCAGACGCTGCTCGTCGGAATTCAGCATGTCGGCGCGATGTTCGGCGCCACTGCGCTCGCCCCGATCATCATGGGCTTCGATCCCAACGTCGCGATCTTCTTTTCCGGCGTCGGCACGCTGATCTTCTTTCTGATGGTCGGCGGGCGCGTGCCGAGCTATCTCGGCTCGAGCTTCTCCTTCATCGCCGTCGTCGTCGCCGCGACCGCCTATGGCGGCTCGGGCCCCAACCCCAACATCTCCGACGCCTTGGGCGGCATCATCGCCGCTGGCGTGGTCTACGGCCTGATCGGGCTGCTGGTCATGGTCGCCGGAGCGCGCTGGATCGGCGTGCTGATGCCTCCGGTGATCACGGGAGCGGTCGTTGCCGTCATCGGCCTCAACCTGGCCGGGCTCGCCGTCAAAGGCGTCAGCGCCTCCGGCTTCGACCTGATCGTCGGGCTGGTGACGATGCTGGGGGTCGGCCTGATCGCGGTCTACGGGGAGGGGTTGACCCGGCGCCTGCCGATCCTGCTCGGCGGCGTGGCCGGCTACCTGGTCTATCTCGTCGGCGCCAATTACTTCGGCCTCGCCAAGCCGGTCTCCTTCGAGGCGATCGTGAACGCGCCCTGGTTCGGCCTGCCGAATTTCGTCGGCCCGACCTTCAGCGCCCATGCGATGGGGCTGATCGCGCCGGTCGCGCTGATCCTGGCGGCCGAGAATCTCGGGCATATCAAGGCGATCGGCGTGATGACCGGGCGCAACATGGACGGCGACATCGGCCGTGCCTTCGTCGGCGATGCGGTCGCGACCGTGGTCTCGGCCAGCGGCGGCGGCACCGGCGTCACCACCTATGCCGAGAACATGGGCGTGATGGCGGTCAACCGGATCTACTCCACCCTCGTCTTCGTCATCGCCGGCGCCTTCGCCATCCTGCTCGGGCTGTCGCCCAAGTTCGGCGCCGCGATCCTGACCATCCCGGGGCCGGTGATCGGTGGCCTGTCGATCGTGGTGTACGGCATGATCGCCGCGACGGCCGGGCGCATCTGGGTCGAGAACCGAGTCGATTTCTCCGATCCGCGCAACTTGATCACGGTGGCGATCGTGCTCATCGCCGGCGCCGGCGACCTGACCATGAAGCTCGGCAGCTTCACCCTCGGCGGCATCGGCACGGCGACCTTCGGCGCCATCATTCTCTACTACCTCCTGGGCCGCCGGAAGACCGCGGATGTCGACCCCGTCGGCGCCAAGGCACGGTCGATCGGCGTCGGCGACTTCTGAAGACAGACGGACGGGATTGTTGACATGACTGATCTCTGCATTCGCCGGGCACGCCTGCGGCACAAGGGCGACGAGCTCTTCGACATCGCCATCGACGAAGGGCGCATCACCGACATCGGCCAGGCCCTCGCCGTCCGGGGCAAGGACGAGATCGACGCCGAGGGCAGCCTCGTCACCGAATCTTTCGTCAATCCGCATCTGCACCTGTGCAAGGTCTGGACCTTGCCGATGCTGGGAGACGGGGCGCTCACCGCCTATCACGGCTCCGACATGGGCAAAGCTCTTGCCGCGATCGACCTCGCCAGTGCCGTCAAGGCGAACTACGAAGCCTCCTGGATCACGCGCAATGCCCGCAAGGCGGTCGCCCTGGCGGCCTTGCACGGCAATCTCCATATCCGCGCCCTCGCCGATGTCGACAGCAAGGCGCAGCTCGAAGGGGTCAAGGCCCTGATCGCGATTCGCGAGGAGTTCCGCGGCATCGTCGATCTCCAAGTCGTGGCCTTCGCGCAGGACGGTATCCTCAAGGATCCCGGCACGGATCGCCTGATGCGCGAGGCCATGGCGCTCGGCGCCGATGTGGTCGGCGGGATTCCGTGGATCGAGTTCAGCGACGCCGAGGCCAAGCAGCATGTCGATTTCTGCTTCGACCTCGCCCGGGAGTACGATGCCGACGTCACCATGCTGCTCGACGATGCCGGCGATGCCAGCCTGCGCACGCTCGAGATGATGGCGGCGGAAACGATCGCGCGTGGCTGGCAGGGCCGGGCGCTCGCCCATCACTGCCGGGCGATGGCGCTCTATCCAGAGCCCTATCTGCAGCGGCTGTGCGGCACGCTGCGCCGGGCGCAGATCTCGATCGTCAGCGATCCGCATACGGGGCCGCTGCACGCGCGGGTGAAGGACCTGCTCGGAGAGGGCGTCAATGTCTGCCTCGGGCAGGACGACATCTCCGACGCCTACTACCCGTTCGGCCGCAACAACATGCAGGAGGTGGCGTTCCTGGCCTCCCATCTGCTCTGGATGACCGGCCGCCAGGAGATCGAGCGGCTCTACGACTTGGTCACCACCGCGCCGGCCAAGGCGATGAACCTGCGAGATTTCGGTCTCGCCGTCGGGTCGCAGGCGAACCTCGTCGTCCTCGGCCGCCCGGATATCATCGAGACGCTGCGTTTCCACACGCCGCCCAGACACGTCGTCAGCCAGGGCCGCCGTGTCGATCTCGCTCGCATGCAGCAGCTGGCGGACGCAGGCGAGGCAGCCCCGGCCTAGCCCGCAAAGCGGGCGCCGCCCGCCACCCATCACCCGATCCCTCATCCGTCTCGGCGCGCCCCGGCGCGCAACGGTCGAGCACGTCCTCAACCCAACCCCAAAAGGAGTTCAGAGCAATGGCCATCGATGTCGTGAAAGTGGAGATCAAGAGCGTCTCGGATGCGTCCGGCCTCGCCGACTACATCAAGGAGGGTCGGTTCAAGGCTGACGAGGTCGTCGCCGTCATCGGCAAGACCGAGGGCAATGGCGGCGTCAACGACTTCACCCGCATCCTCTCGGACCAGGCGTTCCGTGCCGTGCTGATGCAGCATGGCACCCGCTCCGAAGCCGAGGTCCGCGCCATCCCGATGGTCTGGTCCGGCGGCTGCGACGGCGTGATCACCCCGCATGCCACCGTGTTTGCCCGGACTTCGGCGACAGGCCTTGCCGACGAGAAGCGCCTCGTCATCGGCACGGCGCTGAGCCCGCAGATCCTGCCCGAGGACATCGGCCGCCCGGCCATGGTCGAGAAGGTCGCCGAAGGCGTGCGCCTGGCGATGCGCGATGCCGGGATCACCGACCCCAGGGACGTGCACTACGTCCAGACCAAGACACCGCTCCTGACCATCGACAGCATTCGCGACGCACATTCGCGCGGCCATGACGTTGCCTGCGATCTGCACGAGTCGATGGGCGTGTCGAACGGCACCACCGGCCTCGGCATCGCGGTCGCGCTCGGCGAGATCGAGATGCCGGCGGCGAGCGCGATCTGCCGGGATCTCGACCTGTACTCGTCGGTGGCGTCCTGCTCGTCCGGGGTCGAGCTCGACCGGGCGCAGATCGTGCTCCTCGGCAACAAGGCCGGCGCCGGCGGCCGCTACCGCATCGGCCACAGCGTGATGAAGGACGCTCTCGACGTCGACGGAATCTACGAGGCGATCCGTGATGCCGGGCTCGCTTTGCCCGAGCGGGCGCGCCCGGCCGATCTCGGCGGCAAGCTGGTGAACTGCTTCATGAAGTGCGAGGCGGACCATTCCGGGCGGCTGCGCGGCCGACGCCAGATCATGCTCGACGATTCCGACGTGCATCACCATCGCCATGCCAAGGCTGCCGTCGGCGGCGTCGCGGCGGCCGCGATCGGGGACCCGGCGGTGTTCGTCTCCGTTGACGCGATGCACCAGGGGCCGCATGGCGGCGGCCCGGTCATCGCCATCGTCGACATGGCTTGAGCCATGGCCGGCGACGATCTCACCCGCCTGCCGGCCCGCGAGCTCGCCGCGAACATTCGTTCGCGGCGGGTCAGCCCGGTCGAAGTCCTCGACGCCCATCTTTCGGTGATCGAGCGCTTCAACCCCGTCCTCAATGCGATCGTGACGCTCGCCGCCGACGAAGCACGCGCCGCTGCGCTGGCGGCGGAGAAGGCGGTGATGGCCGGCGACGATCTCGGGCCGCTGCATGGTCTGCCCGTGGTGATCAAGGACGTGACGCTGACGGCCAGGATGCGCACGACCTTTGGCTCGCCGCTGTTCAAGGATCATGTCCCAGAGGAGGATGCGGAGGTGGTCGCCCGCCTGCGCGCGGCCGGTGCGGTCGTCATCGGCAAGACCAACACCCCGGAGTTCGCGGCGGGCGCCAACACCGTCAACGCCTTGTTCGGCGCTACCCGCAATCCCTGGGACCCGACCCTGAGCCCGGCCGGCTCCTCCGGCGGGTCTGCGGTCGCGGTCGCGACCGGCATGGTGCCGCTGGCGCAGGGAACCGATTTCGGTTGCTCGATCCGGATCCCTGCGGCGTTCTGCGGCATCGCCGGCATCCGCACCACGCCCGGCCTGATCCCGAACCGGCCGATGCACCTGCCGGGCGACGCCGGCCAGGTGCACGGGCCGCTAGCGCGTGATGCGGAAGATGCAGCCCTGATGCTGGACGCCATGGTCGGGCTCGATCCGCTCTGGCCGATGTCGGCTGCTCCGCCCTGGCCGAGCGCGACCGAACGGATGCGGGCCAAGGCCGATCCGCGTGGCCTGCGCGTCGCCTATGTCCCGGACATCGCCGGGATCGGCGTCGATCCGGAGATCGACGGGATCTGCCGCGAAGCGGTGCTCGCGCTGGCCGGCGCGGGTGCTGAGGTGGAGGAGATCGGCTTCGACGTCTCGGACGGCATCGCCGCCTACAAGACCCTGCGCGGCGCCTGGATGGTCGGCCAGCAGCTCGACATGATCGAGCGCCTCGACGAATTCGGCAGCAATCTCGCCGGCAATATCCGCGACGGCCTCGCGCTCAGTGCGGTCGACATCGCCCGGGCCGAGCATGTCCGCGAGAGCATGATCGCGCACTTCGCGGCGCTGCTCGGGCGTGTCGACTTCCTGATCACGCCGGCGGCGCCGATCAGCCCGTTCCCGGTCGAGCAGAACTTCCCGGAGTCGATCGGCGGCAAAAAGCTCGCCAACTACATCGATTGGATCGCGCCGGCCTTCCTCGTGACGATGGTCGGCCTGCCCGCAGGATCGGTCCCGGCCGGCAAGACCCACGCGGGATTGCCGGTCGGCCTGCAGATCGTCGGGCGGCGCTTCGCCGAGCCCGAGATCCTCGCGCTGATGCGCGTGGTCGAGCAGACCAGCGCGATCGGCTGGCCGCCCATGACCCGCATGTAACCTGGAAAAAGCGGCTCGCAAGGTCGGCGTCCGCCCAAGTCGCCCCGTTGTTCGAGCCCCAGCAGAGGAAGATCGAGCGATGCGCATTCTCGATGCCAGGTTGACGCTGCCGCTGCTGGCCGACGCGCTGCGCTCGGTCGCGACGCGCGGGCGCCCGGCCGCAGGCGAGACGCAGGCGGCAACGGGCGAGGAGGAGCTGCTGCGCCAGGCGGAGCTGCTCCTGAGCGAGCCCGACGAAGCGTCGAGCCTCGCGCTCTCGCTCTCGATCATGCGCGGTTACAGCGAACTTGGCGTCGATGCCCGGCGTAGCTGGCTCGGCCGGCTGGCCCGGCGCTTCGGCCCGGACTTGGCGGCCCTCAAGCGGGCGGCGGAAGCGTTCGTCGCCGATCCCGGCGAAGCCCCCGCGGCCCGCCTGCTGAAGACCGCAGAGCCCCGACGCCAGGAACTCCTGCGCCGGCTTAATCACGCTCCCGGTGCGACGCATGCGCTGGTGCGCATGCGCGAGGACATGATGGGTGCCGCGGAGCGCGACGAGGCTCTCGCCGCGCTCGAAGACGATTTCGTCCATTTGTTCTCGTCCTGGTTCAATCGCGGCTTCCTGCAATTGCGCCGGATCGACTGGACGACGCCGGCGACGATCCTCGAGAAGATCATCCGCTATGAGGCCGTCCACGCCATCCCGGACTGGGCTGAGCTGCGGCGCCGGATCGATCCGCCGGACCGGCGGCTCTACGGCTTCTTCCATCCGGCGCTGGGCGACGAGCCGCTGATCTTCGTCGAGGTCGCCCTGACGACGGCGATCCCCGATGCGATCGGCCCGCTCCTGGCGGTCGACCGCGTGCCGATCGATGCGGCCATTGCGACCACGGCGGTGTTCTATTCGATCTCCAATGCGCAGCGCGGCCTGAGCGGCGTCGCCTTCGGCGACTTCCTGATCAAGCAGGTGGTGAAGGAGCTGCAGCGCGAGCTGCCGCGTCTCACGCGGTTCTGCACCCTCTCGCCGATCCCGGGGTTTTCGGCCTGGCTGCGGCGGGAGGCGGCAAAGCCGGACAGCGCCGTGATCTCGCAGCAGGCGCGCCGGCAATTGGCTCTGCTCGGCCGCCCGAACTGGCTGCGCAAGCCGGCGGCGGCCGCGCAGGTGAACCAGGCCCTGCTGCCTCTGGCCGCCCATTACTTCCTTGGTGCCCGCGATGCCTCCGGTCGGATCGTCGATCCCGTCGCGCGCTTCCATCTCGGCAATGGGGCCCGCCTCGAGCGCATCAATCCGCTCGGCGACCGCTCGGCCTTGGGCCTGCGCCAATCGCACGGGGTGATGGTGAACTACCTCTATGACCTCGGCGAGGTCGCCAGCAATCGCGAGGCCTTCATCGGGAAAAACCAGGTCGCGGCGTCGGCGGATGTCCGCCGGATCGCCGGTGCCTTGCTGCGCCGATCCGAGCGCGAGGCCAACACCAAAAGGAGCCGGACATCGTGAGCATGGCAAATCTCTTCGATTTGATCCGCTGCAGCGCCGTCGACCTCGACAAGGTCGCGATCGAAGGACCTGGCGGCAGCGCGCTGAGCTATGGCGAGCTGTTCGCGCGCGCGGCCCGGGCCGCCAATGCCCTCGTTGCGCTCGGCGTTCGCCCGGGTGATCGCGTCGCCGTCCAGGTCGACAAGTCGCCGGATGTCGTCGTGCTCTATCTCGCCTGCCTGCGGGCCGGCGCGGTGCTGCTGCCGCTCAACACCGCCTATACCCCGGCCGAGCTCGCCTATTTCCTGGAGGATGCCGAGCCGGCCCTGATGCTGTGCCGCCCCGCCGCCTTGCCGCAGATGCGCGAGCTGGGGCGCTCGCTCCCGGCGATGCGGGTCGAGAGCCTCGGCACGCGCCGCGACGGCAGCTTCGTCGATCTGCTGGAGCAACTGCCGGACAGCTTCACCACCGTCCCGCGCGGCGGCGACGATCTCGCCGCGATCCTCTACACCTCCGGCACGACCGGCCGCTCCAAGGGAGCGATGCTGACGCATGCGAACCTGGCCTCGAACGCGGCAGTGCTCGTCGCCGAATGGCGGTTCACGGCCGAGGATGTCCTGATCCACGCGCTGCCGGTGTTCCACACCCATGGCCTGTTCGTGGCGATCAACGTCGCGCTCCTGAGCGGCGCGACGATGCTGTTCCAGCCGGGCTTCGATGCCGATGCGATCGTCGCCGCCTTGCCACGCGCCACCGTACTGATGGGCGTGCCGACCTTCTATGTGCGGCTGCTGGAGCATGAGG
Organism: Allobosea sp. GW821-FHT03A12; assembly: GCF_058986765.1. Classification (NCBI taxonomy): domain Bacteria; kingdom Pseudomonadati; phylum Pseudomonadota; class Alphaproteobacteria; order Hyphomicrobiales; family Alloboseaceae; genus Allobosea; species Allobosea sp. GW821-FHT03A12. Next base: position 395,413 of record NZ_JBYSVZ010000003.1, read on the forward strand.
GCGTCAACGGGAGCTCGACCGGCCATATCCGCCTGTTCGTCTCCGGCTCCGCCCCGCTGCTGCCCGAGACGCACAAGGCATGGGCTGCCAAGACCGGGCAGGTGATCCTCGAGCGCTACGGCATGACCGAGACCAACATGATCACCTCGAACCCTTATGAGGGCGTACGGCGCCCGGGTTCCGTTGGGTTTCCGCTGCCGGGGGTGAGCCTGCGGATCGTCGATGCCGACAGCGGTACCGGCTGCGGGGCGGGGGAGACCGGCATGATCGAGGTCGCCGGCCCCGGCGTGTTCAAGGGCTATTGGCGGATGCCGGAGAAGACCCGGCAGGAGTTCCGCAGCGACGGCTATTTCATCACCGGCGATCTCGGCAAGGTCGACGCCGAAGGCTATGTCCACATCGTCGGCCGCGCCAAGGACCTGATCATCACCGGCGGCTACAACGTCTATCCCGCCGAGATCGAGGCCGAGATCGACGCGATCGAGGGCGTCAGGGAGAGCGCGGTCATCGGCCTGCCGCATCGCGATTTCGGCGAAGGGGTCGCCGCCGTGGTGGTGCCGGGGGCAGGGGCGAAGCTCGCCGAACCCGACATCCTGGCCGCCCTGGCCCCGCGGCTCGCGCGCTACAAGCAGCCCAAGCGCGCCCTCATCGTCGACGAGCTCCCGCGCAACGCCATGGGCAAGGTCCAGAAGGCGGCCCTGCGCGAGACCTTCAAGTCCCTGTTCGAGCCCGGCTCCTAGACGAGTTTCGAAGGCGCCCGGCGAACACCGAACGCCCATCGCATCCGCCCATCCGAAGTTCAGCCTGCAGTTTCTCGTTTCCACGCAAGTAGAAGGGACATGTGCAATGGGTATGCTTCAACGAGCCGTCCGATCTGCCATCGCAACGGCGCTGAGTATGGTGCTGGCGAGCCCAGCCGTTCAGGCCGCCGATTTCCCGACCGAGCTTGCGCGGGCGCGGGCGCTCCGCGCCATCGTTCTCGGGCAGGAGAAGGCCGACCTCCTGATCAAGAATATCCGGATCGTCGACGTCTATCGTGATGGCGTCTATCCGGGCACGCTGCTCGTCAGCGGCGGCAAGATCGTCGCGGTCAATCCCGAGAAGGGCTCGGCCAAGGAGGAGTTCGACGGGCAAGGGCTCTATGCGGTGCCGGGCCTGCTCGACGGGCACTTTCATTTCGAATCGCAGCTCGTCACGCCGACGGCGCTCGCTGAGGCCATGGTTCCGCGCGGCGTCACCACCGTCTTCGCCGAATTCCTCGATCTGGTCAGCGCCGCCGGCGACGATGGCGTGAAAGCCGCCAGGACGTTGTTCGACCGGCATGAGGAGCTGCCCTATCGCATCTACCCGTTCGCGCCCGGCAAGAAGGTCCGGCTCGACTTTGTCAAGGAGATCCTCGACTGGGATTTCGTCCTCGGCCTCGGCGAGCTCAACCCCTCCAAGCTGTTCGACCGCAATGACGAGGATCTGCAGAAGATCGCCCATGCGCGCGCCAAGGGAAAGCTGATCTCCGGCCATGTCGGCGATGTCGGTCCGGAGCGGGAGAATTTGTTTCCCGCATTGGGAACGATGGACGATCACGACAGCTGGAGCGTCGGTGACATCAAGAACAATCTGAAGATCGGCCTGCCGTCCTTCCTCCTCTACGGCCTGCACGGCGTCGACAAGATCGTCCCCGGCATCGTCAACGAGCGCGTGCCGACCGAGAACATCATGATGTCGACGGACAATCTCTCCGTCGAGCACATGACCAGGATCGGCAATCTCGACGCCGCCGTGAGGGAATCGATCGCCTACGGCCTTGATCCGATCAAGGCGATCAAGATGGCGAGCTACAACACCGCCAAGCATTTCAAGATGGAGGACAGGCTGGGCTCGCTGACGCCCGGTCGCTACGCGGACATCGTCCTCGTCGACAACCTGCAGAGCTTCTCGCCGAAATTCGTCTTCAAGGGGGGAGAGCTGGTCGCCCGCGACGGCGCCCTGCTGAAGAATGCCAAGATCGATTATTCAGCCCTGGTGACCAAGGCCGCGAAAGGCCTCGACGGCTTCGGCGAGCGCGAGCTGCAGGTAGTGCCGATCGAGCGCTCCGCCGACGGGACCAAGGCAAAGGTCACGGTCTTCAATTTCTACGGTTTCGGGCCGCAGGGCTTTTCCCGCGACGAGTGGCTGCCGATCCGCGACGGCGAGATCGTGGCCGAGCTGAACGGCGAAAAGCTGCTGCGCTTCGCCATCGTCGAAAGATTTGCCGGGAACGGCAAGCGGCAGATCAAGACCGGCTACATCCGCCAGTTCGCCCTGACCAAGGGCGCGGTGGCGATTGGATTTTCGGCGCCGCGCCCGAACGTGATCGTGCTGGGAACGAACACCGCCGACATGCTCGCCGGGATGAAGGAGATCGACAAGGCGCTCGGCGGCTTCGCGGTCGTGGCCGACGCCAGCGTCAAGCAATCCCTGCCGATGAACATCTATGGGATGATGACGACATTTTCGGTCGAGGAGTTGATCAAGCGCTCGCAGGATCTCGATGCCGCTCTGGCGCCGCTGGGGCACGTCAAGTCGGGAACGACGATCAATTCACTGCTGGAGCTGTTCTACCTTGCCGATCGTCACGGCCTCCTCGGCTAGGGGCACCGTTCCGACCGGCTTGCGGTGCAGGCCGGTCGGAACGCCTTTAGTTCAGCGACATCGACCGGGGCAGCCAGAGCGCCAGCTCCGGCCAGGCCAGCAGCATGGCGATCAGCACGAAGGGGGCGACCAGGAAGGGCAGCACGCCGCGATACATCGCACCGAGGCTGATCTCCGGCGCCTGGGTTCGGATGACGAAGAGGTTCATCCCGACCGGCGGATGGATCAGCCCGATCTCGACGACGATGACGAGCAGCACGCCGAACCAGATCGGATCATAGCCGGTCGACAGCACCAGCGGCAGCAGCACCGGCACCGTGACCAGCACCATGCCGATGCCTTCGAGGAAGCAGCCGAGGAAGATGTAGAAGGCGATCAGCAGCAGCATCACGGCAAGCGGAGGCAGGCCGACTGTGGCGATCGACTTCACCACGGATTGCGCCATGCCGGTCTGTACGACGAAATAGGAAAAGATCGTCGAGCCCAGCACGATCAGCACGAGGTTGGCGGTGATCCGCGTCGTCTCGGTGAAGGCGGCGGTGACGTCGCCGCGGGCGAAGCCCCTGCGCAGCAGCCCGAGCAGCAGTGCACCGAAGGCGCCGACGGCAGCCGCCTCGGTCGGACTGAACCAGCCGAGGTAAATGCCGCCGAAGGTGACGAGGAAGAGCGCGGCCACGTCCCAGATATTCAGGACGAGCCGGAAGGCCTGCGCCTTGCTCTCGCTCGGCAGCTTGGGCGCCGCCTCGGGACGAATGCGAACCCAGAGCCAGACGGTCAGCAGATAGAGCCCGGTCAGGACGAGGCCGGGGATCAGCGCGGCGGCGAAGAGCTTGATGATCGAGAGCTGGGCGATGATGCCGTAGATCATCAGGATCAGCGAGGGCGGGATCAGGATGCCGAGCGTGCCGCCGGCCGCGACTACGCCGGCCGCCAGCGCCGGCGAGTAGCCGGCCTTGAGCATTTGCGGGATCGAGATCCGGCTCATCGTCGCCGCCGTCGCCAGCGACGAGCCGCAGACCGCGCCGAAGGCGGCGGAGGCGCCGACCGCGGCCATCGCGAGCGAGCCGCGCATGCCGGCGAAGACCGCATTGCTCGCCCGGAACAGATCGCCCGAGAGGCCGGCCATCGTCGCCAGCGCGCCCATCAGCGTGAACAGCGGCAGGACGGAGAGGGCATAGGCGGAGGAAAGCTCGAGCGGCACCGCGCCGAAGACGAGGCGCGCCTTGGCGAAGCTGTCGATCGCGGCATAGCCGACGAAGCCGACAAGCCCGAGCGCGACACCGACCGGAATCCGAGCGAGGATCATGCCGACGAGTGTCGCCATGCCGATCAGGCCGATGGAGGTCGCGCTCATGAGGCGGCTCCGTTGTTGCCGTGCAGGGCCGGCGGATGGGGGGCAGCAGCATCGTTCGTGCGCGGGAAGGCGCGGGTCTGCCCGACCGCGCGGCCGAGCACGACGAAGATCGAGACGACCAGCGCCAGCTCGATTGCGAGCAGCAGCAGGTAGATCGGCACCGGCAGATCGGGCTTCTGGTCGCCGAAGCGATAGGCGTCGACGAGCGGCTGGACCAGGGTCGCGGCCAGCAGAGCAAGGAAGGCGAGCGTCGCGATCTCGCCGGCGAGCCGCATCGCAGCCAGGGTTCGGGGACGGACCATCGTATCGAACAGGTCGACCTTGATCTGCTCGTCGCGGCGGAAGCATTCCGGCAGCGCCAGGAAGGCGACCAGCACCAGCGTGACCTCGACCAGGTCGAGCGTGCCGTGCAGCGGCTTGTTGAAGGCGAGCCGGGCGCCGATGTCGACCATCGTCCAGAGCACCATGACGGCGAGCGCCAGCGCTCCGGCCATGGTCAGGAGCCGCGCGGGGTCGAGACGGCGGAGCTTGCCGGGGCTCATTTGGCGGCACCGACGGCGGCGCGCAGCTCGTCATAGAACTGCCTGGCCTTGATGCCCTTGGCCTCGACCTTGGCGATGGCGCTCGCGGTGACCGGCCTGGCCAGTTCCTCGAACGCGGCCCGCTCGGCGCCGCTGAGCTCAGGGATATCGGCATTGGCTGCACGCAGATAGGCGCGCCCTTCCTCTTCCGCCTGGTCGTAGATCGCGCCGACCTTGCGGGCGGCGGCTGGGCCTGTGGTGTCGTCGATCAGCTTGCGCAGGTCCTCGGGTAGCGACTTGTACTTCTCCGCATTCATCACCAGCGCGAAGGTGCCGGCGGCGGCATCGAGTTGCGTCACCGATTTGACGCTCTCGGCCATCTGGAAGGATTTTGCCGCCTCGTAGTTGAAGAACATGCCGGCAATCGTGCCCTTGGACAGGGAGTCGGCCAGCTCGGCCGGCGGGATGGCGGCGGGCGTCGCGCCCCAGGCTTCCAGCATCGCCGAGGCGATCGGCCCGTTATGGCGCATGCGCAGCCCGCGCATTCCGGCGGGGCTCTTCACTGCCGGCCGGTTGAAGAACAGGCTCAGCGTCGGCGTGGCGATGAAATAGAGTGGCCTGGTGCCTTCGTGCTCGGCCGCGAGCTTGCCGGAGAGCTCGGTCAGGATGCCCGACGCCTCGGCTGTGCTGAGCGCCTTGGCGCTCGCCCCTTCGCCGCGATTGAAGGCATAGGGCAGATGCGAGATCTCGGTCAGCGGGAAGCGGCCGGGCAGGGCGCCGTGCAGGAAGAAGGCGATGTCGGCGACGCCGGTGCGGGCGAGGTCGTATTGCCGCGGCATCGGCCCCATCTGCGCAGCCGGGAAGATGGCGAGCTTGAGTCGGCCGTTCGAGCGCTGCGAAAGCTCCGTGCCCCAGGCTTCCAGTTGCTTGTGCATCTGGTGGTTCGGCGGCAGGTAATGCGACACCTTGAGCTCGATCGTCTGCGCCATGGCCACCGTGCTTGCCAGCGAGACCGCCAGCGCCGCGCCGAGCAAGGCGCCGATTACTCCCCGTTTCATCCTATCCTCCCCGTTCTGTGGTCTTGTTTCTTATGCTTGGTTCCTAGGCGGCCGTGGCCGGTATCCCGATCGCGGCGTCCGGCCTCGTCCGGCCGGTGACGATGGCGAGCAGCGCCCCGCAATCGGCGGGCAGCGCATCGCCGCGCCAGGCGACGTGCTGGTCGGGCCGGATCAGCGCGAAGCGCGCGCCATAGCGGGCTGGCAGGCGGCGGTCGCCCGGCAGCAGCAGTTTTACGGGCACGCCGAGGCGGGCGGCTGCGGCGATCAGCGGCGCTGCCTCTGCGCCATCGCCGGCAGTGGCGAGCAGGGTGAAGCCCTGGCCGAAATGGTCGTAGAGCGAGGAGCCGTCGGCGAGCCAGAGATGTGGCGCCAGGCACCCCGGATGGGCCGAGGGCACGTAGAGCATGAAATGCTCTACGGGCGGGGCGCTGCCATCGGGCACGATGATGGCCGAATCGTCGTAGCGCGTGCCGAGCACGATGCCGAGCGTGCGGAATTCGCGCAGCTTGGTCGCTTCGATGATCTCGCCGACCTCGCGTCGCGTGGCATCGCCGAGCGGACCAGGTTCTTCCAGCCCCGGCCGGACGAGCTGGTTGCCGACCGCGCCATAGTTGATCACGGCCTCGGCGATGGTGCGCTCATGCACCTTGCGCCGCTCCGCCGCATAGCTCGCCAGCAGTTCGGGCCCGCCCCAGCCCTGCAGCACCGCGGTGAGCTTCCAGCCGAGATCGACGGCGTCGCCGATGCCCATGTTCATGCCGAAGCCGCCGAAGGGCGGATGCAGATGGCAGGCGTCGCCGGCGAGGAAGACGCGGCCCTTCTCGTAGCGATCAGCGACCAGGCGATGCGCGACCCAGGGATCGCGGCCGACGATCTCGATCTCAAGGTCGGCGAGGCCGGTGCCACGGCGGATCAGCTCCACAGGATCGACGCTGGCCGGGTCGACATCGTTGGCGAGCTTGGTCGCCATGAAGAACCACAGGCCCTCGCTGTCCATCGGCCCGAGCAGCGAGGGCACGTCCTCGTTGACCATCCAGTACATGATCGCCGGGCCATGGGCATGGCGGGAGGCGAGATCGGGCGCGCGGAAGATGATGTTGTAGTTCTTCGAGAAGGCGCCTTCGCCCTCCATCCGGGCGCCGATCGCCTCGCGCACCGAGCTGCGCGCGCCGTCGGCGCCGATCAGATAGGCGCTCGCGGCCTCGCGCTCGGCGCCGCTGGCCACATCCTTCAGGCGCGAAACCACGCCGCGGCCGTCATCGGCGAATGAGACGAGTTCGGTGTTGAAGCGGATCTCGACGCCGGGCAGCGATGCCGCATGCTGGCGCAGCACCTCTTCCAGCACATATTGCGGCACCCATTGCGCTTCTTCCGAATAGAGGTCGTTGCGGGCGCGGCTGCCGTTCAGCGCATTGCCGAAGCGGGCGAGCTCAGGCCCGTTCATCCGCGTCGCGAACACGACATTGGAGGGATAGTCCGGCGGGATCGGCGAGGCCGCGCGCAGGGCATCGGCGATGCCCCAGCGCCGCAGATGCTCACGGCTGCGGACATTGGTGGTCTTGGCGCGCGGCGAATAGCCGACGCGGTCGTTGCGCTCGACGACGAGGCAGGAAATGCCGCGCTGGCCGAGCTCGATCGCGGCCGCGAGGCCGACCGGCCCGGCGCCGGCGATCAATACGTCGATGTCCTTGCCGGTCTTGGTCACGGTTCTCAGCTCCCCATGATCCGCGGTCAGGCCGCAGCCCGTTCGGCCGCTTCCTGCGCGATCGGGTTGACGAGGAGGCCGATGCCCTCGACCTCGACTTCGCAGACATCGCCGGGCTTCATGAAGAGCTGCGGCTTGCGCGCGACGCCGACGCCGGCGGGCGTGCCGGTGACGATGACGTCGCCGGGCTCCAGCGTGATCGCCTCGCTGATGATCGAGATCAGGCTCGCGACGTCGAAGACCATGTCGTCGGTGCTGGCGCTCTGCACCGTCTCACCGTTCAGCCTGGTCGTGAGCCTGAGGCCGCGCGCGCCGGGCGGCAGCTCGTCCGCCGTGACCAGGGCCGGGCCGAAGGCGCCGGTGCCGTCGAAGTTCTTGCCGACGGTCCATTGCGGCGCCTTGAACTGGTAGTCGCGCACCGAGCCCTCGTTGAAGACGGCGTAGCCGGCGACATGGTCGAGCGCGCTTGCCTTGGAGACATGCTTGCCACGCCGGCCGATCACGGCGGCGATCTCGCCCTCATAGTCGAGCTGGTCGGAAAGGTTCGACCGGATCAGGGGCGCCCTGTGGCCGATCAGGCTGGTCGCGAACCGTCCGAACAAGGTCGGATAGTCCGGCTGCTTGAAGCCGCTCTCGGCCGAGTGATCGGCATAGTTCAGCCCGACGCAGATGATCTTGCCGGGGCGCGGCACCACCGGAAGGAAGGTTATGCGTTCGGGATCGAGCACGGCCGAGGATGGCGCATCGTCGAGCGCCTTGGCGATCGCCGCATGGGCAGGCTCGCCGCCGGCGAGGAAGGCGAGCATGTCGCCAGGCAGGCCATGACCAGTCTTGGTGAGGTCGATCAGCTCCTGGCCACGATAGGCGGCGAGAACAGGCTTGCCGCCGCTCAGGATGGTGGCGAGACGCATGGTGTCCTCCTTGTCGGTGCCTCCAGCCGGTGCGGCGAGGCGATGAATGTCGGGTTCGTCAGGCGGCGCCGAACAGCACGGCGAGCCGCCGCTCGGCGAAGAGCCAGGTGCCGTCCGGCTCCCTGGCGTAGCGATCGGCGTATTCGGCGATGAGCAGCGGCGTCGCCGATCCCGCGCCTGGCCCGTCATGGCGGTAGAGCGTCAGCACGACCCAGCCGCGAGCCGCATCCGGAGCGACGGCCTCGATCAGGATGTTGCTCTGGACATGGCGCGAGCGGCGCTCGCTCATCGCGGTGCGCTGGCGGCCCCATTCGGCGATGGCCGCGCGGCCGACCTTGTCGGGCCCGACCCCGTAGAGCGCCCCATCCTCAGCGAAGAGCTCGCCGACCTTGTCCGCTTCGCCATGATCAATCAGCCAGGCATGGCGCTGGATCAGCTGCTCGATCGCGATGTGATCCTGCGGCGAAAGACCAGTAGCGATGCGCACGGCGCCGCTCACACCGGCAGCCCGAGATCGGGCGTCTCGGCCGGCTGGTAGTCGCCCCGGCGCATCGCGATATGCAGCGCGTCGAAGCTCTTGCCGCCCTTATGGGCCTGATAGACCCGCTCTGGATCGAAGAAGGTGCCGATCGGGTTGCCGGCGAAATCCGGCGAGGAACGCATCCATTCGCTCGACTGGCGCCAGTCGCCGTAAGTGTCGCATTGCAGCTCGACGAAGTTGCCTTCGGGATCCTTGTAGTAGATCGAGATCGTCATGCCGTGGTCGAGGCTGAAGGCAGGCTCGATGCCCTCGTCGCGCAGGCGGGCATAGGACGACATCAGGTTGGCGAAGCTCTCGTATTCGAAGGCGCTGTGGTGGATGCCGTTATGGCTGCGCTTGTCGGGATCGTCGCCGAGCCCGGGCGCCGACAGAAAGGCGACGCGGTGATTGGCCTCGTCATTGGTCGTCCAGGCATTGTTGGCGTCCTGGAAGGTCGGACGGGCGCCGACGACCGTGCCGTACCACGCCACCATCTCGGCGAGCCGGCTCGTCTTGAAGGTGACGTGATGGAATGCGGGCTTGATGATCTCCATGCTGTCCTCCCGAAAGGGCCGTCTCCCGGTTCTCCGTGGCGGCCGCTGCTTGTTCGTGAGGAATGGCTAATCGCCGCATAGATACCTGAACAGATGGAAAAATTGCAGGAGCGATAGCAGATCGGTATCGTTCGAATGGCATGCGGAGCCGGGACGGATGAAGCTGCATCATTTCGAGGAGGTGGTGGCGATCGCCGAGCGCGGCAGCATGCGGGCAGCCGCGCGGCATCTGCAGATCGCCCAGCCGGCCCTGACGCGCAGCCTCGCTATGCTGGAACGCGAGCTCGGCGCGCCCCTGTTCGAGCGGCGCGCCCGTGGCGTGGTGGCGACGTCGTTGGGCGAGGCCTTCGTCGCCCGCGCGAGATCGATTCTGACCGAGATCCGGCGCACCCGCGAGGAGGTCGAGCAGCTACGAGGCGCAGGCACCGGCACGGTCACGGTCGGGCTCTCGATCGCAGCGCATCTCGCCTTGCTGCCGCCGAGCTTGCGACCGTTCCGCGCCCGCTATCCCGACATCGGGCTGCATATCATCGAGGGCTTCTATCCGACGCTCGAAGAGCGGCTGCGCGACGGCACGGTCGATTTTTACATCGGCCCCGATGGCGGCGCCCAGCCGGTCCCGCAGCTCAGCCGCGAGGTGCTGTTCCACAACCGCCGCATCGTCTTGTGCCGCGCCGGCCACCCACTGGCGGCGGCGACCTCATTGCGCGAGCTCGTCGGCCAGGACTGGGTCACGACCTCGATCACCGCCGATGCCGGCGACGAGATCAACGCCTTCTTCGCCCGCCATGGCCTGCCGTCGCCGCGGCTGGCGGTGCGCAGCCAGTCGGCCCTGACCTTGCTGACCTGCCTCGCCAACAGCGACCTGCTGGCGATGGTCCCGGCGCAATGGGAGCGCTTCGAGATGACCGGAAAGGCGCTGATCACGATCAAGGTCGAGGAAGAGTTGACGGCGCCGCCGCTGGTGCTGATCCGGCGCTCCGACCTGCCTCTGACCCCCGCTGCCTTGCACCTGCTCGACCTGATGCGCCGGGCCACCTCCCGCCTGGCCGCGGAGACATAGGCCCCGCGGTTGAGCTTCGCCGGGCGGGAACGTCAGCGGGTCTGCTTGAGGGTCGCCACGAGCTGATCGACCACGCGGGTCAGGAAACCCAATTGCCGCGCATCGTCTTGCCCACTCGGGCCGCTCGATGGGGCGAGCCTCGCCGTTCTCTCGGCCAGATGGATGGCGAGATCCTGCGCCATGGCCGGCCTGGCTTCGACCACCGGCCAGAGTGCCTCGCGGCTGACTTCGTAGAGCACGACATTCGTCACCGCCCGATAGGTCGAAGTCTCGGCGGTCGCGGTCAGCATGCCGGCCTCGCCGAAATAGTCTCCGGGGGCGAGCTTGAGCATTGGGCCGCCGGACTCCTCGACCGATATGACGCCGCTGCGGACGAGCAGGAGTGCGTGGAGGACCTCGCCGGGAGACGCCAGCACGTCGCCGCTGCGATGGGTCCGTCGCTTCAGGCCTTGCGCCAGCTGCTCTTTCTCCGCCGGCGTCAGCGAGGCGAAGAGAGGCATCGCCTCGACCAGCCGCAAGGGCATCGGGCTTGCCGCGCCCGCTCCGGGCTGGGGGCCACCCGGCGAACCCTCGCGGCTCGATGCCAGCAGCAGATCGGCAGCCTTGGCGTGGCGGAAGACAAGGTCGAGCAGGTCGGATTTCGCCTTGCCGATCTGGGTGAAATCGGTGACCCGGAACGACAGCTCGAACGTCGCCGCATCGCCGTCGAGGCCGGTGGCACGCACGACGGGCGGCGGCGTCTGCAGGATCACGGTCGAGTTCAGTAGGGCGTTCTGCAGGGCCTCGCCGATCCGGGCCGGGCGCTGGTTCGGGACGAAGCGCAGCGTCAAGGTCGCGCCATGGCTCTGGTCCGGGCCGCTGCGGTTGATCACGGTCGACTTGGCGAGCTGGGCATTGGGCAGGATGACGAGATCGTTGGTGCCGTTGAGCAGATGCGTGGCGCGCCAGTTCATCTCGACGACGCGCCCTTGGGTGCCGTCCGGCAGCGCGATCCAGTCGCCGATCGCGAAGGGGCGCCCGATATTGATCGCCAGGCCCGAAAACAGGTCGCTCAGCGTGCTCTGCATGGCGAGGCCGAGGATGATCGCGACCACGCCCGATGTGGCGACGAGCGTGCCGACCGGAGCGCCGAAGACATAGGCGACGATCGAGAGCACGGCGCCGACATAGATGACGCCGACGATCAGGTCCTGAATGACGCGGACCTCGCGCGCCTGCCCGTCGAAGCGCAGGAAGAGGCGCACGCACGCGGCCGTGAACCAGGCGGCCATCGTCCACCAGACGAACTTGGTCAGCCCGATGAAGAAACGGTGGAGCGGCGGGACGTCGGCGGGCGAGGTGTCATAGGGCGCATTGCCGCTGCGGATCGCGATCGCCGTGATGAAGATCAGGAAGCCGAGGCGCAGCACCAGCGCATGGGCGGGATGCCCGCGCAGGAACAGGCGCAGCACGATGCCGCCGAGAACGGCGGCCAGGCCCGTCTGGACGATCGGGTCGGCCAGCATGTCGAGAATACCGGTTCCAGGCTGGAACATGCAGGGCGGCCCTTGCGACGGATCACGATGACGGGGCGAGCTGGACGGTCATGCCGGCGGCGAGCTCCTCCACCCGCTCCAGCGGCTCGAAGCGTACACGGAAGCTGTTGAGGTCGTGGTCGCCGACCGCGCGCGCCGCGCGCCAGGTCGCGAATTCGCCGAGGGGGCGGATCTCGGTGACGCGCGCCGGGATGCGGCGGCCATGGCTGTCGACAAGGTCGCGGCGGCTGCCGAGGCCAAGGCCGCCCAGCCGGTCCTCCCTGATCGAGAACGTGAAGAACAGCTCGTCGTCGAGATCGATGGTCAGGACGGGCCGGCCCGGCGGCAGAATCTCGCCGGGCTCGCCGACGATAGTTCCGATGGTCGCGGCCCGGGGCGCGAGCAGCTGCGTCTTGGCGAGGCGCGCTTCGATGTCCCGCACGGTCGCCTGTGCGACCAGAGCCCTGGCTTCGGCGAGGGTGCGCTCTTCCGCGGTCGGTCCGGCGATAGCCGCTGCATGTTGTGCCTTGCGGCTGTCGAGATCGGCCTGTGTCTTGTCCAGCTGGGCCGTCGATTCGTCGAGGCGCTGCTGGCTGGCGAAGCCGCGGCCGGCCAGGGCCACGGCCCGCTCGTGACTCTGCTGGGCGAGTTGCAGATTGGCCTGCGCGGTCTCGATCGCATGCGCCGCGATCTCGGCTTCCTCCCGCCTCACGCCGGAAAGGATCCGGTCGCGCTCGGCGGCTGCGCTGGCCGCTGCGGCCTTCGCCTCGTCCAGCGAGGCGGCGAGCTCGGGATTGTCGAGCAAGGCCAGCGGCTCGCCGGCCCGCACGCTCTGGCCGGGCGTGACCAGGATGCGGGCGAGCCGCCCCGTCACCTCCGGCCCGATGCGCAGGCGCGTCCGTTGGACCATGCCGGTCGGTGGCGCCTCCGGCTCGGGGAACAGCACGGAATAGGCCACCCAGCCTGCAAGAGCGCACAGGAGAACGAGGCCAACGGCGATCCTGCGGCCCGTCATGTCGTTCGCTCCCGGCCAAAGGCTTGCGCTGCCAGCATCGCCAATGCCGCATAGATGCCGGTCAGCAGCCAGAGCCGATGCCATGCCGGCGCGACATCGGCGAAGTCGGCGCCCATCTGGTCGAGCCGGACGAAGCCGCTGATCCCGCTGGTCGAGGGGATGGCGAGCGACAGCCGCTGCAGGATCGGCGGGATCGCCTCCGGCGGCCAGGCGATGCCGACCAGGAAGAACAGCGGCAGGCCAAGCGCGATCAGCAGCAGCACCGCCGTCTCGCGATGGCGGAAGCCGGCGCCGATGAACTGGCCGAGGAAGCTGATGGAGAGGACGAAGGGGATCGCGAACACGATGAGGTCGAGAATGTTGGCGCTGTAGGAGAAGCCGTAGAAGCGCGGCAGCAGGATAAGGTAGAGCGCATAGGCGGGGATCGAGAGCGCCAGATGGGCGAGGCCCTGTCCGATCACTGCGACAGGCCCGCCGCGCCGGCGGATCGCGCCGCGCCCCCCGCGCTCATGGGCGACACCGCCGAGCGTCGCCACGCCCATCAATAGCGTCTGCTGCAGGATCAGGATGAAGGCGGCGGGGACGATGTAGCTGGCATAGCCGCCGGTCGGGTTGAACAAGGGCTGGTTGAGAATCTCGACCGGCGAGACGCGATTGAGCGAGTTGCGCGCGAGGCTGCCGTCGCTGCGTGCGCCGCCGCCGGCGAGATCGGCGCTCAGCTTGCCGGCCGCCTCGGCGAAGCCCTGGGCGGTGCGGTTGTAGAGCAGGAAATAGGCGGCATCGACATGGGCCGAGACCCGTGCCGGATTGCCCTTCAGCACCTCGCGCTCGGTGCCTTGCGGAATGCCGAGGATGCCGAAGACCTCGCGTCGGTCGAGCGCCTCGCGCGCCTCGGCGAGGGTGGTCGGGCGCAGCGCGACCCTGATCGCCTCGTCCGCGTCGAGCTCCATCACCAGCCTTCGACTGATGTCGCTGTTGTCGGCATCGACGACGGCCACCGGGACCTTGCGGATGAGCTGCCCGATATAGGGCTGCGGATAGAGCGCAGCATAGAGCACCGGCGCCATCACGATCAGGCCGAAGGCGCCGCTATCTCTCAGCACCCTGCGGATCTCGCCGGTGAAGGCGCCGACGAGGCCGCGCCCGCCCGGATCGGGCGTGGCCGGGGCGGGCGGCTTGGCCAGGCCATCGCGGCTGCGCTTGCGCATCAGCAGCAGGCCGAGAGTGAAGTAGCCCAAAGCGAGGCCGGTCAGGGCGAGGAGCGGCGGGGCCGAGACCGCGACGGGAACGCCGCGCGCAGCCTGGTCGACGAGGATCTGCACATACCAGCGCAGCGGCAGCATCGCCCCCCAGGCATGGGCGAAGCCGTTCATCGCCAGCAAGGGGAAGCCGAGGCCGGCGAAGCCGAAGGCCGGCGAGCAGATCAGCCCCGTCAGCGACAGGCCGACGGCGAGATTCCTGACGAGGAGCTGCAGCATTGCGCCCAGCGCGAGATAGGCCGACAGCATCAGGACAGCGGCCAGGCCGAGCAGGCCGGAATCGCCGCGGAACGGGATCTCGAAATAGCCACGGATGATCGCGCTGACGATCGTCATCTGAAGGGCGAAGATCAGGAGATAGGGCGCGAGCTTGCCTGCCATGGCGGCAAAGGCGCTGCCGCCGGCGGTCTCGATCCAGTCGTCCTCGCGGCTGCGGCCGAACTCGGAGCCGACGGCATAGCCGCCGGCGATCGCGACGATGACATGCAGTACCGTGGGCAGGATCGCCCGCAGCAGGAACTGGATGTAGTTCAGGGCCGGATTGGTCAGCACATAGGATTCGACCACGATCTTGCCGGGCGCGGCCGAGGCAGCCGGCGCCGAGACCAGCGCCACGTCCGCGCCGGCGGCGTTGAGAGCCGATTGCAGCGCGTTGGAGGCGATATTGCCCGGTGTGTAGAATTGCTTGTTGTGGAAGATAACGACCTTCGGACGCTTCTGCGCCAGCAAATCGTGCTCGAAGTCGCGCGGGATATGGACCGCGGCGATTGCCTCGCCGGAGCGGATCGCGTGCATGGCGCCCGTGAGATCGTTCGAGCGCGCGACGATCCTGACATTCGGGGCGGCGTCGATCGCCTGCACGAACAGCGCCGACGCGCGGGAGCGATCCTGATCGACGACGTCGACGCCGAGATCGCGCACCACGGCATTGCGGAACGTCGCGGAGAGCAGCCCGAAGGCGAGCAGCGGCAGCACGATGACGATCAGCCGTGCGACCCGGTCGCGCCAGAGCCAGCGTGCCTCGCGCGTCGCAACCGCGAGGAAGCCTGCGCTCATCGCCTGCCGCTCCAGTCGGAGTAGACGCTCATGCCCGGCCGCAGGCCCGGCAGCGGCGCGACCGGATAGGCCCTGACCTCGAAGGTCCGCAGGTCGAAATCGCCGGTCGCGCGCGTCGCCCGCCAGCCGGCATACTCGCCGCGTGTCGCGATTGTTTTCACCGCGACCGTGACCTGTCGGTCGCCCAGGGCCGGGATGCGGACATCGAAGCGATCGCCGGCCTTCAGGCCGCGCACGAGATCCTCGCGCAGGTCGAAGCGCAGCCAGACGTCGGAGAGATCGACGAGCGACAGCAGCGGCACGCCCGGCGAGACATATTCGCCGACCTCGGCGCTGACCTGGTAGACCTCCGCCGCCAGCGGCGCCGGGACCGCGAGCTCCGCGACCTGCGAGCGCAGCGTGGTGACGGCGGCGACGGCCTTGACGACACCAGCCTTCGCCACGCCGCGCTCCTCGGCCGTGTAGCCGTTGACGGCCTCCTCATAGGAGAGCTTGGCCTGCTCGGCGCCGCGCCGGGCGACGTCGAGCGAGGCGGTGACCTCGTCGAGCCGCTGCACCGAGGCGAAGTCGCGTTCGGTGAGCTGCTTCGTGCGGTCATAGGTCTGCTGGGCGAGCTTGAGATTGGCGTCGGCCGAGGCGACGGCCGCCTTGCGCACGACGATGGTCTCGGGGCGCGTGCCGGTCTCGATGCGCAGCAGGTCGGCTTCAGCGACCTGCTGCGCGGCTTGCGCCTCGGCCAGCTTGGTCAGGAGCTGCGGATTGTCGATCTCGACCAGGATTTGGCCGGCGGCGACGGCCACGCCACGATTGGCCGGTCGCTGCTTCACGCGGCCGTCGACGCGTGCGGCGATGTCGATCCGCGTCGCATCCGCTTCGCCCTGGATCAGGAGCGGCTGCGGCTGGACCAGATACCAGAGCGACAGGCCGACGATTCCGGCGACCAGCAGCGTGACCACAATGGCTCCAACCATGCCGCTGCGCGGCGCAGCCTGAGCCCCGCTTTTGTCCTCGCCGGCCTCTCGCTCGGTATTCGTCATAGTTGCAGCCTTGCAGTCAGGGCTATGCGAGAACGGGCCGGCTGGGGACGGCGGCATCCAACTCTGATTGCAGTCGGCATGGACATCAAGGCCGGATGCTGGCGGGCTACTGGCCGGCTCTGGCTGCAGCAGTGATGTCGAGCGTCAGCATTCATAGGCCGCTCTTATGAATACATAGGGTTTATCGGGATTGCCGGAGGTCTCAGGCCCGGCGAGCTTTGTGTCGCCAGGGCGCCACGCTGCATGGATGGCGCGAGAACAGGAGGCGACGCCATGAAGCGCGACATTCTCGGCCGGACTGCGAAGACCCTTGCCATGGCCGCAGCCTGCGGCCTGGGCCTCGGTCTCTCCGCGGCGCAGGCAGGGCCGACGGTTTCCGTCGAGGGCGGGACGCTGGAAGGCGTCACCAAGGGCGGCGTCGAGCAGTTCCTCGGCGTGCCCTTCGCAGCGCCGCCTGTCGGCGAGCTGCGCTGGGCCAAGCCCGCGCCGGTAAAGTCCTGGTCGGGCACGCGCCCTGCGACGGCCTATGCGAGCAAATGCGTCCAGAACGGCTGGGTGAAGCCGGTCCAGCTCTATCGCGACGAGGACTGCCTCTATCTCAACCTCTACCGCCCGGCGGCTGCCGCAGCGGCGCCCCGTCCCGTGCTGGTCTGGTTCCATGGTGG
This sequence comes from Allobosea sp. GW821-FHT03A12, assembly GCF_058986765.1. Lineage (NCBI taxonomy): Bacteria > Pseudomonadati > Pseudomonadota > Alphaproteobacteria > Hyphomicrobiales > Alloboseaceae > Allobosea > Allobosea sp. GW821-FHT03A12. The sequence continues at coordinate 412,273 of NZ_JBYSVZ010000003.1, forward strand.
GGCTTCCGTCGCCGGCGCCTCGCAGGACATCGACGGCTCGGTCTTCGCGCAGAAGGCTGATCATGTCGTGATCGGCGTCAACTACCGGCTCGGCGCCTTCGGCCTGGCCTCTTTTGCGCAGTCGGGCAGCAATTTCTGGCTAATGGACCAGCAGGCCGCCTTGCGCTGGGTCAAGGCGAACGCCAGGGCGTTCGGTGGCGATCCTGATCACGTCACGATCATCGGGCAGTCGGCCGGCGCCTATTCGGTGGCGGCGCATATGGTCTCGCCGGAGAGTGCCGGGCTGTTCCACCGAGCGGTCGCCATGAGCCTGCCGGTCGGCCCGCTCCATTCTTCGCTCACGGCGGAGGAGGAGCAGAAGAAGGGGCCGACGGCGCGGATGGTCGAGAAGGCCGGATGCGGTGCGGCCGCAGATGTCCTCGCCTGCATGCGCGGCAAATCCACCGAAGAGGTCTTCGAGGCCGGCGGCGGCGCGGCGACGCGGGCAGCCGGCTGGCAGATGGTCGTCGACGGAAAGACCATCCCCGACACGCCGATGAAACTGTTCGGCCGCGGCGAATACCAGAAGGTGCCGGTGCTCGTCGGCTTCACCAGCCAGGAGCAGGGCTTCTTCCTGCAGGCCCGCCGGGCCAGCGGCCAGCCGTCTCTCACCACCGACGCCGTGGCGAAGACCATCGCCTCGCGGCCGAATGGGGCGCGGCTCGCCGAAATCTACAATGCTGCGACTTATGGCTCCCCGACCCGCACCGACATCGCGCTGGCCAGCGATCGCTGGGGCTGCGAGGTCCGGCACTGGATCAAGGCCGTCGCGGGCGCGACCCCGGTCTTCTCCTACGAGTTCGCCGATCCGAAGGCACCGACGACGATCTTCCATGTCGACGAGCCCGTCGACGGACCGTTCCACAATTCGGACATCCCTTACGTATTCCAGCGCGGCTACCCGAACGAGCAGCAGGCCGACGCCCCGGCCTGGACGCCGGCGCAGAGGGCCCTGTCGGACCGGATGCTGGATTATGTCGCCCGCTTCTCGAAGAGCAGCGCGCCATCGGCCGACTGGCCGAAGGTGGAGACCATGGTCCTGCATCCCGAGGGCGACAGGATCGAAGCCGATACGGCCTTCGCCAAGCGCCATTCCTGCGAAGTCTGGGAACGCTAGGACGCTTTCCGTTCAACCTGCATTGTCATCGGGAGCGGGCCCTTCGGGGCCCGCTTATGTTTTCAGATAGGTATTTACGGTCACGCCGGGCCGATCGAGACAGTCCGTCACGCCCTGTTGATCTCCACTCGAATTCGTGCAATTAAATGACCGACCGGTCGGTTGATAAAAACGAAACGACGGATTTCGGGAGAGGCACCTTGGCGGACGCTTTCATCTGCGATGCGGTTCGCACGCCCGTCGGCCGCTATGGCGGGGCGCTTTCAAGCGTCCGTGCCGACGATCTCGCGGCGATCCCCCTTGCGGCGCTGATGCAGCGCAACCCCTCTGTTGACTGGGCTCAGGTCGACGATGTCATCTTCGGCTGCGCCAACCAGGCCGGCGAAGACAATCGCAATGTCGCGCGCATGGCGGTGCTGTTGTCCGGATTGCCGGTCGACGTGCCCGGCACCACCGTCAACCGGCTCTGCGGCTCGGGGCTCGATGCGCTCGGGCTCTCCGCCCGCTCGATCCGCGCCGGTGACTGCGACCTGATGCTCGCCGGCGGCGTCGAGAGCATGTCGCGCGCGCCTTTCGTCATGCCGAAGGCTGACAGCGCTTTCTCCCGCGCGAATGCGGTCTACGACACCACGATCGGCTGGCGCTTCGTCAACCCGAAGCTGAAGAAGGCCTTCGGCATCGATTCCATGCCCGAGACGGCCGACAATGTCGCCGCCGATTTCGGCGTCTCGCGTGCCGACCAGGATGCCTTCGCGTTGCGCAGCCAGCAGCGCTGGGCCGCGGCCCAGGCCGCCGGCCGCTTCGCTGATGAGATGGCGCCGGTCTCCGTGCTGCAGAAGAGGGGCGATCCCGTCATCGTCGACCGCGACGAGCATCCGCGTTCCGACGTGACGCTCGATCAGCTGGCCAAGCTGAAAGGCGTCAACGGCCCCGATCTCAGCGTGACCGCCGGCAATGCCTCTGGCGTCAATGACGGCTCGGCGGGGTTGATCGTGGCGAGCGAGAAGGCGGCGAAGGCGAACGGCCTGACGCCGCGAGCCCGCGTCGTCGCCATGGCGGCGGCCGGCGTCGCACCGCGCATCATGGGCATCGGCCCGGTGCCGGCTGTGCGCAAGGTGCTGCAGCGCGCCGGGCTGGAGCTCGGCCAGATGGACGTGATCGAGCTGAACGAGGCGTTCGCGGCGCAGGGGCTCGCAGTGCTGCGTGAGCTCGGCCTGCCGGACGACGCCCCGCAGGTGAACCCGAATGGCGGCGCGATCGCGCTCGGCCATCCGCTCGGCGCGAGCGGCGCCCGGCTGGCGACGACGGCGATGTGGCAACTCCAGCGCAGCGGCGGGCGTTACGCCCTGTGCACGATGTGCGTCGGGGTGGGGCAGGGAATTGCAGTGATCCTCGAGCGCGTCTGACGCGCGAACCGGAACAGGAGGCAGGCCGATGTATGCCCAGATGGTGAAGACGGACACCAAGCGCGTCCGCAGTCTCGACGAGATGGAGCCGCAGGAGCGCGCCTTCCAGGAGCGCATCGATGCCGGCCAGAAGATCGAGCCGAAGGAGTGGATGCCGGAGGATTATCGCAAGACCCTGATCCGCCAGATCAGCCAGCACGCCCATTCCGAGATCGTCGGCCAGCTCCCGGAGGGCAACTGGATTAGCCGCGCCCCGACCCTGGAGCGCAAGGCGATCCTGCTCGCCAAGGTCCAGGACGAGGCCGGCCACGGCCTCTATCTCTATTGCGCGGCGGAGACGCTCGGCATCAGCCGCGACCAGATGTACGAGCAGCTCCATTCCGGCAAGGCCAAGTACTCCTCGATCTTCAACTACCCGACGCTGAGCTGGGCCGACATCGGCGCGATCGGCTGGCTGGTCGACGGCGCGGCGATCATGAACCAGGTGCCGCTGCAGCGCTGCTCCTATGGGCCTTACGCCCGGGCGATGGTGCGCATCTGCAAGGAAGAGAGCTTCCACCAGCGCCAGGGCTTCGACATCATGACCGTGCTCAGCAAGGGCACGCCGGAGCAGAAGGCGATGGCGCAGGATGCGCTCGATCGCTGGTGGTGGCCCTCGCTGATGATGTTCGGCCCCTCGGACGATGCCTCCGTCCACTCGGCCCAGTCGATGGCCTGGAAGATCAAGCAGAACTCGAACGACGAGCTGCGCCAGAAATTCGTCGACCAGACCGTGCCGCAGGCCAACTATCTCGGCCTCACCGTCCCCGACCCCGCGCTGAAGTGGAACAAGGAGAAGGGTGGCCATGATTTCGGCGAGCCGGACTGGACCGAGTTCTTCGCGGTGATCGCCGGCGAGGGCCCGTGCAATCGCGAGCGGCTGGAAGCGCGGCGCAAGGCCTGGAACGACGGCGCCTGGTTCCGCGACGGGCTCACCGCCCATGCCAGCAAGCAGGCGGCGCGGCGCCAGGCCTCGCGCATCGCCGCCGAGTAACGCACCGACCGAAGGGAGCGAACGATGTCGAGCGAATGGCCCCTCTGGGAGGTCTTCATCCGCGGCCAGCATGGCCTCAACCACCGGCATGTCGGCAGCCTGCACGCACCCGACGCCGAGATGGCGATCCTCAATGCCCGCGACGTCTATACGCGCCGCAACGAGGGCGTGAGCATCTGGGTGGTGCGCTCGGCCGACATCGTCGCCAGCGCGCCGTCCGACAAGGGCCCGCTTTTCGACCCGGCCAACGCCAAGGTCTACCGGCATCCAACCTTCTTCGACGTGCCGGACGAAGTGGGACATATGTGATGGGCGCCCCGGCCTCTTCCTCTGCGGTTTCTTCGGCGGTTGCCGAGTTTGCGCTGCGCATGGGCGACAACTGCCTGATCCTCGGCCATCGCAATTCGGAATGGTGCGGCCATTCCCCGGCGCTGGAAGAGGACATTGCGCTCGCCAACACCGCGCTCGACCTGATCGGCCAGACGCAGCTCTGGCTCGGGCTCGCCTGCGAGGCCGAGGGCAAGGGCCGCACGCCCGACAATCTCGCCTTCCTGCGCGACGTCTCCGGCTACCGCAATCTCCTCCTGGTCGAGCAGCCGAACGGCGATTTCGGGCGCACGCTGATGCGGCAATACCTGTTCGACGCCTGGCATCTGCCGCTGCTCAAGGCGCTGATGGGCTCCACTGACAAGCGGATCGCCGAGATCGCCGAAAAGGCCTCGAAGGAGGTCGCCTATCATCTGGAGCGCAGCGCCGATCTGGTGGTCCGCCTCGGCGACGGCACGGCGGAAAGCCATGCCCGCATGCAGGCGGCTGTGGACTTTCTCTGGCCCTATACCGGCGAGATGTTCCTCGCCGATGCGCTCGACGAGGAAGTGGCGGCGGATGGTCTCGCGCCGGAGCCCGGATCGCTGAAGGCTGCCTGGCAGGAGCATGTCGGCCGGACCCTGGCCGAGGCGACGCTGAAGGCCCCGGAGAAGAGCTTCGCTCAGAAGGGCGGCCGCCGCGGAGTCCATTCCGAGCATCTCGGCTTCATCCTGGCGGAGATGCAGTTCCTGCAGCGCGCCTATCCCGGCGCCCGCTGGTGAGGAGGCGATGATGGATGCCGCCACCCTGTCGCGCCCTGCGATCGACGAGATCTGGTCCTGGCTCGGCGAGATTCCCGATCCCGAGATCCCGGTGATCTCGCTGGTCGATCTCGGCATCATCCGCGACGTCGCCTGGGCTGGCGACCTGCTGGAGGTGACGGTGACGCCGACCTATTCCGGCTGCCCGGCGACCGGCGTCATCAATTTCGAGATCGAGCGCGGCCTGCGCGAGCACGGCATCGAGAATATCTCGCTCAAGCGGCAATTGTCGCCGGCCTGGACGACAGCCTGGATCAGCGCCGAGGGCCGCGCCAAATTGCGCGACTACGGCATCGCCCCGCCGGTCGAAGGCACCGCCGCCTGCGCCGGTGCTTTGCGACCGCTCGAAGTCAGCTGCCCGCGCTGCGGCTCGTTGCGGACGGAGCGCATCAGCCAGTTCGGCTCGACGCCGTGCAAGGCACATTTCCGCTGCACCGACTGCCTCGAACCCTTCGACTACTTCAAGAGCATCTGATGGCACGCTTCTTTCCGCTGGAGGTCGCCGATATCCGCCGCGAGACGCGCGATGCGGTGGTCGTCACGCTCGCGCCGCGGCCCGAGGACCGCGCCGCCTTCGACTTCACGCAGGGCCAGTACCTGACCTTCCGCCGTGATTTCGAGGGCGAGGAACTGCGCCGCTCCTATTCGATCTGCGCCGGCAAGGACGAGGGCATCCTCAAGGTCGGCATCAAGCGCGTCGATGGCGGCGCCTTCTCGACCTGGGCGAACGAAGAGCTGAAGCCCGGCGACGTGGTCGAGGCGATGCCGCCGATGGGCGCCTTCCATGTGCCGCTGAAGCCGGAGGAGAAGCGGCATTATCTCGGCTTTGCCGGCGGCAGCGGCATCACCCCGGTGCTCTCGCTGATCAAGACGACCTTGGCGCGCGAGCCGGGATCGCGCTTCACGCTGGTCTACGGCAACCGCTCGGTCAGCTCGATCATGTTTCGCGAGGAGCTGGAGGACATCAAGAACACCCATCTCGGCCGCTTCAACGTCGTCCATGTGCTGGAGAGCGAGGCGCAGGAGGTCGAGCTCTTCTCCGGCCGCATCGACGCCGAGAAATGCGCCCGGCTGTTCAAGGGCTGGATCAACATCGCCGCCATCGACATGGCCTTCATCTGCGGGCCCGAGCCGATGATGCTGGCGATTGCGGCGGCGCTGCGCGAGCACGGCCTGCGCGACGACCAGATCAAGTTCGAGCTCTTCGCCTCGGCGCCGCGCCGCGGCAAGCATGTCGTCAGGAGCGCCGCCGACACCGGCAAGGCCGCGACCTGCACCGCGACGATCACCCTCGACGGCACGACGCGGGTGATCGAGATGGCCAAGACCGGCCAGACCATTCTGGAGGCTGCGCTCGGCGCCAGCCTAGACGCCCCCTATGCCTGTAAGGCCGGCGTCTGCTCGACCTGCCGCGCCATGGTGGTGGAAGGGGAGGTCGAGATGGCGACCAACCATGCCCTCGAGGACTACGAGGTCCGCCAGGGCTATGTGCTGAGCTGCCAGTGCTATCCGCTCTCCGACCGGGTGGTGGTGACCTATGACCAGTGACACCGACACCATGCCGCTCGAAGCCTATCTCGCGCAGGGCGGCAAGCTGACCACGCCTGAGAATGCCCCACCGCGCTATCGCGGCGAATTGCTCAGGCTGATGGCGACCTTCGTCGACAGCGAGCTGGCAGGCGCCGCTGGCTTCGCCGACATCATCAACCAGGGGCCGGGCATCAAGGAGCGCATCGCCGCCTCCCGGATCGTGCTGGAGAAGCTCGACCATGCCGAGCGCGTGCTCGCCGTGATGGGCGAGTTCGGCGCCGACATCTCGCGCTATGCCAACCACCATCCCTGGGCCGAGCGCGTGGCGCGCGACAGCGATCTCGGCGCCGCCCGTCACGGTTCCGACATGCGGCTCGCCGTGCTGCACTATCCGCTGCAGGGCTGGCTCGACGCGGTCGTGATGAACGTGCTGATGGGCCAGGCCGTGGTGATCCAGATCGAGGAATTCACCGGGCTTTCCTACCAGCCGCTCGGCGAGATCTTCCGCGCCATCCTGCCGCGCGAGCGTCGGCACAAGGAGCTTGGCGAGGAAGGCTTGCGGAAGCTTTTGGACGACGCCGGCAATCGGCCGCCGGTCGCCGCCGCGCTCGCCTATTGGCGCCCGCGCGTCGCGGCGAGCTTCGGCCGCGGCAGCTCGGCGCATTTTGCGACGCAGAAGAAATTCGGCCTGCGCCACACCGGCAATGCCGAGCTCGCCGCCGCCTGGGAGCGGCAGGTGGACGAGCTGATGCGCGGCATCGGCATCGCCTGAGCCGCATATCCAACTGACGACGGCGACAAGCCGCACATCGCGATCGACAAGGGATCTCCAGGGATGAACGCGCCAGTGAAGACCGTCCGCCAGCTCGAATCCTACATTGCCGGAGACTGGGTCCGCGGCGCCGGCAAGGCCGTGCCGCTGCTGGACGCGGCGACAGGGGCGGAAGTCGCGCTGATCGACGCCAGCGGCCTCGACATGAAGCGTGCGCTGAATCATGGCCGCGAGGCGGGCGGGCCGGCGCTGCGCAAGCTCAGCTTCCACGAGCGCGCTTTGATGCTGAAGGCGCTCGGCCAAGCGCTGATGGAGGCGAAGGAGGAGTTCTACGCCCTCTCGACCGCGACCGGCGCGACGCGCACTGATAGCTGGATCGACATCGAGGGCGGCGTCGGCACCTTGCTGTCCTATGCCTCGAAGGGCCGGCGCGAACTGCCGAATACGCGCACCCTCGTCGACGGCGACGTCGAGGCGCTCTCGCGCGACAACAGCTTCTCCGGCCAGCACATCCTGACGCCGCTGGAAGGCGTCGCGATCCATATCAACGCCTTCAACTTCCCGTGCTGGGGCATGCTGGAGAAGCTGGCGCCGACGCTGCTCGCCGGCATGCCGTCGATCGTCAAGCCGGCGAGCCAGACCGCCTATCTGACCGAACTGATGGTGCGCAGGATCATCGCGACCGGCATCCTGCCGAAGGGTGCGCTGCAATTGATCAGCGGCTCGGTCGGCGACCTGCTCGATCATGTCGACTGCCAGGACGTCGTGACCTTCACCGGCTCGGCCGCCACCGGCCGCAAGCTCAAGACTCATCCGGCGATCGTCGAGAACTCCGTGCGCTTCACCATGGAGGCGGATTCGCTCAACGCCGCCATCCTCGGCCCCGACGCCGTCGCGGGAACCGAGGAGTTCGATCTCTTCGTCAAGGAAGTCACCCGCGAGATGACGGTGAAGGCCGGGCAGAAGTGCACGGCGATCCGCCGCGTGATCGCGCCGCGCGCCACGGTCGAGCCGCTGATCAAGGCGCTCGGCGAGCGTCTCGCCAAGACTGCGCTGGGCAATCCCGGCGAGGAGGCAACCCGCATGGGCCCGCTCGCCAGCCTTGCCCAGCGCGACGAGGTGCGCGCCCGCATCGCCGAACTGCAAGGGGATGCCGAGATCGTCGCCGGCGATCCAGCTCAAGCCAATCTGATGTCGGGTGATGCGCAGGCCGGCGCCTTCTTGAGCCCCGTGCTGCTTTATTGCGACAAGCCCGGTTCCGCCAAGGCCGTGCATGATGTCGAGGCCTTCGGCCCGGTCAGCACGATCATCCCCTATGAGACTGCCGAGGAGGCTCCGGAACTGGCGCGGCGCGGCAAGGGCAGCCTCGTCGCCTCGGTCTTCACCAACGACGCCGCCTTTGCGCGCGAGGCCGTAGAGGCGCTCGGGCCCTGGCATGGCCGCGTCATGCTAGGCAACCGCGTCAGCGCCAAGTCCTCGACCGGCCATGGCTCGCCGCTTCCGGTGCTGGTCCATGGCGGCCCGGGCCGCGCCGGCGGCGGCGAGGAGCTCGGTGGCATGCGCTCGGTCAAGCACTACATGCAGCGCACCGCCGTCCAGGGCGCGCCCTGGTTATTGTCGGAGGTCACCGGACGCTGGATGCAGGGTGCCAAGACGCGGCAGGACGGCATCCATCCCTTCCGCAAGTCGCTGGCCGAGCTGGAGATCGGCGATCAGCTCGTCACGGCCTCGCGCACGGTGACGCTGGAGGACATCGAGCACTTCGCCCATTTCACCGGCGACACCTTCTACGCCCATATGGACGAGGAGGCGGCCAAGGCGAACCCGTTCTTCGACGGGCGCGTCGCGCATGGCTATCTGATCGTGTCGTTCGCGGCGGGCCTGTTCGTCGATCCGGCGCCGGGCCCGGTGCTCGCCAATTACGGCGTCGACGCGTTGCGCTTCCTGACGCCGGTCAATCCGGGCGACAGCTTGCAGGTGACGCTGACCTGCAAGCAGATCAATCCGCGCGAGACCGAGGATTATGGCGAGGTGCGCTGGGACTGCACGGTGACAAACCAGGACGCCCAGCTCGTCGCGCAATACGACGTGCTGACCATGGTGGCGAAGACCTGGCCGGCTTGAGCGCCGCTACTTCATTGCGCTGGCGCCGTCGAGGAACAGCGCGGTGACCATGTCGGCATAGCCTTCCCGGCTGAGCGCTCCGCTTGGCCGGAACCAAGTGTAGACCCAGTTGAGGATGCCGAAGAGCGACATGGTGACCGGCGTCACCCCGGCGCGGTTGTCCGCCAGCGCCGGATTGATGTCGACGAGCACGTCCGAGAACGCCTTGACGATACGGCGCTCCATTTCCCGCAGCTCCAGCCGCTGGGCTTCGGTGAGCGAGCCGGTGCCGTTGAGCAGGACCTGGTGGAAGTTCGACGCCGTGCGGTAGTTCTCCAGCACGCCGCCGATCAGATGGCGCAAGCGCGCCCGCGGCTCGAGATCGGGCCGGTCGGCCTCGATGATCGCCGCCTCCAGCTCGACAAGATGGGTGCGGCCGATATCGAAGATCAGCAGGTCCTTGCTCGGATAGTAATGGTAGAGCAGCGCCTTGGAGACATTGTTCTCCTGGGCGATCTGCGCCATCGAGGCGCGCTCCATGCCGAGCTTGGCGAAGACGGCCGCGGCGCTGTCGAGGATGCTGCGCCGCTTCTCGTCGAAATCCGCAGCCCTGGTCCGGGCCATCGCCTGTTATCCTTTCGGCCTGTTGTCGACGACGCGCCTGGCTTTGCCGGCCGAACGCTCGACCGAATCGGGGTCGCCGACCTTTATCTTGGTGCTCACCCCCACCACGCTTTTGATGTGGTGCGCAAGTTCCTTGGCCGAGGCGGTGCGCGCATCCACAGTGGCTGCGTGCGGCATCGCCTCGACATGCACGACCATGTCGTCCATGCGGCCGGCGCGCACGAGTTCGATCTGGAAATGCGGGGCGAGGCCGCCGCATTTCAGCAGCTGTTCCTCGATCTGCGTCGGGAAAATGTTGACGCCGCGTAGGATCATCATGTCGTCGGAGCGGCCGGTGATCTTCTCGATCCGGCGCATCGCCCGCGCCGTGCCGGGCAGCAGCCGCGTCAGGTCGCGGGTGCGATAGCGGATGATCGGCAGCGCCTCCTTGGTCAGCGAGGTGAAGACCAGTTCGCCGAGCTCGCCGTCGGGCAGGACAGCGCCGGTCTCCGGATCGATGATCTCCGGGTAGAAATGGTCCTCCCAGACATGGAGCCCGTCCTTGGTCTCGACGCATTCGCTGGCGACGCCCGGGCCGATCACTTCCGACAGGCCGTAGATGTCGACGGCGTGCATGTCGAAATCCTGCTGGATCTCCTCGCGCATCGCATTGGTCCAGGGTTCGGCGCCGAAGATGCCCACAGTCAGCGAGGACTCGCGCGGATCGAGGCCCTGGCGCCGGAACTCGTCGAGGATCGACAGCATGTAGGACGGCGTCACCATGATGATGCGCGGCTTGAAGTCCTGGATCAGGCAGACTTGGCGCTCGGTCATGCCGCCGGAGATCGGGATCACCGTGCAACCGAGCTTCTCGGCGCCGTAATGGGCACCGAGCCCGCCGGTGAACAGGCCGTAACCATAGGCGACATGGCAAATGTCGCCAGCCCGGCCGCCGGCCGCCCGGATCGAGCGGGCGACGCAGGTCGCCCACATCTCGATGTCGTTCTGGGTATAGCCGACGACGGTCGGTTTGCCGGTGGTGCCGGAGGAGGCGTGGATGCGGGCGATTTTTTCCTGCGGCACCGCGAACATCCCGAACGGATAGGTGTCGCGCAGGTCCTTCTTCACCGTGAACGGGAATTTCGAGAGGTCGGAGAGCGTCCTGAGATCGTCGGGATGGACGCCGGCCTTGTCGAACTGCGCGCGATAGTGCGGCGAGTTGCGATAGGCGTGGTCGAGCGTCGTCTTCAGCCGCTTGAGCTGTAGCGCCGAGATCTCGTCGCGGGAGGCCGTTTCGATGGGGTCGAGATCGCCCGCGCGGGGCGAAAGGTCTTCCATGGGTGTCCTCCGCTTTGTCTTGTTTCGGCCGGAACGTTCAGCCCGGCGCGGGTATCGGCGTACCTTTGACGGTGCGGGAGTGGCCGCGGAATTCCGCGACATGCTCGCCGTTCTGGTTCGTCACCTTGATGTCGTAGATGCCGCCGCGGCCGATGCGCGAGACCTCGCGCGCGCTCGCAGTGAGGCGATCGCCCTCGAAGGCCGGGCGCAGGAACGTCACCGAGCAATGCTGCGCGACGGTGTTCTGGTTGTAGCTGTTGCAGGCGAAGGCGAAGGCCGAATCCGCCAAGGTGAAGATGTAGCCGCCATGGCAGGTCTTGTGGCCGTTGGTCATCGCCGCCGTCACGGTCAGCGACAGTGTCGCCTCGCCAGGGCCGACCGCATCGAGGCTCATGCCGAGGCTGCGCGACGCGAGGTCCTTGTCCCACATCGCCGCGGCCGAGGCGCGGGCGACGGCGACCGGATCGGAAAAGTCGAGGCTCATCGTCCGCTGAACTTCGGCTGGCGCTTGTCGAGGAAGGCGAGGACGCCTTCGGCATAGTCGGCGCTGCGGCCGGCGCGGCGCTGCAGGTCGCGCTCGAGATCGAGCTGCTGGTCGAGCGTGTTGCCGGCCGAGGCCTGGATCGCCTGCTTGATCAGGCCAAGCCCGAAGGTCGGGCCGGCGGCGAGCTTCTTGCCGAGCGCTTCGGCCTCGCTCATCAGCTCGGCATCGTCGACGGCGCGCCAGATCAGGCCCCAGGCGGCGGCGGTCTCCGCCGTCAACGGTTCCGCCAGCAGGGCCAGCGCCTTGGCGCGGGCTTCGCCGAGCATTTGCGCGACGCTCCAGGTGCCGCCGGAATCGGGCACGAGGCCGATCTTCGAGAAGGCCTGGATGAACTTCGCCGAGCGGGCCGCCAGCACGATGTCGCAGGCTATGGCGATATTGGCGCCGGCACCGGCCGCGACGCCGTTGACGGCGCAGACGACAGGCTTGTCGAGGCTGCGGATCAGCCGGATGAGGGGATTGTAGAAAGTCTCGATCGTGCGGCCGAGATCCGGCGCCGTCTCCTTGCGCGGGTCGCGATCGCCCAGGTCCTGGCCGGCGCAGAAGCCGCGGCCGGCACCCGTCAGCAGGACGGCGCGAATGTCGCTCTCGCCATGCGCGCGCTGGAAGCCGGCGCGCAGCGCCAGATGCATCTCGTCGTTGAAGGAATTCAGCTTGTCGGGACGATTGAGCGTCAGCCGCAGCAGGCCGTCGGCGAGCTCTATCTTGACCGTGTCGGACACGAGCCTTCCTCCCATTCAAGTCGCGGCCTTGGGCCGTCGCTTCAAAAAACTCCTTGCATAGTCCGAACGGTCGGTCAATTATTAATCCAACAAGGCGATGGCGACCCGCGCGATCCGGGAGAGCCTCACGCTCAAGGGAACGACGGCGACCGTGCTCTGATCTTCAGCTGCGCGGCGACGAACCAAAAAGTGCCTCGGCACAAAAATGGGAACGTGGAGGAAACAATGAAGTTCGGAGTTATCGGCGGCGCGCTCGCGCTGACGCTCGGCCTGGCCGGCCCGGCCTTTGCCGACATCAAGATCGGCGCCTCGGTCTCCGAGACCGGCCCGGCCTCCTCGCTCGGCGATCCCGAGGCCAAGACCCTCAAATTGCTGGTCGACGAGATCAACGCCGCCGGCGGTGTGCTCGGCCAGAAGATCAAGCTCTTCCTCTATGACGATGGCGGCGATCCGAACAAGGCGCGCACCTTCGCCACTCGCCTGGTCGAGGACGACGAGGTCGTCGCCATCGTCGGCGGCTCGACCACCGGCACCACCATGTCGATCATCTCGGTCGTCGAGAACGCCAAGATCCCGTTCATCTCGCTGGCGGGCGCGATCGAGATCATCGATCCGGTCAAGCCCTTCGTCTTCAAGACGCCGCATACCGACAAGATGGCCTGCCGCAAGATCTTCGAGGACATGAAGGCCAAGGGCTTCAGCAAGATCGCCCTGATCTCAGGCTCCGACGGCTTCGGCGCCTCGATGCGCAAGCAGTGCCTGCAGGTCATCGGCGAGTTCGGCATCACCGTGCTGGCCGAGGAGACCTACGGCCCGAACGACGCCGACATGACCCCGCAGCTGACCAATATCCGCTCCAAGGGCGAGGTGCAGGCGATCCTCAATCCCGGTTTCGGCCAGGGCCCTGCGATCGTCACCCGCAATTACGGCCAGCTCGGCATCAAGACGCCGCTCTACCAGTCACATGGCGTCGCTTCGAAGAGCTTCATCGACCTCGCCGGTCCGGCCTCCGAAGGCGTGCGTCTGCCCGGAACCGCCGTCCTCGTCGCCAACCTCCTGCCGGCGAACGACCCGCAGAAGGCGGTCGTCTCCGCTTACACGACCGCCTATCAGGGGAAGTTCAACCAGCCCGCCTCGACCTTCGGCGGCTATGCGCATGACGGCCTGCGGCTGCTGGTCGATGCGATCAAGCGCGCCGGCAAGGCCGAGCCGAAGGCGATCCGTGATGCGCTCGAGGGCACGAAGGGCTTCGTCGGCGTGACCGGCACCTTCAACATGGCGGCGGGCGATCACCTCGGCCTCGACCTCACGGCGTTCCGCATGCTCGAGATCAAGGGCGGCAACTGGGCGCTGGTGCAGTAAGGCGCCGGAATGGGGCGCGTCTGCGGTCGCTGAGCGACGCCCTTTCCGTCATGGTCGGGCTTGTCCCGACCATCCACGTCTTCCCTCGGGCAAGGCGGTGTTCAAGACGTGGATGCTCGCCACAAGGGCGAGCATGACGGGCTGGAACGGTGATCGAGCCACGGGGAGCATAGAGTGGCGGAACTTCTCCAATACCTGTTGTCGGGCGTGACGGTCGGGGCGGTCTATGCGCTCGTCGCGCTCGGCTTCACCCTGATCTACAACGCCTCCGACGTGGTGAACTTTGCCCAGGGCGAGTTCGTCATGCTCGGCGGGATGATCACCTTCTTCGCCTGGCAGGCTGGCATCCCGCTGCCGCTGGCGGCGCTGCTCGCCATTCTCGCCGCCGCAGTGGTCGGCGTGCTGCTCAACAAGCTGGCGATCGAGCCGGCGCGCGGCGCCCCCGTCGCCAGCCTGATCATCATCACGATCGGCGCCTCGATCTTCCTGCGCGGCAGCGCCCAGCTCGTCTTCGACAAGCAGCTCCATCGCTTCCCGAGCTTCTCCGGCGACGATCCGCTCAGGATCTTCGGCGCAACGATGCTGCCGCAGGGCCTCTGGGTCATCGTCGGGGCAGTCGCGATCTTCCTTGCGCTCTGGCTGTTCTTCGCCCGCACGCTGACCGGCAAGGCTGTGCTCGCCACTGCCAACAACCGCATCGCGGCGAGCCTGGTCGGCATCAACCCCAACCACATGATGACGCTGAGCTTCGCCGTCTCGGCCGCGATCGGCGCGCTCGCCGGCGTGCTCGTCACGCCGATCACCCTGACCAGCTACGATCTCGGCGTCGCGATGGCGCTGAAGGGCTTCGCCGCCGCCATGCTCGGCGGCATGGGCGTTCCAGGCGGTGCGTTGGTAGGAGGGTTGCTGCTCGGGCTGATCGAAGCGCTCACGGCCGGCTATGTCTCGTCCGTCTACAAGGACGCTGTCGCCTTCGTGCTGATCCTCGCGATCCTGTTCGTGCGGCCGCAGGGCCTGCTCGGTCGCAAGGCGATGGACCGGGTCTGACAATGCGCCTGTCCCGCAAGCATCTCACGCTGATTGTACTCGCGGTGCTGGTCGCACTGGCGCCGGCCTTCTTCCCCTCGAATTTCTACTACCGCATCGGCGCGCTGATCTTCGTCAACGGGCTCGCCGTCACCGGCCTTGTCGTCCTGATCGGCTTCGCCGGCCAGATCAGCCTGGGCCATGCCGGCTTCGCCGGGATCGGCGCCTATGCCTGCGCGCTGGCGCCCGGCTATATTGGCCTGCATCCTGGCCTCGCCATGCTGCTCGGCGCGGTGCTGTCGGGTGGTGTCGCCTGGCTGATCGGCCGGCCGATCCTGCGGCTCAAGGGCTATTACCTCGCCGTTGCCACGCTCGGCTTCGGCATTCTCGTCTCGATGGTGCTCGCCAATGAGGCCAGGATCACCGGCGGGCCGGACGGGCGCGAGGTCGCCGAGCTTGGCCTGCGCAGCGCGCTCGCCGGCATCGGCATCGGCTTGAGCAACGCCCAGTTCTGGTACGCCTTCACCGGCCTTTCCATGCTCGCCGGCGCCTGGATCGCGCTCAACCTACATGACAGCCCTTCGGGGAGAGCGCTGCGCGCTCTGCACGATTCCGAGGTTGCGGCTCGTACCGTCGGCGTCGACGTCGCCAAGCTGAAGCTCTCGGCCTTCGTGATCTCGGCCGTCTACGCCTCGCTCTCCGGCTCGCTGCTGGCGCTGATGAACCGCTTCATCACCCCCGATGTCGCCGGCTTCCTGCACTCGATCGAGCTGGTGACGATGACGGTGTTCGGCGGCGTCGGCTCGGTGCCGGGCGCTATCCTCGGCGCGGCGACGCTGACCTTGCTGCCGCAGGCGCTCACCGTGCTGCAGCAATACGAGAACCTCATCCTCGGCCTGATCATGATGCTGGTGATGATCTTCATGCGCGAGGGGCTCCTGCCCTCGCTGATGCGTCGCCTGAAGGGGAGGGGCTGATGGCGCTCCTTTCGGTCGAAGGTCTCGGCATCGATTTTGGCGGCCTGCGCGCCGTCGACGATGTCGGCTTCTCGGTCTCGCCGGGCGAGATCGTCTCGGTGATCGGCCCGAATGGTGCCGGCAAGACCACGCTGTTCAACATGATCTCCGGCGTCTACCAGCCCCAGCGCGGCCGGATCGCGCTGGATGGCCAGGACGTCACCGGCCTGGCGCCGAACCGGCTGGCCGAGCGCGGCCTGTCGCGCACCTTCCAGAACCTGCAGATCTTCCAGCGCATGAGCGTGCTGGAGAACGCCATGACCGGCTGCCATCTCAGGGAGCGCGGACCGATTCTCGGCGATCTCCTCGGCCTGCCGTCCTCGCGCCGGCGCAGTGCTGCGGCCAAAGCCCGCGCGAGCGAGCTTCTTGAGCGCGTTGGCTTGGGACGCGCTGCCGAACGGGAGGCGTCCTCGCTCTCCTATGGCGCGCTGAAGCGTCTCGAGATCGCCCGGGCGCTGGCGCTGGAGCCGCGCATCCTCCTGCTCGACGAGCCGGCGGCCGGCTGCAACGCGGTCGAGACCGAGGAGATCGACCATCTGATCGCCGAGGTCGCCAAGTCCGGCGTCGCCATCCTTCTGGTCGAGCACGACATGAAGATGGTGATGCGCATCTCCAAGCACATCGTCGTGCTCGATCGCGGCGAGAAGATCGCCGAGGGCGCGCCGGCTGTCGTCTCGCGCGATCCCAAGGTGATCGAGGCCTATCTCGGTACGCAAGCGACGGAGGCGGGCCATGCTCTCGGTTGAGGGGCTGCGCTCGCGCTATGGCCGGATCGAGGTCCTGCACGGGGTCGACCTCGAGGTCGGTTCGGGCGAGATCGTCACCGTCGTCGGCGCCAATGGCGCCGGCAAGACCACGCTGCTGCGCTGCATCTCCGGCGTCCAGCCGGCGAGCGGCGGCGCGATCATCTTCCGCGGCGAGGCGCTGAAGGCGATCCCGGCCCATCGTCGCGTGGCCTTAGGCCTCTCGCAATCGCCGGAAGGCCGATTGATCTTCACCAATCTGACGGTGGAGGAGAACCTTCGGCTCGGCGCCTATCTCTTCGCCGACGAGCGCGTTGAGCGCGACATGGCTGATGCCTTCGCGATGTTCCCGATCCTGAAGGAGAAGCGCAACCTGCCGGCCGGCGGACTCTCCGGCGGCCAGCAGCAGATGCTGGCGATCGGCCGTGCCCTGATGGCCCGGCCCGCCTGCTTGCTGCTCGACGAGCCCAGCATGGGGTTGGCGCCGATCCTCGTCGCGCAGATTTTCGAGGTCGTGAAAAACCTGAAATCGCTTGGGGTCACCGTTCTGCTGGTCGAGCAGAACGCCTACGCAGCGCTAAGGATCGCCGACCGCGGCTATGTCATGGAGACCGGCCGCATCGGCTTCAGCGGCACGGCCGAGGAGCTGATCGCCGACCCGCGCATCCGCGAGGCCTATCTCGGCATCTGAGACGCCGCGCGAATGCGCCCCGACCTCAGGGCTTGTTCGGGTCGAAATGCTTGGTCAGCTTGTGACCGTAGCCGCCATAGTCCTGCTGCAGCGCCTCGCTCTGCGCGGCGAAGGCGGTGACCTGCTGCGCAAAGCGCGTCTCGAACATGAAGGCGAGCGTGCCTTCGAGCTTGTGCGGCTTCAAGTCGACGGTGCTGGCCTTTTCGAAGGCGTCGAGGTCCGGGCCATGCGGCAGCATCGTGTTGTGCAGGGAGATGCCGCCCGGCACGAAGCCGCCGCCGGTCTTGGCGTCGTAGACGCCGTAGACCAGCCCCATGAACTCGCTCATCACGTTCATATGGTACCAGGGCGGGCGGAAGGTGTTCTCGGCCACCAGCCAGCGGTCGGAGAAGATGACGAAGTCGATATTCGCCGTGCCGGGCGTCTCCGAGGGCGAGGTCAGCACGGTGAAGATCGACGGGTCGGCATGGTCGTAGAGGATCGGGCCGACCGGCGAGAAGCGCCTGAGATCGTATTTATAGGGCGCGTAATTGCCGTGCCAGGCGACGACGTCGAGCGGCGAATGCTCGATATCGGCGGCCCAGAGATTGCCGCCCCATTTGACATACATCTTCGAGGGCGCGTCGCGGTCCTCATAGGCCGCGACCGGTGTCAGGAAGTCGCGGGGATTGGCGAGGCAATTGGCGCCGATCGGCCCGCGCTCCGGCAAGGTGAAGGCGCCGCCATAGTTCTCGCAGATGTAGCCGCGGGCCGGACCGTCCGTGAGCTCGACCCGGATCTTGACGCCGCGCGGGATGACCGCGATCTCGCCCGGCTCGATGTCGATGATGCCGAACTCGGTCCAGAGCCTGAGGCTGCCCTGCTGCGGCACGAACAGCATCTCGCCGTCCGCATTATAGAAATACTCGTCCGCCATCGAGCGCGTGATCAGGTAGACATGCGCGCCCATGCCGCCCTGGCTGCCGGCGTCGCCGGCCGTGGTGATGCTGTGGACGCCCTCGATGAAGGAGAGCGGCTCCGACGGGATCGGGATCGGGCTCCAGCGCAGCGGCGCGATCGGCATGTCGACCTCGCGGGCCGGCGCTGTGCGCCAGAGCCGGGTATCGACCTTCCGGAACGTGTTCCAATGGGCGACTGTCGGCCGGATGCGGTAGAGCCAGGAGCGTTCATTGGTGGTGCGCGGCGCGGTGAAGGGCGAGCCGGAGAGCTGCTCGGCATAGAGCCCGTAGGCGCATTGCTGCGGCGAGTTGCGACCCAGCGGCAGCGCGCCCGGCAGGGCCTCGGTCTCGAAGCCGTTGCCGAAGCCGGACATGTAGCCGGCCGCGATCGCGCTCCTGGCTGCGCCGTCCTGCGCTTGCGCGGCAGTCGTGTTCCGAACGTTCATGATCCTGCTCCCGAACGGCTCTTCCCTCCCGCCGCAGCATTGGCAGCGGTCATGATATAGTTGCGTTTGTAACCAATTTCCGCGGGACTAACAAGCGTCGACGACACTTGTTTTCGTCCGCCGCCGCGGCTCGCATAACGGGCGCGACGTTCGGACCCGGCGAGCTGCGAGGCCGGACAGAGGGACAACCCGTCGCAACCTCCTAACGCAATCTACATCTCTCGCCGCTAACAAATCCCGGTCTCGCATGGGCCGCTCGTCCTTGCGGCATTTGGCTTTGGGGGAAGCGGATCATGCACGCCATCGTCGGGCGCGGTGCCGGGAAACTCGTGGGTGCCGTGGAGCCGTCGCTCCTGCGTGACGAGCTGCTCGGCGAGATCTTCGAGGCCTCCGCCCAGCGTACGCCCGACCACATCGCCATCATCTTCGGCGCCGAACGCGTCACTTACGCCGAGCTCGACGCAAGGGCCGACAAGGTGGCGCGGGCGCTGCGGGCGCGCGGCGTCACGGCTGGCGATTTCGTCGGCCTGTGGATGTCGCGCTCGCTCGACCTGCACGTCGCGCTGCTCGGCATCCTCAAGGCTGGCGCGGCCTATATCCCCTTCGATGCCGACGCGCCGCCCGAGCGCATCGGCGAATGCCTTGCCGATTGTGCGGCGAAGATCATCGTCATCGACGACGCCAGCCGCGCGAAGCTCGATCGGGAACTGCCTGCCGACGCCGTGAGCTGCCGCGATCTGATTGCCGGCGGCGACGACGCTCCGCCGGTCGAGCCGCGCGCCGACGGCGTGACGCCGGCGAGCCCGGCCTATGCGATCTACACCTCGGGCTCGACCGGCAAGCCCAAGGGCATCGTCATCGCCCACAGCAACATCTGCCACTATCTGCGCTCGTCGAACCACGTCTACGGCATGGCGGCGGACGACGTCTCCTTCCAGGGCGCTTCGGTCGCCTTCGATCTCTCGCTGGAGGAGATCTTCGTCCCCTATCTCGTCGGCGCGACGCTCTGGGTCGCCTCGGCGCAGGTGCTGGGCGAGGTCGAGCGCTTGCCCGCTTTGATGGCGGAAGCCGGCATCACCGTGCTCGACACCGTGCCGACGTTGCTCGCTATGATGCCGCAGGACATTCCGAGCCTGCGCATCATCATCCTCGGCGGCGAGGCCTGCCCGCCCGCCGTCCGCCAGCGCTGGTGCCGCCCGGGCCGTAAGGTCTTCAACTCCTACGGGCCGACAGAGGCCACCGTCGTCGCCACCGTCGACGAGGTCACGCCGGACGAGGCGGTGACCATCGGCGTGCCGATCCCGAACTACACCTGCTACGTCGTCGACGAGGAGATGCGGATCGTCGGCCCCGGTACCGAGGGCGAACTCCTGATCGGCGGCCCCGGTGTCGCCGCCGGCTATCTCGGCCGCCCCGAGCTCACCGCCGAGAAATTCATCGCCAACCCCTTCGGCGGAGACGGTGCCGACCCGGTGCTCTACCGCTCGGGCGACGCGGTCAGCATCTCCGAGAAGGGCAAGATCCTCTTCCACGGCCGCATCGACGACCAGGTCAAATTGCGCGGCTTCCGGCTCGAGCTCGGCGAGATCGAGGCGAGGCTCTGCGACCTGCCCGGCATTGCGCAGGCGACCGTGGTGCTGCGCCGCGACGACGGTATCGACAGGCTCGTCGCCTTCGTGGTGCCGGACGCTGGCGCCGCCTTCGACCGCGCCAGCGTGCGCGCCGCGCTGAAGGAGACCCTGCCGCCCTATATGGTGCCCTCGCATTTCGAGGAGATGGCGAGCCTGCCGCGCCTGACCTCGGGCAAGGCCGACCGCAAGACGCTGAAGGCGGCACCGCTGACGCTGGTAGCTTCCGCCGAGGAGCAGGAGGAACCGCAGAGCGCGACGGAGGCCGCCCTGCTCGCCGCCGCCAAGCCGCTCTTCCCGGGCCAGTCGGTCGGGTTCGAGGCCGATTTCTTCGCCGATCTCGGTGGCCATTCGCTGCTGGCCGCGACCTTCCTCGCCGGCGTGCGCGCCAATCCCGACCTGCCGAGCATCACGCTGGAGGACGTCTACAGCCTGCGCACGCTGCGCGCGATCGCCGCCCGGCTCGACGAGCGCAGGCAGGCAAATGCGGGCAAGCCGGCGCGCGATCTTTCCTTCGAGCCGCCGCCGCTATCGCGCCGCCTGCTCTGCGGGCTCGCCCAGCTCGCCTGCATGCCGCTGCTGCTGCTGGCGCTGACCGGCCCCTGGCTGACGATCTACGTGATCTACGAGCTGATCACCTCGGACGGGGTGATCGAGCTACGCGAAGTCCTGATGATGATGGGCATCTACGCCCTCGTTGTGCTCACGGTGATGCTCGCCGGCATCGTCGGCAAGCGCCTGGTGCTCTGGCGCACGACGCCGGGCCGTTATCCGCTCTGGGGCGTCTATTTCTTCCGCTGGTGGCTTGCCCGCCAGTTCACCGCGATGATCCATCTCAGCCTGATGCAGGGCACGCCGCTGGCGAGCATTGCCATGCGCCTGCTCGGCGCCAAGGTCGGCAAGGGCGTCTTCGTCAGCGGCTTCGAGGCCGGTGCGATCGACCTCGTCGAGATCGGCGACGACGTCACGCTCGGCGGCAAGCTCAGCCTCGCCAATGCCGAGGTGGTCGGCAACGAGCTGGTGATCGGCAGGATCACGATCGGCAAGGACGCCTATATCGGCACTTCCTGCGCCATCGGCCACGACACGGTGATCGGCGAAGGTGCCGAACTCGCCGACCTGACAGCGCTCGCCGCGGGCAGCCGCATCGGCGCCTTCGAGCATTGGGACGGCTCGCCCGGCCGCCGTATCGGCGCGGTCGACCCCGCCGCCTGGCCGCAGCCCGCGCCCAAGCTTTCGATGCCGGTCAGGGCCCTGCAGGGCGTCTTCTTCGCCGCCATGCTGGTGCTGATGCCGGCGCTGGCGCTGCTGCCGATCTTCCCGGCCTTCGTCATCCTCGACCGGTTCGACGGGCCGCTGCAGCAATTGGTCGGCATCGATTATCGCTGGGTCCTGCCGGTCATCGCCTGGCCGACCGCGATGGTGCTGATGCTCGGCACCGTGCTGTTCGTCACCGCGATCCGCTGGCTGGTGCAGCCGCGCTCGATCGAGGGCACGCACGCCATCGCCTCCGGCTACGGCCTGCGCAAATGGACCGTCGGCCTCGCCTCGGAGGTGATGCTCCAGAGCCTGTCCTCGCTGTTCTCCACCATCTACATGCGGCTCTGGTACCGCATGATGGGTGCGAAGATCGGCAAGGACACCGAGATCGCCACCAATTTCGCCGGCCGCTACGACATGATCGAGATCGGCGATCGCTGCTTCGTCGCCGACGAGGTCGTGCTCGGCGACGAGGATGTCCGCCGCGGCTGGATGACCGCCAAGCCCGTGCGCACCGGCGATCAGGTCTTCATCGGCAATGATGCGGTCGTGCCGCCCGGCGCCTTCCTGCCATCAGGCTCGCTGCTTGGCATCAAGTCGAAGCCGCCCAGCGATGTCGCGATGCAGCCCGGCGAGACCCGCTTCGGCAGCCCGCCGATCCTGCTGCCCTCACGCCAGCGCTTCGACGATGCCGACATCGCCAAGACCTTCCGGCCGCCGCTCTGGCGCCGCGTCCTGCGCGCCGTCTTCGAACTGTTCAGCGCCTCGATGCCGACGATGATGTTCATCACCTTCGGCACCATCACGGCCGAGCTCTTCCTCTTCCCCGCCCTCGAGCGCGCCCAGAGCTGGGGCGAGTTCGCCCCGGTCTTCATCGCCTGCGCCATCGGAACCTCGATCGCCTTGGCGACGGCCGTGCTGCTGGTGAAATGGCTGCTGATGGGCGTCTACCGGCCCGGCAATCGCGGCCTCTGGTCCTGGTGGGCGCTGCGCACCGAGGCGATGACGACGCTTTACTGGGGCACGGCCGGCGCGATCCTGCTCAATGCGCTGCGCGGCACGCCGATGCTGCCCTGGGCGATGCGCCTCTTCGGCGTGAAGATCGGCCAGGGCGTCTATCTCGACTCGACCGATATCACCGAGTTCGATTGCGTCAGCATCGGCGACTATGCCGCGATCAACGCGACCGCCAATCTCCAGACCCATCTCTTCGAGGACCGGGTGATGAAGGTCGGCCGCATCGAGATCGGCAAGGGCTGCGCACTGGGCGGGTTGACCACGGTGCTCTACGACACCGATGTCGGCGACCACGCTCGGCTCGGCCTGCTCACCATCGTCATGAAGGGCGAGGCGATCCCGGCAAGGACCGAATGGGCCGGCGCGCCGGCCGCGCCGGCCTGATGCGACGTCGCCCAACGCAGGCACAGGCTTGCCCTAGGCGGATGATGGCGGAAGATCGCTCTCGGCATGGCTGAAAGTTCCACATCTGCGGCTGATCCCGTCTACGAAGCCTATGCGCTCGGCGAGTGCGGCGAGTGCGGCGAGGCGGCGGGAACCGACTGGCCCTATCACGTCGCCAGGTGGTTGCTGCAGGAGCCGATCGACATCGCGATCACTGCTGCCCTGGCCGAGATTGGCGCGCTCGCCGGCGCCGACCGGGCCTGGATGTTCGAATACGACGCCGAGCTGCTGCGCTTCCGCAACACGCATGAATGGAGCCAGCAGGGCGTGCGATCCTTCGTCGAGGACCTGCAGGACGCGCCGGTGACCATGATCGCCTGGCTGCACCAGTTCCTGGCGAAGGGCAGGGCAGTGATGATCAACCGCGTCGCCGAGCTGCCGCGCCCGGCCCGCCCGCTCCAGGTCGAGATGCTCAGGCAGAGCGACAAGAGCGTGCTCAGCGTGCCGGTCTTCCATGGCGGACGCCTGCGCGCCTGCATCGGCTTCGATGCGACCACTGCCGAGCGTCATTGGTCGCCGGCCGAGATCGGGGCGCTGTTCCGCTGTGCCGAGCTGATCGCGTTGGCGCGTTACGGCTCGTCCCGCAGCGGGCAGTCGCTCATCGACGGCGCCAGGACATTCGTTCCGCTGATCTATCTGCGCCGGCAGGGCCAGATCATCGGCATCGATCCGCAAGCCATCCTCGGCGTCCGCTCGGCCCGCGACTATGCCAAGGTCTGGCTGCGGGATGGCTCGACCGTGCTCGATCTGCGCCCGCTGACGCTCTGGGCCGGGCTCCTGCCCCCCACGATCTTCCTGCGCATCCACCGCACCGCGATCGTCAATCTCCAGCATGTCAGCGGCCTCGACCGGCGCGCCGGTGACCGCTGGACGATCGGGCTCGGCCAGCTCACCGAGGCCTGGCCGGTGTCGCGACCCTACCGGCAAGAGCTGCGGCAACGCCTCGGCGTGTGAGCGCGGGCCGCTGATTCGCGGGCAGTGCAGCCCGCCGTCATTTAACTGATTTCTCACGATGAATCGGGCTGGGGCGGCCGTTCGTCGAACCGGCATGTCCATTCGTCGAATTCCGCTTGCCGCCCGTCCGGAGCGCGAAATCAATGCGGGGCCGATCGAGACATCCGCACGACTTATGCCGCTTCGCCGCTACCGCGCCGCCATCCCTCCGGAGCTGGGCCCCGTGACGGCCTACGAGGCGACGCAGTGCGTCTCCCGGCTTCGGTCTGCCGCATCGGGCAGCCTTGCATATTCGACCGCGCTGCTGCGCATCCTGCTCGCCATGGCCGTGCCGGCCGCGTTCTGCTCACCTTTCGTGCTGGCGCTGCCGGCTTGGGCACAGGTGAGCGGTCAGGGCGGGGCAGGGGGCGCGCACGGCATCAGTCATCCGACCAAGGGGCAAGCCGGAAGCCGCGGCGGCGAATATGCCGGTGGCGGCGGTGGCGGCGGCGGTGGCGCCAATGCCTCGTCGGGTGGTGGATCCAAAGGTGGCAAGGGCGGCAGTGGTGTGCGCGGCCATGGCGGCGGCGAAGGTGGCGACATCAGCGGTACCACCTCCATTCTCCAGTCGATCCCGCCGGGATATGCCGGGCATGTCGGGCAATCCGGTTCCGGAGGCGGCTCACCGTCGCACGGTGCAGCCGGCGCGCCGGGGCATGACGGCGGCAGCGGTGGTGGCGGTGGCGGCGGGGCCGTCGGCCTCGATTTCACCGGGACGTTGCTGACCGCGGCCCAGACGATCAGCCTGGTGGGCGGCGATGGCGGCTCCGGCGGAAACGGAGGGACGGGAGGCAACTCCTATCGGGACCCCTTCATCGGGCATGGGGGTGCAGGCGGCGGCGGTGGCGGCGGCGGCGGAGGTGGCGCAGCGGGACTGAGCCTGCCCGGCCGGCAGCTCGTCTACGACCCCATGAAGGGGTTCTACTACACGCCGCCATCCAATCTCGTCGTGACGGCCACCAATGCGACCCTGCGGGGCGGGAATGGCGGCCGCGGCGGCAATGGTGGCGATGGCGGCTCCGGTTCGGGGGCCTACGAAACCTCGCTCTGCTACGGCAGGGGAATCTGCACGGTCATCGCGCGCTGGTACCCCGGCGATGGTGGGCCCGCAGGCGCGGGCGGTGACGGCGGCAGCGGCGGCGCCGGCTTGTACTCGGCCTATGGCCGGCAGATCAGCCTCTACGGAACGACCGCTCAGGGTGGCAATGGCGGCGATGGTGGCGAGGGCGGGAGCGGTGGCCCTCCCGGTTCGGTCTATGGCTACAACATGCCGAACGCCAATTATGGCCGTAACGGAGCCGACGGGAATGGCGGTCGCGGCGGCTCCGGCATCGAGGTCAACGCGCGGGATGGCGGCAGCACGATCATCACGTTGGCGTCCGATAGTCATGCGCTGGGCGGAAAAGGCGGCCGCGGCGGCTACCAGACCTGGTCGGGTTGGGGCGGCGACGGCATCCGAACGGCCAGTTCCGCCACGATCACCATAGCCGGGAGCGCGATCGGCGGCGATGGCGGCGATGCCAGTGGCGGATCGCCGGGCGGCGGCGGCGCGGGCATCTTCATCGACGGCCAGGCCAGCGTGACGGTCCAGAATGGTGCGCTTGTCTCGGGCGGGCGCGGCGGTATCGCCCAGCAGACGACGACCGACCACGGCGGAGACGGCGGTTCGGGCATCGAAGTGATCGGCGGCGGGACCGCGATCACCGTCGCGGGGGCGGTGCGCGGCGGCGAGGGGCAGGGCACCGTTCCCGGCGCGCAGGGCGCGGCGATCAAGCTCAACGGCAGCGGCAATTCGCTCGAATTGCAGGCGGGCTATACGCTCGTCGGCCAGGTGTTCGGTGGCAACAGCGCGACGCTCATCCTCGGCGGCGCGGCGAATGCGAGCTTCGATCTGCGCGGCCTGGGGGCGCAATATCAAGGCTTCTCGACCTTCAACAAGACGGGCACGAGCACCTGGACGCTATCGGGCGCCTCGACTGCTCGCGTCGGCGACATGGCGGTCGAGGCCGGAACGCTCGTCTTCTCGGCAGGGGCTCAGCTGACGACGACGAATGCCCGCATCACCAACGCTCCCGGCCAGGTTGCGGCCGTGGAGGTCGCAGGGGCCGGTGCGGCATGGAGCGTCGGAAGCCGGCTCGCCATCGGCGATGAAGGCCAGGGCAGCCTCTCGGTCGCCAATGGCGGAGCCGTGCAGGCCGGCTTGATCACCACAGGGGCGTCGGTCGGGGGCGCCGGCGCGATCAGCGTCACCGGCAATGGATCGCATGTCGTGGCCCGGGAGCTCGTGCTCGGCGAGAACGGCACCGGCTCGGCGCTGGTTTCGGGTGCCGGATCGAGCTTGACCGCGACGACGTTCACGGTCGGGACCTCCGGCAGCGGCACGCTGACCGTCGCCGATGGCGGCAAAGCCGGTGCCGGCCACGGCAAGCGGATCGAGGTCGCCAAGAGGACTGGCAGCACCGGCACGATCAATATCGGTGCCGCAGCGGGGCAGGCCGCGGCCGCCGCCGGCACGATCGAGGGGGATATCCATTTCGGCGCCGGCACTGGCAGGCTGGTCTTCAACCACACCACCAGCGACTACAGCTTCACGAGCGCGATCTCCGGCGCGGCAGCGATCGGCGTGCTCTCCGGCACGACCACTCTCACCGCCGACAGCTCCGGGTTCTCGGGGACGACAACGGTTTCGAGCGACACGAGCAGCACGCTGCGCATGGCGGGCTCGGCGCGTCTCGGCGGCGTGGTCACCATCGGTAGCCGCGGGACGGTTGCCGGAGAGGGCACCATCGGCGCGACCACGGTCAACAGCGGCGGCACGCTCGCGCCCTCGGGCAAGACCTCGCTGACCATCGACGGCAATCTGACAGCCAATAACGGCGGCACGATCAAGCCGTCCGACGCCGCCGCGCTCATCGTCAACGGCACGCTGACGCTCAACACCGGCAGCAACTACGATTACCGCATCAGCGGCTACACGGCCTCCTCGCCGGGCTCGGCGACGACACGGGTCAATGGCGATCTCGTCCTCAATGACGGCACGCTCAACCTCGCCAGCAATGCGATGCCGGCGATCGGCTATCACCGCATCTTCACCTACACCGGCAACCTGACGAACAATGGCGTCGTCGGCGGAACCACGCCGAACACGACGCCATTTTCTTACCTCTATCCGCTCGACACCTCGTTAGCCGGCAAGGTCGATGTCGTCGTCACCCCGAACGGCCTCAATATCTTGCAGCTCTGGGGCACGACGTCGGCCGGTGCCGGAGACGGCACCTGGAATGCCGGCAACGCGAACTGGTTCGACCTCGGCGGCTCCGCGGCGACGCAATGGGGCGGCGTGTACGGCGTCTTCCGCGACGCCAGTGGCGTCGGCGGCACGGTGACGATCGATGGCCAGCAGAATGTGGTCGGGCTGCAGTTCGCCGGCGGCAGCTATACGCTGGTCGATGGCGCAGGTGGCAGCCTCAATCTGCACGGCTACAACGACGGCAACATCGTCATCATCACGCCGGAGATCCGCGTGCTCGACGGCGAGACCGCAACGATCGCGGTTACCATCACCGGCTCGGAGGGACTCGAGAAGACCGGCGACGGCACGTTGATCCTGTCCGGCAACAACAGCTACAGCCGCGGCACGATCATCTCGGGCGGCACATTGCAGATCTCGGCCGACGGCAATCTCGGCGCAAGCAATGGCGGGCTCACCTTCGACAATGGCACGCTGCGCACGATGGCGGATATCTCCACGGCCCGTGCCTTCACCTTGCGCGGCAACGGTGCCGTCGAGACCGCCGCCAACACGACGCTGAGCGTGAACGCCGCGGTGAGCGGCGCCGGCGGCCTGATTAAGTCGGGAGCCGGCACGCTGCTGCTGACTGGGACCAACAGCTGGTCCGGCGGAACCCTGATCACGGCTGGGACACTCCGGGCCGGCAGTGCCGGCGCCTTGCCGACCATGACTGATTGGGTCCTGACCGGCGGGAGGCTCGATCTCGATGGCTATGATCTCTCGATGCGCTTCCTCGCCGGCAGTGGCGGCGAGATCGCGCTGGGGAGCGCCGATCTCATCGTCGATCAAGCAAAAGACAGCGTCTACGCCGGAACCGTCACCGGCAGCGGCCGCCTGTTGAAGGACGGCTCCGGAACCCTGCTGCTGACCGGGACCAGCAACTATTCCGGCGGCACCGTGATCCGCGACGGAACGCTGGCGATCGTCGCCGACGCCAATCTCGGCAACGCCGGTTCGGCCATCGCCTTCGACGGCGGCGGCCGCCTGGCGACCTATGCCGACATCACCAGCGGGCGTTCGGTCACGCTCTTCGGCACCGGCACCATCGAGACCTATGCCGGCACGACCTTCACCCTCGGTGGATTGATCAGCGGCAGCGGCAGCCTGGCGAAGGAGGGCTGGGGCACGTTGACGCTGACCGGCAGCGCGGCCCATACCGGCGGCACGACGATCGCGGCCGGCATGTTGCAGATCGGCAATGGCGGCACGACCGGCGATCTCGCCGGCGATGTCGTCAACAACGCAGTCCTGAGCTTCAACCGCTCGAACGACTACAGCTTCGGCGGCGTGATCTCCGGCTCCGGCGTGGTCGTGCAGGCGGGCGCCGGCACCACGGTCCTGACCGGCGCCAACACCTATTCTGGTGGCACGCTGATCCGGGCCGGCGTGCTCCAGGTCTCCAATGACGGCAATCTCGGCGCCAGCGGCACCGCGATCGCCTTTTCCGGTGGGGCGCTGCGCTTCGGCGCGTCCTTCGGCACGGACCGGACCGTGCTGCTGGCCGGCGACGGCACCATCGACACCAATGGCCATGACGGAACCCTGAGCGGCGGCGTCTATGGCGATGGCGACCTGATCAAGACCGGCGCCGGCACGCTGACGCTGGCCGGCACGAATGCCTATCGCAACACCATCGTCGTGGCCGGCACGCTGGTGGGCGACGCCGCCTCGATCTCCGGCAACGTCACCGCCAACGGCACGGTCGTCTTCGACCAGCGCGACGATGCCAACATTGCCGGTGTCTTCTCCGGCACCGGCCGGTTCACCAAGGCCGGCCGCGGAGCGCTCGACCTGACCGGCGACAGCTTCGGCTTCGCCGGCTCGACCACGGTCTCGGCCGGGACGCTCGTCGTCAACGGCGCGCTCGGCGGCACGCTCGACGTCCAATCGGGCGCGCGGCTGCAGGGCAGTGGCACCGTCGGCTCGACGACGATCCAGTCGGGCGCCACGATCGCGCCCGGCAACTCGATCGGCACGCTGACGGTGGCGGGCAATGTCTCGTTCGCTTCGGGCTCGACCTATCAGGTGGAGGTCAATGCGGCCGGGCAGAGCGACAAGATCGTCGCCTCGGGCTCGGCAACGCTCGCGGGCGGCACGGTGCAGGTGCTAGCCGAGAACGGCAACTATGCGGCGGCGACGAGCTACACCATCCTGAATGCCGCGGGTGGGGTCAGCGGAACCTTCAGCGACGTCACGTCGAACCTCGCCTTCCTGACGCCGTCTCTTGGCTATGACAGCAACAACGTCACGCTGACGATGGCTCGCAACGACGCCTCCTTCGGACCGGGCGAATCCGGTCGCGCCTCCATCGCGCAGACCCGCAACCAGGGCTTCATCGCGATCGCAGCCGAGCGGCTCGGCGTCGGCAACCCGGTCTATGACGCGCTGATCTCGGCGACGGCGGCCGAGGCCCGCGCCGGCTTCGACCTGCTCTCGGGCGAGGCGCATGCCCAAGCCGTCTCGGTGATGATCGACGAGAGCCGGCTGGTGCGCGACACCATCCTCGGCCATCTGCGCGGCCCGCTGCTGACGCAGGCGCCGGGTCAGGTTGCCGCGAGCTTCTCGGCCGACTTGCCGAGCCGCAAGGGCGTGACCGTCATGCCGGTCCCGGTGCCGCAGCCGCGCTATGCCTTCTGGGGCACGGCCTTTGGCAGCACCGGCAATACCGATGCCGACGGCAATGCAGCCAGCCTCAACCGCCGCAGCGGCGGCGCCCTGCTCGGGGCGGACATCATGCTCTACGACGCGCCCGGCTCCTCGCTGAAGGTCGGCGTCGCCGGCGGCTACAGCCAGTCGCGCTTCGACCTCGATGCCCGCCTGTCCTCGGGCCGGTTGGAGAGCGGCCATGCCGCGCTCTATGCCGGCGCACGCTTCGGCAGCCTGCGCTTCGATGTCGGCGCCGCCTATAGCTGGTCGGAGAGCGACATCCGCCGCCAGGTTGCGATCCGCGGCTTCGGCGATCTGCTGCGGCTGCAGCGCCCGGGCTCGGTGACGCAGGGCTTCGCCGAGCTCGGCTACGCCTTCGCCTTCAGCGGCGTCGCGCTCGAACCCTTCGCCCAGCTCGCTTTGATCCGCGTGAGCACCGATGCCGGCACCGAGCGTGGCGGCGCGGCGGCCTTGCGCGTGCTCTCCTCCGACCAGACGCTCGGCTTCACCACGCTTGGCCTGCGCGCCGAGGCGCAGATCGGGGCGATGCCGCTGTTCGCCCGGGGCATGCTCGGCTGGCGCCATGGCTTTGGCGAACTGACCCCGCAGGCCCGCACCGCCTTCGTCGCCGGCACGACGCCCGCGCGCGTCTTCGCCGCCCCGATCGATCGCGAGACACTGGTGGCCGAGGCCGGGCTCGACTGGCGCATCTCCCAAGCCACCGCGCTCGGCCTGACCTACTCGGCGGCCATCGGCGAGCGCTCCAGAGACCACGCCCTCAAGGGCAGGGTCGAGATGCGGTTCTGAAGACGTCCGGCTAAACCTGGCCGCCGCCCGACCGGCAAGGAAGCGGGCCCGTTTGGGCCCGCTTTTGTCTGGATGGGATCGTTGGTTGGACGATGCGTCGTATGGCTCACTTCTGGTTTGCGGCCTTTTCGATGAAGTCCGCGACGGCCTTTGGCCTGGAGACGTAGAGGGCGTGGCTGCCCTTGGTCTCGGCGACGGTTGCGCCGGCGCGCTTGGCCATCTGGCGCTGGGCCGGGGGCGGGATCATGCGGTCGTCGGTGGCTACGAGGTAGAAGGCGGGCTTGACCTTCCAGGCCGGGTTGGTGACGGCGCCGCCGGCGGCCGCGACGCCCCAGGGCACCTGCGAGGCGGCCATGAAGGCGGCGGTCCTGGCATCGACATCGGCGGCGAAGGCGGCGGCGAACTTGGCCTTGTCGAGGGCAAGGAAGCCGTCGACCGGCGGCAGGATCGGCGGGACGGAGGCGCCCTGAGGCGGGTTGGCGATTAGCGACATCACGGATTCGCCGGCGTCCGGCGCGAAGGCGGCGATGTAGACCACCGACTTGACCTTGGGGTCGGTGCCGGCCTCGCTGACCACGACGCCGCCATAGGAATGGCCGACGAGCACGACCGGGCCGTCCTGCTGGGCGATGGTGCGCCGGGTGAAGGCGACGTCGTCGGCGAGCGAGGTGGTCGGGTTCTGGACGATGGTGACATGGTAGCCCTTGGCCGTGAGGGCGTTGTAGACGCCCCGCCAGCCGGAGCCGTCGACGAAGCCGCCATGGACGAGGACGACGTTCTTCACGGCGGGGGCGGCCTGGGCGGCGGGCACCGCAACGGTGGCGGAGAGGGCGAGGGCAGCGGCGGCGAGGATGGAGGTGGACTTGGTCATGGCGGGTTCCTTTCGTTGTTTAGTTCGCGACAATCATTATCGCGATATGTATTCTCGTACACAGCCATTCCGGGCTTGTAAAGCGCTTTCTTTATCGCGATATCATTTTTCTGGAGAACGATCCGTCCGCCGCTTCCGGAGTCCGCCATGACCGATGCACCCGCCCCGTCGACCTTGCCGCTCGACGGCCAGCTCTGCTTCTCGATCTATTCGGCCTCGCTGGCGATCCAGCGGGTCTACAAGCCGATGCTCGATGCGCTCGGCGTGACCTACACGCAGTATCTCGTGCTGAGCGCGCTCTGGGAGCGCGACGGCTTGACGATCAGCGCGATCGGCGAGCGCCTGGCGCTGGAGCCGAGCACGATCACGCCGGCGGTCAAGCGGCTGGAGGCGGCCGGCTTCCTCTCGCGCCGGCGCAGCACGATCGACGAGCGCCTGGTCGAGGTCCACCTGACCGCAAAGGGCCGGGAGCTCCATCCGCGGACCGGCTGCCTCACCGACGCGCTGCTGCGAAACTCCGGCTTCGAGATCCCGCAGATGATCGAACTCAACAAGACCGTCCAGGACCTCAGGCAGGGCATGCGAAACGCCGTCGCCGCCAGCGACGCTGCGGAAGCCGATCGCGGCGGCGAGTAGGCATGCGCCAATAGGCGACCGAGCGAAAGCGGCCGGGCTCGCGTCCGCGCTGCCGCAAGCCATCGACGAGATCGCCGCGGCGGAGCCAAATCCGGCGTCCTGCGCAAAAACTGCACGAAAAACCTGAGCTTCTGCCGATCTCCGCCGGAATTGCTGCAAGCGCCGCGGGCATGGATGGCGCATGGCGGACATCATCGCTCTCCAATCCCCCAGGCCGAGACTGCCGCGCAGGCTGGTCGAGGACGGCTGGTGGCTGGAGACGAGGGTGCGGACCGCCTGTGCCGAAATCCTCGCCTTTCCGGCCCGGGCATCAGCCCCGGCCTCAGGCGGTTCCTGCCGAGATCGACGCCCATGCCAGCTCACGCCCTCGAGCCCGACGTCACCAGCCCGCAGCCCGTCAAACGACCAGCCGGATGGCTGACGATCCAGCTGGCGGCAGCGGCAGCCCTGGTCGCTCTGGCGGATTTCCTCTTCTACGGCCACCGGCTCGGAATCTCGTTCGCGCTTTTCCTCGCTGCGCTCGCCCTGGCCTCGGCCTGCCTCAACCCGCTCAGGGCTGAAGCCGCCCGGAGCTGGCATGCGGCAATTCTGATCGCGGCCGGTCTCCTGCCGATAATCGAGGACATCAACTGGCTCTCGGTGACGATCGCCTTGCTGGCGACTGCCGCGTCCGCCCGGATGCTGACCGAAGCCCGGCCGCTGTCGTGGGCGGAGCAGCTGCGCGCGGCGCTAAGCTTGCCATTGTCCGGCCCTTTCCGACTGTTCAGCGATTTCGCGCGGGCAAGCCGCTACGGCCGGCGGCGGCAGGTCAAGTCGGGCGTCCTGGTTGGGTTGCTCGGCTGGGCGGTGCCGATGCTGCTTTGCGCCGTCTTCGCCGCCTTGTTCGTCTCGGCCAATCCGCTGCTGGAGCGCTGGCTGAACCGGATCGACATCCCTGCGATCCTCGGCCAACTGCTATCCGGGCGCTCGCTGTTCTGGGCCGCGATCCTCTGCCTGATCTGGCCGCTGGTCCGCATGCGCTCGCTGCGCCGCCGCAAGCGCGGGGATCCCAAGCCGTCGGCGAAGGCGACGATCGCCGATCCGCTGGA
Source organism: Allobosea sp. GW821-FHT03A12 (assembly GCF_058986765.1). NCBI lineage: Bacteria > Pseudomonadati > Pseudomonadota > Alphaproteobacteria > Hyphomicrobiales > Alloboseaceae > Allobosea > Allobosea sp. GW821-FHT03A12. The sequence goes on from NZ_JBYSVZ010000003.1 coordinate 445,511, forward strand.
CCCGCTCGGCGATCTCACCGTCAAGCGCTCTCTCGTCCTGTTCAATGGCCTCTTCGCCATCCAGACCGCGATGGACCTCGCTTATCTCTGGGGCGGCGCCAGTCTGCCCGAGGGGCTGAGCCATGCGAGTTATGCTCATCGCGGCGCCTATCCGCTGGTCGTGACCGCGTTGCTCGCAGCCGCCTTCGTGCTGGTCGCGATGCGCCCTTCGGGAGCGGGCGCGCGCTCGCCGTTGGTCAAGCTGCTGGTCCTGGCCTGGGTCGGCCAGAACATCCTGCTCATGCTCTCGGCCCTGCTGCGCCTCAAGCTCTATGTCGACGCCTATTCGCTCACCGAATTGCGCATGGCCGCCTTCGTCTGGATGCTGCTGGTCGCAGGAGGGCTCGTCTTGATCCTCGTCCAGATCCTGTCGCAGCGGCCGGTCGGCTGGCTCGTCTCGGCGAATGCCGTCATGCTGGCGCTGATGCTTTACGGCTACAGCTTCGTCGACACCGCGGTCGTCATCGCCAACTACAATATCCGTCATTCCTACGAGATGCGCGGCACCGGCCAGCGCATCGACGTCGCTTATCTCTGGGCGCTGGGACCGGGCATCATCCCGGCCCTCGACCGCTATGCACCCCGCATCGCGGCGGTCGGCAATTCCCCTTCCCAGCTCAAATGGGGGTGGTCGCAGGAGAAGGTCGCAAGCTACCGCGACGGGCTCGCCGGGCGTCATCGCGCCGCCCAGATCGACTGGCGTGCTTGGAGCTTCCGCGACTGGCGGTTGTCGCGATATCTGGCCAGCGTGCCGCAAGCACCGTTCAAGGCGATTCTACCGCCGCCGGCTGGCACGCCCGAGGAGAAATGATGGCGCCGCGCATTCTCGTGGTCGATGACGACAGCCATATCCGCGACGTGATCTGCTTCGCGCTGGAGAAGGCCGGCATGGCCACGGTGGTCGCGCGCGACGGCTTGCAGGCACTCGATGCCTTCCGGCAAGGCGCAGCGGATCTGATCGTTCTCGATATCGGCATGCCCGAAATGGACGGGCTCGAGGTCTGCCGCCAGATCCGGAAATCCTCGGAAGTGCCGATCCTCTTTCTCTCGGCGCGGGACGACGAGATCGATCGCATCCTCGGGCTGGAGCTCGGCGGCGACGACTATGTCACCAAGCCGTTCAGCCCGCGCGAGCTCGTCGCCCGCGTCAACGTGATCCTGAAGCGTCTCCGCCTCGGCCAAAGCGCCAAGGAGGCCGGGCAGGCCCTGGCCTGGGGCGCCCTCAGCCTCGACCCGGTGCAGCACACGGCAAGGTTCGACGGCCGCGAGCTGCCGCTGACCGCCATCGAGTTCGCGATCCTGCGCACGCTGATCGCGAGGCCGCGCCAGGTCTTCAGCCGCAGCCACATCCTCGACCAGGCCTATGGCGGCGCGATCCACGTCTCCGACCGGACGATCGACAGCCATATCCGCAACATCCGCTCGAAGATCCAGAAGGCGGGCGGCGACAGCGTGATCGAGACCGTGCACGGCGTCGGCTTCAGGCTCGGCCGCTGCGAGGCCTCGTCGTGACCGGGACGGGCGGGTCGGCGGTGCGGGTGGCGTCGAAATGGCGGCCAAGCCTCAGCCTGATCGTCTTCCTCATGCTGAGCGCCGTGCTGGCGCTGCCTTTCGTCGGCCTGTTCTTCTTCCGGATCTACGAGAACCAGCTCGTGCATCAGGCGGAATCGGAGCTGATCGCCCAGAGCGCGGCGCTGGTGGCGGTGATCGGGCGGGATCTGCGCGCGAACCTGCCGGCCGACGCCCCGCTCGGGGTGACGGTTCAGGCCGATGCACGATCGGACGCGGTCGGCGGCCTCGTCCCCGTCCTGCCGTCGCTCGATCTGGCCCGGGACCAGCTGCTGCCGCGGCGGCCGGATGCGCAGCCGGCGTCCCAGCCCGCCGCCGAGGCCTTTCGTGCTGCCGGCGAGCGGCTAGGCCCCATCCTCGCCGAGACTCAGCGGGTGACCTTGGCCGGTTTCCGGCTGCTCGATCCCAATGGGGTCGTCATCGCCGGACGCGAGGAACTCGGCCAGTCGCTGGCGCATGTCGAAGAGGTTGCGGCGGCGTTGAACGGCCGGTTTGCGGCTGCGCTCAGGCTGCGTGTCTCCAAGAACGCCCCGCCGCCGCTCTATTCGTTGAGCCGCGGCACCGGCGTGCGCGTCTTCACCGCCATGCCGGTCGTCGTCGATGGCCGCGTCGCCGCGGTCCTCTATTCATCCCGCACGCCGAGCAACGTCTTCCGCCACCTCTATGAAGAGCGCGGCAAGGTCGTCGCGGCGGGGCTTTCGGTCGCGATCCTGACCCTGCTGATCGGCCTTGCCTTCCATCGCGCGATCACGCGGCCGGTCAAGGAGCTGATCGCCAGGACGGCGGCGATCGGCAGGGGCGACCGCAACGCCTTGCAGCCGCTCAGGCATCACGGCACGGCCGAGTTCGCGACGCTGTCGCAGAGCTTCCTCGACATGGCCGGCGCCCTCAATGCGCGCTCGGACTTCGTTGCGACCTTTGCCGCCCATGTCTCGCATGAACTCAAATCGCCGCTCACCTCGATCGAGGGGGCTGCCGAGCTGCTGCGCGACGACATCGAGGCCGGCACGGGCCGCATGACCGACGCCGAGCGCCGGCGCTTCCTCGACAATATCGTCGCCGATGCGAAGCGGCTGACGGCGATCACCAATCGCCTGCGCGAGCTGGCACGCGCCGAGGCGACCCCGACCGACGGTGCGACCGAGATCAGCCCCGTGATCGAGGCGTTGCGAAGCGCATTCCCCGGGCTTTCGATCCGGGCTGGCGGCGAAGAGACAGGTCCGATCGGCATCTCCGCCGAGAATCTGCGGATCGTGCTGTCGCACCTCGCCGACAATGCCGAGCGCCATGGCGCGACCAGACTCTCGATCGATGCGGAGCCGCGGGGCGAATTCATCCGCCTGGACGTTCGCGACGACGGCCAGGGCATCTCGCCGAACAACCGCGCACGGATCTTCGACAGCTTCTTCACGACGCGACGCGACAGCGGCGGCACCGGCATGGGCCTCGCCATCGTGCGCGCGATGCTCGAAGCCCATGGCGGGACGATTCTGCTGGCCGACAGCGAGCAGGGCGCCCATTTCACGATCATGCTTCGGCGATGACCTGCTGCGATTGCCGCTGTCGCTGCGTCCTCATGTCGGGCCGACTTTCCGCAGGAATGCTCCGAGCCGTGAACCGGCCTGGCTGCTGGCGAGCTCCGCGGGACTGCCGCGCTCGATCAGCTTGCCAGCTTCCATGAACCAGATCTCGTCGGCGACCTCGCGGGCGAAGCCGATCTCATGAGTGACGCAGATCATCGTCATGCCGCCCGCTGCGAGCCGCTTCATCGCGGCCAGCACCTCGCCGACCATTTCCGGGTCGAGTGCCGAGGTCGGCTCGTCGAACAGCATCACCTGAGGATCCATCGCCAGCGAGCGGGCGATGGCGACGCGCTGCTTCTGGCCACCCGAGAGCAGGCCGGGCATCTCGTTCGCTTTCTCGGTGAGGCCTACGCGGGCGAGTTCCTCCATGGCGCGCTCGCGTGCCGCCGCCTTCGACAGGCCGCGCAATTTGGTCAGCCCGAGCGTGATGTTGCCGAGCGCGCTGAGATGCGGGAACAGGTTGTAGGCCTGGAAGACGAAGCCGACGCGCTGGCGCAATCGGTTGATGTCGACGCTCCGGGCGGCGATGTCGGCGTCGTCTACCAGCACGCGCCCGCCTCGGATGCTCTCCAGACGGGTCACTGTACGGATCAAGGTCGACTTGCCCGAGCCGGACGGGCCGACCAGGACCTTGACCTCGCCGCGCCGGACCTCGCCGGAGATTCCGGCGAGTACCTGAAGCGTCCCGAACCATTTGTCGACGTTTTCAAAGCGGATCATGGCTTCCTCACGCCGCGACGACGATGCCGGGCGCGCCACCACGGCCCGCCGAGATGTGCCGCTCGATCAGGCGCGCCAGCGAGGTCAGCGCGAAGCAGAGCGCGAAATAGGTCAGTGCCAGGATGCCGTAGACCTCGAAGGGCTGGGTCAGCAGGACGTTGTTGACCTGCGCCGCCGCGAAGGTGAGCTCATGGGCGCTGATGACATAGCCCAGGGACGTCTCCTTGATGGTCGAGACGAACTGGCTGACCATGCTCGGCAGCATGTTGTGCAATGCCTGCGGCAGCACGACCTTGATCGTCGTCGGCCAGTAGCGCAGGCCAAGCGAGGTCGCAGCCTCGGTCTGGCCCTTGGGCAGCCCCTCGATGCCGGCGCGGATGATCTCGGAGAGATAGGCGGCCTCGTAGACCACGAGCGCGATCACCAGCGTCTCGACCCCGCCGACCGCCCGGCCGATGATCAGCGGCGAGAAGAAATAGGTCCAGAAGATGAACATGATCAGCGGCAGGCCGCGCACCGTGTGCACGATCGCGGTGGCGGGTAGCCGGAGCCAGCGATAGGGGCTGAGGCGCGCCAGCGCCAGGCCGATCGCGAAGGGGAAGCACAGCGCCAGGGACAGCGCGGCCATGAACAGCGTCATGACGAGGCCACCGATCGGCCCGTGCGGGTACTGCCCGACCAAGAAGAGCAGCCAGTTGTTCTGCAGGATCTCGAGCATCAGCGCGTCTCGAGCCTGAGGCGCTGGCCGGACCAGCTGCCGAGCGCCATGATGCCGAAGGAGATGGCGAGGTAGATCGCGGTCGCGACCGCGAAGGCCTCGAAGGTCTTGAAGGTGTAGCTCTCGACCTCGCGCGTCCGGTAGGTCAGCTCGCCGACGCCGATCGCCATGGCGAGGCTGGTGTTCTTGAACAGCAGCAGGGTCTGGTTGATCAGCGGCGGCACGGCGATGCGCAGCGCCTGCGGCAGCACGACATAGCCCATGGCGCCGAGATAGCCGAAGCCGATCGAGCGGGCCGACTCGTACTGGGCCTTCGGGATCGAGCGGATGCCGCTGCGGATGTCCTCCGCGACATAGGCCGCCGCGGCGAGGCCGAGCGCGATCGCCGCCAGTAGGAACTCGCCGTGATGAGCGTTGATCCACTGCCGGGCGGGGCGCGGCAGCAGCGAGGGCACGCCGAAATACCAGACGAAGATCTGGACCAGCAGCGGCACGTTGCGGTGGTACTCGACATAGAGCGCCACGAACCAGCCGAACGGCGGGAACGGGATCATCCGGACCAGCGTCAGGATGATCCCCATCGCCATGGCGAGGCACCAGGCCACCACCGTCAGCGCCAGCGTGGTGGCGATGCCGATCAGGAACCAGTCGAGATATTTCCCGGTCAGCACGCTGCCGATATCGAAGACATAGCCCATCGATCGGCTCCCCTCCGGTGCCCTGCCGTCAGATCAGCCCTTGATCTCTTCGATCTTGTAGTCGCGCTTGATGTCGAAGGCCGTGCCCGGGCCGAACCACTTCGAGAAGATCTTGTCGATCTCGCCGGAGTCTGCGGCCTTGGCGAGGGTGTCGTTGACCAGCGTCTTGAAGGCCGTCTCGCCCTTGCGCAGGCCGAGGCCCCAGGGCTCGACGAAGAGCGACTTCTCGATCACGACCATCGGCACCTTCGACTGCTTGGCGAGCTTCACCAGGATGAGCTCCGAGCCGCAGAAGGCATCGACCTTGTCCTGCGCCAGCGCCAGGAAGGCCGAGGAGGTGTCCTGGAAGGTCACGGTCTCGGCGGTCGGGATCAGCCGGCGCACGCCCTGTTCGGAAGACGAGCCCTTGATCGCCGTGATCTTCTTGCCGGCCAGCCCTTCCAGCGTGGTGATGCCGGTTTCCTTGGTGGTCAGTAGCTTCTGCTGGCTAACGAAATAGGAATGGGAGAAGTCGATCTGCTGGGCGCGCTCGGGCGTATAGCCGAGATTGGCGGCGAGGATGTCGACCCGGCCCTGCAGCAATTCGGGAATACGCGCTTCGACGGCGATGCTCTTCAGCTCGAGCGGAACGCCGACCGCGTCCGCGACCTTCTTGCAGATGTCGACATCGTAGCCGACGATCTCGCGGGTCTGCGGATGCTGGAAGGAGAACGGCTCGGAGGTGCCGAGCGTGCCGCAGATCAGCTTGCCGCGCGCCTTGATGTCGGCGAGCTGGTCGGCCTGGGCGGCTCCGGAGAGGCCGGCAGCGAGGGCGGCCGCAAGGCCGAGAACCGAAAAGAGCTTCATCGTCATCCCCTGTTGTTATGATCGTTGCAACGCGTCGCAGGCCGTCTTGATGCGGGCGCAGGCCTCCTCGATCGCGCCGAGCGAGGTCGCGATCGACAGGCGCAGATAGGGCGAGAGCCCATAGGCCGAGCCGTCGAGGACGGCGACGCCGGCTTCTTCGAGCAGGTAAAGCGCGACATCGAGGTCGCTCTGCAGCACCTGCCCGTCCGGCCGGCGCCGGCCGATCAGCCCGGCGCAGCTCGGATAGACATAGAAGGCGCCGTCGGGCTTGAGGCAGCTCATCCCGTCGATCGCGTCGAGCAGCTCGACCGCGCGGTCGCGCCGCTGGCGATAGGCCGAGCGCGCCTCGCCGACGAAGCTCTGGTCGCCTTCGAGCGCAGCGGCTGCTGCTGCCATGCACATCGAGGCGGCGCCCGAGGTGGTCTGCGACTGGATGACGTTGATCGCCTTGGTCAGCGCCTTCGGCCCGGCGCCGTAGCCGATGCGGAAGCCGGTCATGGCATAGGTCTTGGAGACGCCGTTGACGAGCAAGGTCCGCTCGCGCAGCTCCGGCGCGATCGCGACCGGGCAGACCGGCTCGCCATCGTCGAAGCGGATATGCTCGTAGATGTCGTCGGTCATCAGCGCGACCTGTGGATGGCGCTTCAGCACTTCGGTCAGTGCCGCCATCTCGGTGGCGGAATAGAAGGCGCCGGTCGGATTCGACGGCGTGTTCAGGATCAGCCAGCGCGTGCGTGGCGTGATGACAGCTTCGAGCGCTTCGGCAGTGAGCTTGAAGCCGGCGTTCTCGCCGCATGCGACGATGACCGGGGTGCCGTCGCAGGCCAGCACCATGTCGGGATAGGACACCCAGTAGGGCGCGGGCACGATGACCTCGTCGCCTTCGCCGACGGTCGCCGCCAGCGCGTTGAAAATCACCTGCTTGGCGCCGCTGCCGACCACGATCTCGTCGGCGGCATAGGTCACGCCGTTCTCGCGGGCGAACTTGGCGATGATTGCCTTGCGCAGGCGGACCGTGCCGTTGACGGGCGCATACCGGGTCTCGCCGGCGGCCATCGCTGCGGTCGTCGCCTGCTGGATATGCAGGGGCGTGTCGAAATCGGGCTCGCCGGTGGTCAGGTCGATGATGTCGCGGCCCAGCGCCTTCAGCTCCTGGGCGCGCATGCGTGCCACCATGCTGGGCGAGGGCTTGATCCGGCCGACGCGGGCGGAGAGGGGGATCGCAGAAACGGTCACGACGCAGCCTTTCCGGCGTTCATGTAGAAGCCGTCGACCTTGCCCTCGGCAATCGCGGCGAGCGCGTTCGCCTCGCGCTCTTCCTGCTGGCGCACGAGATCGAGGAGTTCGGCCGCGTCGGCCCGGTCGAAGACGACGATGCCGTCCGTGTCGCCGACCACGACGTCGCCGGGCATCACCACCATGCCGTCGATCGAGACCGGGATGTTGATCTCGCCCGGCCCGCTCTTATAGGGGCCGCGATGCGTTACGCCGCGGGCGTAGCAGGGAAAATCCGCCTGCTGGAAGGCGTCGACATCGCGGATGGCGCCGTCGATGACGAAGCCGGCGACGCCCATCGCCCGCGCCCGGCTCATCATGATCTCCCCGACCAGCGCCTGGGTCAGATCGCCGCCGCCATCGACGACGAGGATGTCGCCCGGGCGCAGCAGCTCATAGGCGCGGTGCAGGGTCTGGTTGTCGCCCGGCCTCGTCTTCACCGTCACGGCCGTGCCGAGAAGCCGACCGGAGCGATGATAAGGCCGCAGCGCCCTCGTCCCGTGCAGACGGTTCATCACGTCGGAAATGATCGAGACGGGAGCGGTCCGGAAGCCGTCGAGGATCGCCTCCGGCACGGCAGGACTGTTCGGATTGGTACGGTGGCCGATCAGCGGCATGGAAGATTCCGTCCCCAAGAGCTTGGTTTCGGAAATTATGTGACATGGCGATGATGACAGAAAGCGAATATATTTCTCGCCAGCTATCGCTTTTATTCATCGTCAAATGTGGCGGCAAGCGGTGGAGGAAGCGATGCCGGCGAGCCTGAGACAGATCGAAGCCTTCTATTGGACCGCCAGGCTCGGCGGCTTCACCGAGGCGTCGCGGCATCTTCATCTGGCGCAATCGACGGTGTCGAAGCGGATCATCGAGCTCGAGGCGGTGATCGGCGGGCCGCTCTTCGACCGCACGAGCCATGCCCTGCGCCTGACACGGGCCGGCGAGGCGAGCCTGCCGATCGCCGCCGAGATGCTCGCGCTGGAACCCCGCTTCCGCGAGGCGGCCGGCGGCGCCGCGACCTTCTCGGGTCCGTTCCGCTTCGGCGCGACCGAACTCGTCGCCCTGACCTGGCTGCCCAAGCTGATCGTCGCGATGAAGCGCGACTATCCCAATGTCGTACCGGTGCCGGAGGTCGCAGCCAGCGTCGACTTGTTCGGCAAGCTGGCGGCCAACGAGCTGGACCTCGTCATCGCGCTGGATCCCCCGCAAGCGCCGGAATTCACCGCATTGCCGCTCGATGCCGTCCAGCTCGAATGGGTGTCGGCCCCGGGCTTCGGCCCGGAGGAGAGTCTGATCCCGCTCGGCGAGATGGCGAAGTATCCGATCCTGACGCAGACGCAAGGCTCGGGCCTGCAGAAGCTGGTGCTCGACTGGGCGGTGGCCAACAGGCTCGCGATCAACCGCGTCGTCCAGTGCAACAGCCTGAACGTGCTGGCGGGCCTGGCAGCTGCCGGATTGGGCGTCACCTTCCTGACGGCCAGCTATTTCGGCCCGGAGATCGCCAACGGCCGGCTACGCGTCATCCGGACCGAGCCGCCGATTCCGCCGCTGCGCTATTACGCCGTTCACCGCAAGGGCGATGTCTCGCCGCTCGCAGCGCGCATCGCGGCAATCGCTCAGCGATCCTGTGATTTCAGCGCCCGCAGCTTGCCGCGGGACTGAGCAGTGAATTGGACGGGCATCTGTCAGTCGATGCCGGCGATGATCTCGCGAATGAAGGCATTCGAAAGGGCGTGCTGCGATCTGAAGGCTGCGCAACCTCCCGAAAACGAAAGAAGCGGGTCCGCATGATCTGCGAACCCGCTTCCGAAAGCGACTGCTCAGGGGACGGCTGTCAGCGCGTCGTCCAGGCGCCGTTCTTGACCGTGCGCAATTCGAGCTCGACCGGCAGCTTGGTCTGGCCGTTCTCGTCGAAGCTGGTGTGGCCCATCGCGCCGTCGTACTGCGTCTCGCGGATCGCCTTGGCGATGGCCGCCTTGTCCTTCGTGCCGGCCTTCTTGATCGCCTCGACGATGATGTTGGCGGAGTCGTAGGCGTTCTTGGTGTAGGTCGTCGCCGGCTCGGCGAAATTTGCGGCCTGATAATCCTTGGTCAGCTTCTCCAGCTGCGGATTGCCCTTCTCCTTGACGATGCCGGAGACGGTGCCTTCGGCAGCCGCGCCGGCGATCTTGATGAACTCCGCGTCATGGAAGCCGTCGACGCCGATCATCGGGATGGCCATGCCGAGCTCGACCATCTGCTGGCGCACCAGGCCGGCCTCGGTGACGACGCCGCCGAAATAGATCGCGTCGGGGGCGCTGCCCTTGACCTTGGTCAGCAGGGCGCGGAAGTCGGTCGTGCCGACCGGCACGGCCTCGGCGGCCACGATCGAGCCGCCCGCAGCCTTGTAGAACTTCGAGAAGTTCTGGGAGTTGGCGAAGCCGTAGTCGCTCGTGTCGGACACGATCGCGATCTTCTTGCCGACCGATTCGGCAGCCCATTTGGCCAGGGGCTCGTTGGTATTGACCAGCGTCGTCACGACCCGCGAGATCATCGGGTTGTTGCGTTCGGTGATCTTGGGCGAGATCGCGCCCCAGACGATGAAGGGCACATTGGCGCGCTGGAAGACTTGGATGGTCGCCAGAGCGACGCCGCTGTTCCAGTGGCCGGTCGCGGCCGCCACCTGCGGGTCATTGGTCAGCTTCAGCGCCGCGGCGACGCCGGTCTGCGGGTTGGCGGCGTCGTCGAGGATGACAGCCTCCAGCTTGAAGGGCAGGCCTGCCTTGTTCGCCTGATCGATGGCGAGCTGGAAACCGTTGCGGGCCGAAAGGCCCTGCTGGGCGTTGCCGCCGCTCAACGGGCCGATGAAGCCGATCTTGACGGTTTCCTGGGCGCAGGCCGTCGCGGCGCCCCATGCCATCGCCGCGGCGACCGTCGAGGCGCGCAGCAATGCCGAAAATGAGCCGGTGCCGGCGCCGAACGTGAAAGTCATGACCCCCTCCAGGATTTATGTAGAGCGCCAACGGCCGGCCACGCCGATCCCGAGGGTGCTTCGGCGGGACAATCCGCTCTTCCGGAAACGCGAAGCAAATCGGATATTTCGAACCCCGGGCCTCGGTTTGCCTAAGCAGCTGGCCGGGAGCGGAACGAACCCGCCCGGCGGGCTGCCTCAAGACAATCAAAGCAGAGATTCCGAAATTACGACTCCTGTCCGCATCCGGGCTGGTGCACAGCCGGGCAAGCGGCCACAAGGCGGCTGCCAAGACAAGCTGCCCAAGACGACAAGCTGCCAAGACAAAAGAGGGGAATGGAATGGCCGAGCAGCTCCTGCAACAGATCCTGAACTGGATCACGCTCGGCTCGATCTATGCCCTGATCGCGGTCGGTTTCAGCCTGCTGTTCGGCGTGCTGAACATCATCCATTTCTCCCATGGCGACGTGGCGCTGATCGCGCCGTTCCTGGCGCTCGCTCTGATACAGACCTTCGCGGCGGCGCTCGGGGCAGCAGCGACGCCGGGCACCATGCTGCTCTGCGTCGCTCTCGCCATCGCGCTGACGGGGCTGCTCGGCATCCTGCTCGACTTCCTCGTCATCCAGCGATTCCGCAACGCGCCTGCGATGATGGCCCTGGTCGCCACCGTCGCGCTCGGCATCGTGCTGCGCGAGCTGATCCGCCATCTCTTCCCCAACGGCTCGAACCCGCATGCGGTGCCGCGTCTCGTCCAGGGCAGCATCAATGCGCTCGGCGTGACGGTGCCGGCCTTCAACCTCGTCGCGATCGCGGTTTCGGTGCTCTGCGTCGCCGGGCTGTTCTTCCTGCTCGGCAACACCCGCCTCGGCCTTCACATCAAGGCCGTCTCGCAGGATCGCGATGCCGCGCGTTTGCTCTCGATTGCGCCCGGAAAGATCTTCCGGATCACCTTCTTCATCGCCTCCGCGGTCGGTGCCGTCGGTGGCCTGTTCTTCGCGGGCTATGCCGGCATCGTGCGCTTCGATTTCAGCATCGATGTCGGGCTGATCGGCTTTTCCGCGGCGGTGGTCGGCGGGCTGGGCTCGATGCCCGGCGCGATCATCGGCAGCCTGGTGATCGCCGGCCTCGACACGCTGGTGCAGGCGACGGTGCCGAACGGCGCGGCCTATCGCCTGGTCTTCGTCTTCCTGCTGGTGATCGGCGTGCTGGTGTTCCGGCCGGCCGGCCTCTTCGGCCGCACCGTCGTCGAAAAGGTCTGAACCGATGACGGATGTGACAGTTCCCGCCCGCGCGACGCTCGGCACCACCAGCGGCCTTGCGCTCGTCGCGCTGACGGAAGTCGCGGGCGCCGCCTTCCTGCGCCAGTTCCTGCTGGTCGACGACTGGCGCGCGGTGGTCGGCCTGCTCGCTTTGTTCGGCGGCGTGCTTGTCGCGATGCAGCGCCTGCCCGCGATCGAGGCCGGCATCGAGCAGGCCTTCGGTGCCAACCGGCGCTTCGCAGTGCTGCTCGGCATGGCGATCGTGCTCGCCTTTCCCTTCGTGCTGCAGGGCAGCTCCTATGCGCTGCATCTGCTGATCATCGCGCAGCTCTATGCCGTGCTGGCGCTGGCGCTGAACTTCCAGCTCGGCAGCGCCAACATCCCGAACTTCGCCACTGGCGCCTCCTATGGCATCGGCGCCTACGCCTCGGCCCTGCTCGCTTTGCACTGGGACGTCAGCTTCTGGCTGGCGCTGCCGGCCTCGGCGGTGGTCGCGACCATCTTCGGCTTCCTGCTCGGCATCCCCTCGATGCGCACGCGGGACAGCTATCTGGCGCTGGTGACGATCGCCTTCGGCGTCGTCGTCCACCAGCTCCTCAACAATCTGGAATTCACCGGCGGCCCCAACGGGCTGGTGGGGATCCCGGCGCCGGAGCTGTTCGGCCACTCCTTCGCCTCGCCCCTCGTGATCCTCGGGCATTCGCTGCCATCCCAGGCGAATTTCTACTATCTCTCGGCGCTGCTCGTCGGCGTCGCGATCCTGTTCGCCGGGCGGCTGCACCATTCGCGGATCGGCCTGGCCTGGAATGCGCTGCGGGCGGACGAACTCGCGGCCCGCTGCCAGGGCATCAACACCACCTGGTACAAGGTGCTGGCCTTCGCGGTGGACGCGTTCCTCGCCGGTTTCGCCGGCACGATCTACGCCTTCTATGTCGGCTTCATCTCGCCCGACAACTTCACCTTCCTGGTGTCGGTGACGATCATGACCATGGTCATCGCCGGCGGCATGGACAACACGCTCGGCGTGATCGTCGGCGCCTTCCTGCTGACGATGCTGCCCGAGAAGCTGCGTGCCTTCTCCGACTACCGCATCCTGTTCTTCGGCATCACCGTGATCGCCTTCCTGATGATCCGCCCGCAGGGAATCTTCCCGCAGCGGCTGCGCCGCTACGGAGGCTGACCATGGATCCCGCCATCATCCTGCAAGGCCAGGGCCTGACCATGCGCTTCGGCGGCCTGGTCGCCATGGCCGAGGTCGACTTCTCGCTGCGCAAGGGCGAGGTGCTCGGCATCATCGGGCCGAACGGGGCCGGCAAGTCGACCCTGCTCAACATCATCACCGGGCTGTACGTTCCGTCTTCGGGTGAGGTCAGGCTTTCCGGCGAGCTGCTCAACGGCCAGCCGGCGCATCGCATCGTCGCCAAGGGGATCGCGCGCACCTTCCAGTCGAGCCGGCTCTTCGCCGACCTGTCGGTGCTCGACAACGTCATCATCGGCCGCCACACCCATATGAAGACCGGGGTGTTCGACGCGATCTTCAACCGCCGCAAGGCCGATGCCGAGCTCGATGCCGCCGCCGAGATCGCCGAGCGCCTGCTGAAGGCCGTCTCGCGCGAGCTCCACGCCCAGCGCCACAGGCCGGCGGGCGAGCTGCCGCAGGCCGATCGCAGGCGCCTCGAGATCGCTCGCGCGCTGGCGAGCGAGCCCAAGGTACTGCTTCTCGACGAACCGTCCTCCGGCATGGACGATGCCGACACCGACGCGCTGATGGACGATATCCGCTCGGTCTGCGCCGAGCGGCCGGACCTCGCCTTGATGATCATCGAGCACGACATGCGGCTGATCGCATCGCTGCCGCAGCGGGTGCTGGTCCTCGACTACGGCCAGAAGCTCGCCGAGGGCACCTTCGAGGAGGTCCGCCTGATCCCGCGTGTGCAGGAAGCCTATCTCGGCCGCAAGGGAGCCCAGCATGCTCAGGCTTGAGAACGTCGACACCAATTACGGCGTGGTGGCGATGCTGCGCGACGTCTCGCTCAGCGTCGAGCCGGGCGAGCTGGTCTGCATCCTCGGGCCCAACGGCGCCGGAAAGACCACGATCTTCCGGGCGATCTCAGCGCTGCTGCCGCTGGCGCGCGGCCGCATCGCGATCATGGGGCAGGATCTCAAGGGCTCGCGCACAGAGGCGCTCAGCGCGCTCGGCGTCGGCTTCGTGCCGGAGGGCCGGCGGCTGTTCGGCGACATCTCGGTGCGCGACAACATCCGCCTCGGCTACGAGGCGCAGGGGCATCAGGCCGGCTTCGAGGATCGGCTGGAGGAGATGCTGGAGCTCTTCCCGCGCGTCCGCGAACGCATCCGCCAGCGCGCCGGCACGCTGTCGGGCGGCGAGCAGGCCATGGTGGCGCTGGCGCGCGCCCTCGTCGGCAAGCCGAAATTCGTGATCATGGACGAGCCCTCGCTCGGCCTCTCGCCGAAGCTGATCGACGAGTATTTCGACACGGTCGCGGCGGTGAACCGCAACGGCACGACCGTGCTGCTGATCGAGCAGAACGCCGAGATGGCGCTTTCCATCGCCCATCGCGGCATCCTGCTCACCAAGGGGCGGGTCGTCGCGGCGGGCAACGCTACCGAGCTGCTCGGCAGCGACGCCGTGCGGCATCTGTATCTCTAAGCCTGGGCAGAGGAAGGCGACGCGGCGATGGACACGCTGACGATCCTGGACAGGCTGGTGGGGTTCGCCACGGTCAGCCGCGATCCGAACCGGCCGCTGATCGATTTCGTCCGCGATTTCCTTACCGGGCACGGCATCGAGAGCGAGATCGTCGAGGCCGAGGATGGGCGCAAGGCCAATCTGTTCGCCACCATTGGCCCGAAGGACCGGCCGGGCGTCATGCTCTCCGGCCACACCGACGTCGTCCCCGTGGACAGCCAGGACTGGAGCCACGACCCGTTCCGGCTGAGGGTCGCGGACGGGCGCGCCTATGGACGCGGCACCACCGACATGAAGGGCTTCGTCGCCTCGGCGCTCGCGCTCGCCGTGCGTGCCTCGACGCGCGAACTCGAAACGCCGCTGCATCTCGCCTTCAGCCATGACGAAGAGATCGGCTGCGTCGGCGTGCGCTCGCTGATCGACCGGCTGGCGAGCCGGCCGCTGCGGCCGAAGCTCGCGATCATCGGCGAGCCAACGGCGATGGCGATCGCGACCGGGCACAAGGGCAAGCTCGCGGCGCGGGCAACTTGCTGCGGCGTCACCGGACATTCCGCTTTGGCGCCGAACGCGCTGAACGCCATCCATCTCGCCTGCGATTTCATCGGCACGCTGCGCGGGCTGCAGAGCGAGATCGAGCGGGACGGCCCGCGCGACGCCGATTACGACATCCCCTACACCACGCTGCATGCCGGGCGCATCGCGGGCGGGACCGCGCTCAACATCGTGCCGGAGCGCTGCACGATCGATTTCGAGATCCGCAACGTCGCCGAGGACGATCCCGAGGCGATCCTGGCCCGGCTGATGGACGAGGCGGCCGCCCTCGTCACGTCGCGGCGCGAGCGCTTTCCGGGCGCCGGGATCGGTTTCGAGCGGCTGAACGACTATCCGGGGCTGGCGACACCGGTGACTTCCGAAGCCGTCGCCTTCCTGCGCGGGATCCTCGACGACAGCGCCCTCTGCAAAGTGGCCTTCGGCACCGAGGGCGGGCTGTTCTCGCAGCGGCTGGGAATCCCGGTGCTGGTCTGCGGGCCGGGCTCGATGGAGCAGGGGCACAAGGCGGACGAGTTCATCACGCTCGACCAGCTCGCGGCCTGCGACCGGATGATGGACCGGCTGCTCGACAGGATCGCGGCCTGATCCTCTGCTTTGCCGGCCCGCATCTATCGTGCTTTATGCTGGTCAGATGCGGTTCTCCTTGCGCCAACTCGAATATTTCATCGCGGCCGGCGAGACGGGCAGCATCACCCTCGCCTCCGAGATGATCCATATCTCGCAGCCATCGATCTCGACCGCGATCTCGCATCTGGAGCGGGAGCTGAACGTGCAGCTCTTCATCCGACATCACGCCCAGGGCCTGTCGCTGACGCCGGTCGGCCGGGCGTTGCTGAGCGAGGCCAAGCGGGTCGTCGGCCAGGCCGAAAGCCTCTACACCGTCGCCGCGGACACCATCGGCACCGTACGCGGCACGCTCTCGCTCGGCTGCATGGTGACGCTGGCGCCGATGCTGGTGCCGGAGCTCAGCAACGGCTTCGTCGCGGCCTTTCCCGAGACCACGATCCGCCATGTCGAGGGCAACCAGGAGGATCTTCTGAGGGGGCTGCGCCGCTCCGAGGTCGATGTGGCGCTGACCTATGATCTGCAGGTGCCCGACGACATCGCGTTCGTGCCGCTGGTCAGCCTGCCGCCCCATATCGTCGTGGCGGAAACGCACCCGCTGGCACAACAGAGCGCCGTCACGCTGGAGGAGCTCGTGGAGCAGCCGCTCGTGCTGCTCGACCTCCCGCTGAGCCGCGAATATTTCCTGGCGCTATTCATGGCCGCCGGCATCGTGCCGACGATCGCGGCGCGCTCGGCCTATCCGGACGTGGTGCGGGCGATGGTCGCCAACGGCGCGGGCTATGCGCTGTTCAACGTCCGGCCGCGCTCCGATCACTCGCTCGACGGGCGCAAGCTGGTCTCGATCCGGCTCGCAGGCGAGCACCGCCCGATGACGATCGGCGTCGCGACGCTGGCGTCGCTCGCCAAGTCGAAGCTGATCGAGGCCTTCCAGGCGCATTGCGAAGCGCGCATTTCGCGCGCCTACATTCCCGGCATGATCGCGCCGGTCATGACGGACCGGACGCGCGTGGAGGCCTGACCTGGCTCGTCGCGACCGGCGCGTGGCTCATTCGTCTCCGGGAACGCCGTAGGACGGCGCCTGCCGCGGATCGAGCGCGCGCTGGATGTAGGCGTCGAGCTGGGGCTTGTAGACCTCCCAGGCCGTCGCCACCGCCTCGATCGGGCAGTCTTCCGTCCAGTCGCAGCGCAGATCAGCGACCGGCCAGCTGACCTTGTCGACGATCTTGAGCCCGGCCGAATGCACCGGCCCGGCTTCGCCGCCGGCGACGAGGCCGGCGCGCATCGCCGCGATCAGCCGGTCGCCGAGATGGCCGGATGAGGCGAGGAAGCCGTCGACGATCGCCTGCGGCACGCCGTCATTGGCCAGGAGATTGCCGCCGGAGGCGACGTCCCGCGCTTGCGCCTGGGTCCAGATCCCCAGCGAGTTCGGGCCGGAATGGATCGCCGTTTCGCCGTTCCGGTCGACCGCCAGGACCTGACGGTACTCGATGAACTTGCTGCGCCGGCGCACTTCGGCGATCGCCTCGGCCGCGCTCATGCCGCCTTGCATCAGATCGAGCGCCAGCGGGCCCAGCGTCGGGTCGGTGACGTTCTGCGAGGCGACGGCTCCGACGCCGGCACGCGCATAGGAGCAGCGCGCGGCGACGGCCGGCGAGGACGAGGAGATCGCGACCCCGAACATCCCGGTCCGGGCGCAGCGGGCGACCAGCGAGAAGGTCACGCGATCACTCCGGGATCACGGCGGTGCCGTCGATCTCGACCAGCCATTCCGGCCGGGCGAGCGCCTGCACCACGAGGCCGGTCGAGACCGGATGCACGCCTTTGATGTATTCGCCCATGGTGCGGTAGACCGCCTCGCGATGGCGAACGTCGGTGATGTAGACGACGACCTTGACCAGATGCTCCATCTGGCCGCCGGCCTCCTCGATCAGCTGCTTGATGTTCTGCATGACCTTGTGGGTCTGCTCGGCCGGGTCGTGGCTGTCGATGTTCTTGGCATCGTCGAGATTCTGCGGGCACTGGCCGCGCAGCCAGACGATCTTGCCGCCTTTCGTCACCACCGCCTGGGCGAGGTCATTGTCGAGCTTCTGCTCGGGATAGGTATCCTTGGTGTTGAACTTGCGGATGCGGGTATGCGCCATCTCGGCCTCCATCGGATCTGTTGAACTATATCGCGTCGCTACGCGTCAGGCCGGCTCGAGCTCGCCCCGGGCGGCGGCGTCATAGGCCATGTACTGGCGCTGGATCACGATCTGGTCGGCGACGTATTTCGCATCGTGCCAGACGCCCCAGATGAAGCTGGAGCCGCGCCGCGACTGCCAGGGCAGGCCGAGGAAATAGATGCCGGGCTCCGAGGAGACGCCGCGCTGGTGCCGGGGCTTGCCGCTCTCGTCGAAGGCGTCGACCTGCATCCAGCCATAATCGGCGGCAAAACCCGTCGCCCAGATGATCGTGCCGATGCCGGTCTGCGCAAGATCGAGCGACAGGATCGGCCGGGCGATGCAGTCGGCATTCGGGACGCGGTCGCGGGCATCAGGTTCCTCGGGCAGGTCGAGGCCGTTGCGGGCGATATAGGCGTCGGCCTCGTCGAGCAGGGCATCATGGTTCTCGTCGCCGGCCCGCAGGTTCTCGACGAGATCGGGCGCGAAGCGGACGACGCCGTCCGTGCAGGCGTCGGTCCGGCCGACCAGGATCATGCCCCGGGCGGCGAGACGGCGGAAATCGATGGTGTGGCCACCCTGCGCGCCGCTGACGGCGATGGTGACATGCTCCTTGCCCGCTTCGCGGGTTGCAGCGTCCCATTTGCCGAGCACGCCCAGCCACCAGCAGAAGTCGCGGCCGCGATAGCCCCGCGGCGGTCGGTCATGCGGTCCCACCGAGAGATAGACGCGCCGCCCCGCCTGCATCAGCTCCTCGGCGATCTGGGTGCCAGACGAGCCGGAGCCGACGACCAGCACCGCACCATCAGGCAATTGCGCGGGATTGCGGTAGCCGGTCGAGTGCATCTGCAGCAGGCCGGCCCGCTCGGGAACCACAGGGGGGATGACGGGCGTCTGGAAGGGGCCGGTCGCAGCGACGATGCGCTCGGCCTCGATCGCCCCCTCAGAGGTCTCGACCCGAAAGCCCGGGCGGCCCGCATTGCGCTCGACCTTCAGCACCTCGACGCCGCAGCGGATCGGAGCCGCGATCTTCTTGGCAAAGGCGACGAAGTAATCGGCGACGGTTTCCTTGCCCGGAAAATCGTCCGGCCCGACGCTGCTTTCGACATCGCCGAAGGTCATGCCGGGAAAGCGGTCATGCCAGGCCGGACCATTGGCGACGAGCGAGTCCCAGCGTTCCGAGCGCCAGCGCTCGGCGATGCGATGCCGCTCCAGCACGAGATGCGGCACGCCGCTGCGGCCAAGATGCTCGCTCATGGCAAGCCCCGCCTGGCCGGCGCCGATGACGAGCGTGTCTATCTTCTCAACTGACATTGTCCGCCCTTGCCGATGTTCTCGCGCTCCCCCCAGGGGGCGCGTCATGGCACTGGTCTAATGGGCGGCTCGATCCCGGAAAAATATGAAATCTTGCGGCAGTGCTTAGGAAGCCCCGAAACGGTCACGCTCTGCGGGCTCGGCGCATTGCCGGTTGCCAGCGGCGAGCATGGGCGTGTCAGCTGGTCCAGTAGGAGGTCGCAAACCATTCTGCATCGACCTCGGAGGCGTAGGAGCAGCCCTGCCGCCACCGAGGGCGCACCGCGTTCAGCCCGGCCGCCGCATCAGGCTGATCGGCCGGCCGAGCCGCGCCACCTTGTCTTCGAGCATGACGAGGTCCTGCGGTATCCGCCGGATTGCCTCGACCGAAGCGTCGAGCGCCGCCGAACGTGGGCCGGCGATCACGGCGCAAGCCAGCACCGAGACGCCCTCCGGCAGCTCACCGGCCAGTTGCGGGACCAGCGTCTTGGGGGCGACCAGATTGGTGTTGGGCGGCGCGATCTGGGCCTTGCCGTCGCGCCGGAGGCTCGGCGAGAGATCGAACAGCGCCGACAGATCGGCTGATGTCCGGATGATGGCTTCTCCGGGCTCGGCGCGGTGCCCGTCGGCAGGTCCCGGCGGGCGCGGGATCGCGAAGCCTCCTTCGAGCGTAACGAGCTGGCGCGGCGTCGTGACGCGATGCACCCGGACATGGTGGTCGTCCTGCCAGTACACCCAGCTCTCGACCGCGACATCGGCATAGGGGCGCCAGCGCGCGAACAGGAGATCGCCGGCGAGCAGCGCTTCCTCGTTGTATTCGCGGAAACGGTAATGCTGCCCGTCGCTGCTGAAGCCGATCATGTTGTCGAGCACGGCTTCGGACAGGCGTAAGGGGTCGCTCTCGATGCTGAAGCCGTAGCGCGCCGAATAGGCGAACTTCGCGTATTTCTGCGCGCCGAGGCGGGCCCAGCGATTGGTCGGCTCGGTCTGCTGGCCGCAGACCAAGGCGACGGCATCGCCGGGCGGATTGGCCACCACCATGCCGGCGTGGGGCAGCACCGCAGGCGCCGGCCGCGGCGGGCAGGGCGCTTCCTCTGCTGCCCAGAACGGATGCTCCTTCGGCAAAGCGAGCGGCAGGAAGGCCTTGAAGGCCCAGTAGGGCGATTGCGGCGAGTTGTAGCTCTCGCACATGTGCAGGTCGGGATAGCCATAGCCGACGGGCAGGATGCCGTCGCGCTCGGCCATCGGGCGCTGCGCCCACCAGCGCAGATTGCGCAGATAGAAGCCCTTGATCTGGCCCCAGGGCAGCGCTTCCTCGCCGATCAGGGCAAGCGCCCCCCAGAAGCCGGCGATGGCGAAGCGGTAGGTCATCGAGCGCCCGAAGGCGATAGCCGGGCCATCATCGGCGAACCAGCGCGCGATATCGGGCGCAATCAGCCGGGCGCGCTCGCGGTAGTCGTCGGCATGCTGGCCGCCTCGCAACGCGGCCAGCAGCGGTCCGTAGAAATGGAAGGCGAAGGGTATGTAATGGTCGGCGCGCCGGACATTGCCGTCGCTGTACCAGCCGTCGCCGAAATAGAACGCCTCGATCTCCTCGGCGTAACGCTCGTCGAGCGAGCGGTCATAGTCGGCGCCGACGCTGGCGAGCCCCATGCCGATCATCAGCCGGAAGAACTTCCAGTTGTTGTCGGCGAAATCGCAGGCGTGGCCGCGCCTGAGATAGTCGGCGACCTGCGTGCGGGCGCGGGCGTCGAGAGGCTCCCAGAGCTTGTCGGGCACCAGGCGCAGGGCGAAGCCGATCGCCGCCAATTCGACCAAGCGCTGGTCGACCTGGCCCGGCCAGCCCCAGAATTCCAGATGGTCGGGATCGCAGCCATTGGCGAGGCCGCGCGCGATCGGCCCCCAGTCGATCCAGTCGGCACCGCCCGCCTGCGCCGGAGCCAGGCCCCAGAGCAGGCGGGCGTAGCCCTCCATGTCCGCCGGCGCATGGTCGAAATGCGCGGCGGTGGCGGAGAGACGTAAGCGCGCTCCGCCGGCCGAGCGATAGCGTTCGACCGGCTCGGCCAGGACGCGAAGCGCCTGTTCGACATCGGCGCGACTACGCAGCGGATTGCCGGACCAGGGGCGGAAGAGCCCTTCCGGATAGATCGTATCGCTCATGGTCACCTGTCGCCGGCCGAAAATCCGAAACGGAGCGCCGTACTGGTGCTCCGCGATGCTGCGCCGCTACGGCTTGATGATGCGCAGGGCGTCGGCGAGCAGCTGCTCGCCGGCCTTGGTCGGGCTGAGCTGTCCGAACGCGACCTTGTCGGCGATCGAACGGAAGGAGCGCTCGTCGAACTCGGAGGTGCCGAGCGGGAAGGGCGGGGGATAGGGACCGACACGGCTCTCGATCAGCTTGAGATAGTCGAGCACCTTGCGCTCCAGCGGATCGATCGTCGGGGCGATCGCCGCCATCACGTCCTGGTTGATCGGGGCGCCGCGCTCGACGCCGAGCACCTTGCCCGCTTCGACGTCGTTGACGAAGAAATCGATGAAGCGGGCTGCCAGCTCCGGCGACTTTGTCGTGCTCGCGATCGCCCAGTGCAGGCCCGGCCGGTAGAACAGGCCGGATGGCGCCGACTGGTTCAGGATCGGCAGCGCCGTCAGGTCGAGCGGGGATTTGGCGACCGCCTGATAGGCGGCCAGCAGGTTGGAATAGGACAGCGTCATGACGGCATTGCCGCGCGCCATCTGGTTGCTGTCGACATTGGCCTTGTCGAGGGCCTGAACTTCCGCGCTGGCGCAGCCGCCTGCCTTGGCGAGCGCCTCCCAATAGGCGAACCATTCGGCGCCGTCCTTGGCGTCGAAGCCCGGCCGGCCTTCCTCGGTGAAGATCAGCTTGCCGCGCTGGAGCAGCCAGGACTGGAAGGTCTGCATGTAGCGCGAGCAGTTGCCGACGGCCCAGACGTTCTTCCTGCCCATCGCCTTGGTCAGATCGATGCAGAGCTTGGCGAACTCGTCCCAGGTCGTCTTGGGTGTCGGCGGCGCGATGCCGGTCTCCCTGAACGGCTCGGTATGGTAGAGCAGCGCGAAGGCGTTGAGCGACAGAGGCATGCCCATGACCTTGCCGTCGACCGTGCCGAGCGCCAGCACGCCGGGCGAAAGCCGGTCGGTCCGGATGATCTTGCCGAGATAGTCGTCGAGCGGCCGCGTGGCGCCGCGGCGGCTGTAGTCCGGGAAACGGCCGGGCTCGAGCTGGAAGATGTCGGGCGCGTTGCCGCCGGCGATCATCGTCGTCAGCTTCGACCAGTAGTCGGCGCCACCGACCTCGCCATTGATCTTGACCCCGGCATTGGCCGCCTCGAACAGCCGGGCGACGCCCAGCGTCCGCTCCGTGCGGGTGGGTGTGCCCCACCAGTAGAGGCGCATGACGGTTTCGGCCGCCAGGGCACGAAAGCCCGCCGATGGAGCGAGGGCCGTCGCGCCGAGCGCCAGGCCGCCACGCAGGGTGTCGCGTCTGCTGAGCATCTCTTTCTCCTCCCCGAATAGTGTTGTTGTCGTCGTCGATCCCGGCTTCAGCTGTTCAGGCGCAGTCCGTCGTCTGCGAAGAGATGGCAGCCCTCAGCCATCGCGCCGACCGGCAGGCTGTCGCCGGCATTGATTTGGCGCTGGCCTTCGAGCACCACATTGAGCGCCTGGCCGTCAGCGAGACGGCCATAGGCGATGGTCTGGCCGCCGAGCTGCTCGACATGGATGATCGCGAGCGGGCCGAGGTCGATCTCGGGCGTGCCTCCGGTGATCACATGCTCTGGTCGGACCCCCAGCGACAGCGTCTCGCCGGGATCGATCCCGCGCTGGGTCGGCAGGCTGAACCGGCTCGCGCCGAGGCCGATCGTGGCGGCATCGGCGCTGCTGGCTGCGGCCTTAACGTCGATGAAGTTCATCTTGGGCGAGCCGATGAAGCCCGCGACGAAGCGGTTGGCCGGCTTGTTGTAGATGTCGAGCGGCGTGCCGTGCTGCTCGACGATGCCGGCGCGCAGCACCACGATCCGGTCGGCCAGCGTCATCGCCTCGACCTGGTCGTGCGTGACGTAGATCATGGTCGCGCCGATGTCGGCATGGAGCTTGGCGATCTCGACGCGGGTCTGGACGCGGAGTTCCGCGTCGAGATTGGACAGCGGCTCGTCGAACAGGAAGATCTTGGGGTCGCGAACGATGGCGCGGCCGATGGCGACGCGCTGGCGCTGGCCGCCCGAGAGCTGGCGCGGCTTGCGCTCGAGCAGCGGCGTGATCTGCAGGATCTCGGCGGCCTTGCGCACGCGCCGGTCGATCTCGGCCTTCGCCATGCGCGCCGTTTCGAGGCCGAACGACATGTTCTTGTAGACGCTCATATGCGGGTAGAGCGCGTAGGACTGGAAGACCATGGCGATGCCGCGCTGCGAGGCCGCCGTGTCATTCATCCTGATGCCGCCGATCGACAATTCGCCGCCGGAGATCGGCTCCAGGCCGGCGATCATCCTGAGCAAGGTCGACTTGCCGCAGCCGGAGGGGCCGACGAAGACGACGAATTCGCCGCTCGTGATCGAGAGGTCGATGCCGCGAATGACCTCGACGGCGCCGAAGCGCTTCTGAACCTGAGTGAGCGATAGCGTGGTCATCTCGGCTGTCGTCCCGTGGGGCGAGAGGGGCGGGTCATCGCTTCATCCCGGTCGTGGCGATGCCCTCGATCAGCAGGCGCTGGAACACCAGGAACAGGATGAAGATCGGCAGGACGGTGAGCGTCGACATCGCAAAGAGCGCGCCCCAGTCCGATTGCCCGGCCGAGTCGACGAAGGTGCGCAGGCCGAGCTGGGCCGTGTATTTCTCGATGTCGTTCAGATAGATCAGCGGCGCGAAGAAATCGTCCCAGGTCCAGATGAAGGAGAACACCGCGGCGGTCGCCAGCACCGGCGTCGACAGCGGCAGGATCACCTTCAGGAAGATGCGCAGCGGCCCGCAGCCGTCCATCACCGCCGCCTCGTCGAGCTCACGCGGGATGCCGCGGAAGAACTGCACCATCAGGAAGACGAAGAAGGCGTCGACCGCGAGGAATTTCGGGATCGTCAGCGGCAGGATGGTGTTCACCCAGCCGAGCTTCAGGAACATGATGTATTGCGGGATCAGCACGGCATGCTGCGGCAGCATCAGCGTGCCCAGCATCATCGCGAACCAGAAGCCCCGGCCCCGGAAGCGCAGCCGCGTGAAGGCATAGGCCGCCATCGCGCAGGACATCACGTTGCCGATGACGACCAGCACCGCGATCAGCAGCGAGTTGAGGAAGAGCTGGCCGAAGCCGACGCTCAGCCCGTTCCAGCCGCGGCGATAGGCGTCCAAGGTCGGAGCTTGCGGGATCAGCGAGGTCGAATGGAAGATCTCGGAGTCCGGCCGCAGCGAGCTCGCCACCATCCAGAGCAGCGGATAGAGCAGCACGAAGGTCGCGGCGATGAGCAGCGCATAGGCGAAGGCGCGCCGCCAAGGCGAAGCGCTATCGGCCCGGCTCGCAGCGGCCGGCAGCGCGATGGCGGGAGCGCGGACCACCTCAGTCATCGTAATGGACCCAGTAGCGCGCCGACAGGAATGACAGCGCAGTGAAGGCCGCGATGATCAGCACCAGGATCCAGGCCAGTGCCGAGGCGTAGCCGAAGCGGAAGTTCGTGAAGGCCTCCTGGTAGAGATAGAGCGTGTAGAACAGCGTCGAGTCGATCGGCCCGCCGGTGCCGTCGCTGATCACGAAGGCCGAGGTGAAGGCCTTGAACGCGTCGATCGTCTGGATGACGGCGTTGAAGAAGATCACCGGCGTGAGCAGCGGCAGGGTGATCTTGAAAAACTGCCGGACGGGCTGGGCGCCGTCGATGCTGGCAGCTTCGTAGATGTCCTGCGGAATCTGGCGCAAGCCGGCGAGGAAGATGATCATCGACGAGCCGAACTGCCAGACCGCCAGCAGGACGAGCGTGTAGAGCGAGGTCGATGGATTGGCGATCCAGCTCGGCCCCTCATAGCCGAACAGCGCGTGCAGGGCCTGGTTGAGGAGCCCGTCGCCGGCGAAGACCTGGCGCCAAAGCACGGCGATCGCGACGCTGCCGCCGATCAGCGAGGGCAGGTAGAACACCGCCCGGAAGAAGGAGAGGCCGGCGAGCCCCTTGTTCAGCGCAACCGCGACGCCGAGGGCGAAGATCAGCTTGAGCGGTACCGACAGCAGCACGAAGGTGAAGGTCACCGTCATCGCGGTGACGAAGCGCGGATCGTCGGCGGCTATCCGGGTGTAGTTCTCGATGCCGACCCAGTTCGGTGCCGACAGGCCGCTATAATCGGTCAGCGACAGGTAGAACGACGCCGCGACGGGCCCCAGCGTGAGCAGCAGGAAGCCGAGCAGCCACGGCAGCAGGAAGCCATAGCCGGCGAAGTCGTCCCGCTGGACGGCGCGCACACTCGCTGCTGCCGCGTTCGGCATGGCTCCTCCCCAGGGCCTATCGATGTTGCCGAACGATAGGAAGGAAAAATATTGTCAGCAAGAGAAATTTTCGTTATTGACGAAATTAATTCGATAATGCGAAAAATGCTTGTCCATGGGAGGCAAGCGATGCGCATCGAGCCAAGCACCTATTTCTCGACGGTCGAGGCCGCCGCCGCCGCCAGGCGCGACACGCGGCCTCATCAGGAGGCACTGGAGCGCTGCGTCGCCAAATTGCGCCAGACCATGCCCGTGATCGGCCTGCGCAATCCCAAGATCGGCCTGCCCGACAACAGCTGGGTCTATTGCGGCCCCTATGACTGGGTGGTCAGCTTCCAGGCCGGGCAGCTCTGGCTGGCGCTGCAATTGACCGGGGATCCGGCCTTCCTCAATGCGGCGCGGGCACGGCGAGCGGTGTTCCGTGGCATCCTCGACTATCAGAATGCGCAGAATCACGACCTCGGCTTCCAGTTCTCGCTGAGCTGCGTCGCCGAATGGCTGATGACGGGAGATGCCGAGGCGCACGAGATGGCGCTCGCCGCGGCACGGCAGCTGGTCGGCCGCTACCGGCCCGACGGGCGCTACATCCAGGCCTGGAATGCCAGGCAGGTTCATTCCCAGCGCATGCAGGCCGAGTTCGCCAATGGCCGGATCATCGCCGACACCATGCAGAATCTCGCACTGCTCTACTGGGCGCATCGCGAGACCGGCCGGGCGGATTTCCGCGAGGCGGCCGATGCGCATGCGCAGACGACGCTCGACCATATCGTGCGGCCCGACGACAGCTCCTTCCACACCTTCGTCTTCGACATCGCGAGCGGCAGGCCGCTGCGCGGCGAGACCCATCAGGGCTATGCCAACGACTCCTGCTGGTCGCGCGGCCAGGCCTGGCTGATCCACGGCTTCGCGCAATCGGCCCTGACCACGGGCAATCCGGGCTATGCCGACGCGGCCCGGCGGCTCGCGGCCAAGGCCGAGGCGCTGATGGAGGGCGACGCCGTGCCGGCCTGGGACTTCGGCGCGCAGGACCAGCGCGGGACGCATCGCGACAGCTCAGCCGCCGCGATCATGGCGGCGGGCGTCTATCTCCTGGCCGACCAGTCCGAGCCCGAGGAGGCGGCGCGCTGGCGTGCGCTGGGCGACCGGCTGCTGGCCGGCCTGCTCGATCACTGCGACCTGACCCGCGATCCCCAGGCGCTCGGGCTCCTCGCCCATGGCGCCTCGCATGTCAGGGCCGGCTATGCCGATACGATGCTTCCCTATGGTGATTATTACTTTATGGAGGCGTTGATGCGCTCGCTCGGTCACGACCGGTTCTTCTGGTCGTGATGGGGCGTTTTTAGTCCCTGTTTCTCCCGTCATGGGAGCGGTCTGCAGAAGTGGCCCGGATGAGCGAAGACGAGACCCTGGCGCCGACCTTGCGCGACATCGCCGATGCGGCGGGCGTCTCGGTCGCCTCCGTCTCCAAGGTGCTGAATAATCGCGGCGGCGTCGGCGACGAGAGCCGCCGCCGGATCCTCGGCCTGGCGGAACAGCTGGGCTATCAGGGCAATCGCAGCGCCCGCTCGCTGCAGAAGGCCGGCGTCGACGGCGCGCTGCTGATCATCCCGGCCGAGGCCTATTCGAACTCGCAGTTCTACGAGGGCGTCGTCCAGAGCATCATCGCCGAGGCCGCGGCGAACTCGCTGAAGCTCGATGTCCGGCTGACCTCCCATGCCGATGGCCGGGTCATCGCCGAGCTCGACGAATTGCTCGCCGCCCGGCCGGGCGCGTTCATGGCCGTCGGCATGGACGACCCCGCCGTCATCGACAGGCTCGTCGGCTCGAAGCTACCGGCGGTGCTGGTCAACGGCATGGACCGCACGATGCGGCTCGATTGCGTGTTGCCCGACAACTGGAGCGCCGGCTGGCTGGCGACGCGCCGGCTGCTGGAGGCTGGCCACAGGCGCATCGTTCATGTGGCCTCGCGGCACCGGCTGTCGATGCAGCGCCGCCTCGAGGGCTTCAAGATGGCGATCGAGGAAGCCGGGATTGAATTCGACCCCAACAAGCACCTGATCGACCTGTTCCAGATGAAGGTCGAGCTGCCCCAGGCGCAGCGCGCCATCAGGCAAACCCTGCAGGATGGGCGCCTGGACGGTGTGACCGCGTTCTTCTGCGCGACCGATGTCGTTGCACTCAGCGTGATGCAGGGGCTGCAGAGCGAAGGAGTCCGGGTGCCCGACGACGTCTCCGTCATCGGCATCGACGACATCTCGATCGCGACCCACAGCCGCCCGCCCTTGACCACGATCCGGATCGATCGCGGCGAGCTCGGGCGGCTCGGCGTGCAATCGCTGATGCGCCGGATCGCCGAGCCGGAGGCCAGCGTCCTGCGCGTGAATATCGGCGTCAGGCTGATCGAGCGGGCGACCATCGGTCAGATCGCATCCGCGGAGTAGCTGCACCGGCCGAGGCATTTCGCTGCGGCGCGACGTGCTTCATCCAGGAAGAGGCTACTCCGCGAATAGCCTCGACGAGGTGCTTGGCGAGGTGGAACAGCCCCTTTCGGCTCCTGACCTCGAGGATGTCATGAAGCGCTTCGTCGTTCGGCCAGCAGCAAACGGATCGCCGCGGTCCAGGAGAAATGGCCGCCACCGAGTCCTTCGCCGGAGGTCGGGTCGAAATATTCGGCGATGCCGCCATCCCGCATCAGCGTCTGCGTGGCGACGTGGATCCGGCTGGCGAGCGCCGTGTGTCCGTAGCGCTCGAAGCCCTCGGCGATCATGAAGTTCACCACCGCCCAGACGGGGCCGCGCCAGTACCGCTTCGGCTCGAAACGGGGGTCGAGCGGCGAGGTGCTCGGCACCGGATAGGGCGCCCTGGCGAGCCAGCTTTCCAGTTCCTCGGCGAGGGCGGCGGCCTGCCCGGCTGCGGGGATGCCGGCGAACAGCGGCAGCAGGCCAGCCGAGGTCGAGGCTTCGACCGTCTTGCCCGTGCCGAGGTCGCACGCCTGGTAGATTCGCCGATCCTCCCTCCAGAGCCCAGCGAAGGCCGCAGCCCGGCGCGCCATCCGTGCCTCGATCCGGCTGCGCTCCGCGGCGCTGCCGAACTGCGCGGCCAGCACCAGCAGATCCTCTTCCGCCTTGTGCAGGATCGCGTTGGTCGCGACGTCGACGAGCTTGAAGGGCGAGGCCCGCCACATCGCCGCGGGCTCCCAGCCGAGCCCGGCATAGAGATCGACCAGTGCGATGAAGCGGCGATAGTCCTCGTCGCGCGGGCGCATATCGGCGCCGATATGCGAGGTGTCGCGACGCCGGATCGGCGTCGTCGGAGTGACCGTCAGGCGCGCCATCGCCTCGTCCCAGGCCGGGCTGTTGTCCATGCCGGATTCCCAGGGATGCAGGATGGCGACGAGGCCGGTCCCTTCGGGATCGCGGGCCTTCTCCCACCAGTCATGCGAGGCGAGAGCACAGCGATAGAGCCGGGCGGCGCGCACCTGTGCGTCAGGCCCCCGCGCGATCTCGAAGACGCGGCGCAGCGCCGTCGCGAAGACCGGCGGCTGGGTGATGCCCGAGGTCGGGATGGCATGACGGGTACGCCAGACGTCCGGCCCCGGGAAATAGTCGTCGCTCGGCGCATGGAAGACGATATGCGGCACCATGCCATCGTCCCATTGCCCTTCGACCAGCCGCTCCAGCTCGCGCCAGGCACGCTCCTCGTCGAAGGTCGCCCAGCCCATCGCGACGAAGGCCGAATCCCAATTCCACTGGAACGGGTAGAGCCGGTCGGTCGGGACCGTATAGCCGCCGCGGTCATTGGCGCGCAGGATGGCGCGGGCCGCCTCGATGTCGATCGTCGTCATGTCCTAATCCATCATTGCGTCGGGAGCGTCCGGCCGGTTGCCGGATCCATCCAGACCAGTCGTTTCGGGTCGGGCTTGAGGCCGATCCGCGTTCCAGGTTTGTGGCCGCTGCCGGCGGGAGCTGCGACGCGCAGCAGCGTCGAGCCGCTGCGGCCGGTGACGAGATCATGCGCGCCGAGCGGCTCGACCACCGCGATGTCGAAGGGCAGGCCCTCGCCAGGGGCGACGGGCATCAGGTCCTCGGCCCGGACGCCCATCAGCAGATCGCCGGAAGCCTTCGGCACCGGCAGGTTCGCACCCGCCAGCTCCAGCCGCGAATTCTCGACGGTGACCGGCAGGAAGTTCATCGGCGGGCTGCCGACGAAGCCGCCGACGAAGGTCGTCGCCGGGTGCTCATAAACCTCGGTTGGCCGGTCGATCTGCTCGATGCGCCCGCCATGCATCACCGCGATCCTATCGGCCAATCCCATCGCCTCGGTCTGGTCATGGGTGACGTAGATCGTCGTGGTCCTGGCCTCGCGCAGCACCGCCTTGAGCTCGGCGCGCATTTCGAGCCGCAGCAGCGCATCGAGATTGGAGAGTGGCTCGTCCATGAGCAGCACCGGCGGCTCGACCGCGAGCGCGCGGGCGACCGCGACGCGCTGGCGCTGTCCGCCCGAGAGCTTCGCCGGATAGCGGTCGAGATAGGGCGTGATGTGCAGGAGCTCGGCCGCCTTGCCGACCTGCGCCTTGATCCGCCCCTCGTCGGCGCCCTGCATGCGCAGCCCGAAGCCGACATTCTCGTAGACGGTCATATGCGGGAAGACGGCGTAGTTCTGGAACACCATGGCGAGCCCGCGCCGGCGCGTCGGCACGTCGGTGAGATCGCGGCCGCCAATGACGATGCGCCCGCTCGTCGCGCTCTCCAGCCCGGCGATGATCCGCAGCAGCGTGGTCTTGCCGCAGCCGGAGGGGCCGAGCAGGGCGACGAACTCGCCGTCGGCGACGGAAAGGTCGATCTGCTCCAGCGCCCGCGTCGCGCCGAAGGATTTGGCGATACCGTCGATGGTGATCTCGGCCATGTCGTTCCCGTCAGCGGTTGGTGATGCCCCACATCGCGAACAGGTATTTCCGGACCGCGAAGATGAAGGCGAGCGAGGGCAGGATCAGCAGGAAGCCGCCGGCGAAGCGGAAATGCAGCGGCGATTCCGCCAGCACCGTCAGCAGATAGGCGGTGAGCGTGCGGTTCTTCACCGAGAGCACCGAGGCGGCGAAGACCTCGTTCCAGGAGATGACGAAGGCGAAGATCGCCGCCGCGGCGATGCCGGGCAGAGCCAATGGCAGCACCACTTTGCGGAAAGCCTGCCAGCGGCTGCAGCCGAAGACCCAGGCGGCCTCTTCCAGCTCGCGCGGGATCGCCTGGAACAGACTGGCCGAGACCAGCGCGGCAAAGGGTAGTGCCAGCGCCGTATGGACCAGGCCGACGCCGAAGGCGGTGTCGTAGAGCCCGATGCGAATGAAGGCGACCGTCAGCGGCAGCGCCAGGATGGCGAGCGGGAAGGCGCGGGTCAGCAGGATCAGCAGGCGATAGGCGTTCTGGCCGCGGAAGGAGAAGCGCGCCAGCGCATAGCCGGCCGGTGCGCCAAGGCCGATCGAGAGCGCCATGCAGGTCAGCGCCGCAATGATGCTGTTGATCATTGCCGGCCAGACGCCTTCGACCGCGAGGAAGGTCTGCAGGGCGGCGAGCGAGGCATCGCCCGGCCAGAGCGATTTCGGCCAGCGGAAGACGCCGCTGCGGCCGCCGAAGGCGCCGAGCGCGATCAGCCAGATCGGCACCAGCACCCAGGCGCAAAGCGCGACGACGCCGGTCCAGAAGGCGGTGCGCTTCAGGCCGCTCATGGCTGCTGCTCCGCCGGCACGCGCAGCACCCGCAGGTAGATCGCCGTCGCGGCGAGCGAGATCACCACGATCAGCATCGCATAGGCGGCGGCGACGCCGGTGTTCTGGTTGGCGTTCTGCCAGGTGTAGGCCTCGCCGACCAGCACCGGGAAATTGGTGCCGCCGATGGCGTAGACCACCGCGAAGACCTCGAAGGCGAGCACGGTGCGCAGGATCAGCGCCGTCTGGATGCTGGGCTTGAGCAGCGGCAGGGTTATCAGGCGGAAGATCGTCCAGGGCCTGGCGCCGAAGACCTCGGCCGCCTCGCGATATTCCCTGGGGATGAGCTGCAGGCCGGCGACCAGGATAACCAGAACGATCGCTGTGGCGCGCCAGATCTCGGCCAGGACGACGCCAAGGAAGAGCGTGCCGGGGGTCTCATAGGTCAGCCAGGCGGTCGGCCCGTCGATCAGTCCGAGACCGTAGAGCGCGCTGTTGAGATAGCCGCGGTCCTGCAGGATCGCGAGCCAGACCAGGCCGGCGGCGAGATCGGAGACGCCGAGCGGGATCGTCCAGACCCAGAGCACGAGATCGCGCCCGCGGCCGATCTTCTCGATCATCACGCTCAGCCCAAGGGCGAGCGCGAGCTGGATCGGCACGACCACGAGGACGAGCAGGAAGGTGTTGCGCAGGGCCGGGCCGAAATTCAGGTCCGAGACCATGCGCCGGTAATTGCCGAGCGAAGCTGCTCCGCCTTCGCTGAAGGAGAGCGCAATCGTCTGCACCAGCGGCAGCAGGAAGATCGCCGCCAGGAAGACCAGCGACGGCGCCAGCAGCAGATAGGGGAGGGCTCGCGACTGTGCTCGCTTCATGGCGATCCCGACGGCAGCTCACGAAAGAGC
Organism: Allobosea sp. GW821-FHT03A12; assembly: GCF_058986765.1. Taxonomy (NCBI): domain Bacteria; kingdom Pseudomonadati; phylum Pseudomonadota; class Alphaproteobacteria; order Hyphomicrobiales; family Alloboseaceae; genus Allobosea; species Allobosea sp. GW821-FHT03A12. The sequence goes on from NZ_JBYSVZ010000003.1 coordinate 477,518, forward strand.
GGAAAAAGCGGGCGGCCCGCAGGCCGCCCAGTGGGGAGGAAAGGTTCGGGTCAATTCACCGGGCAGGCGCCTTCGCTCGCCTTGTCCGGCGCCCAGCATGGCGCCTTGGTCGTCTCCATCAGCCCCTTGAGCACGGCGGCCTGCGCATCGAGCACCGCGCGCGGGTTCTCGCCGCGCAGCACGATGCGCTGGAAGCTGTCGGAGAAGACCTTGTTGAACTCGCCGCCCTTGTCGCCGAGCCCGATCGGCAGCAGCGCCGGCAGCGCATCCTTCGCGCCTTGCGTCTTGGCAACGCCCTCGGCGATCAGCTTGATGCCCGGCGGGAGATCGGCCGGCAGATCGGCCTTCACCACCGGGAAGAAGCCGACCTCGGCCGCGGTCTTCACCTGCGTCTCGGGCTTGGTCAGGTGCTCGATCACCGCAGCGGCTCCCGCCCGGTCGGGCGCGCCCTTCGGGATGGCGAGGCCGGCGATGACCGGCATGTAGCCACGCCCCTTCGGACCAGCCGGCGCCGGGAAGGTCACGTATTTGTCGGGCTCCTGCACCAGCGCGTCCTTGACGCGCGCGACATGGTCGAACGCCACCCAAACCTCGCCGGCCATCAGCGGCTCCTGCATGAAGTCGTAGCTGGTCGAGTTCGGATTGACGTACTGCCAGAGGCCCTTGAACTTGCCCCACATCGCCTCGGCCTCGGCCGAGCGGAACGGCGTCACCACCCCGCCGGTGAAGGAGGGGTAGAGATAGCCCTGGTAGAACCGCGGCATCAGCCCCTTCGGCCCGGCCGGGAAGCCGATCAGGCGCTTGCCGGTCTTCTCGGTCAGTGCCTTGCCCCAAGCTTCGAGCTGGTCATAGGTCAGAGCGTTGACGTCGGCCCCGGCCGGCAGCGAGGCGAGCGCCTCCTTGCGCGCGACCATGATGTAGGTCGCCTGCATCCAGGGGATGTAGACCTGTTTGCCGGTGCCGAGCTTGCCGAGCTCCATCAGCCCTTGCGGGATGCCGCGATCGGCCAGCTTCGCGGCGATATCATCGATCGGCTCGATATCGCCGGAGGTGACGAGCGGCTGCAGTTCGCCGTGCAGCGCGCCGGCGAGGCTGATCGTGCGCTTGCCGGCCTTGCCCTCGGCCTTCATGCGCACGTCGAATTGCGGCGGCTCCTCGACCAGATAGGCGACCTTGCCCGGCACGCCCTTGAGCAGCACCTGGCGGACCTTCTGCGCTTCCTCGACCGGCCGCAGCTGCGTCGACAGGAAGTTGACGTCCTGCGCGGCGGCGAGGCTCGCTGTGAGCAGGAATGCGCCGGCGCCGGCACTCGCAAGAATGGCTTTCATCATACCCTCCCTCTGCAGTCGTTTTCGCGCGGCCCGTGCCGGCCGCTTCAGTCCAGCTTTGGAAACTCAGGCTTCGCCGCTCGAACCTCGCGGCATCTGGCGCAGGTCGAGCACGGTCGAGAGTTCGCGCGGATCACCTCCGCCCATGCGGGCGAGGACCATGGCGGCGAGCCGCGCGCCGACCTCGGTTGGCGGCAGCTCCATGGTGGTCAGCCCCGGCCGGGCATAGGAAGCGGCGGGGATGTTGTCGTGGCCGGTGACGGCGATGTCGGAGCCGATCGCGAGCCCGGCCTCGGCGACGGCCTGCATCGCGCCGAGCGCCATCCGGTCGGTGGCGCAGGCAAGCGCCGTCGGCGGCCGCGGACCGGCCAGCAATTCGGCAGCGAGGCGGTGGCCGTCCGCCTCGGTCGGCTCGCCTTCGACGAAGAGCTGCTGCGCCGCCTCGTCGAGGCCGCCTTCCGTCATCGCCTGCCGCCAACCTGCTGCACGCAGCGTCGCGAAGGTGAGATAGGACGGTGCCGACAGATGCGCGATCCGGCGATGCCCGAGCCCGATCAGACGCGTCGTCAGCGCCTTGAAGCCGGCCTGCCCATCACCGTCGACGAAGGCGTAAGGCCGCTTCGTCTCGGTCCGGCCATGGCAGATGAAGGGAACGCCCTTCGCCTCGAGATAGGCGACACGCTCGTCCTTGCGGCGGGTGCGGGCGAGGATGAAAGCGTCGGCACGGCCACTCTCCACCAGCCGGCGATAGGTCGCCATCTCTTCCAGGCCGGGGCGGGCCGCGAGCAGGATCAGGTCGTGCTGCTCCGCCGCGAGCTTTTCCCCGATCGCCGCCAGCAGCTCTGCAAAGACCGGCTCGTGAAAATGTCCGGGCTGGGCCGGCATGACGAAGGCGACCGTCTCGCCGGTGCCCTTGCGCAGGCGCCGGGCGGCGCTGTGCGGGCGGTAATTGGCCTCGCGCGCCGCATGCCGGACGCGCTCGCGCGTCGCCGGCGCGACGTCCGGATAATCGTCGAGAGCCCGCGACACCGTGGTGATCGAGAGCCCGAGATGCTTTGCCAGGGCCTTGAGAGAGCTCAAAACGGGTCTCCAAAACGTTTTGGAAACTTATTGGGCCGTGAACGGGAGTCAAGATGCCGCTCAGCCCTTGCATCTCGGCTACTCAGGTGATGCGGCTATCGTCATCGCGCCGCGGAAGACCGCCCGCCATCCCTCGGGGACGGTAGCGCGTGGTCTTCCGCGGCGAGCCGATCGATCGAGGGCGCTAGAGCGTATTGGCGACAGCATCCACGGCGCGCCGCGTCGCATCGACGACCTGGTCGGCCTCGGCCCGCGTCAGGCAGAGCGGCGGTGCGAAGCCGAGGATGTCGCCCTGCGGCATGGCGCGGGCGACGACGCCCTGATCCAGCAAAGCGGCGGCGATGCGCGGGCCGACCTTCTGCGAGGCGTCGAAGAAAACGCGGTCATCCCGATCGCGGACGAACTCGACTGCCGCCAGCAGGCCCTCGCCACGGACCTCGCCGACATAGGCGTGTCTGCCGACGGCTTCCTTGAGCGCCGCGTTGAAATAGGCGCCAACCTCGCCGGCATTGCGCACGAGATCGAGCTCGTCGACCAGCTCGAGATTGGCGACGCCGGCGGCTGCACAGAGCGGATGCGAGGAATAGGTCCAGCCATGGCCGATCGGGCCGTATTCGTCCGAGCCCTGTTCCAGCACGCGCCAGAGCTTTTCCGAGACGATGACGCCGGAGAGCGGCGCATAGGCCGAGGTCAGGCCCTTGGCGATGGTGATGAGGTCGGGCTCGATGCCGTAGTGGTCGGAGCCGAACATGCTGCCGAGACGGCCGAAGCCGGTGACGACCTCGTCGGCGATCAGCAGGATGTCGTACTTCCTGAGCACCGCCTGGATCTTCGCCCAATAGCCGGCGGGCGGCGGCACGATGCCGCCGGTGCCGAGCACCGGCTCGCCGATGAAGGCGGCGATCGTCTCCGGTCCCTCGGCCTGGATCAGTTCCTCCAGCTTGTCGGCGCAGTGCTGCGAGAATTGCTCCTCGCTCATGCTGCGATCGGCGCGGCGGTAGTAATAGGGCGCCTCGGTGTGCAGCACCGGCGCCTTCGGCAGGTCGAACAGGTTGTGGAAGGCGGCAAGGCCGGTGAGGCTGCCGGTCATCACGCCGGAGCCGTGATAGCCGCGCCAGCGCGAGATGATCTTCTTCTTCTCCGGCCGCTTCAGGACGTTATTATAGTACCAGACCAGCTTGAGATTGGTCTCGTTGGCGTCCGAGCCCGAGAGCCCGAAGAAGACGCGGCTCATGCCCTTGGGCGCCCGCTCAACCACCATCTTGGCGAGCCTGATCGAGGGTTCGGAGCCATGGCCGACATAGGCGTGGTAGTAGGGCAGCTTCGCTGCCTGCTCGGCGATCGCATCGGTGATCGATTTCCGGCCATAGCCGACATTGACGCAATAGAGCCCGGCGAAAGCGTCGAGGCTGCGCTTGCCGTCGCGGTCGACGATGTAGACGCCCTCGCCGCCGGCGATGATCCGGTTCGGCGTCTCGCCGCGGGCGTGCTGGCCCATATGCGTCGAGGGATGGAAGAAGTGGTCGCGGTCCCAGGCGTCCAGTTCGTTGTCGGTGCGGGCGGGCTGGTCGAGCATCGCATTCATCCTGATGAGAAGGAGAGGGGTGCCTCAGTTCAGGTCGAGGCAGACATATTTGAGGTCGGTGAAGGCCTCGAGGCCGTGGCGCGAGCCCTCGCGGCCGAGGCCGGATTGCTTCACCCCGCCGAACGGGATCGGTGCGCCGGTGATCTTGACGCGGTTGACCGCGACCATGCCGTAGTCGAGCGCTTTGGCGAGGCGGGCGGCGCGGGCGCCGTCGCGGGTCACGACATAGGCGACGAGGCCGTATTCGGTGTCGTTGGCGCGGGCGATCACCTCGTCCTCGCTGTCGAAGGGAGCGATGGCGGCGACCGGCGCGAAGGTCTCCTCGCGCATGATCAGCGCCTCGTCCGGGACATCGGCGAGGACGGTCGGCACCAGGAAGAGCGGGCCGGGCATGGCGCGCTCCGGCGTCAGCCGCCTTGCGCCGCGCGCCAGCGCATCGACGATCTGCGCTTCGGCCTTGCGCTTGGCAGCGGCGTGCATCAGCGGCCCGATCTCGACACCGTCCTCCAGGCCTGAGCCGACCCGTAGCGCCGCGGTCTTCTCGCCGAAGGCGGCGGAGAAGCGCTCGTAGAGGCGGCGCTGCACATAGATCCGGTTGGCCGCGAGGCAGTCCTGGCCGGAGGTCGCGAATTTGGCGTCGATCGCAATCGCGACGGCGCGGTCGAGGTCGGCATCGTCGAAGACGATCAGCGGGGCATGGCCGCCGAGCTCCATAACCACGCGCTTGACGGTCGCGGCCGCATTGCGGGCGACGATCCGGCCGATCTCGGTCGAGCCGGTGAAGCTGACGGCACGCACCCGCGTATCGGCGCAATAGGTCTCGGCGATCGGCGCGGCCTCGCCGGTGACGACGTTGAAGACGCCGGCCGGCAGTCCGGCGCGGTCGGCGAGCTCGGCCAGGGCCAGCGCCGAGAGCGGGGTATGCGAGGAGGGGTGGGCGACGATTGTGCAGCCGGCGGCGAGCGCGGCGGCGGCCTTGCGCGTCAGCATGGCGGAGGGGAAGTTCCAGGGGGTCAGCAAGGCGGCGACGCCGACCGGTTCGCGCGACAGCGACATCTGCGCACCCGGCAGGTGGCTGGTGACGCCCTCGGCATTCACCCGCAGCGCTTCCTCTGCGTAATAGGCGATGAAGTCGGCGGCATAGGCGATCTCGCCGCGCGATTCCGCCAGCGGCTTGCCCTGCTCCAGCGTCATCAGCAGCGCGAGATCCTCCGCTGCCGCCAGCATCGCGGCATGCCAGCGCCGCAGCAGCTCGGCGCGCTCTTGTGGCAGCAGCGCTTTCCAGGCCGGGAAGGCTCTGTGAGCCGCGTCGATCGCCTGCGTCGCTTCGCTCGCGCCCAGCGCAGCGACCTGTGCGACGAGGGCGCCGGTGGCGGGATCGGTCACCGGGAAGGTCTCGCCGTCCGGCGCAGCGGTCCAGCGCCCGCCGATATAGGAAAGCTGCCGAAGCAGGCGGCGATCCGTCAGGCGCGACAGGCCGGGATGCTCCGGCGGCTTGGCGATCGCGGTTTCGCGTCTTGCCGTGCTCGTCATTGCGTTCATGACCATCCTCCCTCGGTTGACGACGAGGCTAGGCGGAACACTGGCGAGACTGTCTTCGAAGTGCCGGCTGCGCACCGAGACAATCTCGGAAGTTCGGGGCGGCGCCGATAGATCGTCGGCGCGGCTTCAGCCCAGCACCGAGGCCAGGAATTCGCGGGTACGCGGCTGCTCGGGCGCGCTGAAGATGCGCTCCGGCTCGCCCTGCTCGCAGATGCGGCCCTTGTCGAAGAAGCAGACCCGGTCGGAGACTTCGCGGGCGAAGCGCATCTCATGGGTGACGAGCAGCATGGTGAGATCGTGCTCGCTGGCGAGGCCGCGGATGACCGAGAGCACCTCGCCGACAAGCTGCGGGTCGAGCGCCGAGGTCGGCTCGTCGAAGAGCAGCACGCGCGGACGCATAGCGAGCGCCCGGGCGATGGCGACGCGCTGCTGCTGGCCGCCGGAGAGCTGGGCGGGATAGTGATCCTTCTTGTCGGCGAGGCCGACCATGGCGAGCAGGTCGACGGCCCGGCATTCGGCCTCGCCGCGCGGCAGGCCGAGCACGCGCAGCGGCGCCTCGACGACATTGCGCAGTACGGTCATGTGCGGGAACAGGTTGAAGCTCTGGAAGACCATGCCGACATGGCTGCGGATCTGGCGCAGATGCCCGTCCGAGGCTTTGAACGGTCCGCCGGCATTCGGCTCGTGATAGGGCATGCCGGCGAGCGTCAGCCGGCCCTCCTGGAACGGCTCCAGCGTCATTAGGATGCGCAGCACCGTCGACTTGCCCGAGCCCGACGGGCCGATCAGCGTGACCTTCTCGCCGCGGGCGACGCTGAAGTTGAAATCGTCGAGCACGGTCAGTGCGCCGAAGCGCTTGGTCACGCCGGCGAACTCGATGATGGGCGCCTGGGAGGTCTCGGTCATCGCAGCGGGATCCCTGCTTTCGGCAGCGCCTTCTGCAGCCGGTGCAGGCCGGCCGAGCAGATCAGCGTGAGGAGGAGGAAGATCAGGCCGACCAGCGTCAGCGGCACGAGATACTCGAAGGTGCGCTCGCCGATCATGTTGGCGAGGCCCATCATCTCGAGCACGGTGACGACGGAGAGCACCGGCGTCTCCTTGATCATGGCGACGAGATAATTGCCCATCGCCGGCAGGATGCGCGGCACGATCTGCGGCACGACGATGTCGCGATAGGTCTGCAGCCGGGAGAGGTTCAGCGCGGTCGCCGCCTCCCATTGCCCGCGCGGCACGGCCTCGATGCCGCCGCGATAGACCTCGGAGGTATAGGCCGAATATTGCAGCCCGAGCGCGAGCGCCCCGGTCAGGAAGGCCGGCAGCGTGATGCCGTAATCCGGCAGCACGTAATACAGGAAGAAGAGCTGCACCAAGAGCGGCGTGTCGCGCAGGAACTCGACGACGATCGCCGTCGTCCAGGATACCGCCGTGAAGCGGCTGCGCCGCAGCAGGGCGAAGACCAGGCCAAGCACCAGCGCGATCGCAAAGCCGGCCGCGGCAGCCTGCAGTGTCACGGTGAGCCCGACCAGGATGATCGGCAGGATCGAGGACGCGTAGGTCAGTGGCGTCGTCGTATCCCATTCGAAGCCGTACATCATGCGCGGCTCCTCACGAGTGCGCCGCGCGCGGGAAGGCCGCGCCGCGCCGGACCAGCCGCTCGATCAGCCGCATGATCAGCATCAGCACCAGCGACATCGCGAAATAGCCGGCCAGCGTCAGGCTGTAGACGCCAGCGCTGTCGAGGGTGAGGTTGCGGATCGACTGCGCCCGAAAGGTCAGGTCGGCGATCGAGATCAACGAGACCAGCGAGGACAGCTTCAAGGTCTCGATGGCGAGATTGCCGAAGGCCGGCATCATCTCGACCAGCGCCTGCGGCAAAGTAATGTGGAGAAGCGTCTGGGCGCGGCCGAAATTCAGCGCCCGCGCCGCTTCATGCTGCTGGACGGAGACCGACTGCAAGGCGCCGCGCACGATCTCCGAGCCATAGGCGCCGACATGCAGCGAGAGCACCAGGATGCCGGTGGCGACCGGTTCGAAGCTGATCCCGACGAGCGGCAGGGCGTAATAGAACCAGAACAGCTGGACGAGCAGCGACGTCCCGCGAAAGAGCTCGGTGTAGCAAAGCGCGACCAGCGACAGCACGCGCCCGCCCTCGACGCGGGCGATGCCGGCCGCGAAGGCCGCGACGGCGCCGATCGCGATCGCCGCCAAGGTGATGCCGGCGGTGATCAGCGCGCCACGCGACAAGGCGGGCAGATAGGACAGCCACTCCATCCGGTAGGCTCCGCAACGAGGTTGAACAGGCGTGGAACTCCGCCCGCCGTCAGGGCGGGCGGAGCGATGTCTGTCAGAAACCTATTTTCCGGCGCAGAGATCCTCGACCTTGCGATCCGCCGCCGCCTTGATGCTGGCGTCCGAGAGCCCGTAGGTGCCGAGGATCTTCTTGTAGTCGTCGGTCTTGCGGAACTCGACCAGCGCGGCGTTGAAGGCGTCGCGCAGTTCCTTGTCCTCCGGCCGGAAGGCGAAGCCGCCGAAATTGCGGACGGGCTTGCCATTGACGACAGGATCGGTGAAGGGCGCGACCTGCTCGACATTGGCTTGGCCCTTGGCGAGCGAGGCGACGGTGAGCTCGGTCGCGGCATAGGCATCGGCGCGGCTCTGCACGGTGGCGAGCGCGTCGGCGTTGGCAGTGATGAAGATCACCTGGCTGTCCTTGACGCCGACGGCGCGCAGGAAGTCGATATTGTTGGCGCCGGAGACGACCGCGACCTTCAGCGACGGGTCCTTGGCGATGTCGGCATAGGTCGTCAGCTTCTTCGGATTGCCCTTCTTCACCAGCAGGCCCTCGCCATAGGAGGAGTTCGGCTCGGTGAAGGAGACCTGCTTGCAGCGCTCCGGCGAGATGTTCTGCTCGGCTGCGACGAAGTCGAAGCGCTTGGCCTTGAGGCCGGGGATCAGCGTGCCGAAAGGCGTCACCGACCAATTGGCCTCGGCGACGCCGAGCTTCTTCAGCACGGCATTGGCGACGTCGGGACCGATGCCGGCCGAAGTGCCGTCATCCTTCATGTAGGAATAGGGCACCTCATTGGCGGTCGCGACGCGGATATAGCCCTGGTCCTTGACGTCCTTGGGCGTGGTGGCCCCGGCGGCGGCAAGGCCGGCGGCGAGAGCAATGGCGGAAAAGCCCGCGATCTTCGAAAACGGCATCTGCAATTCTCCTCTGGTTGATGTTTCTCCGCATGCCGATTGCTTCGGCTTCTCTGGCGTCTTCGCGCCGGCGGTTGGCTTGGACCGGTCGCCCGGCCGAACGGGTCAGGGCGCCTCCGTCAGCACGGCAAGCACCGAGAGGCAGTCGCCCGCCTTGATCAGCCCGGGGACGTGGCGGGCGGCGAGCACGCCATCCATGGCGGCCTGGTATTCAGCCGGCGCGAGCCCGGTCTTCCCAACCGGATAGACCCGGGCAATCACCTCGCCGGCGCGCACGGGCTCGCCGAGGTCGTGCTCGAAGACGATCAGCCCGTCGTCCTGCGCGAAGGTGAAGCAATCGGCCGAGGGCATGTCGAGCCAGCTTGTCTGCGCTGTCTCAGGCGCGCCGGCGAGGATGCCGGCATGCCTCAGCAGATTGTTGGCGCCGCGCCGGGCGATGCCGATGCTGCGCGCGCTGGCGGTTCCGGCGCCGCCGAGCTCGGTCGTGACGAAGACCTTGCCCATCGCCTCGACGGTGGTGTCGAGCATGCCGACGGCGTCGATCTCCAGCATCTTCATCGAGTAGGGCGCGGAGAAGGCGGCGACCGCCGCAAAGCAGCGCGCCTCCTGCGCCTTGTCCGGCAGCTCATGCGCCGCGGCATAGGGCAGGAAGTCGAGCGTCTTTCCGCCCGAATGGAAGTCGAGGACGATGTCGGCCAGCGGCACGAGATGGCGCGTGACGTAGTCGGCGATCTTCTCGGTGATAGTGCCGTCCGGGCGACCCGGAAAGCTACGGTTCATGTTGCCCTTGTCGATGGGCGAGGTCCGCGTCCCGGCGCAGAAGGCGGGATAGTTCAGCGCCGGCAGAATGATCACCCGGCCCGTGACATGGGCCGGACCAAGGGTCCGGGCCAGCTCGAACAGCGCCGCCGGCCCCTCGTATTCGTCGCCATGGTTGGCGCCGGTCAGCAGCGCCGTCGGCCCGTCGCCGTTCGCGATCACGCAGATCGGGATCATCACCGAGCCCCAGGCGCTGTCGTCGCGGCTATAGGGCAGGCGCAGATGGCCGTGCTGGACGCCCTGCGCCGCGAGGTCGATCGTCGGCGTCAGTGGCGAGGGGCGGGGCGAGGCGGTCAGCATCGCCTCAACCCTTGACGAAGAGCTGGCGCGGCACGTTCGACAGGCATTCGACGCCGCTCTCAGTGATCGCGATGCTCTCGGTGATCTCGAGGCCCATATCCTCGAGCCAGAGGCCGGTCATAAAATGGAAGGTCATGCCGGGCTTGAGCTCGGTCCGGTCGCCCGGCCGCAGGCTCATCGTGCGCTCGCCCCAGTCGGGCGGATAGGACAGGCCGATCGGGTAGCCGGTGCGGTTGTCCTTGATGATCCCGTATTTCTTCAGCACCGCGAAGAAGGCGTTGGCGATGTCCTCGCAGGCGTTGCCCGGCTTTGCCGCGGCGAGCCCGGCCTCCATACCTTCGAGCGTCGCCTTCTCGGCGTCGAGGAAAGCCTGCGTCGGCTTGCCGAGGAAGACGGTGCGCGAGAGCGGGCAATGATAGCGCCTGTAGGCGCCCGCGATCTCGAAGAAGGTGCCTTCGCCCGGGCGCATCGGCTTGTCGTCCCAGGTCAGATGCGGGGCGGAGGCGTCGGCGCCCGAGGGCAGCAGCGGCACGATCGCCGGATAGTCGCCGCCGAACTCGGCCGTGCCGCGAATGCCGGCATCGTAGATCTCAGCGACGAGGTCGCATTTGCGCATGCCGGGTTCGACGACCTCGACGATGCGCTGGTGCATCAACTCGACGATGCGGCCAGCCTTGCGCATATAGTCGAGCTCGGTCGCGCTCTTGACCGCACGCTGCCAGTTCACCAGCCCGGCGGCGTCCTTGAAACGGGCGTTCGGCAGATGCTTTTGCAGCGAGGCGAAGGCTGCCGCCGAGAAGTAGTAATTGTCCATCTCGACCGCGATCGAGAGCCTGTCCCAGCCGCGCTCGGCGATGATCTGCGCCAGCAGATCCATCGGATGGCGCTCGCTCGACTGAACATAATGGTCGGGATAGCCGATGATGTTGTCGTGGCCGAGCCAGGCGGTGCGCTTGGCGCCGTTGGCATCCTGCTTGCGGCCATACCAGATCGGCTCGCCGGTCGGCGGCACCAGCACGCATTGGTGGACGTAGAACGACCAGCCATCATAGCCGGTGAGCCAATGCATGTTCGAGGGGTCGGTGACGACCATCAGCTCGATGCCGGCCCGCTCCATCGCGGCGCGGGTCTTGGCGAGGCGCTCGGCATATTCCTTGCGGGTGAAGTTCAGGGTCACGGTCACGCGGCATCTCCCGCTTCGGCTTTGGTGTCCATGGTCTGCCCGGCGCCGGCATTGCGGGCGCGGGCGGCGGCGAGATTGGCGATCGCAGTGTCCTGCACCCCGGTGCCGGTCAGGTCGGCGAGGGTGATCTCGTCGGCACTTGTCCGGCCGGGGCGTTGGCCAGCGATGACCTCGCCGAGCTCGGCGAAATTCTGATCGGGCGTAGCAAGACCGGCTCGGATCGCATGGGCGAGCTCGCCGAGGCGGCGCGTCTGCGAGAGGCGGTCGGCGACATAGCTCGCGCGGGCGAAGAGGGCCGGGTCGATCTCGTTCTTGTGCTCGCTGTCGGAGCCCATGGCGGTGACGTGCTGACCGGGTTCGAGCCAGTCTGCCATCAGGATCGGCTGTTCGGCCGGCGTCGTTGTGACGATGACATCGGCGCCGCGCACGGCCGCCTCCGGATCGGCGACGGCGGTGACGGGAAAGCCGAGCTTGCGGGAGAGCTCGCTCGCGGCCTCGTTCGCCTTCTGCGCATCGCGGGCCCAGATCCGCGCCTCGCGGATCGGCCGCACCAGCGCCAAGGTTTCGAGCTGGAGCCGCGCCTGCATGCCGGCGCCGAAGATCGTGGCGACCGCGGCATCGGGCCGGGCGAGATGGCGCGCCGCGACGGCTCCGGCCGCAGCTGTCCTGACATCGGTGAGATAGCCATTGTCGAGGAGCAGCGCCTCGACCAGCCCGGTCCGGGCGCTGAACAGGATCATCAACCCGTTGAGGCTGGGCAGGCCGAGCTTGGGATTGTCGAAGAAGCCGGGGCTGATCTTGATCGCGAAGCCGTCGAGGCCCGGCACATAGGCGGTCTTCACATCGACCTCGCCGCGGTGCTCGGGAATGTCGAGCCGCAGGATCGGCGGCACCGCGACCGGCTTGGTCGCGAGCGCGGCGAAGGCCTCCTCGACACAGGCGACGGCGCTCAGGTCGAGTCCGACGATGCGGCGCAGTTCTGCTTCGGTGAGGACGAGCATGCGGCTCATGCAGTGGCTCCGGAGACGATGCGCCGGTGCACGGCCCCGTCGATGTTGCGGCCTGACAGGATGAGCGCCGTCGGGCCTTGCGGTGCGACCTTGCCGGTGAGCAAAGCGGCGATGCCGACCGCGCCGGCGCCCTCGACGACCTCGTTCTCGACAAGCGCGGCATGGCGGATGCCGGCCGCGATCTCGGCCTCGTTAAGCAGCACGACCTCATCGATGAGGTCCCGGCACAGGGCGAAGGTGACACGGTTGGAAAGGCCGATGCCGCCGCCGAGCGAGTCCGCCAGCGTTTCCTCTTCGACCACCTCGACCGGGCGGCCGGCCGCGATCGCTGCAGCCATCGCGGCGCCGCGCTCCATCGAGATGCCGATAATCCGGGCGGAGGGCCGCAGCGCCTTGACCGCGACCGCAATGCCGGCCGCCAGCCCGCCGCCCGAGAGCGGGATCAGCACGCAGGAGAGATCGGGCAGGTCCTCGACCAGTTCGAGCCCGATCGTGCCCTGGCCGGCGACGACCTCGGGATCATCGAAGGGCGGGATCTGGGTGAGGCCCTGTTCCGCGACCAGTCGCTCGACCTCGATCTGCGCATCATCCTGCGAGCGGCCGACGATGCGGACCTCGGCGTCCAGCGCGCGGATCGCCTCGACCTTGTTCGCCGGCACCAGAGCCGACATGCAGATAGTGGCGCGAAGGTTGAGTTCGCGGGCGGTGTAGGCGATCGCGCGGCCATGATTGCCGGTCGATGCGGTCACCAGCCCGCGCCGGCGCTGGTCCTCGGTCAGTGCCATCACTGCGTTCATCGCGCCGCGCAGCTTGAAGGCGCCGATCGGCTGCCGGGTTTCAAGCTTGAGATGGACAGGCCGACCGCAGAGGCGGCTGAGGGACGGGGAGGCGACGAGCGGCGTGCGCTCGACCCGGCCGGCGATGCGCGCCGCGGCGGCTTCGATCGCGGGCAGCGCGACGACGGCCGGTCGGGCGGCCGGTCGATCTGCCTCGGCAGTGAAAAGACGCGGTTTGGTCACCGTCATGTCTCCCTCGCTTGTCATGCTGCGAGGGAGAAAATTTCATGTCAATTACTATATTGTCATGATTCAATTATGTTGGGCGTGCGCCAAAGCCGGCAATGACATGGCAAACGGGCCCGTTCGCCGCCCCCCTCAGCCGATCGCGCCGATATCGAAGACCGGCGGAAGCTGTTCGAAAGTCTGGCCTATTGCTGTCAGCGTCCGGGCCAGCAGCTCATGGCTCATCCGCCCCCCAAGGCAGATGCGGATGCCGCCACCATGGCTGGGGCCGGCCACGAAGGGGTCTGACGGCGTCACGGCAATGCGACGGTCGGCGAGGGAGCGCACCAGGCTGTCCTCGGTCCAATGCGCGGGCACCTTGAGCCAGGCGCAGAGCGAGAGCGGATGGCTCGAGGCAACATGGCTCCCGAGCATCTCCGCTACGATGCGCTGGCGTGCCTTCGCTTCCTCGCGCTGGACGGTGAGCAGCCTTTGCGCCGTGCCGTCCTCGACCCAGCGCGTCGCGATCTCGGCCGGCAGATAGGTGCCGCTCCAGCTCGTCACGCGCAGGATCGAGGCGGCGCGGATCGAGTATTGCGGTGGCACGACCAGATAGCCGACGCGCAGGCCGGTCAGCACCGTCTTGGTGAAGCTGGTGAGGAAGAAGCCGAGATCGGGCAGCATCGCGGTGATCGCCGGCAGCGGCCCGGGGATGAGCGGCTTGTAGACCTCGTCCTCGACGACGAAGACACCATGGCGCTGCGCGATCTCGGCGATGGCGCGGCGGCGCTCGGGACCGGCGACATGGCTGGTCGGATTGTTGAGCGTCGGGATCAGGACGAGCGCCCGCACGCCACCGGCACGGCAGGCGGCCTCGAACGCATCGGGGCGGATACCCTCCTCGTCGGTCGGCAGGCCCTTGAGGCTGAAACCGAGGATATTGGCGAGGCCAATGACGCCATGGTCGGTCAGGTTCTCGGTCAGAACGAGGTCGCCGGCGCGGACGACGCAGGTCAGAGCCAGGAAGAGCGCATGGGCGGCGCCATTGGTGATCAGCACGCGCTCAACGGATGTCTCGACGCCAAGCGGCTCGAGCCAGAGGCGCGCCGCTTCGCGATGGCGGTCGAGGCCCGCGATCGGCCGGCACGGCCGCATGAAGGCGCTGGTGTCGCCCTCGGCCAGCGTCGCCAGTGCCTGGCGCGAGGCCGCCTCATGCGCATCGAGATAGACGCCGCGCACGATCGAGAGATCGACGACCTCGGTCGGGCTGCGGTCGAGCATCAACCGCCCGGCCTGCTCGGTGACGCGGCTCTTCACGAAGGTTCCGCGCCCGACCTCGCCGCTGAGATAGCCGAGGCGCTCGGCCTCCTTGTAGCTCAGGCTGACCGTCTGGACGGAGATGCCGAGCTCGCGGGCGAGGTCGCGATGGGTCGGCATCCGATCCATCGGCTTCAGGAGGCCGGCGTCAATATCGGCGATGATGCGCTCGGTCAGCGCGGCATGCTTGGTCGCGCCCTTCTGCTTCGTCAGGACCGGGTGCCATTCGACGGTTTTCTCCACAATCGGGGAAAGCCTGTTGCCGGAAGGCCGTTCGGCTTGACGGAACATGGGATTGTCTCGTTCTTAGGAAGCAACAATCATGACATTATGCACGCGCGGTCACCGAAGATGAAGCTCGATCCGATCGACCTGAAGATCGTCGCGGCCCTGCAGCGCGACGGCCGCATGACCAAACTCAAGCTCGCCGAGACGGTGGCCTTGTCGCCGGCAGCCTGTTGGGAGCGGCTGCGCCGGATGGAGGAAGCCGGCGTGATCAAGGGCTATACCGCCATCGTCGATCTGGAGCCCGACGCGCCGCGGACGACGGTGATCGTCGAGATCAGCCTGAAGAGCCACCAGCAGACGGATTTCCGCCGCTTCGAGGAGGCGGTTGCAAAGGAGCCGGCGATCGTCGCCTGCGATGCCACCGGCGGCGGCATCGACTACATCATGCGCGTGGTTACGCCCGACATCGACAGCTATCAGCGGCTGATCGATAGGCTGCTCGATCCTGCGACCGGGATCGAGCGCTACTATACCTATGTCGTGACCAAAAACATCCCGACTGCCAACATCAATTCCCGCGCATAGCCACACGTTACCTGGGTAACGGCAGAAGTGACGATCGGCTTCTATGTGACTGGCGGCGCCGACTTCGTCCTCATGGTTGCAGCGCGAAAAGGAGAGTTACGAGCAATTCACGCGCCGCTTCTTCTGCGAAATGTCGATATCAGGAGTTTCAAGACGATCGTCGTCATGGACCGCGTCAAGGCAGGCTTCTCGCTGCCGTTGCCGAGCAGTTGAGCTTCACGCGCGCTGCCGAGCGACTCGGCATTACGCCTTACTCCCTGGGGGCGACGCGAGAATCTACCCAACGGGGCGCCTAAATTTTCTGGGCAGACGCTCCGGAGAGAAGGACACGGCGCCTTCAAAGCGCCGAAATACCGGCCATTTCGACCGGTTCTGCGTTGAGCGCTGAAGCTGGGAGACTAGATGGCGGACAGGGCGTCCGTCGAACTTCCATTCGGAGGAGTTCAACGTAAGTCTCAATCTCCTGATTTTGTAACGGCTTGTTACATGTTTTGATCGCCCTTTGCCGCCTTGGCACGCCTCAATCCGCGTTTTATGTTGGGGCGGAAGTTGGGGTTATACGTGGCGCGCGCAATCAATAAGCTCTCGGCCCGCAAGGTCGAAACGGTCTCCAAGCCGGGCCGCCATGGCGACGGCAATGGCCTCTACCTCTATGTCGACGCGAATGGTGCCAAGCGCTGGCTTTTCCTCTTTCGCTGGGAGGGCAAGCTCAAGGAGATGGGCCTTGGCAGCACGTCTCGCGTCTCGCTCGCTGACGCCCGCGTGCGGGCTGGGGAAGCTCGGACGCTGCTATCGAGCAAGCAGAATCCTATCCTGCATCGCCGCTTGGGTAATGAGCGTCAGAAGGCCATCCCGACATTCGGCGCCTTTGTCGACGAATTGCTACCCGAGATCTGCAAGGAGTTCCGTAATGCCAAGCATCAGGCGCAGTGGTCGAGCACGCTGAAGATTTATGCCGGGCTTTTGAATGATGCACCGCTCGATACGATCACGACGGATCTGGTTCTCAAGGCTCTTTCCCCAATCTGGCATAGCAAACCGGAAACTGCTTTGCGGGTTCGCGGCCGGATCGAGCGCGTCCTAGCTGCCGCCAAAGCGCGCGGGCTGATCGCCTCACCCTGGGAGAATCCGGCGCGCTGGCGCGGCCACCTCAGCAACCTCCTGCCAAAACGGAAGAAGCTGTCGCGCGGCCATCATGCCGCGATGCCCTATCAGGATGTCCCCGCCTCTATCGTGCAGCTCGGGCAGCGCAAGAGCACCGCGGCGCGGGCGCTGGAATTCACGATCTACTGCGCCAGCCGTTCGGGCGAGGCGCTCGGCGCGGCCTGGTCAGAGTTCGATCTGGAAGCTGGCGTCTGGACTATACCGGCGCACCGTATGAAGGCGGCGCGGCCGCACCGCGTGCCGTTGTCGCGGCCCGCCCTGGCATTGGCGAAGGAGATGTGGGCCGCCCGGATCGGTGACTACGTCTTTCCCGGCCAAAAGCCACAGCGCCCGCTCTCGAACATGGCGATGGAGATGCAATTGCGGCGGATGAAGCTCAATCACTTCACCGTCCATGGCTTCCGCTCGTCATTCCGGGATTGGGCCGGCGAGACCACGCATTTTCCGCGCGAGATCGCCGAGGCGGCTCTCGCCCATGTCGTCGGGGACGAGACAGAGCGCGCCTATCGCCGCGGCGACGTGCTTGAGCGACGTCGGGAGCTCATGAACGCCTGGGGCGAGTTCCTTACTAAGGAGGTTGGCGATGTCGGATAATGCTCCAGCCATCAGGACCCACCCGTTCTGCATCACCGACTCCCAGCTTGCGGAATTGATTTGGGAGGTAAACAATGCCTTTCTCGAACGTCGGAGGGCGATCTCTCTCGATCGGAATTTAGATCCGTGCTCCTATTATCCCGTTCGACCGGAACGCCATCAAATCTATGTGCCGGAGATAAACAATAAGCACGGTAGTATTTATGTTAGCAATATTCAAATAAGCAAATCTAAGGTCAAAATTACAATCAACGTGTGTTTAACAATTCTTGTTTCGACATAGAAGGAAGCTGACGCTATCGAGCGTGAGTCCCAGTGTCGAGATAACATTCGAGCGATGAATGGTGAAAGCAGGCAGCGGACTTTCGAAGGCCCTCTCACCACCGTTCAGTGGTACGACGAGTTGGTTGCTTCGCAATTCGCAGAAGCGTTCCTTACAATAACCGAACAAAATCCTACGATGGGAGGCTATAAGCGTCCGTCGGAACATTCGAGCCAAGCGGTCCAAGGGGCTCCTGAGATCCAGAGCCCATTCACAATCTTTGCGCTCTATCTCATTCATATTGCGAAGCTCAAGCGTTTGGGCGCCGGGGAGTTCACCGTCGGCGTGCTTCGTAAGGCGATGGGGCCTTACTGGCGGTCCAAACGAATGGTCGAAGGTGGCGAGGTAGAAAATTGGCTTGAGCGCGAGACTCCAGCCGACCCAGATATTCCGATCCAAAGGCGCCGCGGCCGTCCTCGAAAAGGATGCGAGCCAGCAAAACTGCGCGAGGATACGGCAATAGAAACGACTGTCTGCAGCGCAGCGGAGCTTGCAGCTATGAACTGGGAAGAATTTGAGGTCGATTGATCTGTTTATGGCTCAGCGCCTTCGACGGCCGGGTCTACAATCCATTCGCTAGGCCAACGATCAGAGTCGGCTTCTCGGCTTTTTCCCATCTCTCATTTGGCAGGGTCCTTCCGGTCCAACACGAACCGGAAAGGATTCAAATGACTCAGTTGCCGATTGCACCCGTTGCCCTGACGACCGCTGACGCAGCGCGCTCGCTTGGCATCGGCAAGACCAAGCTCTTCGAGCTCATCGCCAGCGGCCAGCTCCCTGCCATTCGTCTGGGTGGGTGGACGCTGATCCGACGGAATGATCTTGAGAGCTTCGTCGCCGCTTTGCCCCGCCGCAAGCCGGAGGGCAGCCCGTGAAGAAGCTCCGCGAGCGCAAACTCGGTCTCGCGCCCGATCCCAGCACGGGTGAGCCGATCGGCCAGCATCCTGACGAGCTCCCTGAGGCCGAACTGGCTGAGCTGGGCCATCGCCGCGTTCCGATGACGGTCATCGCCAGGGCGAAGTGTCGCGAGTGCTGCTGCGGCCGCACGGCCGAGATCCGCAAGTGTGTTTCTGTGACCTGTCCGCTCTGGCCTTACCGCATGGGCAAGCGTCCTGCCGTATGGCGGAAGTCGGAGCGCAGTGCCGCAGCCAGGGCTGCCCGCACGCCCAAGCGTTGACCTCTGGCGGCGCCTTGCCGCCAGCACCCACCGTCGGCCGAGCGGCCGAAACTCCCGCAACAACGTCATCCGGCCCCTCCCAAACGTCATACGAGGGCCATGGACCGGAAGACCACATGCTCAGAGGTGGCCCTTCGCGGGGCCAATTGAAAAACTATGTCTAAAGCTAACGCGCACACCTATCCGTCGCCGCGCCGGCAGGAGATTTCGCAGCTATCGACCTGGTTGCTGCGCTATGGCAGCGCACGGCGCGGCACCTTTTACTTCCTGACGCTGACCTTCGACCGCTATCGCAGCCGCTACCTTGTGACCGGCGGCAACAATGACAGCACGCCCACGAGGGACGAGGTGAAGGAGGGTCTGACGCGGCCCATGCCGCCGGCCCAGACACGGCAGGTTTATGTTGCCGATCTCGATCGCTTCTACAAAGAGCTGTTGCGCCTGCTCTTCGGCAGTCGCTACAGCAAGCGGCGCCCTGTCCAGCCCCGCGCAATCGGGGCGTTGGATCAGCCCGTCTACAAGAGCGCTCCGAAGAGCTCGCTTCACAGTCGCCGCTCCAGCGAGCAGTTCGACCATGCGCATTTCGTCATTTTTGTTGAAGACGCCCCGCTGCCGCGAGGCGCGGTCAGTGCAACCGGCAAGTTCGAGCTCTGCTACAATGACGGGGCTCTGCAGCGCTTGTGGCGGAAGACCAATGCCGAGGGCGAGGTCCACCTAAAGCACGCGAGCGATCTGTTCGGAGCGTTGGACTACGCCGCCAAGACGGCCAAGCTCAGCTCCGCCTTCGACGAGCACATAGTCTTCTGGCCGCTTGGGTAGCGCCACCGTAAGAGGCGCCTCGTCGGCCGAACCGGCCCCACGAGGCGCCTGATATGGACTATGATCAATCGCGGAAATTGGCCGACCTCAAGCACTCGCGCTCAGGGGTACGATGGGTACGAGAGGGGGTACGGAAACCGGCATTATCGCGCCCCAAAAAGTGGTTGAACTAGTTGACACTGCAATTTTGCCCACCTGCGGGGTACGCGTGCAGAGAGGTAAGAACTGGGTGCAATATCTCGCCTATCGCTCTCGCCGACCATCCCATCTGTGCAGCGACATCTTCACTTCGCTGCGACGCTCAGCATGCCAATGCTCATCACACGCTGAGCCGATATTCACGATTGCCCATCGCGATGGCGGGAGCCTGGCGTCGTCATGAGGCTGCAAAGAATCGTTCGCCTCGTGCGCGCAGGTGCGGCCGCACCTGCGCGAAGCAAGCAGTGACCACCCTTCTTGGTGCATTCGGTCGTTTGCTGGTTGGACAGCTCCCGACGCCGCGATCCGATGCCGTTAGAACTTTCCTGCATCCGCCCCGCAAAAAACTCCATCGTCAACGAGGGCTTTTTCAACGGCACGGCTGGACGAGCGATCTCCGCACCACTCGACTGTCCTGTAAAAATAAATGCACGGTGCGCTGAAGGCTTTTGGGAACCGTGTGCAACCAAGCGACGCGCTTTCGAGCAGCTACTGGCGTTGGCAGGATCGCGGCTCTGCCAACTACTGATAGTGGGTCGCTGGGTTGCCGCGGATATAGTTCACGCCGTTGTCCCGGCACTCGGTCCGGAGATCACCGGACACCGTCCTGCTGACGCACTCGAGGTTTCCTGACGTCGATGTCTGCGAGCGCGCTGCGCTCGCACTTCGCTGTTGCGCCACGGCGGCTTCGTACTGCGCCTCCGCGAGCTGTCGCTCCTGCCGGCGGCGCGCCGCCTGGGACGTGAGCTCGGCGTTGACCTTGGCGAGCTCCAGCTCTGCCTCCGCGTCGGTCAGCTCCTTCCGGTCCTGTCTCTCGGCAATCACCAGCCGCGACTGGCGGCGGACCGCCGCCAGGTCGGCACCCCAGACTTCGCCTAGGCGCGCTTCCGCCGTGTTGAGGCACTGTGCCTTTTCGACATTGGTTCGGAAGCTCTGCTGCTGACAGGCAGCGCGTTTTGTCTCGGCTTCCTTGGAGATCTGATCGGCGAGGCTCACGCAGCCGCTTAGGGCGAAAGCGAGGGCCATGACCGCCGCTGGTCGCGCCCATCGGGGCGCCCCTTCAAGCTGGCGCAAGCGGAAATTGTTCGAGAGCATCGACATGCAAAAGTCTCCGGCGCCTGTGTCCGATCCTGAAGTGAAGAAGGGAAAGCTTCAGCCAGTCGACGCGACCGGCAGGCAGAAGGAGATCGATGGATCGTCCGGTTTCCCGGGATTGCGCGCGGCGCTAAGCCGTCTGGCCGGTCCCAAAGCCGAGATGCAGTCGCACTTCTCCGTCTTCCGCGACTTCCTGGGGTTGCTTTGGCCGCCTGACGAGCACCTTTCACTATTACCCACCCAGGCGGCGACCGGCCTCGCCCTCGAGGCGCTGCTCGCCCATCGCAAACGCGACGCAGTTGAAGTGCTGAGGCATGCGATCAGGTTTGCGCCGCCAGGGCAGGCCATCTCGCGTTACCTCGCTGCCTGGCTTCGGGGTCACTTCATTACGGACGAGACCCTGCACTCGAAACCAATCCCAGCCCAAGACAATCGAAGCCTTGCTGCGGGCCAGGACCGCCAGCTGAAGGAGCGGCGGAAGTCACGCAATCGCCGTCGCTAGCTAGGGCAACGTCTGTGTGGCCTGCCGATGGAACGGGGTTATCGTCCGCAACCAAACATTTCTAGTCCAACACGCCGGGAGCCAAGGCCACGAGCCGACTACCGCATCGTTGCATGTAGGCTTTCGCTTTCCGCTCCGGCCTCAATGTCTGCTTCTGGCACCGCTCGGCAATGAGCGGCCCTACCGCACAGCGGCAGGCCTTCCAGCAGTGAAGTCCAACACCAACACATCGATCAGCGCACGGCGTGCCTCGGGAATCCGAGCGATCAGCATCGCCCGCATGTCATTGGCATTCGCCGGCGCATGAAGTTCATCCGGATGGGGCTTCAGGCGCCGTTTGCTTGCCGACGGCACGTCCCCGAACCATAACACGCAATAGATGCCTCGCTGCTCGGAGCGCCAGTCGATCAGATACTGAACATCGAGCTGTCCGGTTGCGGCATTCCAAACATCCTTGTGCCACTGCCCCTTAATCTCCACTGGCAGTTGCATCGTCCCACGCGCGAAGGCGAGGTCAGCGCGCTTCGTCATCGGCATATCTGCCTCGGTGATCCGATGTATGTCGTAGCGCGCGAGTTCGGGCCCGATCATCGCCGCCAACCGGTCCCGACAGCGGTTTTCGTCGCGCGGGATGCCCGCGTCGGTCCAGAAGTCGGCAACCGAGTCCAGGTCGTCGCCGAGCAGCTTGCGCCGGGCGATCTCCATCTCTTCAAGCACCAGCGCCTTTAAATCCTCGATGTTGCCGGGGCCCCCGTCCTGAAGGAGATCAGCGAGTTGACTAGGTAACAGCGCCGAAAAGCCCTCTTCCGCGCGCTTTTGCCGTTGCTCTGCCGCCATGTGGCGGATCAGCTCGCTGTAGCTGTCGCCCGGCCCCGCAATGAGCCGCTGCAGCGCCTCGCTCGCTTCAGCACTGGTGTCGTCGGCAATTCGGTTGATTAGCGAGCGAAGAAAGTCCGTCGCATCATAGTCGTTAGTATTACCCGAACCGCTGCCCTCCAGCGTTGCATAGGCCCAATGCCCGCGGAACTCGGCGATAATCCATTCAGCCTGCGAAACAGTCTGCCGCAGCATTCCGCCACGCCGCTCGAACCGGAACCGGTCACGCAGAAACCAGATGAACTCGGGATTGCGCGCACCGATCCTGTCGAGGTCGGGCAGCACTGCTTCGAACCGCGCCAGCACGTCGATCGCCAACCACGAGAGCATATGCTCGAAGTTACGGAACATCGTTCCAGCGCGCGCTTTGGCAACATCGCTGAGCGCATCGAGCGCGCCGCCAAAAGCCAGACAGTCGACTAGGCTCGCCTCAACGGGTTCGGGCACATTCGGAAAGTTCGTCAGCCACCTGGCGGCGAGCGCCACACCAGTCGCTTGCCATTCTGGATCATGGGCGAGTTGGTAGAGGCCAGCGACATGCCCGTTGCCCGCAGCCAGCGCGGGTTCGATCCAAAGCCGCGCGAACGCCTGCCTCGCTTGTGGAGTAGGGATGACCTGCGCCTCAAGCGCCTCGCGCACCGCAAGCCTCTCGGCCTCGAGATTCCAGCCGTGATCATCATGGCTGAGTAGCAACGCAATGAGCTTAACTGGCTCGGGTAGGTCGGCGATGCCGCGACTATTGCGTATCCGCTCATGCACTCCAGCCATGATTGGATAGCTGTAGTTATAGACCGTACTTTTGGCGAACCCCTCGGCCATTTCGGTAGCGGTCGGCAGATCTGTTCGATGTAGCACTGCTTCGAAGCCCACCAGGGCGTCATCGCGCAACGCTGGCCCGAGCCACTCAGCCAATCGGTCAACCGGCGGCAACTCGGCTGATAAATCGCCATATAGGCCGAAATAGCCCTTCGCACATCCACAAATGGCTTTCAGCTCGCCTGCGCGAAGGTGCTCGCGCGCTTTTCCCAAATCGCGACGCGTCGTCTCGAAGGCCACCTTACGCTTGCGTGACCGCTTGGCTGCTTCCCTCTCCTGCCGAACTTCCCAGGCCAGCTTCTTGGGATTTTCGAGCTTGCGCAGAAAATCCGCGAGCGGCTTATCACCGCGCCGAAACGCTTCCGCCGCCGCACGCACATCCGGGTCGAGCCCGTCTCGCCCCCAGCCAACGCGCACCAAATCCTTCCAGTCTTGACGAAACGCCGCGTTCTTGTTGTCGCCCAGAGCGAGGCGATCGAACACACAGACAAGGTCACCCGCTTGCGTTGAAAGCGCGACCATCCGGCGCCCCAAATGCAGCTCCGTCACCCATAGGCTATCGTTTCGTCGCTCGTTATCCAGGACGTAAATCTGGATCGCGCGGCGCAACCCATCGTGGGACGCCAATCGCTGAGCGAGCGTCTGTTGGATATCGTGGTGGTTGCCGCGGGCGCGCGCGATGACTCCGAGCCAGCGCCAGACCAGCGATGCTTGAGGCGGACCAACAACCTGCACATCAATCGCGCGGACGAGAAGATGCGTGGCGATATTGGCAACATCACGCGTCTTTTCCCAATCATTCTCGCGCAGCAGTTCGGAATAATCAGCGATCATGTCGAGCACGCGGATCAGTCGCGCCGGCGAGATAGCGGCGATCAAGCGATCAAAGCTCCGTATGCTGTGGACGCGCCGCCCCTTAGAGCGAGGGAGCGGGCAGCTGGTCACCCCTATTTCAGCGAATATCGTCGCGACGAGAAGTTCGTCCGAGACGTCGGCATCGACACGCACGATCAATTTGCGCGCGAGCCGCGGCGCGTCGTCCGCGCCTTGATCGACCAAGGCCGCAATCTTGGATTGCCACCAAGTTCGGTCCCGGTGGGGAAACAACGCGTCCGCGGCATCATCGCGTTCGCGATAGAAGCGCTCCCGCGACAACATAATCGCTTCGAGTCTGTCTGCGAGCGCGGCGGCAAGTGGTGAGCCCACCAGCCCTTCGATCAACAACGAACGGAGGTGCCCATTGCCCTTTGCCGCCCCAATGACCGCGTCGATCTGGAGCCTGAGCGCCGGAATCATCAGCCCTGCGGCGGTTTTGCTGTTCCAGTCCGCGGCGCGGAAATAGGGATCATCCTCGGCGAGGGCATAGAGACCATCAAACAAGCGCTCCGCGAGCTGCGCTGTCAGCTCGGTGGTCTCACCGTAGCGAAGCACGCCATAGGGATCAGCGGCGATGACCCGTTCGGCCATAGCCGGACTATGGTGGGCGAGCCACGCATGCAGGCCGCGCAGACTGGCAGGTACACCGCCGCTGCCATGTAATTGTGCAAGCAGACGTCGTTGTGCGCGCGGCGTCGTAGCTTGGCGCGCGAGCCAACGCGCTCCAAGATACTCGGCGATGACACGGTGGATCGGCTTGGCGCGCCAGATGCCCACGCTCTGAAACAGTTTGGAAGAAAATAGCTCGCGCGCAGCTCTCGCGCGAGGCAACGTCTCTAGGTCAGCCAGCCGGAGATCCCCCTGCTGTACGTGGGCTGCACCTGCCGCGCTTGCCGCTTCGGCACCAGCGAACAAAAGCGCTGCGGCAATCGCGCCAGCAGCATCGAGCGCTTCGTCCTGGGTGAGTTGCGCCAGCCCACCATCCTGCCGATCCGCATCGTGCTCGGGCCAGACAAGCGTGCAGACGCGCTCGAACAAAGCCGCCCGCGAAGCCGGCAATTGAGCATCGCTCTCCGCCACCCGTCCCATCAATCCAAGCGTCAAAGGGTTGTGGTGAAGTTCGTCTAGGCTATGTGCCGCGAGGTGGTCGAGCACATGATCCGGATCAACATCTGGATGTTTTACGACTAGGTAGGCGCGCGCTTCGGCTCGATCAAACGGTTCAAGTGTCAGGATCTTGGGTTCGGCGCCGTACAACCGGCGCAAGTTCGTTACGCTGCGCACCTGCCACTCACGCGAGCGGCACGAAAGGATAAACGGCGGCGCGTCAGCTTCCTCAAGTTGAGCCATGATCGCGTCGATCGCATCGCCTTCACGCCTCGACATCGCCTCGTCGAGACCATCGATGAGCAAGGGTTTACCCGACGGCACCAGCTTGGCCGGATTCTTAGCGTTGATAAAACGGACAGCGGCAACCGGCTCGACGGCAAGCTGCCGGCCCAGTTGGCGCATTAATTCACTCTTCCCCATGCCGGGCTCGCCGAGAACGATCTTGTTGCCGGCGAGCGCGAGAAGCCCTGTCTCGTCTGTTGGGGGATCGACGACCGACGCGTCATTGATCGAGAGGCGGCGGGGAAAATAAGCTGTCGCAGGCGGCAATCTTGTGTCCTCGTGCCGCACTACAACTGAGGCTCTAGGAAGGTCTGGTCAAGGTCCACAAGATCCCACAACCTCCGAGCCGCACGCGGTAACGCAGCCTCGCTTGCGCGTGGTCACGCCAAACTGCGTCGCAGAGGTCTGCTTTCGGGCGGAGGCCTAAGTTCCGCTCCTGGCGCTTGCTTCTCCCACTGGCGCCAAAACGACAACTACAGCCCTCGAGGTTCACGCATTAACCACGACGGCGTCGGCTTTACGGAACGAAGCGCCACCACCGTGGCGACATTCCATTCGGCATGCCTTTGATATAGGCGGCTCGGTCGCCCGGAGGCCGAATTCCCCTCGACAGGAGCAACATGATGTCGGTCAGGATCGAGCCCCTTTCCGCAAAGGCTCCGTGGTTCAGCCCGAATATCTCCTCGCCCACCGCGGTCGC
This sequence comes from Allobosea sp. GW821-FHT03A12, assembly GCF_058986765.1. Lineage (NCBI taxonomy): Bacteria > Pseudomonadati > Pseudomonadota > Alphaproteobacteria > Hyphomicrobiales > Alloboseaceae > Allobosea > Allobosea sp. GW821-FHT03A12. The sequence continues at coordinate 503,231 of NZ_JBYSVZ010000003.1, forward strand.
GTCGATCGTATCGATATCCGCGACGAGCAGCGGCCCGTCGAACGGAACGTCGCCCGCGCGCGGGACAAACCCCGCGATCTTTTTGGCTAGGCCGAGGGCCCTGTCCGACGACGAAGCGTAGAGCGTCATCCCGGCGGCGCCCTTCCTCACGAGCGGGGCGATCGACGCGTAATGGTCGACGTCCACGTCAGGAGCGGCCATGACGATCTCGCCCAGGCAGATGGGTGAGGTGCCGTGGTCGTGCGAGCTCAGCGCATCCAGGATGGCAAAGTTGCCCATGCTATGGGCCAGGATGTGAATCTTGGATACGCCGGTCGCGACGTCCCGCAAGAAATCCAGGAATGGACGCCTGGCGACCAGCGCCGACTCGCGGTCGTAAGCGTAATTCAGGACTGTTCCACGCGACGCCCAAGAGAAGAGGATCGGTATGCCTGTGTACTTGATGTCCCAGGCGATCTGCGCGCAGCGGAAAATCGCCTCCTCGAAATCAACATTGAAGCCGTGCACGAAGACAAGTGCCTCGTCCTGAGGCGCCGTCGCTATCGTGCTGAGCCATTCCTCCCTTGCCACGACCGCACAGCTCTCGATTCGGAAATGTTTCGACCCGTCGTGCTTCTGCACATGCAGCGTGATGCCAAGAAACTCGAACCGCTTCGGTATCGCGATAGTACCGATGCGGCGATCCGGGGGAACGTGCACGCGCGCTCTGCCGTAGTGTAAGCTCTGCGACCGCTCGCCGCCGAACCGGCAGCCGTCGCCTTTGATCCGCTCGCGCGTCGTGGCGAAGAGAAGGCTGACACACTCGCCGCCTTCGTCAACGCCCACCCCAATCGTGTCCGTTATCGCCGCGTCGCGCTCAACGACATAGGGTGTGGCGCCTCCCAACAGCGCGTCAGCTCCAGCCCGCGGGACGTCGCGAGCGACGTCGCCGACCTCGGTCACGACGCCGGCGCCGACGGTGCGGCCGCCTTCGCGGATGGCGAAGCGCAGCTTCTCCTCCATCGCGATCGGCACGATCAGGTGCACTTCCATGGCGATGTTGTCGCCCGGCATCACCATCTCCGTGCCCTCGGGCAGGTGCACCACGCCGGTCACGTCCGTCGTGCGGAAGTAGAACTGCGGGCGGTAGTTGGTGAAGAACGGGGTGTGGCGACCGCCCTCTTCCTTGGTCAGGATGTACGCCTCGGCCTTGAACTTGGTGTGCGGCTTCACCGAGCCCGGCTTGCACAGCACCTGGCCGCGCTCGACGTCCTCGCGCTTGGTGCCGCGCAGCAACAGCCCGACGTTGTCGCCGGCCTGGCCCTGGTCGAGCAGTTTGCGGAACATCTCGACGCCGGTGACCGTGGTCTTCTGCGTGTCGCGGATACCGACGATCTCGATTTCCTCGCCGACCTTGACGATGCCGCGCTCGATGCGGCCGGTCACGACCGTGCCGCGGCCCGAGATCGAGAACACATCCTCGACCGGCATCAGGAAGGGCATATCCACGGGGCGTATAGGCTGAGGAATGTACTCGTCCAAAGCACGCGTGAGCTCAAGAATTGAGTGGCGCCCAATGTCCGGCCTCACGCCTTCCAAGGCCGCCTTGGCGGAACCCCTTACAACTGGGATGTCGTCGCCCGGGAAGTCGTACTTCGACAGAAGCTCGCGGATCTCCATCTCGACCAGCTCGAGCAGCTCGGCGTCGTCGACGAGGTCGACCTTGTTCATGAACACCACCAGCGCGGGAACGCCGACCTGGCGCGCCAGCAGGATGTGCTCGCGGGTCTGCGGCATCGGGCCGTCGGCCGCCGACACCACCAGGATCGCGCCGTCCATCTGCGCCGCGCCGGTGATCATGTTCTTCACATAGTCGGCGTGCCCGGGGCAGTCGACATGCGCATAGTGGCGAGCCGGGGTCTCGTACTCGACGTGCGCCGTCGAGATCGTGATGCCGCGAGCCTTCTCCTCAGGCGCCTTGTCGATCTGGTCATACGCCGTGAACGACGCGCCGCCAGACTCCGCAAGAACCTTCGTGATCGCAGCCGTCAGGGTCGTCTTGCCGTGGTCGACGTGCCCAATGGTGCCGACGTTGCAGTGCGGCTTCAAACGCTCGAACTTGACCTTCATCCGGCACTCCCGAGGGCGACTGGCGCGCCAGCACCTTCCATCATGCGCGCAGGGTAGAGGTTAGCATCGCCATGTCGGCCCGAGCGTGAAATCTGCGTGAATTCTTGCGCCGCAGGCACATCTGGGCCTGCGGACGATTGTCAATCCGTACTGATCCAGCAAGAATAAACCGCGATCGCACCCCGAGGGCGACTGATCATCACGCGTCGACGTCCAGCATGCCGACATCCGTCGAGCCGCTGTGCACGGCGGCCCACGCGGATAGGCGGAACGCATGCCCAGGATACTGCTCGTCACGGCCAATGGCATGCAGTCGCCGCTGCAGCTCGCGGCCGAGGTGCGAACCGTCCAATCGGCGCTCGGACCGTACACGAGCTTCGTCCTCGAACACGCCGGCGAGGTCGGACCCCGCCATCTGATCGAGGCCCTGTTGAAGGACCCGCCCGACATTCTTCACTTCGCCGGGCACGGGTCGGGCGGCAAGGATGTCGGCCTGTCCCTGGTGGGCGATCGAGGACAGCCGATCACCATACCGGACGAGAAATTGCGCGAGATCCTGGAATGTCTGCCGGTCAGGCCTCGCCTGATCCTGATGAACGCCTGCTATTCTGCCGAGATGTCCAAGGCGCTATCGGGCATCGCCGAAGTCGTGATCGGCGTGCGCGGCAAGATCGGCGATCCCGCGGCCCTCGACTTCGCGCGCAGCTTCTACAGCGCGCTCGCGACGTCCTGCAGCGTCGGCGCCGCGTTCACATTGGCAAGCATCGAGCTGTCGCTATCCGGCTCGGACGAGGGACTCGTCCAGATCGATTGTGGGAAGGACGTCGATCCCCGGCGAATGGTGTTCCACGCCCGCCCGGAGTTGATGGCCCGCTTCCGCATGGCGCGGGATGAGCCGGTCGTGCGGGAGGGGCATTATGGAATCGAGCTGTGGGTTCGCGGCGCGGACCGGACGATCGATACCGTATGCTACGAGATCCATCACGACTCGTTTGCAACCGAGGACCGGTACTGGGAGGTCGCACGATCCGAGTCGTCCGAGTTCCTCACAGAAGACTTCACCACCACTGGCGACGTGACGATCCGGATCGTGGCTTGGGCGAGGGACCGAGGACTCGGCGCCGAGAGCAAGGTATCGGACGCCCTGCGCCGCAACTACCAGGGCCAGGCTTCCGAAGCGGTAGCGGCCGCCATCGCGGCGGTTGCAGCCGCCTAAGTAAGCATAGAGTCGCCCAGCGCCTCGGTCGCCGGCCTATTGCGCTGGTTGGCCGGAGCCGCTCCGGCTGTCCTGGCTTAGAACACCTCTGCTCGGATATGCAGTCGCTGATGAGGAAATCGTAAAGTGACTTTAAGGCAGGCCACCATTGGTGCTACTGCTGGTTACCGTCAAAGCGTCCGTGCGACCTATGAGCGATCGTCTAGTCGAGATCCATCTCTTCGGAGCCTGCACGGTCCGTTCGACCGCGAGGCCCGGTTACGAACTCTTGGGCACGAAGCATCGCGCACTCTTCGCGCTCTTGGCAACCGCACCTTCCGGCAGACGCAGCAGGAACTACCTCCAGGAAACCCTATGGGGCTCGTCTTGCTACGACACCGGACGCCAAAGCCTTCGTCGCGCGCTCTCGGACATCAAGATGCTGATGGGCGGCGACTTTGCGTCGGTTCTGGCCGTCAACAATGCGGATGTCACGCTGAACTTCGATCGGGTAAGGATGGTCGGTGCCCCCGGCGCCAGCGCTTTCCTCGAGGGCCTCGACGTTCGGACGCCAGCGTTCCAGCGTTTCCTCGTCGAGATGCGGGAAACTCCGGCGATCGTTTCGCGCCTCGTCGCCAGCCAACTAAGATCGGTCACCGGCTCGGCATTCCGTCCCACGGTGTCGGTACTTCCGTTCCGTGCTTTGAGCGATGATCCGTCGGACGCGGTCCTTGGCGACTGGCTGGCTGAGGAGACGTGCCGCTCGCTGAGCAGAACCTCGCTCCTCACCGTCATCTCCCACCTTTCCTGCCGTCGGCTGTGCGACGGCATCGTCGACATGGCGGCCGTCCGTAAGGAGCTCGCCGCAGACTATTGCCTGGCAGGCACGCTTCGCCGGACGGGCTTGGATCTTCGCCTGGACGCCGACTTCATCGATACCCGCACCGGTCAAATTCTCTGGACCCGGGGCTTCTCGCATGCCGCCAACCGGTTCCTCGAGGACGCCTACGGCGGGATTCCCGAGCTTGTCGAAGCGATCGGAAGGGCGATCGCTTCGACCTCGATCAGACACGTCAGAGGCCTTACCCCCTCCGACATCGACGACCACCGACTGGTGATCGCGGGGGTCGGCCTCATGCATTGCTCGACGCTTCACGAGTTCGCCAGGTCCAAGGAGCTCATCGAGGAGGCGTTGAGGCGAGCTCCGCGCGCGCCGGAGCTCCACGCGTGGCTCGCAAAATGGTACGTGCTCAGCGTATTCAACCGCTGGGGCTCGAATGCCGCAGCCGAGACCGCGCAGGCCATCGACTGCTGCGCGAGGGCGCTGGACCTGGATCCCGACGATCCCTTCGCCCTCACGATCGACGGCTTCGCGCACAACAACCTGCTCAGGCGAATGGACGTCGCTGAGCGCAGGTATGCGGCCGCGCTCGATCGGAATCCCAACGGCGCGTTGTCGTGGCTGCTCCAAGGCGTCCTGCACGCGTTCCGCGACGAAGGCGGTCTCGCGGTCGAGGCGACGGCGAAGGCGCGCCGCATCTCGCCGCTCGACCCGTTCGGTTATTTCTACGATTCGCTCGACGCGACCGCTTGCCTTTCCGACGGCGACTACGAGCGCGCCCTGGATCTCGCCGACCGCTCGCTCGCCCAAAATGACCGGCACCTGTCGACACTGCGTACGAAGATCGTTGCGCTGCATCGACTCGGCCGCGACAACGAGGCGTCGGACGCGGGGCGCGAGCTGTTGCGACGCCAGCCCGATTTCAACGTGTCTTCCTATCTCAAGAGCCATCCGGCTGCCGATTACCGCTTTGGGCGCGAGGCGGCCCGAGCGCTTTCGGCCGCCGGCATCCCTTAGGAAAAGCTGCGGAGGGAAAGAAATGTCGATCCTGGGAGGCACCGGCGGAACCGGAGGCACGGGTGGCACCGGCGGAACGGGCGGGACCGGAGGAACGAATCTCACCGGGTTGGGCAACTTCATCAGCGGCGGTCCCGTCGACGCGATGACGACGCAAGGTCTCCTATCGAGCACGCAGGCCATCCTGCACGTGATCGAGCGGGATCGCTCCGATGTGGATCCGCCGGCGCCCCTGCGCATGTCCCATGCCGGAAACCTCGCCGGTTACGACGCGTGGGTCAGGGCCTCGCTCTACATGTCGGAGTTCCTGCGCGACCTCGACTGGAAGGTCGACGCGAAGAAGGGCGGCGGGCGCATCGACCTGCTGTTCGCGGGCAACAGGGCGCTGCGGCTGGTGCGGCCGCCTATCGAGATGTTCGCCTCGCAGGTTGCGTTCATGCGCGACTATCGCGACCAGCGCTCGGAACGCTGCGCCGAGATCCTGTCGCAGGTCGGGTATCCCATCGACTATTTCGCGACGATCCTGGGCCTAAATTCCGCCCGCAACCCGCGAACGTTCGAATTGATCTCGGCCACGCAGGTGCTGGCCTCACACGTGTCCATGATCGCCAAGCACGCGCTCGCCTGCAGGCGGCCCGATAGGCTGGGCGCCGGGGTCATGCCGATGATCCCGACGCCGGGCCACGCATCGTTCCCGAGCGCGCACGCGGCCGAGGCGTTCGCGGTCGCGACCGTCCTCGAAGGACTGCTTCGCGAGCCGGCACCGGCAGCGCACTATCCGTCGACGTCTCGCCTTACGCGGCTCGTCTTCAAGCAGGCCGAGCGGATAGCCGTGAACCGGACCGTCGCTGGCATGCACTATCCCATCGACACCTGGGCGGGCGCCGCGCTCGGCGAGGCGGTCGGACAGATCGTCCTGGCGCGTTGTTCGGTCAAGGGTGGACCGGTGACGGCGCGCATCTATAAGGCCGTGGATGTCGATTTCGCGGTTGCGGCATTCCGCCCCGACGTCTTCGGTTCGCTCTCCTCCGCCGGTAGAGAGAAGACCGGGCTGGTCAGGGAGGCGGATCCCTTCGTCGTAGGGTCGAGCGAGCTTCTGCCTTGGCTGTGGCAGAGGGCGCTCGCCGAATTCGCTCTGGACTGAGGCGCGTCATGCGGACCAGGGCCACAGAGGCAATCGACGCGTATGCGCATTGGGGTTTCGGAGCCGGCGCTGAATACGATCCGTTCTGGCCGGGCGAGCACGACGCGCGCTTCGTCCTCGCAACCGTCGAGACCGACGGCATGACGCCGCTGTCTTCCGAGATCGACGGGGATGGATGCGTCCTCTCGGCCCCGCTCGCCTGGCGGCGCGAGGACTGGGGCCGTCGCCTCTCCACGGTTCCGATGGTCGCGCGGCACGCGCCCATCGCTCCCGGCGCCGGGACGGGGACGACGACGTATCGTCGCAACGCGTTCCTTCATCCGCGCACGTTCGACGAGACATACGACGCGGAGGTCGCGGATCGCGGCTGGCGCGGTTCGAGCGGACCACGCCGTCCCCGGGCCATCCTGGCGATCGTGGACGACGGCATCCCGTTCGCGCACTCCGACTTCCGGGATCGCGAAGGCCGGAGTCGCATCGAGGGATGTTGGCTTCAGGGCGCCTACGCATCGGCCGGCGGGACGGGCACGGTCCCGTTCGGCCGCGAGTTGCAGGGATGCGAGATCGACCGGATGGTCGACTTGGCCCACGACGAGGACGTCGTCTATCGAGACGTCCGGGAACCGTCCCGGGACCGTGCACCGGGTCGAATGCTCAACCGCGCCGCTTCCCACGGGGCGCACGTCCTGGGCGCGGCCGCGGGCCATCGCCACGGCAGGCGCGAGCCTGGCATGCCCGTGGGGCGCGACGGCGACCTCGACGACGTCGCCATCCTTGCCGTCCAACTGCCTTCGCCGAACTTGGCCGATACCGCCGGGTTCGGGAAGGAGGCCCTGATCCTCGCCGCGTTCCACTACATCTTCGATCGTGCGGATCGGCTTTCGGCCCGAGACCTGCCGCAGGGTCAAAGCTATCCCCTGATAGTGAACTTCAGTTTCGGCTTTTCGGGGGGGCCGGGCGACGGTCGCGACCGCCTCGGACGGGCTATCGCGGAAATGGTCGCGCTGCGCCGTTCGCTCGGGGGCGTCACGGAGTTGGTCATGCCGGCCGGCAACGGGTTCCAACACCGTCTGCTGGGCATCGTCGATCGCTCGATGCTGCGCGCTCCGAAGGGCCGCGCCGCCTACGATGTCGCATGGAGGATCCAGCCCTGCGACCGCACCGCCAACCTCATGGAGATCTGGCTGCCGTCTGGCGCGCACCCGTATGGACTGGGCATCTCGGTCCGTTCGCCCGACGGCGCCAAGGTCTGGCGGCGGACATGGAAGAGCGGTGACGACGCGCACCAGCCGCTGCGACGGCCAGGCGACCTGACCCAGATCGGCCAAGTCAGCGTCGAGCCATATGGCCCCCCAGGCGGCGAGCCGCTTTGGCGTGTCGTCGTCGTCCTGGCGCCAACCGAAGGCGACGGCGCGACGCCGACGACCGCCCCCGGCGCGTGGCGCATTGGGCTCGCCGGTTTGGACCGCATTCTGCGCCGCGGTCCTTTGACTTGCCGCATCCAGCGGGACGAATCACCCTTCGCCTATTTCCAGGGCGCGAGGCAGAGCCAGTTCTACGACCTCGACGACGAGCCCTACGCATCCTCGGGTGCGCCGGCCTTTCGCGAAAACCCCAAGGGATCCTTCGTCCATAGGTTCGGGACGATCAACGGATTGGCGGCGCACGATCATGTGCTCGTGGTGGCGGGCTTCCGCTCGGACACTGGACTTCCCGCACCTTACAGCGCGGCCGGGCCGCTGGCGGGGTCGGGCGCCGGATCGGTGCACATCTCGGCGCGCTCGGATATTTCCGGCGCCACTCATGGGACGAGATCCTCCGGAACCAGGAGCGGAACGTCGTTTGCCTTGGACGGCACGAGCGTCGCGTCCCCGCGGATCGCGAGGCGGCTGGTCATCGCATGCTGCGACAAGGCCTTCCGGCCCCCGCCCGGCTACGGCTCGATCGCGCTCCAACTGCTTGACGACGCGCTCGTTCGCACGGAGGACGCCGGCGTCGTCGGCTCGCCCGGCTTCGCCGAGACGGCCGCTGCGAGGCTGGGCTACGCCATGCTGCGCGACGACCTCTTCTTCGCCCTCGATTAGAGCGCGCTCGGCGCCGACACGCCGTCGACGCCGAGCGCGGCCGCTCAAGGCTTCAGCGGCCGGATGTTGTCTGCGTTCTGGTGATCCTCCACGCGAGCGGCCGCGATGCGGTTCGCCAGGAGGCGTCCCGCGATCCCGGCGCCGAGGATGGCGAGGGATCCACCGAAGCCGGGCAGGACGCTGCCGGCGACCGCCGCGACGCCCTTCATTGCGGCCTGCATCACCCCGTCATTCGCGAAGATGCCAGGAAGGACGTCGAAGATGGTGTTCATCGGCTGGATGCGTGTCGCGGGTTGCGCGGTCAGCGCGTCCAGGATCCGCGGAAGATCCGGATAGCGCGTCAGCACGTCGGGCGGAAGCATCCGCCGCGCCTGCGCGATGAGTTGCACGAGGTCGGGACGGATGGCTCCGGTCCCGAGCTGCTCCGCGAGCGACTTGGCGAGTGTCGACAGCCGCGCGATCTCCGTGGCGTCCGTCGCCGACGTCATTTTCTGCACATCCGTTAGGAAGGGCAACAGTCCCTCTGGAACGGTTGCGGCGGCTCGGGTGGCGGGCGCGCCGCCTGCGTTGATGACCATGCTGTTGCCGACGCCGAGAGCCCCCAGCGCGCCGGTCACCCAGCTCAGGATGCGGCTGCGACGAGCATCGACCACGATGCGCGAGCCGTCCTTCGCTAGATCTTGCTCGGTCGCCTTGACGCGGGCGTCATCCAGGCGACGGTTCCCAGCGGTCTGCAGCGCCGCGATCGTCGTCGCGTCGACCACGCCGGTCGTGGGGAGTCCGTTGTCGTGCTGGAACGCAAGCAGGGCCTGCGCCGTCAACGTCCCGAACTTGCCGTCGATCTTGCCCAGGGGATAGCCTAGGTCGACGAGCTTCTCCTGCAGCCCCCGAACGCCGATCGGGTCGAGGCTGAGCGGCGTCGCGTCGGCCTCGCCACGGGTAGCGGATCCAGCGGACCTCGGGGAGGCGGCGTCGAACCGGTAGAGGTCGTTCTTCCTCATGATCGACTTGAGCATCTTGCCGTAATTGGAATCCGTGGCGTAGACGCCGGTCAGCGCGTCGGCGAAGCGATCGGGATCATCGACGAACTTGCGCGCCGCTGCGTACGGACGCCCGAAGGCGAGAAGCTCCGCGTGCTTCACGAAAGCCTCGTCCAGGCTGCGGAAGACCCGGAAAGCGGCCTGAACCGAGACCATCTTCCCGTTCACCTCTTCCTTCGTCCAGACCACGACCGAATCGTCGCCTGGCCGGGCCTTAATGCCGAAAGGATTGTTAGACCCGTGCGGCATCCGGCTGCCGTAGGCGCTCTCGACGGCCCATTGCGCCAAAGTCACCGAGGCAGGGATCCCGAGGCTCCGCTGCGTGGCCTGCGCTGCCAGCACGACATCCGCATTGAAGCGCTCGTCCAGGGCTGCCGCCTGCGGGGAGACGGTCGGCTTGACGATACGGAACGGCGTCCTTCGCGCCACCTGGAACACCCAATCGGGCGGAGGATTGCGCCACCCGAGCGCCGCCGCCTCCCGAAGCCATGCCGGCGCATTCGCCGAGGCTCCGCCTTCTCCCCAGACGAGCCTGTCGTGATCATCGACCGATCGGCCGAAGCCGACATGGAGCGTGCGCGGCCCCATGTATTTCTCGCCGGCGCCTATGCCGGTGGCACCGTGCGCCGCGGCCGCTGTCACGAACCGCTCGACGATCTCCCCGCCGTCCTCGTCCGAGAACGCCTGCGTCACCCCCTCGACGATCAGGCGCAGGTCGGCGGCTCTACCGCCATCGTGTCGCGTGGACCCGATCCGGCCGCCGGTCGACCCCGGCTGTCCGCCCGAGGTCACAAGGACGATGTCGACGCCGGCGGCGTCTGCCGCTTTCGTCAGCACCTCCGCAAGCTCCTCGCTGATCGGCCGGTCGCGCACCTGACCCTTAAGCTGCGATTGATCGATGACTGCCATGGTCGAGACTCCTGCGTGCTGCTGCTTGTTAGGAGTGGGGCGATTGCGGCGCGATCGGCCGGAACTCGAATTCCGTAGGACGCTCGATGACGGCGCGCAGATCGGCGGGGGCCGGATCGCCCGACCGGCAGACGAGCCTGTCCAGGCCGGCGACCGAACAAGGCTCGCGCAAGGCCCCGTGAAGGCAATGGAACCCCAGTGCGCGATATGCCTCGAACTGCTCTTCCGAGAAGAACTGGTCGCCGGTGGTCTCGTGCGGGAAGCTGGGATTACAAGACTTGTAGTATCGGATGTAGTCGTTCTCGTCGCCCGTCAGCGAGGCCTTGACGTAGACTAGGATACCCTTGCTGCCGTCGTCGTATTCGATGCCTCCGACCGCGACATGATGATGCGCGGCACCCGACCGCGCACGGTCCGCGGAGCCAGTACCTTTCGGATCAGCGTCGCCGATGGTGTCCCACGGCAGGTCGATCCGCACGCCCAAGTCGATCCGCGCGAAGCGTTGACAAACGATCAGCGACGCGAACGTCATCAGCGGGTCGGCTTCCGCGTCGACGACGACGATCAGCCGACACTTCCGGCGCAGCAGAGGGTAAAGGCCCAAGTTCTCGATGTGGCCGCCGTCGGTGAGGTAGATTCCGTCCGAGCACTCATCGAGCAGCCCGAGCATCTCCTCCACAAAATAGAGGCGCAACAGCGCCTTCAGTCGCTGGATAGCGGATCGCCGCCTTCCGAACTCAGGATCCAGCGACGCCGGGTTGACCATCCAGTAGCCCAGGCGCACGTTCAGCAGCGAAAGAGTGGGTGCCAGGCCGACGATCGTGTTTACACCCATGTTCGACGACGCTGCCGCCCCAGAGACGGCCATGGCAGTCGCAACATCCGGCAGTGGCACGCGCGTCTGGGCCGAGGCCGACCTCACATAGCCCGTGCTCTGGCTGCCGCTCCAGGACGAGGAGAAGACGAAGAAGTCCGCGTTCCGGCCCCGGCGGTTCACGGCCTGCGAGGCTTGGACATTCAGGGCGCAGTTGATCAGGTGGACGGGGCCGTTGGAGGGGTCGAGCTCCGCGAGCGCCAAGTCTCGGATCGGACGCGGGTCCCGGCTCGGCGCCTCGTCGAGCGAGGTCCGCTCCGGTACGAATAGGAACGCCTTGGCTAAGCGATCACGATACAGCCGGTGCAGCGAGTTGGCGTTCGGCGAGAAGATCCAAGTCAGAGCCGTCAGTCCGGCGCCGGCATAGATGAACAGGTCGGCGATGGCTCTCTTGTCGGTACACGCCTCGACGGCTGGTTGCATCCAACGGACGAGCTTCACATCGGGCTTCCCACACGCTAGTTCGACGAGGTGGGCCATCCAAGTCGGCCGGTGCAGGTAATGGACGTCGGTCCAGACCGCGAGATTGAGATAGAGAAGCCAGATGAGGGCCGGCAGCGTCAGCATCATCGCCCAGGCGGCCAGCTTCGCGAGGACAGCCAGTACGACCGTGGTGATCCTTCTATCCAGCTTGGCCGCCTTCGCGGCGTCTCCCAGCGCTCCGCTTGCGAACGCGCCGATCGAGCCTAGCGCCGCCAGGTACGGTGAGAGTTCCGTCAGCGTCGCGAGCGAGAAGAAGCCATGCGTCGTTCCGGGGTATTTCTCGCCGAAGAGCGTGACTATGGCGAAAGGCTGAACCTCCATGAAGGCGCAGAGCGCGGTCACGCCCATCAGGATGCACGACACCCGATACCAGGCACCGTGGAACTCTCCTCCAAGCCTGCTCCCGAGAGAGCGCACGAGTCCCCATGCCAACATCAGAAGGGCGCCCAACAGCAGCAAGATCTTGGTGTAGGCGAAGTCTCCGAAGGCGAGGACGACGCTTGGGAATGGATAACCTTCGAAGCCAAGGAGGTCCGGGACCCGGTAAGCGGCCTGGTTGGGATTGAACAATCCTGTGATCCCGGCCAGCATCAGGACGATGCCGAAGACCATCGCGAAGTTCGCGACAAGGCCCCGTAGGATCACCGCGACGCTGCCGACCAGGTCGGGGAAACCGTTTGGAAGAAGGTAGCGCGAGTAGTTGCGGACGTGCCCGACCGCCAGGTTGTCGACCTTGTCGCGGCCGTCGGTGGCGTAAGGGAAGCGCCCCGCATCGGCGTTCATGCCGACGATCACTGACGTTCCCAAGTAACCGCCGCCTGAAACGGTGGAGAGATAGTCGAAGTGCCGCAAGGCGGTAACGCCGTCCTTGGCCAGCCCGCCTTCAAGCGCCTGCAGCACTCCCATTGAGAACGCCGCAGCCCTGATGCCGCCCCCTGAGTTCGCCCATCCGGCGACGCCGGCTTCCGGGCAGGTGGACGGCTCAGATGCGTCCTCGCGGCCCCCAGAGAGGCGCCTCTGGCTCGCGCGCCGCCATTCTTGTGCGCGCTTAAGCTCGTCGGAATGAACCTTGTCGAAGGACCTGGTGTAGTCTTTCATGGTCGCACGCCGAGCCAAGTGCTGGGAAAGCCTTTTTAGCTTGGCTCCCATAGGTAATCGCGTGAGTAAAATGTGAAATCTATCCGTGCTTCTTGCTCGCGGAGTATCTACAGGCCCGGACCCGAGCCAGGTCAGAGTGCCGTGAGATGAAGCATGCCGAAGCCTGCAACCTCGCAGGACGTGTCCTCGCGCTGCCCCGGCATGTCGGTTGATCCCGCATTCAACATGGACCGCCGGGCCATTCGGTCACAGCAGTGTCGGGCGGCTCCAGCGGAGGGTCGGATCGCCCGCGGGCCAGCCCACCGAACCCAGCACTGACCTCGCGCAGCTTGAGAAACGCCCCGTCCGGTCTCGGTGTATCGTTCTTTTCAACCGGGAGCGTGACCGTAGCTGTCAACGGCCAACGATCAGCATCGAGTGCTGACTATTTGCTAGCTTATCTGCTTGGGAGTAACTGATGCACTGAACTGTAGTTTGTCAGCCTGAATGTCCGCTTCCGGGCAAGGGCTCAACGTCGGCTCCTGGCGCACTGCCGCTGCATATCGCAGTGTTAGGTCGGTGGATCCCTTTCCCAATTTTACGCAGCATTGGGCATTTGCTCCAGCATCTTGTCTAGGGAGATCGTTCCAGCGCAGCGCGGGGCGGCGCCAAGGCCAGACCGAGCGTCCGAAAACACTCGCTTGGTCTGCTAACCGGCGCAGGGCGGGTGCGAGCTCACGACCCTACGTGATACTGGGGCTTGGCCCGATCGCCCGTCCAATCGAGGGCTTCGGAGACTCAGGCATCTGAAGACGCGCGTATCGCTGGATGCCATCGTCAGTTGGAAAGTCCGAAGCAGCCCACCGTGCCTCCGGTGGAAGGCACAGTGAGCTTAGCCTAGGCTTTCGCGTCTAGCGAAGCCTCATATCCGAAGGGATCGTGGAGCGATGCCGCCGGCTCGGTGAACCAGCGGGCTCCGGCCTCGGTCATATAGATGATATCCTCCAGGCGGACGCCGAATTCGCCGTAGATGCAGATCATCGGCTCGTTCGAGAAGCACATGCCGGGGCGCAGGAGCGTCTGGTTTCCCCGGACCATGTAGGGCGTTTCGTGGACATCGATGCCGAGGCCGTGCCCTGTCCGGTGAGGGAGGCCCGGCACCTTGTAGTCCGGACCGAAGCCGGCTTCCTCGATGACGCGGCGGGCCGCCCGGTCGACAGCTTCGCAAGGTGCTCCGAGGACAGCCGCATCGAACGCAGCCATCTGGGCCTTCTTTTCGAGATTCCATATCTGGGCTTGCCGCTCGCTCGGCTCGCCGAAAACGAAGCTCCGGGTGATGTCGGAGCGGTAGCCGTGGACCTTCGTACTCATGTCAATCAGCACCATGTCGCCGTCGCGCAGCACCTGCGGGTGCTTGACGCCGTGCGGATAGGCCGTGGCCTCTCCGAATTGGGCCGAACAGCTCGTCCAGTTCATTCCGAGCCGGCGATGCGCCTTGTCCAGAAAATCGACCGTTTCCGTGGTGGTCACCCCGGCGCGCAAGCCTCTGGCGGCAGCCCGGTGAACCGCCATCGTGATATCCATCGCCTTCTGCATCAACGCCAGTTCGTGCGTGGACTTGATCTCGCGACATAGCGAGGTCAGGGCCCCACCATTGGCGAAGCTGAAGGCGCCCCCTGCTTTTCTCAGCTCGTCGACCGTGAAAAAGGGCGTATGCGGGTCGAGCGCCACGACGCCCTGGCGCGGTCCCAGGCTGCCAATCGTCTCGACAACGAGCGCTGCGGGGTTCTCATGCTCCTCCCAGCAACGCACGTCGTGGCCGAAGAGCATGAGCTCGCGGGTCTTCGGCTCTTCGAAAGCGGGGCAGATGAAGGCCACATCGCCGTCGACAGGGATGACCATGCCGTGCAGCCGCTCGCTCGGATTGAGCGGGATGCCGGAGAAGTAGGTAAGATTGCTCGTCGCATCGATGTAGAGCGCTACATAGCCGTTCTCGCGCATGTATTTCTGGGCTTGCGCGATGCGGCCCTTGTACTCTGCAACGGTGATCGGCTCGACGCCGTCCATGTCCGGTTTGAGCTTTGCCAATTCCGCGTCGAAGCTTGAACCACCTACGCCGATCGTCATTGGTTTATCTCCGGAATGTCGTTCTGTCGGGACTGCAAAATGGTCACATGCGGCGAACGAGGCGCGGTCAGCGGCCCTTGTATCGCCGCTGCACGACGAGGCTCGATAGGCCGGTGAGGGCCAGCGTCGTGATCATGAGGATGAACGCGATCGCCGCCGCGAACGGCCAGTTGTTGTTCTGGGCATATTCTCGATAGAGCATCGGCGCCATCATCTGGAAACGGGATCCGCCCAGCAGATAAGGGGTGGCATAGGCATTCATCGCCAGAATGAAGACGAGGATCGAGCCGGTCCCGATCCCGGGCAGGGAGAGCGGGAGAATGACGTGCCAGAACCGGCGCGCCGGATCGGCACCCAGATTCTCCGCGGCCTCCTCGAGCCTGATATCGATGCCCTCGATCACGCTCTGCAGGGTCAGGATCATGTACGGCAGATTGATCGACAGGATCCCGACCGAGACCGCGAAGGTCGTATAGAGCAATGTGGCGCCCGGGCCGCCAAGGGCCGTGTACGCGGCATCGACGAGCCCGCCGCGACCAAGCACGCCCATCCATCCGAGCGCCCGTACGGTTCCCCCGATGAACAGAGGCAGGATGACGGCCAGCAGGCCGATCGATTTCCATCGGCTTTGCGTTCGCGCCAGCCTGTAGGCGATCGGGAAGGCGAGGACGAGACAAAGCACCGTCGTCGACAGGGCGATCCCGACGGTCCGTTCGAAGACATTCGTGTAGAATGGATCGGAGACGAAGCGCAGATAGTTGTCCAGCGTCAACGCCTCGACCATGAAGGCATGGCGATCGTAGCGATTGAGGCTGTAGCGGGCGAGCAGCGCGAGGGGAACGAGCAAAGTCACGATGACGAGCCCCGTCGCCGGTCCGATCAGAAGACCGGCTGTGAGGCCCTGGCGAGGTCGGTTCGACATGATCAACCTCGTTCGAGCAGGCGGCGCCACCAATCATTGATGTCGTCGCGTACCGCGCTCAATTTCGGATAAGGCGCCGGGACGAGCTTCGGAGCAGGGTTCGGAAGCGCGAGCTGCTGCCCGAGCTCGCCGTCCAGCGACGCGTTCGACACGGTCGGGTGGTAGCTCATTTTCTCGGCAAAGCCGCGCTGCGCTGCCGGGTCGAGAGCGGCGTTGAGATAGGCGAAGGCCGCAGCCTTGTTCGGCGCATTCTTCAGCACGCAGAGGCTGGTGACATAGGCAAGGCAGCCTTCCTTGGGGAACGCCGCCTGAATGGGGAGGCCGGCCTTCTTCCAGAACAGGACGCGCGCATACCAGAGCGGGCCGATGTCGATCTCGCCGGACTTAAGCGCCGGCGCGAAGGCCTCTGTCGAGGTGAAGACCCGAGCGCGGTTGCGTATAAGGGCCTCGACCTGAGGCTTGACCTCCGCCAGCTGGCCGACATCGTCCTTGTGCTTCAACGCCATCGCCATCGCCAGCCAGAGATAGCTGTTCTCGAACAGGCCGACCTTCCCCTTGAAGCGGTCGGCCTCCATGTCGGAGAAGGTGGTCGGTGCCTCCAAGACCCGCTCCGGATTATAGGCCAGCACCTGCGGGCTGTAGATTTGCGGGATCGAATAGGTATTGGCGAACTCCGGCAGGACATGTTTGAGGTTCGGCACCTTTTCCGGATCTAACGGCTCCAGCATGCCTGCCTGTTCGAGGTCATAGGCGGCCGGGCCCTGGACGGAGATGACATCGATCGTGCCAGCCGGAAGCCGGCGCTGTGCGATGGCCTTGGCGATGCGCGTCGGCTCGATGCCCGCATCCTGGATGGCCTCGATGCCCAAAGGCGCGAGCAGCGGCTTTTCGATGATGCTTGCCAGATAGGCGCCGTAATCGCCGCCCCAAGTGCTGACGACGACACGCCCCTGCGCAGGCGCCGCAACCGCCGGCGCGCAGATGAAGGGCAACGGAGCCGCTCCGGCAATAAGCCCGAGCGCCTGCCGCCGAGAGATCGACGAAATGCCCATGTTTCCTCCGATGTTTTTTGGCTGCTTCAGCTGGCTTGCTTGATCGGCGCCCGAGCCAGATCCGGGCGTAGCGGAACATCTTGTTCGTCGAAGAGATGCTCGTTCACCGCGTCCCAAGTGATCGACAATGTCGCGCCGGCGGCCTGGCGGGCATTGCGATGCACTCCCGCCAGATCGTGCACGCTGATCGCTGTCCCCGCGCCGATGCCGAGCAGATAGTCGACATGGCTGCCGACATAGGTCGCATCCTTCACGACGACGTTCGCACCGGTGCCGGCTGGATCGATCGACGTCCGGAGCTGGATCCGTTCCGGGCGAATGGCGAGGGTGTGCCGCCCTCGCGACTGATAGCGCGCTGCCAGGCGAATCTCAGTCCCATCCGGCAACTGCAAGCGATCGCCCCCGACGAGCTCGCCGGAGATGAGGTTGCTATGGCCGATGAAGCTCGCCACGAATGGATTGGCAGGCTGTTCGTACAGTTCTTCCTGCGTGCCGATCTGCTGAACCCGTCCGTCGCGCATGACCACCAGGCGATCCGCCATGGTCATCGCCTCTTCCTGGTCGTGGGTGACCATGAGCGCGGTCAGGCCGCGAGCCCGCTGAAGCTGCCGGATTTCGCGCGCAACGGATTGGCGCAGATTGGCGTCGAGGTTCGACAACGGCTCGTCGAGCAGCAGCACAGAGGGGTTGATCGCCAAAGCCCGCGCGAGTGCGACGCGCTGCTGCTGCCCTCCTGAAAGCTGCCGCGGAAGCCGGTTGGCCATCGGCCCCAGCTTGACCATGTCGAGCATGTCGTCGACGCGCGAGCGGATCTCGCCCGCGGCGAGCCGCCTCATCCGCAGCCCGAAGGCGATGTTCTCGGCGATCGTCATATGCGGAAAGAGCGCGTAGCTCTGAAAGACCATCCCCATTTCCCGCCGGTAAGGCGGCAGTCTCGCGTAATCCTTGCCCTCGAGGAGAATGCGGCCGGCCGATCCCTCCACGAAACCGGCGATGAGACGCAGCGTCGTGGTCTTGCCGCAGCCAGACGGCCCGAGAAGGACCAGCATCTCTCCGCGGCGGACGCTGATGTTGACGTTGTCCACGGCGACGGCCGGCCCATAGGTCTTCGTCAGGCCTTCGATTTCGAGAAAGGTTCCGTGCGCTTCGGTCATGACACGACGCTGCTCAGCTTCACATAGCGATCGATCGCCAGGAGCAAGGCACCAATCACAAGGGTTTGGGTGACGACGACCGCTGCTGCGAGCGGGTCGTAGCGGTATTCGAGGTATTGCAGCACCGAAATCGGAAAGGTGATCGTGCCGGGACTGATGAGGAACAAGGTCAGTTCGATGTTCTCGAAAGACACGATGAAGGAAAACAGCGCGGCTGCGACGACACCTTGCTTCATCATCGGAAGCGTAACGCGAAGAAGAACCTTGAGTGGCGTGGCCCCCAGATTGGCGGCGGCCTCTTCGATCGACCTGTCGAGGTGCATCAGATTGGCAATGCACAGCCTGATGACCCAAGGCGTGGTGATGAGCAGATGGGCGAGGACCAGGACGACCGGAGAGCCGATCGCGGAAACGCCGCTGATGCGATCGACCTCGACCGTCTGGATATAGATGCCGAGCCCGATGACCACGCCTGGAACGCTGAGCGGAGCGAGCAGCAGGACGTTCAGGCCGGCACGTCCGAAGAAGCGGTATCTGACCAAGGCGATGCTCGCCGGCACGCCGATCAGAATGCTGCCGGCCGTGGAGAACAGCGCGATCTTCAGGCTGGTCGCGAGGCCGCTTGCGAAGTTTGGAAACTCGGCTAGCCGCGCATACCAGTCAAAGGTGTAGCCGCTCGGCGGGAAGACAATGACGCCGTCGGCGAAGAAGCTCATATAAGCGGCCATCACCAGCGGGATGGCCATGATCGATGCACCGGCGAAGCATAGAGGGTCTAAAAGCAGTCGAGTCCATGTGGGCCAGACATGCTTACCCGAGCCAAAGCCTGCATATGAGCGCATAGTGGCTGACAAATCTTCCCCCTCGCACATTGGTTATGCGCGGTATTATTGATAATTGTTCGCCCAGGCTGACGTTTCAGCCTGGGCGAGATATCGCCTCGGGGAGGAGATTGGGTCAATTTTGGCGTGGTTATACGGCTATACGTGCTCGTTATGACCGCAGGTGCCTCTGAGGTCGCTCGGTACCGGAGGGCACCTTCAGAGGTTTTGACATCATTGCTGCGGCGTTCGTTCGCAGCGGCTGCAGGTCATAGGGCTCGGCGATGTTGCCGGCGCCGGCTTCGCCTGTCTCGACAGGCGGTCAGAACGCCTGGACCGAACGCAGGGCAGGATCATTCCAGGGCAAAGCCCCTTTGGATCAGCGCGCGACCATGAGGCAGTCGATAAAATCCCTGACGAGATTGGATTTAGGCCGCCCCAGCGGCAACAGCAGCAGGCTCTTGATCCTGACCTCCGGCTCGAACGGCCGCAGGACCACACCGGCAATATTCAACGCAGGAAGAACGTGCGGGTGGACGAGTCCGACGCCGACGCCTTCAGCCACGAGCGTACAGACGGTCGTGGCATAGATCGTCTCGACCACTGTCCGGGGCGGCTCGACACCAGCCTCGCTCATCACATGATGAAAGCGCTGCCTGGCCCTGTCCTCCGGAACATACGCGATGAAATCCACCCCTGACAGATGATGCGGCCGGATGACATCGTATTCAGCAAGAGGATGGCCTTGGGGGATCGCGCATAGCGCTGCAGGCGACACGAAGGGTTGACAGCTGACGCCTGTGGTGTCGATCTCGTCGGCAGCGAGCCCCAGATCGAACGCACCGGCCGCGACACCGTCCCTTATATCCCTGGAGGTCAGCACCATCAGCGTGACGGCAATGCTCGGTTGAATGCCGCGAAAGCGCCCGATCGCTCGCGGTACGAGCGCCGATGCCAGGGCAGAGAGCGACCCGATCCGGATCTGGCCGGCGCCATGATCGCGTATCCGCGCCGCGCTTGCGCGCAATTTGTCCAGTCCTCGGAAGTGCAGCTCGACCTCGGCGAGGAACTGCATGCCTTCCGGGGTTGCGACAATGCGGCTTTTAACCCGGTCGAAGAGAAGGAAGCCCAGGGCTCGTTCGAGATCGGCGATCGCTCTGCTGACGGCGGGCTGGCTGATCCCCAGCGTTTCGGCGGCGCGGGACACCGTTCCGACTTTAATGACCGCCAGAAAAATCTCGATCAGCCGAGTGCTTATCGCATCGCGAGGATTCTGCCCGTCCATGTTCCGGAGCTAGCACGCCGATCCGTGGGGTGTCGACGCCGTCTGGTGTGATCCCAATCAGTGATGTCCAGATCGACCTCGAACCATCGGCTGAGGGGGCTCGATGACGAGAACCGCAAGCGCGAGAAGCTGCTGGCGGAGATCAAGCTGGTCCTTGGAGACCTTGCCTGGCGGGCCGAAGTCGCGGATGTCCGCTTCCGGGCGAGGCTCCAATGTCGGCAAATGGCGCCATTCGGAATGTCCGCTCTCGGGCAGATCTGCTGAGAGTACGTGGCAGGCTGGGCTCGGAGATTTCGTGATCAATCCACTCGCAAAAGGCGCCGAGCCTATCCGTTTCTGGCGGGTTTCCCTACTGATCCACAATCCTCTCCCTGCTCAGCAGCTCAGCCTTTTGGACGATCGGCAGGCTGCTCGTCCCTTTCTCGCCCCAGGCCAGGAGATAGAAGTCGCGCTGTGCCAGCTGATCATTGCACCATTGCAGCGTCGGTTCGGGCCCTTCCTCGGGCCAGGGAATGAATCTGTTCATCGGGAAATTGACCCCGCCCCAGACATTGTCCGCGTCGATCTCGACAATCCGAAACACGTCCGTGAGCTGGCGGCCTTCGCCTGGATAGGTGCTGATGCGATCGAGGTCGATGACCGTGTCCTTCTCGCAATGGCCGATAGCGTAGCGCGTGACGTTCTTCCCGTTCCAGCGAAACAGAAGTTCGCCGAAGACTTGGTCGACTTTCTCGGACATGGCGAAGCGGCTGATCCCTTCGATGGGGGCGACGATGGTCAGCGTCGCCTCGGCTGCAGCTTCGATCGTGACCGGCGTGGCCCACTGGCCGGTCAGCCGGTAGTAGCGGTTGGACGTGGCGGTCTGCGTCATGGAGCCGGAGAGCATCGGGGTTCCGGCGGGCTTCAGGATCTTTTGGAGAAGGGTGTTGCCTTCCATCAGCCGGCCCTCAAACGCCCATTGGCCGATCAGGTTCCAGGAAATCGAGACGCGTTCCTCCAGGGCGGCCGCCGACGGTGTGGTCCGAAACTCCAGAACTGGCATCACGACATGCACTGTCACCGTCCTGTCGAGGACCTTGCGGCCGCTTTTGTATAGCGACAGCGTATAGGGCGTCTCTTTCGCGTAGGGCAGGTCCTCGAATTCGCCGACTGGTAAGCCGAGCCGCGGTGAGCCTTTGGCGCTGCTCAGCAGCTTCGGACTGCCGCCATCGCTGTAGGAAAGCTCGACCCGGTCCGCGCCCAGGACGGACCAGCTCAGCCTGACCGGCTCGCCGCAATAGATGTCGACCGGCTCCGCAATGAAACTGATGATCTGCGGGTCGGGAACAGCCTTGCGAAGCGGGACAACCTCATAGCCTTCGTCGAAGCCGTCGAAGCCGTTATGCAGCAGGTAGACCTGGGTCGCGAAGGCCGGCAGGCTGGTCTTGACGTCGCTGATCAGGAGCTCGAGCGCCCCGCCCGGGGCGAAGAGCAGCTTGTTGTCGGGCTCGGGCGTGATCTCGCAAACCAGCGTCTCGGAACCGGGCGACAGCGCCGACCAGCGGTGCTTGCTGTCCGAGGTAGGCGTGACCTTGATGGCCTGGGCGAGGTCGACGGTCGTCAGGGCGGTGCTGCCATAGCTGTCCGCGTCGTCCTCGTCGACACCCATGGGCACCGTCGGAAAGACCAGCGTGAACATCGGCCTGCTGTCATTCTTGCGCGCCGAAAGCAGCGTCGTTTTTTCGCTGAGATTGCGGATGGTCAGGCGCAGCTGGTTGGCGATCGTGTAGGGGCGCCCGACAGCGGTGTAGACGTCGCTGAGATTGCTCGATTCCGGGGTCGTGGGTTCGACCCGTTCGATGGTGAAGGACAGGGCCTTCCTGAGCGGATTCTGGGGATGCTCCGGTTCCTCGACCAGGGTCACGAAGTCGTTCAGGGTCTTGGATGCGCAAACCTGGTCCGGTTCATCGCAGCGAAGATCGTGCAGCGTCACCTGGATGGGCTTGAGGCCGAGCTTTGCACCGATGCCGACCGCACCGAGGCTGATCTTGAAGGGCAGGACCTCGCCGTCGCGCCAGCGCAGATTCTGGGTCGGCGAGAGCGTCAACGGAACCTGATTTTTCCCGTCCTTCTGTTTCAATACCCAGCCGGAGGCCGTGACGTTGACCCCGGCGAGCTCGCTGGCACTGCACAATCCCGGGACGTTCAGGACGAGGCTGGCCGGCCCGTCCTTGGAGAGCAGCAGATCGCCGTTGCCTGCCACGTTGGTCAGGCTGAGGGTCAGCTCGTTGCGACCTCGCGTGCTGCTGCGAAACAGCACCTGGTTGCCACCGCTGGTTTCGACAACCATTCCGATCCTGGGAGAAAAACTCATCTGGGGCATCCTCCATTGTCGCAATTCGTCTGATCTGGTTGCCTGAGCCAGCTACGGTGTCGTAACGGACTCGGGATCGCCGCTTGCCGCCGGCCTGGGCCCCAGCCGCAGCCAGCCGTCCACGAGCCGCAGCGGCGAGTAGGATGCGCGCGGACGCTCGCCCGTTCCTGCGACCTCCGCGACGCTGTTCCAGCCGTCGCCCTCGGCCTGGATCCAGCTCCAGGCGAAGCCCGTGATCGCCGGCAGTGGCAACTGCATCGGCCCTGCCGCGGCCAGCACGGGGTTGCACAGAAAACTCGCCTCGAGCGAAGCCAGAGCCTTGGCGTAATGGGGCGAGGGAATATCGACACCCTTGACCGGAAGGATGCCCGAGGTGGCATGGACCGTCGCGAACGGGTCCATCAGCAAGGTGACGCGCGCCGGCTCCGGATCGGCCGGCGCCAGAAGAATGGGCCGGTTGGTGGCAGGCTCGACGCCGTCGCCGGCCGTCTGCGCGGCTGCCGCGTAGAATATCCGGTAGTCGGCACCGTTCGTGCCTTCCAGGAAGTAACCGACGAGCCCGTCCTCGATCTGGTTCAAGTTTCCGAGCCTGACCGGCACCTGCACGCGCGTGAATTCCAAGTCGTCCCGGACGGCGGCGAGGTCGGGACTGGCGCCGGATTGAATTTTCTTGATCTGCCTGGCGACCGCGTCCCAGCCGGTCGTCGTACTCGGTGCGCCGTTCAGCTCGAGGGACAGGGCGGCCCGGACCAGCGCCAACGGCCGGCCAAACAGAAGGCCGATCGCCTCGTCGGTATTCGCCTTGTCCGGCACGATCGTCGCCAGCGTCCGGTCGATGGTATGGGCGAGCTTTGCCAGGAAGGCACCGCGTTCGGGATGGTCGAGGATGCCCTTGACGAAGGCCGCGAGATGGCTGTCGGAGATCGCCGCGTTCGCTCCTTCTCCGGGCGGCGGCTCCCATACGGCATCGGTCTGTTCGTCCACCAGCCGGAGCATCCCGCAAGCGGCGCCATCGGCGGCATGGATCGAGAGACCGGGTTCGAGATTGTTGACGACCACCCAGCCGCATATCGGACTGGTCGATGGATGGTCATGAGCCTCCACATCGTCGTTGCGCGCATCCAGCAGGCGGAAATTCAGCCTAGCCGGTTGGACAAGCCGCGGCGGCAGATGCGACAGCCCGTTGGCGATGGGATCCGCCTCGAGGGGCATCAGGCTGCGGGCCCGCGCCAGCCTTGCGTTACGGAGGTCGAGGGCGCGTTCCTGCCCGAATGCGTCGATCAGAACGAGCCTGGTGATCTTGAGATAGCCGCCACGGAGCGGCAGGAACGGCCGGAATGGCATGGCCGTGGCGTCGTCACGTGCGGGGGCGAGCGCAGCCACCGCCTGTGTAAGCTCGTCATCAGGTGCGAACGGGTCGAGCACGCGCAGCTGCAAGGATCGTTGCCGCGCCTGGAGCGCACGGTTGAAGCCGTTCAGCACATGCGACAGGGCCGGGATGTCGCTCGCCTTGCCGATCGCATCGCGGAGCTGGTTGTCAGGGGCATGCGCGAGAAGGTCGGATAGCGAACGTGTCAGACGACGGAAAGCGCTCTGGGTGAGCAATCCGACGCCGCCTATCGGCGTCGGCGTTCGGAGAGGGGCTGCCGGGTTCGGGCGAGGCACGAGGTCTACGCTGTCACCATCGAGCTGGTATTGCGACGTCAGGATGTCGACAGCGAAGGCCGGGCCTCCGGCAGCTGATTCCGGCGCCAGAATCGGCGCGTACTCCACCTCCCAGTCCAGGAACAGCGGCAGCCACGGATTGCCGTTCCAACTGGCGAGCCCTATCGGTGCGGCCGGGCAACCGGCCAGCCGAAGCCCGGAGCCGGCCGGAGGCTGCAGCGCAGCGTCCGCCTGGATCAGATGCAGTTGCGTCTCGATGGTCGACGCCTTCCCTCCGGTCTTTGGCGCGAGCGCGGCGGCGATACGTCCCACCTGATCCGGGTCGGTCAGGATGGCTTCGACTAGCAAGGCGCGCGCCTCGGACGCGATCGGCAACGCCGCCAGGTCGAGCCTGGTCAGCCAGTCCTCCGCCGCGAACACCGTCGCGACACCGTTGGTCTCCGACCGGAGTTCCGCACGGATTTCATCGGCCCAGCGGCATCGTACCAGGCCGTCACCGCCATAGCGCTGCGGTGGGCGGGCATCCTCGCCCGCAAGCAGGATCACCGGCTCCACCGGCTCCCAGAAGCGAGCGCCTGGTGTCGGCTTGAGCAGGAATCCGTCGCCGCACTCCTTGCGTACTGCTTCGCGCAATCCGACAAGCGCATCGGCGAGCTGCGCCGCCAACGAACCGTTGGGAGCGCCGTCCGGCGGTCCGCCTGCCGCCGGTATCGTCAGCACGCCGATATCGGCGGTCTCGCGCACGAGGGCTGCACATTCGGCTTCGATCATGTCGCGCTGCGCCTGGGCAAAACGGCCGCGCTGCCTTGCATCGGCGAGCTCCGGCACCGCTTGCTCGGCGCTCTCGTCCTGCGCGCCATAGAGAACCTGCATGAAGCGCCGCCAGTCGAACACCAGCGCCTCGCGCCGGCTCGCCAGCAAAGCGCGGGCGCGCTCATAGGCTCGCTGTCGTGCATTGACCTCGGCGACCCTGGCCGCCAGCCCGGCGCCCAAGGGAACCGGAGCTTCCGGTGGTTCGTCGCGGCGCGCGCCCGACTTGGCCGCCGCCGAGGGCGTCGGCGCAACCTGCCACATCGTCTCGCCGGGCAGGCTGGCGAAGGCCCCGCTGTGAAGGGCATGTTCCAGCTTGACGGTCTGGTCTGCGCCCCAATGATCCGCCAGCATGCCGGACTGCGCGGCGTCGAGCAGGAACTCGGCGTGCTCGTCGCCCGCCAGGCCCGGGCGATGGGCCAGAAGCGCGGAGACGCATTCCGTCTCGGTATTGCCGAGCGCGATTTCGAGCGGCTTTGCCCGGCCGTTTGGATCGCCATTGGATGGATCCCAGACGATGCCGCGGATCACGCCAGAGCAAATCGTACGGTCGGGGCGGGCGCCCGCGCGGTCCGCATAATCCCAGGCAGAGCCCCCCGTCGTCGGCGACATCGCCCCCAGCGGCTCGAGCCGGGCGTCATCAAACCAGCTTGCGATCAGATAGCTCACCCGGTCGCCTCCGGCCGGATCGAGCCCATCCAGATCGTCCATCGGGTCGTGGAAGCCGAAGACATTGCGACAATTGGGATAGTAGGCGGCGAAGCTGAC
Organism: Allobosea sp. GW821-FHT03A12; assembly: GCF_058986765.1. Classification (NCBI taxonomy): domain Bacteria; kingdom Pseudomonadati; phylum Pseudomonadota; class Alphaproteobacteria; order Hyphomicrobiales; family Alloboseaceae; genus Allobosea; species Allobosea sp. GW821-FHT03A12. The sequence continues at coordinate 528,961 of NZ_JBYSVZ010000003.1, forward strand.
CTCGCCATACCCCACGGCGGTGAGCGGTTGGCCATTCCCGAAACGATCCTCGCGACCGGGGCTTTCGCTCCAGCCAGCAAGATCGACGCAACGCCCGAGAAAGCGGTGGAACTGACCGCCATCCGCGGCCTCGAACGGGACCGACACCGTCGCTACCGACGGGTCCGGATCGTGGAAATCGCTTTCGACAACCCAAGCCCGGATATCGGGCGCCGGATGGCGAGTTGCATCCTTGCGCGCAACGATCCGCACGACCAGCCAGCGATTGGGCACGGGTGGGAACGTCAGCTCGCCGGCCTCGTCCGTCCGCCCCCTGGTCAGCGCGTCGGGGAGCGCCCAGTGCAGGTGGATGCCCGCTTCCGGCATGCTCCGCGGCAGCACGCCGACGCTATCGCCGAGATAAGGCTTGCCGCTCCATTGTCCCTCGGGATCGGCGCTCGGCAGATCCGAGAACACGGCGGTCGCGCCGCGGAACTGCAGCTTGGCCGCACCGGCGTCTGAACCGACGCACAGCGCTTCCACACTGATCGGGACGATCAGGCTGGAGCCGGTCACGATGTGGCTCCCGATCGCCTGAAGGTGACCGCGCCGACGCCTTCGACCATTTCCCGGGCGAACTCCGCAGCGGTGAAGAGGCCTGAGGGCAGCGTGGCCCCGATCGCGGTGGCGAGCTCGTCGATTTTCAGCACGCGGCCATTCCCCCGAAAGCCGACGGGGACGCTTGCCACGGCCCCGCGCAGCAGCTTCGAGACCGCGCCGCCATGAATCTTCAGATCAACGCCGAAATGGATCGCTTCCGGTGGTTCATGCAGGTCGATTTCCTCCACGATCCCCTCGAAGAGTGCGATCAGCATGGTCGGAGACAGGGCCTCAAAACGCAGAACCTGCAGCCTCTCGCCACTGTGCGAACGGGCTTCAATCTCCATGCCGGGCCAGAATGACACCGCTCGTGAGCGCAGGAGCAGGCCGCTGACCTCTTCCGACGGGCCGCTGGCCGCCGTGGATCTTGCAAGCGTGCGCGCCGCCTCGGCCGCGGCGTCCTGTACGCCAGCGGCCAGATCCTCATCATGCAAGCGGTCGCCGGTCGTGAAGCGACCAAGGCTGTAGGCTCCGTCGGCGAGGCAATCGATCCAGTTGAAATCGAGCTGGAAGAACCGGACCGATTCCGGCGGCAGCATCGCTTCGTCGGGAACCAGGTGAGGAAACGGGATGCCTTTGAGCAGTCGCAGCCGCGCGAGCCACTCGCTCACCACCGCTGGCGGTGACGCTGTGGGCGAGGCAGTGGCGGGCTGGACGACGGCTGGCGATGTCGTTGCAGCCGGCTGATCGAGCGCTGCGCCCATTCGCTCCCCCAGCGACGCAGCCGCCGCGGCTCTGAGATCGCCGGCAGAGACCGCCTGCCCGAGGCGCCTGCCGAGAAGCTCGCGCTCTGCCTGCGCGACCGTCGCGCGCCGCGTCGCGGTCTTCCATCGGAAGAGTGCCGTCGAGAAGACGCGATCCTGCAAGGCGAGCAGTCGGCCGATCTGCCAGGCAGTTGCGTACGAGACATCGAGCATTCCGGTGGCGGGATCCCGGCGCAGGGCGGCGTCGGCACTGTCGACCGGAACGATTACCGTGCGCGGCGTCGCGAGCGGCGCGAGCGGCCCGCGATACCACGATACGGCTGTCCCGCCGTCGCGGAGCTGGTGGCTCAGCGGCAGGTAGCCCAGATTGGCAGCCGCCGCGAGATAGGCATCGCCGTCATCTCCGGCCGCCTCGGCGTTTCGTGCAGCTGGACGAAGCGCGGCACGGTCGAGGGCCGTCAGGCATTCGTTGAAGGTCTCGGGTTCTGCCAGCGTATGGAAAGCCCAGCTTGTGAGGCAGGCGAGCCGGATACGCCCAGGCGGGCCGGATGGCCTGGCTCCGGGGCCGGGAAGCCAGGCATCGAGACCTTCCAGCGAGACCAGGCAAGCAAGACTGCGGCTGCCCATGCGAGGCAGCCGGTTGGCGACCACAATGGCATAGTCCCGGACTGACGCCGCAGTCGTACCGAGAGGGCCGGCCTTGCGGGCCGTTGAAGCGATCCGACCATGGGCCAGCCAGGTCATGTCCTTGCGAGTCGGGGCAAGCGACTGGAACAGCGAGAGGTCGAGGTCGATCGTCTGGCAGGGATCGTCATAGCTTTCGCCCGGATCGAGCCGGCCTAAGCCTTCATAGGAAATCGTCCCGGCGGGAAGCTTTCCGCCGGGATGCACATCGGCTCCGACGAGATCGAGAACAGTCATGGTCCTGGGTCCGGCCACGGCCTCGTCCTGGTCGAAGACAAGCAGCGCCAGCCAGGGCGTCAGCCCCGAGGCCGGTGAGCCGGAACCTGCCAGCGAGCGTTCCCATGGCAGCGTGCGCCGCTTTATCACGACATGCGGCAAGACGTTGAAGAACTCGCCTTGCGCGGACTGCGGCGGAAACACCGAATCGATTTCGGCTGGGTCGAGCGCAAAACGCTCGCCCCCAACCGCGAACGCAGCCTTGTGCAAGAAGCTGTCCTGACCACCGGGCAGCCCGACGTGTTGCGTGATGCTGAGCTCGTACTCGCCGGGTGGCATCGGCGGGTGATGATGCTCGACGAAGCTCAGCGCCGTGCCGACGGCTTGAGGGGCGACCGAGGTGTTCATGCGGTCTGTGCCCCAAGGGTGCAATTCTGTGGCTGGTGGGACATGCGACGCGTACGTGCCGGCGAACCCGGCCGAATGGGCAGGCCGCGGCGGGCGAGGGCAGCCGCCACGGCTTCATTGCTGGCCGTGGCGGGCTTGTCGGGCCTCCGGCTCCAGTCGAACGGCAAAGTCGCACCTTCCGTATATCGCAGCGCCTCGATCGGAACATCCGCGGTGCGGTGGCCGTCGATCCGGGCCGGCACGATCCGCAGGCCGACCAGTGCATCTGCGACCAAAGCCTGCCCGCCCAGGCTCGGCATGGTCAGCGCCTGCGGCTTGTCGCCATCCGAAGGGGCTTCACTGAGCCAGAGAGCGGCGGGGACGTTGCGCAGGATCGGCGTCACGACCATGTCGGTCACGGCGGCGATCTCGCCGGGCCGCAGACGCGCGCGTGTCAGCACGATGACGAGGTCTGACTGGAAGGCGCTTGCAGGAACAGCGGCGGGCGCGATGCCGACGGCAGCGGACCAGGGTGCTCCCGCGGCAAGTGGCGCAGAATTGAAACTCACGCTCTTCGCCGGGATCACGCAGGCCACCTCAAGCGCGAGCCGCTCGCCGTTCATCACCCATTGCAGCGGGCCGGAATAGCCCTCTTGGCGGGCGAGATCGCGCATCAGGCCAGCGGCCGGGCGCGCAAGGCAGATCGTGTTGGTCGCCCCCGGCCCCGACCAAGGGAGAGTCGCGCCTGGCGGCAGCGACAGCGCCGACGGCAGGAAGGTGGTCTTGAACTGCGCCCAGCTCAGCGGCGTGCGATCAGGCGTACTGGAGCCGAAGGGAATGGTGAACGACACCACGTCCAGATCGATCCAGGCTTCCCCGCCGAAGGGCGGACCGTGCAGGGTCAGTTCCGCTCCGACATGCACGGAGATCGTCACGCTGGTGAACAGCAGGTCGATGGTGACCTGCGCGCCGACGCTGATCGAGATCGAGACCTGGTAGGCGAAGGGTTTCCAGTAGACCAGGAAGTCGTAAGCGGCCCTGAACCAGGCCCTGACAGGTCCGCAGTCCCAGATCGCCTCAAGCGTGCCGCCCATCATGACCGCGTTCGGCACCAGGGCGAAATAGGATGTGCCCTTGATTTGCAGTGCACTGGAGAGCCGCCACTGTATCGCCAGACGCGGCACCTTGGGATAGTGGGCTGGAACCGGGAATTTCGGGTGATAGCCGCCGAGCGTGACGACGAAATCGCCTTCATGGGGGCCGGCGAACCAAGCGTAGAACGCAAATCCTCCCGTCGGATGGCAGTCATGCGAAAGCAGGAAGGAGTTGCGTGTCAGTTGCCCCTGCACGGCGATCAAGCCAGCTGATGGCTGGACGCTCGCCATCAGGCTGACTTCGATCATCGCGATCGGGTCGGGCGATGCCGGTGGCACGCTGAGGCGCGACAGGCCCAGTAGCGAGATGTTGCCGGGGTTGTTGAGCGGAACGGTGACCAGAGCCACCGACTGGATCAGTTCGAAGGAGCTGAAACGCAGCCCAGCGGCCAGCCATTCCTCTCCAGCCTGCGGATGGACGTCGCGGTCCATCGCCCGCATAACTTCGGCGAGACCGAGGCTGCCGAATCCGGAACCAGGCATCGCTGCCTGCACCAGCGAGAAATCGCCGACCTCCGCGGCATCGGGCCGGCGCAGGCGGCTGTTCAGTCCGATACCGGCCGCAACGCCGCGCACATAACAGAAGGGCGGCCCGCCCAGCGGCGCTTCGAGCACGCCGAACACGAACATCGAGGTGTTGTCGCCGAGATCGGGCCTGGCTGGATCGGGCGTGGCATATTCGCCAATGGCTGAGAGCGCGTAGCCGGCCGCGCTGATCCGGACCGAGCCCTCGTAGAGTCCGGGGCCGCCGCGCAGCAGGCCGCCCGAAATCGCGACGGGGCCGGTTTCGAAGCCGATGCCGATGCCCGCGAGTTCGAAGGAGGGGTCGAACCGGTCGAGCCGCGAGCCCATGCCCAGGCCGGCGAGGCTGAGAGTCAGGCCCTGCAGGCTGAGATGGCTGTCGAATAGCAGGGTGAAGCGGCCGTTCTGGAAGCGCAGGCCGAGCCGCTCTAGGGTGAAAGGGCCAAAGCCCTTGTTGACGACGAGCCAGCTGGTTTCGTCGATCGGCGGGGGCGGGGCTGCAGCCAGCATGCCGGCGGAGGCGGGAGCTACGGCCGCTTCGGGGCCGGCAACGCTGTGCAGGCCGAGCGGAACGCTGCCAAGTCCGCTCGCGAGCAGGCTGACATCCAGCCCTGCCGCCACCGGCAAGCGCAGGTCGACACCCCCGGTCACGGCTTTGAAGCGTTCGGCATCCACAGCGGCGAAGGCCTGCGAGGCCTTCGTCACCCTGAGCGCTTCCAGCTTGAGTCCCGTGCCTTGCCGCAGCATCGGCCCGGCGACTGGCAGTTGCGCCGGATCGATCATGCCGAGCCCGACCTGCATGCTCATCAGATGGGTCCAGCACGCCTCGCCACCGGGCGTGGCGGCGCGCTTCTCGGCTATCAGCCGGAATGCTGCGTAGTCCTTGCCGCCGCTGGTGACCTTGCACGAGACCGAAAGCTGACGGTCCGCGGCACCCATATTGAAGGCCAGCTCGAGCTCCTCGACCGCGAGGTCGCCGGCCTCCAGCGGGTAGTCCAGCCCGACCATCCGCTCCAGAGATCGGATCAATCCGCCGAGGCGGATCGGCTCGCGGCCCTGCGCCACCCGGAAGAGCCATTCGCTGCCCGGCGCGCCATCGGCCTCGACATGGTTGTATCGGGCCGAAGCGACAAACGCGATCCCATCGATCTCGAAGACCATGTCGAGTGCGGCGCTGAGCGAGCCGTGACCGCCAGCGATCGCACGCTCGACAGAAAAGCGCGCGATCTGCATCTCGAAGTCGGGAAAGACCTCGAAGCGCGTCGACGAGTTGCCGCTCAGGCTGAAAGCGCCGCTGGCCGGTGCGATGCTTAGGCTCAGCTGTTGAAGGTCGAAGTCGGGCAATTCGGCCGGTCGGCCGACGCGCGCGAGAAACGTTTCCGCGACCTCGCCGACGCGCAACTCCGGCACTACGATCGAGAAGGTGCATTCCTCGTCGAGGACGAGATCGACATGGGCGCGCCAGCCGGCGATGACGATGGTGCCGGCGAGATGGCCGCTGAAATCTGCGCCGTCATAATCGGCCGTGATCTCGATCTCCTCGATCGAAATCGTGGTCCCGCCGAGGTCGAAGCTCCAGCCGCCCTGGGTCTCGATGCGCAGGCCCAGGCTGCCGCGGTCGAGATTGCCGTGGATATCGAGATCGAGCAGGGTGCAGCTCGGTCGCGCTACCGTCGGGAGGAAGCGCTCGAAGACGGTGCCGATGTCGAGCGTCTCGCCAACTGCCATCGCGGCCGAAAATTCGCCGCTCTCGGGATCGAGCTCGACGACGAAGCGCGACGAGCCGAGCATCCAGTCGCCGCCGATGGAAAGCTGCGTCTGCGGCCCGTCACCGGTGTCACTACGTTCGACCGAGAAATAGGGCTGGATCGCGAGGACGCCGTCGATCAGGCTCCATGGGCGCTGCGTCGACAGAGTGAAGCTCAGGTGCTCCAGCGCAAACAGGTCGAGGCCGATCGTCGCCTCGAAGTCGGCCAGCCCGATCTCGCCGAAACGGTCGAAGGGCGAAGGCAGCAGCGCCTCCAGCGCATCAAGGCCGAAGGCGTGCTCGATATCGGCCAAGGAGAGCGGCTCTTCGTCCTCGAACGCGGCCTTCATCTCCGCATGTGACTCCGAGAGCTGGATTTCGAGGTCTAGCGTGCGGTCGCCGAGTGCAATCGCCGCGTACAACATGATGCCGCAGACGCCGCGCGCATCCCGACCGATCGGGCCGGAGCAGCCAATTTCCGCGACCGTGACAGCAAGCTTCGCGACGCCGGAGGCGCTGAACGACGCGAGCCCGCCCGCCGCCTCGTCATCTGCCGCATACCACAGCGCGAGTTGTAGCGGACCCTCTTGCTCATCCTCATCCTGGTAGATGACACCGGCTGCCGGACGCTGATCGAAGGTGCCGCAGAGTTTCCGGGCAGCCGTGAAACTCTGCTCGTAGCCGGCAATCCGCGCTCGGAAATTCAGGCCCGCGGAGAGCGGGGTAGCGATCGGCGTCTGCGGCTGGCCAATTGAATAGACGACTCCATCGGGGTCGTCGAAATCGCAGGACGAGAACACCAGCAGTGCATCCTGGAGCGCCAAATCCGGCGGGAACGAGATGTCCAGCCATGGCAGCGGAGGCTGCAGGAACCAATCTGCGAGACGCCAGTTCGGTGTCGCCCCGGCGAGCGCGAACACGCACTCGATCGCATCCTCATAGCGCTGAAACGGGTCTGTCGATTCAAGCAACGTCATCGCGATGCCGCGCCGACCGAGACCGAGCAGTTCGACCGTGCCGCTCAATGTCAAGCGCTCGTCCGGATCAGACGTCGCGACGACTACGTCATGCAGTTCGAGGCGGCTGACGCCGAAAAAGCAGAGCCATTGGGCGGGGAGATAATCGGATTGAAACAGGTCGCCGGTCAGAGCCAGCCGCCCGGTCGCACTTTCCACAGTGAGCGCAGCCCGCAGTTGATCGAGACGCACGCTCATAATTCGGGCCGCTGGTCGCGTTGCAAAGCCCGAATGCCGTGACTGCCACGATCGCGCATCATTTCAGTTCCCGTTCGCCGATGGGGCGGGCGCGACAGCCACCACTTCGTCGTTCAAGCGCTGCACCTTGAGTTCGATAGCGGAACGGTAGGTTCCAAGCCGCTCGGCGGCCGCAGCGACGACACGACGAACCGTTGCCTCGATGATCTTGTATTCGAAGAAATCTAGGCTTTCCTTTTGTGCGTCGAAAGTATGGTCGAATATTTTCTTGTACGTCTTGTCTTCTTGTTGGAAAAAAATCTTGTATCGAACGTAGTTCCCAAGCGGTAATGGTAAGTCGAAGATGCCGCGTAACCGTTCCCTCACATCTTCGGAAATGGCGTTGAAGACGAGTTCCGCTTGCTTTGCCTCTTTAATCCGTTTCCAGCGTTTCGTCTCGCCGGCTGCCCATTGCTCCTTCGTCGGAATGGTGCCGGCTGTGAGGAGTTGTCCGAGCGGATCCTTCGCGGCGATGGCGCGCGCGTCCGCTTCCGTCATTGCGGCGGCGGCCTTTGCATCCAGCTTCGTCAGCGCGGCCTTGTAAGCATCATAGGACACAATGCGTTTCCCGATCTCGTCGAGTGTAGCCGAAACGTTCGGCGTCTGGCCGCCGCTCGTCATCGACTGCTTCAGCAATTGCAGCGAGCGCAGCCATTCGGCTTCGCTTTTCAGGAAGGCACTGCGCCTGGATCTGACGCCATCGTTGGGAAAGAGGTAGCCCGTGACCTTCACTGCGAGCTTGACCTCGTTCTGCTTGTCGTCCTGCAGACTATAGGCTGCGCGGGCCGTGCGTTGGCCGGTCTCGATTGCCAGTTGCTCTGTGTTGCAGTGCTGGCTGCCGGAGATGAAATTTTCGAAGACCTCGTCGCCGCCATCACCGTGACCAACGAGGTGACACCATTCCTGGCTGGTCCTGATCATCTCCCTGAGGGGTTTCGCGAGCTTCTCGGCCGCGTCCTGTGCCTGTTTTCGCGCGGCTTCCTGAGCGTCCTGAAGCGCCTTCTGCTCGGTGGCGCTGAGGGGCTTGGCGGCGGGTTGCGCGCCAGCAGGCCGAGGGCCAGGTGCAGATTGAGCTGCAGGCGCGGTCGCCTTCTCCTGCATCCAGGGCTTGACCGCGGCGGACAGGGCTTTCCACGCCTTCTTCGCTGCGCTGTCTACCTTGGCGACTGCAGCACCCGTCTGCTGATTCTCCTGCGTGACCACAAGCCCGGCAAAATCGGTTGCACTCGCCAGCGAGGCACCCGGATAGACGCCGACAGTCTTGAATGCCTCCTGCATCACGGCTCCCGCGCTGTCGCGCGCGCCGAACTTGCCGCCGATCGGGACGGGATTTTTGATAGCGGAGGCCGACCAACCGCCCTTCTGCTTCTTGGTATACAGCAGTCGCGCGCCATCGCGCGTCATTTCCCGCGCCGGCAGCGGTTTCGACGTCAGCGGTAGATTCTTCTTGCCTCGGACGGGGGTACCTGGAAATTTCTTCCAGTAGCTGATTTCGCTGCTCATAGATGCGGAGACTTGGGGAGGCAGTGCAGTCTTCAGCTGCGGCGACGATTTGGGCAGTCTGACTTCGAAGCCCTTGAAGTCTGCTGGTGCCACACGCACTTTTGCTTTCGCATCAAGGCCGAGCGAAAGGCCGAGATTGACTCCGTCAGTTGTCGATGCGCTCCATCTATAGTCCGCCTCTGCCGGGTTGTCGGATCTCATGCCGCCGCCGCCGCCTCCGGACGGAGGTGCACTCGCGTGGTATTCGTAGATCGTAAGAGCGCTGTCCTCGACACCGTAGATGCAGCTATCGACCTCGTTTCCGATCTTGCGGGGTGGGTAAGGCTCCTGCCACCAAGCGCCACCCTTGACGACGAGCCGCGTACCATCTTCCGCGTCATCATAGTAGTAATCGAAGAATTGATAAGGTATCCAGACTGCGTAAATGGGCTTTTTGGCAAATATTCTCTCTTTATTGTCTGACGCATCGCTGAACATATACGCTATTTCGGCAGGAATTTTTGTAGTAATGTCGCAAAATGGTGCGCCCGCGTCCAGTTTCATATATTTAAAACAGCCAACCCACCCTCCATCTTTGAAAGATGTGCCGGTGGCATTTCGTAAGCTTGTGTCCTTTATATAGTCAAATGTCATGTCGCAGATCGAGACACGCTTCAGATTTTGAAGAACCTCGACTAATTTGAATTCTTCTTTCGCGTCCGGCTTGTCAGGGACAGAATCGACCTCCATCGCCCCCGTGGCGTTGACCGATGGAGTGGCCGCAGGCGGGGCAGCGGCCGTACCCGCGGCGACAGCGGGTTTGACTTCTTTCGCATCGACAACCCTTGCTTTGACAGGGGTTTTCGTCGCGGTATCAAGCAGTTTGTAACAGGGCTCGCGCAGATAATCGTCGAGGTGACACAGCAAATCCCACGCTGCGAATTTGGTCTGCTCAGCATACAGCGCCGGCTGACCTGCAGCCGTCGCCTCGGCTTCCTTCTTGACGTCATTATAGTTTAATTCGGGGATATTCTTACGTTTTCCCGTAATGCGGCCCTTTTTCCCAGCCGCGCTTTGTCCGGTTTCGGTAAGTTTCTTCAGTAATTCGCGCTTCGACGACGGAATGCCATTCCGATGAATGATACAGATCTCGCCGTATCTGAGAGGTATATACGAAGCGAACAACTCATGATTAGTTGGCACAAGCCGAGCTTGAGAAATTGCCATTTGTTCTTTGATATCATTAGGCTTTATCTTTAAGATTTTGGCACTTATGACCACTGTTTCAGGTTTATATTTTGCTGCTTTATCTGCGGCTTTTGCTTTTTTAAATTTCGCTGCCCTGACCGATTTTGGTTTTGTTTCAGAGGGCGCTTCCTGAAATATACCGCATGCTATGCCGTGCGCACGCAGTTGCTTGATTTCCTTGTTGATGGCCAGCCGCTCGCTATGCTCCGGCATCAGCGGAAAGCTTTTCAGCTTCCTCCCGATCTCTTTTTTAACTGCCTTCATTGACAACAGGCTTTTCAACGGTGCGGCAGCGGCGCTGGCGGCTGCCGCAACGGGCTTGTCCGCCTTCTCCTGTCCAGCGGGTGCTTTGTCCTCGTCAGGATCCGGTGGGGGATCCAGCCGAAAGCCAGTTCGGGAATCATTCTGGTTTATGTAACGGGCCGGACCTTCATCCTGCCCGAGCTTGTTGCGGACATAGGCCTGCAGATAGACGGGCATATCCCTATGTCTCCCCCTTGGCCACGGCACTGCGACAAATGGCGAGGTTCTGCCTTGTCGCCGGGTCGTCGCCGTCGCGAGCCAGCGAGGCCTCGAAGAACGGAATCGCCTCGGCTGGGCGCGTCAGCCCGGCAAGAAGGCTGCCGATGCTGAAAGCGAGATCGTCCTCCTCGCCAAGGTCGAGGTAGCCCGCCCACAGGGTGTGGAGCCCCTTCGCCAGGGTTCGCCGCTCGCTCGAACTCGCCTCATCGAGGCAGCCTACGAGGCGCTCGTAGCAGCCGCGGAAGATCGCGACGTCCCAGTCGCTGAGCCGCAACAGGGCGATCAGCTGGCGCAGGCTCATGCCGTCGTAATTCTCATCGCAGGCCTGCTTCAGCATGAAGAAGTCGTCGGGGCCGAAGTGGCCGACCTCGCGGCGATAGGCGCGCTCGAGGCGCCGTGCGGTCGCGGCATCGAGCCCGAGGCCGAGGCCGACGACGGCAATGCTGGCATGACCATGTTCCGGCAACAGCGCGAGGCCGCCGGCGTCGCGGGCCCAGCCGGCGACGACATCGTAGTTGACCTCGAAGGAGAAGCTGCCATGGCGCAGGGGCTGTTGCGGCGCCTGCCCCTCATGATCGCTGAGCCTGGTCTTGCCGCGGTCGCATGACAGGACGCCGAGCGGCCCCGCCGTCAGAGCGTGCAGGCGCGCGATGCAGCCGAGCGCCCCGCTCGGGAACAGGAACGCGCCCTGCGCCAAGTCGCTGGCGTAGCGGGCAAGCTGAACGTTCCAATCGGCATCGGCGTAGCGGTCGCGCCGACAAGGCACGGCGCGATGGGCGAGCCGGAGCGCGGCGATGCGCTCGGCCGGCATTGCACTCGGCGCGTCGTCATCGACGCTGCGGACGAGCAATTCGTGCATCCGGCCGGCGCCTGTCTGGAAAAGGTCCTGTGTCGTCCCGTCGAAGACGTAATTGGCGATCACGGCGAGCCGCCCGCAACGGTGGTCCGGCGCAATGACCCGGCCGCTGATTTGGAGCTGGAGTTCGCTATCTAATTCGGCGTCGAAGCGGGCGAAGTCGAGCCTGCCTTCAGCGATGAAGCGGGCGAACGCCGGATGTCCGCGCCAGAAATCGATCGTGGCCTGGCTGATGTCAGTCATGACGTAGCAGACTGGCGTGACCGGTGGCATGTCGGCGAACAGGCGAGTCAGGAGGGAGAATGCAAACCGCCCGGAGCCGGCCCCCAGCTCGATGACATGCGTCGGCGAAGCCGTATTGCGGCTGTCGTCGTGATCTTCGATGAAAGCCTGCAGCATCGCCGCATAGGCGCCGGCAATATAGGGGTTGGTCGTGACATAGCTGGGAACGGTGTTAGTGCGCCATGCCTCGATGCCGATCTCCGTGAAGTAGCGTCTTTGCAACGCCCAAATCTTCGAATCCGAAAGGGAACTCCACCCGTCGATGTGCGGAACGTCAGCACGTAGAGCCTGATCGAGCATCATTGTCGTCATTGCCGAAGCAGCTGCTGGACCATGAGCCAATCTTGATGGCGTTGTATGACGATAGGATACCGACCTACGTGCGAACAGACGGGCCGCGACGGCATTTGTGAACGGCTGTCAACCGCCGGGTAGCTGCAGACAACCCTGATGTTCCGGGGCAGCATGAAGCGCTCCAGGCGCGGCGGAGCCTGTCTTGCCAGAAGACTTGCGCTGGGGAGGTCGCTTTTTAGGGCAACCCAACGGGTTGAAGCGAACGTCCGCTTCCAGACAAAGCATCAATGTCCGCTATTGGCGCAAAGCGGATACTACCCCTCCGCGCAACGACACACTCTACACAGTTAATCTGAGCGGAGCCTGCGTGCCAAGCTCATCCGTTGGGGTGATCGTTGGGGCTAATCTTCGTCTGCCCGCTTAATATGTCAATAAAATCAAAGCGCTACATCAAGCGAAATGGCGGACAGGGCGGGATTCGAACCCGCGATACGGTTTCCCGTATACACACTTTCCAGGCGTGCGCCTTCAACCACTCGGCCACCTGTCCGGCGCGCTGCTTATGGCGTCCATGCGCGCGACTTTCAAGGCCTAAAGCCGCAGGCCGCACAGGGTTGCGCGCAATTGTCCTTTATCGTTGCATGCTCGCGGGCGAGGGGAGACATGCAGATGCGCCCGCGGCAGGTCGTCGGGCACTTGCGGCACCAACTGCGGTGGGGATGGGGGAAGGCTTGCGGTTTCTCGTCAGGATGCTGGGCTACCTCCTCGTCGCCGGCGGTTTCGTCGCGCTGCTCACCGACGGCGCGCGCTCGATCGCCAATTCGGTTCTGCGCTTCACGCCGCTCGGGGAGACCTTGCTGACGCTGGTCGGCGAACGCTTCCGGCTGCTGCAGCCCGCCGTCGAGCGCAATCTCCATCCCATGCTCTGGGACCCGATCCTCGTAAACGCCCTCCAAGTGCCGACCGCCGCGGCCGGGTTGCTGCTCGGCTTGCTGCTGCTCTGGCTCGGTGCGGCACCCAAGCCGGTGATCGGGATCGTCACGCGGCGGTGAGCAACTTGACTGGCCTTGTCGCCCCGGCGCCGGTCCTGTTGCGACAGACGATTGCCCTCGAAGCGGCCGTCGCGAAGGGAATATCAGTTCCCGATATGTTCTTGCAACCCTGACGCGCTTCCGCTAGCGTCATTGCGCGGAGCTGGGGTGGGCTTGGATGGTGACGCGAGTCGCGACGGTGGCGTTCGAAGGCATCGAGGCACGCGCCGTCGATGTCCAGGTCCAGGTCACGCCCGGCGGCGTCGCCTTCATCCTTGTCGGCCTGCCGGACAAGGCGGTCGGCGAGAGCAAGGAACGGGTCCGCGCCGCGCTGATCGCCTCGGGGCTGGCCCTGCCGGCCAAGCGCATCACCGTTAATCTCGCCCCGGCCGACCTGCCGAAGGAAGGCAGCCATTACGATCTGCCGATCGCGCTCGGCGTCATGGCGGCGATCGGCGCGATCCCCGCCGATGCGCTTGCCGGCTATACCGTGCTCGGCGAGCTCGCCCTCGACGGCTCGATCGCACCGGTCGCCGGCGTGCTGCCGGCGGCGATCGCGGCCTATGGCAGGGGACAGGGTCTGATCTGCCCGGCGGCGAGCGGGCCGGAAGCGGCCTGGGCGGCGCGCGATCTCGATATCCTCGCGCCGCGTTCGCTGATCCAGCTCGCCAACCATTTCAAGGGCACGCAGGTGATGGCGCGGCCGGAGCCCGCCGTCGCCCGCCAGAGCGGACCCTTGCCGGATCTGCGCGACATCAAGGGTCAGGAGAGCGCCAAGCGCGTGCTCGAGATCGCCGCCGCGGGCGGCCACAACCTGCTGATGAACGGCCCGCCCGGCGCCGGCAAGTCGATGCTGGCGAGCAGGCTGCCCTCGATCCTGCCGCCGCTCGATCCGCGCGAGCTGCTGGAGGTCTCGATGGTGCTCTCGGTCGCCGGCCATCTTGCCGATGGCGAGTTGACCGACCGCCGTCCCTTCCGCGCCCCGCATCATTCGGCCTCGATGGCGGCGCTGGTCGGTGGCGGCCTGCAGGCTCGGCCCGGCGAGATCTCGCTCGCCCATCACGGTGTGCTCTTCCTCGACGAATTGCCGGAATTCCAGGCGCAGGCGCTCGATGCCTTGCGCCAGCCGATGGAAACCGGCGAGGTGCTGATCTCGCGCGCCAACCACCGCACCGTCTATCCCGCGAAGTTCCAGCTGATTGCGGCGATGAATCCGTGCCGCTGCGGCAAAGCGACCGAGCCGGGCTATGCCTGCCGCCGCCAGCCGAACGAGCGCTGCATGGCCGGCTATCAGGCCAGGATCTCCGGCCCGATGCTAGACCGGATCGACATCACCATCGACGTTCCCGCCCTGACGGCCGCTGATCTCATCCTACCTGCGGCGCCCGAAGGCTCGGCAGAGGTCGCTGCCCGCGTCGCTGCGGCCCGCGCCCGCCAGTCGGCGCGCTATGCCACGCTCGGCCTTCCCGGCGGCACGACCAATGCCCGCTGCCCCGCTGCGTTGCTCGATGAGGTGGCACGGCCGGACGCGGCCGGGCTCGCGCTGCTGCGCAGTGCCGCCGAGGCGATGCGGCTGACGGCGCGCGGCTATCATCGCGTGCTCAAGGTCGCGCGCACGCTTGCCGACCTCGACGGCGAGGATCAGCTTGGGCGTATCCATCTCGCCGAGGCGCTGTCCTATCGCTCGCGCATCGACCAGGCGGCCCAAGCCGCCTGATGAAGGATTGCCGCCTGATGAAAGGTTAACGAAACCATTCAAACCATCCGTCATCCTCGCCGGTGGGGCGAACCCTTTCTCAAGAGGGGGCGTGATAGATGGGATGGCATGATCGAGCTGCCGTCCTCCCTCGTCCTGCTGACCGGCGTCGCCATCGCCGTGGCGATCGCCTGTGCCGTCGTCGCGATCCGGCTGCTGCGGGAACGGCGTGAAATCACGCAGCAGGCGAGGGCGCTGACAGCCGATGTCGAGAAGCTGAGCGACCGGCTCTGGGTGCTCGCTGACAGCGAGGAGCGCTATCGCAGCCTGATCGAGGCGCAGGGCGACCTGATCGTACGCCGCAGCGAGGGCCGGATCGTCTATGCCAACGCCGCCTATGCCGCGCTGCTCGGCAAGGGCGAGGCTAAGGCCGTCGGCAGTGTCGAGCAGCCGCGTGTCCGTATCGCCCGGCCGGCGCAGGCGCTGCCGGGCGGCGCCCGCGTCATCGACGAGTGCGTGGAGACGGAAGACGGCGAGCGCTGGCTCTCCTGGGTCGAGACGGTCGTTCCGGTCGCCGCCGGGCAGACCGTGCTGCAGCGCGTCGGCCGCGAGATCAGCGGGCGTATCGCAGCCGAAACCGCTCTGGAGGAGGCGCGCAGTCGGGCCGAGGAAGCGAGCGCCGCCAAGTCGCGCTTCCTGGCGACCGTCAGCCACGAGTTCCGCACACCGCTCAACGGCATCCTGGGGATGGCCGACTTGCTCGGCGACACCCGGCTCGATCCGGAGCAGGCGACCTATGTCAAGGCGCTCAGAAGCTCGGGCGAGGCGCTGCTCGGCCTCGTCGACGACATCCTCGACTTCGCCAAGGTCGAGGCCGGCAAGCTCGAACTCGCTGACACGCCGTTCGATCCTGCGGCGCTGATCGAGGACGTCACCGAGCTGATGGCGCCGCGCGCCCAGGCCAAGGGCATGGAGATCTCCACCTTGCTCGGGCCGGACCTGCCGGGGCGGCTCGTCGGCGATGCCGAGCGCCTGCGCCAGATCCTGCTCAATCTCGTCGGCAATGCCGTGAAGTTCACGCAGGCCGGCGGTGTCAGTATTGAGGCGGATGCTGTTGCCGGTCAGTTCGTCGTCGCCATCGCCGATACCGGCCCGGGCATCCCGGCGGAGCGCCTGGCGACGATCTTCGAGGAATTCGAGCAGGGTGGCATGACCGGCCATCGCGACCAGGCCGGTACCGGCCTTGGCCTCGCCATCGCACGCCGGCTCGCCCGCGCCATGGGCGGCGACATCGAAGCCGGCAATCGCGCGGACGGCGGCGCCTTGTTTCGGCTGGCTCTGCCGCTGCGCGCCGACGCAGCTGGAGGCGCGCGCGCTGGCTCGCCGGATTGGCAGGGCCGGCGCATCCTGGTCGCATCGTCGGCGCCGTTCAGCGCTACCCATATCACCGCCTGCCTCGAACGGACGGGTGCGCAGGTTCTGCGGGCCGCAGACCACGCGCAGACCCTCGCAGCGCTCGCCGGTGATTCGGCGTTGTCAGCTGTGCTGATCGATCGCGATCTTCCGGGCGGCGAGGTCGAGGCGGTGGCGGCCGCGGCGCGGCGCGCCGGCGTCGCCGACATCGTCATCATGCTGGCCCCGGCCGAGCGCCGCAGCTTCGGATCGCCCTATGCCGCCGGCTTCAGCGGCTTCCTGGTCAAGCCGATCCGGGCGCGCTCGCTGCAGGTGCGGCTCGATCCGGTCGAGCGGCTGCAGCACGCAGCCGAGACGGTGCCGGCCCACGACGTGTCGGCAGAGCGGCCCATCGCCGGTTTGCGGGTCCTCGTCGCCGAGGACAACGAGATCAACGCGCTGCTGCTGACCCGCACGCTGGAGCGGCTCGGCTGCATGGCGGTCTGGGCGCGCGATGGCGGCGAGGCCGTCCGCCTGGCCGAAGAGGCCCGCTCCGGCAGGTCGCAAGGCTTCGATCTCGCCTTGCTCGACGTCCGCATGCCCGTCCTGGACGGGCTCGCCGTTGCCCGGCGGATCCGGGCGGCCGAGAAGGCGCAAGACCTCACCCGGCTGCCGATCGTCGCCGTCAGCGCCAATACGGCGGAGGAGGATCGGCGTGAGGCGTTCGCCGCCGGCATGGATGATTGCCTGGCTAAGCCGCTCTCGCGCGAGCAGTTGCGCGGCTGGGTCGAGCGGCTTTCGCAGCTGCGAACGGGGCAAATGCTGTCGGCTTGAGCCGCGTTCACTCCACGGACGGTTGGCTTCGTCATCGCAGTGACGTAGTTTTGTCGCGATCCCGTAAGACGGTCGGCGCAGAGCTGTCATGCGCCGATCCGAGATCGCAGGGGCCAGACCGTCTATGACGCACGACGTTTTTCAGGGTTCCCGTCAGCCGGCAAAGCAGAAGCTGGCCGGCCAAGCCCTGTTGCAGCGTTTCTCCCCCTCGAACCTGCTCGCCGCCGGCAAGCAGCTCGGCGGTTTCGCTTTCCCCGGCCCTGACGCGCTCTCCGGCACGCTCGGCCGCTCCGGCGCGCTCGAGGTCCGGTTGGCGCGCGGACCGCGCGAGATTTGGCGGGCGCAGCGCTTGCGCTACCGCGTGTTCTACCAGGAGATGTCGGCCAAGCCCGATGTCGTCTCGCGCATGTTCCGGCGCGACGCCGACCGATTCGATGCCGTCTGCGACCATCTCCTCGTCATCGACCATGCCGCGCGCGGCCGTTTCGGCGGGATCAAGCCCAAGGTCGTCGGCACCTACAGGCTGATGCGTGAGCAGGCCGTGGCGCGGCTCGGCGGCTTCTACACCCAATCGGAATTCGACATCGCGCCGCTGCTTGCGCGCCATCCCGACATGCGCTTCCTGGAGCTCGGCCGCTCCTGCGTGCTGAAGCCCTACCGCACCAAGAAGACGGTCGAGCTGCTCTGGCACGGCATCTGGGCCTATTGCCGGCATCACCGCATCGACGCGATGTTCGGCTGCGCCAGCTTTGACGGCGTCGACCCCGATATGCTGGCGCTACCCTTGAGCTTTATCCACCATCACGCCACCGCCCAGGGCGACTGGCGCGTCGTGGCGCAGCCCGATCGGCATGTCGCGATGGATCGCCTGCCTGCGGGCATGGTCGACGCCAAGCTCGCGCTGAAATGCCTGCCGCCGCTGGTGAAGGGCTATCTGCGCCTGGGCGCCCGCTTCGGCTCCGGCGCCGTGATCGACAAGCAATTCGGCACCACCGACGTGCTGGTCATCCTGCCGGTCGCCGCGATCGACCGGCGCTATATCGAATATCTCGACGGCGAGGCCGGACGCTACGCCGCCTGATTCGGGCTCACTCGCCCGCGGCGGCGAGGTCGCGCAGCGCCTGCCGGTATTCCGGATAACGGAAGGCATGGCCGAGTTCGCGCTTCACCAGCGCGTTCGAGACCCGCTTGTTCTCGCCATAGAAGCTCGCGGCCATCGGCGAGAGCTTGGCCGGATCGAACGGAGTTTCCGGCGGCGGCGTGAGGCCGGTAACCTCGGCGGCGAAGCTGACGACGTCCTGCGGCGGTGCCGGCTCGTCATCGGTGACATTGTAGATCGCCCCCGCACGCGGCTTTTCGAGCGAGGCCGTCAGCACCCCTGCGATGTCGTCGACATGGATGCGGTTGAAGACCTGGCCGGGCTTGACCAGCCGCGTGGCGGTGCCGGCCCGCAATTTGATGATCGGGTTGCGGCCGGGGCCATAGATGCCGGAGAGACGGAAGATCTGGACAGGCTTGCCGCTGCGCTCGCCGAAGCCGAGCCAGTCCTGCTCGATCTCCAGACGCTGCCGCGAGCGCCGGCTGGTCGGCCGGCATTCGGCCGTCTCGTCGATCCAGGCGCCGCCATGGTCGCCATAGACGCCGATGGTCGAGAGATAGCCGATCCAGCGCAGGTTTTCGGCGGCGGCGAGCTTGTCGGCGAGCGCGCCGAGCACCGGATCGCCGTTCTCGTCGGGCTGGGCCGAAACCAGCACCGCATCCGCCTCGGCGACGATCTTTGCCAGGGGCGTCGACACTGCGAAGCCGCCGAAGACCAAAGTGTGCAGCCCTTGCTTGCTGAGCTCGCCTGCCTTCTCTGCCGAGCGCACCGTGCCGGTGACCTCCCAGCCCTTCGCCAGAGCGGCGCGCGCGAAGAACCCGGCGGAATAGCCGAGGCCGAAGATGACGAGCTTCATGCAGGTTCCAGTTGGTTTGGAGAAGGCTGAGCCCATTCGGCCCGGACAGCGGGATCGGTTTCCTGCGCGAGACGTGCCGGCGCGAGTTTGGCCGCACGGGCGGGCAGGAGTTGCCAAAGTGCCCAGGCGGCCATCGCCCTGACCAAAGGCGAGGCGTCGTCGAGCAGGGCCTCGGCGCTTTCCGCCAGCGCCGGATCGCCGCTGTTGCCGATCGCGATCAGGACATTGCGGATGAAGCGGTCGCGGCCGGTGCGTTTCACCGGCGTGCCGGCGAAGAGCCTGCGGAAGGCGGGGTCGTCGAGCGCGGCGAGGTCGGCGAGCGGCAGGGCGTCGAGCTCGCCCTTCAGCGCCAGACGCGTCTCGTGCGAAGCTTCCGCGAACTTGTTCCAGGGGCAGACGGCAAGACAGTCGTCGCAGCCGAAGACGCGGTTGCCGATCCCAGTGCGGAATTCGGCGTCGATATGACCTTGATGCTCGATGGTGAGATAGGCGATGCAGCGGCGCGAATCGAGCTGGTAGGGCGCCGGAAAGGCCTTGGTCGGGCAGATGTCGAGGCAGCGCGTGCAGGAGCCGCAATGGTCGCGCTCCGGCTCGTCCGGGGGTAGCTCCGCCGAGGTGTAGATCGCGCCGAGGAAGAGCCAGGCGCCGTGCTGGCGCGAGACCAGCACGGTCTGCTTGCCCTGCCAGCCGAGCCCGGCCGCCTGCGCCAGTGGCTTCTCCATCACCGGGGCGGTGTCGACGAAGACCTTGACCTCGGCCTCAGCCCGGGCAGCCAGCACCGAGGCGACGCTTTTCAGCTTGCCCTTGATCACGTCGTGATAGTCGCGCCGGCGGGCATAGAGCGAGATCGCGCCGCGATCGCGCTTTTCGAGCACGGCTAGCGGATCGCCTTCGCCGGCATAGCTCATCCCGAGCATGACCACCGATCGGGCGGCCGGCCAGAGCGTCGCGGGATCTGCGCGCTCCGCGGTGCGCTCGGTCAGCCAGGTCATGTCGCCGTGATGGCCGGCATCGAGCCAGCCGGCGAGGCGTTCCGGCGCTTCGGGAATGGAACCGACGCTCGCGACGCGCAGCACCGAAAAACCCTCGGCCTTGGCGCGTGCGGCGATCGCGGCCTTGAGCTTGTCGGGGTTCAGAAGTCCAGGTCGTCGTAATGGGCCGAGGGCGCCATGCCGGGAATCCGGTCGCTCAGCAGCGGCCGGAAGCTCGGTCTGGACTTGATCCTCGCATACCATGCGCGGGCAGCCTCATCCTCGTCCCAGGGCACGTCGCCGAGATAATCGACGCAGGAGAGATGCGCCGCCGCGGCGAGATCGGCATAGCTCAGATTGTCGCCGGCGAGCCAGTTCCGTTTCGCCGTCAGCCAGGCGATGTAGCGCAGATGATAGCGCACATTGCCGCGCGCTGCGCGAATTGCGCTCATCTCCGGCGGCCCACCGCCCTCGTCGCGGCTCATGAAGCGCTTCATCACCTTCTCCAGCACGAGCGGAGCGGTGATCTCTTCGTTGAACTTGATGTTGAACCAGTCGAGCAGCCGGCGAACCTCGATTCGCCCGCCGGGCCCCTCCGGCAGAAGGCGGCGCTCAGCCAGTGCCAGCCCGCGGGTCTCGTCGAGATATTCGGCGATCGGCCCAGGGCCGGGAATGACGAGGCCGCTATCCTCGCGCAGGACAGGGGTCGTGCCGGCCGGATTGAGCTCGAGGAATTCGCGCCGCCGTTCCCAGACGCGCTCTTCGACCAGCGTGGCGTCGAGACCGAACTCGCCGAGCGCAAGTCGGATGAAGCGCGAATGAGGACAGAGCTGATAATGGTGAAGCGTGGCCATCGATTGCTGGAACAGATGAAGGTTCGGATGAGGTAGGCCGGCGCGTGATGCAGCGCGATAGAGCGCCCTCGTATAGGCCTGCCGGCTAAGCCTAACAACCCGGGACGGGTTGAAGTGGCGGATTGCGCAGAAATCCTTGCAGGTCTGGTAACCAATTTGCAAAGACCCTGCGCCATAGCTTTAACGCGTTCGGCGCAGCTTTGTTGCGCCGCACCAGCAAGGCTCGGAAGGACCCTCCCATGCATGACCTTCTTGTCGCCGCCGTGCTCGGCGTGGTCGAGGGGCTGACCGAATTCCTGCCGGTGTCCTCGACCGGCCATCTGCTGCTGCTCGGGCACTTCCTCGGCTTCGAATCCAAGGGCAAGGCCTTCGAGATCCTGGTCCAGCTCGGCGCGATCCTGGCGATCCTGCTGGTCTATTTCCGCCGTCTGCTCGACATCGCCCTGCGCCTGCCGACCGATCCTTCCGCACGGCGCTTCGTCCTCGGCGTGCTCGTCGCCTTCCTGCCGGCGGCGGTGATCGGTGCGCTCGCGCATGGCTTCATCAAGGGCGTGCTGTTCAATCCCTTCCTGGTCTGCTGCACGCTGATCGCCGGCGGCCTCGTCCTGCTCGTCGTCGACGAGCTGGAGCTCGAGGTGAAGCACCACGACGCCACCAAATTCCCGCTGCCGATGTATCTCAAGATCGGCTTCATCCAGTGCCTGGCCATGGTGCCCGGCGTCTCGCGCTCGGGCTCGACCATCGTCGGCGCCATGCTGCTCGGTGCCGACAAGCGGGCTGCGGCCGAGTTCTCCTTCTTCCTGGCGATGCCGACCATGGCCGGCGCCTTCGCCTACGACCTCATGAAGAACTACAAGGAGCTGACGACCAACGATCTCACTTTGATCGGCATCGGATTCGTCACCGCCTTCATCTCGGCGTTGATCGTTGTCCGCAGCTTCCTCGATTTCGTCTCCAAGCGCGGCTTCACGCCCTTCGCCTGGTGGCGGATCATCGTCGGCTCGGCCGGCCTCGCCGGGCTCTGGGTCTTCGGCTGAAGGCGGGCACGGAACCTCTGCCGTCTTTCCGGGGCAGGCCAAAGGCCTGAGCCCGGAACCCATGAACACTGCCCTTCTCCGTCATGGTCGGGCTTGTCCCGACCATCCACGTCTTTGCTTCCCTGATCGCGTGCGGTGTTCAAGACGTGGATGCTCGCCACAAGGGCGAGCATGACGAACTGGAATAGCGTCGGTGTTCATGGATTCCGGGCTCTTCGCTGCGCGAAGCCCCGGAAAGACAGGTCAGCCCGACACCGGCCCGCGCCAGGTTCCGAGCAGCATCTCCAGGAAACGCTCCGCCGCCGGCGCCAGCTTGACGCCGCGGCGCCTGACCACGCCGATCGTGCGCGAGACTTCCGGGTCGCGGATCGGCCGCGTCACGATGATCGGGTGATTTTCGCCAGGCGTCGCCAGCTTCGGCAGCACCGAGATGCCGAGGCCCGCCTCGACCAGCCCGAGCGAGGTCGAGAGGTGCGTCACCTCGAACGACCAGTCGAGCCGGACGCCGATCTTGACCAGCGCCGCATCGAGGATGGCGCGGTTGCCGCTGCTGCGGCTGACGGTGACCAGCGGATGGCCTTCGAGATCAGCCCAGCCCAGAGATGACTTCCGTGCCAGCGCATGGTCGTGCCGGCAGGCGAGCACGAAGGGATCGTCGATCAGCGGCTCGAACGTCAGCTCGGCATCGGAACCGCCGATCAGGTTGATGCCGAACTCGACCTCGCCGCGCGCCACCGCCTCCAAGCCGTCATTGGCCGAGAGGTCGAGGATGCGGAAGCGGATGTTCGGATACTGAACCTGGAAGCGCGCGATCACCGAGGGCAGGAAGTAGAAGGCGGCCGTGGGCACGCAGGCGAGCGCGATCAGCCCGGCGCGGCGGCTGCCGAGATCGCGCATCGCGAAGATCGAGGTATCGAACTCGTCGAGCATACGCCGGACCAGCGGCAGCATTTCGCGCCCGACCATGGTGAGCGCGACTCGGCGCGTCGTCCGCTCCAGCAGTGCTGCGCCGACCGCGCTCTCCAGCCGCTGGATGCGCCGGCTCAGGGCCGGCTGCGACATGTTCAGCGCTTCGGCGGCACGATGGAAGCCGCCGAGCTCGACCACCGAGATGAAGGCGCGCAGGTCGAGGGCTTCGAAATTGATGCTCATGACGTATCAATAGCGCCGATCTCTGCATTTCACAGTGATTATTCGATCTGGGAAGAGGGTGCATCGCCAACCGCCCGGTGACGCCCTTGTCCGCTCCCTTCCAGCTTCCGCATGCACAGGCCCTGCGCATTCCCTGCGTGCTGATGCGCGGCGGCACCTCGCGCGGCCCGTTCTTCCTGGAGCGCGACCTGCCAAGCGATCCGGCGGCGCGCGATCGCGTCCTGCTCGCGGCGATGGGCTCGCCGCATATGCTCCAGCTCGATGGCCTCGGCGGCGGCAATTCGCTGACCAGCAAGGTTGCGATCGTCAGCCGCTCCAGCCGGCCCGATGCCGATGTCGACTATCTCTTCGCCCAGGTCGCGGTCGAGCGCGCTTATGTCGACTTGAGCCCGAACTGCGGCAACATGCTTTCCGCCGTCGGCCCCTTCGCGATCGAGGCCGGCCTTGTGCCGGCCGCCGACGGCGAGACGCTCGTTCGCATCCACAACCGCAACACCGGCGCTCTGATCGAGGCGGCTGTGCAGACGCCGGGCGGCGTCGTCGCCTATGACGGCGCGACCGCGATCGACGGTGTCGCCGGCACGGCGGCTCCAATCAAGCTCGGCTTCCTCGAAGCGGTCGGTTCGAAGACCGGCGCATTGCTGCCGACCGGCCTCGCCCGCGAGGAGATCGACGGCGTCCCGGTGACGCTGGTCGACTATGCCACGCCGATGCTGCTGCTGCGGGCAGGCGATCTCGGCCTCGCTGGGGACGAGACGCCGGCCGAGCTCGACGCGAATGCTGCCCTGATGGCGCGCCTGGAAGAGCTGCGCCGCGAGGCTGGCCGCCGCATGGGCCTCGGCGATGTCGCCGGCCGCGTCATTCCCAAGGTCGGCGTGCTCTCGCCGGCGCGCCGCGGCGGCAGCCTGACCTCGCGCTATTTCACCCCGGATCGTTGCCATCGCAGCCATGCCGTCACCGGCGCGCTCTGCGTCGCCGCGGCGAGCCGCATCGCCGGCAGTGTCGCAGCCGAGATGCTTGCCGCCGAGACCGGATCGCTGGTCACGGTCGAGCATCCGAGCGGCGCCATCCAGGTCGACCTTGCGCTCGACGCTGCCGGCCAGGTGGCCCGCGCCAGCCTGGTGCGCACCGCCCGCCGCATTTTCGAAGGAAACGTCATCGTCCCCGCCAGTGCGATCCTCGCGCTTGCAGAGAGGGCGGAAACGGGAGGAGAACTGACCCATGACGATCACGCGCCGCCATCTCTGCAGCCTGATCACGGCCGCCCTGGCCAGCACCTGCCTGCCTGAGTTCGCCCGCGCCCAGGCTGCCTTCCCGGACAAGCCGATGAAGCTGCTGGTGCCCTATGCCGCCGGTGGCGGCACGGACGCGATCGCGCGCCTCGTCGCGCAGGGCGTCGGCGAACGGCTCGGCCAGTCGCTGGTGGTCGAGAACAACGGCTCGGCCGGCGGCAACCTCGCCACCGCCCAGGCGGCCGCGGCTTCGCCCGACGGCTATACCGTGCTGATGGCCAATCAGGGCCCGATGGTGGTCAACCCGCATCTGTTCAAGAATGTCCGCGTCGACCCGCTCACCGCCTTCGACCCGCTGACGCTGATCTCGGCGGCTCCGCTGATCGTGGTGGTTGCGCCGAACTCGCCGCACAAGACGCTGGCCGAGCTCGTCGGACAAGCCCAGAAGAACCCGGGCAAGCTGACCTATGGCTCTGCCGGCAATGGCTCGGCCAGCCATCTGGCGACGATCCTGCTGGCGCAGACCGCGCAGTTCGAGGCCGTGCATGTGCCCTATCGCGGCGCCGGCCCGGCGCTGACCGACCTGCTCGCCGGCAATAGCGACTTCATGGTCACCACCGTGCCGTCCGTGCTTGGCCTGATCGAGGGCGGCAAGGTCAGGGCGCTTGCGGTGACCGGCAAGGGGCGCGCCAAGCTCTTCCCAGAAGTGCCTTCGGTCGCCGAGAGCGGCTGGCCTGACTATGAGGCGACTGCCTGGTACGGCTTCGTCGTGCCCAAGGGCACGCCCAAGGATGTCGCAGCCAAGCTGCGTCAGGCGACGGTCGAGACGATCAACAGCCCGCTCATCCGCGAGCGCCTGCAGAACGAGGGCGCCGAGCCGATCGGCAACAAGCCCGAGGAGTTCGCTGCGATGATGGAGGCGGAATCGCGACGCTGGGCCGGGATCATCAAACAGGCCCGCCTCGCCATCAATTGAGGAGATCTAGGCGATCCGCTTATCGGCGGAATCGCAGAGATCGGCGACGACGCAAGTCTCGCAGGCCGGGCGCAGCGCCTTGCAGGTGTAGCGCCCGTGCAGGATCAGCCAGTGATGCGCGTGCCGGCCGAACTCGGCCGGCACAGCCTTTTCCAGGCCGAGCTCGACCTGCAGCACGTTCTTGCCGGGCGCGATGCGCAGGCGGTTGGCAACGCGGAAGACATGAGTGTCGACCGCGTGGGTGATCTCGCCGAAGGCGATATTGAGCACGACATTCGCGGTCTTGCGGCCGACGCCGGGCAGGCTCTCCAGCGCTTCGCGTGCGGTCGGGACTTCGCTGTCGAACTCGGCGATCAGCTTCTCCGAGAGCGCGATGACGTTCTTGGCCTTGTTGCGGTAGAGCCCGATCGTCTTGATCAGCTCGCGGACTTGGTCCTCGCCGAGCGCAAGCATCTTCTCCGGAGTATCGGCGAGTTCGAACAGCCGCTTCGTCGCCTTGTTGACGCCGGCATCGGTCGCCTGCGCCGAGAGCACGACGGCGACTAGCAGGGTGAAGGCGTTGACATAGTCGAGCTCGCCCTTCGGCTCGGGCCTTTGCTGCCGGAAGCGGCTGAAGATCTCGTAGATTTCGGCGGCGCTGCGCGGCTTCGGAGTTGTGATCCGCTTGGGCGAGGGGCTGCGGCTTTTCGGACTGTTCGGCACGGGCATCGCGGCGTTATAATTCGCGTATGACCTTGGGCAAGCCCAATTCAGACGATGTCGCCGAAGCGGCCGAGAAGCCGGTCTTCGATGCGACGATCACGCCGCACCGCTCGCTCGGCCAGAACGGTTTCCGAACCGTAATGACATTGGTCTGCCTGACCAGCGTCGCCGCCTCGATCCCCTTCATGGTGCTCGGCGCCTGGCCGGTCGCAGGCTTCTTCGGCCTCGACATCCTCGCGCTCTTCATCGCCTTCAAGGTCAACTTCAACGCGGCCCGCGCCTTCGAGCGCATCGTCGTGACCCCACTCGAGGTGCTGCTGCGCAAGGTCTCGCATCACGGGCGCGAGAAAATCTGGCGCTCAAACCCCGCCTGGACCAAGCTCGAACGCGAGGATGACGAGGATTACGGCCTGCTCGAACTCTCCCTGGTCTCGCGCGGCCAGCGCACCGTGGTCGCCTCGGCGCTG
Source organism: Allobosea sp. GW821-FHT03A12 (assembly GCF_058986765.1). Taxonomy (NCBI): domain Bacteria; kingdom Pseudomonadati; phylum Pseudomonadota; class Alphaproteobacteria; order Hyphomicrobiales; family Alloboseaceae; genus Allobosea; species Allobosea sp. GW821-FHT03A12. Next base: position 555,250 of record NZ_JBYSVZ010000003.1, read on the forward strand.
TCGCCACAGGAGCGCGAAGGCTTCGCCGAAGCGCTCGGCACGGCGCTCGCCAAGGCCAAGCGTGGCCCGGATTTCGAACCAGCCTGAGCATGGCCGCGACGATCATCCCGCTGATCGCGCTCGCGGTGATCGTCCTCGTGATCGTCGCGACGGTGCGGGCCAATCGCGGCCCGCGCAGTCCGCTGCCCAGCCAAAGCGGCGGCGAGGAATCGGCCCGGGCCTATGGGCTCGTCCTGCGCGACAGGCTCGATCGTTCCCTGTTCGGCCCGGTGCTGGCGGGGCAGGTCTGGGATCGCCTGATGACCCGCCCTGTCGGCGAGGGGCTGATCCACGAATTCCATCGCGATTTCTGCGGCCACGGCCTGATCCGCACGGATGCGGGCGTCAAGCTCTGCGACATCCTCGATGGCCATTATCCCGGCGAGGCCATCGCGCAGTGGCGCTCGCGCGAGGACTTCGTCGCCTTCTTCGCGGAGCAGTCGGATTACAGCTGCAGCGGCTGGGACGAGAGCTCGCCGGTCTTCGCCACCAGCGACGACTGGTATCGCAACAACCAGCGCCTCACGCGCGAGAAGCTGCGACGCTTCGTGTGAACCCAGGCGTCACCGCTCTTGCTGAGCCAGCCAGATCGTGTGGCCGCCGCAATCGGGATCCTCGACGACATGCTCGACGACGGCAAAGCCGTTCTCGTCGAGGAGGTTGCGATACTCCGCTGAATCGAGGCTGCCATGGTAGAGCGGCTCGCCCTCGAAGCTGCCGATCGCCTCACCATGAGCGGGCCCGCTGGTGAAGAGCAGCGCCGCCCCTTGCGCTGCGTGCACGCGAAACAGCGGGAACATCCGGCGCTGGTCGTCGGGCGCCAGATGGAAGAAGCTGTCCCAGGCGATCAGCCCGTCGAAACGTCGGGCGAGCGCAAGTTCGCGCATATCGGCGACTTGCCAAATCTGCTGCGGGAAGCGCTCGCGGCAGAGCGCGATCAGCGGTGCCGACGAATCGATGCCGGTCACGACGCAGTTGCGCTCGATCAGGTGCCTGGCGATCGGCTCGCCCATGCCGCAGCCGATGTCGAGCACCGAGGGACGGGCCGGCAGCAGCGACAGGAAACGGTCGAGCCAGCGCGCCTCCATCAGCTTTCGGCCGCGCTGCTGGTCATAGGCGGCGGCGTGGCGGGTGTAGAGTGAGACGATGGCGTCGGCAGGGTCAGTCATCTGTGGATGTCTACGCGTCTCCTACGGTGAAGACGAGCTTGCCAGCTTTCGGGTGGGATAGGCATGCTGACATCACTAGCTTCGTGAGCATGAGAGATCTGAGATCGCGAGGATAGACCGATGAACGCCCCTTCCAGTCTCAGGACGGCGATGAAGCCCATAGTCGTCTCCAATGCCGTGCTCGCCCGCGCCAGCGAGGCTATCCCCTCGGAGGCCGATTTCCCGGCGGCCGCGCCCGGCTCGGACTACGACACGGTCCGCCGTATCCTGGCCTACATCACCAACAATTGGCGCCAGCAGCCGACGATCGAGGCGATCGCCGATGCCGCCGGCGCGACGCCGACGGATGTGCATCACCTGTTCCGGCGCTGGTGCGGGCTGACGCCCAAGGCCTTCCTGCAGGCGATCACGCTCGATAACGCCAAGGGCCTGCTGGCGTCCTCCGCCAGCATCCTCGACACCTCCTTCGAGGTCGGCCTTTCCGGCCCCGGCCGCCTGCACGACCTCTTCGTCACCCATGAAGCGATGTCGCCGGGCGAATGGAAGACCGGCGGCGAGGGGCTGCGCATGTCCTATGGCTTCCACCAGTCGCCGTTCGGCGAGGCGCTGGTCGTGGTGACCGAGCGTGGCCTTGCCGGTCTCGGCTGGGTCTCGAACAATCTTGACGGCGGCAAAGTCATCGGCGGCCGGGCCGAGGCGCTGGCCGACATGATGCGGCGCTGGCCGCATGCGGATTATCGCTTCGACCCGCAGGCGACGGCACCTTATGCGACGCGCATCTTCGAGCCGGGAAGTTGGTCGCCGCAGACGCCCTTGCGCGTCGTGCTGATCGGCACCGATTTCGAGGTCCGCGTCTGGGAGACGCTGCTGCGCATCCCGGTTGGCTGCGCCACCACCTATGGCGATGTGGCCGACCATATCGGCAAGCCCTCGGCGGCCCGTGCGGTTGGCGCGGCGGTCGGCAAGAACCCGATCTCCTTCGTGGTGCCTTGCCACCGCGTCATCGGCAAGTCCGGTGCGCTCACCGGCTATCATTGGGGGCTGACGCGCAAGCGCGCCATCCTCGGCTGGGAGGCCGGCCAGGTCGCAGGCGGCGAGGCCGCCTGAGCCGAAAGCCTACTGGATGGTCGGAGCGGGCGCCGCCGCGGGCGGGGGCGTCCGCCTTGCCGTGGCCGGGCGCGGCTTGGCCGTCTCGGGCTTGGGCTCGGGCAGGCCGAGGCGGGAGCGGATCGAGGCGGCGCGCGCCTCGGTGATGCGGGCGCCGCAGAAGCCGTGCGAGCCCTCGCGCTGGAAGTCGCGGCAGATCTGTTCGCGCTCCGACGAGAACCCGGCCTGCTCGCGTGCGATCGTGCGCTGCTCCGTCAGGTCGGCCTTGGCCGAGAGCGCCCGGTAGCCGTCGCGCACGGCACCTTCCGCGTGCTTGCGCTCGGCTTCGATGTCTTTGGCGCGGGCGGCCAGTGTACGCGAATCCGGCCCCCAGACGCCGCGCGGCTCGATGCGGCAGGCGGCTGCCTCGATCACGCAGGGCTGCTCCGGCTCGATCACCAGGAAGGCACCGTCGAGCACGTCGAAGACGATCGGGCAGGCCGCGGCTTCGAGCTTGTAGCGCGGCAGTCCCGCCGGCTTGCCGAGCGAGGTCACCGGCACCGCCGCGTCGCCGAAGGAGATGGCGCAGGGTTCGACCAGGTTGCTGGACTGGAAGCCCTCGGCGCGGAGCTTCAGGCCGTAGCCGCTGCCGGTCTTCTCCAGCGTTGCTTCGCCGAAGCCGCCATTGCGCCGCAAGGTCTTGCCGAGAATCGAGTCTTCGCCGGGAATCTTAATGGCCGGCATGGTACGCGGGCGCGGCGTCGACGGGCCGCCAACCGAGGCCGGCGCCGATTGCTGGGCGCCCGGCTGGTTGAAGGGCTGCGCGCCCGGAAGCTGCAGCGGTTGCGCCAGGGCCGCGCCCGCAAGGCCGAGCCAGGCCAGGGCTGCACCGGCAGCGAGGCGGTGGGCAGTCGGGCGGCGGAGCGTCGTCACGGCTGTTTCCTGATGGCGCAAGGTCCATTCTGAATGGAATGGCTACGCCCGTTGCGCAAGAGCATGCGCGCAACACTTACCCGGAATGGTCAGCCCCGCGAATTCTGTGAGGGATACTGCACAAAGCCGATTCTTAATCCGGCTCCGCGCCTTGCAAGCAACCCGTCACCCTCCCTATATACGCCGCGAAGCGATGGTTTTTACGGGCCATCGGGGCCGGATTGCGCCAGGTGCCAGCACTCACATGCGGACGCCGAAACGCAGGGCCGGTCGATCTTTGTTGTAACCGGCGGGCGAAGCCGGAAAGGGGCCAAGGCCCCGTTCCGTCACTTCGGCCGTCAGACGTGGGTATCCCGGGTTCGTTCGCCGCGGAAGGTGGGGGCGGTCCGGGGCCATGGGCCGGGGAGCGGCGTCTTACGCGCGCTCTTCCGGCGATCTGCTAAATCGAAAGGGATCCCATCCATGGGTAAAGTCATTGGTATCGACCTCGGAACCACCAATTCCTGCGTTGCAGTGATGGAAGGGTCGACGCCCAAGGTTATCGAGAATTCCGAGGGCGCACGCACCACGCCTTCGATCGTCGCCATCACGGATGACGGCGAGCGTCTGGTCGGCCAGCCGGCGAAGCGCCAGGCGGTCACCAATCCGGAGCGCACCTTCTTCGCCATCAAGCGCCTGATCGGGCGCACCTTCGACGATCCGATGACCAAGAAGGACATCGATCTCGTCCCCTACAAGATCAAGAAGGCGGCCAATGGCGACGCCTGGGTCGAGGCGGATGGCAAGGATTACTCGCCCTCGCAGATTTCGGCCTTCATCCTGACCAAGATGAAGGAGACGGCAGAGTCCTATCTCGGCCAGCCGGTGACGCAGGCGGTCATCACCGTCCCGGCCTATTTCAACGACGCCCAGCGTCAGGCCACCAAGGACGCCGGCAAGATCGCCGGCCTCGAAGTGCTGCGCATCATCAACGAGCCGACTGCGGCTGCGCTTGCCTATGGCCTCGACAAGAAGTCGGCCGGCACCATCGCGGTTTATGACCTCGGCGGCGGCACCTTCGACGTCTCGATCCTGGAGATCGGCGACGGCGTCTTCGAGGTGAAGTCGACCAATGGCGACACCTTCCTCGGCGGCGAGGACTTCGACATGCGCCTGGTCGAGTACCTGGCGGATGAGTTCAAGCGTGAGCAGGGCATCGACCTGAAGAAGGACAAGCTCGCTCTCCAGCGCCTGAAGGAAGCGGCCGAGAAGGCCAAGATCGAGCTGTCGAGCGCCTCGCAGACCGAGATCAACCTGCCTTACATCACGGCGGATGCCTCGGGCCCGAAGCACCTCGCCATCAAGCTCTCGCGCGCCAAGTTCGAGAGCCTGGTCGACGACCTGATCCAGCGCACCATCGAGCCCTGCCGCAAGGCGCTCAAGGATGCCGGCCTCTCCGCGGGCCAGATCGACGAGGTCGTCCTGGTCGGCGGCATGACCCGCATGCCGAAGGTCCAGGAGGTCGTGAAGCAGTTCTTCGGCAAGGAGCCGCACAAGGGCGTCAACCCCGATGAGGTCGTCGCCATCGGCGCCGCGATCCAGGCCGGCGTGCTGCAGGGCGACGTCAAGGACGTGCTGCTGCTCGACGTGACCCCGCTCTCGCTCGGCATCGAGACGCTGGGCGGCGTGTTCACCCGCCTGATCGACCGCAACACCACGATCCCGACCAAGAAGAGTCAGGTATTCTCCACCGCCGAGGACAACCAGGGCGCGGTGACGATCCGGGTCTTCCAGGGCGAGCGCGAGATGGCCGCCGACAACAAGCTGCTCGGCCAGTTCGACCTGATGGGCATTCCGCCGGCTCCGCGCGGCATGCCGCAGATCGAGGTGACCTTCGACATCGACGCCAACGGCATCGTTTCGGTGACGGCGAAGGACAAGGCCACCAACAAGGAACAGCAGATCCGCATCCAGGCGTCTGGCGGCCTCTCCGAGGCCGAGATCCAGAAGATGGTCAAGGATGCCGAGGCGAACGCCGCCGACGACAAGAAGCGTCGTGAGCTGGTCGAGGCCAAGAACCAGGGCGAGAGCCTCGTGCACTCGACCGAGAAGTCGCTGAAGGATTATGGTGACAAGGTTTCGGCCGCCGACAAGGGTGCGATCGAGACCGCACTCGAAGGCCTCAAGACCGCGCTCACCGGCGAGGATGTCGAGGGCATTCAGGCTCGCACCAACGAGCTGATGCAGGCGTCGATGAAGCTCGGCGAGGCGATGTATGCCGCCAGCCAGGCTGAAGGCGCTGCCGCCGAGGGCGCCGCTGCCGAGGAGCCGAAGAAGGACGACGTCATCGACGCCGATTTCAAGGACGTCAGCGACGACAAGGGCGACAAGAAGAAGAGCGCGTGAGGCGCGCTCGTCATCGACCGTGACGAGGATGGCCGGGCTTGACCCGGCCATTCCTTTAAGGCGATGGCGTCGCAGGACATGACTCGCCGGTCTGCGCGATTGGGGCAGGGCGGCGCAGGGACAGCTGGTTGAATGTCGAAGCGCGACTATTACGAGATCCTCGGGGTCTCCCGGACCGTGACGGAGGTCGAGCTCAAGGGCTCCTTCCGCAAGCTCGCCATGCAGCATCACCCGGACAAGAACCCGGGCGACAAGCAGGCCGAGATCAAGTTCAAGGAGATCAACGAGGCCTATCAGATCCTCTCCGACGGCCAGAAGCGCGCGGCCTATGACCGGTATGGTCACCAGGCCTTCGACAATGGCGGCGGGGGCGGTGGTCCGGCCGACATGTCGGACTTCATGTCCGACATCTTCGAATCCTTCTTCGGCGAGGGCCGCGGCCGTGGCGGCTCGCGCGGTGCCAATGGCCGCGAGCGCGGCGCCGACCTGCGCTACAATCTCGAGATCGGCCTCGAAGAGGCCTATTCCGGCAAGAACGAGACCATCCGCGTCCCGACCTCGGTGACCTGCGAGGTCTGCTCCGGCACCGGCGCAAAGGCCGGCTCGAAGTCGCGCCAGTGCCCGACCTGCGGTGGCCATGGCCGCGTCCGCGCCAGCCAGGGCTTCTTCTCGGTCGAACGGACATGCCCGACCTGCAATGGCCGCGGCGAGATCATCGACGATCCCTGCACCGGCTGTCAGGGCGCCGGCCGCGTCACCCGCGAGCGCACGCTCTCGGTCAACATCCCGGCCGGCGTCGAGGATGGCACCCGCATCCGCCTCGCCGGCGAGGGCGAGGCCGGGCTGCGCGGCGGCCCGGCGGGCGATCTCTACATCTTCCTCTCGATCAAGCCGCACGCCATCTTCCAGCGCGACGGGGCCGACCTGTTCTGCCGCGTGCCGATCGGCCTGACCTCGGCCGCGCTCGGCGGCGAGATCGAGGTGCCGACCCTCAACGGCGACAAGGCGCGGGTGAAAGTCCCCGAGGGCACCCAGACCGGCAAGCAGTTCCGGCTGAAGGGCAAGGGCATGAGCGTGCTGCGCTCGCGCGAGATGGGCGATCTATACATCCAGGTACTGGTCGAGACGCCGCAGAAGCTGACCGCCCGCCAGCGCGAATTGCTGATGGAGTTCGAGCGCGAGAGCTCGGGAGCAACCCACCCCGAGACCGCCGGCTTCTTCGGCCGGGTCAAGGATTTCCTTGGCGGCCTCGGCGGCTCCGCCTGAGACGAAAAAGACGGGCGCCTCGCGGCGCCCGTCTTGCTTTGATCGGAGTCGGCCTGATGCTCAGGCCTTGTCGATCACTTTCTTGACCGCGTCCTTGGTCTTGCCGATCGCCTGCTGGGCCTCGCCCTTGCGCTCCTGCATGATACCTTCGGCTTCGAGGCCGGGCTTGTTCAGCGCCTTGCCGGCGGCCTGCTTGACGTTGCCAGCCGCTTCGTTGGCCATGCCCTTGATCTTGTCGGCGGTGCTGCCCATGGACGTTTTCCTTTTCGAATGACGCGAAATCGGTGCGGTAGCGCCGGTTCGGTGGAAGAACGTTGCCGCCAACTTTTGGTTCCGCCTCTCAGGCGGATGCATTGGCCTCCGCAATCGCACGCAGCGCCTGGCCTGTCGCTTCGTCGGCCGGAAAGAAGGTCTCCAGCGCCAGCTCGGACAGGGTGACGTCGACTGGCGTGCCGAACACGGTCGTGGTCGAGATCAGTGACAGCACGGTCTCGCCGAGCCGCAGGTGCAGCGGCAGCACGATCGGCGGCTCCGCCTCCTCCTGCGCCTTGCCCTTGGCGATCGGCGCAGCCGGGACGGGATAGCTCAGCAATTCGGTCAGGAGCTCGGCGAGCAGAGGGTCGGCCGTGGCGCGAATCTGTTGGCGCAGCCGCGCGATCAGATGGCCGCGCCACTCTGTGAGGTTGATGATCGCCGGCGCGAGCCCGCGCGGATGCAGGCTGAGCCGGAGCACATTGACGGGCGGGCGCAGCAGGTCGGCATCCTCGACGACCGCGAGCATCGGCGCGATCATCTTGTTCGCCGCGAGCAGGGTCCAGTGCCGGTCGACCGCCACGGCCGGGTAGGGCTCGTGCCCCTTGAGCAGCAGGTCGATGGCGCTGCGGGCCGCCTGCAGGCTCGGATCCTCCAGCGAACGTTCGAGATAGACCGGTGCATAGCCGGCCGAGAGCAGGAGCGCGTTGCGCTCGCGCAGCGGCACGCCGAGATGCTCGGCGAGCAGCAGGACCATGTCCCGGCTCGGTATCGAGCGGCCGCTCTCGACGAAGCTCAGATGCTTCTGCGAGATCTCGGCTTCGAGCGCGAGGTCGAGCTGGCTGAGACGGCGCAGCTGGCGCCAGTCGCGAATGAGATGCCCGATCGCGGGCTGCGAGTGCTTGTTCATGCCGGGCAAGCTAGCCGTAGCCGCGCCGCCATCCAATTACCTCGGGCTTAATCGACCGGCCGCCGGGCTTTCGTCAGCATGGCCTCCATCAGCAACCGCCCCGGCTGAGACGGGGCTGAACCGGAGAACAGCCATGGCCTTCATCCAGTCCTCACGTTTCCTGCGCAACGCCCTCGCTCTCGACGCCGCCGCCTGCGCCGGAACCGGCTTGCTGCTCAGCCTCGGGGCCGGCGCTCTCTCCGGCCTGCTCGGCTTCCCGGCGGAGTTCTTGCGCGGCGCCGGTCTCGTGCTCCTGCCTTGCGCCACCTTGCTTGCATTCTTCGCCAGCCGGGAGCGCTTGCCGCGGCTCGCCGTCTATGCGGTGATCGGCGTCAACATCCTCTGGATCGCCGACAGCGTGTTGATCCTGGTCGCCGGCTGGTTCGCGCCGACCACGCTCGGCATCGCCTTCGTCCTGGCCCAGGCCGCCGCAGTGGCCGTCGTTACCGAGCTCGAGGTGATCGGCCTGAAGAAGTCGGTCTCCGATGTTGCGGGAACCGAAGCCGCGCTGCGCTGATCAATCTCTTTCCTAGATCACGCCGCTGCGGTTCTCCCGCGGCGGCGTTTGCTTTGCGACGGCTTGTCACGCAACTGTCGCAAGCGCTCACTAGCCGGAAGGCCTGCCTCCTCACCCTGCGCAACAGGACCGTCCCATGCGCCAACCCCTCGTCCTTGCGGCTCTCGCGACGCTCCTTGCTGGCGGCACCGCCTTGGCCGAGCCGACCTTCAACCGCATCGCCACCTTCCAGGTACCGCTGAACCTGCCTGCCGACCGCGACGCGAAGAAGAAGACCGTCGCCGAGATCATTTCGGCCAACGAGGCCGGGACCCTGCTCGCCTATACCGATGCCGAGCAGAAGGCGATCGGCCTGATCGACATCACCACCGCCAATGCGCCCAAGCCCGCAGGCTTCATCCCGGTCGGCGGCGAGCCGACTTCGGTCGTGATCCTGGGCGAGCGCGCCTTCGCCGTCGTCGTCAGCTCCGGCGACAATTTCAAGGAGCCGGCCGGTCATCTCGCCACCGTCGACCTGAAGACGAAGCAGGTCGCTGCAAGATGCGAGCTCGGCGGCCAGCCCGACTCGATCGCGCTCAGCAAAGACAAGGGCAAGCTCGCCATCGTTATCGAGAACGAGCGCGACGAGAAGCTCAACAAGGGCGACCTGCCGCAGCTCCCCGCCGGCAATCTCACGCTGGTCGGCATCAAGGATGGTGAGGCCGATTGCGCCTCCAGGCAGGTCGTCGATCTGACCGGCATCGCCGCGGTCGAGCCGACCGATCCCGAGCCGGAATTCGTCGACGTCAACCTCGACGGCCTCGCCGTGGTGACGCTGCAGGAGAACAATCACCTCGCCATCGTCGACACCAAGACCGGCAAGCTCGTCACGCATTTCCCGGCCGGCACGGTCGACCTCACGAACATCGACAAGACCCGCGACGGAGAGATCAAGCCGGTCGAGGAGTTGAAGGGCGTGCGGCGCGAGCCTGATGCCGTGCGCTGGCTCGACAATGACCGCTTCGTCACCGCCAATGAGGGCGATTGGAAGGGCGGCTCGCGCGGCTTCACCATCTTCCGCAAGGACGGCACGGTCGAGTTCGATGCCGGCAACATGGTCGATCACCTCGCCATCCGCCTCGGCCACTATCCGGAGCGCCGTTCGGCCGCCAAGGGCAGCGAGCCGGAGGGCATCGAAGTCGGCACCTATCATGGCGAGCGCCTGTTCTTCGTCGGACTGGAGCGCGCCTCGCTCGTCCTCGTCTTCAAGGATGAGGGGCCGGGCAAGGCGCCGCGCTATCTGCAGGCGCTGCCGGGCGGCATCGCGCCGGAAGGGCTGCTCGCCATCCCGCAGCGCAACCTCTTCGTCTCCGCCTCCGAGGCCGATCTCGGCGAGAAGGACGGACCGCGTTCGGCCGTGACCATCTATGAGCGCAGCGAGGCGCCGGCCGCCTATCCGACCATCGTCTCGGTGGATGTCGATGGCGTCCCGCTCGGCTGGGGTGCGCTCTCGGGCCTCGCCGCCCATCCCGAACTGCCGGGCCGGCTCTTCAGCGTCACCGACAGCGCCTATACGCCCTCGCGCATCCTCGAGATCGACGCGACGAAGAAGCCCGCGACGATCACCGGCGCGATCACTGTGACCAGGGACGGCAAACCCGCCTCCTATGACCTCGAAGCGATTGCGACGCGCCCCGGCGGCGGCTTCTGGCTCGCTTCGGAAGGCGCGCCCGAACGCAAGGAGAAGCCGACGCAGAACCTCCTGCTGCGCGCTTCGGCCAAAGGCGAGATCGAGGAGGAGATCGCGCTGCCGGAGGAGTTCGCCGCCAAGGCGATCAACCAGGGCTATGAGGGCGTCGCCGTCACCGGTACCGGCCAGGACGAGACCGTCTGGATCGCCGTCCAGCGCGAGTGGAAGGACGACCCCAAGGGCAAGGTCAAGATCCTCTCCTACAAGCCTTTCACCAAGAGCTGGGGCATCCTCCACTACCCGCTGACCGCTCCTTCTGCCGGCGCCTGGATGGGTCTCTCGGAGCTGACCTATCTCGGTGACGACACCTTCGCCGTGATCGAGCGCGACAACCGGTTTGGCGACAAGGCGGTGAAGACGCTGGCGACCTTCTCGGTAAAGGGATTGAAGCCGGCGCCGTTCGGCTCCTCGGAGATCCCGACGGTCGAGAAGACGCTGCTGCGCGACCTGACGCCCGACCTGATGAAGCTCGGCGGCTACGGGCTCGACAAGGTCGAGGGCATGGCGGTCGACAAGGCGGGCGAGCTCTTCGTCGTCACCGACAATGACGGCGTCGACGATTCCTCCGGCGAGACCCAGTTCTTCGCCTTCGGCAAGCTTGCGAAGTAACGCGGCGGGGCAAAAGGCCGGCGGGTGCTCCTCGCCGGCATCCCTGCCCGCTGCTCAATCCCGTCGATCCGGCCTTGCTGTCGCTGCCGGTGCGTGCCCTACTCCCATGACAAGGGGGAGGACGGCGCATGGCCCATGGGGTTCTCGCACGGAGCGGCTCGCCGCCTCGCCATGAGCATCACGGCTCCGTCCCGACCCTGACGCTCGGCGCCCTCGGCGTCGTCTACGGCGACATCGGCACCAGCCCGCTCTATGCGCTGAAGGAAGCGGCCCGCGCCGCGAGCGCCGGCGGGACCTTGCAGCCGGGAGCCGTCGTCGGCTGCGTCTCGATGATCCTCTGGGCGCTGATCCTGATCATCTCGCTCAAATATTCGCTGCTGATCATGCGTGCCGACAATCGCGGCGAAGGCGGCATCATGGCGATGCTGGCCCTGCTCAAGGCACGCCATGCCAAGCCCGGTTCGAGCCGGGCCTACGTGCTGGTGATCGGGCTCGTCGGCGCCGCGCTGCTCTACGGCGATGGCGCCATCACGCCGGCGATCTCGGTGCTGAGCGCGATCGAGGGCCTCAAGGTCGATGCGCCGTTCCTGGCGCCGGCGATCGTGCCGTTGACCGCTGTGATCCTGATCGGCGTCTTCCTGGTGCAGAGCAAGGGCACCGGCTTCATCGGCAAGCTGTTCGGGCCGATCATGCTGCTCTGGTTCATCGCCCTCGCGCTGCTCGGCATCCGGGGCATCCTGATGGCGCCGGAGATCCTCTCGGCCATCAACCCCTTCAACGCGCTCTACTTTATCACCCACACCGCTCCGGTCGTCGGCTTCGCCGTGCTGGGCGCGACCTTCCTGGCGGTGACCGGCGGCGAGGCGATGTATGCGGATATGGGCCATTTCGGCCCGTTGCCGATCCGCATCGCCTGGCTGACGGTGGTGTTGCCGGCGCTGATGCTCAACTATTTCGGTCAGGGCGGGCTGCTGCTGACCCATCCCGAGGCGCTCGACAACCCGTTCTACCAGCTCGCCCCGGACTGGGCGCATTATCCGATGGTGTTCTTCGCGACGGCGGCTGCCGTCATCGCCTCGCAGGCGGTGATCACCGGTGCCTTCTCGCTGACCCGGCAGGCCGTGCAGCTCGGCCTCTTCCCGGCGATCCGCATCAAGCACACGGCGGATGACCAGAAGGGGCAGATCTATATCCCGATCGTCAACTGGCTGATCTGCCTGGCGACCCTGGGCTCGGTCTTCATGTTCCGCTCTTCCGACGCGCTGGCCGGCGCCTATGGCATCGCCGTCTCTCTGCTGATGGCGATCACCACCGGGCTGGCGGCGCTGATCGCGCTGAAATGGGGCTACAACCCGCTCCTCGTCGTGGCGGTCAACGGCTTCTTCCTGCTGATCGACCTCGCCTTCTTCTCGGCGAACCTGCCGAAGCTGCACGAGGGTGGCTGGTACCCGCTGCTCCTGGCGCTGGTGCTGACGCTGATCATGCTGACCTGGCGGCGTGGGCTTGCCCTGGTCGAGGCGTCACGCAGCCGTCAGCGCGAGCCGGAGAAGGCGTTCCTCGACATCCTGGCGACGAAGCCGCCGCTGCGCCTGCCGGGGACGGCCGCCTTCCTGGCCTCGGCCGCGCGCGGGCTGCCGCTCTCGCTCACGCATTTCGTCCGCCACAACCACGCTTTGCACGAGCGCGTTCTGCTGGTGACCGGCAAGCTCGAGGAAATCCCGCGGGTCTCCGACGAAAACCGGATCGAGCTGATCGAGCTCGCGCCGAGCGTCACCCGCGTGATCCTGCATTTCGGTTTCATGGAGACGCCGCATATCCCGAACGGACTGCGCTGCGGTGTCGAGCGCGGCCTGTTGCCGGGCGTCGATCTCGCCGAGATCTCGTACTATATCGGCCGCGAGACCGTCATCCCGCGCGCGGAGATCGAGGGCATGGCGATGTGGCGCGAAGGGCTCTTCGCCTTCATGCAGCGCAACGCCGAGCGGTCCGCCGCGCATTTCCACATCCCGGCCACGCAGGTCGTCGAGGTCGGGGTCGAGATCGAGATCTGATCAGCTGCGCGGTCCGGTCACCGCGTCATTCCGGGTTCAACCTGCAAGGCTGAGCCCGGAATACATGACTACGGCGCTGGGTCGCATCGCTCCGTCATCGCGAGCGCAGCGAAGCGACCCAGGGGGACTTGCCGTTGTGGTCGGCCACCCCTGGATTGCTTCGTCGCTCTCGCTCCTCGCAATGACGGCGAGACGTTAGAAGACCGGTCTTTCAGAGCCCCAGCTTCTTCTTGCGCTGGCCGAGCGTGCGCAGGCGCAGTGCATTGAGCTTGATGAAGCCGGCGGCGTCGCGATGGTCGTAGGCGACCGCGCCTTCCTCGAAGGTGACGAGGTCCTGATCGTAGAGCGAATAGGGGCTGGAGCGGCCGATGACGTGGACGCCGCCCTTGTAGAGCTTGAGCCGCACCTGGCCGGCGACGAACTCCTGGCTCTTGTCGATCAGCGCCTGCAGCATCTCGCGCTCCGGCGAGAACCAGAAGCCGTTATAGATCAGCTCGGCATATTGCGGCATGAGCTGGTCCTTGAGATGGGCGGCGCCGCGGTCGAGCGTGATCGACTCGATGGCGCGGTGCGCCACGACCAGGATTGTGCCGCCGGGGGTCTCGTACATGCCGCGGCTCTTCATCCCGACGAAGCGGTTCTCGACCAGGTCGAGCCGGCCGATGCCGTTGTCGCGGCCGAGCTCGTTGAGCCTGGCGAGCAGCTTGGCCGGCGAGAGCTGGACGCCGTCGATGGCGACCGCATCGCCCTTGGCGAAGTCGATCGAGATCACGGTCGGAGTGTCCGGCGCTTCCTCGGGCGAGACGGTGCGCGAGAAGACGTAGTCCGGAACCTCCTGCGCCGGGTCCTCCAGCACCTTTCCTTCCGAGGAGACGTGCAGCAGGTTGGCGTCGGTCGAGAACGGCGCCTCGCCGCGCTTGTCCTTGGCGATCGGGATCTGGTGCTGCTCGGCGAAGGCGATCAGCTGCTCGCGCGAGCGCAGATCCCATTCGCGCCAGGGCGCGATGACATGGACGTCGGGCTTCAGCGCATAGGCGGTCAGTTCGAAGCGGACCTGGTCGTTGCCCTTGCCGGTCGCGCCATGCGAGACCGCGTCGGCGCCGACCTTCTCGGCGATCTCGATCAGCTTCTTGCCGATCAGCGGGCGGGCGATCGAGGTGCCGAGCAGATAGACGCCCTCATAGGTGGCGTTGGCGCGGAACATCGGGAAGACGTAGTCGCGCACGAATTCCTCGCGCAGGTCCTCGATGAAGATGTTCTCCGGCTTGATGCCGAGCAGCAGCGCCTTCTGGCGGGCCGGCTCCAGCTCCTCGCCCTGGCCGAGATCAGCGGTGAAGGTCACGACTTCGCAATTATAGGTGGTCTGCAGCCACTTCAGGATGATCGAGGTGTCGAGACCGCCGGAATAGGCGAGCACGACCTTGTTCACGCGCTTGTCGGCCATGGACTGGTCTTCCTGCTATGGCGGCACGAGGGCTCGTGCCTGGAGTAGAGAACGCGGCCCGGCCGGCCGCATTTCGGACGTAACCGGGCACTATCGCAGGGTTCGGGGCGACGCAATCGGAACCTTCTGATCGATCTGGCGTCATCCGCTGATGGGTTGCCGCCCGCAATGCGGGCGGAGCGCTGCGTTGCTGGTTGGGGGTCAGATGCCGAATCGTCCTGTTCTGGATTTCTGGTACGAGTTCGCGTCGACCTATTCCTGCCTGAGCGCCCTGCGGATCGAGGAATTGGCGGATGCCGCAGGCGTCGAGGTGCGCTGGCGGCCGTTCCTGCTCGGCCCGATCTTCGCCGCTCAGGGCTGGACCAGCTCCCCCTTCAATCTCTACCCGAACAAGGGCCGCTATATGTGGCGTGACGTGGCGCGCCGCGCCGCCCGCAACGGGCTCACCATCGTGCGCCCCGAAACCTTTCCGCAGAATTCCCTGATCGCTGCCCGGCTCGCTCTGGCAGGGCGCGAGGCCGGCTGGATGCCCGCCTTCTCCAAGGCGCTGTTCCGCGCCCAGTTCTGCGAAGGGCGCAACATTGCCGAGGAAGCCGTGCTGAGCACGGCCCTGCGCGAGGCCGGGGCCGATTCCGCAAACGCGTTCCCAGCTTCGCGCAGCGAGGAGGTCAAGGGTCGCCTCAAGGCCGAGACCGAGCTTGCAAAGTCGCTCGGCATCTTCGGCGCGCCGACCTTCGTCACCGGCGATGGCGAATTGTTCTGGGGCGACGACCGGCTCGAGGAAGCGCTGAACTGGGCGAAGGACGGGCGCTGACGCGGGTCTGTGGGGAGGGAACCGCCTCGTCTTTCCGGGGCAGGCCGTAGGCCTGAACCTGGAACCCATGAACACGCCGGTATGTGAAAAAAGCTCCGTCATTCCGGAGCTGCGTTGCTCCTCGGCGGCAAGAATGACGGCATCTTTTCTGGAACGGGTGTGTTCATGGGTTCCGGGCTCATGGCTGCACCATGCCCCGGAAAGACGGCGCAGTTCTGCTGACTACCCTCCAGCCGGTGGCGCCGGACGCGACCACGGTCCATGCGTCGCCGAGGTCTGGGCGATCTCCGGCAAAGGCTGCCTTTCGCTGATCTTCGGCGGGCCGGGCGGAGCCTGTGGCGGCAGGCGCCCGCCGGCGGTCTGCACCAGCGCTTGCACGCGCTTGGTAACGGAAGGATGGGTCGAGAACAGGTCGGCGAAATCGTCCGGGTCGTTCTCGAAGCACATGTCCATCACGCCCGACGGGACATTGTCGATATCGGCTCGTCCCGAGATCTTCAGCAGTGCCGAGATCATCGCGTCCGGGTTCTTGGTCAGCTCGACCGCCCCGGCATCGGCGAGATATTCGCGGGCCCGCGACAGCGACAGCCGGATCAGCACGGCGAGCAACCAGGCGACGGCGATCACCGCGAAGCCCAGGATGATCGCAAAGCCGCTGCCCTTCTTGTCGCCGTCCGAGGAGATGCGCACCCGCCCGAGATTGCGGAACAGCACCTCGCCGACGAAGGAGATGATGCCGGCGATCACCACGGCGATCACCATCAGCCTGACGTCGCCATTGCGGATGTGGGTCAGCTCATGGGCGATCACCGCCTCGATCTCGGCGTCGTTGAGCTGCTCGATCAGGCCGGTGGTCAGCGTCACCGTGAACTGCTTGTCGTTGATGCCGCTGGCGAAAGCGTTGAGCGCGTCGCTCTGGATGATGGCGAGCTTCGGCGTCACCATGCCGCGCGAGATGCAGAGATTCTCCAGCATCCGGTAGAGCTTGGGCTGCGCCTCCCGCGTCACGCCTTCGGCGCCCGAGACCGCCTCGATCAGCCCGACATTGATCCTGAAGCCGATCAGCACCCAGGCACCGGTCGCGAGCGTGATGTAGGGCAGCCAGGCCCAGAAGCGCTGGCCGACGAAGTTCAGCACCGTGCGCCCGCGCGGCACGCCGACATAGCCATAGCCGACGAGCATGACGCCCCAGACGGTCAGGTAGACCATCAGGAAGAGCCCGATGATCAGGGCGATCGACCGGGTCCGGTTGTTGCGCTGATGGGTGTAGAGCCCGAAGGCTTCCCCCGGCATCGCCGCAGCTCCGCTGTGAGGCTACCGCGCCGCTCAGAACTTGACGGTGGGCGCGACTTCGATCTGCTTGCGCGTCTCTTCGCCGACATCGAAGAACTCGCGCGGGCTGAAGCCCATTTGCGGCGCGAAGAACACCGCCGGGAAGGCCTGGATCGCCGCGTTGAACTCGCTGACCGCGTTGTTGAAGAAGCGCCGCGCCGCCGCCAGCTTGTCCTCGACATTGCCGAGATCCTGCTGAAGCTGCTGGAAGTTCGCACTCGCCTTCAGGTCCGGATAGGCCTCGCCCAGCGCCAGCAGGCGCCCGACCGCGCCGGTGAGCTGCTGCTCGGCCACGGCCTGGTCGTGCGGGCCGGTCGCGGCCTGGGCCTGGTTGCGCGCCTTGATCACCGCGTCGAAGGTTTCCTTCTCGTGGGTGGCATAGCCCTTCACGGTCTCGACCAGGTTCGGGATCAGGTCATGGCGCTGCTTCAGTTGCACGTCGATGTCGGCGAAGGCCTGGTTGACGCGCTGGCGCATCGCGACGAGGCCGTTATAGGTCATGATCAGCCAGACCACGACGACGACGATCAGTCCAAGGACGACCCAACCCATGGTGTTCTCCTTCGGCTCAGGCGATCTTGCGGCACAGGCGATCTCGCCGGCAACCTCGCATGAAGGACGACGCTAGGGAAGGCGCCGCCGCTCGCAGCGAGCGCTTTGCGCCGGTCAGGCCGGCTTTCCGACGCTGCTGCGCGCGATCATCCTGACAGTCGCGATCACCGCGACCGCGGAGATCGCCGTCGCCAGAGAGAACAGCGCGCCATAGCCCAGCGTATCGGCAAGCTTGCCGGCCAGCATCGAGCCGGCGAGGTAGACCAGCAATTGCGCGCAGGCGAGGATGGTGAAGTCGGTGCCAGGCTGGTCCGAGGTCGTCACCGCCATGAACAGCGAATAGAGCGCGACGATCTCCATATAGCGGATCAGCGTCTGGAAGCCGGCGGCGCCGAAGAGCGGCCAGGCGCCGACCACGGCCCCAAGCGCATGGCAGGCGAAGAGCAGGAAGCAGAGGGTGCGCAGGCCGCCGAGCAGAGCAAGCACGAAGGCGATGCCCCGGCGCTTGACCAGCCAGGCGGCAATCACCGAGCCGGCGAGGCCCGCCGTCGTCGCCGAGATCCCGGAGAGATAGCCGATCTGGTTCAAGGGCACGCCGGCATCGACGAGGTAGGAGCCCTCCATCGCCTTCACCAGCCCCTCGCTCGCCCGGTAGATCAGTGCGATCCAGAGGATCTGTCGCGCTTCCGGCCGGCGCAGGAAGGCGCGGATCGACGGGCGTTTCGCGGTTTCAGCCGGCGTCGGATCGCCTTCGCGCATCATCGCCGCCGCGACGAGCGGCAAAAGCGAGATCGCGGCGATGGAGACCAGCATGCCGGTCCAGCCGATATGATGGTGCAGGACGAGGCCGAGCGTGCCGCCGATGACGACGCCAAAGGCGATCGAGCCGCCCTGGATGGCATTGCCGATCGCGCGGTCGGCCTCCGGCAGATATTTCGCCGCATAGCCGTCGGTGGCGATGTCCTGCGTCGAGATCAGTAGCGAGGCGATGAGGCCGATCGCAATGATCTTGTTCACGTCGAGTGGCCCAACGGCGATCAGGGCCAGGATGCACAGGATCGTGCCGGCCTGGGTTATGAAGACCCAGCCGGCCCGGTGCGCCCGTGCGAACGGCCTGATCCGGTCGATCCAGGGCGCCCAGACGAATTTGATCACCAGCGGCAGCAGCAGAATGCTCATGTAACCGATGGCAGTGCGCGAGACGCCGGCCTCGCGCATGATCGGCGGCAGCGCCGCGACGAAGAGATAGGACGGGATCGCCTGCGCGAGATAAAGCCCGCCGAGCACGGAAAAAAGCCGGTAGCGGGCCGCGTTGCTGGCCGGTGCCGCGCCGACGGCCGCTTCGCTCGCGCTCATGCCGCTCTCCGGTGCTTCAGCAGGAAGGCGCGGGCCGCCGCCTCGTCGGTCTCCAGGCTGATCGGGAAGGGCCAGAGCCGGCGGAAGACGTCGGCCATCGCCTCGGTCGCGCCTGGCCGCACGATGGCGCAGGCGCCGCAGAGCGCGCCGAACTGCGCCCGCGTCCGCTTGAACCAGATCGCCTGCTCGCGCTCGCCGGCCTGCGACAGCTTGCGGCCGCCGCCGAAGACGGTGAGCAGCAGGAAAGGTTCCTCGCGCCGGCCGAGCTCGGCGAGCGCGTCGAGATAGGCGCGCTCGTCATTGTCGGCATAGGGCGGCGCAAAGCGCAGGGTGACGATGCCGTCGGCGTCGCTGTCGAGGCTGACCATGATCAGAAGGTCTTGCGGAAGCCGAGCGTCACGGTGCGGCCCCAGGCATAGTTGGCGAGGTTGCGCACCGAGGTCGCGGTCGGGTTCTGGTAGTTGCGGTCGAACAGGTTATTGACCGCGACATAGGCCTCGCCCTCGAGCACCGGCGCGGTGAAGGCGACGTTCATGGTGGCGGCGCCCTTCAACCTGTTGCGGGTGCCGCGCAGATCCGTCGCGACGTCGCGATCGGAGAAGGCCTCGCCCTCGAGGCGAAGCTGCATGCCGTTGGTGAAGCGGTAGCTGCCATAGAGCATGCCGCGATAGGGCGAGCCGATGCGGTTGTTCGGCAGGGCGCTGTCGAGCTTGCGGTCGCCATTGGTGTCGTAGCGGCCCTCGCGATAGGAGAGGACGGTGCCGAGGGTGAACTGCTCGGTGACGGCGACGTCGCCGGTCGCCTCGACGCCCCAGATCCGCTCCCGCTGCTGCGAGATCGTATTGCTCGCCTGGTCGAAGGTCACGCCCTTGCTGGAGGTGCTGATGAAGCCGGTCAGCGAGCCCTTGAAGATGCCATGGCTGCCGCGGATGCCGAGCTCGTAATTGTTGACGATCTGCGCCTCGGGCGCGATCGACGCATAGCTGACGCTGCGCCGGTTGGCCGGCAGGCAGTTCGGATTCGCCACCGGGCAGGCGTATTCGAGCGCGATGCCGGCCCGGCGCGTGAAGGCGCCGACATCCGGCAGCGCGAAGCCTTGCGAGAAGCCGCCGAAGATCTCGCTGCTCTCGGAGAGCTTGACCGTCGCGCCGAGATTGCCGGTCCAGGCCTTGTAGTCGAAATTGCCGCCGGTGACGTTGAGCGCCGGTAGCACGAAGCTCTGATAACCCAGCGCATTGTTGGCAGCGACCGCCGCATAGGCGGCCGGGCGGACATAGTCGCTGACCCCCAGCGAAAAATACTCGTAGCGCAGTCCGCCGCGCAGGGTGATGCGGTCGCCGATCGGGATCTGCAATTGGCCGAAGGCGGCGCTCGTCGTCTGCTTCAGCGGCGTGAACACGTCCTGGCCATTGGTCAGGGTCTGCCAGGTCTTTTCGTGGATGAGGTCGCCGCCCCAGGTGAACTTGGCGCCCGGCAGGATGCGATCGAGCGGGGTGTCGATCGTCAGGTTCACGCCGCCGCGCTGCGAATAGAGCGTGGTCTGGTTGTCCGGGCTCGTCGGCGAAGCCGGGTTGAAGGAGTAGTAGACCTGGCTGTTGTAGGGGTAGGAGAAGGTCGAGTAATTGAAGCGCTTCTTGATGTCGTTGTAGTAGCCGAGCACGCTGAGCTTGCCGAGAGCGAAGTCGCTGTCGCTGTAGCGTAGCGAGACCGACTTGGTGTCCTCGATGATGTTCTGGCCGGTATAGAGCTGCGTCCGGTCCGGTCGGGCGAAGGGCGCGGCGTAGTTGGTCAGGTATTTCGGGTCCTGGTCGAAGGCGATCAGCGAGCCCTGTAGTTCGATGCGCTTGCTGGCGTCGAAATCATAGCCGAGCTTGGCGAGCAGGTTGCCGGCCTTGTAGCGGTCGCCGCCGCCCTGGCCGAGCAGGCCGTCAGAGGGCAGTTCGCGCCCCTTGCCGTCATAGGTGCGGCCGGCGCCGCGGGCGCTGCCGGAGATCAGGTAGTCGAAACCGTTCGGGATCTTGCCGGAGACGGTGACTGACGCTTCCGGCGCCAGCGAGCGGCCGAGCGCCTGGGTGAAGCCGCGCACGGCGGTATTGACTGTCACCCGCGGTTTGCTGCCGTCGGCCGCCTTCTTGGTGATGAAATTGACCGTGCCGCCGGTCGCGCCGGCGCCATACAAGCTGGAGGCGCCGGCGACGACCTCGATGCGCTCGACCGTGTTGAGGTCGATCAGCGAGAGGATGCGCGAGACGTCGCGCAGCGGCGTGTTCATCGGCACGCCGTCGATCAGCACCAGGAGGTCGCGGCCGCGATAATTCTCCGAAGCGCTCGACACCGTCTGCGTCGACATCGAATAGCCCGGCACCAGCTTGCCAAGCGCGGCCGCGGCGTTCGGGCTGAACTTCAGCTGCTCCTCGATCTGCGCCCGGTCGAGCACCTGGATCGATTGCGGCGTCTCGGCCGTGCTGCGCTCGGTGCGCGCCGCCGTGACGGTGATTGTGTCGAGATCGATCACGGGCGAGGGCGTCGATTGCGCCACCGCCGCCGAAGCGCAAAGCAGAGCCGGCAGGCTGATGGCGAGGGAAGCGCGCTTGCTCATGAAGACACCTGTCGTCGTCGGTCCGGATCGGTCTCCCGAGCGAGAGCGTATCGCCCGGGGTCTTTCGATCTGAAGTTGTGGTGCCGTTTCGATCTTAGTTTAGAACTAGAATAAACTAGCTTTATTCATTGATCTCTGCGGCGAAAAGCTCTCGATGCGTTGTGTTCTTGCGATCTCTAAAGTTATATCGAAAGCATCATCTTGGACTTGCGCGAACGCGCCATGGGACAAAAGCGAACTCCGATGCGCGACGAGGTGGCTGTGGCCGCGCTGCAACGGTCTGCCGGCGCGAAGGCCGCCGGGGACGAGAGCTTCGCACCGTTCTGGCTGGTCTCCGGCGAGGCCGCGCCCGAGGAAGTCGAGGCGATGGCGCACAGGGTCTTCGGACATGTGCCCGATGGCGATGACATCCGCGCCGAGGCCGCCTTGCCTTTTGCTGCGCGCAGCATGCTGACGACGCGGCCCGATATCGGGCTGATGTCCTGCTTTTCCCCGGCGACGCCCTGGATCTGGCCGGCGCGCCAGCGCGGGCAGGAGCCGCGCTACATCCTCGTGCGGCCCTCCGATGGCCGCTGCGTGATCGAGCAGGTGGGGCGTCGCATCTCGCTACGGGCCCGCGATGCTGCCGTCGTCGACCTCGCAAAGGAGACACGCTTCACCCTGGTCGAGCTCGGCCGCATCGACCTGATCGCACTCGATCCGGCGCGACTGCCGGCGCTGACGCAGCTTGCTTCGGATGAGCTGATGCAGGCGATCCCGCGTGGCAATCGCGGGCTGCAGGTCTTGGCCCATTATGGTGCGCTGCTGCTGCGCGGCCTGTTCCCGCTCAATTCGGCGCCGCTGCGCGACCTCGCCATCGGCCATGTCCACGACCTGATCGGCGTGATGCTGGCCGATCGCAGCGCGCCGCCCGTGACCGCGACGCCGCGGCGCGGCGGCCGGCTCGCAGCGATCAAGGCCGATATCGAGACCAGGCTCGAGCGGCGCGAGCTCTCGATCGACATGATCGCCGGGCTCTATGGCGTGACGCCTCGCGCCATCCAGAAGGCCTTCGGCGCGGAGGGACGCACCTTCTCCGACTATGTGCTGGAGCGCCGGCTCGAACGCGCCTGGCTCAAGCTGATGTCGGCCGAAGACGCCGCCATCACGATCAGCGGCGTCGCCTTCGAGGTCGGCTTCGGCGACCTCTCCTATTTCAACCGCAGCTTCCGCAAGCGCTTCGGCCGCTCGCCCTCGCAGGTTCGGGCGGGCTGAGGCGTCCCGTCAGCCGAAGGTGAAGGCGTAGGCACGGGCGCCGGGATCGAGGAACTCGATGCTGAAGTCGCGGGGCTTCACCTGCCCGTCCTGGCGCACCAGCTGGTAGAGCCGCTCGTCAGCGATCGTGCCGTAGCCATCGGCGTCGATATCGGCGCCATGGGCGTTGCCGGGTGCGGCACCGTCGATGGTGACGCGGAAGCGGACGGGCGGGCTGCCGGGCAAGCGGCCCATCACCAGATGCAGGTCGCGGGCATGGAAGCGATGATTGATCCGCCCGCCTGCCTGCTGCGACACCGCGAACTCGCCTGCGACGGTCCACGTACCGGTGAGGCTCCACTGGTTGAGACGTGGAGCGGTGGCGGCTTCGTAGGTGGCCGGCGCGTCGGCCCTGAGGCCGCCCGGCGAGGCGAAGCCGTTGGTGCGGGCGTGGCCGAGATAGGTCTCGGGCGAGCGCAGATTGGCGAAGTCGGGCGCTCCTTGCGCGCCTTCGCCGGAAACCTTGGCGATACCGGGCTCGACCTTGCTGCCGGCCTCGGCGAGCAGCGACTGGATCACCTTTTCGGAGGCGGCATAGTCGCCCTCGCCGAACTCGTGATGACGAGTGCGGCCCTGCGCGTCGATGAAATAGCGCGCCGGCCAGGCCTGGTTTCCGAAGGCACGCCAGACCGCATAGTCGTTGTCGATCGCGACCGGATAGGTGACGCCGAGCGCGGCGACGGCCTTGCGGACATTGTTCGGATCCTTCTCGAAGGCGAATTCCGGCGTGTGCACGCCGATCACGACGAGGCCCTGGTCATGGTACTTCTCGGCCCAGGCTCGGACGTAAGGCAGCGTGCGCAGGCAGTTGATGCAGGAGTAGGTCCAGAAGTTCACCAGCACGACCTTGCCGCGCACGCTCTCGGCCGCGATCGGCTCGCGGTCGAGCCATTGCTTGGCGCCGAACACGGGCTTGGACACGGGCTGGGCCTGCGCGCTGCTGACCAACTCGGGCATGCCCGGCGATGTCAGGTCGATCAATCGCTGCTCGATCGCGGCGGTGGTCGGCGCCGACAGGCGGGTGAGGACTGTGTTGTCGAAGCCGAAGGCGATCGCGATCGTGCTCGCGACCACCGCAACGCCGAGGCCGCGGCGCAACGGTTCGATCGAGACGGCAGGCCGCCGTGCCCAGGCCAGCAGCCGGTTGCCGAGCAGCAGCACGGCTGCGAGCGCGGTGGCTGCGCCGGCGGCATAGGCGAAGAGCAGGAGCGCGGTGTTGAGGCTCGGCCCGCCGAGGGCGGCGCCGGCCAGGATCAGTCCCAGCACCGGCCCGGCACAGGGCGTCCACAACAGGCCGGTAGCGACGCCGAGCAGAGCGGAGGATGCGGGTCGCAGGTCAGTGCGGCCAGCCGCGCCCGCGACGCGCGCCAGCCTTTCGCCGAGCGCGGTCAGTGGAGCGGCAAGGCGCTCGGCCAATGCCGGGAACAGCAGGGCCAACCCGAACAGGGCGACGAAGCCGAGCGCGATGCTGCGGCCATGGCTGTTGAGTGCGATTGCCCAGCTACCGGCGACGGCGGCAAGGCTTGCGACCCCCACGAAAGCCAGCGCCATGCCGAGCAGCATCGGCAAAGTGCTGGTCCGGAAGGGCTGGCCGGTCCGCGTCAGCACGAAGGGCAGGACCGGCAGGATGCAGGGGCTGGCGATCGTCAGCACGCCGGCGAGATAGGCCAGGACGAAGTTCACGGAAGCGTCTCCTCGACTGCGAACGTCAGGGCCGGGCTGCGCCGCGGCGTGGCGGGGGATTCGACGTCGTGATCGGGCTGGGGCCGTAGCTGCGTTGACCGGTAAAGGCGCTGCAGGTCATCGCGAAGCTGCCGACCGCCGCCAGCATCAAGGCTGCCAACAGGCGGCGTAGCGCTGGAACGGGTTCTGCCGGGGCCTTTGCAGTTGCCGAGACGGTCAAGGGAACGATGCGGGTCATGCCATGCTCCGATGAGTTACTTATCGAGCGATTTAATCGCTAGACAAGTAAATCATCGGGCCATCGCGCTCAATCGCTTGAAAACAAATCGCGCATCAAATATCTGTGAGCGATCCTTTGCCGGAGGCGCGCAGTGGCTGACGAGACGGGACAGGCGGATCAGCAGGCCGGTGCCGACAGGCTGCCAGGGCTCGACGAATTCCTCTGCTTTGCGGTCTATTCGACCAATCTCGCCTTCAACCGCGTCTACAAGCCGCTGCTCGACGAGCTCGGGCTGACCTACCCGCAATATATCGCACTGGTCGCCCTCTATGAGGAGGCGGACCAGACGGTCGGCCGGCTCGGCGAAAAACTCTTCCTCGATTCGAGCACGCTGACGCCGCTGTTGAAACGCCTGGAGGCGATGGGCGCGGTGACGCGCCAGCGCGACCTGCAGGACGAGCGCCAGGTCCGCATCAACCTGACGCCGCAGGGCCGCGCGCTCCGTGAGCGGGGCAGGGTGGTTCGCGTCAGCATGCAGCGCGCGACGGGTCTGGCTCCAGAAGAGCAGCGTCATCTGCGCGAGGAGATGGTTCGGCTGCGGGGAAACCTCACCGCAGCCGAACATGAACGCCGCTCCTGAGCGGCGGCGCGGTCAGGCGGCGACCGCCGCCAAGCCCAGCGCAGGCTGGATCTCGGCCAGCAGCTCGTAGGAGCGCTTGCGCGCGGCGTGATCGAAGATCGCCGAGGCGACGATCAATTCGTCCGCCCTGGTCTTCTCGATGAAGGCCTGCAATTGCGCCCGCACGCTCTCGCGCGAGCCGACGAAGGAGCAGGCCAGCATGCGCTGCGCCTGCGCCTTCTCTGGGCCTGACCAATAGGTCTCGATGTCGTCGATCGGCCTCGGCAGAAGGCCGCGTCGGTTGCGCAGCATATCGGTGAAGCGCTGCTGCACCGAGGTGAAGAGGCGCTGCGCCTCGGCGTCGGTCTCAGCGACGACGACATTGCAGCCGACCATCGCATAGGGCTTGTCGAGCTGCGCCGAGGGCTGGAAGCGCTCGCGATAGACGGTAAGCGCGTCCATCAGCGCATCCGGCGAGAAATGCGAGGCGAAGGCGTAGGGCAGGCCGAGCACGGCGGCGAGCTGCGAGCCGAACAGGCTGGAGCCGAGGATCCAGAGCGGCACATTGGTGTTGGTGCCCGGCACGGCCTGAATGACTTGGTCCGGCTGCAACGGTCCGAGCAGCGCCTGCAATTCGAGCACGTCCTGCGGGAAGCGCTCTGATGCGTCAGCTTCGCGTCGCAGCGCCCGCCAGGTGCGCTGGTCGGTGCCGGGCGCGCGCCCGAGCCCGAGGTCGATCCGGCCGGGATAGAGCGTCTCCAGCGTGCCGAACTGCTCGGCGATCACGATCGGCGAATGGTTCGGCAGCATGATGCCGCCGGCGCCGACGCGGATCGTCTTGGTGCCTTCGGCGACATAGCCGATCGCGACCGAGGTCGCGGCGCTGGCGATGCCGGTCATGTTGTGGTGCTCGGCCAGCCAGAAGCGGGTGTAGCCGAGCCTTTCGGCATGGCGGGCGAGGTCGCGGCTGTTGTGGAGGGCGTCTGCTGCGGTCGAACCCTCGGCAATGAAGGCGAGGTCGAGGATGGAAAGCGGGAACATTGGGCTTTTCCCTTGCATCGCTCCGGCTTGGCGCCGGGCTTCGCCGCGAAAGATCGGCAGCCTTCCGGCAGCTCGCAAGGCCGCTACGCGCATGCGCGACCGGCATTTCGCGCCGCAATCCGCTTGCAGAATGCCGCGATAATCGCTAGGTCAGCCTCGTCCGAAGGGCCGTGATCGATCACAGCCGGGGGCGGCCGAAATGGCCGGCTCCCGTTTCGTGTTTGGAAAACGGCCGCTCGGATGCGGATCGGCCCCTGCGGCCAGGCGCCGCCATCCCGAGGGATGGCTCGCTCCACGAGTGGAGCACCGCGCGGATCGATCCGGTGTGCAGCACCAACCCAATCGGCGCCATGCCGGACATCCGCGGGATACGCGGCCGGCGTTCAGGAGCACATATGTCAGCTGTCGAAAGCTATAGCGCGGGTCGCGAGGATTTCGCCGCCCTGCTCGAGGAATCGTTCACCCGGAACGAGGCCCTCGAAGGGACCGTCATCAAGGGCAAGGTCGTTGCCATTGAGAAGGACATGGCGATCATCGACGTCGGTCTGAAGACCGAAGGTCGCGTCGCCCTCAAGGAATTCACCGGCCCGGGCCGGGACGAGGAGCTCAAGGTCGGCGACGAGGTCGAGGTCTATCTCGACCGGATCGAGAACGCGCTCGGCGAAGCCGTCATCTCGCGCGACAAGGCCCGCCGTGAAGAGAGCTGGGTCAAGCTCGAGAAGGCGTTCGAGGCCCGCGAGAAGGTCATGGGCAACATCTTCAACACGGTCAAGGGTGGCTACACCGTCGATCTCGACGGCGCCGTCGCCTTCCTGCCGCGTTCGCAGGTGGACATCCGCCCGATCCGCGACGTCGGCCCGCTGATGGGCCAGCCGCAGCCCTTCGAGATCCTCAAGATGGATCGTCGGCGCGGCAACATCGTCGTCTCGCGCCGCACCGTGCTCGAAGAGACCCGCGCCGAGGCTCGCTCCGAGCTCGTCGCCTCGCTCGAAGAGGGCCAGGTCATCGACGGCGTCGTCAAGAACATCACCGAGTACGGCGCGTTCGTCGACCTCGGCGGCATTGACGGCTTGCTGCACGTGACCGACATGGCCTGGCGCCGCGTCAACCATCCGTCCGAGGTCGTGACCATCGGCCAGACGGTCAAGGTCAAGATCATCAAGATCAACCAGGAGACGCACCGCATCTCGCTCGGCATCAAGCAGCTGCTGGCCGATCCGTGGGATGGCATCGCCGCCCGCTACCCGGTCGGTACCCGCTTGAAGGGCCGCGTCACCAACATCACGGACTACGGCGCGTTCGTCGAAGTGGAGCCGGGCATCGAAGGCCTCATCCACGTCTCCGAGATGTCCTGGACCAAGAAGAACGTCCACCCCGGCAAGATCGTCTCGACCTCGCAGGAAGTCGACGTTGCGATCCTCGAGGTCGACCAGGTCAAGCGCCGCATCTCGCTCGGCCTCAAGCAGACCCTGCGCAACCCGTGGGAAGTCTTCGCCGAGCAGCATCCGGCTGGTTCGGTCGTCGAGGGCGAGGTCAAGAACAAGACCGAGTTCGGTCTGTTCCTCGGCCTCGAGGGCGACATCGACGGCATGATCCATCTGTCGGACCTGGACTGGAACCGTCCGGGCGAGCAGGTGATCGAGGAGTACAAGAAGGGCGACATCCTGCAGGCGGTCGTTCTCGACGTCGACGTCGAGAAGGAGCGCATCTCGCTCGGCCTGAAGCAGCTGGGCGGCGATCCCTTCGTCGATGCCGGCGAGTTCAAGAAGGGCCAGGTCGTGACCTGCGAGATCGTCGACGTCAAGGACGGTGGTCTCGACGTCAAGATCGTCGGCACCGACATGACGACCTTCATCAAGCGCGCCGAGATCGCGCGTGACCGTGCCGAGCAGCGCCCCGAGCGCTTCGCGGCCGGCGAGAAGGTCGACGCTCGCGTCATCCTCTTCGACAAGAAGGCCCGCAAGATCCAGGTCTCGATCAAGGCCCTGGAAGTGGCCGAGGAGCGCGAGGCGATGGCCCAGTACGGCTCGGCCGACTCGGGTGCTTCGCTCGGCGACATCCTGGGCGCCGCCCTCAAGAAGGCGACGACCGACAAGAAGTGATAATCAGGCCGCGTTATGCGGCCTGACCAATCCATCGGCCCGCGCGGAGAAATCCGCGCGGGCTTTTGTTTCGGCTAAAGGAGGCGAGCATGGACGACGCAGCGATCGGGATCGATTTCGGCACCACCAACAGCGTGGTCGCGCTCGCACGTCCTGACGGGTCGGTGACGACCCGCAGCTTCGCCACCAGGCAGGGTGCCGTCGACGCCTATCGCTCTGCGCTGATGTTCTGGCGCGAGGGCCGCCCGCCCCACGCCCATGTAACCCATGTCAGCGGCCCCGACGCGCTCGACATGGCGCTCGGCATGACCACCGAGCACCGTTTCCTGCAATCGCTGAAGACGCATCTGTCGAGCCGCGCCTTTCAGGAGACGCGCCTGTTCGGCAAGCTCTTCCGCCTGGAAGACCTGATCGCTGTCTTCCTGAGCGACCTGTCCGCCGGGCTCGACGATCTCGCCGATCGCAGCGTCCTCTCCGGCCGCCCCGTCGTCTTCGCCGGCGACCGGCCGGACGAAGAACTCGCTCTGACGCGCCTCTCGGCCGCCTATGGCAAGGCCGGCATGGCCAAGGTTGACTTCGCCTATGAGCCGCTCGGCGCCGCCTACTGGTACGCCCGCGAGCTGAAGACGCCGCAGACCATGCTGGTCGCCGATTTCGGCGGCGGCACCAGCGACTTCTCGGTGATGCGCTTCGAGCCCGGCGCGAACGGGACCTTGCAGGCCGTTCCGCTCTCCCATGCCGGCGTCGGCGTCGCCGGCGACACCTTCGACTACCGCATCATCGAGCATGCGGTCTCGCCGCTGCTCGGCAAGGGCTCGGACTATCTCTCCTTCGGCAAGCGCCTGCCGATCCCCGCGCATTACCACGCCGCTTTCGCGCAATGGC
The DNA here is from genome assembly GCF_058986765.1 of Allobosea sp. GW821-FHT03A12. Classification (NCBI taxonomy): domain Bacteria; kingdom Pseudomonadati; phylum Pseudomonadota; class Alphaproteobacteria; order Hyphomicrobiales; family Alloboseaceae; genus Allobosea; species Allobosea sp. GW821-FHT03A12. The sequence continues at coordinate 584,175 of NZ_JBYSVZ010000003.1, forward strand.
ACCGGCTCTCGCTGATGAAGAGCCGGGAGACGATGACCGAGCTCAAGGCGCTGATCCGCGACGCGGTCGAGCCTGGCCGGCTCGAGGACCTGATGACGGTGATCGAATACGATCTCGGCTACGAGCTCTACCGCGCCGTCTCCGCCACGAAGATCGCGCTCTCTTCGCAAGCCGAGGCACAACTCGCCTTCGACCAGATGGGCGTGCGCATCGACCGCACCGTGACGCGGGCCCTGTTCGATCGCTGGATCGCCGAGGATGTCGCGGCGATCGAGGGCGCGCTCGACGAGGCGCTGGCAGCTGCCGGTGTCGCCGGCGACAAGATCGAGGCGGTGTTCATGACCGGCGGCACCTCCTATGTGCCGGCGGTTCGCGCCCTGTTCGACCGCCGCTTCAGCCCGCAGCGCATCCATATCGGCGACGCCTTCCGCTCGGTTGCGAGCGGCCTTGCCCTGCTCGCGCTCGATCGCCAGCGGGCGCTCGCCGCGGCCTGAGCCGGGGATCCTGCCGCGTCGATTGTTGCCTTGCCCCTCCTGCACCGGGGGGCTACATCACAGGGCCCCTTGAGCCTGCGCCGACCTGCTTGCCCTGCAAGCGATCGGAGCGTGGCCTCTGTCGCAAAGTGAGAGCCGGAGCCGCCGACATGTCGTCCGATGCCGATCTGCTCGCCGATCGCCGCAGCCTGCGGCGCAAGCTCTCGCTCTGGCGGCTGCTCGCGCTCGCCGGTGTCGTCGTCATGGTCGTCGCCGGGGCCCTGGCCTGGAGCGGGCGCCTGCCGGGCAGCACTGCGCAGGCGCATATCGCCCGCGTCACCATTTCCGGCTTCATCTCCGGCGATCGCCGCACACTCGACCTGATCAAGTCGCTGGAGGAGAGCCGCGCCAGCGCCGTTCTGCTCAGCATCGACAGCCCCGGCGGCACCGTGACCGGCTCGGAAGCGGTCTACGATGCGGTCCGCCGCCTCGCCGCCAAGAAGCCCGTCGTCGCGGTCGTCGACGGCATGGCCGCCTCCGGCGGCTATATCGTCGCGCTCGGCACCGAGCGCATCGTCGCGCGCCAGACCTCGATGGTCGGCTCGATCGGCGTGATCGCCCAGATTCCCAATGTCGCGAGGCTGCTCGACACGATCGGTGTCAAGTTCGAGATCACCCGGTCGAGCCCGTTGAAGGCGGCGCCGAGCGGGCTGGAGCCGACCTCCCCGGAAGCGGCCGCCGAGACGGCGCGCGTGATTGCCGACAATTACGACTGGTTCAAGCGGCTGGTCGGCGAGCGCCGCAAGCTCGCCGATCCCGAGATCGCCGCCGTGTCCGATGGCCGCGTCCATTCCGGCCGCCAGGCGGTCAAACTCAAGCTGATCGACGAGGTCGGCAGCGAGCGGGAGGCGGTCGCCTGGCTGGAGCGCGAGAAGGGCGTCGGCAAGGATCTACCGGTGCGCGACTGGCGCCGCCGGAGCGAATCTTCCTCTCTGGGACTGTGGAGTGCGAGCGAGGCGATGGCCCGCGCCGCCGGGCTGGAGACGCTCGCGGCACTGCTCGCGCGCGCCGCCGATACTCCGGTTGGACTGCGGCTTGACGCGCCCTTGGCGCTCTGGCAGCCTGCCGTCGAAAAGTGACGATGTTACAAGCGGTTATATTGCACCCATGATAAAATCAGAGCTCGTCCAGCGCATCGCCGAGCGCAACACCCATCTCTATCAGCGGGATATCGAGAATATCGTCGGCTCGATTCTCGACGAGGTCGTCAAGGCGCTCGCGCGCGGCGACCGCGTCGAGCTGCGCGGCTTCGGCGCCTTCTCGACGAAGGAGCGCGCCGCCCGCGTCGGCCGCAATCCGCGCACCGGCGATTCCGTCAAGGTCGATCAGAAATTCGTGCCGGTCTTCAAGACCGGCAAGGAGCTGCGCATGCGGCTGAACGGCAAGGCCTGAACGGGCTGGAGGAGCGGGGCGAAAAAGCGGGAACCGGTTTTTCGCCCGAAACCCGCCCCAAACTCTTGGAATCGGTCACATTGATCCTGGATCGATGCGATCCAGGATCAATGTGATTTAGGAGAGCGGGATGAAGGCTTTCTTCAAGGCGCTGGTGCTCGTTCCCGTCGCACTGATCGTCGTGCTGTTCTCGGTGGCGAACCGGGCTCCGGTCCGGGTCTCGTTCGATCCGATCAGCCGCGATGCGCCGGCCTTCGCGCTCGACCTGCCGCTCTTTGCCGTGATCCTCGCCGCCATCGCCGTCGGCATCCTGATCGGCGGCTTCGCCTCCTGGCTGGCGCAGGGCAAGCATCGCAAGGCGGCGCGGGTCAATCGCCGCGAGGCCGACAAGCTGCGCAACGAGGCCCAGTCGCTGCGCGCTGCCGTGCCGGATTCGGCGCTGCCGGCGCTGACCAGCCGCGTCTGAAGCAGCCATCATGCGTTTCTTCTCCGCCGCCGAGATTGACGGCCTGCTGAACTTCCCCGCCCTGGTCGATGCGCTCGCCGAGGCCTTCCGCGGCGATATCGTTACGCCGGTACGCCATCACCACGAGATCGAGCGGCCGGATGCGGCCGCGACCCTCCTGCTGATGCCGTCCTGGACGGCGCCGGAGGCGAGCCCTGCCTTCCTCGGCACCAAGGTCGTCACCGTATTCCCCGGCAACGCCGCGGTGAGCCTGCCGAGCGTGATGGGCAGCTATCTCCTGATGGATGGCGCGACCGGTGCGCCGCTGGCGGCGCTCGACGGAGCCCGGCTGACATTGTGGCGCACTGCTGCGGCCTCCGCGCTCGCCTCGCGCATGCTGGAGCGCCCGGATACCAAGCGGATGCTGATGGTCGGGGCCGGCGCGCTCTCGACCTTCCTGGTCAAGGCGCATCGCAGCGTCCGCCATTTCGAGGACATCGCGATCTGGGCGCGGCGGCCGGAAGCGGCTGCCGAGGTGGTGGCCGAACTCGCGCGCGACGGCATCGAAGCACGTGTCGCCGAGAACCTGGAAGCCGAGGCACGCCAGGCCGACCTCATCTCCTGCGCGACGCTGTCGCGCGAGCCGCTGATCCAGGGCCGCTGGCTGAAACGCACCGCCCATCTCGATCTGGTCGGCGCCTTCAACCTGTCGATGCGCGAGGCCGATGACGAGGCGCTGCAGCGCGCCCATGTCTTCGTCGATACGCAAGCCGCGCTGCATGAGGGTGGCGACGTCGCCGTGGCGATCAAGGCGGGTACCTATACGGCTGAACAGGTTTCGGGAACGCTGGCCGGTCTCTGCCGTGGCGAATACGACGCCGCCGCCGAACGCGATGACGTGACCCTGTTCAAGTCGGTCGGCACCGCGCTCGAGGACCTCGCTGCCGCCATGCTGGTCTGGAAGCTGGCGAACTGAAGCTGGCGCGAACCTCTTCCCCGTCATTGCGAGCGTAGCGACGCAATCCAGAAGGTTTCGCTCGACGGCTCTGGATTGCTTCGTCGCTATCGCTCCTCGCAATGACGGTAAGGTCTCAGACCCTGACCGCCGGGCCGCCCAGGGCCCCGAGTAGCCAGAGCACGATCACGATCGTCAGGACCAGGCCGACGACTCCGCCGAGCCCGGCGCCGCCATAGCTTCGATGGCCGTAATATCCGCCGCCGCCGAGCAGGATGATGAGCAGGATGATGATGAGGAGAGTGGACATGGTTCGCGCCCCTTCTTTCGTCCGCCCGCGTCCTCGCCGATCGGCGGGCGGGCGTTCGAAGAACGTCGGGCGCGAACGCTAGGTTCCGTGCGTCACTCCGCCTTGATGCCGACCTCGCGGATCAGGCTGACCCATTTGGTCTGCTCGGCACGGACGAAGGCGGCAAGTTCGGCCGGCGTGTTGCCGACCGGCTGGGCGGCAAGCTGGTCCATCTTGCCGCGCACCACGGGGTCGGCGATCGCGGCCTTGGTCTCGGCCTGCATCCGGTCGATTATCGCCTGCGGCGTCTTCGCCGGCGCGAACAGCGCGAACCAGGATGAGACGTCGAAGCCCGGCACGAGATCGTTGATCGGCGGAAATTCGGAGGCGGTCGGGGAACGCTGCGCCGTGGTGACGCCGAAGCCGCGGACAGTGCCGGCGCGGACCTGGGGGAGCGCCGCGGTGATGTTGTCGAACATCAGGTCGACACGCCCGCCGATCAGGTCCTGCATCGCCTGGGCCGAGCCACGATAGGGCACATGCACCATCTTGATGCCGGTCAGCTTCTGGAAGAGCTCGCCGGCGAGGTGGATCGAGGTGCCGACGCCGGAGGAGGCATAGGTCAGCTTGCCGGGATTGGCCTTGCCATAGGCGATCAGCTCGGCGGTGTCCTTGACCTTCAGCGTCGGGCTGACGACGAGCAGGTTCGGCACCAGCGCCACCATGGTGATCGGGGCGAAATCGGTCAGCGGGTCGTAATTGACCTTGGCGTAGAGCGCCGGATTGGCGACGAGGCCGACAGAGACGATCAGCAGCGTGTCGCCGTTCGGCTCGGCCCGCGCCACCGCCTCGACCCCGATATTGCCACCGGCGCCGGCCCGGTTCTCGACCACGAAGGTCGCTCCGAGCGCCTGGCCGACCTTGTCGGCGACCAGCCGTCCCAGGATGTCGGTGGCGCCGCCGGGCGTGAACGGCACGACCAGCTTCGGTGTGCGCCCTTGCGGCCAGGCGCTTTGCGCGCGGCTGGCGGTCGGCAGGGCGAGCGAGGCGCCGAGGCCGCCGAGCAGCGTGCGGCGGTCGAGCAGGGGGCTGGTCATGATGGCGTCTCCTCCGGTCGCGCCGCCTGCGGAACGTCGCGCCCGCTCGCTCGGCCGGCCCTGACGCTGCCGGCTCGTGCTGCGCTTGTCCAGCCCACGGGCCGCTGCGAGCTTGACCTGCCGGTGAACCGCCTGCGATTCTGCGGCGATGCAGCCGCTTCGCCGTTTCGCCCGCCTGATTCTCTTGCCGATGCTCGTCACAGGCGGGGCTGCCCACGCGCAGTCCACCGCCGACGCCGAGGCCAAGACCCGCGCCGCCAATATCGCAGCCTACCCGGATGCGGCGCGTGCGCTCTTCGGCCAGAAGACCACGCCGGCCTCATTGAAGGCGCGCGCGATCGGCTCCTATGCCCGCGGCTGCCTGGCGGGCGCCACTGCGCTGCCCGTCGATGGCGAGAACTGGCAAGTCATGCGCCTCGCCCGCAACCGCAACTGGGGCCACCCCGAGCTGATCTCCTTCCTCGAGCATTTCGCCCGCGAGGTGCCGAAGATCACCGGCTGGTCCGGCCTCCTGGTCGGCGACATCTCGCAGCCGCGCGGCGGGCCGATGCTGACCGGCCACGCCTCGCACCAGATCGGGCTCGATGCCGACATCTGGCTGACGCCGATGCCGAGGAAGCGGCTCGACAGCGACGACCGCGAGAACATGTCGGCGATCAACATGGCCCGCTCCGACTGGCGCGACGTCAACCCGAAGAACTGGACGCCAGCCCATACCCGCCTGATCAAGGCGGCGGCGAGCGAGCCCAAGGTCGAGCGCATCTTCGTCAATCCGGCGCTGAAAGTCGCGCTCTGCCGCGAGGCCGGCTCGGACAAGACCTGGCTCAACAAGGTCCGGCCGATCTGGGGCCACAACTACCATTTCCATATCAGGTTGAGCTGCCCGCCCGGCATGGAGGGCTGCCAGGGCCAGGAGCCGCCCAATTTCGGCGATGGCTGCGGCGCGGAGCTCGATGGCTGGGTCGAGAAGCAATATCAGGCGATCTTCAACCCGCCCAAGCCGAAGCCGGGCCCGAAGCCGAAGCCCAAGCCGCCCATGTCGCTCGACGCACTTCCGGCCGAGTGCCGGCAGGTGCTGGTGGCGCGCTAGGGCGAGCCCGATAGCCCGCCGCACAATTCCTCTGTCATAGTGGCGCCTCAGCTTGGCCGAGCGGGATGCATTCCGCTTCGCGTACGGCTTCGCTGCCGATAGAGGAGGACGTGATGAGTGCCAGGCCGACCATCGTTCTCGTTCATGGCTTCTGGGGCGGGGCTGCCCATTGGAGCAAGGTCATCGTCGAGCTCTCTCGCAAGGGCCATTCCGAGCTTCGCGCGGTCGAGATGCCGCTGACCTCGCTCGCCGACGATGCCGAGCGCACCCGCAAGATGGTCAGGCAGCTGGCCGGGCCGGTGCTGCTGGTCGGCCATTCCTATGGCGGCGCCGTCATCACCCAGGCGGGCCACCTGCCGAACGTCGTCGGCCTCGTCTACATCGCCGCCTTCGCGCCCGATGCCGGCGAAAGCCCCGGCGGCATCAGTCAGGCGACCCCGCCGGCGGCGATCGCCAATCTTTCTCCCGACAGCGACGGCTATCTCTGGATCAACTACGACAAGTTCCACGAGAGCTTCTGCCAGGACCTGACCGCCGACGAAGCCCTCGCCATGGCCGTCGCGCAGAAGGCGCCGCTGGCATCGACCTTCGGCGATACCATCACGGCGCCGGCCTGGAAGGTGAAGCCGAGCTGGTATCAGCTCTCCACCGATGACCGGATGATCCATCCGGACAACCAGTACCGCATGGCCGAGCGGATGAAGCCGCGCCGCGTCCTGACGCTCGATGCCAGCCACGCTTCCCTGGCCTCGCGGGCGGGAGAGGTGGCCGAATTCATCGATGAAGCCGCCCGGGAGCTCGCCAAGGCCTGAGAGCCTGAGCGGTTGCGGCGACCCGCATGGCAGGTCGCCGCGGTAGCCCTACCGCCGCAACGATCCGGTCTGCTGCCCCTGCGGCCGGTAGGCGAACGGGTCGTTGCGCGGGTTGATCGGCGGCTCGTCGCCCGGCTGGACGCTGTCGATGATGCCGTTGCCTTCCTCGTCGCCGACGATCAACTCCTCGGTCGGCGGCGTCGAGCCCGGCAGCTGCAGCGGCCCGCGCATTTCGCTCGGCGTCGGCTGCGGCTGGTAGCGCTGCGACATCTGCGGCTGCGGCGCGTCCTCGATATAGCGCCGCTGGCCGTCGAGCCCGCCATGCTGCTGGTGCGCGACCGGATAGCCGCCGCTGACCGCGCCGGGTGGACGCAGGCCGCCGCTCGGCTGGCGCAGCAGGCCACCCGATCCGCCTGCCACCATCGGCGGCGGCAGGCTCTGGCGCGTATCCTGTTGCTGCTGTTGCAGCGCCATCCGATCCGGCCGCGCCGGGTCCGGCGGCGGCAGGTTGTAGTTCGGCTCGTATTTGATCACCGGCTTGCAGATGTGCCGGCCCTTGGAATGGCGCGCCAGGTCGATGTGGAAGTGGTCGTAGTGCATCGGATCGGCGCCGGGGCCGAGCACGGTCGAGAAATGCTCGCAGGCGCCGACGAAGATCTCGCGCAGGAAAGCCTGCTCCTCCGGCGCGCCGCGCCAGCCATCCTTGACGGTGACGACCCGGTTGTCGTTCAGGCGGAAGGAAAACACGTCGACGGCATTGCCGAAGGCATGCTCGGAGGTGCGGCTGGTGCCGGTGCCGTTGTTCATGGCGCGGCAGGAATAGGAGCCGGCGCGGATCTCGATCACCTGCGCGCCGAGCACGTTCATCGCCGCCGGCTGCACCACCTCGTTGAACCATTTGTCGGTGGTGGCGACGACGGGACAGGCCAAGGTGGCATTGCTGGTCAGCGCGACGCTGCCATTGGCGAAGGCCGCGACCTTGAGCGGCTTCTCCATGCCGCAGGTCCCGGGCCCGTCGATCGCCTTGCCGCGCAGGCTGACATAGGCCGAGAGCTGCACCTGGCCCGAGGCCAGGCACTGGGCTTCGGCCTGGTCGCGCCAGGGCGCGCGCTGCGGCTTCTGGAACTTGCCGCAGCCGGCAAGGCCGGCGCCGATGACGCCGAGCGCGAGGAGAGTGAGGTGAACGCGACGCATGACAGATCAAATGCGAGGCGTTGGGTGAACGGTTTGTTGACCGGCTGCGTCCTGGAAGTCACGGCGCGATTAACTTTGCCGATGGCGTTAAGCGGTGGTTAACGCAGCGCTTTTTCGTCGGCGCGAATTTTAACCTCTGCATTTCGGAATTGCCTTGGCGATTGGGCGATCCTGCAAGGACGAAGCGGTTGCGCCGTGCTTCCGGCCGCAGCAATCTGCCGCGCAACGTCATGGCCCTTGCGCCGCCGGCGTCCCGCCATCCGAGGATATCCCTGAGATGCCTGATCTTTCCGCCTTTCCGATCACGCAGCGCTGGCCGGCCCAGCATCCCGACCGGCTCCAGCTCTATTCGCTCCCGACGCCCAATGGCGTGAAGGTCTCGATCATGCTGGAGGAGACCGGCATCCCCTACGAGCCGCATGCGATCGACATCGGCAAGAACGAGAGCTGGACGCCGGAATTCCTCTCGCTCAACCCGAACGGCAAGATCCCGGCGATCATCGATCCCAACGGCCCTGGCGGAAAACCGTTCGGCCTGTTCGAGTCCGGCGCGATCCTGGTCTATCTCGCCGACAAGGCCGGCAAGTTCCTGCCCACCGACCCGGCCCGTCGCTACGAGACACTGCAATGGGTCTTCTTCCAGATGGCGGCGATCGGCCCGATGTTCGGCCAGGTCGGCTTCTTCCACAAATTCGCTGGCCGCGAATACGAGGACAAGCGTCCGCGCGACCGCTACGCCAATGAGAGCAAGCGCCTGCTCGGCGTGCTCGAGACCCGGCTTGCCGGAGGCGACTGGCTGATGGGCGACGAGTACACCATCGCCGACATCGCCTGCCTCGGCTGGGTCCGCAACCTCGTCGGCTTCTACGGCGCCGGCGAGCTGGTCGAGTACGACAAGCTCAAGCTCGTCCCGAAATGGCTGGAGCGTGGCCTGGCGCGCCCTGCCGTGCAGCGCGGGCTGGAGATCCCGAAGCGGCCAGGCTGAGGGGGCGCTATCTCGTCATTGCGAGGAGCGTTAGCGACGAAGCAATCCAGGAGGACGTAGAACTCTGCCGCCCTGGATTGCTTCGCTTCGCTCGCAATGACGGTGGGGCTTTCAATACTTGATCACCCCGAACCGCCGGAACGCGTCATGGATGCGATCGGCATAGGCGTTGAAGCTCGGATAGTCGCCGAGATGGGCCGGGCGCGGCCGCGGCAGTTCGATCTTGATCTCGTCGACGACCCGGCCCGGTGTCGGCGACATCACCAGAACCCGGTCGGAGAGGCCGATCGCCTCTTCGATCGAATGGGTGATGAAGACCACAGTCTTGGCCGTCTCCAGCCAGAGCATTTCGAGATCGTGCCGGATCTGCGTACGGGTGATCGCATCGAGCGCCCCGAATGGCTCGTCCATCATCAGCACCGACGGGTTGTGGATCAGCGCGCGCGCGATCGAGACGCGCTGGCGCATGCCGCCGGAGAGCTGCTTGGGATAGCGGTCGGCGGCATGGCTGATGCCGAGCTTGGCGAAGAGCTCGAGCGCCCGTTCCCTGGCCGGCGCCAGCGGCAAGCCGCGGATCTCCGCCTGCAGCATGACATTTTCGAGTGCTGTTCGGAATTCCAGCAGCAGATGGTCCTGGAAGACGATGCCGATATCGGTGAGCGGCTCGGTCAACTTCTTGCCGTTGACCAGCAACTCGCCGCCGCTGGTCGGGATCAGCCCGGCCGCCATCAGCATGAAGGTGCTCTTGCCGCAGCCGGAGGGGCCGATCAGGCTGACGAACTCGCCGCTCCGGATGTCGAGCGTCAGGCCGTCGACGGCCGTGAAGCCGCCGAAGGTCTTGACGATGCCACGCCCCTCGATCGAGGCGGCGGCGCTGGCGGCCGTCGCGCTCACGGGCAGGCCGGCGCCGAGGCGGGCAGCAGCTCGGTCGTGTAGTAGTCGCTGATCGGCTTGTCCTTGGGCAGGCCGAGATACTGCGTCAGCAGGTCGAAGCTCACGCTCCAGTTCTTCTCCGGCACCTTGCCGAGCGAGGTCGCGCCGGGCGCGCAGAGCAGCTTGTTGACGACGTCGAACTGCGCCAGCACCTGCGCCTTCTTCACCGAGGGGAACTGCGCGACGACCGCGTCGGCGGCAGCATCAGGATTTTTCCGCGCGGCGTCCCAGCCCTGCAGGCTCGCCTCGATGAACTTCTTGTAGAGCTCGGCATCGGCCTTGATCTTGTCGTCGCGGGCGATGATCGAGAGCCCGACGGTCGGCACGCCGACATCGCGGTAGAAGATGTCGCGCACCTTGAAGCCGCGCTCGCGGATCTGCACCGAATGGAAATCGGCGCCGCCGAGGATCGCGTCGACCTTCTTCTCCAAGAGCGCGCCGACGAAGGCGCCTGGGTCGATGTTGATGACATCGACCTTGCCTTTGTCGATCTGGTTCGATGCCAGGATCGCGTCGAGTAGCGTCGTCTGGGCCGTGCCGGGCTGGACCGCGAGCTTCTTGCCGACGAGGTCCTTGGGCGAGGCGATGCCGCTGTCTTCCAGTGCGATAATGGCAAAGCCATTGGTCTGCAGCACGGGGGCGACGATCTTCACCGGCGCGCCCTTGGTCCGCAATTGCATGGCGGCGGGCGCATCGGCGAAGCCGACATCGGTCTGGCCCGTCGCGACCATCTGCGCGGTCGTGCCCGAGCCTTTGCCTTCCTCGATCGTCAGGTTGATGCCGGCCTTCTCGTAGAGGCCCATTTGCTTCGCCATCATGAAGCCGGCATTAGGCGCGGCGGCGAGGAAGTTCAGCGTGATCTTCATCGGCTTGCCGGTTTGGGCGAAGACCATGCCGCTGCTGAGGGCGAGGATCGCGGCGGTGGTCAGCAAGGTCCTGCGTTTCATCGGTCTATCCTCCCTATAGTGCCGGTTGGCTCCGGCGAGATGGCGATCGGATCAGCCCTTGCGCTGCCAGGGCATCAGCAGCATTTCGAGCCAGTCGACGAGGTAGCTGAACAGGATGCCGACGGCCGAAAGCGCCACCAGGCAGGCGAAGATCAAGGGCATGTCGAGGAAGCTCGTGCCGCGCAGCAGGAGATAGCCGAGGCCGGCATTGGCACCGACGAACTCGCCGACGATCGCCCCAGTCGCCGCGAACACGGCCGAGACCTTGAGCCCGGAGAAGATATAGGTCAGCGCCGCCGGCACCCGGACATAGCGGAAGGTCTGCCAGGCGGAGGCGCCCATCGAGCGGGTCAGGTAGAGTACGCGCTCGTCCAGCGCCCGAAAGCCCGTCATGCTCGCGACCAGCGTCGGGAAGAAGCAGAGCAGGAAGGTCAGCAGCACCTTCGGGAACAGGCCGAAGCCGAACCAGACGACGAAGAGCGGCGCGATCGCGATCTTCGGCACGAGCTGGAAGAAGACGATCACCGGATAGATCGCCTTCTCCAACAGCTTCACCGAGACGATGATGTAGCCGAGCGGTATCGAGATCACCGCCGCCATCAGGAAGCCGAGCACGATCTCGTTGGCCGTCACCAGCGTGTGCCTGAAGATGTCGGCGCGATCGAGCCAGAGCCGCTCGAAGAAGGCGCTCGGCACCGGCAGGATGTATTCGGGGATGCCGGCCATCGGCACGAGGAGCTGCCAGGCGACCAGCAGCACGGCGAAGCTCGCCAGCGGCCAGGCGATGGCCGAGGCCCAGGCGGCGGCCTTGCCGGGAGGCTGGGGCGTTGCTCCTGTGGTGGCGGTGTCGCTGCTCATGCTGATGTCTCTGTCGGCGCTAGTCGTATGGCCGCCTCTGCCGGAACGGCGGGGAGGGCACCGATCTGCCGCCGTCTGAGCGGCCAGATCGCCGCCATGTCCCGGGCGGCGCTGGCGAGCGCTGCTGCGATCTCGCTGCGGCGCGCCTCGTGCATCCGCGGCAGCGGCCCGGCGACGCTGAGCGTGCCGGCGACGGGGGCGCCCGCATCCGGCCCGGCGCGGAAGGTCGTCGCCATCGCGACGGTGCCGATTTCGCCCTCCTCGAGCGCCAGTGCATAGCCGCGGCTGCGCGTCTCGCCGAGATGCTGCCTCAGAGCGTCGACGTCGCCGAGCGCGTTTGGGCCGGTGCGTCCCTCGCCGTCGAAGCCGCGCGCGCAGACGATACGCAAGGCCTCCGCTTCCGGTAGCGAGGCCAGCCAGGCCTTGCCGGTCGCGGTCGCGTGCAGGACCGGCCCCATCCCCATCGGTGGCTCGTAGCGCAGGCCGGCGGTCGCACCCTGGGCGCGGGCGATCCAGGTCAGGTTCCCGCCCTCGACCACGGCGAGGCGGCAATATTCGCGGGTGGCGCGAGCGAGGGCGTCGAGCACGATCTGACCGGCATCGGGCAGACCGCGCAGGTCGAGATTGCGGAAGGCGAGCTGCGACAGCTTCAGCGTCAGCCCATAGGCGCCCGATTGCGGGTCCTGCGCGACGAAGCCGCGCTCGCCGAGGCTGGCGAGCAAACGATGTGTGGCGCTGACCGGCAGGTCGAGCCGCTCGGCGAGCACGGTCAGGTCGGCGCCATCGGCCTCGCCGGCCAGCGCTTCCAGCAGCTTGAATGCACGCTCGACCGCCGCGATCGTCACCCGTTCCCGCCCTTGTTTCGTTTACAATTGGAAATCATTTCCAATTTGGATTTCGTTTTCGTATAGAGAGGAGGCGAGGCCAAGTCAACGCGGTCCGTCAGTGTCGTGATTTCGCAGTTCGCTCTCGGTCGATATCGGGTGCGGAGCGAACTTCGAAATCAAAGAACGACACTGGAAATCAAAGAGTTGGCAGTGTCCCCGGTGATTCTGAAATTCGCTGCGCGATTGATATCGGCCAGTGGCGAATTTCAGAATCGGGACACTGGACGAGCCCGGTGGAGGGAACGATGAGCCTGGCAGGTGAGGGAGCGGTCGCGATCTGGCATGACATCGCGCCGGAGGGCAGGGCGGAGTTCTATGCCTGGCATGGCGAGGAGCACATGCCCGAGCGGGTCGGCATCCCAGGCTTCCTGCGCGGGCGCCGCTATGTCGCGATCGACGCCGATCTCGAATTCTTCAACCTGTACGAGGCGCAGAGCGTCGAGGTGCTGAAGGGGCAGGACTATACGGCCAGGGTCAACGCGCCGACGCCCTGGACGTTCTCGGCCGTGAAGCATTTCCGCTCGGTGGCACGCGCGATCTGCCGCGTGTCCCATACCAGCGGCCCGGCCCAGGGCGGGTTGATCGCGACCTTGCGCTACGACGTGCCCGACAACATCGCTTCCGCTCACAAGGCTGCGCTGCTGCGCGGGCTGGTGCCGGACCTGCTCGCCACGCGAGGCGTCGCCGGCGTTCATCTGCTGACCGCGGATGCGCCGGCGAGCGGCGCCGCCACTGCCGAGCAGAAGGCGCGCGGCGTCGCCAATGCCGTGCCGAGCTGGGTGCTGCTGCTCGAGGGCTGGGGCGACGAGGCTGAGTTCATCGCGCTGGCGCGTGATCAGCTTTCCGCCGGGGAATTGCAGGCGCTCGGCGGTCAGGGGCCGTTCTCGCTTGGCCTCTACCGCCATCAGGCTACCCGGACCAAGACCGCCTGGAGCGCCGGTTGATGAGCACGCGCTATGATCTCTCCGGCCGGCATGCTGTCGTTACCGGCGGTGCCGGCGGGCTCGGCCGCGGCATCGCCCGCGCGCTGATCGAGGCCGGCGCCAGTGTCACGCTCTGGGATCAGGATGCTCACAGACTGGCGCAGGCCGTGAGCGAGCTTGGCCGCCGGGCCAGCCAGCGCCAGCTCGACATCCGCGACGTCAATGCGGTCGATGCGGCGGCTGATGCCGCGCTATCGGCCCATGGCCGCATCGACATCCTGGTCAACAATGCCGGCGTGCTCGGCGAGGTCAGGCCGATCTGGGAGACGACCCCGGAGAATTTCCAGCGCGTGCTGCAGGTCAACCTGTTCGGCGCCTATCTGGTGACGCGTGCGGTGGTGGGGCGGATGCTGCGCCAGGAGCCGCGGCGCTCGCCGGACGGCCATTCCCTGCGCGGCCATGTCGTCAACATCGCCTCGATCCAGGGCAAGGAGGGCATGGCGATGGCCGCCGCCTATTCCGCCTCGAAGGCCGGCCTGATCGCGCTGACCAAGAGCGTCGCCAAGGAAACGGCGAAACAGGGCATCATCGTCACGGCGGTGACGCCTGCTGCCGCCGAGACGGCGATGGCGAAGGAGATTTCGGCCGAGCGGCGCGCCGACATCCTGTCGCGCATCCCGATGGGGCGCTTTGTCGAGGTGGCAGAGGTGGCGCGGCTGGTGCTCTGGCTCTCCAGCGACGATTGCTCCTTCTCGACCGGCGGCATCTTCGACTTGTCGGGCGGCCGCGCGACCTACTGAACGGGCGCGCCGGCTGCATACCCTATCTGCACGGACCCGTTCCCGGCTTCCTTCCGGCGCCGACCTCATGCCAGCATGGTCGCATTGGCGGCCCGGCCGCGGGATTTTAGGGACAGGTCCATGCTTTCGGTTCGCGATATCGCTCGCCGCGTCGCCAATGGCGAAGTTTCCGCCCAGGCCGCCCTTGCCGACAGCGAGCGGCGAATCGACGAGCGCGACGGCGACCTGCGCGCCTTCGCGGCCCGCCCCGAGAGCCTGGCGGCCGGTGAGGGGCCGCTCTCCGGCATCGCCGTCGGGGTCAAGGACATCATCGACACCGCCGGCCTGCCGACCGGCATGGGCTCCTCGATCTATGAGGGCTACCAGCCGAGGGCCGATGCGCCGATCGTGATGGCGCTGAAAGCGGCCGGCGCGAGCGTCGCCGGCAAGACCCAGACCACCGCCTTCGCTTTCCTGGATCCTGCTCCGACCCGCAACCCGCACGATCCCTCGGCCAGCCCCGGCGGCTCCTCGGCCGGCTCGGCCGCGGCGGTTGCCGCCAGCCTGGTTCCGCTCGCGATCGGAACCCAGACCGGTGGTTCGGTGATCCGTCCGGCCGCCTATTGCGGTGTCGCCGCGATCAAGCCGTCCTACGGCCTGCTGCCGACGGTCGGGGTGAAGCCCTTCTCCTGGTCGCTCGACACGCTAGGCCTGATGGCCGCGAGCGCCGGCGATCTCGGCTTCGCCCTGGCGGCGCTGGCTGGCCGGCCTGATCTCGATGCGCCCGAGGCGACGCTGGACGGGTTGAAACTCGGCCTTTGCCGGCAGGAATTCACCGACAAGCCCGAACCGTCCTGCGAGGGCGCTTTGCAGCGCATCGCCGATTTCGCCCGCAAGGGCGGCGCGACCGTTTTGGACGTAGCCACGCCGGCCGAGCTCGGCGAAACCTTCCATGCTCATGGCCCGCTGCAGAATTGGGAGGCGACACAGGCCCTGGCCTGGGAATACGCCAATCATCGCGAAGACCTGCCGCCGAAGCTGCGGGCCTATCTCGACGAAGCCCGCGCCACCACGCCCGACGATTACGACGCCGCCCGCGGCACCGCCCGGCGCGGGCGTCATGTAGCCGAACGCTGGCTCGGCGAGGTCGATCTCGTCCTGACCTATGCCGCGCCGGGCGAGGCGCCGGAGACGCTCGCCTCGACCGGCGATTCCAAGTTCAACCGGCTCTGGACCCTGCTCGGCACGCCCTGTCTGACCGTGCCTTTGATGCGGGGTCCGCGCGGCCTGCCGGTCTCCTTCCAACTCGTCGGACGCTTCGGCGACGACGCCCGTGTCATCGCTGTGGCGCGGGCGCTGGAGCGCCTGATCCTGATGCCGGCATGACGATCTCTCGGCGAGAACTGGGCGCTCGTTCCGCGTGGGACAATATTGCGCTGCAACAACTTCGGCTTGATTGTGGCGGAAAGGATTTATGCTGCACTTGGAAATACTAAAAGCTTACGTCGAGAAAGTCCTGTTCGGGACTATCCACAAAGCAGTTCAATGATTTAACCGCTGATTAAGAACGCTTCTCTGGTGCGGCCTCCGCTGCGGCGACGCGGCCACTTGCAGCGGCCGCCGTTTCTGCTAGCTTCCATGTCAGGTCAATGACAAGGAGGGTTCACATGAACCTCGCGCTAAGTCTCGACCGGTTGGCCATGGGTGCGGCGTTCGTGCTGGTCATGGCGATCGTGATCGGAGCGTTCTGACGGGGAAGTCAGTCTCGAGTCGAAAAGACCAACAAGCCAATTGGAAAGCGTCGCGGGAGAGGCCCCGCGGCGCTTTTCTTTTTGGTGGCTCGTCAGGGCGCAGCAGCCCGGCAGGAGGCGCTCAGCTCTCGGGACACGGGTTCTCGGTCACTTCCCAGGACATCAGGTTGGTGACGCGGCCGCAGGTGGCCAGGCGCCGGCCCATGGTGGTGCGGATGCAGGCCATGCTGCCCTCCGCGATTTTCTTGCCGTCACTCCAGCAATAGCAATAAGGCTCGGGCGCCTGCGCCAGGCGCGGCCGGTCGAGGGCGGCGGCTTTCTCCTGCGCCATGGCGGGAAGCGGGGACAGTAGCAGGATCGTCGCAGAAAGAGCGGACAACAGCAGCGCTGCGGCACCAGAGCGCGGTAGCCTCCGAGGGGATCGGACCATGGCTCGCTCCTGTCGTTCGCTTGTTGAGCGTGACGATGCGGAAACGATAGCATAGTGGAGCCGGCAACCCAATATGATCATGGGCCATCCGTCGAAGGTTGAGCCCGTCTACACCTTGCGAAAGTCGTACGACCCGACCATATTTCGGGTCCAGTGAGCCGATCCCGGCTCCGGGAGGAACCATGTCACTGATTTCGCTCGCCCGTCGTGGACGTGCAATCGCCCTCATTGCTGGCGCTCTTCTGCTGGTGCCGATCATCGCCGAGGCCGCTCCGGGCGGTCGCAGCATGGGCAGCCGCGGCTCGCGTAGCCAGTCGCAGGTCGCGCCGACGCCGACCGCGCCCGGCTCGTCGTTCCAGCGCAGCCCGACGCAGGCTCCCAGCCCGTCGGCCGCCTCACCGGCCGCTGGCGCAGCGGCGGGCGCCGCCGCCCAGGCGGCCCGCCCGTCCATGGCTCGCAGCCTGATGATGGGCGTCGCCGGCGGCCTGCTCGGTGCCGGCCTGTTCGGCTTGCTCTCGGGCGCCGGCTTCGGCGGCATCGCCGGCTTCCTCGGCCTGCTCTTCCAGGTCGCGCTGATCGGTGGCCTGATCTGGCTGGCGCTGCGCCTGTTCCGTCGCCGCAGCGAGCCGCAGCTCGCCAGCGCCGGTGGGCCGCTCGGCCGCGAGGCCTATCAGCCGCAGCCGGCCGCGCCGGCTATGGGTGGTCTCGGCGGCGGCGCTGCCGCGGCTTCTGCCGCCAAGCCGGTGGAGTTCGAGCTGCAGGGCGCCGACTACGGCAGCTTCGAGCGCCTGCTCTCCGAGGTCCAGGCTGCGATCTCCGATGAGAACGTCGCGCGCCTGCGCCAGATCACCACGCCGGAGATTTCCGGCGCGCTGGAGGACGAGTTCGCCGAGAACGCTCGCAAGGGGCTGATCGAGAAGGCGGCCGACGTCAAGCTGCTGCAGGGCGACCTCGCCGAATCCTGGCGCGAGGACGGCTATGAGTACGCCACCGTCGCTATGCGCTTCAGCCTGCTCACCGCCATGGTCGAGCGCAATGGCGGCAAGGTCGTCGAGGGCCACGCCACCATCCCGCGCGAGGTCACCGAGCACTGGACCTTCGTCCGCTCGCGCGGCGGCGAGTGGAAGGTCGCGGCGATCCAGCCGGTCGAATAAGCCCGTCAGGACACCCGAAATCTGGACGGCCGGGCATTGCCCGGCCGTTTTTCATTTCAGCAACCAGCGAAGGGCCGTATAGGCATGCCTGAACATTTTCGAGCGAAGTGGATACCGGTTCGCGTGAAGAAAATGCGATAAAACAAAAGCTGGCGTCGGCATTCGGCGCCTGCCTTGGCTATCTGGAGCGTTCCACCATGAGCGACATGCGTCTCGTCGTCGTCGGCGCCGCCGGCCGGATGGGCCGTTCGCTGGTCAAAGCGATCCATGACACGCAAGGCTGTGTGCTCTCCGCCGCGATCGAGCGCCCGGGCTCGCCTGCGCTCGGCCAGGACGCGGCGGTGCTCGCCGGCCTGCCGGCCAGCGGCATTCTCGTCAGCGACGACGCGCTCGCCGCCTTCGTCGAGGCCGAGGGCGTGCTCGACTTCACGACGCCGGAGGCGACGGTCGCCTTCGCCGGCCTCGCCGCCCAGGCCCGCATCGTCCACGTCGCCGGCACCACCGGCATGGAGCCGCAGCATCTGGCGAAGCTGGAAGCAGCCTCGCGCCATGCCGCGATCATCCGCTCCGGCAATATGAGCCTCGGCGTCAACCTGCTGGCGGCCATGGTGCGCAAGGTCGCGGCGACGCTCGGCACCGACTGGGACATCGAGATCGTCGAGATGCACCATCGCATGAAGGTCGATGCGCCCTCCGGCACAGCCGTCCTGCTCGGCGAAGCGGCGGCGCAGGGACGCGCCGTCGAATTGGCCGAGGCCCGCGTCGCGGTGCGCGACGGCCAGGTCGGCGCCCGCCAGCCCGGCACGATCGGTTTCGCCGCGCTGCGCGGCGGCACCGTCATCGGCGACCACAAGGTGATATTTGCCGGCGCCGGCGAGCGGCTCGAACTCGCCCACGTTGCCGAGGATCGCAGCCTGTTCGCGCAAGGCGCGGTCAAAGCGGCGCTCTGGGGCCGCGGCCGCAAGCCCGGCTTGTACTCGATGGCCGACGTGCTCGGCCTCGACAAATTCTGATGACGGTGCTCACCGTCGCGCCCGGCGTGACGCACTGGCCGGGCTATCTCGATGTTGGTGAGCAAGCGGCGCTGGTCGCTGAATTGCGCGAGGCGGCGCGGCAGGTGCCATTCTTTGTGCCGCGCATGCCGAAGACCGGAAAACCGTTCTCGGTCAAAATGACCAATTGCGGGTCGCTCGGCTGGGTTTCGGACGAGCGCGGCTATCGCTACCAGCCGCTGCACCCCGAGACCGGAGCACCCTGGCCGCCGATCCCGGCCCGATTACTGCGCGCTTGGGAGGAGCTCGCCGGCTATCCGCACCCGCCTGAGGCCTGCCTGGTCAATTTCTACGAGCCATCAGCGAAGATGGGCCTGCATCAGGACCGCGACGAGCAGGACTTCGACGCGCCGGTGCTGTCGCTCTCGCTCGGCGACACCGCGATCTTTCGCATCGGCGGGACCAGCCGTGGCGGCAAAACGATCTCGCTGAAGCTGGCTTCGGGCGATGCGCTCGCCTTCGGCGGCGAGGCGCGGCTGGCCTATCACGGCATCGACCGCATCCTCGCGGGCTCATCGAGCCTGCTGCCGCAGGTCGGCCGGATCAACCTGACTCTGCGGCGGGTGACGAAGCCGTCAGGTTGACGGCTTCGAGCACCTGTCAGTGCGCCGGCTTGTCGCCGGCATCGGCGGCCGGGCTGTCCGAGCCGTTGGCGGCGGGCTTGGGCGCGCCGGCGGAGACGCCGACCAGGGCCGGGCGCAGCACGCGCTCGCCGATCTTGTAGCCGGTCTGGACCACCTTCGAGACGAGGCCCTTGGCGATGCCGGCGTCGGGCGCCTCGAACATCGCCTGGTGCAGGTTCGGATCGAACTTCTCGCCCTGCGGGTCGATCTTGCGCACGCCGTGGCGTTCCAGCGTCTTGAGCAGCTCGCGCTCGGTCAGTTCGACACCCTCGACCACCGCCTTCAAGGCGTTGTCGGCGGCGGCGCGCGCCGTTTCCGGCACGCTCTCCAGCGCGCGGCGCAGATTGTCGGCCGAGCCGAGCAGGTCGCGGGCGAAGCTCGTCACCGCATAGGCCTTGGCGTCGGAGATCTCACGCTCGGTGCGCCGGCGCAGGTTCTCCATCTCGGCCAGGGTGCGCAGCAGCTTGTCCTTGATGTCGTCGCGCTCGGCTTCGACAAGGGCGAGCGGGGTGGGTGCCTGCGTCTCGCTCGCCTGCGTCTCCGCCATGTCCTGGTTTTCGGTTTCCGGCTTCGGATCGTCCTTCGCAGGGTTCTGCGTCATTCCATCATCCCAATCGTTGATCGTCATGCATCATTGCGGCGCTGCCTGTCGGCGCGCCGGCTTCGCTGCCGATATCGGGCTTCGAGCGGGCGAAATCAAGCACGAGCCACGGCCTTGGCCTTGCCGGAGGCATGCTTGTCGAGCTCCAGATTGAACACGGCGAGCAGCGCCTGGCGGATCACCAGCTGGCGGCCGGTCGAGGTGATCTTCGCTCCGGTGAGGTCGGTGACGTAGAAGACGTCGACCGCCTTCTCGCCGAAGGTCGCGATATGGGCCGAGGCGATATTGAGGTTGAGCTTCCCGATCGCGGTGGTGAGATCGTAGAGCAGGCCGGGCCGGTCGAGGCCGGAGACCTCCAGCACGGTGTGCCGCGACGACAGGACGTTGTCGATGATCACCTCGGGCGCGACCTGGAAGGTCCCGCCGCGCGGCGGCGGCGCGCGGCGCTGGGCGACGAGGTCGGCGATCTTGATCTCGCCCTTGAGCGCGCGCTCGATCGCCGCAGCGATCCGTTCGGCCCGGCGCAATTCGTCGTCGTCGCGCTCGAAGGCGCGCGAGACGAAGATCGTGTCGAGCACCAGCCCGTCGGTGGTGGTGAAGATCTGCGCGTCGACGATGTTGCCGCCGGCCGCGGCGCAGGCGCCGGTGACGATGGCGAGCAGGCGCGGATGGTCGGGTGCCAGCACGGTGAGCTCGGTCACGCCGCGGAACTGGTCGGTCTCGACCCGCGTCGCGGTGGTGCGGCCGGCGATCTCCGCCTCGCGCAGGAAGCGGGCGTGCTGCTCCTGCCGCTCGGGCTCGACCTTGAGCCAGTAGGCCGGATAGTGGCGGGCGAGATAGGCGGCGCGCTCGTCTTCGGTCCAATCGGCGAGGCGCGCCTCCAGCGCCTGCTGCTTACGCTCGACCCTGGCCTTGCGCTCGATGCCGGAATGGCCGCCGGCGAGTACCACCTCGGTCTCGTAATAGAGCGTGCGCAGAAGCTGGCCCTTCCAGCCGTTCCAGACGCCGGGGCCGACCGCCTTGATGTCGGCGACGGTCAGGACCAGCAAGAGCTTCAGGCGCTCCAGCGTCTGCACGATCGCGGCGAAGCTCTCGATCGTCTTGGGGTCGCCGAGATCGCGGCTCTGGGCGACCGTCGACATCACCAGATGGTTCTCGATCAGCCAGACCACGGTCTCGGTCTGCGCATCGGTGAGGCCGAGCCGCGGGCAGAGCTTGCGGGCGATTCGGGCGCCAGCGACCGAATGATCCTCCGGCCGGCCCTTCGCGATGTCGTGCAGGAAGAGCGCGACATAGAGCGCGCGCCGGTTGGTGATCGTCGCGAAGATCGAGTTCGCCAGGGGGTGCTCGGCTTCGAGCTTGCCGGCGTCGATCTCGGCCAGGATGCCGATCGAGCGGATCAGGTGCTCGTCGACCGTATAGTGATGATACATGTTGAACTGCATCATCGCGACGACGCGGCCGAAATCCGGAATGAAGCGCCCGAGCAGACCAGATTCGTTCATCCTTCGGAGCACCGCCTCGGGCGAGCGCCGTGCCGTCAGGATCTCCAGGAAGATCCGGTTGGCCTCGCGGTCCTGTCGCAATTGCGGCGTGACCAGCCGCAGCGATTGCGTCACCAGCCGGCTGGTGTCGGGATGGATGGCGAGATCGTCGCGGCTGGCGATCTCGTAGAGCCGTAAAAGGTTGACCGGATCGCGCTTGAAGGCGTCGTCGTCGATGACGGCGAGGCGCTGGCCCTGCAAGGTGAAATCGGGATGGCCGAGCGCGCGCACACGCCGGCGCTTGGTGAAGGAGCCGATCAGGCTGGTCAGGCTGGCGCGCGGCTTCTGCTGGCGCGCTTCCAGCGCGGCGCAGACGATCGCCGTGAGGTCGCCGACATCCTTGGCGATCAGGAAGTAGGCCTTCATGAAGCGCTCGACCGGGGCCTGGCCGCTGCGGCCGGCATAGCCGATCGCGGCCGCGACCTGGCGCTGCAGGTCGAACGAGAGCCGCTCCTCGGCCCGCCCGGTGATGAAATGCATCCAGCAGCGCACCCGCCAGAGGAATTCCTCCGAGCGCTGGAACATCGCGAATTCGCGCGCATCGAACAGCCCGGCCTCGACCAGCTCGGCCGGGTCGTCGACGCGGTAGGAGTACTTGGCGATCCAGAACAGCGTGTTGAGGTCGCGCAGGCCGCCCTTGCCGTCCTTGACGTTGGGCTCGACCAGATAGCGCGACGAGCCGGCGCGGGCGACGCGGTTCTCGCGCTCGGCAAGCTTGGCCTCGGTGAAGATTGCGGCGGTGCCTTCCGCGATCTCGGCGCCGTAACGCCGCTGCAGATCGGAGAACAAGGCCGCATCGCCGCAGATCAATCGCGCTTCCAGCAACGCGGTGCGGATCGTCATGTCCGCCCGGCCCTCGCGGATGCAGTCGTCGACCGAGCGCACGGAATGGCCGACCTTCAGCTTCAGGTCCCAGAGCGGGTAGAGCATGGCCTCGACCACGCTCTCGCCCCAGGCGGTCTGCTTGTCGGGGAAGAGGAAGAGCAGGTCGACATCGGACCCCGGCGCCAGCGTGCCGCGGCCATAGCCGCCGACCGCGACGACGGCGATGCGCTCGCCGGCGGACGGGTTCTCGACCGGATAGAAATGCCGCGTCGCCGCGACATGCAGGCTGGCGACGATGCTATCCATCACGCCGGAGAGCCGCTTGGCGCAGGAGAGGCCGTTGCGCGACTTGGCCAGAATCTCGCGCGCCGATTGGCGGCCTTCTTCAAGATTGTCGCGCAGCGCATTGACCAGCGCGCCGCGCAGATTGTCACGATCTCCCTCGCCGAACTGTCGCGCCAGCTTGCCGACCGCGGCCGTGGGATTGTCGATGAATTCGGCGAGGCGGGGGGCTGGCTTGTCGGGGGAGGGCGGCACTGAACGAGGCTCTTCGAGACTTTCGGCAGACGCGGCGATATCCCGATCCCTAGCACGAACGAGGCCAAGCACGGAAACATAATTCAACAATAAATATATGTGAAATTATGGATACCACGCAATCTTGCGTCTTGTTTGACAAAGAGAACGATCGAACCTATCAATCGGACACGCGCCGATTTGAGCCAGCAGCTTGCGGGCGCGAAACAAGTGCAGCTAAAGCGGGGGCTTAAGGGGCAACTGCCTCCATCCCTTCGCGCAAGATCGACCGAAGGGGAACGCCATGCCGATCATCTCATTTCCGACTCGCCGCGCCGTGCTCGCCGGCCTTGCCGCCGCTTCCCTCGCCTTCGGTAGCGCCCAGGCGCAGGCACCGAAGGAGATCCGCGTCGACTACGCCACCTACAACCCGGTCAGCCTGCTGCTGAAGGAGCGCGGCATCCTGGAGAAGGCGCTGGAGGCCGATGGCATCAAGGTGCGCTGGGTGTTCTCGGCCGGCTCGAACAAGGCGCTCGAATTCCTCAATGCCGGCTCGCTCGATTTCGGCTCGACCGCGGGTGCAGCCGCGCTGATCGCCAGGATCAACGGCAACCCGATCAAGTCGATCTATGTCTACTCGCGGCCGGAATGGACGGCGCTTGTCACCGGAGCCAAGAGCGAGGTCACCAAGGTCGCCGATCTCAAGGGCAAGCGCGTCGCCGTCACCCGCGGCACCGATCCGCACATCTTCCTGGTCCGCTCGCTCGCCGAGGCCGGCCTGACCGAGAAGGACGTCAAGCTCGTGCTGCTGCAGCATGCCGACGGCCGCCTCGCTTTGGAGCGGGGCGATGTCGAGGCCTGGGCCGGGCTCGACCCGATGATGGCCGCCGCCGAGGTCGAAGCCGGCGCCAAGCTCTTCCACCGCAAGGCCGCCGACAACACCTGGGGCGTGCTCAACGTCCGCGAGGAGTTCTCCGAGAAGAACCCCGAGCTCGTCCGCAAGGTGCTCAAGGCCTATGAGGAGGCGCGCGCCATCGCGCTCGCCAACCCGGCCGAGGTCAGGAAGGCACTGGTCGAGGCGACCAAGCTCTCCGACGCGGTGATCGAGCGTCAGCTCACCCGCACCGAACTGACCCACAGCACGATCGGCCCGGCGCAAGCCGAGACCATCCTCGCCGCGGGCCTTGCCCTGCAGCAGGCCGGCGTCCTGCCCGCCAATGCCGACGTCAAGGCATCAGTCGAAGCGCTGATCGACAAGCGCTTTGCCGCGACCAACTGAACGGGCATGATCCCGTCGCAATGAGTTCGATCGAGATCGCAGACGCCGTTGATGAGAAGCCGGCCGCGCCTCGTGCGCGGCCGGTTTCGCGCGCCGGCCTCCGCCTAGCCGGCTTCCTGCTGCCCGTCGTCCTCGCAATCATCTGGGAAATCCTCGTCCGCGCCGGCATTGCCAATGGCCGGCTGATGCCGCCGCCCAGTGTGGTCGGCAAAACGCTCTGGCAGCTCGCCGTCAGCGGCGAACTCTGGACCCACGCTTTGGCGACGCTCTGGCGCGTCGCTGCCGGCTTCGGCATCGGCGCCGCCGTTGGCACCGCGCTCGGCGCCCTGACCGGTGCCCTGCCATTGGCGCGAGGCCTGCTCGATCCGACCTTGCAGGCTCTGCGCGCCATCCCCTCGATCGCCTGGGTGCCGCTCTTCATCCTCTGGTTCGGTATCTTCGAGGCCTCGAAGGTGGCGCTGATCGCGGTCGGCGTTTTCTTCCCGGTCTATCTCGGCGTCGCCGCCGCGATCCTCTCGATCGATCGCAAGATCGTCGAGGTCGGCCGTGTCTTCCGCCTCGGCCGGCTCGCCATGGTCCGTCGCGTGCTGTTGCCGGCGATCCTGCCCGACTGGTTCACGGCGCTGCGAGGCGGGCTCGGCCTCGGCTTCATGTTCGTCGTCGCCGCAGAGATCATGGGCGCGAGCGAAGGCCTCGGCTATCTCCTGGTCGACGGCCAGCAGCTCGGCCGTCCCGATACGATCATCGCCGCGATCATCGCCTTCGCCGTGCTCGGCAAACTCGCCGACGGTCTCCTGCTTGCGCTGACCCACCCTTTCCTCGCTTGGCAGGATACTGCCAGAGACAGGCTCTAAGGGCGCGATGCTCACCTTCGACCATATGTCCAAGACCTATGCCGATGGCACCCGGGCTTTGTCCGGCATCGACATTTCCGTTGCGGCCGGCGAGATCCTGGCGCTGGTCGGCGGCTCCGGCTGCGGCAAGACCACGCTGCTGCGCCTCGTGGCCGGGCTCGACCGGCCGAGCGAGGGGCGCATCCTGCTCGACGACGCGGCCATCACCGAGCCGCGCGCCGATGTCGGCGTGATCTTCCAGGAGCCGCGTTTGCTGCCCTGGCTCTCGGTCGCCGACAATGCCGGCTTCGGCCTCAGCCATCTCCCGGCGGCTGAGCGCGCCCGTCTCGTCACCGGGGCGCTCGCCCGTGTCGGCCTCGCCGGCTACGAGGCGCGCTGGCCGCGCGAGCTCTCCGGCGGCCAGCAGCAGCGCGTCGCCATCGCCCGTGCCCTCGTCACCCGACCCAAGCTCCTGTTGATGGACGAGCCCTTCTCGGCGCTCGACGCCACCACGCGCGCCAGCCTGCACGGCCATCTCCTCGCTCTCTGGGAGGAGAGCCGGCCGACCGTGGTGATGGTAACGCACGACGTTGAGGAGGCGGTGACGCTGGCCGACCGCATCGTGGTGATGCAACCCAGGCCCGGCCGCATTTTCGACGAGCTCGACAACCCGCTGACCCGCCCGCGCGACCGGCTTTCGCCGGCCTTCGAGGCGATCAAGCGCGAGGCGCTGCGCACGCTCGACCGCTCGCTCACCGACAGCGAGCCGCGCCAGCACAAGGCGGCCGAGAGTGCCGGCATGTGGTGGTAGGCGCCGCACGACCGTGGCAGCATCGGGCGATGGACACCGCGCCCATCCCACGCAGGACGATCGCGACCGCCCGGCTCGCCTTGCGGCCCTCGTCTGCGGCCGACGCGCAACGCGCCTTCGAGATACAGTCCGACTGGGCCGTCACGCGAATGCTGCGGATGGCCTCCTTTCCACCCGAACGGACCGAGATCGAAGCCTGGTTCGCCGACCATCCGCGCGAATGGGCGGCGGGGGAGGCTTATCGCTTCGCCGCGATGCTGGACGGGCGGATGATCGGGCTCGTCGACATCGATGAGATCGCCGATGGCGAGGGCGAGCTCGGCTACTGGTTCGAGCAGGCGACCTAGGGACAGGGCTTCGCCTCCGAGGCGGCCAGGGCGGTGGTGCGGTTCGCCTTCGCCAATGCCGGCCTGCTGTCGCTCCGTTCGGGTCACGCGGCCGACAATGCTGCTTCGGGCCGGGTGCTGACCAGGCTGGGTTTCCGCTTGCTCGACCGGGTCGAGTGCCCCTCGCGCTCGCGCGGTGAAACCATCCTGCAATGCCGCTACCGGCTCGCCCGTGCCGACTTCCCTGACTGAGAGGGTCCGTTTGACAAAACGGACGTTCAGACCTTATGAAAGGACACGCGCCGATTTGAGCCTCAGCTTGCGGGCGCGAAACAAATGCAGCTAAAGCGCGGGACGACGGGACGGCCCTGAGGCCGTGGCGCTCCTTCCGCCTTATCTATGGATGGAGCCAAGGCATGTCGGCCGTTCTTCACAATCTCTCCCGCTCCCCTGTTCACGCCCTGCCGCGTCCGGCCGCCGGCGAGGTTGTCGCCCTGCTTGGCGCTCCCGAGGTGCGGGCGGCGGCGCTACGTGGTTTCGCCGGCCTTCGGGCCGACGAGGAAATCGTGCCGACCGCCGAGATCGGCCTGCTCTGTGCTCGCCCGCGCTTCTTTGCCTGGCTCGATCTCACCGAGAACCTCGCCTTTGCCTTGCCCAAAGCCACGCCGTTCGAGCGCGAGGGCCTGATCGCCAATGTGCTGGTCCGCGTCGGCCTTGCCGCGCAGGCGACCCAGCGGCCCGGGACGCTCTCGCCCGAAGAATTGCTGCGGCTCGCCATTGCCCGCCTGCTGCTGGTCAGGCCGCGCCTGCTGCTGATCGACGAGCCCTTTGCTGGGCTCGATAGCGAGGCGCGGGACCGGCTCGCCGCCTTCCTGCCGGAGCTATGTACGCAGGGGCGTCCCGCTGTCGTCATTGCCACCGGCTCGGTCGAGGACGCCTTGCATCTGGCAGACCGCGTCCTCGTCCTGCCGCAGCAGCCGGGGCCGGTCGCCTTCAGCCTCGACAACCTGCTGGCGCGTCCGCGCGAGGAGGGCTCGGTCGGCTTCGTTGCCCTGCGCCGCGAACTGCGCCGGGCGCTTGACAAGGAAGGCCGGCATGCCGCGCCGGAGGTGGAGGCGGCGGCCTGAACCGGCTAGACAGGCCGCGAACAGTTTTCGCTAGGGATCACGACCATGGACGTCACCGCGCTGCGCGCTCTGCAGGCTCCGCTCAAGGACAAGTATCGTGAGGCGCCCGATGCGGCGGTGATCACGCTGAAAGCCAAGGGCGAGCTCGACGACCAGCACATTGCCTGCAAGGTCGAGACCGGCCGCGCGATTGCGCTCGCTGGCCTGCACCCGGCGACCGGCGGCTCCGGCGCCGAGCTTTGCTCGGGCGACATGCTGCTCGAGGCGCTCGTCGCCTGTGCTGGCGTCACGCTGAAGGCGGTCGCGACCGCACTCGAGATCGAGCTGAAGAAGGGCACGGTCCGCGCCGAGGGCGACCTCGACTTTCGCGGCACGCTCGGCGTCGCCAAGGATGCGGCAGTCGGCTTCAAGGCGATCCGCCTCTCCTTCGACGTCGAGACCGATGCGCCGCAGGATAAGCTCGATACCTTGCTCAAGCTGACCGAGCGCTACTGCGTCGTCTTCCAGACACTGAACGTGAAGCCGGAGCTCTCGGCTAATCTCGCCCGGGCTTGATCGGCCTGATCAGGCCGGCAGCGGGCGCGGTGAGCCATCCGCCTCCGTCGCTTCCGGTTCCTGTGAGATCGGCGCCGTCATCGGGTCGATGATCGCGAAGGGGCGCTCGGACATCTGTTCGGGCGCCGCGCGCTGGCGGATGCGCAGCGCCGCCAAGGCTGCGAGCAGGGCGCTGATCGCGGCCATGAAATAGAGCAGCCCGTTGATGTCGAGCCGCGCCATCACCTGGGCGCCGAGCAGCGGGCCGAGCGCCGAGCCGATGCCGCTGACCAGGATCAGCCGGCCGCTCACCGCGACGACGCGATCCTGCGGCATGCGGTCGAGTGCATGGGCGACGCAGACCGGATAGAGCGTCGACATGAAGCCACCGAGCAGCGCGGCCACCGGCAGCACTGCGCCAAGCTGGCGTGGCACGAGGTCGAGCGCGACGGCTGCGACCGAGAAGCCGAGCGCAAGGCCCGCCAGCACGATCCGGCGATCGCCGCGATCGGAGAAGCGGCCGACCGGAACCTGGAAGGCGAAGCCGCCGAGCACCGCGACCAGCATGAACAGCGCGATCGTCTCCTGCGGGATGGCATTCTGCGCCATCCAGGCCGGGAACAGCGCATAGAAGGCGCTGCTGATCATGCCGGCGATCACGCAGCCGATCACCGAGATTGGCGCCTGCCGCGTCAGCTCGCCATAGGGCAGCGAGGCTTCCGCCGGCAGCGTCGGAGCTTCCGCACGAGTCGTGCTGACCATCACCAGCGCCAGCGCGAACAGCGCGACGATGATGTTGAACGGCACGGCGGTCTCGACCGGGAGCTTGCCGATCAGCAATTGCCCGGCCGCCAGCGCGAGAAACGTGCCGACCATGTAGATCGAGAAGATGCGGCCGCGCTGTTCGGGCGGGGCCTTGGCGTTGAGCCAGCTCTCGGTGGTGATGAACAGGCCGACGCAGCCGATGCCGATCGCCATCCGGCAGGCGATCCAGCCAAGCGGCGAGACGAAGAGCGGCATTGCCGCCGTTCCGACCACGACCATGCCGGCGAAGGCGGCATAGGCGCGGATATGGCCGACGCGCTGGATGACGCGTCCGCAGCCGACCGCGCCGATGGTGAAGCCGATGAAATAGGCGCTGAGCACCAGTCCGGTCAGCGTCGGTCCGAAGCCCGCGCTCGTCAGCCGCAGCGACAGGAACGTGTTGAAGAAGCCGTTGGCGAGCTGCACGAGGCTCGTCGCGGCGATGAGCGTTCCGATCTGGACGAGCAAGGGTCACGGCCTCCGGCGCAGTCTGGGAAGGCCCGCAGCTCAACGCCGGAATGTGATCTCGGCATGGCGCGCGCGGGCAAAATACCCGCACCGCGTCATTCCGCCGCCTTCAGCTTCACCGCCTTAGCGAAGGGCAGTTGCGGCTCGTTCGGGCTGGCATCGTCGAATTCCAGCGCGCCGATCCGCTCGGCCCGGCCGGAGACCTTGCCGGCCGAGGTCTTGATCTGGGCGACGTCGTCCTGCGCCTGGCGGAAATGGCTGTCGAGCTTGTCGACCCGGTCACCGAGGCGGCGGACATCGTCGAGCAGCTTGCCGACCTCGGACTGGATCACCTGCGCCTCCTCGCGCATGCGGGCATCGCGCACCAGCGACTGCATCAGCTGGATCGCCAGCGCCAGCAGCGAGGGCGAGACGATCATCACGCGCGCCCGATGGGCCTTCTGGATCACGTCGTCGAAATGCTCGTGCAGATCGGCATAGATCGCCTCCGACGGTACGAAGAGCAGCGCCATGTCCTGCGTCTCGCCCGGCAGGAAATAGCGCTCGGCAATGTCCTTGACGTGCTGGCCGACATCAGCGCGCACCCGGGCCGAGGCCTGCTTTTTCGCCTCGTCGCCGCGCGCCTCGCGCAGCATGGTGAAGCTCTCCAGCGGGAACTTCGCGTCGATGACGAGGCCGCGTCCGTCGCCCGGCAGGGTGACCAGGCAGTCAGGCCGCTTGCCGGTCGAGAGCGTGGGCTGGAAGGAGAAGAACGCGGCGGGCAGACCGTCGCGGATGATCGCCTCCATCCGGCCCTGGCCATAGGCGCCGCGGGCCTGCTTGTTGGCGAGTACGTCCTTCAGCGTCACCACCTCGCCGGTGAGCTCGGTCAGGTTCTTCTGGGCGTTGTCGATGACGGCAAGCCGTTCCTGAAGCTTGCCGAGGCTCTCATTGGTCTGGCGGACATTCTGCTCCAGCCCGGCGCCGACCTGCTGGCGCAGACCCTCCATCCGCTCGGCCATGATCCGGGCGAGGTCGCCCTGCCGGGTCGAGAGGATCTCGGCCATGGTCTGCAGGCGGCCGCTGAGCTCGGCCTGCTGCCGGTTCATCTCGGCGACCTTGTCGTCCATCTCGCGGGCACGCTCGGCCGCCATCGCCGCCTCGATCTCGCGCCGGCGCGCCGCGCGCCAGGACGAGAGCAGCGCCAGCACCAGCAGGAAAAGCGTCAGCCCGGCGAAGCCGAAGGCGGCCTCGGCCCAGCTCACGGGGCGTTCCAGCAGGACGAAGGCGATCTGGTTCATGCCGCGAGCCTACACGATCTCCGCCGCAAATCCAGAACATAAGCGGAACAGTTTGACCGCTTCGTCACAAGTGCTTATGTCGCCGCAACTTCCGACAATCGTTCAGAGCGCCCTATGGCCATCCGCCCTCTCGTCATCCTGCCCGATTCGATGCTGCGCAAGGTCTCCACGCCGATCGGCGACATCACGCCGGAGATCCGCAAGCTCGCCGACGACATGCTGGAGACCATGTACGACGCGCCGGGAATCGGCCTTGCCGCGATCCAGATCGGCGAGCCGGTCCGCCTCGTCACGCTCGACGTGTCGAAGAAGGCGGAGGAGGGCGAGGAGCAGAAGCGCGAGCCGATGGTCCTGATCAATCCCGAGGTGACCTGGCGCTCGGAGGAGCTGAGCTCCTATGAGGAGGGCTGCCTCTCGATCCCCGAATATTACGAGGAGGTCGAGCGCCCGGCGCGGGTCAAGGTCAGCTATCGCGATCTCGACGGCAAGGCGCAGGAGGTCGAGGCCGACGGCCTGCTCGCCACCTGCCTGCAGCACGAGATCGACCATCTCAACGGCGTGCTCTTCATCGATTACCTGTCGCGGCTGAAGCGCGACCGGGTCAACAAGCGCTTCGCCAAGGCGGCGAAACGGGACAGCGCGGCCTGAGCGGCTGGAGCGTCAGATCATGAGCTTGCGCGTCATCTTCATGGGCACGCCGGATTTCGCCGTGCCGACCCTGACCGAGATCATCGGCCAGGGCCACGAGGTCGTCTCCGTCTATACCCGTGCGCCAGCGCCGGCCGGGCGCGGCATGGAGCTGCGGCCCTCGCCGGTCCAGGTCACGGCCGAGCGCTTCGGCATCCCGGTGTTCTCGCCAAAGACGCTGAAGAACGCCGAGGCGGCCGAGATCATGGCCTCGCACCAGGCCGATGTCGCCGCCGTCGTCGCCTATGGCCTGATCCTGCCCAAGGCGATCCTGCAGGTGCCGGAGCTCGGCTGCCTCAACCTGCATGCTTCGCTCCTGCCGCGCTGGCGCGGCGCCGCGCCGATCCAGCGCGCCATCATGGCGGGGGATGCCGAGACCGGCGTCTGCGTGATGAAGATGGAAGAGGGGCTCGATACCGGTCCCGTCGCCATGGTCGAGACGCTTGCGATCGACGGCAACGCCACGGCCGGCGACATGCATGACCGGCTCGCCGGCCTCGGCGCTGACCTGATGGTCCGGGCGCTTGCCGCCCTCAGCCGTGGCGGCCTGCGTTTCACGCCGCAGGCGGAAGAGGGCGTCACCTATGCCAGCAAGATCGGCAATGACGAGGCGAAGCTGAGCTGGAACCGGCCGGCGCAGCAGGTCCATGACGTCGTGCGCGGTCTCTCGCCCTTCCCGGGTGCCTTCGTCGAGGTCGACCTCGGCAAGGGGCCGGAGCGCTTGAAGCTGCTGCGCACCGCTCGCGCCGGTGGCGCGGCTGAGCCGGGCACGCTGCTCGACGACGAGGGCACCATCGCCTGCGCGGTCGGGGCGGTGAAGCTGCTCCAGGTCCAGCGCGCCGGCAAGGGCCCGATGAGCGCCCAGGAGTTCCTGCGCGGAGCGAGGCTCTCGGCGGGCGCGAAACTGTAGCGATGCCGCGTTACAAGCTCGTCATCGAATATGACGGCACGCCCTTCTCAGGCTGGCAGCGCCAGCTCAACGGGCCGTCGGTGCAGCAGAGCGTCGAGGAGGCGGTCGAGGCCTTCTGCGGCCATGCCGTGCGCCTGCATTGCGCCGGGCGCACCGATGCCGGCGTCCACGCCACTCATCAGGTCGCCCATGTCGATCTCGATAAGGACTGGCGCACCGATGTCGTGCGCGACGCCAGCAATGCCCGGCTGAAACGCCTGCCGGTGGCGGTGCTGAGCGCCGAGGCGGTGCCGGATAGCTTTGATGCCCGCATCTCGGCGACGCGGCGTTACTACATCTACCGCATCCTCGACCGGCGGGCGCAGCCGGCGCTCGATGCGAACCGCGTCTGGCATGTTCCGGTCAAGCTCGATCACGAGGCGATGGATCGCGCCGCCAAGGCGCTGATCGGCCATCACGACTTCACCACCTTCCGCGCCGCCGAATGCCAGGCCAATAGCCCGCTGCGCACGCTCGACCGCTTCGACTGCCGACGCGAGGGGGCTGAGATCGTCGCCTATGTCCATGCCCGCTCCTTCCTGCATCATCAGGTCCGCTCCATGGTCGGCTGCCTGAAGATGGTCGGCATGGGGCGCTGGCCGGAGAACAAGGTCGGCAAGGTGCTGGCGGCGCGCGACCGCTCGCAATGCGCCGCGCTGGCGCCGCCCTGCGGGCTCTATCTGGCGGGCGTGGATTACTGAGAGTCACCCCGTCTTTCCGGGGCGCCGCGGAGCGGCGAGCCCGGAACCCATGACCACGACATTGCTCCAGCCCGTCATGCTCGCCCTTGTGGCGAGCACCCACGTCTTGAACATCGCCTGCGCAAAGGAAGACGTGGATGGTCGGGACGAGCCCGACCATGACGGAAAGGGCAGTGTTCATGGTTTCCGGGCTCAGGCCTGCGGCCTGCCCCGGAATGACGCCTGCGGATCAGAACCCGGCGAGCCCGAAGCTCTTCAGCACCGTGTAGTCGGCGAGGACGCTGGCGCAGGCGATAGCGCCCGCGACGCCGCTTTGCGCCCCGAAGGCGGCGCGCGCGACGCAGTAGCGCAGCCTGAGCACGATCGCCGCGAAAGCGAGGCTCTGGAAGCCGGCGATGCCGGGATTTGACCAGCCCAGCGCGAACACCGTCGCCGGCACCGCCATCAACGCCGCCGAGAGGATGCCGGCCCAGTTCCAGGCGATGACGAAGCTGGTGAAGCGCGGATTGCGGGTGAGGCCGGGCGCGAGCCCGACCAGCAGCGCCGGCACGGCGAGGATCGCCAGGATCTCGGCGGTGACGATCGCGGCGATCAGGCCGGGCGCGTCGAACAACCCGCCGCTGTTCGAAAGTCCGGCAAGCGTGCGCTCGGCCGCCAGCGCCGGGATCATCGAGGGCACGACCAGCACCAGCGCGAGATAGGAGCGCCAGAACCCGTCGCGGCTGAGGTCGAGATCGGGCAGGGCTTTCGCGTCGGCCCGCAGCAGGCGCCAGGAGGCGGCGAGCGATCGCGTCACATCGTCGGCAGCAAGCCTCATGGCCCAACCCTCCGGACGTCACCGTATTAGACTTTCGTCTAAACTGTGGGCGTCAGGGTCGGTTCCGTCAAGCCTGCTGCGCTGCAGCGAAATAGCCCGCCAGTAAACGATGCGTGATCCGCTCCAGCGTGATCAGGTCGGCGACGGCGACCCGCTCGTCGATCTGGTGCATGGTCTGGCCGACCACGCCGTATTCGACGACCGGGCAGTAGTTCTTGATGAAGCGGGCGTCCGAGGTGCCGCCGGTCGTCGACAGCGCCGGGCGCTTGCCGGTCTCGGCTTCGACGGCATCGGCGGCCATCGCGACGAACGGCCCCGGCTGGGTCAGGAAGGCGACCGCATTGGTCGGCTCGAAGCTGATCTCATAGCGCACGGTGTTGCCGGCCGCCTCGCGCAGGCGCCGTTCGATCTCGGCCGCCAGCGTCTCCGGCGTCCAGAGGTCGTTGAAGCGGATGTTGAAGACGGCCCTGGCCTGCGCCGGGATCACGTTGGTTGCGGGATTGCCGACATCGAGCGTCGTCACTTCGAGATTGCTCGGATCGAAATGCTCGGTGCCGGCGTCGAGCGGCGTTGCGTCCAGCGCTGCCAGCAACCGGACCATGCCGCGGATCGGGTTCTGGGCGAGGTGCGGGTAGCCGACATGGCCCTGCACGCCCTGGACGGCGAGCTTGCCGGTCAGCGAGCCGCGCCGGCCGATCTTGATCATGTCGCTCATCGCCGCCGGATTGGTCGGCTCGCCGAGCAGGCAATGGTCGAAGCGCTCGCCGCGCGCGTCGGCCCAGGCCAGCAATTTGACCGTGCCGTTGACAGCCGGACCCTCTTCGTCGCCGGTGACGAGGAAGGCGATCGAGCCCGGCGCATCCGGGTTCTCGCGGCGATAGCGGATCGCGGCTGAGGTCATGGCGGCGAGCCCGCCCTTCATGTCGCAGGCGCCGCGCCCGTAGAGCGTGCCGCCTTCGATCTCGGCCGCGAACGGATCATGCGTCCAGGCGGAAAGGTCGCCGGGCGGGACGACATCGGTGTGGCCGGCGATGACAAAGACCGGTCCCTCGCTGCCGATGCGGGCATAGAGATTCTCGATATCGGGCATGCCGGGCTCCGAGAACACGGGCCGCTCGACCCTGAAGCCTTCGGCGCTGAGCACGGCATCGAGCAGCGCGAGCGCGCCGCCTTCGGCTGGCGTCACCGAGGCGCAGCGCACCAGGGCCTGGGTCAGGGTGACCGGATCGGTCGGGTCGAAGGCGAGGGGGGCAGCTGTGTTCTGGCTCATCGAGCCGGTTTAGCAGCGCCCTTGTGCTCTGCAAGCGGCGCATCGCGGTCGACGCCGGGCATCAATCCGAGATCGACCAGCGCGACCAGCCAGGCCATCGTCGAGATCGCGATCAGCGAGGGCGCCCAAGCATAGCCGAGCAGCGGCTGCACCTCGCGCGGCAGCACGATGATGCAGACCAGGAAGATGCCGAAGAGCGACGAGCCGCCTCGGTCGGTGGCGCGCTTGGCCGCCAGTGCAGCCCAGGGGAACAGGGCGAAGGCGTTGGCGAAGGCGACAGCCATTTTCGCCGAATGCCAGTCCATCAGACGGGGCGCGCTCCACTGGACCGCCAACAGGCAGAAGGCGAGCGCGATGCTGCCGAGCCAGAACTGGCGCAGGCCGATTCGGCCATCGAGATCGGTGAACAAGCGGATTGCGGACATGGGTCGGGCTCCGATCCTGCATCCTCGCACGGAGATGGGCCGGAATGAAGCTTATGGTGAATAAAAGGTTAATGACCCGAACCGGTTGTTCTGGCAGAGAAAATGCTTGAACCCGGCGGGACGCGCCGCTAGCTGCGAGAGGTTCTCCGGATTTTGAAGGGGGCCATTCGGCGTGATTGGCGGATGGCAGGTTGAGTGAGCGGCGCGTCGCGCTGCCGAGCGAGGTTTTGGGCATGACCATTCGTCTGCACCGCGGCGATCTTCCCGATGGGTACGAGCCGGGGCCGATCCTGGCGATCGACACCGAGACGCTCGGCCTCAACCCGCAGCGCGACCGGCTCTGCGTGGTGCAGCTCTCGCGCGGCGATGGCACTGCCGACGTCGTGCAGATTCCGAAGGGCGCGCCGGCGCCGGCCAATCTCTGCCGCATCCTCGCGGACACCAGCGTGCTGAAGCTCTTCCACTTCGCCCGCTTCGACATCGCCGCGCTGGAGAAGGCGTTCGGCGTCGTTACGACGCCGGTCTACTGCACCAAGATCGCCTCCAAGCTGGTGCGCACCTATACTGACCGGCACGGGCTCAAGGACCTCGTCCGCGAGCTCCTCGGCGTCGAATTGTCGAAGCAGCAGCAATCTTCCGATTGGGGCGCCGACGCGCTCACCGAAGCGCAGCTCGGCTATGCCGCCTCCGACGTGCTGCACCTGCACGCCTTGAAGGCGAAGCTCGACGTGATGCTGGAGCGCGAGAGCCGTGGCCATCTCGCCAAGGCCTGCTTCGACTTCCTGCCGACGCGTGCCGCGCTCGATCTCGCCGGCTGGCCGGAAGTCGACATCTTCGCGCATACGTAAATTTGAGGTATTTGAGACTAGGGTCATTCGTCTGGCGGTCGCCGGACCGGTCGCTGTTGCCTGTCGGCATGTGCCTCGGTTCGACATCAAAAAGCCGCCGGCGGCTGGCAATGGGCGGGCATGAGCTTGGCGATCACAACCCCTGAGACACGCAGTCCGGCGGCGATTCGGGCGCAGATGCGGCAGAGCGCCTTCCAGGCGGCGCGTCGGCATTCCGTGCTCGTGCGCCTGCTGCGGCGCCTGATCCCGATCGGGGCGATCGGCGCGGTGGTCGGGCTGATCATCGTCCCCTTCCTCAATCCGCTGCGTCATGCCGGCAATTTCTCGCTGGGCGGAATCAGCCTGTCCGGCGGCAAGGTGGTGATGGAGACCCCGAAGCTAGCCGGCTATCGCAAGGACAACAGCCCTTACGAGGTCACGGCGGATTCGGCGCTGCAGGACGTACGCAATCCCACGCAGATCGAGCTCGTGCAGATGGTGGCGCGGGTGCTGATGAAGTCCGAAGGCTGGATCAACATCAACGCCAAGAGCGGCCTCTTCGACCAGCAGAAGGAGAAGCTCAAGCTGGTCGACGACGTGAAGATCCGGACCGACTCCGGCTATGATGTCCGCATGCGCACCGCCGATGTCGACTTCAAGGCTGGAACCGTCAATTCGCGCGAGCCGGTGAAGGTCAATCTCGGCACGACGACGGTTGACGCGGACACGCTCGACGTGAAGGACAATGGCGCGCTCATCACCTTCGAGGGGCGCGTGCATGTCCTGATCGAGAATGCGCCGGCGCGCAGTCTGGCCGGGCCGGAGCGCGAGGGCAGTACGCCCAATCTCGAAGCCCTTCGTCCGGCTGCCAAGCCGTGAGGCCGTTGCATCGAGCCATGTGGAGCAATGACGGAACGCCGATGAAACCTCTCGTTTTTGCCCTTGCGGCCTTGATCGCGCCGGCGCTGTCCGTCGCGGCGCTGGCCCAGCAACAGCCGGCGCGATCCGGCTCGGCTCCCGCGGCTGCTCCGGCTGCTGCGAGCGCGACGCCGGCCAAGCCGGCCAAGCCGCGCGGCGGCGCCCCTGGTTCGCCCTTCGGCGGCATGGGCGGCGACAGCAAGGAGCCGATCAAGATCGATGCGAACAAGCTCGACGTGCTCGACAAGGACAACAAGGCGATCTTCTCGGGCAACGTCGTCGCCGTGCAGGGCGAGACGACCGTGCGTTGCTCGGTGATGACGGTGTTCTATGAGGGCCGCGGCCAGGGTGGTCAGGGCGCCGCGCCGAAGCCGGCACAGCCTGCTGCACAGCAGGGCCAGGGCACCAATGACGGCGCGATCAAGCGAATCGAATGCACCGGCCCGGTCACGGTGGTCTCGAAGACCCAGGCCGCGACCTCGGACAATGCCGTCTTCGACCGCGCCAACAATCAGGTGATCATGACCGGCAATGTCGCGCTGAACGACGGCCCGAACATCACCCGCGGCGACAAGCTCGTTTACAACACGCAGACCGGCATCGCCAACGTGACGTCGAGCGGGCGCGTCCAAGGCTTCTTCGTGCCGAACTCCGGCGAGGAAGGCAAAGACAAGAAGGACAAGGCGGGGGCCAAGCCGGCCGCCACGCCGACCAACTGATCTTCCCTTACGGCAAGGTTAGCCGCAGGAAGGCGTTGCCAGTTCGGCGCGCCTCGCATACCAGAGCGGACCCATGTCGAACGCCAGCGGATCGTACCTCTTCCTGTGACGATATCCATGTCCCCGCCCCCCGAGGCTGCCCAGCAGGCGCAGCCCAGCCAGACGCGGCCGGCCAAGGCGCCTGCGGCGCGTAGCGGGCTGTTCGGCCGGCTCGGCGGACTTTTCGGCCGAGGCAAGGGCAAGCCGGCGGCTGAGGAGGAGGTCCAATCCGGCCGCATCGCGAGCGCGGTCGGCGGCACCGGCATCCTCGCCGTCAGCGGGCTGCGCAAGACCTATGGCGCCCGCAATGTCGTCAGCGAGGCTTCGCTCTACGTCCGCAATGGCGAGGCGGTCGGCCTGCTCGGTCCGAACGGCGCCGGCAAGACCACGATCTTCTACATGATCACCGGCCTGGTCAGTGCCGATATGGGCGTGATCTCGCTCGAAGGGAACGACATCACCAATCTGCCGATGTACCAGCGCGCCCGGCTCGGCATCGGCTACCTGCCGCAGGAAGCTTCGATCTTCCGCGGCCTCTCGGTCGAGGACAATATCCGCGCTGTGCT
Organism: Allobosea sp. GW821-FHT03A12; assembly: GCF_058986765.1. NCBI lineage: Bacteria > Pseudomonadati > Pseudomonadota > Alphaproteobacteria > Hyphomicrobiales > Alloboseaceae > Allobosea > Allobosea sp. GW821-FHT03A12. The sequence goes on from NZ_JBYSVZ010000003.1 coordinate 622,170, forward strand.
CGAAGTGGTCGAGCCGAACCGCAAGAAGCGCGAGCGCGAGCTCGACAAGCTGCTCGACGAGTTCAACATCAGCCGTCTGCGCAAGGCGCCCTCGATCGCGCTGTCGGGCGGCGAGCGCCGCCGCTGCGAGATCGCCCGCGCGCTGGCCGGCCGTCCGTCCTTCATCCTGCTCGACGAGCCCTTCGCTGGCATCGACCCGATCGCGGTTGGCGACATCCAGGAACTGGTGCGGCAATTGACCGATCGCGGCATCGGCGTGCTGATCACCGACCACAATGTCCGCGAGACGCTCGGCCTGGTCGATCGCGCCTACATCATCCATTCCGGCCGGGTGTTGACCGAAGGCTCGCCCGCCGAGATCATCGCCAATGCCGATGTCCGCCGCGTCTATCTCGGCGAGGATTTCCGCCTCTGAGGCGGCAAGCCCAGCATCCTCGCGGGTGTTGCAGTGCATTAACTTCCCGGCGCAAAAGCCCGCTCGGGGCTTTGACGCGGCAGCGGTCGGCGGTTAGTCTGTTCCACAGGCAAGAACCGTGCCGAATTGCCGCAGGCTAAGGAGTCGGGATCGCGATGGCGATGATGCCACGCATGGAGCTGCGCCAGGGCCAGTCCCTGGTGATGACGCCGCAATTGCTGCAGGCGATCAAGCTGCTCCAGCTCTCCCATCTCGAATTGCAGAGCTTCGTCGAGGGCGAGCTGGAGCGCAATCCGCTGCTCGAGCGCAGCGACGAGGCTCCGGAGCCGGCCATGGCCAATGGCGCCGGCGAAAGCCCGCACGCCGCCGATGCGGAGACCTATGCCCGCGCCGAGAGCCTCAACACCCAGGAAGGCATCGAGGGCAGGCTCGGCACCGGGCTCGACAACGTCTTCCAGAACGAGCAGCCCAAGGCGGCGCGGCTGGAGGCGCAGGGCACCGATAGCCTGCCGATCATCGGCGGCGCCTATGGCGGTTCCGGCGGCTCCTTCGAGGATGGGCCCGACAGCTTTGAGAACGGGCTGACCAGCGAGCTCTCGCTGCATGAGCATCTCAGCGCCCAGCTCGACCTTGCCGTCACCGCGCCGGCCGAGCGGTTGATCGGTAGCCACATCATCGATGGCGTCGACGATTCCGGCTACCTGACCGAGCCGCTGGCCGACATCGCCGAGCGCCTCGGCGTCGATCTCCCGCGGGTGGAGAAGGTCCTCGCCATCGTCCAGGCGTTCGACCCCAGCGGCATTGCCGCGCGCGATGTCGGCGAGTGCCTGGCGATCCAGCTGCGCGATCGCAATCGCTATGATCCCGCCATGCAGGCGCTCGTTGCCAATCTGCCGCTGCTCGCCAAGCGCGACTATGCCGCCCTCCGCCGCATCTGCGGCGTCGACGACGAGGACATCGCCGACATGGTCGCCGAGATCCGGCGGCTCGATCCCAAGCCAGGGCGCGCCTTCGGCGGCTCGGCGGCCGAGACCGTGGTGCCGGATGTCTTCATCCGTGCCGCGCCGGACGGCTCCTGGCTGGTCGACCTCAACCCCGACACCTTGCCGCGCGTCTTGGTCAATCAGACCTATCATGCTCGCGTCTCGAAGGCGGCCCGCAGCGATACCGAGAAGGCCTTCATCGCCGAATGCCTGCAGACGGCGAACTGGCTGACCCGCTCGCTCGAGCAGCGCGCCCGCACCATCCTCAAGGTCGCCAGCGAGATCGTGCGCCAGCAGGACGGCTTCTTCGCCCATGGCGTCGAGCATCTGCGTCCGCTCAACCTCAAGACCGTCGCCGACGCGATCGGGATGCACGAATCGACGGTATCGCGCGTCACCTCGAACAAGTACCTCGCCTGCTCGCGCGGGGTCTTCGAGATGAAATACTTTTTCTCCGCCGCTATCGCGGCGACCGGTTATGGCGAGGCGCATTCGGCCGAAGCGGTGCGTCACCGCATCAAGCAGATGATCGATGACGAGCCGCCGAAGGACGTGCTCTCGGACGACGCCATCGTCACCAGGCTGAAGGAAAGCGGTATCGACATCGCCCGCCGTACCGTGGCGAAATATCGGGAATCGCTGCGTATTCCCTCTTCGATGGAACGCCGCCGCGAGAAGGCGGCGATGGCGCACGCCGGACGCTGACCCGCGCGCTTCGCGAGGGCGAGTTTGCGCTGCAGCACAACATGCGCGTCACCTCATGAGCCGCTCGCAGCTTCGCCCTGCTGCCCGTGCAACTGCGCGGGTCCGCACATTGACAACCCCATGAGGGCGTTCTTACCTCCTCAGGATGGTCGGCTACTGACCATGGCGACAAGAAGGGGAAGCACTCCATGAGCTTGCGAATCTCCGGCAAGAATCTCGATGTCGGCGAGGCCCTCCGCGGCCAGGCCGAAGCCAGGGTCGCCGCAGCGCTGGGCAAGTACTATGAGGGCGGCTATCAGGGCCACGTCACCGTCGGCAAGGATGGCACGGCCTTCAAGACCGACGGCGTCCTGCATCTTTCTTCCGGCATCACCCTCGAAGCCTCGGCCACTGCGCATGATCCCTATGCCAGCCTCGACAAGATGGCCGAGCGCATCGAGAAGCGCCTGCGCCGCTACAAGCGACGGCTGAAGGATCGCGCCGCTGCCGCCAATGGGCGTGAGCCCGCTCTGGAAATCCCCAGTTATGTGATCGCCGCTCCCGATGAGGATATCGAGGAGCACGAGGCGGATCATGCTGGCGAGAACCCGGTGATCGTGGCCGAATCGACCAAATCCCTGCACCAGATGACGGTTGGCGACGCGGTCGCCGAGCTCGATCTGACCGGCGCGCCTGTGGTTATCTTCCGCCATGCTGGCAATGGCCGCATGAACGTCGTATACCGCCGCCGCGACGGCAATATCGGCTGGATCGATCCGCCGGCTTCTCTTTCTTGAAGTCCCGCCGCTGATGGGATTCGGGTGCCGGCCGGGATGCCGGTGGCGCCCGCGTTCCGGCACGGGACATGCATGGATTGGCCTATGACGCTGACCGATCTTCTCCGGCCCGATGCGGTGATCTCGCCGTTGCGCGCCAACTCCAAGAAGCAGGCCCTGCAGGAGCTGGCGCAGCACGCTGCCGTGCTCACCGGCCTGCCCGAGCGCGAACTGTTCGAAGCCCTGCTCCAGCGCGAGCGCCTGGGCTCGACCGGCATCGGCGACGGTATCGCCATCCCGCACGGCCGCATGGCCGGCATCGATCGTCTCGTCGGCCTGTTCGCCCGCGCCGAGAAGGCGATCGATTTCGAGGCGCTGGACGGCCAGCCGGTCGACATCATCTTCGTACTGATCGCGCCGGAAGGGGCGGGGGCCGATCATCTCAAGGCGCTGGCCCGCGTCGCCCGCGTGCTGCGCAACCAGGCGGTGCTGGAGCAGGTGCGCCATGCGCATGACCCGGCCGCCATTTACGCCATCCTGGCGGAGACGGCTGCCAAGGCGGCCTGAAGGCAGGCCGCACCAGGCGGCGTCTTCCTTTGAATGATGACAGTCTAGGCTTGGAGGCCTTGCCCCGAGCGGCTATGACGCGGCCGAAGCTGTGAGGCGCCGTGCGCGGCGCCATCGAACCGCGGAGTGCCGCCGATGGCCTATACCCATGTCGATCTCTTCCCCCTCGGCGAGGACAAGACACCCTACCGTTCGCTCGGCAGCGACGGCGTCAGCGTCGAGACGGTCGGCGGCCGCGAGGTCCTGAGCGTCTCGCGCGAGGCGATCAAGCGGCTCTCCGAGCAGGCCTTCATCGACATCAACCATCTGCTGCGCCCGGGCCATCTCGCCCAGCTCGCCAAGATCCTCGACGACCCCGAGGCGACCTCGAACGACCGTTTCGTCGCCTATGACCTGCTCAAGAACGCCGGCATCGCCGCCGGCGGCGTGCTGCCGATGTGCCAGGACACCGGCACGGCGATCATCATGGGCAAGAAGGGCCGCAAGGTCTGGACCGATGGCGAGGACGAAGCGGCCCTCGGCGAGGGCGTCTACGACGCCTATCTCAAGCGCAATCTGCGCTATTCCCAGGTCGCGCCGCTCTCCATGTTCGAGGAGAAGAACACCGCGACCAACCTGCCGGCGCAGATCGACATCTATGCCGAGGGCGAGGACGCCTACAAATTCCTGTTCGTCGCCAAGGGCGGCGGCTCGGCCAACAAGACCTTCCTCTTCCAGGCGACGCCCTCGCTCCTGACCAAGGACCGGATGATGGCGTTCCTGAAGGAGAAGATCCTGACGCTCGGCACGGCGGCTTGCCCGCCCTATCACCTCGCCATCGTCATCGGTGGCACCTCGGCCGAGCAGAACCTCAAGACGGTCAAGCTCGCCTCGACCAAGTACCTCGATGCGCTACCGACCAAGGGATCGCCCTCCGGCCACGCCTTCCGCGATCTCGAGATGGAGGAGGAGGTCCACAAGCTGACGCAGGCGCTCGGCGTCGGCGCGCAGTTCGGCGGCAAGTATTTCTGCCATGATGTGCGCGTCATCCGCCTGCCGCGCCATGGCGCCTCGCTGCCGATCGGCCTCGGCGTCTCCTGCTCGGCCGACCGCCAGGCCAAGGGCAAGATCACCAGGGACGGCATCTTCCTGGAGGCGCTGGAGACCGATCCGTCGAAGTATCTGCCCGAGATCGACGAGGCCAAGCTCGGCGGCGACGTCGTCAAGGTCGACCTCAACCGGGCGATGAGCGAGATTCTCGCCACATTGACGCAATACCCGGTGAAGACCCGGCTCTCGCTGACGGGGACGATCATCGTCGCGCGCGACTCGGCCCATGCCAAGATCCGCGAGCGGCTGGAGAACGGCCAGGGCATGCCGGATTATCTGAAGAACCACCCGGTCTATTATGCCGGCCCGGCCAAGACGCCTGAGGGCTTCGCGTCCGGTTCCTTCGGCCCGACCACGGCCGGCCGCATGGATTCCTTCGTCGACCAGTTCCAGTCCTTCGGCGGCTCGATGGTGATGCTGGCCAAGGGCAACCGCTCGGCCCAGGTCCGCGAGGCCTGCAAGGCCCATGGCGGCTTCTATCTCGGTTCGATCGGCGGCCCGGCGGCGCGCCTCGCCCAGGACTGCATCCGCAAGGTCGAGCTGCTCGAATATCCCGAGCTCGGCATGGAGGCGGTCTGGCGCATCGAGGTCGAGGATTTCCCGGCCTTCATCGTCATCGACGACAAGGGCAACGACTTCTTCAAGGAGCTGAACCTCGGATGATCGCTCGCGCTGCCGTCGCCGTCCTGCTGACCCTGGCTCCTGCTCTCGCTTTGGCACAGCCGCGTCCCGTTCCGGCGACGTGCACGCGCGACCTGTTCCAGAACGAAGCGGCGATGCGCCAGCGCCAATACAAGATGCAGCAGGTGGCCACGGCCGACCAGGCGACGCAATGCGCCGCCTGGCGTGATCACGTGACCTTCATGCAGAAGGCGCGCTCTGTCTTCGCGACGTGCCAGACCGGTCGGCAGCGCGAGGAGAACGTCGCCCAGATGGACCAGTCGCTCGCCGACTACCGCGTGCTGCTCGCCAATCGCTGCGGGCGCCGATAGACAGCTCCGGCTCTCCTGACGAAAGGCGTGTGATGACCGACCAGACAGAAAGCCCGCTCGGCATCGCCGTCGTGCCGGTGACGCCGTTCCAGCAGAACTGCTCGATCGTCTGGTGCACGCGCACCAAGGAAGCCGCGATCGTCGATCCCGGCGGCGATGTCGAGCGCATCCGCGGCGCGCTGAAGGAGCTCGGCGTCACGCCGGTCGCGATCTGGCTGACCCATGGCCATATCGACCATGCCGGCGGCGCGACCGAGCTCGCTGGCGTCTTGAACCTGCCGATCATCGGCCCGCACGAGGCCGACAAGTTCCTGCTCGACGCCCTGCCGCAGCAGGGGCTGATGTTCGAGATGCGCGGCGTGCAGGCGGTGACGCCGACGCGTTGGCTCGCCGAGGGCGACAGCGTCTCGGTCGGCGATATCGAATTCGCCGTCCAGCATGTGCCGGGGCATACGCCCGGCCACGTCACGCTGTTCCAGAAGGATCTGCGCTTCCTGCTCGCCGGCGACACCGTCTTCGCCGGCTCGGTCGGCCGCACGGATTTCCCCTATGGCAACCACAAGGACCTGATCTCCGGGATCAAGGGCAAGCTGCTGCCGCTTGGCGATGACGTCCAGTTCCTGGCCGGCCATGGGCCCGCGAGCACGCTCGGCGAGGAGCGCAGGACCAATCCGTTCCTGCAGGGGAATTCGCATTAGGAGGCGTCATTCTCGGGCGGAGCGAAGCGCAGACCCGAGAAACTCTGGACGAGAGGGTGGGAAGCCTCTTTCGGACTGAGATGCTCGGGTCAGGCCCGAGCATGACGTTGAAGGCTCCAGAAACGCCAACGGCCATGTCCGGAAGGGCGCGCGTACATCCGGCGTCGCTACCTTGGGGCTCATGGCCGTCTTCAACGGGACGGAGGGCTGTGGAACGCCCTCGACATCCGCGTGACCAGGATATGGGATTATGATCCTGCGATTGCAAGGGGGGCCCGCCATGAAACTCGGCGCGTCTCGATAAGCGGCTGATCGCATTGCCGGTTTCGTGTCCCATGCGATAGTCGCGGGCATGTGGGAGATTCTCTCCGCCTATTGGCCGCATATCCTCGGCTTCGTCTCGCTGGCGCTGACCGTGGTCGCCGCCAGCCATGCCGCGATGACCAAGGACGAGGTCCGCGCCGCCATCGGCTGGGTCGGCGTCATCGTGCTCTCGCCGATCATCGGGCCATTGATCTATGCGGTCGGCGGCATCAACCGCATCCGCCGCGCCTCGATCGTATCGCAGCGCCGGCACGGATTCGGTGCCTTTTCCAAGGCGCAGACCTTCGAGGTCTCCGATGCCGAGGTCGCCGGCGATGTCGGGCGCCGCTTCGCCGCGCTGAAGACGCTGGGCGACAAGGCGACGCGGCGCCATCTCAAGACCGGCAACGCCATCACGGTGCTGAGGACCGGCGACGAGGCCTATGCCGCGATGATCGCGGCGATCGCGGCGGCCGAGCGCTCGATCATCCTGGAGACCTATATCTTCGACCGCGATCCCCTCGGCCTGCGCGTCGCCGATGCGTTGATCGCGGCCGTCCAGCGCGGCGTCGCAGTCCGCGTGCTGATCGATGCCGTCGGCGCGCGCTATTCGGTGCCGAGCATCGTCGGCTACCTGCAGAAAGGCGGCGTGCCGGTCGATGTCTTCAATGGCAACATCATCATCGGCCTCCGGCTGCCCTATGCGAACCTGCGCACCCACCGCAAGCTGCTGATCGTCGACGGGCGCATCGCCTTCGCCGGCGGCATGAACATCCGCCAGGGCTTCACCACCGAGTTCGCCGGCGAGGCCGCCGCGCATGATACGCATTTCCGTGTCGAGGGCCCGGTCGTCGAGGACCTGTTCGGTGTCGCCGCCGAGGATTGGCGCTTCGCCTCGCGCGAGGAACTCGCCGGCGAGACCTGGGCGATTACGCCCCGCGCTGCGGCGCAAGGCCCGACCGTGCTGATGCGCGCTGTCGCTTCGGGGCCCGATGCCAGCCTGGAGACCAACCACAAGCTGCTGATCGGCGCCTTCTCGGTGGCGCGCGAGTCGATCCGGATCATGTCGCCTTATTTCCTGCCGGATCGCGAACTGATCAGCGCGCTGGTCACGGCGGCCCGGCGGGGCGTCGCCATCGACATCGTCGTGCCCGACGTCAACAATCTCGTCCTGGTCGATCGTGCCATGCGGGCGCAGTTCGACCAGGTGCTGAAGGATGGCTGCAAGATCTGGCGCGCGACCGGCTCCTTCGACCATTCCAAGCTGCTGGCGATCGATGGAACCTGGGCCTATGTCGGCTCGTCCAATCTCGATGCCCGCTCGCTCAGGCTGAACTTCGAGATCGATCTCGAAGTGCTCGACGAAGGCTTTGCCCGCGGCATCGAGGAGCGCATCGATGCCGCGATCGTCGGAGCGCATCCGGTCACGTTGAAGGAGCTGCGGGCACGGCCCTTCCCCTTGCGCCTGCTCGACCGGATGCTCTGGCTCTGCTCGCCGTATTTGTGAGGCCGGCGGACTTGTGGGCGGGCCGAGCCGTCATGGTCGGGCTTGTCCCGACCATCCACGTCTTCCTTCGACAGATGCGGTGTTCAAGACGTGGATGCTCGCCACAAGGGCGAGCATGACGCTGTAGGCTTCACGCCTCGAACACGCCCTTCAAAAAGTCCTGCTTGCCGATCTGGAAGCCGTTCTCGCGCAGGATGTCGTAGGCCGTCGTGGCGTGGAAATAGAAGTTCGGCAAAGCGAAGCGCGTAAGGTAGTCGGCGCCCTTCATCGTCACGGTGGCAGAGGGGCCGCGCGGGAAGGTCACGTCCTTGTCGAGCCCGGCATCGAGCGCCGCCTTGTCGATCGAGGCGATGAAGTCGAGCGTCCTGGCGATCCGCGCCTTGAGCTCCTCGAAGCTCTTCTCCTCGTCGGGGAAGCGCGGATTCTCCGCTCCGCTCACCCGGGCTGCGGCATTCTTGGCGAAATCCGACATCAGCTGGATCTGCCGGGTGAAGGAGAGCATGTCCGGCGCGAGCCGGCTCGAGAGCAGCACCTCCACCTGGATTTTGCGTTGGGAGGCTTCGGCCGTGGCCTTGTCGAGGATGGCGTCGAGCGCCTTCAGGGTCTGGATGAAACCGGGAAAGACGGCGTCATAGGCGGAAAGCGGCATCGGGGAACCTCACCAACGAAAACGGGCCCGGAAAAGGGCCCGCTGTCATCATCGATATAAGGCTTCGCCGCCGCTGTCAGCGGGCGCCGAGGTCAATCCTTGGCGCGCTCGACATAGGAGCCGTCGGCGGTCATCACCACGATGCGGGTGCCGACGCCGACATGCGGCGGAACGGCGCTGCGCACGCCGTTGGAGAGGATCGCCGGCTTGTAGGAAGAGGAGGCCGTCTGGCCCTTGGTCACCGGCTCGGTCTCGGCGACTTCGAGCGTGACGCGCTGCGGCAGCTCGATCGCGACGGCACGATCGTCGAAGACCGAGAGCGTGACCTTCATGCCTTCCTGGAGATAGGGCGCCATGTCGCCGACCACGTCGCCATCGACCGGGAGCTGGTCGTAGGTCTCGGGGTTCATGAAGACGTACTGCGCGCCGTCCTGGTACAGATAGGTGAAGTCGCGATCCTCGACATAGGCGCGCTCGACCTGCTCGGTGGTCTTGTAGCGCTGCGTGACCTTCACGCCGTCGGCGATGCGGCGCATGTCGATCTGCGTCGTCGGCGTGCCCTTGCCCGGGAAGAAGCTCTCGGCCGAGAGCACGGAGCAGAGATGCCCGTCGACTTCGAGGACGTTGCCCTTGCGGACGGAAGAGGCGATGACCTTGACCACGTGACTATTTCCTTGGCTGGCGCGGGCGCTGTCCGCGCGCTATGCAAAATCCTGTGCCGCGCCACTACCGCATTCGGGGCGCGAACGGAAGCGTGCAGGCCGGTTTGCGCGGCTTTCTATAGAGAGATGTAATGAGCCAGACCTACCCGCCCTTCTGGCGGACGGACATCCATGCCGACCGGCGCCCGGCGCTGCTGGCGCGCGGGCGGATCAAGGCGGCGCTGCGACGCTGGTTCGAGGCGCGCGACTTCATCGAGGTCGAGGCGGCGATCCTGCAGCTCTCGCCGGGGAACGAGACGCATCTGCACGGGTTTGCCACCACGCTGATCGACGATGCCGGCGCCCACCATCCCTATTATCTGCACACCTCGCCGGAATTCGCTGCCAAGAAGCTGCTGGCGGCCGGCGAACCGCGCCTGTTCGATTTCGCTCGGGTCTTCCGCAATCGCGAGCGCACGGCGCTGCACCATCCGGAATTCACCATGCTGGAGTGGTATCGCGCCGGGGAGGATTACGAGGCGCTGATGGATGACTGCGCGGCCTTGCTGGCCGAGGCAGCACGCGCGGCAGGGGCAAGCGTGCTGCGTTGGCGCGGCGCCGAGGCCGATCCGTTTGCGGCACCAGAGCGGCTAACCGTGCAGGACGCCTTCCGTCGTCATGTGGGTATCGATCTCAAGCGCACGATCGCGGCTGACCTCTATCTTGATCGTCCGGCGCTCGCAGCCGATGCCACTGAAGCTGGCATCCGGGTTGCCGAAGACGACAGCTGGTCCGACATCTTCAGCCGCATCCTCTCTGAAAAAGTCGAGCCTGAGCTCGGCCGCGGCCGCGCCACCATCCTGTGCGAGTATCCGATCTCGGAGGCGGCGCTGGCCCGGCCCAAGCCCGGCGATCGGCGCGTCGCCGAGCGCTTCGAGCTCTACGCCTGCGGCGTCGAGCTCGCCAACGCCTTCGGCGAACTGACCGACCCGGCCGAGCAGCGCCGGCGTTTCGAGGCCGACATGGACGAGAAGCAGCGCATCTATGGCGAGCGCTATCCGATCGACGAGGATTTCCTCGCCGCGCTCAGTGTGATGCCCCAGGCCTCGGGCATTGCGCTCGGCTTCGATCGCCTCGTCATGCTCGCCACCGGGGCGCGCCGGGTCGAGGATGTGCTCTGGACGCCGGTCGCGGAACCGGGCAGGGGAGGGCGATGACGATCCACCAGCCGCCCGGCCAGCCGCTCAGGACGGTCGACGCCCTCGTCGAGCGGGGCCTCGTCGCGCCTGAACGGCGTGAGGCGCTGGCCGAGGTCGCCAAGCGCTATGCCGTCTCGGTGACGCCGGCGATCGCGGCGCTGATCGACCCCGCCGACGAAGCCGATCCGATCGCCCGCCAGTTCATTCCCGCCCCGGCCGAGCTGACGACCCTGCCGGAGGAACTCGCCGATCCGATCGGCGACGAGGCGCATTCGCCGGTCGAGGGTGTCGTCCATCGCTATCCCGACCGGGCTTTGCTCAAGCTGGTCCATGCCTGTCCGGTCTATTGCCGCTTCTGCTTCCGTCGCGAGATGGTCGGCCCCGGCGGCGATGCCTTGACCGGCGACAAGCTCGAGGCCGCGCTCGCCTATCTCACCTCCCGCCCGGAGATCTGGGAGGTGATCATGACCGGCGGCGACCCGCTGATCCTCTCGGCCCGCCGCGTGCGCGAGATGGCGAAGCGTCTTGCCGCGATCGCCCATATCAAGGTGGCGCGCTGGCATACGCGCGTGCCGATGGTCCAGCCCGAGCGCATCACCGAGGACTATGCCCGCGCGCTGCGCATCCCCGGCAAGGCGAGCTATATCGCCGTCCACGCCAACCATCCACGCGAGTTCACCGCGGACTCGCAGGCCGCGCTGGCGCGCCTCGCCGATGCCGGCCATGTCCTGATCAGCCAGAGCGTGCTGCTCAAGGGCGTCAACGCCGATGTCGCGACCTTGTCGGCGCTGATGCGCGCCTTCGTCGAGAACCGGGTGAAGCCCTATTACCTGCACCATCCCGACCTCGCGCCGGGAACCTCGCAGTTCCGGCTCTCGCTGGCGGAAGGGCAGGCCCTCGTCAAAAGCCTGCGCGGCAACCTTTCGGGCCTGTGCCAGCCGACCTATATCCTCGACATCCCAGGCGGGGCCGGCAAGATTCCGGTCGGGCCCGCCTTCCTTTCGGGCTGCGAGACGCCCGGCGCGCAAGGCTTCGCGGAGGATCGCCATGGCGAGCTCCACGCCTATCCGCCGGTCTGACGTAAGCCCCGTCGCGGCGCTCCGCGAAGGATTAAAAGGCCATGCTGACCCCCTCCGCGCCCGACAAGCTGCCGCTCGCGATCGTCTCCGACATCGCCTGCCCCTGGTGCTTCATCGGCAAGACCCGGCTCGAGACCGCGCTCGCCAACCACAATCTCACCGAGCGCGTCGCCATCACCTGGCTGCCCTATGAGCTCAATCCGGAGATGCCGGCCGACGGCATGGACCGCACCGCCTATCTCGACGGCAAGTTCGGCCCGGGCAAGCGCCGCGAGATCGAACTGCGCTTGTCCGAAGCAGCGCTGGAGAGCGGCGTCACCTTCAACTGGGCGAAGGTGACGAAGAGCGTCAACACCCGCATGGCGCATATGCTGGTCGCGGCCGCCGCGACCGTGCAGCGCGGCGGCGAGATGACCGCGGCGCTGTTTAAGGCCTATTGGCAGGATGGGCGCGATATCGGCGAACTCGAGACGCTGGTCGCGATCGCCGTCGAGCAGGGTTTCGACGAGCAGGCGGCCCGCGACGAACTCGCCAATGATGAATTGCGCGAGACCATCATCGGGCTGGAAGCCCACGCCCAGAAGGTCGGCGTCACCGGCGTGCCCTTCTTCATCGTCGACGGCAAGCTCGCCGTGTCCGGCGCCCAGCCGCCGGAGGTCTGGACGCAGGTGTTCGCGCAGGTGCTGGCGGGCCGGCAGCAGGGTGACGACGACGAGAGCTGACACGCTTGGCGCACTGCCTTTACGGTGAAGTGCTTGCCTTCCTGATCGAATCGTGCGCCATCCCCGCCGGGCAGCGAGGAGGGCAGGGCGATGACGCAGAAGATCAACGATCTCCGGGACCGCATGATCGTCGCGCTCGACGTGCCGACGGTCTGGGACGCCTATCGCATCGTCTCGACGCTCGGCGACGGCGCGAGCTTCTACAAGATCGGCTACCGGCTCGCCTTCGCCGGCGGGCTCGACCTCGCTCGCCAACTGGTGACCGAGGGCAAGAAGGTCTTCCTCGATCTCAAGCTGCACGATATCGGCAACACCGTCACCGAGGGCGTGGAATCGCTGACCAAGCTCGGCGTCACCTTCCTCACCGTGCATGCCTATCCGCAGACCATGCGCGGCGCGGTCGAGGGCCGCGGCGAGGCGGCGCTGAAGCTGCTCGCCGTCACCGCTTTGACCTCCTATGACGACGGCGACCTCAAGGATGCCGGCTACGGCCTCGCGGTGCGCGATCTCGTGCGCCTGCGCGCCCAGCAGGCCCGCAGCGCCGGCGTCGACGGTATCGTCTGCTCCGCCGCCGAGACCGAGTTGGTGCGCGACGTCATCGGGCCGGACATGGTGATCGTCACGCCCGGCATCCGCCCGGCCGGCAGCGCCGTCGGCGACCAGAAGCGCACGCTCACCCCGGCCGAGGCGATCCGCGCCGGCGCCGACCATCTCGTCGTCGGGCGTCCCATCATCCGCGCGGCTGACCCGCGTGCAGCGGCGGCCGCGGTCATGGACGAGATCGCGGGCGCCGCTTAGTCTGCCGCTCCTTTCCATCGGATACGGACACGGCAATGCCCAAGGGATATGTGATCGGTCGCGCCAAGGTGACCAATGCGACGCAATGGGCGGTCTACGCTGCCAAGGCCTCCGAGGTGATCAGGCAATATGGCGGCACGCCTCTGGTGCGCGGCGGCCAGATGTCGGTCGGCGAGGGCGAGGGCCGGGCTCGCAACGTCGTCCTCGAATTCCCCGATTACGCGGCGGCCAAGGCCTATCTGTTCTCGACTGAATATGCCGAGGCGCGCAAGCTGCGTGAAGGCGCCGGCGAGATCGACCTGATCGCCGTCGAGGGGGCGTGACCATGGCGAAAGGCTATTGGATCGCCCGCGTCGACGTGCAGAGCGAGTCGGAATACGCCACTTACCGCTCGCTCAACGCCATCGCCTTCGCCAAATACGGCGCCAAGTTCATCGTCCGCGGCGGCGAGTACAAGCTCGCCCGCGGCGAGGGCCGCAAGCACAACGTCGTCATCGAGTTCAAGGACATCGAGACGGCGCGCGCCTGCTACGAATCGCCGGAATACCAGGCGGCGGTGCAGCACCTCGCCAAGGTCGGCCCGGTCGATCTCGTCATCATCGAGGGCTATGAGGGCGCGCAGCCGGGCGATTGAGCCAGCTGCTTGGAAACACACAGCCTTTTCCGTCATGGTCGGGCTTGTCCCGACCATCCACGTCTTCGCTGGTCGAAGGTGGTGTTCAAGACGCAGATGCTCGCCACAAGGGCGAGCATGACAAACTGGAACAGTGTCGTGTTCATAGGTTCCGGGCTCGCCGCTATGCGGCGCCCCGGAATGACGGCGTGAGGCCGATTCAGCTCTCGAACAGCGTCCGGAAGCGGTTCGGCTGCGAGCGCAGATACTGCTTCGGCGCCTTGACGCTGGCGCCGAGATGAGCGGCGGCATGCCAGGGCCAGCGCGGCTCGTAGAGGATGCCGCGCGCCAGCGCGACCATGTCGGCATCGCCGCCGGCGACGACCGCCTCGGCATGCTCGTAATCGGTGATCAGGCCGACGGCGATGGTCGGCACGCGCGTCGCCGCCTTCACTGCACGGGCCAGCGGCACCTGGTAGCCAGGGGATAGTGCGATCTTCTGCGCTGCCGAGACGCCGCCGCTGGAGACGTGGATGAAGCTGACGCCGCGCGCCTTCAGCGCCTCCGAGAAGGTGACGGTCTGGCCGATGTCCCAGCCGCCCTCGACCCAGTCGGTCCCGGAGACGCGCACGCCGACCGGGATCGCGGCCGGCACCGCCTCGCGCACCGCCTCGAAGACCTCGAGCGGGAAGCGCATCCGGTTCTCCAGCGAGCCGCCATAGGCATCCTCGCGCTGGTTCGCCAGCGGCGACAGGAACTGGTGCAGCAGATAGCCATGGGCGCAATGCAGCTCGATCGCCTGCAGGCCGAGCCGCACCGCCCGGCGCGCCGTTGCGACGAAGGCCTCGCGGATCCGCTTCAACCCGGCTGAATCAAGCGGCAGCGGTAGCCGATCCTTGGCCTGCATCGGCAATGCGGAGGGAGCGAGCGTCTGCCAGCCGCGATCATCGAGCGGGCGCTGCCCGCCGCCGGTCCAGGGCGAGTACACCGAGGCCTTGCGCCCGGCATGGCTGAGCTGGATGCCGATCGGCATGTCGGAATGGCGCCGGACCGCTTCGAGCACGCGCGCCAGCGCCGCTTCGTTCGCATCGCTCCACAGGCCGAGATCGTCCGGACTGATCCGCCCTTCCGCCTCGACCGCCGTCGCCTCGATGATCAGGAGCGCGGCGCCCGACAGGGAGAGGTTCCCGAGATGGATCAGGTGCCAGTCGGTGGCCGAGCCCTCCTCGGCCGAATACTGGCACATCGGCGCGATCACGACCCGGTTCACCAGATGAAGGCCGCCGAGGTCGAAGGGCTGGAAGAGCTGGCTGGGCATGGATGTCTCCGGGCAGGCGATTTCGGACGCGTATGATGGCGGTTCAGGGCGAGATCAGCCAGATCGCTAGCGGGAAGGTGAGGGCTGCGGCGGCAGTCGAGATCACGATCGCCGCCGCGATCGGGCGGCTGCCGGTGTCGAAGCGTTCGGAAATGACGAAGACATTGGCCGCGATCGGCAGCGCCGCATAGAGCACGCCGGCCTGGACCCAGAACGCATCGAGCTTCAGCACCAGCGCCAGCACCACCCAGGTCAGCAGGGGATGCAGAACGAGCTTTCCGACGACCAGCGGCAGCACGCCGCGCAAGGGCAGCCTGCCCTGCCGGCTCCATTGGAAGGCGGCGATCCCCAGGGCGAAGACGCCGACCGGGGCGGCCGAGGCGCCGAGGAAGAGCAGGAATCGGTCGACCGGCTCCGGCAGCGCGACCCCGCTCAGCGACAGCGCGATGCCAGCCATGATCGAGAGCATGAACGGGTTGACGATCGTGCCGCGGACGAGTCTGAGCGCGATCACCAGCGGCGAGCCCTGGCCGCGCCCGGCCTCGATCAGCCCGATCGAGAGTGGCACGATCAGGGCGGTATCGCAGATCAGGCCGATCGCGATCGGCGCCGCGGCGCTGTCGCCGAGAAAGGCGAGCATCAGCGGGATGCCGAGGAAGGCGAAATTGCCGCCAACCAGCGCCTGGCCTCGCGACACGGCATTGGTGAAGGGCAGGCCGAGCAGGCGCCGCTGCAGCAGGATCGCGAGGGCGAGCACCGTGACCCCGATCAATGCCAGCGCCGCGAAGAAGACGCCGTTCCACAATTCCGCGATCGGCTGGCGCGACATCACTCGCAGCACCATCGCCGGCGTCGCCACCATGAACGCGAAGGTGTTGAACACCCTGACCGTGTCGGCCGCGAACATGCCGCGCCAGGCGGTGAAGGCACCGAGCGCGATCACCGCGAAGAAGGGCGTGCTGGTGGCGAGGAATTGCAGCATGGGCGGACCGATCGCCCGCGTGGCGGGCCTGTGCGATCGCGCTAGCAGATTTCAGCAATGCGTGCGGCTGCCATAGACGCATGGGGCCTGCGCTTGGGCGGCGTTTAATGCCGCTCAGCCTCTGCGGCGGCGGTCTTCGCGTCGCTGCCGCGCCGCGCCTTCAGCACCGGCTCGACGATGAAATGCATGCCGACGAGGCAGAGCCCGCCGACCGCGAGCCCGAACACCGCGGACGCGGCGGCGGTGGTCAGCCATTCCAGCAGAGCTGCGAGCGCCGGCCAAGCCTTCCCGACCACGACGGCGACGGCATGGATGGCGTGCTCGATCCCGGCGAGCCCGTAGCCGGCGAGGCCGTGGATGATGATTCCGCCGCCGACCCAGAGCATCGCTGCCGTGCCGACGGCGCTCAGCAGCTTGAGGAAGGGCGGCATGCCGGTGACGAGGCCACGTCCCAGCAGCCGGACCGGGAGGATGCGGCTACGCGCCAGCGCGACGCCGGCATCGTCCGCCTTCACGATCAGGGCGACGACGCCGTAGACCAGAACGGTCATGCCGAGGCCGACCACGGCCAGCACCAGCGCCTGCATCCAGAAGGACGAGGCGGTGATGGTGGAGAGCGTGATCGCCATGATCTCGGCCGAGAGGATGAAATCGGTCTTGATCGCGCCGGCGATCTTCTGGTCCTCGAGCTGCCTGGCGTCGAGGGCGTCGGTGCCGCCTTCGCCGGCCGCTTCGTCGCGATGCGCATGCGGCACCACGAGCTCGTAGACCTTCTCGAAGCCCTCGAAGCAGAGATAGGCGCCGCCCGCCATCAGCAGCGGCGTGATCGCCCAGGGCGCGACCAGGCTGAGCACCAGAGCCGCCGGCAGCAGGAAGATGAGCTTGTTCTTCAGCGAACCGAGCGCGATCTTCCAGATGATCGGCAATTCGCGCTCCGCCGCGAAGCCGACAGCATAGCGCGGTGTGACCGCCGCGTCGTCGATGACGATGCCGGCCGCCTTGGCGCCGGCCTTGGTCGCCTGCGCCGCGGCGTCGTCGAGCGCGGCCGCAGCGACCTTCGCCAAGGCTGCGACGTCGTCGAGAAGGGCGAACAGTCCCGAACTCATGGCGGTCTCCAGGCGAGGCCGCCGGGTGGGCGGCGCACAGCGGATAGGTGATCTGGTTTGCCCCGATATGACAGCAGCGAGCCGCCCGCAGGCAAGCCGGAGCGGATGCGGACTTGACTCCGGCACGTTTTGGAGTCGCTTTATGCATGGAACAAAAAGTGAACATGTATCTCCATGGCAGACGCCTCCACCCGATCCCTGACAGCCTTGCGGCAGAGCCTCGCTCTGGCGGGGCTGGCGCGTGAGCTTGCGCCGGTGGAGCGGGTTGCGTTCGGGACGCCCTCGCTGGATGAGCCGCTGGGGGGAGGGATCGCGCGCGCTGCCTTGCATGAGGTTTATGCCTCGGCCGGGGCCGACCTTCCCGCCGCCACGGGCTTCGCCGCGGCGCTGGCCCTGCGCGCTGCCGGATCGCGGCCCGTGCTCTGGGTCCGGCAGGATTTCCTCGATGCCGAAGCCGGGCGCCTGCATCCGCCGGGCCTGGCCGAGCTTGGGCTCGATCCCGCACAAATCCTCTTGGTCAGGGTCCGCGACGGCGAGGGGGCGCTGCGGGCCGGCGCGGAAGCGGCGCGCTGTGCCGCGCTCGGGGCGACGCTGATCGAACCCTGGGGCGCACCGCGCCAGTTCGACCTGACCGCCAGCCGCCGCCTGGCTCTGGCGGCGGAGACCTCCGGCGTCCTGACCCTGCTGCTGCGGGTGGCGGCTGAGCCGCAGCCCAGCGCCGCCAGCACGCGCTGGCAGGTGCATGCCTTGCCGTCGCGGGCGCGGGAGGCGCAGGCGCCGGGCGACCCCGCTTTCGGATTACGGCTGCTGCGCCATCGCGGCGGCCTTGGTGAGCGTGAGTGGCGTGTGGAGTGGAACCGTGACGAGCGATGTTTCCAGGACAGGATCGGGGGAGAGGGAGGCAGCAAAAATGGAGCGGGGGATGCAGCGCCGCTATCTCGCCCTCTGGTTTCCCTATCTGGCGAGCGAGCGCCTGCGCCGGCGGGGCTCCGCCGGGCCGGGTGAGCGTCCGCTCGTCCTAGTCGAGAAGGATCGCGGCGCGCTGCGCCTCGCCGATTGCGACAGCCAGGCCGTCGGGCTCGGCCTGACGCGCGGCCTGACCCTGGCCGACGCCCGCGCCCGCATCCCGGAGCTGACGGTGGTCGAGGCCGATCCGGCCGCCGATCAGCGCCTGATCGAATGGCTCGCCGCGCTCTGCGACCGCTTCACCCCGCTCGTCGCGCTCGATCCGCCGCATGGGCTGGTGCTCGACATCACCGGCTGCGCCCATCTCTTCGGCGGCGAGGCGGCCCTGCGCCAGCGCGTCGGCCGGAGCATGGATTGGCTCGGTCTCACCGTCTTCGCCAGCATCGCCGGCACGCCCGAAGCGGCCCGCGCCCTCTCCCGTTTCAGCCGCTGCGCCATCTCGTTACCGAGCGAGGATGAGCAACGGACGCTGCCGCTATCGGTCTCGGCATTGGAGGCTTCGGCCGAGACGGTGATCGCCTTGTCGCGTGCTGGGTTGAAGACGCTGGGCGATCTCGCTGGCCGGCCTTCGCACACGCTCGCCGCCCGCTTCGGCGAGGCGCTGGTCACGAAGCTGCGCCGCATTCTCGGCCATGAGGATGCCCGGATCACGCCCTTGCGTCCGCCGCCCGATTGCGTGGTCGAGCGGCATTTCCCCGATCCGCTGCAGGACACCGGGGGATTGGAGGAGATCGTCGCCCGCCTGCTCGGCGAGGCCGGGCGCCTGCTCGAGGCGCGCGGCGAGGGCGGGCGCGCCTTCGAGGTCAGTTTCTTCCGCAGCGACGGCGCCGTGCGAAGGCTTCAGCTGGAGACCGGCCGGCCTTCGCGCGATACCGCCGCGATCCTGCGCCTCTATCGCGAGCGCATCGACAGCCTGGCCGACCCGCTCGATCCCGGCTTCGGCTATGACGCGATCAGGCTTGCCGTCCCGGTCTGCGAACCGCTCGGCACGCCGCAAGCGAGCCTTGACGGACGCGCCGTCGAGGAGGAGGCGGTCGCCGATCTGGTCGACCGGCTGGTTGCTCGCTTCGGCCGTGAGCGTGTCTTGCGCTTCATCGCGCAGGACAGCCATCAGCCCGAGCGCGAGGCGGCGCTTGTCCCGGCCGCAGCTAGCGCACCGGAAGATGCTGCGCCCTGGCCCTTAGCCCAGCCGGACGAGCCGCCGGCCCGTCCGCTCCAGCTCTTCGAGCCGCCGCAGCCGGTCGAGACCCTGGCCGAGGTGCCTGATGGGCCGCCCTTGCGCTTCCGCTGGCGGCGCGTGCTGCACGAGATCGCCCGGGCCGAGGGGCCGGAGCGGATCGCGCCGGACTGGTGGCGCGATGGGCCGGGCGAACATACGCGCGACTATTACCGCGTCGAGGATGCGCAGGGGCGCCGCTTCTGGCTGTTCCGAGCTGGCCTCTATGGCCGCGAGACGACCGCGCCGCGCTGGTACCTTCACGGGCTGTTCGCATGACCGCCTACGCCGAACCCGTCGCTGCGAGCAATTTCTCCTTCCTGCGCGGCGCCTCGCCTGGGCCGAACCTGGTGATGACCGCGCTGCTGCTCGGCCAGAGCGGCCTCGGCATCGCCGACCGCAACACCGTCGCCGGCGTGGTGCGGGCCTGGAGCGCTTTGCGCGATCTACGCGAGGACGGCGTGCTGGCTCCCGAGAAAATCCGCGAGGGCGGCAGTCCCGGCGAATATATCTGGGTCGAGAACCCGACCTTCGCCGATCTGCCGTTCACCTTGCCGCAGCTCCAGGCGATGGCGAAAGGCTTCAAGCTCGCCACCGGCAGCCGCCTCGTCTTCGCCGACGGCACGCCGGACATTGTCGTCTATCCCGCCAACCGTGCCGGCTGGGGCCGGCTCTGCCGCTTGCTGACGTCAGGCAATCTGCGTGGCGCCAAGGGCGAATGCATCCTTTCCCTCGACGACCTCCTAAATGACGCTCGCGACCTCCTCTTGATCGTCATGCCGGAGCGCCGGCTCGACGGTCTCTCCGACACCCTCGCCCGGCTCGATGCCGCCGCGCCCGGCGCGGTCTGGCTCGCCGCGACCATGTCGCGCCGCGGCGATGATCGCCGCCGCCTCGCCCGGCTGAAGGCGATCGCGGCACCGACCTGCACCCCGCTGATCGCCACCAATGACGTGCTCTACGATGCGCCCGAGCAGCGCGACCTGCAGGACCTGCTGACCTGCATCCGCGAGGGCACCACGATCGACAAGGCCGGCCGCCTGCTCGAAGCCAATGCCGAGCGTCATTTGAAGGCGCCGCAGGAGATGGCCCGGCTTTTTAAGGAAGCGCCGGAGGCGATCGAGGAGATCCAGCATCTCTTTGGGCGCATCGAGTTCGATCTCAAGGAACTGAGATACGAATACCCTGACGAACCCATTCCGCCCGGCTGGAGCCCTCAAGCCTGGCTCGAAGACCTCGTCCAGAAGCGTGGTGAAATCCGCTATCCTGAAGGGGTGCCGGACAAGGTCCGCGATCTGCTGACCAAGGAGCTCGCCCTGATCGGCAAGCTCGATTACGCCCGTTATTTCCTTACCATCCGCCAGATCGTCGACTTTGCCGAGAACAGGGGCATCCTTTGCCAGGGGCGGGGCTCCGCCGCCAACTCCGCCGTCTGCTACGTGCTCGGGATCACAGCCGTGAACCCGGCCGAGAGCGATGTGCTGTTCGAGCGCTTCATCTCGACCGAGCGGCGCGAGCCGCCCGATATCGACGTCGATTTCGAGCATGAGCGACGCGAGGAGGTGATCCAGTGGATCTATGAGAAATACGGCCGTGAGCGCGCCGGCATCGCCGCGACCGTGATCCATTATCGGCCGCGCAGCGCCATGCGCGAGGCCGGGAAGGCGCTGGGGTTGACCGAGGACGTCACCGCCCGCCTCGCTTCGACGCAATGGGGCAGCTGGGGCTCCGACATCACCCGCAACCAGATCCGTCAAGCCGGACTCGATCCCGACAATCCGGTGATCGCGCAGGCAGTATGGTTCGCCGTGCGCCTGCTCGGTTTCCCCCGCCATCTCTCGCAGCATGTCGGCGGCTTCGTCCTGATGCGCGGCCGGCTCGACGAGACCGTGCCGATCGGCAATGCCGCGATGGACGATCGCACTTTCATCGAATGGGATCGCGACGACATCGACGCAGTCGGCCTGATGAAGGTCGACGTGCTGGCATTGGGCATGCTGACCTGCATCCGCAAGGCTTTCGACCTGCTGCGCGATAAAGAGGGCATCGATCTGGGCCTCGCCGACGTCCCACAGAACGATGTGGCGACCTACGACATGCTTTGCGAGGGCAAGTCGCTGGGCGTCTTCCAGGTCGAGAGCCGGGCGCAGATCAACATGCTGCCGCGGCTGAAGCCGCGAAAGCTCTACGATCTCGTCATTCAGGTCGCGATCGTCCGCCCCGGCCCGATCCAGGGCAACATGGTGCACCCCTATCTGAAGCGCCGCGCCAAGATCGAGGATGTCACCTACCCGTCTCCCTCGCCGGAGCACGGTCCGCACGACGAGCTCTTCGAGGTCCTCAACAAGACGGAGGGCGTGCCGCTCTTCCAGGAACAGGCCATGCGTCTCGCCATGGTCGCGGCGAAGTTCAGCGACATCGAGGCCAATGGTCTGCGCAAGGCGATGGCGACCTTCCGCAATGCCGGCACCATCGGCAATTACGAGGCGATGATGGTCGAGCGCATGGTCGCGCGCGGCTATGAGCGCGATTTCGCCCAGCGCTGCTTCGAGCAGATCAAGGGCTTCGGCAGCTACGGCTTCCCCGAAAGCCACGCCGCTTCCTTCGCCAAGCTGGTCTATGTCTCCTCCTGGCTGAAATGCCATCACCCGGCGATCTTCGCCGCGGCGCTGCTGAATTCGCAGCCCATGGGCTTCTACGCCCCGGCCCAGATCGTCCGCGAGGCGCAGGAGAATGGCGGCGTCGAGCCGCGGCCGATCGACGTCAATTCCAGCGCCTGGGACAATCTGCTGGAGGCGGGAACGCCGGGCTGGAAAAGCCCCTGGGCCCTGCGTCTCGGCCTGCGTCAGCTCGACGGCTTCAAGGAAGACTGGGCGAAGCGTCTCGTCGAGGCCCGCAGTGAAGGCTATCGCGATGTCGAGGAACTCGCTCGCCGCGCCCGCTTGCCGGCCCGCGCCATGCGCCTGCTCGCCGATGCCGACGCTTTCCGCTCGCTCGGGCTCGACCGGCGCGAGGCGCTCTGGGCGGTGCGCCGCCTGCCGGACGACGAAGCGTTGCCATTGTTCGAGGCGGCACAGGCGCGCGAGCTCGGAGCGGAGCGGGCGATGGCGCTGCCGGCGATGCCGCTCGCCGAGCATGTCGTCGCCGACTACCAGACCGCGCAGCTCTCGCTGAAGGGCCATCCGATGGGCCTGCTGCGGCCCCGTTTCGCCCGCGAGCGCGTCGCCAGCTGCGCACAGATCTCGGCGACGCGTGACGGCTCCTGGGCGAGCGTCGCCGGCGTCGTGCTGGTGCGCCAGCGTCCCGGCAAGGGCAATGCGATCTTCATCACGCTGGAGGACGAGACCGATATCACCAATGTCGTGCTCTGGGCCCGCGATTTCGAGCGCTTCCGCCGCGAGGTCATGGCGGCACGGCTGCTCCTGGTGGAGGGCAGGGTGCAGAAGAGCCCGGAGGGTGTCGTCCACCTGATGGCGAAGCGCGTCGTCGATCGCTCGGCCGAGTTGCTCAGCCTGTCCGAGACGCATCGCGCCGAGATCGTGCTGACCCGCGCCGACGAGTTCAAGCATCCGCAACATCCGCGGGCGCACCACCCCCGCAATGTCCGGATCCTGCCGAAGTCGCGCGATTTCCATTGAAGCCGGGAGCACAGCCGTCATTGCGAGGAGCGAAAGCGACGAAGCAATCCAGGAGAGCGTAGAGCTCTACGATGCTGGATTGCTTCGCTGCGCTCGCAATGACGGTGCAGCTTGAGCGAAAAGCGCCCTAGAATGCCAGGGTCGAATTCACTTTCGAACGCAGGCCTAAAGGAGACAGCCCATGGACATCATCCGCGCCGGTACCCGGCCCTCGGCGAAAGGCCCGGGCGACTGGTTCAGCGGCACCGTCCGCATCGATCCGCTGTTCAATCCGCATGCGCCCGAACGTGTGCAGGGCGCCAGCGTCACCTTCGAGCCGGGCGCCCGCACGGCCTGGCACACCCATCCGCTCGGCCAGACGCTGGTCGTCACCGCCGGCTTCGGCCGCGTGCAGCGCTGGGGCGGTCCGGTCGAGGAGATCAGGCCGGGCGACGTGGTCTGGTTCCCGCCGGGCGAGAAGCACTGGCACGGCGCCGGGCCGGAGACGGCGATGACCCATATCGCCGTGCAGGAGGCCAAGGACGGCAAGGTCGTCGACTGGCTGGAGAAGGTCACCGACGCCGAATATGACGGCCGCGGTCCGGCGGTGATGTGAGGCGCGGGAACCCCTCTCCCTTGTGGGGAGGGGAAGGGGGGGTGTAAAGCTGGAACGATCGGTCGGACTTTATGGCGCCGTCGCTGCCGCCATCCCATTCCCTGCCGCCGCTCGCCAAGCGGCACCACCCCCATCCCCATACCCTTCCCCACAAGGGGGAAGGGAGGCGCCCGGGCGATTGGCCTTGAGCAGAGGGGATTTGAAAAGAAAAGGCGGCCCTCAGGCCGCCTTCTTGCCCGCGTCGAACGGGATCTCGATGTCGACGGCGAGGGTCGAGACCTGGGCGCCGCGCTCCATCCGAACATTGACCTTGTCGCTGTCGACCTGCACGTGCTTGGCGATCACCTGCAGGATCTCGTCGCGCAATTTGGTGACGAGGTCGGAGCCGTCGGAAGACAGGCGCTCATGCGCAAGCAGAACCTGCAGGCGCTCGCGCGCGGCCGGGGCCGACTGCGGCCGGAAGAAGAGACGACGCAGGTTCATGCCGCTTTCCTTCCGAAGAACTTGCCGAAAAAGCCGCGCTTCTCGCCGGGGACGGTGACAGGAAGGCTCTCGCCCTTGAGCCGGCGCACCGCGTCGAAATAGGCGAGGGCCGGGGCGCTGCGCTCATCCGCAAGGGTGACCGGCGAGCCGATATTGGAGGCGCGCAGTACGTCCATGCTCTCGGGGATGATGCCGAGCAGCGGGATCGACAGGATCTCCAGGACGTCGTCGACCTTCAGCATGTCGCCGCGCTCGGCGCGGGCGGGGTCGTAGCGGGTGAGGAGCAGGTGCTTCTCCATGCGCTCGCCGGCCTCGGCCTTCACCGTCTTGGAATCGAGCAGACCGATGATACGGTCGGAATCGCGCACCGAGGAGACTTCCGGATTGGTCACGACGATCGCGACGTCGGCATGGCGCATGGCGAGGGTGGCGCCGCGCTCGATGCCGGCCGGGCTGTCGCAGATGACCCAGTCGAAATGGGTCCTGAGCGCGCCGACGACCTTTTCGACACCCTCGGCGGTGAGGTTGTCCTTGTCGCGCGTCTGCGAGGCCGGCAGCAGATAGAGCGACTCCAGGCGTTTGTCGCGGATCAGCGCCTGCGTCAGCTTGGCCTCGCCCTGGATCACGTTGACGAGGTCGTAGACCACCCGCCGCTCGGCGCCCATGACCAGGTCGAGATTGCGCAGGCCGACGTCGAAGTCGACGACCACGACCTTGTCGCCGGTCCGCGCCAGGGCTGCGCCGAGGGCGGCGGACGAGGTCGTCTTGCCGACGCCGCCCTTGCCCGATGTGACCACGATGACCTTGCCCATTGACCTCTCCTAGTTCCTGGGGACGCGCCGTCTGTCGATTTGGAGGCTCTAAGCCATTGATCCGGCGGTGAAGGTCTCGCCTTCCAGCCAGAATTGCGCGGGCTTGCCGCGCAGGCCGGGCTCGAGCTCCTCGGCCGTCTTGTAGAAGCCGTCGATGGCGACCATCTCGGCCTCGAGCTTGCGGCAGAAAATGCGCGCGGTGCCATTGCCGAGCGTGCCGGCCATCGCCCGGCCGCGCAGCGTGCCGTAGATATGGATCGAGCCGCCGGCGATGACCTCGGCGCCGGAGGCGACCGAGCCGAGAATGGTGATGTCACCTTCGGTGAAGATGGATTGCCCGGAGCGCACCGGCTGCGTGACGACCAGCGAGGCCGGGACGCCGGTGGTGGGCGGCGGCGCCGCGGGCATCTCTGCCGGGCTCTCGACCGGGGTGGGGGCAGGGGCCTCGTTGACCGGAGCGGCGGCGGCCGGCTCCTCGATGTCGCCGGTGGCCTTGCCGCCCGACATGGCCGGCGGCAGGTCGGCCCCGAGCATGGAGGGGCGTGCACCCTCGATCCCCATGATGCGGACATTGCGGGTGCCGAGCTTGCCGACGAGATCGCGCAATTGGGCGCGGTCGATCTCCAGCCCTTCGACGTCCAGCACCACCGGCCGCCGCAGGAAGAAACCGGCGGAACGGCCGGCGAGATCGTCGAGCCGCACCAGCCAGTCCTCGAAGGGCAGCTCGGGTGTCAGCGTCAACGCGAGATAGGAGCGCCCCTTGAGGCGGATCGGCCGGGGTTGGGTTAACACGGCGGTCATCTTGGTAAATTTTCGGTTCCCCAGATGTAGGAATCGAATGGTTAACGAGCGGTAAACCTTTCGCGCGCTTCCCGGGGAAAAGCCGGGCGGGAACTCCGATGTTGAAAAAGAAAAACGTTATTCTCCAATAAGATGAGTTGCGCTGTGTCCTGGGCGCAGCGGACGGGGAGTTCCCGTCGACGGGTGGCGCCGGGCGAATCTCCGCAAGGCGTGAGAGGCGCAGCCAGCGACGACTTTCGTAGGTTCGGGTGGGCCGATATCCCCTGCGGACAAGGCGCTATCGGCGGCCGATGAACGGCATTGGAAGGCCGTGGCCTGCCAGAAAAAGCGCTGACCGAATCGCCTGATTCGATCAGCGCCTCTGCTCAGGCGAGCAACTGCTCGCGGCTGAGACCACCCTTCATCAGCTCGGGCAGGATGTCGTTGTCCTCGGCAAGATCGCGCCCGTAAAGCGCCGAGAAGATCGCCAGGCCCGCCTGGTGCAACGGCATCGCCACGCCGGCGAGGCGCCCGAGCTCGGCGAGCGGCAGCAGCCCGAACGGTACGTCCTCCAGCGTATAGCGGGTGTCGATGGTTGCCGGCCCCAGCGTCGTCGGCTGGCTCTCCGCCAGCATCCGGGAGGTCTCGCCGAGTGGGGCGTCCGGCACGCCATAGGTCAGCGAGTAATGCTCGCGCATGGTCCTGACCGTCAGGCCGAACGCAGCGGCGAGCGCAAGCCGCTCGGCATCGATGGCTTCGAGCAGGCGGCCGACCGCGATGGTCAGGTTCTCGCTCTGGCCCCAGGCCTCGCCCTTCTCCATCCGGGTGAAGTTGGCCAGCGCCAGCGCCATATGGCTCTGCGGGTTGACGTTGCTGAGCGACACCGCGAGGAGGCCATCGACGCTGCGGAAACGGTCGCCGAACAGCGCGCGGCAGAGAGCAAGCCCTTCGTCGGCGAGCCGCCGTGGCAAGGTGGCGATGTCGACCTTGCTGCGGATGGTCGCGATCTTGACCGTGCTCGGCCCGGTGCGGCGCGAACGCAGGATCGTCGTGCTGAGCGCAATGATCGGTACCTCGACGCCGCGCGCGGCGAGCAGCCGCGACAGATAGAAGGCGCCGAGCGAGGCATGCGAGGAGATGATGACCGGTTGTCCCGGGGAGAGCAGCGGCGCCATCGCATCCATGACGTGCTTGTGCCCGTTCGCCGGCAGGGCGATCAGGACGGCGTCCGCGCCAGCGAGGGCGGCCTCGCAGCTTGGTGCCACGCCGGGCCGGAATTCCCCGACGATCTTGCCTTCGCTCACGAGCGGGGCGCCGGCGGCGAGCGCCTCCGTGCTCATGCCCGAAGGCGACCAGAGCACGGCCTCATGCCCGTTCTCGGCGAGAAAGGCGGCGGCGGCGAAGGCGGCTGCCCCCGCGCCCATGGTGGCGACACGCATCGGATCGTCCTCAGTTGAAGAAGCGGCTCGGGCGGAACTCGGCGAGCTCGCCGCGCTCGCGCCCATGGACGAGCTCGTCGGCGACGACCTCGCCGAGGAAGGCGCCGAGTGTCACGCCGCTATGGCTGACCACGGCATAGTAGCCGGACAGGCCGGGCACCGGGCCGACGGCCGAATAGGAATCCCTCGGGATCGGCCGCGTCGCGATCCGGACCGCCTCGACGTTGATGTTCTTCAGCGCCGGAACCGTCTTGATGGCGCGGCGCATCAGCTCCTGCGCCTGCGGATGCGCCGGCACGGCGCCTTCATCGCTCGCCAGCAGGCGGTCGAGCTCGTTCGAGCGCAGCAGGAAGCGCCCGCCGCCGTCGGGACGCATGTTGACCAGGGGCGTGCGCAGCGCACTCCGGAGCGGCGTGCCTGCCGGCGGGGTATAGGCTACGATGCCGAGCGTCGGCGCCAGCGGAATGCGATGCTGGGGCGTCTGGACGAGGTCGTTGAGCCAGCGGCCGGCGCAGTTCACCACGACGTCTGCCTCGATCGCCCGGCCATCGGCCAGCACGACGCCGGTGCAGCGCTCGCCGGTCAATGCCAGCCGGTCGACGCGGCCTTCGACCAGCGTCGCGCCATGCCGCTCCAGGGCGGCAGCGATCAGGGCGCCGGAATAGGGCACCGGATCGAGCCAGCCGTCGCGGGGATAGTGGATCACCGGGGCGTTGCCGATCGCGCCGGGATTGATCTCGGGCTCGAGCTTGCGGACGTCGTCGAGGCAGAGGACCTCGACCGGATAGCCCCAGGCGATCAATTGCTGCAGCTTGGCGAGCGGGTCGGTGCCGTCGCGGCCGCCGGCTTCGGCTTCCGCATCCTGCCATTGCAGCACGCCGGGGCGATGGTACCAGTCCGCGCCCGGAAACTCGGCGAGGATGTCCTCATGCGCCTGGCGTCCGGCGAAGTTCAGCCGGAAATAGGCCTCCGAGGTCAGCTTCTCGCAGGCATTGACCCAGGCATAGGTCACGCTGGAGGTGCCGCCGCCCGGCCTCCGCTCCTCGACGATGGTGACCTCGGCGCCGGCCTGCGCCAGGCGATAGGCCACCGATGAGCCGACAACGCCGGCTCCCACAACGATCGCTTTCATTGTCCAATCCTCGAAAGGTCAGGATCGGCCGGCCGGGCGCTCAGCCCTTGCCGACCAGGATGCGGTCCAGCCCGTAGATGCGGTCCACGATGGCCATGAGCAGGAAGGTGAGGAGGATGACGACGGTCGAGACCGAGGCCACCAGCGGATCGATCGACTCCTCGATGTAGTGGTACATGCGCACCGGCAGCGTCATCGAGGACGGGGTCGCGACGAACACGGTCATCGTCACCTCGTCGAAGCTCTGGATGAAGGAGATGACCCAGCCGCCGGCGACGCCGGGGATCATCAGCGGGAAGAGCACCCGCCGGAACACCGTCCACTGCGAGGCCCCGAGCGAGATCGCCGCCCGCTCGATCGCCGGATCGCTCGTCGTCAGCGCCGCCAAGACGAGGCGCAGGCCATAGGGGAAGATCACCAGCACATGGGCGCCGAGCAGCCCGATGAAGGTCCCGGTCGTGCCGATCTGCGTGAAGAAGCGCAGGAAGGCGACGCCGAGCACGACATGCGGGATGATCAATGGCGACAGGAAGAGCGCGACGAAGCCGTCCCGCCCCGGAAAGCGATGGCGGGCCAGAGCGAGCGCGGCCGGCACGGCCAGCACCATCGCCAGGCTCGCCGAGAGGAAGCCGAGCAGGATGCTGAACCAGAAGGCGTCGATGAACTGGCTATGGCGCAGGATCGCCCAGAACCAGCGCAGCGAGAACGAGGTCGTAGGCAGCGACAAGAGGTTCGAGGGCGTCAGCGACATCCAGATCACCACCACCAGCGGCGCCAGCATGAAGGCGACGAACAGCGTATGGAAGGCGACCGCGAAGGCTCCGTTGCGGCTCATTGCGCGAACCTCTGATAGCGCCGCTCGACGATGCGGTTGTAGGTCAGCATGATCGCGGCGTTGACGATCAGCAGGACGATCGCGATGGCGGCGCCGAGCGGCCAGTTCAGCGTGCCCAGGAACTCGTCATAGGTCGCGGTCGCCACCACCTTGAGCTGGCGCCCGCCGATGATCGCCGGTGTCGCGAAGGCGCTGGCAGCGAGGGCGAAGACGATCAGCGAGCCCGAGAGGATGCCGGGAATGACCTGCGGCAGCACGATGCGCCGGAAGATCGTGAACTCGCTCGCCCCGAGCGAGCTCGCGGCGCGGATCACCTTGGGATCGAGGCGCTGCAGCGCGGCCCAGACCGAGATCACCATGAACGGCACCGCGACATGGACCAGTGCGATGACGACGCCCTGCACGGTGTAGAGCATCGGGATCGGACCCGAGGCGAGGCCGAGCGCGCCGAGGACCTGGTTGATCACGCCGTTGCGGCCGAACAGCAGGGCCCAGCCCAGCGTGCGCACCACCACCGAGATCAAGAGCGGGCTCAAGGTCACGATCAGGAAGATCGAGCGCCAGGGCGCGCGCATGCGCGACAGGAAATAGGCCTCCGGCGCGCCGATCAGGATGCAGATCGCCGTCGTCGCCAGCGCGATGCCGACCGTGCGCAGGAAGATCGTGTGATAATAGGGATCGCCCAGCGTGTCGGCGTAGTTGCCGAGGGTGAAGCCGCCGATCTGGCCGGTGTTCAGGTCGAAGGCCTGGAAGCTGAGGCCTGCGATCATCGCGAGCGGCGTCACCAGCAGTGCCGCGAAGACGAGCAGCGCCGGCAGGCTCAGCCAATAGGGCGCACGGCGCTTCGCACTAGCCACAGGCGGCCTCCGACACCACGGCGGCGTCCTCGGGCGTCCAGGCGATCGAGACGGTATCGCCTTCCTGGAAACGTGGGGCGCCGCGATGCGGTTCGGAGACCAGCACGCTGCCGACACTCGTCTGCACCGAAAACAGCCAGGAGCTGCCCTGGAACACCCGCGACTGCAGGCGGCCATCGACCGCGCCCGTTCCGGGAACTCCGAGCAGGACCTTTTCCGGCCGCAGCGCGATCAGCACGGCTTCGCCCACTGGCACGGGGTGATGCAGCCGCCCACCGACCTCGGCCGGCAGACCCTCGATGCGCAGGCGCGCGATCGACCCGTCGACGGCGGTGACCATGGCCGGCAATTGCGAGGAGCGCCCGACGAAGGCCGCGGCGAAGCGGCTCGCGGGCGCATCGTAGAGCGTCAGCGGGTCGGCGAGCTGGACGATGCGCCCGGCATCCATCACCGCGATCTTGTCGCAGGTCGCGAGCGCCTCGGCCTGGTCGTGCGTGACCATGATCGTGGTCGTGCCGACGCGGCGCTGGATCGCGCGGATCTCGACCTGCATCTCCTCGCGCAGCTTGGCGTCGAGATTGGACAAGGGCTCGTCGAGCAGGAGCAGCGCCGGCTCGATGGCGAGCGCCCGCGCCAGGGCGACGCGCTGCTGCTGGCCGCCGGAGAGCTGGCGCGGATAGCGCTCGCTCATGGCCGAGAGATGCACGAGATCGAGTGCCTGGCGGATCGCCTTGTCCCGCTGGGCACGGCCCATCCCGCGCATCTCCAGCCCGAAGGAGATGTTCTCCGCCACGGTCATGTGCGGAAACAGCGCATAGCTCTGGAAGACGATGCCCATGCCGCGCCGGTTCGCCGGCACGCCCGCAAGGTCGCGGCCGTCGAGCAGGACGCGCCCGCCACTCGGCTCCTCGAAGCCGGCGACGATGTTGAGCGTCGTGGTCTTGCCGCAGCCGGAGGGGCCGAGCAGTCCGACGAATTCGCCCGGCTCGATCGAAAGGTCGATCCCCGCGAGCGCGGTGAAGTTGGCGAAGCGCTTGGTCAGCGCCTCGAGCGCGATCTTGGCCATGGGCTTGGAAGGCTCGTTCGGGAGAGGACAGGCCGGGGCAACCGGCCTGTCGGGATGGTCTTAGCGCTCGACTTCGCGGTTCCAGCGCTGCGTCCAGGCAGCGCGGTTCTGGTTGACGACCGGCCAGTCGATCTTTGCGAGCTTGCCGACGGCCTCGTCGCCGACGGCGAGGCCTTCCTTCTCCTCCTCGGTCAGCTCGGTCTTGCGATTGACCGGGCCATAGCCTGCCTTGGCGAAGACCTTCTGGATCTCGGGCGAGAGCATGTGCTGGATGAACTTCTGCGCCTGCGCTGGCACGTCGCTGTCGACGACCGGGCACATCGTCACCATCAGCGCCGCGGCGCCTTCCTTGGGCTCGACCGCCTGCAGCGGCAACCCTTCCTTCTTCAGCGCGACGGCGCGCGAGCGCGCCACCACCGTCATCGCGATCTCGCCGCTCTGCAGCAATTCCTCCAGCTTCGGCGCGGAGGGGGCGAAGGTCACGATGTTCGGGCGGATTTCGTCCTTGAAGGCCTTGAAGCCGGGATCGATATTGGCCTCGCCGCCGCCCTTGGCGCGCGCGACCATGATTAGGCCGTGCAGGCCAGTGGTGCTGGCGGCACCCAGAAGAGCGAGCTGGCCCTTATAGGCGCTGTTGCCGAGATCGCCCCAGGAGGTCGGGACAGGCAGGCCTTTCTCCTTGAAGATCTTGGTGTTGTAGACCGGCGCGGTGACGCCGATGCCGAAGGCGATCGCCTGGTCGGCGAGCTTCGCGATCGGATAGATGTCGTCCAGCACCGGCGCCTTCTGGATCGGCGCGCAGAAGCCGAACTGCACCGCCTGGTACATCGGCCCATCGTCGACGATCGCGATGTCGATCTCCTGCTTGCTGCGCTGGGCCTGCAACTTCGCCAGCGTCGCGGTCGACTGCCCGGCGACGTACTCGATCTTGACGCTGTTGGCCTTCTCGAAGGGCGGGATCACCGAATCCCGCATCAGACGCTCGAACGAGCCGCCATAGCCGGCGATGTACATGGTGTCCTGCGCAAGGGCGCCGGACGAGGCCCAGCCGGTGGCAGACAGCGCCATTCCGAGCGCGAGTGAACAGATTCCGTGACGCGGAGAATTCATGCCGGCAGCCCCTCTTTCTTGCCTGATTGCCGTCAGGGTTTCGGTCGCAGGGGTATCTGTCAATTGACGAAATATGGATCGATCGATCCGGATTTGATATGGGCATACCAAGGCGCGCGCAGATTGCAGCGCGACGGGGACGGGGGGCCTTGATTTGACGCAAATCGGTCACAAGCACTGGGAAGCCTTCAATGCTGTGCTGCATGTCGGCAGCTTCACTCAGGCTGCACGGCTGCTGCGGACCTCGCAGCCCTCGATCTCCCGCCTGTTGAAGGAATTGCAGGAGCGCCTGGGCTTTGCCCTGTTCACGCGGGCGGATGGGCGCAGCTGGCCGACGGCGGAGGCGCTCGCCTTGCATGACGAGGTCGAGCGCAGCTTCGTCGGGCTGGAGCGCATCGCCGAGCGGGCGGCGCAGATCAAGGAGCGACGCGTCGAGCAGCTCAGGATCGTCAGCATGCCGGCCCTGGCCCACCAGTTCCTGCCGGCCGCGCTCGCCCGCTTCCTCGGGGAGCATGAAGGGGTCGCGGCGGCGCTTCAGGTCCAGCGCTCGGAGACGATCGCCTCATGGGTCTCGACTCGTCAGTTCGACATCGGCTTCGCCATGCTGCCGATGGAGAAGCCGGGGGTCGAGATCGAGCTGTTCGACCCCGCCATCGGGGTCTGCGTGATGCTGCCTGATCATCCGCTCGCGGCGCGCGAGGTGATCACGCCGCGCGACCTGCATGGACAGGCCTTCGTCGGCAAGGGGCGCGACAGCTTCACGCATCTGCCGTTCCAGCAGGCGCTTGACGATGCCGGCTCCGTGCCGGACATCCGCGTCGATACGCCGATCGCCGCCGTGGCCTGTGAGCTCGTGGCCAGTGGCGTCGGCGTCACCGTCACCGACCGGTTCACCGCCAACGCCTTCGCCTCCAGGGGCCTCGTCTGGCGCCGCTTCGAGCCGGACGTGCCCTATAACTTCGGGGTGCTGTTCCCTTCGCACAGCCAGCGCACCCGCCTGGTCGAGGAGTTCATCCGCTTTTTGCGAAGCGAGAGCCTGGCGGCGCAGCAGCAATAGGAGCTGCCAGGACGACAGCCCCATCTCGGCAGGCCATGGCCAGGCATGAGGCTTGGGACGTCATACCCTAAAACCAGTGGTGCTCGGTCAAGCGATGGGTTGACTCGCCCGATCGTTCATCCCAGGATCGTGCACGATCCAAGATGCAGGATGCCAAGTCTTGAACGGTGCACGCAAGATCGAGCGGGTCGTGCTCGGCGACCAGGTCTACGAGGCGATCAAGGAACGTATCCTCGACCAGGCCTATGCGCCGGGCGAGAAGCTCAATGTCGACGGGTTGGCGCGCGAGCTTCAGGTCTCGTCGACGCCGATTCGCGAGGCGCTGGCGCGGCTCGTCGCCGAGGGGCTGGTCAAGGCCGAGCCCTTCATCGGCTTCGCCACGGCGCCGCTGCCGGACAGGCGCTATTACGAGGACGTCTACAATTTTCGCGGCGTGATCGAGCCCTGGGCGGCGGCCGAGGCTGCCAGGCGCAAGCCCGGCCCGGATGTCATCGCGGCGCTGCGCGACGAGGTCGCGGCCATGATGGCCGGCGAGCCGTCGCGCGAATATCGCAGCCATCGTGGCTTCACCGAGGGCGACGACCGCTTCCACCGCATCATCCTGCAGGCCGCCGGCAACCAGGTCGCGCTCAAGAGCTATGACGACCTGCGCTTCCACCTGCACATCTCGCGGCTCTACCTGACGCGCGAGCAGGATGTCGGCCTGACCCATCAGGAACATTTCCGCATCGTCGACGCGCTCGAGGCAGGCGATCCCGACGCCGCAGCGCAGGCCATGCGCCTGCATCTCGAAGGCTCCTACGAGCGGCTGATCAAGTAGCCGAAACGCCCCCGAGGCCGAAAACGGCCCGGTTCAACATCAGGGAGGATCAACATGATCTTGAAACGCATCGCCGCCGCGGCCTTGATCGCCGGCAGCTTCATCGCAAGCGTGGCGCAGGCACAGACCCTGCGCTTCGGCCACGCCAACACCACCGCCGAGATCGCCGGCGAGCTCTTCCAGGAATTCGCCGAGCGCGTGAACAAGGGCACGGGCGGCGCGGTCACCATCCGCGTCTTCCCGGCCGAGCAGCTCGGCAAGGAGGTCGATCTCTTCAAGCAGGTCAAGGAAGGCGCGCTCGACCTCTCCGCGCCCTCGATGGCGGCCGCGTCCTCGCTGGTGCCGGCGCTGGAGATCCCGAGCGCGCCCTTCCTCTGGAAGGACTGGAGCGAGGCGGAAGCGATTATCCGCTCCGACGCCTTCGATCCGGTGTTCGACGAGCTGCGCGACAAGCACAACATCGTGCCGGTCAGCCGCATCTGGTACTGGGGCTGGCGCAACATGACGACGCTCGATCGCGCCGTGAAGAAGCCGGAGGATCTGCAAGGCCTGAAGATCCGCGTGCCGGAGAGTCCGGTCTGGGTCGAGATGATCAAGGCCTATGGCGGAGCGCCGACGCCGGTCCCCTTCGGCGAGGTCTACACCGCGCTCCAGCAGAAGACGGTCGACGGCCAGGAAAACCCGATCCCGACGATCTTCTCGCGCAAGTTCTATGAGGTGCAGGGCTTCGTCGCGATGACCAAGCACATGCTCCAGAACAACATGATCGTCATCAACAAGGACAGCCTTGCCAGGCTGAAGCCCGAGCATCGCGAGGTCCTGTTCGCGGAAGCGGCCCGCGCCTCGGCGATGAACACCTATCTCCAGCAGAAGCGCGAGGCCTCGATGCTGGAGGACATCCGCAAGTCCGGCCGCTCCAAGATCGTCGAGGACGTCGATCGCGACGCCTTCGCCGCCAAGTCGAAGGTCGTCGCAACCGCGATGGAAGGCCGCTGGGGCAAGGCCCATCTCGACCGCGTGCTCGCGGCGATCGACAAGCAGCGCCAGCGTTAGTCCGTAGCGATGACCGGCCTCACCTTGATCCGGCGGCTCGACGACTGGTCGAGCCGCGTGGAGGATGCTGCCCTGGTGGTCCTCCACGCCGCCATCGCGACGCTGGTCTGCGCCGCCGTCGTCTTCCGCTATGTGTTGAGCGACCCGCTGACCTGGTCGGAGGAGCTCATCCTGCTGCTCTTCGCCTGGATGGTCTTCCTCGGCATCGCCAGTGCCTTCCACGTCCGCACGCACATCATCATCGACGTCATCGTGATGTTCGCGCCGCGCTGGCTCGCCCGCGCCTTCGGCCTGCTCGCCTTCCTGGCGACGGCAGTGGTGCTGGGCACGCTGACCTATTTCTCCTGGCGCTATCTCCAGCGCGAGATGCCGAACATCACACCTATGCTCGGCATCTCCGCCGGCTGGATGATCGCGCCGCTCTTCGTCGGCAGTGTGCTCTCGCTGCTGCACCTGCTGCGCAACCTGCTGGATGAGGGGCCCGCAGGGGCGCTCTGGTCCGACATCACGACGCGCGAGTAGCGGCCATGGTGACCTTGCTTCTCGGCGCCTTCGCGCTGCTCATCGTCGTCGGCACGCCGATCTGGATCGCCATGGCCGGCTCGGCCCTGCTGGTGATCTTCATGGAGGGCATCCCGCTCACCGTGGCGGCGCAGCGCATCGTCGCCGGCGTGCAGTCCTTCCCGCTGCTGGCGATCCCGCTCTTCACACTCGCCGGCTCGCTGATGAACGCGTCCGGCATCTCCGAGCGCCTGTTCAGCTTCACCAAGGCGCTGGTCGGCCATATCCGCGGCGGCCCGGCCCATACGCTGGTCGTTGGTGAGGTCTTCCTCTCCGGCATCTCCGGCTCCTCGGTCGCCGATACCGCGGCGGCCGCCCGGGTCTTTGTGCCGCAGCTCGAGAAAATGGGCTATCCGCGCGCCTTTGGCGCGGCGCTCTCGGCCGTCGCGGGCACGCTCGGGCCGATCATCCCGCCCTCGATCCTGATGGTGGTCTACGCCTGGCAGGCCAACATCTCGCTGGGCAGCCTGTTCGTCGCCGGTATCATCCCCGGCCTCGTCATGGCCGGCTGCATCATGGCGACCATCGCCATCATGGCGCTGAAGCGGGATTTCCGCCCGGCTGGCGCCTTCTCCTTCGCCAATCTCTGGAAGGAGTTCAGATACGCTTCGCTGGCGCTGCTGATGCCGGTGCTGATCATTGTCGGCTTCCGCGCCGGGCTCTTCACCGCGACCGAGATCGCCGGCGTCGCCGCCGCCTATTCGCTGGTCGTCGGCATGCTGGTCTACCGCACGATCCGCCTCGCCGACCTGCCGGCGATCCTGGTCGGCACGGCGCGCGAGACGGCGGTCATCCTCGCCATTGTCGCTGCCGCCTCGCCCTTCAGCTGGATCCTCGCCGTCGATCAGGCGCCCCAGCTCGTCACCGACTTCATGAAGTCGATCTCGACCGACCCGCTGGTCGTGCTGCTGATCCTGAACATCGCCCTGCTGATCGCCGGCATGTTCATGGAGACGATCGCCATCATGATCATCCTGGTGCCGATCCTCTTGCCGCTGCTGACGGCGCTGCAGATCGACCTCGTGCATTTCGGCATCGTGCTGCTGGTCAACCTCGTCATCGGCCAGGTCACGCCGCCGGTTGGGGTGCTCTGCTTCGTCGCCATGGCGATCACCCGCGAGAAGCTCGGGCCGCTCTTCCGCGAGCTCTGGCCCTTCCTGATCGCGCTGATCGTTGCCCTCGCCATCATCACCTATGTGCCCGCGCTCAGCCTGTGGCTGCCGCGTGTCGCCGGCTTCTAAGGAAAACCCATGACCAGGATCAGCGAAGTCGAGATCGTCGAGTTCTCGTTCAAGGCGAGGAACATCGGCCGCTCGGCCGAGAACGCCCGCGCCATCTACAATATCGGCTACAAGCCCAATTCCGAGCTGGAGCTGACCAAGTTCGCCGTGGTCATCCGCAGCGAGGACGGCGCCGAGGGCCAGTACGTCATGCACTGGGGCGGCACCCGCGCCACCATGGCGCAGACGCTCTCGCTCGCGCCCAATATCCTCGGCCGCAATCCCGATCACCGCGAGGAGATCTGGAACGACATGAAGCGCGAGCTGCGCCAGCATGACGGCATGGGCATCGGGCCGATCGACATCGCGCTCTGGGACCTCGCCGGCAAGCGCTTCGGCGCCTCGGTCTCGCAGCTCCTCGGCGGTTTCCGCAGCAAGCTCAAGACCTATGCCTCGACCTATCACGGCGACCGCAATGGTGGGCTCGACAGCAAGGAGGCCTTCGTCGACTTCGCCGAGGCCTGCTACGACCTCGGCTACCGCGCCTTCAAGGTCCATGGCTGGCATGATGGCGATGCGCGCGAGGAGGCGGCCAACGTCCTGCATGTCGCCAAGGCGGTCGGCGACCGCATGACCCTGATGCTCGACCCCGCCAATGAGCTCCGCACCTTCGCCGATGCGCTCTATGTCGGGCGCGCCTGCGACGAGGGCAACTACTTCTGGTACGAGGACCCGATGCGCGATTGCGGCGTCTCGGCCTTCGCCCACAAGAAGCTGCGCGAGATGCTGAAGACGCCGATCCTGCAGACCGAGTACCTGCGCGGCTTCGAGCCGAAGGCCGATTTCCTGATCAATGGCGGCACCGACGCGCTACGCTCCGACCCGGAATACGATCTCGGCATCACCGGCGCGATGAAGATCGCCCATCTCGCCGAGGCCTTCGGCGTCGATGTCGAGATCCATGCCTGCGGCCCGGCCCATCGCCACTGCATGGCCGTGACCCGCAACACCAATTTCTACGAATTGGCGCTGGTCGGGCCCGATTGCCCGAACGCGGTGCCGCCGGTCTATGCCTGCGGCTACAGCGACCAGCTCGACGGCGTCGACAAGGACGGCTGCTTCCCGGTGCCGACCGGCCCCGGCCTCGGCGTGACCTATGATTGGGACTACATCCGCGCCCATGAGACGGCGCGGGAGGTGTTCAAGCTGTAGGTCGTTGCGGGTCGCAGTCTTTCGCGCCTGCCATTCGATGATATCACTGCCGCGGGGAGGGGTTTTGCGCCCCGCCCGTTCCGCATCTGGCTTCGTCGATCCCCGCTATGAACTTCGCCTCGCGACAGGACCACGGCATCGTCGTTGCTCCCGGGGATGCCGCCGGGCCGATCATCATCCTCGGCGAGCCCCTGAGCTTCTGGGGCGGCGTCGATCCGGCAACGGGCACCGTCATCGATGTCCACCATCCGGCGCATGGCGTCTCGCTCGCCGGCGCGATCGTGCTGATGCCGACCAGCCGCGGCTCCTGCTCCGGCTCGGGCGTGCTGCTGGAGCTTGCGCTCTCCGGCAAGAATCCTGCCGCTTTGGTCTTTTCCGGTCCCGAGGACACGCTGACGCTCGGAGCGATCGCCGCGTCGGAGATGTTCGGGCGTCCTGTCCCGGTCATCCGTCTCGCGGACGAGGCCTTCGCCGCCTTGTCCCGCGCGAAGGAGGCGACGATCACGCCGGACGGCATCGCGGCCGATGGCGGACGCATTCGGATTCCTCTGGCTACGGCGGCGCCTGAGGAGCTGGCGCTGACGCCTGCCGATCGTCGCATGCTCGACGGAGGCGACGGGATCGCTGCGCAGCAGGCCATGCGCATCCTCGTCGCCATGGCGAGCCAGCAGGGCGCGCGGTCGCTCATCAACGTGACCCGGGCTCATGTCGACGGCTGCATCTATGCCGGCCCGGCCAATCTCGTCTTCGCCGAGACGATGGAGGAGCTGGGCGCGCGCGTCCGCATCCCGACGACGATGAACGCGATCTCGGTCGATCATGCGAACTGGCGTCGCCAGGGCGTCGCGCCCGCATTCGGCGAGCCGGCCGCGCGCCTCGCCAATACCTATGTCCGCATGGGCTGCCAGGCGAGCTTCACCTGCGCGCCCTATATGCTGCCTGAGCCGCCTAGTTTCGGCGAGCCGATCGGCTGGTCGGAATCGAATGCGGTGATCTTCGCCAACTCCGTGCTCGGCGCCCGCACCGCCAAGCATCCGGATTTCCTCGACTTCTGCATCGCGGTCACCGGTCGTGCTCCGCGCGCCGGCGCTTTTCTCGACGAAGGACGGCGAGCGCGCCGTGCGGTCCGGGTCGAGCTGCCGGTCGGCGCGGATAGCGCAGCCTGGCCCTTGATCGGCTATCTCGTTGGCCTCGCTTCGCCTGATCGGATCCCGTTGATCAAGGGCCTGGTGAACACCCGGCCGACGCAGGACGATCTCAAGGCGCTCTGCGCCGCCTTCGGCACGACCTCGGCTGCGGCGATGCTGCATGTCGAGGGCATCACGCCGGAGGCGCAGGCGCTCGGTGGCAGCCCCGATGATGAAGTCGTCATCACCCGCGAAGACCTCATCGCCGGCTGGCGCAAGCTGAGCGAGGGGCCGGCCGGCGTCGATCTCGTCGCCATCGGCAGCCCGCACGCCTCGCTCGACGAATGCCGGGCGTTTGCGGAGCGGCTTGACGGTCGCCCTGTCGCCGCGACCCTCTCAGTCATCATCACGGCGGGACGGGATGTGATTGCGGCGGCGCAAGCCGACGGCACGATGGCCACGCTTGCGCAGAGCGGCGTCGCGCTCATCCCCGATCTCTGCTGGTGCTCGATCACCCGCCCGGTCTTTCCGGAGCAGGCCAAGGTCGTCCTGACCAATTCCGGAAAATACGCCCATTACGGACCGGGACTCTCCGGCTGCACCGTCAGGTTGGGAACGCTCGACGACTGCATCGAGGCGGCCCTGACGGGAGTCGCTCCCGCACGGCTTCCCGCCTGGCTCGCCTGAGGCCTGAAACCAGGAGGCGCTGGCGCTTCCGGTTCCAGGCCCGGGTTCAGAGCGTCAGCCCCATGACCATTCGTGAACGTTCCAGGCGGCGTCGACCACGTACTGGTTGGGCTTGATGCCCTGCAGCGATTTGTGGGCGATCTGACCCTGGAAGACGCCGCCCTGCGGCCCGAACGGCACTTCCTCCAGCAGGATCTCCTGGATGCGGGCATAGGTCTTCTTGCGCTCGGCCTGGTCGGTCTGCTTGACCCCGTCCTCGAGCAGCTTGTCGACCTCGGCGTTCTCGTACTGGGTGTAGTTCGAGCCGCTGCCGGTCTTGACCGGGATCATCTTGGAATGGGCCCGGGCGGTGTAGTCGGGGTCCATGCCGACGGTCGGCTCCCAGGAGACCAGCAGCGTGTCGAACTGCGACTTGGTGGTGTACTCGCCCCAGACCACCGAGGCCGGCATGTTCTTGATCTCCATCTCGACGCCGATCGCCTTCCAGTTCTGCTGGAAGATCGCCTGTGTCGCCTGGCGCGCCGGGAAGCCGGCTGTCGTCGACATCGAGAACTTCATCTTGACGCCGTCCTTCTCGCGGACGCCGTCGGCGCCGACCTTCCAGCCGGCCTCGTCGAGCATCTTCGCCGCGAGCTGCGGATTGGGGCCGGTGTCCTTGAGATCGTGGTTGTAGGCCCAGTGGCTGGTGTGCAGGTAGGAGAGGGTGCGCTTGTAGGCGCCGAAGAAGACATCATCGATCGTCTTCTGCATTTCGAGCGCGATATAGAGCGCGCGTCGGACCTTGGGATCCTTGAACTGCGGCTTGCCGCAATTGAAGTAGACGAACTGCACCCAGGGCTGCGCCAGCGGGAAGAAGGTCCGGTCCGGTAGCTTGGCGGCCTCGCCCCAGCGGTCGAAGGGCACGCCGGAGACGCCGAGATAGTCGATCTCGCCGGTGCGGGCCTGGCCATACGCGACGAGCTGATCCGGCACGAACTTATGGATGAACTGCCGGATCTTGGGCGCGCCACGGTGATAGTTCGGGTTGGCCTCGTAGACCATGTGGCTGCCGGCGGTGCGCGATTTCAGGAGATAGGCGCCGGTGCCAACCGGCTGGGCGTTGAAGCCCGAAGTGTTGATGTTCTCCTCCTTGGAGAGCAGGTGATGCGGCACGATGTGCATGTTCTGCCAGGCCCACATGAAGGGCACGAAGGGGCGCGACAGCACGATCTCGACGGTGTGGTCGTCGACCCGCTTGAAGCTCTCGATCAGGTCGAAGCCGCTGCGCGAGCGCACCGCGACCTTGGGATTGACGATGGTCTGATAGGTGAACTCGACGTCGCGGGCGGTGAAGGGCTGGCCGTCGCTCCATTTGACGTCGCGCTTCAGGCTGATGCGCCAGGTCTTGCCGTCGGCCGAGATGTCGCCGTTCTCGCGGGTCGGGATGCGCGCGGCGAGATTGGGCACGAACTCGCCCTTCTCGTTGACGTCCCAGAGCGCGTCGAACAGGCAGGCCTCCGGAATGTTCTCGGCGCCGGCATTGACATAGAGCAGCGGATTGAACTGCACCGGTTCCTGGGTGGTGCCGAGGATGATGCGGTCGCGGCGCTGCGCGATCGCCGGGCTGAAGATGGCGCCGGTGGGCAGGATCAGGCTCGATGCCGCTGCGGCCTTGAGCAGCGAGCGCCGGGTCGTTGATGTCGTCGTGGACATGCTGGTCTCCCCTCTGGTTGTTGGCTTTGGACTACGGATCGATCTTCAGCCTGGCGTCGACGGCGTCCCGCAGGCCGTCGCCCAGGAAGTTGAAGCCCATGACGGTGAAGGTGATCAGGATGCCGGGCAGGATTGCCAGGAAGGGCACGGTGTCGAAATAGCCCTGGGCATTGGTCAGCATGTTGCCCCAGCTCGCCATCGGCGGCTGCACGCCGTAGCCGAGGAAGCTGATATAGGATTCCATCAGCACGGCGGTCGCGACCTTGAGCGTCGCCGCGACCAGCACTGGCGCGGCGATGTTCGGCAAGAGCTCGACCAGCATGATTCGCCAGTTCGAGGCGCCGAAGCCGCGCGAAGCCTGGACGAAATCCATCTCCTTCAGCGTGGAGACCTGGGCCCGGACGATGCGCGAGACCTCCATCCAGGAGGTCAGGCCGATGATCAGCGAGATCGACAGGATGGTCGGCGGCACGAAGGCGGCGACGACCAGCAGCAGGAAGACCTGCGGAAAGCACAGTAGCGTGTCGACGAACCGCATAAGCAGGTTGTCGATGATGCCGCCGTAATAGCCGGCGGCGAGCCCAACCAGCGTGCCGGTCAGCATCGTCGTCAGCATCGCAACGATGCCGACCGTGAGCGAGACCTG
Organism: Allobosea sp. GW821-FHT03A12; assembly: GCF_058986765.1. Lineage (NCBI taxonomy): Bacteria > Pseudomonadati > Pseudomonadota > Alphaproteobacteria > Hyphomicrobiales > Alloboseaceae > Allobosea > Allobosea sp. GW821-FHT03A12. The sequence goes on from NZ_JBYSVZ010000003.1 coordinate 664,295, forward strand.
GCCGCCATAGAGCAGCCGGCTCAGCGTGTCGCGGCCGAGATCGTCGGTGCCGAGCGGATAGCTCCAGGAGGCGAGGGGCGGTAGGAAGCGCTTCGCCGTGTCGATCGCCGTCGGGTCGTGCGGCGCGACGAACTGCGCGAACAGGGCCGACGAACAGAGCAGCACCACCAGCACCGCGCCGGCGACCGCCATGCGATGGCTGACGAAGCGCCGCGCGATCATCTGCGCATAGGTGCGGGTCGGGACCGTGGCGGGGGCGGAGGCCGAGGCGGGGATGTCGGTCATGGCCTTGCCCTCAGCCCAGCTTCACGCGCGGATCGATCAGCGCGATCGCGATGTCCGCGATCAGGTTGCCGACCACGACGAAGAGCGCCGTGAACATGATCATCCCCATCAGGATCGGGTATTCCTTCATGTTGAGCGCATCGACGAAGAGGCGGCCCATGCCGGGCCAGCTGAAGATCGTCTCGGCGACGAGCGCGCCGGAGAACAGCGTCGGCAACTGCACGCCGAACAGGGCGACCAGCGGGATCACCGCATTGCGGAAGGCGTGGCCGAACAGGACGGCGCGCGTGCTCAGCCCCTTGGAGCGGGCGGTGCGGATGTAGTCCTGCTGGATCACGTCGAGGAAGCTGGAGCGGGCATAGCGGCTCCATTGCGCGACCAGCACCAAGGTGAGCACCATCGCCGGCAGGACGAGATGGCGCAGCAGGTCCCAGGGGTTGCCCTCCTCGCCGAGCTCGTACATGCCGCCGGAGGGCAGCCAGCCGAGCTTGATCGCGAAGATGTAGATCGCCATCAGCCCGAACCAGAAGGTCGGGAAGGACAGCGCCAGCATGGCGCCGGTGGTGGCGAGATAGTCGAAGATCGAATTGCGCCGGATCGCGCCGAGCATGCCGATCGCCGTGCCGATCAGCATGGCGAGCGCCATCGAGGTGCCCATCAGGATCATCGTCGCCGGCAGCCGCTCGACGATCACCTCCAGCACCGGCCGGCCGCCGAAGAAGGTGAAGCCCCAGGTGCCGGTCAGCATCGCCTTGGCCCAGGTCAGGTACTGGATATGGATGGGCTGATCGAGGCCGAGCGCGACCTTGATGCGCTCGATGTCGGTGACTGTGATGGTCGGGTTCAGCGTGTAGACCGCCAGCGGTCCGCCCGGCGCCAGGTGCATGATGCCGAAGCCGATGATGGAGACGCCGATGACGAGCGGGATCGAGTGGATGATCCGCCAGAACGCATAGCTCAGCACGTCCCCGCCCATCGCATCAGCCTCCGTCGAGTGCCTGTTTGAGGTCGTCGATCAGGTCCTCGGCGTCTTCCAGGCCGATCGACAGGCGCATCAGGTCCATGGTCACGCCGGTGCCGAGCCTGGCCTCCGGATAGACCTTGCGGCGCGCCTGCAGCAGGCCGCCGGGATGCATGATCAGGGATTCGACATCGCCGAGGCTGACGGCGCGGGCGATCAGCTTGAGCTTGTCCATCATCGCCATGGCGCCGTCGTATCCGGCATGCAGCTCGAACGACATCATGCCGCTGCCGCCGGCCATCTGTTTGCGGGCGATGACGTTACGCGGATATCTCTCCAGGAAGGGATAGCGCACGATCCTGACCGCCGGGTGCGCATCGAGCATCTGCGCGACGGCGAGTCCGTTCTCGCTGTGCTGGCGCATTCGGACTTTCAGCGTCTTCAAGCCGCGCAGCACCAGGAAGCAGGCCATCGGCGACAGCGTCGCGCCGGTGAGATAGCGCAGGCCGAGGCCGCGCACCTTGTGCATCGTCTCGGCATCGCCCAGCACGATGCCGCCGAGCAGGTCGCCATGGCCGTTGATGTACTTGGTCAGTGAATGCACGACGATGTCGGCCCCATGCTCCAGCGGTCGCTGGAGAGCCGGCGAGGCGAAGGTCGAGTCGACCACGACGCGCAGGCCCGCCTGGTGCGCGATCGCAGCGATCGCCGCGATGTCGAGCACTTCGCCGGTCGGGTTGATCGGCGTCTCGAAATAGACGAGCCGGGTCTTGCCGGTGACGGCGGCGGTCAGGTTGGACGGCTCGGAGAGGTCGACCTTGACGACCTTGATGCCGAAGCGCGGCAGGCCCTCGCCGGTGAGGGCAGTGGTGTTGTTGTAGAGCGTCTCGTGGACGATGATTTCGTCGCCGGGCGAGAGCAGCGAAAAGAAGAGCGAGCTGATCGCGGCCATGCCTGAGGCGGCGGCGACGCCGGCTTCCGCTCCTTCCAGCGAGGCGACGCGCTGCTCCAGCAGCGCCTGCGTCGGATTGTGCTCGCGCCCATAGAGGAAGCCCTCGACCTCGTCCGCGACCACCGCATCGGCTGCGGCCACGTTCGGGAAGGCGAAGGTCGAGGTCATGTAGATCGGCGGCGAGACGGAGCCGCGTTCAAGCAGCGGGTCATAACCCTGGTGGATCGAGCGCGTCTGGAAGCCGAGCTGGCGATTGGGCCGGTGGGTGGTCATGGCGCGGTGATCCCGGTCCTGTCTTGATAATTCGTCATGCCGCGGCCTCACGCGTAGGGGTGAAGCTCCAGCCCTGGCTCGCGGCCGCAGCGGTGATCTCGTCGAGCAGCCATTCGGCGAAGGTCGAGCCGACCAGCAGCCGGAAGCACGGCGTTTCGCCGTCCACGCGGTGGATCAGGCAGGAGACGTGGCCGATCAGGGTCGCGGCGCTGTGCCCGGGCGCGAAGACCCGCTCATGCAGATCGAGCCGGCAGAGCCGGGCGAGCACGGCGCGGGCCTCGGCGCCGGAGATCTCGATGACGCAGCGGCCATGGCTCTGGTCGACCACGGCGGCGATGCCCGTCAGTGCTTGCGCGAGGGCGCCGGGCAACTCGCCGCGCTGCTCGGCCGGCGCTTCGATCAGCCAGCATCCGGGCTGGAGCCAGAGGGCGGCCTTGTCCGAGGTCGTCGCGACTTGGCCGGGCTCGGGCAGGTCGAGGCCAAGCGTCCTGGCGATGGCCGCGGCAAGCTCGGCCTGCCGGCCCTTGCACGTGGTCACCTGCACCAGCGTCGCCGGCCGCTCGACGATCGCGAGCGGCGCATCGCCGGCACGGCCACCCTGGCGAGCCTGCGAAGCCGGAAAGCGCGAGCGGCGGTCAGGCGCGGACACGGGCGTTCTCCGGATCGACATGGTGCGGGCTGGTGATCGTCACCGCGACGCTTTCGTCGTGCAGCGGCGACACCGCGAAGAGACGCTGCCCCTTCAGGCTCTCGCCATTCTCCACCAGCGCGAGGCCGATCCAGCATGAGTGCTCGATCGACTGGGTGACGCTGCTGACCCAGCCCAGGCTCGTGCCAGAGCCGGACTCGCCGACGATATGGGCGCCGCCGCGCAGGCGCTGTCCGGGATCGAGCGGGCGGATGCCGACAAGGCGCGGCCGGCCGGGATCGGCAAGGCCGGGGCGGCCGGCGAGGACGCGGCCGATCACGTCGCCGGCCTTCTTCATCATCCGGCCCATGCCGAGATCGGCCGCGGTGGTCTGGCCGTTCAGTTCGGGGCCGGCGGCGTGGCCCTTCTCGATCCGCATCAGGCTCATCGCCTCCAGACCGTAGGGCACGATGCCGAAAGGCTTGCCCGCGGCGAGGATCGCCTCCCAGACCGTCTCGGCCTCGCTGGACGGCACCGCGACCTCATAGGCAAGCTCGCCCGAGAAGCTGATCCGGAACAGGCGGACCGGCACGCCGGCGATCTTGCCTTCGCCGACCGCCATGAACGGGAAGGCCTCATTGGCAAGGTCGAGCCCCTCGATCGCGGCGGCTAGCGTCTCGCGCGCTTTCGGGCCTGCGACCGCGATCTGCGCCCACTGGTCGGTCACGGAGCAGAACTGCACGTCGAGCTCGGGCCAGACCGTCTGGGCGTGGAACTCCATATGCTCCAGCACCGGCGCGGCATTGCCGGTGGTGGTCGTCACCAGGAAATGTTCCTCGCCGAGCCGCGAGGTGGTGCCGTCGTCGAAGACGATGCCGTCCTCGCGCAGCATCACGCCATAGCGGCATTTGCCGACCGCCAGCGTCGAGAAGCTGTTGATGTAGAGCCGGTCGAGGAAGATCGCGGCGTCCGGCCCCTGCACGTCGATCTTGCCGAGGGTCGAGACGTCGCAGATGCCGACGGCCGAGCGCACCGCCCGCGCCTCGCGGAAGATCGGCTCCCAGCCGGTCTCGCCGGGCTTGGGATAGTAGAACGGCCGCAGCCAGGCTCCGGTTGGCTGCATCGCCGCGCCATTGCGCAGGTGCCAGTCATGCAGCGCGGTGCGCCGGATCGGTTGGAAATGCGCGCCCGAGGCGTGTCCCGCGAGAGCACCGACCGCGACCGGCATCGTATAGGGCCGATGCGTCGGCACGCCGACCGCCTCGACCGGCTCGCCGCGCGCCTCCGCCAGGATCGCCGCGCCGACCAGGCTGCCGAGCTTGCCCTGGTCGGTCGCCATGGCGTGTGTCGTATAGCGCTTGGCGTGCTCGATATGGGCATAGCCCTCGCGATGGGCGAGGCGGATGTCCTCGGCGGTCACGTCGTGCTGCAGGTCGACGAAACTCTTGCCGGGCGCCTTGACCTCCCAGAGCGGCGCGAGCGGCTGCTCGCTTCGGCCAAGCTCTGGCAAGGCGAAGCCGGGCTTGCCTTCAAAGCCGGCCGCGGCCGCTGCGGCTTCTCCTGCGCCGGCGCCATCATGCGCGGCCGGGCCGATGCCGAAGACGCCGCGTGCCGCGCCGGCGGAGCGCTCCGCCTGCACCGGCTCGCCCGGCACATGGCTCGCCAGCGCGGCGTTCCACTGTGTCCTGGCGCCGGACTGGCTGGCGAGCTGGACGTTGGGATTCCAGCCGCCGGACAGGCAGAGCAGGTCGGCGACGACGGGTTCACCGAGCCTGCCGCCGCGCGGGCGCAGCAGCGCGGTCTTGCTGTCGAAACCGGCGACCTCGGTGCCGAGCCGGACCTCGACGCCGCGCGCCGCGACCACGCCGGCAAGCTCGCTCTGCGGCCTGACATCGGCGAGCGTCACCCGGCGTAGACCGACCTCCGCCAGGGCGAGGGCGGTCTCATAGGCGCTGTCGTTGTTGGTGAAGACGACGGCGTTCTCGCCCGGCACGACGCCGAAACGGCGCAGATAGGTCAAGGCCGCGCCGGCCATCATCACGCCCGGCCGGTCATTGCCGGGCAGGGCGATCAATCGCTCGCTCGCGCCGGTCGCCAGCACGACCTGCTTGGCCCGGAACGTGCGATAGCGCTGGCGGACTTCGTGCTCGTCCGGCTGGAAGCGGTGGTCCGCGACCTGCTCCAGCGCACCGAGCAGATTGTGGTCGTAATAGCCGAAGACATTGGTGCGCGGCAGGATCTCGACGTTCGGCAGCGCCTTCAGCGCAGCGAGCATCTCGGCACGCCAGGCCTGGTGCTGTGGGCAGATCAGCAGCCCGCCGCCGAGCAGGGCATCGCGCTCGCACAGGACGACGCGCGCTCCGGCTTCACCCGCGATGCGCGCAGCCGCGAGACCGGCAGCGCCCGAGCCGACGACCAGCACATCGCAATGGCCGTGCATCGCCTCGTAATGGTCCGGATCGGCTTCGGTCGCGGCCCGGCCGAGGCCGGCGGCGCGCCGGATCAGCGGCTCGTAGAGCTTCTCCCAGAAGCGTTTCGGCCACATGAAGGTCTTGTAGTAGAAGCCGGCCGAGAGCGCCTTGCCGGCCAGCGCGTTGAGCGCCATCACGTCGAAGGCGAGCGAGGGCCAGCGGTTCTGGCTGCGGCTGACCAGCCCGTCATGCAGCTCGATCTCGGTCGCCTTGCTGTTCGGCTCGCGGCGGGCGCCCTCGCGCAATTCGACCAGCGCGTTCGGCTCGTCGGGGCCGGCGGTCATGATCCCGCGCGGCCGGTGGTATTTGAAGCTGCGACCGACCAGGCGCACGCCATTGGCGAGCAGGGCCGATGCCAGGGTGTCGCCGGGATGGCCGGTGAGCTCGCGGCCGTCGAAGCTGAAGCGGATGGTTTTGCTGCGGTCGATCAGGCCGCCGCTGGGAAGGCGCCGCGAGGTCATGGCGTCGCCTCCGGCAGTGCGTCCGCTGGCCCGACTGACGCTGCGACCGCATGGGTCAGCGTGTTGCGCCGGACCTTCACCCATTGCCGGCAGCCGGCATAGTGATGCCACCACTCGTCATGCCAGCCGCGCGGATTCTCCCGGGTGTAGACGTAGTCGTAGAAGGCCTGCTCGCCGGCGCCCGGCGCCGGGCGCTTCACGGTGGCGTCGCCGCGATAGTGAAACTCGTCCTGGGGGCGTTCGCCGCAATAGGGACAGGGGATCAGGTGCATCGCCGCCGCCTCACTGCGCCCAGGGATTGGGGCCGGCGCCCCGCTCGTCGATCATGCGCCCGTCGCGGAAGCGCTCGATCGTCAAATCGGCGTTGAAGGCGTGCGGCGCGTCGTTGGCGATGGTGTGGGCGAAGCACCAGCCCGAGCCGGGCGTGGCCTTGAAGCCGCCATAGCACCAGCCGCCGTTGAAATAGAGCCCGTCGATCGGCGTCTTGCAGATGAAGGGCGAGGAATCCATCGTCATGTCCATGATCCCCGCCCATTGCCGGAGCACGCGCAGGCGCGACATCGCCGGGATCATCGAGACGGCTGCGCCCATCAGGTGCTCGACCAGCGGCAGGTTTCCGCGCTGCGAATAGGAGTTGTAGCCGTCGAGGTCGCCGCCGAAGACGAGCCCGCCCTTGTCGGACTGGCTGATGTAGAAATGCCCGGCGCCGAAGGTGACGACGCCATCGATCATCGGCTTGATCGCCTCGGAGACGAAGGCCTGCAGCAGATGCGACTCGACCGGCAGCTTGAGCCCGGCCATCGTCGCCAGCCGCGAGGTGTTGCCGGCGACGGCGACGCCGACCTTCTTCGCCCCGATGAAGCCGCGCGTCGTCTCGACGCCGGTGACGCGCCCGCCTTCGCGGCGGATGCCGGTGACCTCGCAATGCTCGATGATGTCGACGCCGCGCCGGTCGGCGGCACGGGCGAAACCCCAGACCACGGCATCGTGCCGGGCGGTGCCGCCGCGCCGCTGCAGCAGCCCGCCGAAGATCGGGAACATCGGATTGTCCATCGCGATGAACGGCGCCATCGCCCTGACCTGCTCGCGGTCGAGCAGCTCGGCATCGACGCCTTGCAGCAGCATCGAGTTGCCGCGCCTTGCGGTGGCGTCGCGCTGCGAGTCCGAATGGAACAGGTTGAGCACGCCGCGCTGGCTCATCATGACGTTGTAGTTCAGGTCCTGCTCCAGCCCCTCCCACAGCTTCAGTGACCACTCGTAGAAGCGCGTATTGCTCGGCAAACCGTAGTTCGAGCGCACGATCGTGGTGTTACGGCCGGCATTGCCCAGGCCGATCGGCCCCTTCTCGACCACCGCGACATTGGTGATCCCGTGCACGCTGGCGAGGTAATGTGCGGTCGCCAGCCCATGGCCGCCGCCACCGACGATGATCACGTCATAAGACGACTTCGGCTCGGGCTTGCGCCAGGCCGGCTTCCAGCCGCGATTGCCGGAAAGGCTCTCCGTCAGCAGCCGCCAGGCCGAATAGCGGTCGGCGATCGGTTCAGGCCGCGCGGGCATCGTCATCATCCGTTTGTGGGGGCACCCAGCCGCGCTCCTCGCGCCAGTCCGGGCTGAGATTCCCGAAGCGCGACAGGCGGAAGCTCGACAGATCGGCGAAATCGCAGCGGCCATCGAGCACGAGTTGCGAAATGGCGCGCCCCGTAGCCGGCGAGAGGCCGAAGCCGACGCTCGACATCGTCGCGGCGATGACGTTGCCGGCGGTCGGCAGCCGATCGATCACCGGCCGCCCATCCGGCGTGTTCTCGATCACGCCGGCCCAGCTGCGGATGACGCGGATATGCGCGGCCTTGGGGAAGAGCTCGGCCAGGCGCTTGGCGACATTGCGGGCGAGGGGGCTCGACGGGCGCGCCGCGATGGTGTCGTCGTCCGGTGTCAGCCATTCATGCGGGCCGCCGCCATAGGCGAGGTTGCCGCGCAAGGTCTGGCGGCCATAGAGATGGTTGCCGTCGACGCCGCCGATCGGCATCAGCGGCAGCGGCTCGGTGACGATCATCTCGGCCCGTGCCGGGGTCACCGGTACCTCGCTGTCGAGCAGGGCCGTGAGGACGCCGGTCTGCGGTCCGGCCGCCAGCACCAGCGTCTTGCAGGCAAAGCTGCCGGCGCTGGTCTCGACCGCGACGACCTTGTCGCCGCGCCGCTCGAAGCCGGTCACCGCGGTATGCTGCAGGATGCGCCCGCCGAGATCCTGCAACGCCCAGGCATAGGCCTGAACCGTCCGCTGCGGATTGGCGTGACCACCGCGCTCGTAATAGACGCCGCCGACCACATTGCTACCGGCGAGCGGGACGAGATCACGGACCTGGCCGGCATCCAACCACTCGGCCGGAAAGCCCTGGCCGCGGGTATTGTCGACGCCGATCCTGAACTCGTCCATCTGCGCATCGCTCAAGGCCATGCGAATGCGCTTCGGCTGGTATTCGGTCGGATATCCCAGCATTTCGTCCATCAGCGGCCAGAGTCGCTGCTCCTCGGCGAAGAGCGGACTTTGATGATGCGTCGCCCCGCCGCCATTGCGGCCCGAAGCGCCCCAGCCGACGATGCCCTTCTCGATCAGCAGCACGTCGACGCCGGCCCGAGCCAGCCACCAGGCGGTGCTCAGCCCCGTCACGCCGCCGCCGACAATGATGACATCAGCGCCCTTCTGTCCCTCGCCGGCAGTCATGGCCGCTCCTCCGTGCCGGCGGCATCCGAGGACAAGGTCCAGTACGGCACCCATTGGCTGGCGATGCCGAACCAGCCTTCCCAGTTCTGCGCGAGGACATCAGGCTCGCGATCCTCGGCAAAGGCCGAGAGCGGTAGTGGCCGGACCGGGGCGCGATGGCTCGGCAAGGGCATCCGGGCGAGCGGCGTGCCGGTGGCCTTTGCCAACACCGCGCCGACCTGCTCGCGGCAGCGCCGGCCCTGGCAGGGGCCCATGCCGGCACGGGTGAGGCGCTTGATCTGGTCCTGGCTGACCTGTCCGTCCGCGGCGAGTGCTGCCAGATCGTGCGACTTCAGTGCGCCGTCGTCGCCCGACAGGTAGCGTGGCGGGCGGACGCCGAGCAGGTCAGCCAGATTGACCTCCTCGCACTGACAGAGATGCGTGCCGGCGTCGGCGACGGCCATCGACGCGGCCGCCCAGACGGAGCGTACGTCCTCGACATTCTCGTCGGCCGGGCCCGGCTCGGCCGCAGGTGCAGGTTGCCACGCCTTTACAGTGCCGGCGGCAAGCTCGTCGCAGGCTGCTACCGCGGCGCGAACTCCTTCCGCCGCGGCGATCGCGGAATCGATCGTCTTGCCGGAAGAGATGCCGGCGCAGTCTCCGGCGGCGAAGAGCCCGGGCACCGAGGTTCGGCCGTCGGCGTCGAGCACCGGAACATAGCCGCCGCGATGCGGCGCAAAGCCGATCTCGGCGCTGGCGACGTCGAGCAGCTCGATCACGGGCGCGGCGCCCGTGGCGAGAACGACGGTATCGCAGGCAAGCTGGCCCGCATCCACGTCCTCGGTCCCCAAAGACCGCAGGAGCACATGCTCGACGCCGCTATGACCGCCGCTAGCGCGCGAGATCATAGTCTGCGTCAGCACGGGCACGCCCCGCTGGGCGAGTTCTGCGCAGCCGACGGGATCGCGCGGCGTCTCTCCCGCTTCGATCAGCCCGACGATCTTCCGCCCGGCTGCTAGGGCCGCTTTCGCGAACTCAGTCGCTTCCACGCCGGAGCCGAGGATTGCCAGCGCCCGGCCGTCGAAGGCCTCGTAGCGTTGCAGCAGGGCGCTCGCGGCGGTCACGCCCATCACGCCAGGGAGTTCCCAGCCAGGGAAGGCGAGGCCGACATCGCGGCGCCCGGTCGCGACGATCGCCGCATCGAAGGAAAGGAACCAGCTGCTCTCACCATCGCTGAGGCCGGCGACATGCCCGCGCAGCCAGCGCAGGCCGGGGCGTGGCGAGAACAGGCCCCAGACGGAAAGGCCGAGCCTGACGTCGACGCCCGCTTCGAAGGCTTCCGCGATCCGCTCGTCCGCAGCGGCGATGGTCTCGATCATCCGCGCCTTGTTGCGGGTGGAGCCGCCCATGCGCTGACCGAAATGGAAGGGCACGTCGAGCCCCATCAGGGTGTGATCGACGGGATGCTCGTCGATCAGCACGACCGCGATGCCGCGCCTAGCGGCTTCGAGCGCTGCGGACAGCCCGGCGGGCCCGGCTCCGATGACCAACAGACGTGCGTGCTCGCGGACGGGCAACGGCTTGCCGGCCGTCGACCGCTCATCCAGGCGGGTCATTCTGGCAGTCTCCCGGCGCCCTCTCGACGGGCGGCGTTTGAGAGGAGGCTAAGGAACGACTGGGGCTACGACTTGCGGAAAAGCGACATCTTTTCCCGATAAGCGACATAGCTTTCGCGGCGTTGCAACATCGACTGATCGAGCCGGCCCGTCATCTGTGGGCATGGAGCCGGTAGCGTAGCGGCGGCTTGCCGAAAGCGGTCCGGAAACGCGTCGCGAACTGCGCCTGGGACGGGTAGCCGCATTGCACTGCGACGTCCGAGAGCGGGACGTCGGTTTCGACGAGGAGCTTGCGGGCATGGCGCAGGCGCACGCCGTCATAATAGCGCTTGGGCGACATGCCGAACGCCTCGGCAAAAAGGCGTTCGAGCTGGCGGGTGGAGCAGCCGATCTCGCAGGCGATCGCGGTAACGGGGAGCGTCGCCTCGATATTGCGCTCCATCAGGGTCACCGCCCTGCGGACGGTCCGCGGCGTTGCCTGCGGGCTGCCGGCGGTGCCGCGCTGTTTCTCGTCGGAGGAGCGGATTCGGGCGTGGATCAAGAGGTCCGCGACGCTGTCGGCTTGGGCGATGCCGAATTGCACCGCGACGAGATAGAGGACCATGTCGATCACCGCGACGCCGCCTGAACAGGTGAGCCGGCGTCGGTCATGTACGAAGATCTCGGAGCGGACCTCCACCAGCGGAAAGGTCGCGGAGAAGGACGGCAGGTCGTCCCAGTGGACGGCGCAGCGATAGGTGTCGAGCAGGCCGGCGCGGGCCACCTGCCAGATGCCGGTCGAGATCGCGCCGATGATCGCGCCGCGGCTGTCGAGATCCCGCAACCACGCCCGCAAATGGCGCTCATTGTAGAGATGGCCGCCGATCCCGCCGCAGACGATGGCGATGTCGGCCTCGTCGTCATGCACGCCCGCCAGCAGCCTGTCGGGGACGATGCCGACATGGCTCGAGGCCGCCACGGTGTCCTGCAGCCCGTAGACGGTCCAGCTGTAGGCCTCGCGTCCCAGCGCCCGATTCGCCAGCCGGAGCGTGTCGACGACACTGGACAGGGCGAGCAGGGTGAAGTTCGGCAGCACGACAATGGCGACGCGGTATTCGCTCTGCATGCCTCACCCCTTGGCCTGGCCCTACCTTAGCAAGCCTTGAGGCGGTGGCCATCGCTGCAAGGCTGCGGACGGGCTTGACGGTGCAGCGCGGCCTTATAGGGTGGCCGCGATCGAGGTTCTCCGGATCGCATCCGGAGCTAAGAGGGAATTCGGTGAGGCGTATTCCGCCAAAGCCGAGGCTGCCCCCGCAACTGTAAGCGGCGAGCTCTCCGTCCATCGTCCACTGGCGCCGACAGCGCCGGGAAGGCCGGGCGGAAGCGGCACTGACCCGCGAGCCAGGAGACCTGCCCCGGTCGTCGAAGACGTCTTTCGGACGGGGTGTTCCGGAGCTGTGTGTCGATGGCGGCCATGCCTCCATCCATCCACGCCCCTGCGCAGCTCCCCGCCTGCCATCTCGGGGAGCGATGAGACCCATGTTCGTGAACACCGCCCGCGCTGTCGCGCAGAGCTTGACGGCTGCGCGCCGTCCCTTCTATCAGAAATGCAACATTGTTACATTCAAGGCTTGTCCCGTGCCGGCTACGCGATACATCACCCGCCTGCCGCTGGCGCCCGTCGCGGCGCTCCTCGGCACCCTAGTCGCGGGTGCCGCCTTGGCGGCGCCGACGCAATATCCGCTGACCCTGGAGAACTGCCGCGAGAGCGTGACCTTCGCCGCCCCGCCCAAGCGCGTCGTCGCGATCGGCCAGACCCAGACCGAGATCCTCTACGCGCTCGGTCTCGGCGACCGCGTCGTCGGCACCGCCGTCTGGTTTTCGCCGGTCGCCAAGCCCTATGAGGCGGTGAACGCCAGGGTGAAGCGCCTCGCCGACAACGATCCGAGCTTCGAGGCGGTGCTCGCCCAGGAGCCCGACCTCGTCACCGCGATGTTCGAATGGCATGTCGGGCCGAACGGAATCGTCGGCAAGCGCGACCAGTTCGCCAAGGTCAAGGTGCCAACTTACGTCTCGCCGACCGACTGCGTCGGCAAGGACAATTCCGGCGCCGGCGACGGCGTGCGCACCCAGATGTTCACGATGGAGCTGGTCTATCGCAACATCCGCGAGTTCGGGCAGATTTTCGACGTCTCCGATCGGGCCGATGCGCTGATTGCCGAGCTGAAGGCGCGCGAGGACAAGGCGGTGCAGGCTGTCGCCAGCCTCAAGGCCAGGGACGTGCCGGTCGTGGTCTGGTTCTCCAGCAAGGACATCAAGGGCGACGGCTTCATGGCCGGCAAGAACGGCGTGCCCGCCTATATCCTGTCGAAGCTCGGCGCCCGCAACATCATCACCACCAACGAGGAATGGCCGCTGGTCGGCTGGGAGAGCATCGCCGGCGCCAACCCGGCTGTGATCGTCACCGTGAAGATGGATCGCCGCCGCTTTCCGGCCGATGATATCGAGAAGAAGCTCGACTTCCTCAAGACCGACCCCGTCGCCAGCAAGCTCGACGCGGTCAGGAACAACCGCATCGTGATCCTGGATGTCGGCGCCACCCGCGCCGGGCTCGACACGGTCGACGGTATCGAGACGCTCGCCAAGGCGATCTCCGGCTTCGGCCTCTCTCCTTGAGCCACGCTGCCCACGGCCCGAACTGGCCGGCGCGGATCGCGATCGCGCTGGCCTCGCTCGTCGCGCTCACCGTTTCGGTGGCGCTGGCGGTGACGATCGGCGAGATGCGCATCCCGTTTGATACGGCGCTGCGCGCGCTCGGCAATGGGCTGTTCGATCTCGATTTCCCGGTCAGCGCGATCCAGCAGGGCGTGATCTTCGATTATCGCCTGAGCCGGGCGCTGATGGCGGGACTCGGCGGTGGCGCGCTGGCGCTCTCCGGCGCGATCCTGCAGGCTCTGCTGCGCAACCCGCTGGCGGAGCCCTATGTGCTCGGCATCTCCGCCGGCGCCTCGACCGGCGCCGTCGCGGTGCTGATCCTCGGCGTCGGCATCGGCGGCACGGCGTTGACGGTCTCGGCCGGCGCCTTCATCGGCTCCTGCGCCGCGCTCGCGGTCGTGGCGCTGCTGGCGACGGGGGCTGGCGGGGCGAGCGATCGCGTCATCCTCGCCGGCGTCGCGACCTCGCAGCTCTTCAACGCGGCGACGGCGACCATCGTCACGACCATGGCCAGCGCCGAGCAGGCACGCGGCGTGATGTTCTGGCTGCTGGGAAATTTCGGCGGCGTGCGCTGGCCCGATCTCTGGATCGCCGCGCCGGTCGCTTTCATCGGCTTCGGCATCTGCATGCTGCACGCCAAGGCGCTCGACGCCTTCGCTTTCGGTGTCGATGCCGCCGCCTCGCTCGGCGTGGCCGTAACGCGGGTGAAGGTCGTGCTTTTCGCCACCACGGCGGTGATGACCGCGGTGATGGTTTCGATCGTCGGCACGGTCGGCTTCGTCGGGCTGATCATCCCCCATGCTGCCCGCTTCCTCGTCGGCTCCGGCCATGCCCGTTTGCTGCCGGCCTGCCTTGTCGTCGGCGCGATCTTCATGATCCTCGCCGACATCCTCTCGCGCGTGCTGATCCCGCAGCAGATCCTGCCGATCGGCGTGGTCACGGCGCTGTTCGGCGCGCCGGTCTTCGCGCTCATCCTCTACCGCGCGAGGCGTTCCGTATGACGCTCGCGACTCGTGAGGTGTGCTGGGGCGCCGCCGGCCGGATGATCGTCGACGGGGTGACGCTGCAGGCGGCCCCCGGCCGGGTGCTCGGGCTGATCGGGCCGAACGGCTCGGGCAAATCGAGCCTGCTGCGGCTGCTCTGCAGGCTGCGCAATGTCGCGAGCGGGGTGGTCACGCTCGACGAGCGCGACATCGCTGCAGTGCCGCGGCGCGAGCTTGCGCGACGTCTCGCCTTCGTCGAGCAGCAGGCGACAACCGAGATTCAGCTCTCGGTCTGCGATGTCGTCCGGCTCGGGCGCACGCCGCATCGCGCGGCGCTGGCATCGTGGAGCGGCGCCGACGAGGCGGCGGTGAACGAGGCGCTGGCGCGGGTCGGACTCACCGAGCGGCATGACCAGTTCTGGCACACGCTTTCGGGCGGCGAGCGCCAGCGCGTCCATATCGCCCGCGCGCTCGCCCAGGAGCCGAGCGAGCTGATCCTGGACGAGCCGACCAACCATCTCGACATCCAGCACCAGCTCTCGATCCTCGGCCTGGTCCGCCGCCTCGGCATCACCTGCATCATGGCGCTGCACGATCTCAACCTCGCGGCGATGTTTTGCGACGAGATCGCATTGCTGCATGAGGGGCGGCTGCAGGCGGCGGGGACGCCGGACGAGGTCCTGACCGCAGAGGCGATCCAGCGCATTTTTGGCGTCGCGGTCTCGATCCGCACGGGAGCGTCGGGGCGCCGGCACATCGAATATCTCATCGAGACGGAACGGAGGCAGTCATGAAGCCGGCCGAGGCGCAGACCCAGGTTTCCGATTACTGGACCCGGCGCGCGCCGGCCTTCGACGGCGTCGCCTCGCATGTGGCGCAGGCCTCGCTCTGGCGCGACGTCCTAGCTGCCGCCTTCGAAGCGGAGGAGGTGAAGGATGTCGTCGACCTCGGCACGGGCACTGGCGCCTGTGCGCTGATCGCCGCATCGCTGGGGCATCGCGTGCGCGCCTGCGACGGCTCCGCCGGGATGCTCATAGTTGCCCGGCAGGCTGCCGCGGCATCCGGCTTCGATGTCGCCTTCGAGCAGGCTCTGATCGAGGAGGCCTCTTTAGAGCCGGGCTCGGCCGATATCGTGACTCTGCGCAATGTGCTGTGGACGCTGCCCGATCCGATGGCGTCGCTGCGCAAGGCTCAATCCATCCTGCGTCCGGGTGGGCTGATCCTGGTCTCGGACGGGCTTTGGTCGGTCGCGGCCCAATACCGCTCGACCTATCCCGAGACGCTCGCCAACAGCCTGCCGCGCCATGACGGGCTGACGGAAGACGATGCCCGGGCGATGCTGAGCGAAGCCGGCTTCGGCCCGGCGCGGAGCTGGCAGCATCTGTTTCCGGCCTCGCCCTATCCCGGCGACGTGCCGATGTTCGTGCTGACGGCGAAGAAGGGCTGACGCGTCCGCCGATGCGAACAGGGCCGGCAAAGGCTCGGCTGCTCGCGATCGTCCATGTCCGGCATGTGAGGGCCGGTCGCGCTTCCTGCTGACGAAGCGCGGTGCTGCTCGGCTTTGGCTGGGCGGCTCGTTGAGGGCTTTTCCTTTCTCCGCCCACCATCCATTCCAACCCGTTCCGTCCCGCCGGCGCCCGCTTGAGCCAGACTCCGGCGCAAGCTGCGCGGCCCCGTTTTGCCATTGTTGTCGACAGTATTCAGGTTTTAGAGTCTGGAGCGCTTGTCATTCCTGCGTTGATCTGCAATTTATGTCGACAATAATGGTGGTGGCATGAGCCGCCGCTGCGATGCGAGGGACGGTCTGGCGATGGCGAGTGGCAGCAACAACGAACGGCCGGCTCCGGACGGCGTCCTCGTCGATATCGCCGACTATGTGCTGGGCTATCGTGTCGACAGCGCGCTCGCTTACGAGACCGCCCGCAACTGCCTGATCGACACGCTCGGCTGCGGGCTGGAGGCGCTGGACTATCCCGCCTGCACCAAGCTGCTCGGCCCGGTGGTGCCGGGCACCGTCGTGCCGAACGGCGCGCGCGTGCCCGGTACGCCCTACCAGCTCGATCCGATCCAGGCCGCCTTCAATATCGGCACGATGATCCGCTGGCTCGATTTCAACGATTGCTGGCTGGCGGCCGAATGGGGCCATCCGTCCGACAATCTCGGCGGCATCCTCGCCGTGGCCGACTGGCTGTCGCGCAGCGCGGTCGCGGCCGGCCGTCCTGCCCTGACGATGCGCGACGTGCTGACCGCGATGATCAAGGCCCATGAGATCCAGGGCTGCCTGGCGCTGGAGAACGCTTTCAACAAGGTCGGCATCGACCATGTCATCCTGGTCAAGGTCGCCTCGACCGCCGTCGTGGCCGGCCTGCTCGGCTTGAGCCGTGACGAGATCGTCAATGCGCTCTCGCTCGCCTTCGTCGACGGCCAGGCACTGCGAACCTATCGCCACGCTCCCAATGCCGGCTCGCGCAAGAGCTGGGCGGCGGGCGACGCCACCAGCCGGGCGGTGAAGCTCGCCTTGATCGCCCGGACCGGTGAGATGGGCTATCCTTCGGCGCTCACCGCCAAGACCTGGGGCTTCTACGACGCCTCGTTCCGTGGCCAGAGCTTCAAGTTCCAGCGCCCCTACGGCTCCTATGTGATGGAGCATGTGCTGTTCAAGATTTCCTACCCGGCCGAGTTCCACTCGCAGACAGCGGTCGAGGCGGCGATGAGCCTGCATCAGCGCCTGCGTGAGATGGGCCGCAGCAGTGACGACATCGCCTCGATCCGGATCAGGACGCACGAGGCCTGCATCCGCATCATCGACAAGCGTGGGCCGCTGCATAACCCCGCCGATCGCGACCATACCATCCAGTACATGGTCGCCGTGCCGCTGATCTTCGGCCGGCTCACCGCCGCCGATTACGAGGACGACGTCGCCGCCGATCCGCGCATCGATGCGCTGCGCGACAGGATCGAGTGTGTCGAGGATCCCGCCTTCACCCGCGACTATCACGACCCCGACAAGCGCTCGATCGCCAATGGCATGACCGTGACGCTGAAGGACGGGACGGTGCTGCCCGAGCTCGTGGTCGAATACCCGATCGGCCATAAGCGCCGCCGCGCCGATGGCATCCCGCTGCTCGAGGCGAAGTTCCGCACCAATCTCGCCCGCCGCTTCGTCGAGAAGCGCCAGCGCCGGATCCTCGATGTCTCGCTCGACCAGGCGAAGCTCGAGGCGATGCCGGTCCACGACTACGTCGACCTCTACTGCAACTGAGCGCCCATGCCCTATCTCGTCGCCTCGGAACTGCCCAGCGAACCGGCCGGCCAGCGCTTCCGCGCGCTGGTCGAGCGCGGCGGCATCCTGCGCCTGCCCGGCGCCCATAACGGCATGGCGGCGCTTCAGGCCAGGGCGGCCGGCTTCGAGGGCCTCTATCTCTCCGGCGCAGCGATGACGGCGTCGATGGGCCTGCCCGATCTCGGCATCATCACCGTCGACGAGGTCGCCTTCTTCATCCGCCAGATCGCCCGCGCCAGCGGCCTGCCGCTGCTGGTCGACGGCGACACCGGCTATGGCGAGGCGCTCAACGTCATGCACATGGTGCGCGTCTTCGAAGAGGCCGGCGCCGGCGCCGTCCATATCGAGGACCAGCTGCTGCCGAAGAAATGCGGCCACCTCAACGACAAGAAGCTCGCCGATGCCCATGACATGGCAGCCAAGGTCGCAGCCGCCGCCAGGGCCCGCCGGCACCTCTACCTGGTCGCTCGCACCGATGCTGCGGCCAGCGAGGGCATCGACGGAGCGGTCGCCCGGGCGAAGCTCTATCTCGAGGCTGGCGCTGACGCGATCTTCCCGGAAGCGCTGAACACCGCCGAGATGTTCCGCGAGTTCGCCAGGCGCGTACCCGGCGTGCCGCTGCTCGCCAACATGACCGAATTCGGCCGCACGCCCTTCTTCACCGCCGACGAGTTCGAGGCGATGGGCTATCGCATGGTGATCTGGCCGGTCTCCTCGCTGCGCGTCGCCAACAAGGCGCAGCAGCGGCTCTATGCGGCGCTGGCCCGTGACGGCGGCACCCACGCCATGGTCGACCAGATGCAGACCCGCGCCGAGCTCTACGGAACCATCGGCCTGCACGACTACGAGGCGCTCGACGCCTCGATCATCGAGACGATCATCCCCGAGGGCATGCCGCAGCGCGGGCGCAGCACCTGACGACGATCACGGCACCCGCGCCCGGCGCGGCAAGAGACGACCAGCCGAACAAGGCGGCGTAATCGACAACGGGAGGGAGACGACGATGCTGAAGCGTTTGACGATGGCCGGCGCGCTGGTGCTCGGGCTTGGTGTGACGACGGCCTTCGCCGATCCGGCGAAGGTGATGATCCCCGCCAATCCCGGCGGCGGCTGGGACGGGGCCGGCCGCCAAACCATGGCGGCGTTCGCCCAGAGCAAGATCTTCACCGACGGCGCCTCCTTCACCAACAAGGGCGGCGCGGCCGGCACGATCGGCCTCGCCGAATTCGTCCGCACGGCGAAAGGCGACGACAACGCCCTGCTGGTGACCGGCGTGATCATGGTCGGCGGCGTCATCACCAACAAGACGCCAGTCTCGCTGGCCGATACGACGCCGCTGCTGCGGCTCACCAACGAATACAACGCCATCGCCGTTCCCGCGAACTCGCCGATCAAGACGCCGCAGGACTTCATCGCGGCGCTGAAAGCCGACCCGAGCGCGCTCTCGGTCGGTGGTGGCTCGGCCGGCGGCGCCGACCATGTCATGCTGGCGCTGCTCGCCAAGCACGCCGGCGCGCCGGTCGCCAAGATCAACTTCGTCTCGTTCTCTGGCGGCGAGATTCTCGCGGCGCTCGGCGGCGGCAAGATCAAGGCTGCGATCTCGGGCGCCTCCGAGTTCCGGCAGTTCGCGGAATCGGGCCGCATCCGGATCATCGCCGTCTCCGGGCCGACCCGTGTCGAGGGCATCAATGCGCCGACGCTGAAGGAATCCAGCATCCCGGTCGAGATCGGCAACTGGCGCGGTTTCGTCGGTGCACCCGGCATGAGCGAGGACGCCAAGAAGCTCTGGCTCGAGCGCTTCGCCAAGCTGCACGAGACGTCGGCCTGGAAGGAGACTCTGAAGACGCAGGGCTGGGAGGACGCCTATCTCCCCGGCGACAAGTTCAGCGCCTTCCTCAAGGAGGAGGAGGCGAACTGGACGAGCGCGCTCAAGGACGTCGGCATCCTCAAATAGTCGCCACGCTGCCGGCACGTGGCTGACGGTCGCGTGCCGCGCCCAATCGATTCCGGGGAGCGGACGATCATGCCAGGCGCACAAGAAGCAGAGGTGCGAGCTCGCCGGCGCAAGCCCTGGTGGCTGGGGCTCGCCCTGGCCATCATGGGCGCGCTCTGGCTCAACGGCGCGCGGAGCATTTCCTCGACCACCAACTATATCGGCCTCGGACCGGCGGCGATTGTGCTGGCCGTCGGCCTCGGCCTGACCGTGCTGGGCATTCTCCTGGCCCTCCAGGCGCTGCGCGGGGAGTTTGCAGCCGTCGACGACGAAGCCGAGGCGCCGCCCTCGCGCTCTGCCTTCCTGCTGGCGCTGGCCGGGGTCGCTGTTCCGTTGGCGACGATGCGCTGGCTCGGCTTTCCGCTCACGGCGATGCTGGCCTTCGCCCTCGTCACCCATGCCTTCGGCTCGCGCCGCACAGCCCTCGACCTGGCGATCGGTTTCGCACTCGGCAGTGCGGCCTGGCTCGGCTTCTCCCGCCTCGGCATCAGCCTCGGCGGCTTTCTGCCGCTGATCGGGTGAGGCGATGGACATCCTGAACCAGCTCATCGGCGGCTTTGCCGTCGCGCTGCAGCCGATCAACCTGTTCTGGGCGTTCGTCGGCTGCGCGCTCGGCACTGCCGTCGGTGTCCTGCCCGGCATCGGCCCGGCCCTGACCATCGCCTTGCTGATGCCGGTGACGGCGCAGGTCAACCCGGCCTCGGCCTTCATCATGTTCGCCGGCATCCTCTACGGGGCGCTCTATGGGGGATCGACCACCTCGATCCTCCTCAACACGCCGGGCGAGAGCGGTTCGGTGATGACTGCGCTCGAGGGCAACCGCATGGCCCGCAGCGGCCGCGGCGCGGCGGCGCTGGCGACGGCGGCGATCGGCTCCTTCGTCGCCGGCACGATCGGCACGCTCGCGCTCACCTTCCTCGCCCCGGCGATCGCCGAGCTCGCCTTCGTCTTCGGCCCCGAGGACTATTTCGCGCTGATGGTGCTCTCCTTCACCTCGGTCGCGGTGGTGATGGGGCGTTCGCTGGTGCGCGGCTTCGCAGCGCTGGTCTTCGGCCTCGCGCTCGGGACGATCGGCATCGATACCCAGACCGGCCAGACGCGCATGGTCTTCGGCATGCTCGAACTGCTCGACGGCGTCTCCTTCACCGTGGTCCTGGTTGCGCTCTTCGCCATCGGCGAGACGCTCTATGTCGCGAGCCGGCACGCCTCGGCACCGCCCGCGATCAACCCGCTCTCCGGCGGCCACTGGATGACCCGGCAGGACTGGGCGCGCTCCTGGAAGCCCTGGCTGCGCGGCAGCGTCATCGGCTTCCCGATCGGGGCGCTGCCGGCTGGCGGCACCGAGATCCCGACCTTTCTCTCCTATGCGCTGGAACGGCGCCTGACGCCGCATCCCGAGGAGTTCGGCCAGGGCGCGATCGAGGGCGTCGCCGGGCCGGAAGCGGCCAACAACGCCGCCGCCGCCGGCATATTGGTGCCGCTGCTGACGCTCGGCCTGCCCTCGACCGCGACGGCTGCGGTCCTGCTCGCGGCGTTCCAGAATTATGGGCTGCAGCCCGGGCCGCTGCTCTTCGCCACCAATCCCACCCTGCTCTGGGGCCTGATCGCCTCGCTCTATATCGGCAACCTGATCCTGCTCATCCTCAACCTGCCGCTGGTCGGCATCTGGGTCAGGCTGCTGCTGATCCCGCGCCAGTACATCTATGGCGGCATCGTCGTCTTCGCGCTCGTCGGCGTCTGGGGCCTGTCCACCTCCTGGATCGACCTTGCCCTGATGTGCGGGCTCGGCCTGATCGGCTATGTCGCCCGCGTCTACGATTTCCCGGTGGCGCCGGCGCTGATCGGCCTCATCCTCGGCCCGCAGGCCGAGATCCAGCTGCGGCGGGCGCTTGCCGTCAGCCAGGACGATTGGAGCGTGCTGGTCGGCACGCCGATCTCGGCCTCGCTGCTCGCCATCGCGGCGCTGGTCCTCACCGTGCCGCCCTTGCTCGCCTGGCGGCGCAGGCGCGCCGAGGAGGCCGTAGCACAGCCCGCCTCAGCCGGCTGACCGGCCACCGCGCCGTCGCGCCGCGGGCCTGGCGCTTTCGGCGCTGGCGAGTGCGGCCTGCAGCGCGGTGCGCGCTGCCCGGATATGGCGGCGCATCAGGATCTCGGCCAGCTCGCCGTCGCGATGGCTGATCGCCTCGGTGATGCGGATATGCTCGTGCCAGGCCTCGCGGCCACGGCCGGGGACGGTCGAATGCAGCCGCCGGCACAGGCGCAGCCGCGGATAGAACTGCTCGCAGAGCAGCTCCGCCAGGATGGGATTGCCGCTGCCCTTGGCGATCCGGCGGTGGAAATCGGCCTCGGGCTCGTCCTGCAGATAGGCGCCCGTCGGGTTGCGCTCGATCTCGCCGCGGTGCCCCTGGACCAGCGCCTCCAGCGCGGCGATCTCCGCATCGCTCATGCTTTCGGCCGCAAGCCGCGCCGCCATGCCCTCGGTCGCCTCGCGGACGTCGAGCAGCGCCAGGAATTCGTCGGCGCTGGGCTGGGCGACGCGCGCGCCCTGGTTGGTGACGTAGCTGACCAGCCCGCGTTCCTGCAGGCGGCGGATCGCCTCGCGGACAGGGGCACGGCTGACGCCGTAGCGGCGCGCGATCACCGGCTCGCTCAGCTTCTCGCCCGGGGCGATCGCCCCCGTCACGATCGCGCTGGTCAGGGCGTCATAGAGCTTGTCGCCAATTCCGGGCCTGCCAGCCGGAACCGGATCCGAAAGCTCCGCTGTGTCCGGCTCGCCGGTCATCGCCATCGCCATTGTCGCCTTGCCGAGAGATCATGATTCCGGGGCGCGCGGAGTATGCGCGATTGCCGGGGCAGGGGGCACCGGAAAATCGATTGCCGGCTTGCCGCGCCGGTTGCCCTGACGGCCATGGGCATGCGGGCTTGCGCCCATCTCTGCCTTGAAGGCGAAAATGAAGGCCGAGGCCGAGCCGTAGCCCAGTTCCATCGCGGTCTGCGTCACTGACATCCCGCCGCTGAGCAGCTCGATTGCCCGGAACAGGCGCAGGCGGCGTTTCCATGAGCGCAGCGGCGCGCCGATCTCGGCCTCGAACCGGCGCGTCAAGGTCCGGCTGGAGAGGCCGAGCTCCCTTGCCCAGTTCGCGGCGCTGCGCTCGTCGGCCGGATCGAGATAGAGCGCCTCGCAGAGCGCGGCGAGGCGGCTGTCGCGTGGCCACGGCAGGGCTGTCGGCAAGGCCGGGGCGCGGCGCAACTGGTCGAGGATCAGGGTCACCACCCGGCTGCCATAGCCGTCTGCGTGGCCCTGGCCTTCGATCGCTGCCGCCTCGACGATCAGGGCCTTGAGCAGCGGCGACACCGCCAGGACCGTCGGGGCGAGCGGCAGCCCGCTCCCGGCCTCAGTCGCGATCCAGAGGCTCCGGAACTCCGCGCCGAGCAGAGATCCCACGCGATGCGGCACGCCCGTCGGCAGCCAGGCCGCTTGGTCCGGCGAGGTGATGAAGGTCTGCCCGATCGTGGAGACGCTCAGCACGCCGTCGATCGCATAGACCAGCTGATGCCAGTCATGGGCGTGCTCCGGGAAATGATGCCGGGGCGGAATCGATTGCGCCCGCATCGTCATCGGTCGCGGCGGCAGGGCTTCCGGCGGGGTGGTGATGATCGACCAGCTCATGGTGTCTCTGTTTTGTCCGGTATTCTATAGTTTTTGGCAAAGCGTCGAAAGCAGGTCAGCTGGCTTTCTGATAGGCGAAGGGAATGGACGGTGGGCCGGTGCGCTTGCTGCAACCGGTTCGTCGCTCGCATAAGCGGGGAGCGGGCTGCCGTATCGCCGGGCTTCACCGCCTGGCCCTCTAGGTCATCGCGCGTCCGAAGGGACGCGGTCATGATCTATCTTATTGTTGTCGCATCGGATTCTTCCGAAAAGTGGATTCCATTTTTCGGTCCGATGCTGGGGAGAACTCAGGTCGCCGCATGACCACGACATCCATTCTTCCGGACGCCGACGCGGCGATCTCGCTTCGGCAGGAGCGCAGCAATGTCCTGCGTCTGGCGATCTGCCAGGCGCTCGCCGGCGCCAACGCCACCGTCGTCTTCGCCACGGGCGCGGTCGTCGGCGACATGCTGGCGCCCAGCAAGGCCCTCGCGACCATGCCGGTCTCGATCTTCGTCGTCGGCATGGCGCTCTGCACGCTGCCGGCCGGCGCGATCGCGCAGCGTCATGGCCGCGGCATGGTGTTCATGCTCGGCACCGGCAGCGGTGTTCTCGCCGGAGTGCTGGCGAGCCTCGCCATGCTCGTCGCCTCGTTCTGGCTGTTCTGCCTCGCCACCTTCTGTGCCGGCGTCTATGCAGCGGTCGTCCTGTCCTTCCGCTTCGCCGCGACCGATTGCGCTGCGCCCGAACGGCGCCCGCGCGCCTTGTCGGCGGTGATGGCCGGCGGCGTCTTCGCAGGCGTCATCGGCGCGCAACTGGTGACGCATACGATGAACCTCTGGCCGCCCTATCTCTTCGCGGCCACCTATGTCGGCCAGGCGGCGGTCGCGGCGCTGTCCGCCCTCATCCTGCTCGGCGTCAAGCTGCCGATGCCGACTGCCGCGGAACAGGCGGGCGGCCGGCCGCTCGGCATCATCGTGCGCCAGCCCCGCTTCATCCTCGCGGTGATCTGCGGGGTCGTCTCCTACCTCCTGATGAACTTCCTGATGACGGCGGCGCCGCTGGCGATGAAGCTGTGCGGGCTCTCCCAGGAATCGGCCAATCTCGGACTGCAATGGCATGTCGTCGCCATGTACGGGCCGAGCTTCTGGACCGGGCGGCTGATCACGCGCTTCGGCGCGGCGAAGGTCGTCGCCGCCGGCCTCATCCTGACCGGGGCTGCGTCGGCGGTCGGGCTGTTCGGCATCGACGTCACACATTTCTGGGCGACGCTGATCCTGCTCGGCCTGGGCTGGAACTTCGGCTTCGTCGGCGCCTCGGCCATGGTGCTGGAATGCCACCGCCCGGAAGAGAAGGCCCGCGTGCAATCCTTCAACGATTTCGCGGTGTTCGGCACGATGGCGATCGGCTCCTTCCTCTCCGGAGGCCTGCTCTCCGCCTTCGGCTGGAACATGGTGCTGATGCTGTCCTTCGCACCCTTGCTTGTCGCGATCCTAGCCCTCGCGGTCGGGCGCCGTGCGACGGCATAGCGATGTCGAGCCAGCCCGCAAGCTGAGCGGGCATGACGTCGGCGGATAAGGCGTACTTGCTCGCCTCATCCGGAGTTTTGAATGCTTATACATATAAACTATTGTAATTGCTTGGATTTTTGATCTCGGCTAGGCTGGTCGCGTATTCGCCGCAGCTTATCGTTCCGAGCGTTTTTCCATGAACAGCCAGCCTCTCCTGTCAGTCTTGACCGGCGCCGGATGCCGCGATCGCGCCCGCGGCTTGCCCCGTCCGACGGCTATGCGCCCGGCAAGGACGGTCGCCAGCGCGGCGGTCTTCAAGGGCGAGACGGAGATCGGCATCGAGCATCATGGCGAGCTCTATCGTCTCAGGATCACCCGGCAGGGAAAGCTGATCCTGACCAAGTGATGGCCGCCCCCGGCGGGCAGCGCGCGGCCCAGATGGCGGCCTCGCGCGACCGCAAAGGCTCGATCCGGCCATGCCGTGATCGCGCCGCCAACCGCAAGGAATCGAGACCATGACCAGCGCCACTGAAACAGGCGTGCCGGACGGACGCCTGCCGAAGCGCCAGCGCCACAAGGTGGCGTTGCGACGCCTCGACGTCCTGCGCGTGATCGATCTCAGTCCGTCGATGCGCCGGGTGACACTGGGCGGGCCGGAGCTCGAAGGCTTCGCCAGCCTCGGCTTCGACGACCATGTGAAGATGTTCTTCGCGGCGCCCGGCGAGACAAACCCGGTCTTGCCGGTTGTCGGCCCGGATGGGCTGGCCTTCCCCGAGAGCAGTCCGCGGCCACTGGCGCGCGACTTCACGCCGCGGCGGCATGATCCGCAGGCGCGCGAGCTCGATATCGACTTCGCCCTCCTGCATGACGGGCCGGCCAGCAACTGGGCGGTGCAGGTCAAGCCGGGCGATTCGGCCTGGATTGCCGGCCCGCGTGGCTCCTTCATCGTTCCTTTCGATTTCGACTGGCATCTGCTGGTCGCCGACGAGACCGGGCTGCCTGCTCTGGCGCGGCGGCTGGAGGAGCTGCCACAGGGCAGCCAGGCACTCGCTTTGGTCGAGGTTGGTGGCGCAAGCGAGGAACTGCCGCTGCATAGCTCCGCCGGCATCGAGGTGGTCTGGGCTCATCGGGCCGCCGGGGCGCAACCCGGTGCGGCGCTGCTCGCGGCCCTGCCGGCTCTGGCCTTCCCCGATGGCGATTACTTCGCCTGGCTCGCCTGTGAATCCAGCGCCGCCAAGCAGCTGCGCAGCGTCCTCGTCGACGAGCGCGGCGCCAATCGCAAATGGGTTCGTGCCCACGGCTACTGGCGCCGCGGCGCCGTCGCCGTGCACGACGATTTCGACGAGTGAGGCGCCCCGCGCGCCATCCATCGACATCTGCCGAAGCCTAGAGGAGACCAGCAATGGCTGCCGACTTCGACCATGTGCTGACGCACGCCGAGCAGCAGCGCCTCGACGCCGCCCTGCAGAAGCTCTCGGGGAGGGCGACGCGAAGCGAGCCTGTGGCTCCGGCCCCGAGCGAATACGAGGAACATGTCTGGCTGGCGCAGCAGCAGGTTCCCGAGGCGGTGCTCAAGCATGTCGTAGCCTGCCGGCTAAGCGACGCGCCCGATCTGGCGCGCCTCATCGGCGCGATCCGCGATGTCGTGCGCGCCTGGCCCGGCCTGAATGCCCGTTTCCGCTTCAGCGAGGATGGCGAGCTGCACAAGCGCTTCGCCGGCGAAGAGGGGCGGATCGTCAGTCTGATCCGGGCCGAGACGCTGGAGCAGGCGATCGCGGCGATCTTCGATCGGCAGGCGGCAAGTTGGGACAGCGATGGCGAGCCGCCTTTCGAGGCGCTCGTGATTAGCTGCCCGCAGGAGACGGTTCTAGCGCTGGTCCTGCATCGCATCCTCGATGCGGCGCACCCTGCCGCGGAACTCCTGCTCGCACTTGGCAGGGCTTATGCGGGCGAGCCGGTCGCGCCTGCTACCTCCGCCGCCGTGGCGCGTACTCCCGGTACGCCACTGCTCGCCGCCGGCGAAGCCTCGGCCATGCTGCCGGCATGGATGCGCCGAAGTGGAAGCGTTGCGGGTCTCGACATCGTCGATTTCGGCAATCTCCGTGCCCCGCGGTCAGAGCAGGCGCTGGCCGGTCGATACGGCTCCGCGATCACGCTGGAGGCCCTGAACGGCCTCGCGCCGGATGCGTCTGATCAGGAGGTTCTCGCCCATCTCACCGCGCTGTTCGCCCGCTATTTGTCCGCTCTGTCCGGCAAGCGCGAGATCGATCTGCTGATTCCGAGCGGACCTGCCGCGCAGGTCTGCGATCCCCCCTCATCCGTCACCGGTGGAGACGCTGTCATCCTGACGGTGGACGCACAGGCTCCGGCGACGACGACCGTTCGTGCGATCCAGGACCGGCTCTGCCTGACGGCGAACGCTCCGACGCGCCGCGCGGGGAGGGCGGAGCGGCCCGTCCTGTTCGTCAATTGGCTCGACGATCCCGCGGATAGCTTGCAGATGCCGGGTGTGTCGATCGAGCGGTTGCCGTTGCCGACCCTGGAGACCCGCCCCGATCTCGCCTTCGCCGTTGGGCGTAGCAAGCAGGGCGGCGTCGCGGTCGAACTCGTGACCGGGCAGGGGCTTTCGCCGCTGGTCGGCCCCGTCCTGCTGGAGCGCTTCCTGGCCTGGCTGGGAGAGGGCGAGGCCGCCTTGCCGGGCGTCTCGCCGGCTGTTGCCGCCGACAAGCCGCAAGGCAGCAACGCCACTGCAGCCGAGGTGCCGGCAGTCGACGCCGTGGTGGCCCTGATCCTCGCCGAGTTCCGCGCCGCGCTCAACGCGCCGGCGCTGGGGCCGGACGATGACTTCTTCGACCATGGCGGCCACTCGCTGATCGCAACGCGGATCATCGGGCGCCTGCTCAGCCAGCATGGCATCGAGCTGCACTTCAACGACCTGTTCAGCTATCCGAGCGCCGCCGCGCTCGCGCTCAAGGCGCGCCGCACCGGCGAGGCGAGCCCGGAAGCGTCGCGTGCCGCGCCGATCGAGGAGGCTCCGAGCGCGCCGCTGTCGCTGGCGCAGGCATCGCTCTGGAAGGCCTATGCCGCCTTCGGCTTCAACGAGATCTTCAACCTACCCTTCGCGCTCGACTTCCTCGAACCGGTCGACGAAGCCCTGTACGGGCGTGCCTTCACCGACGTGCTTGAGCGTCATCCCGGCCTGCGCAGCCTGTTCCGGCGCGAGGACGAGAGGATTGTCCAGCAGGTCGTGCCGACGGCCGAGCTATCGCAGTACAAGTGGTTCTGGACGAGCGCCGAGAGCGTGGGCGTCGATCGCCGCGACGAGGCGCAACACCATTTCGATCTGGCGCAGGAACTGCCTTTCCGCCTGCGCTTCCTGATCGATCCGGCGACAAGCCGGCAGGTGCTGTCCTTCCTGTTCCATCACGTCGTGCTCGACGAATGGTCGGTCAACCTGATGATGGACGAGATCGCCTATTGCTACCGCGTGCGCGCGGCCGGCGGCATGCCGGTCTGGTCGGATGCGCCGGCGCCGTTCCACGAGTTCGCCCGGCTTCAGAATGCGGCCGGCGTCGACCAGGAGCATCTCGCCTACTGGACGAACATGCTTCACGGTGCGCCGGAGCCGCAGCCGATCCTTCGGCGTCAGGACCGAGCCGAGTCCGTCGGCGAGGAAGCGTCCGCTGCCGGCGGCTGGGTCGAGTTCAAGCTCGACCGGGAGGCGACGGAAGGGCTCTACGCCCTCGCCAAACAGAGCAGCGCTTCGCTGTTCAACGTGGTCTATGCCGGCATCGCCGCCTCGCTGCGCCAGCTCGGCTCACTCCCGGAACTGGTGGTCGGCACTTCGGCTTCGGGCCGCAGCGACGCCGCCTTCTTCGACACGGTCGGCTATTTCACCACCGTCGTCGCCCACCGCATCCGCTTCGACGAGGCGATGAGCCTGGGCGGGCTGGTCGGCCTAGTCAGGAACCTCGTCAACGAGTCGCTGCCATCGAGCGAGATCCCGATCGACCTGGTCGAGGAGGCGCTCGGCATGACCCCTGGCCGCGACCATCTCTTCGAGGTCTTCATCCAGATCCACGCCAAGAACAAGCTGAACGGCGAGCTGGGACTGCCGGACGGGCGCAGCATCACCTTCCGGCAGGTCGATCCCGAGCGGCACGAATCCATGCTCGGGCTGCACTTCGAGGTGATGGAGGAGGCCGATCTCGCCGGCGAGCGCTCGATCCGCGTGCTGATGAGCTATCGCTCGGAGCATTATGGGCCGCAGGAGGTCGAGAAGATCACGGCGACGACCAGCGGTGTCTTCACGCTGATGGGCCGGGCTGGTGGGGCGCAGGTGAGGCTGGCCGAGCTGGGCGCGCATCTGCCGGAGGGGTGAGCGCCCAAGGGCGCTGCCTTTTCGCCATGGTCGGGCTTGTCCCGACCACCCACGCCTTCCTTGATACAAGGCTGCGTTCAAGACGTGGATGCTCGCCACAAGGGCGAGCATGACGGCACTGTCGCGCTCAGATCAGGCCGAGTACATCCTCTCGCTGCTCCGCCAGAAGCTCCGCGACCGGCCGAGCCAGCGCCTCCGATGCGAGTGCCCGCGCGAGAAAGGCGGGCAGTTCATCGCCATGCCGCTCGAACGGTTCCCTGGCGAACATCGCCGGGTCGGCCGACATCGCGAATGACAGCTCGCTGCCATCGTCCTCGCCGCGTAAGGTGAGGTCGATGCCCTCGCCCTGGCCGCTGCCCATGATCTCCCGCGCCACCTTGCAGTCGTGGAAGCTTGGCGCGCTGAAAGGCAGGACGTTGATGAGCGGCGAGAAGAAATAGCGGCTACCCTCGGGCATGCCGTTGTCCATGGCGATCTGCTCGATCCGGTAGCGGCCATGGCGGCGCTGCGCCCGCAGCGTGGAGGCGTTCCCGCGCAGGACATCTTCAAGGCTTTCCCCCGGCCCGAATGAGAGATGGAACGGCAGGATGTTGACGACCATGGCGGGCGTGTGGGCGGCGAGGCTGCCCCAGCGACTCATGAAGGGCAGCCAGAAGGCGAGGACTTCACGCCCGTCGATCCGTTGTCGCGGCAGGCTGCGCGAGAGATAGAGTCCGGAGAGCAGCACAAGCAAATCGGGCCAGCCGATACCCGTCTCCGTTGAGAGCCGCCGCAAGCCCGCGCTCACATCTGCTGGCAGTATGCCATAGACCTCGTGCGGCGCTTCGCCTGCCTGCTTGTCGCCACGATGCAGCACCGGCAGCGGGGCATGCGCGGCGAACTCGCCTCGCCAATAGGCGCGGTCGCTCTCATGGCGGCGGCTGGCACGATAGGCTCCCTCTTCCGCGATGAAGCTGGCGAAGGGGTGGAAGGCGGGGCCGGCCTCGCCGCCGGTCAGGGCCTGCGAGTAGAGCTGGCCGCAGCGCTGCTCGATCAGCGTGAAACCATAGCCGTCGAGGACGATGTGGTGGGCGCGGATGTACCAGAGATAGCGTCGCTCACCGACGCGCATGAGCCAGGTCGCCGCAAGGCCGGCGCCGCGCAGGTCGAGCGGCGCCGCGACGTCCGCTTCCATACGGAGCCGCGCCTCCAGCAAGGGATCGGCGGCGCTCCTCAGGTCATATTGCTGGAGGACAGGCCGCAATTGCGGATCACAGCTCTGCAGCGGCGTCTCGCGGCCCTGCTCGACATGGAAGCGCACGCAGAGCGCGTCGGCTTCGGCGACCGTCTGGGTGATGGCCGCGACCAATGCCGGTTCGTCGGTCACGCCGTCAATATCGAGGCAATGCGCGACGGTCGCGATCGGCTCGTCGGGGTGAAAGGTGAACTCCTCCCAGAAATCGAGCTGCGGCAGGGTGAGCGGCATCAGGGCGCGGCGCGGATCGGCCTGCGACATGGAAATCTCCTGTTCGGACTATAGCATCGGACCGAAAAGTGGAATCCACTTTTCGGAAGAATCCGATGCGATAACAATGTGATAGATCATCGTGACCGCATCTATTCGGATGCGCGATGATCTATGCGGGCGGCGGCGCGTTGCCTCACCGCTCCTGATCGCGGAGCAGCAGCGCGACCTGCCCGGCATTGCGGCAGCGTAGTAGCTGATGCGGCGTCAGCTCGGCGTCGAGCTCGTCGCGGATACGGCTCGCCACGGATTTGAGGTGGGAAGGCAGCAGGCCGAGGCGGATGAAATCGGTGGCATCGTCGATCTCCGCCGAGGCCGGCTCGCCGAGCACGGCGAGGTAGAGGTCGAGGATTTTGCGGCTGCGCGAGTTGGCTGGCGGTGCCGTCTCTGCCGCCGCCGGTTCGCGGCGCTCGGCTGCAGCCGCGAGCAGCTCGCGGGCTTTGCGGCGGTCCGGCTTGCCGTTCGCCGAAAGCGGCAAGGCCTCGACTTCGACGAAGCGGGTCGGGACATGCGACTCCGGCAACACGCGCCTGGCATGGGTGCGCAGTTCGGCGGCGCTCGGCTTGCCCGCTTGCGCCGGCAGATAAACGACGCCGATCTCGGCCTCGCCGCGCTGCTCGACGCCGCAATCGACCACCAGCAATTGGCGGATCTCGGGGTGGGCGCCGAGCTCCGCCTCGATATCGGGCAGCGAGACACGCACGCCGCGAACCTTGACATAGCCATCGACCCGGCTGGCGAAGAGGATGTTGCCGTCATGGCGATAGCGGCCGCGATCGCCGGTGCGGAAGGCGCGCACCGGCTTGCCGGCTTCATCCGCGACGGTGACGAAATCGCTCTGGCCGAGCACGCCGTCCTGGAGATAGCCGAGCGCGACGTTGACGCCGGCGGTGTGGATGCGCCCGACGACCTCGGGCGGGCAATGCTCGCCGCGCTCGTTCAGGATGAAATAGCGATTGCCCGGTAGCGGCCTGCCATAGGGGACCTGCCCGGTGTCCTCAGGACCGATCTCGTGCCAGATGCTCCAGATCGTCGTCTCGGTCGGCCCACCGAGCGAGACGAGGCGCAGCGCCGGATCGAGACGGCGCAGTTCGGCGATCACCGCCGGCTTGATGTAGTCGCCGCCCTGGGCGATCAGCCTGAGCGAGCGCAGTTCGTCGCCGCGTCGGCAGGACAGCAGCATCTCCAGGATCGCCGGCACCGAACACCAGAGGCTGACCTTGTGCTCGGCGACGAGCCGGTTCCAGGCGATTGCGTCCTTCTCCTCGCCCGGCGCCGGCTGGACCAAGGTCGCGCCCGCCGTCAGGCAGCCGAAGACGTCGAAGATCGACATGTCGTGATGCAGCGGCGTCACCGAGATGAAGACGTCGCTTTCGTCGGCCTGCCAGTTCTCCAGCGTGCGGCCGATGACGTTCGAGGTCGCCCGGTTCGAGAGCACCACGCATTTCGGCCGGCCGGTGGTGCCGGAGGTGTAGAGGTAATAGGCAGGCTCATCGCTGGCCGAGAGCGCATCGAGCGCCGGCAACAGTGCCAGTGGATCGGCCGGCGCCTCGCCTGCCAGCAGGGACTCGGGCGTCGCCGCCTCATGTCCTGTGACCGGGACTGTCGATATCACCAGAGCCGGCCGGCAATTGGCGAGGAGATAGTCGAGCCGTTCCGGCGGTGAAGCCGCGTCGATCGGCACCCAGATCGCGCCGGAGAGCGCGCAGGCGAGTGTGATCGCGGTGTGCTCGGGCCCGCGCGGCAGGCAGATCGCGACGACATCGCCCTTGCCGACGCCGCGCTGCTGCAGCGCCGCCAGCGCCTTGCCCACATTCGTGCCGAGCTCGCCATAGGAGATCCGGCGGGCGCCTGAGATCAGGGCGATCTTGTCCTTGTCGCCGGCGAAGAGATTATCGGCGATGCGTTGCAGGAAGCGGCTGCAGGCGAAATCGCTCTCCGAGCCGTTGAGCCGGTGGTGGCCGAGGTCGAGCATCTCGCCCCGCACGGTCTCGAAGGCGTCGCGTTCGCAGATCGTGGCGACCTGCCGGTCGAGCGCGGCGAGGATGTCGCTGATGATTCCGCGGCCGATCGCCTCGCGGGCATGGTCGATCTCAATGACGAGAGTGCCCTCGTCATCGTCGCGGAAGCGGATATCGACGGCGACCTGCGGCGTCTGCGTCAGTCCGCCATGGCGGCGGATGCCGGCATCCGTCGCCAGTTTCGGCCAGCCGAGCCCGTTGGTGACGACGACGGGCAAGGCCGGCCCGCCGGGATGGGCGTTCATCAGGAGGCGGCTGATCTGGACGCCGGACTGGGAAAGATGCTCCAGTCCCTCCAGCACATCGCCCTGCAGGGCCTGCGCGCGCTCGCGGAAGCTGCCCTGCCGCGCATCCCAGTTGACGGCGATGAAGCTTGACCGGTTGGCGAGCTCGGCCGAGGCGGCGGGGGCGACGGGAATACCGATGCACAGCGCGCCTTCGCCCAGCCAATGCGACAGGGTTTCGAGAATGACGGCCGTCACCGCCGTATTCTTGAACAGGCGTTCCCTGGCGGCGAGGCGGCAGAGCGTAGTGAAACGCTCGCGGGCGATCGTCAGGCTCTCGCGCTCGTAGCGCGAGGCGGCAATTGCCTCCAGCGGCTTCGTCCAGGGCAGTTGCGGCGGGCCTTCGACGGGCTGGAGCTTGCGAGCCCAATAGGCGGCGTCGTCGCGCCGCTTCGCCTCGTCGGCCGGCAGCGGCAGGGCCGCAGCCTCCAGGCTTGGTGCTTCACCGCCCAGCAGCTCGACCAGCAGCGAGGCGATGGCGCGGCCGTCGAGGATCAGGGCATCGAAGCGGGTGAACAGCACGCAGGTCGTCCGGTCGGAATCATCCGCCTCCGGCTCCGGCAGGCGGAACGCCGTTACGTTCCAAGGTGAGCGCGCGAGGTCGAACAGGCGATGCGCATAGTCCTCACGCTGCCCGTCGATCCAGGCGAGCGCCTCGGCGTGTGACAGGCCGCGCAGGTCGATCTCGTCATGGTTGACGGTCGGCTCGGAGGAGACCCACGAGACTCGCCGCTGCGCGTCGATACGGGTGCGCAAGGCGGGATGCCGCCCGACCAACGCCAGAAGGCGCTGCGGCAGCGCCTGAATGTCGATCGCGCCGCGATACTCGCGGAACTCCTGCATGGCGACGCCGCCCAGCGGCAGATGCCGCTCGCGGCCGAGCAGATAGGCCTGCTGCAGGTCGGTCAGCGGCGTTTCGTCCCGGCCGTGGGCGCCGCCCTGCGCGGCATCGGAAAAATCATCCCGCATCGATCGTCTCCAGGAAGATGCGCGCGATCTCGTCGGAGGCGCCGCCGGAGCGGGCGCGGACGAGACGGGCGAGGCTGCGAGGCGTCGCCGCCTCGTCGAAATCCGCATGCGACGGCGCGCCGGTGGGGCAATAGCGGTCGAGGAAGCGGGTGATCTCGGCCTGGGCGGCCGCGCTGATCACGCTGCCCTGATGCACCGCTTCGCCCGGTGACAGGCGCCCGAGCAGGCCGATCAGCATGTCTTCGGTCGGGCTGGTGGTTTCCCGGGCCGGCCGTGCCTTCGCCGCCGGTGCAGCGTCGAGCGCCTCCGGCCGTGCGGCGATCTCGCGCAGCAGTGCGACATAGGCCTCGAAGGTCTCGCGAACCCAGGCTTCCGGCAGAGCGTCGAGGCGGACATCCCAGTTCACCAGGATACCACCGTCGCAGGCCGCGACCTGGGCATCGATCGCGACCTGCGGCCCCTGCGAGATCACCCAGTTCATCGGCCCGAAGACACGCCTGACGGTCTCGCTGAAGAGCTCGCCGCCGGAAAGCCCGAGCCCGGCGGTGAAGACGACCGGGGCAGTCTGGATCGAGCCGTGCAGCCGCGACAGGTCACGCATTACGCTGACGCCGGGATAGCCGTCATGGGCGATCAGCTCGACCATCTGCCGGCCGATCTTGCGGCACAGCTCCGCCAGCGTCGCAGGAGCAGCAAGGTCGATGCCGAGGATCAGCACGTTCGAGAAGTCGCCGACGATCCGCTCGACCTCGGGAACGAGCGGCACGCGCCAGAAGCTCGGCACGTTCAGGCGGAAGCGGGCCTGCCCCGTCGCCCGGCCGAGCACGGCGGCGAAAAGGCCGAGCGCCAGCACGGATGGCGTCACCCGCAGATCGCGAGCACGCCTCTCCAGTGCGCGTCGCTCATCGGATGAAAGCCGGGTTGCCAGGCGCTCGCTTGCCGGCTCTGCCGGAGCATGAGGCGCTGTGGGCATTTCCGGCGCCGGAGGGACCTCAGCGAGGCGGGCGCGCCACCAAACCCTGTCGCGCTCGCGCCGTTTCGCGCCGTTGGCTCCGGCGCCTACCCGGTCCAGCCAATCAAAGAAGCCGTGAGAGGCGGGCGCTTGCGGCTGATCGGGGTGCTCGTAGAGCCGGGCGAGATCCTCGATGACGATCCGGAAGCTGTTCGGATCGATCGCGATCATGTCGGTGTCGACATGCAGCCGGCAGAAGCCATCAGGCAGCAGGCTGAGGCCGAACGCTGCTGCCTCGCCGCGGGCGAGATCGAGCCGGCGATGGCTCCAGCTTCGGCGCTTGGCGAGGAGGCGGGCTTCTCGCGCATCCGCCGAGAGCTCCCGCATGTTCTCGACATCGAGCGGCAGCGGGTCGGCTGTCGGATCGAGGTGCTGGCAGCCTTCGGCATCGACCCGCAGCCGCAGCATCGGGTGCAGTCGGCAGAGCCTGCGAACGGCATCGCGCAGCCGCTCGGGCTCGAGGTCGCGCCCGTCGAACTCGCCATAAAGATGTGCCGTCACGCCTCCGAGGGAGGTGTGTGATTGGCGGCCAAACCAATAAGCCGCCTGCATAGGCGTCAATTGTCGCATGTTCATGGCATTTGTTTTGAAGATTTATAATCGATTACTGCAAATCGATTTCGATTGACATTGCTTCTTACGAAAGCAAGAAGCTGTCAATGTCTGCGATCAGCATCGCTGAATGAAGCCTCTTTAGAAGTAGAGTAACTTCAATGCTGGAAAGTTTAGCCTTGAAACAGAATCTTAATTTCAAATTTGGTGCTTTATTCGCATCGAATGGGCGAGAATTGTTGTCATCGGGAATCCATGAGTGGATCTCCGTGCCAGCCCATGGTGGCCAGGATCGCGGACAGGGTCTGCACGCGGCGGTTGAGGCAGCTTTCGAGCGAGCCAGGCGGGCAGGGCAGGGCAATCCGATCCTGATCGGCGCCATTCCCTTCGATGTGCGCGAGCCGTCCTGTCTTTATGTCCCGGCGGCCTATGAATGGCGCGAACAAGCCGCTCCGGTGGAGGCGGCAGGCGAGCAGCTGGACGTTCCCGACCTGCTCGATCAGCGCAGCCTTCCCGACGAGGACGGCTTCAAGAAGGCGGTCGAGCACGCCATCGTCAATTTCCGCCATAGTGATGTCCGCAAGGCGGTGCTGTCGGTGGTCCGCGAATTGCGCTTCGCCGGGAGCATGGATGTCGGCCGGCTTCTCGCCAGCCTGCGTGCTCAGAACAGCCAGGGCTATCTGTTCAGGATTCCCCTGCCTGACGAGGGCGAGCTCGTCGGAGTCAGCCCCGAATTGCTGATCTGCAAGCAGGGCGGCCGGATCGTCTCGAACCCGCTCGCCGGCTCGGCCAAGCGGCAACCCGATCCGCAGGCCGATCGCGCGGCGGCCGAGCAATTGGAGCGCTCGCAGAAGGACCAGTACGAGCACCGGCTGGTGATCGAGAACATCCGCTCGATCCTGGCGCCGCTCTGTGCTGAGCTCGACGTTCCCGACGCGCCGTCCCTGATGAGCACGGCGGCGATGTGGCATCTGTCGACCCGCATCGAGGGCGCGCTGAACGACCCGGCGATGACCGCGCTCCAGCTCGCCTGCATCATCCATCCGACGCCCGCGGTCTGCGGCTTCCCGACCGAGAGCGCCCACAAGCTGATCCGCTATGTCGAGCCCTTCGAGCGCGGGTTGTTCACCGGTCTGGTCGGCTGGTGCGACGCGCAGGGCAATGGCGAATGGGCGATCACCATCCGCTGCGGCATCGCCCGGCGCGACACGCTGCGGCTCTTCGCCGGCGCGGGCATCGTCGAGGCCTCCAATCCCGCCTCCGAATGGGAGGAGGTGCAGGCCAAGCTCGGCACCATGCTCAGCGCCTGCGGCCTCGCCGCCTGACATCGAAGGACCACGTGATGACCATCGATTTCCAGCGCTGGCCGGCGGAGCTCGCCGCGCGCTATCGTTCGCGCGGCTACTGGCTCGACCAGCCCCTGACCCGCATCCTCGACACGCAGCGGCAGGAGCGCCCCGACGCGGTCGCGGTCATCTGCGGCGACCGGCAGATCAGCTATGCCGAGCTCGACCGGAAAGCCTCGAACCTGGCTTTCCGATTGAGCGAAGCCGGGCTCGGCCAGGGCGACACCGCGCTGGTGCAGCTGCCGAACTGCGCCGAATTCTACATCGTCTTCTTCGCGCTGCTGAAGATCGGGGTCGCACCGGTCAATGCGCTCTTCAGCCACCGCAAGCTGGAGATGACCTCCTATGCGCAGCAGATCGAGCCAAAGCTGGTGATCGGCGCGCGCTCGCATGAGCTCTTCGCCGATGACAGCTTCACCGTCGAGCTCAGGGAGTTCTCGCCGCGCCTGTCGCTCGTGCTGCTGCTCGGCGGCAACCGCGCCTATAACGACCTCGAGCGCTGGCTGGCGTCGGAGACCAGCGCCGCCCCGGCCGGGGCGCCGTCGCCTGCCGACGAGGTCGCCTTCTTCCAGCTCTCTGGCGGCAGCACCGGCACGCCGAAGCTGATCCCGCGTACGCACAACGACTACGACTACAGCGTCCGGGCGAGCGCCGAGATCTGCGGACTCTCGCCGCAGACGCGCTTCCTCTGCGCGCTGCCGGCCGGGCACAATTTCCTGCTGTCTTCGCCCGGCGCACTCGGCGTCTTCCATACCGGTGGCTGCGTCGTGCTGGCGGCAAGTCCCGAGCCGCTCGCCTGCTTCTCTCTGATCGAGCAGCATCAGGTCGACATGGTCGCGCTGGTGCCGACGGCGGTGGCGCTCTGGCTGGAGGCGGCGGGGCGAGAGAAGCCCAGGCTCGACTCGCTCAAGCTGATGCAGGTCGGCGGCGCCAGCTTCGCCGAGGCGCTGGCCCGGCAGGTGCCCGGGGTGTTCGGCTGCGCGCTGCAGCAGGTCTTCGGCATGGCCGAGGGGTTGGTGAACTACACCCGTTTCGACGATGACGATGAGCTCGTCTTCACCACCCAGGGGCGGCCGATCAGCCCCGATGACGAGATCAAGATCGTCGACGAGGACGGTGACCCCGTTCCGGAGGGCGAGAGCGGCGAGCTGGCGACGCGCGGTCCCTACACCTTTCGCGGCTATTACCGGGCCCCCGAGCACAGCGCCAAGGTCTTCGACGCCGAGGGATTCTATTACTCCGGCGATGTCGTGCAGCGGGTTCGCGGCGGCTATCTGCGCGTGGTCGGCCGGGTCAAGGACCAGATCAATCGCGGCGGCGAGAAGGTCGCGGCCGAGGAGATCGAGAACCTCCTGCTGCGCCATCCTGAGGTGACGCATGCGGCGCTCGTCGCCATGCAGGACGCGCTGCTCGGCGAGAAGAGCTGCGCCTTCATCGTCGCGCGCGATGCGGCCCTGCGCGGGCCGGTTCTGAGGCGGCACCTGCTGGAGCTCGGCGTCGCCGAATACAAGCTGCCGGACCGCGTCCGCTTCATCGAGACGATGCCGCTCACCCCGGTCGGCAAGATCGACAAGAAGCGCCTGCGCGCCGAGCTCGTCTGATCCTTCTCATCCAGTTCACGAGAGATTCCATGGCCATTCCGCAGATCACCGACTATCCGATGCCGGCGGCGAGTGTCTTTCCGGCCAACCGCACACAATGGCGGCCCGATCCGAAGCGCTCCGTCCTGCTGATCCACGATATGCAGCGCTATTTCCTGCGCTTCTACGACGCGAAAGGCCAGTTGCTGCCGCAGCTGATCGGCAATCTCGTGCGCCTGCGCGACTGGGCGCGGGCCAATGGCGTGCCTGTGGTCTACACGGCCCAGCCGCATGAGCAGCCGGCCGGCGACCGGGCCCTGCTCAACGACATGTGGGGGCCGGGCCTCACCGTCGCCGCGCCTGATCTCCAAGAGGTCGTCGCCGAGCTGACGCCGGGGTCGGAGGACATCGTCCTGACCAAATGGCGCTACAGCGCCTTCAAGCGCTCCGACTTGCTGGAGCGGATGCGCGCGCTCGGCCGCGACCAGCTCGTGATCGGCGGCGTCTACGCCCATATCGGCTGCATGGTGACGGCGGTCGATGCCTTCATGAGCGACATCCAGCCCTTCCTGGTCGGCGACGCCGTCGCCGATTTCTCCGAGGCGGAGCATCTGATGGCGCTGCGCTATGTCGCGACGCGCTGCGGTGCGCTGGTCTCGACGCAGAGCCTGGCGGGGGTGGAGGAGCGTCCGCAGGCGACGCGCGAATGGCTGCAGGCGCGCGTGCTCGAGCTGGTCGAGGACGAGACCGAGCTCGATCCCGAGGAGAACCTGATCTACTACGGCCTCGATTCCGTGCAGGTCATGGTCCTCGCCGGCGAGTTGAAGGAACGCGGCATCATCGTCGGCTTCGACGATCTCGCCCGCGTGCCGACGCTGAACGGCTGGTGGTCGCTGATCGAGCAGCGTCGCCTGGCGGCGTGAGCCGGCACGCCGATGGAGAGTGGGCCAAAGCTGCTCCATCCCTGGCAAGGCGAGCCCATCGACTATCGCTGCGTCGCGATGCGCTTCACGCGGGAGCCCGGTCCGGGAGGCCTCAGCACTGCTCTGCCGGATCGGATCGCGCGCGCCGCCCCCCGGCGCCGCGCCGAATGGCTGGCGGGCCGGCACTGCGCCGGCGAGGCCCTGCGATTGCTGACCGGGCAGGGCGCCTGTCCCGGCATGGCGCCCGACCGCTCACCGGTCTGGCCCGACGGCACGCTCGGCTCGATCTCGCATAGCAGCAACGTGGCCGTCGCGATCGCTGCTCGCGCGGGCAGCTGCCTCGGTATCGGAATCGACATCGAGCGGGTCATGGACGGGCAGGGGGCGGGCGAGATCGCGCCCGAGGCACTGACACCTCGG
The DNA here is from genome assembly GCF_058986765.1 of Allobosea sp. GW821-FHT03A12. Lineage (NCBI taxonomy): Bacteria > Pseudomonadati > Pseudomonadota > Alphaproteobacteria > Hyphomicrobiales > Alloboseaceae > Allobosea > Allobosea sp. GW821-FHT03A12. The sequence goes on from NZ_JBYSVZ010000003.1 coordinate 703,751, forward strand.
GAGCGCCGTCATCTCGCGAATGACCCCTTCTCGGTGACGCTGGCCTTCTCGGCCAAGGAGAGCCTGTTCAAGGCGCTCCATCCGCTGCTGCGCCGGCCGATGTCCTTCCGCACTTCCGAGCTGATCGCTTGGGGTGACCAGGGCACGGCGCGTCTGCGCCTCGTCGAGGAGCTGTCGCCGAAGTTCCCTGCTGGCCGCGAGATCGAAGCCCGCTTTGCCCGCCTCGGCGATCTGCTGCTGACGCGGATGCTGATCCTGGCTTGATCGAGCCGACGCGCCACCCGCCTCAGCGCGGGTGGCGGAACTCAAGGATATGGAAGGGCGAGGCGGTCGGCGTGACCGCGGCGGTCTCGAAGCCGTTATCGGCGAGCAACTGCGAGAACTCGCCGGCGCTGCGCTCCTGCCCACCCATCAGCACCATCATCAGCAGGTCCTGCGAGGTCTCGTTCGGCCTGGCGCGGGCGGGATCGACCATGATGTCGACCACGACGAAACGCTCAGGCCCCTTGGTCGCGGCCTTGGCGTTGGCGAGGATCCGGCCGGCGGCTTCGTCGTCGAAGTCGTGCAGGATCCGGCTGAAGACATAGGCGTCGCCGCCGGAGGGGATCTCGTCGAAGAACGAGCCGTGCTGAACCCGGGCGCGTCCGGCCTGCATCAGCTCGGCGAAGCGCGGATTGAGCGCCTCGGTCGCCCGCGGCAGTTCGTAGAGCACGCCGGTCGTGCCGGGATTGCGGCCGAGCAATTCGGCCAGCAGCGAACCGTCGCCGCCACCGACATCGAGGATCGTCTCGCCGGCCGCGAACTGGATGTGGCGCACCGTGACGCCGATCAGGGCCGTCGCGATCGCGCGCATCTGGATATCGAAGCGCTCCTGCGCGGCCGCATCCTGGCCGAGCCAGCTGAAGAACGGGCTGCCATGGGCGAGCTCGAAGGCAGGGGTGCCGTGCCTGATCTGCTCGCCGAGCTGCTCCCAGGCGCGCCCATGCAGCGGATCGAGCTCGAAGCGGACCCAGGGCACCAGCGAATGTGGATGGCCGGGAACGAGGGCGCGCGTCGTCGGCAGGGCGACATAGCGGCCTGCATCATCGCGACCGATCACCTCTTCATTGACGAGGTGCCCGAGCAAGCGTGCCAGCAGCTCGGTCTTGCCGCCGATGTGCTGGGCGAGCTCGCCGGCGGTCTGAGGCCCCTCCTGCAGAAGGGCAGGGATGCCGAGCTCGACCGCGGTACGGATGCAATGGGAGGTGCGATAGGCAGCGATCTGCTGGAGCAGGCGCAAAGGCGGGCCGGGCGGCGGCGCAGCCGGGCGCGACAGGTCGTTCATGCGAACCTCCTTGCGGGATGGTGGGGGCGGGCAGGGGGGCGGCGGGCGCAATCGCTCCGCCGGCCCAGGACTGTCAGATGCGCTCTGCGCGCCCGCTCAGAACGTGCCCTTGATGCCGGCGCCGAACATGCGCGGCTCGGTCATGCTCGCCTCGGTACCGCCGATGCCGCGGTTCTGCTGCATATAGGTCGGCGCGCGCTCGTCGAAGATGTTCTTCACGTAGCCGTAGACCTGCAGATTGTCGGTGACCTGGTAGCTCGCGCGGAAGTCGGCGATCGTATAGGGTTTGATCAAGTAGAGGCGCGTATTGGCGACGTCGGAGTAATAGCCGTCGGTGTGGCGCAACTGGGCGGTGAGGTTGAGTTTGCTGGTGACGTCCCAGCTCACGCCGAAGCTCAGCATGTAGCCCGGCGACTTCGCGAACTCGTTGCCCTTGTAGCCGGTATTGGCGGAGATCTTGTCGATCTCGGTGCGCAGCAGGCCGGCGCCGGCCTTCAGCGTCAGATTGTCGAGCAGGCGATAATCGGCGCTGACCTCGAGGCCATAGGCATGGGCCTTCTCGGCATTGATCGCATAGGACTGGACCACGCCCGTCGTGAGCACGACCGGGATGAAGTACTGGGCGTTCTGGAAGTCGGTGTAGAACAGATTGCCACTGACGTTCAGCCGGTTGTTCAGCAGGCTGGCGCGGGTGAACAGCTCATAGTTCCACAGCGTCTCCTCCTTGAACGGCTGCCAGCGACCGGCGGTGAGATTGAGCGAGACGCCGCCGGGATTGTAGCCGCGATTGACCATGGCGCCGACGGTCCAGTCCGGCGTCACCGCATAGGCGATCGAAGCCTTGGGCAGCACGGCCTGGAAGGTCTTGTCGAAGTCGACGCCCTGCGCTGCAAAGACGGTGCGGCCGACGCGCTCGATCTGGTCCTGCTGGAAGCGCAGCGAGCCGGTGAAGGTCCAGCGATCGGTCAGGCGGTAGCTGAGCTCGCCGAAGACGCCGAGATTGCGCTTGGTGTCGTCGAAGGTCGACTGGCCGGTGAGGTAGAGGATCTCGTCGGTCTTGGTGTGGGCGTAGTAGATGCCGGCGACGCCGCTGATGACGTCGCTCTGGTCGCCATAGGTTACCCGGAGCTCGTTCGAGATGTTGCGCTGGTCGATATAGGCGTCGCCATTGCCGAGCAGGCCGGTCTTCCGGCTCACCGAGAGGTCGGTATATTGCGTCTGGTTGAAGACCTTGAAGCGGTTGCCGAAATCGTAGCTGAGGTCGAGGATGCCGGTGTTGCTGTTCTGCCGGAAGCTTGGCATCGTCGTGGTGATGTGCTTCAGCCGGTCGAATGGGGCCGAGGCCGCCTCCTGGCTCGGCCGGTTGCTCTCATTGCGCGAATAGGTCAGCTTCGCCTCGAAGCCGGGCAGCTCGCTCGGGCGCCACAGCAGCTTGGCGCGCAGGTTCAGATTGCGGAAATCCTGATCGGCATAGCGCGTCTGGAAGTTCGGGCTGATGTAGTCGATGAAGGTGTCGCGGCCGGAATAGTCGAGCGTGATACGCCCGGCGAGCTGGTCCTTGATGATCGGCCCCGACAGCATCAGCGCCGCGCGCCGCGTCGCATAGCTGCCGAACTCGGTCAGGAAGGCCGCTTCGCGCGTGAAGGTCGGATCCTTGGTGTTGACGATGATCGCGCCGGCGATGGCGTTGGCGCCCTGCGAGGTCGTCTGCGGCCCGCGGAACACCTCGATGCTCTTCACATCCCAGGGCGAGGTCGCGCCGAAATAGAACTCGTTGTAGCTGAGATAGTGGCCGTCGACATTGATCGTGGCGCGCGGCACCGTGCCGCCCCAGAACGAGTTCTGGCCGGTGAGCGGGCCTTGCGTGTCCTGGCCGCGGATGATCGGGGCGCTGACCGTGTCGGTGTAGGTCACGTTGGGCGTGCCGACCAGGATCTCGGATACGGTCGCATTGCCGGTGTGCGCCCGGGCGATGTCCTTGTCGGTGATGACCGAGACCGACGAGGCGGTGTTCCTGAGGTCGCGCTCGACCTTCTCGCCGGTGACCGTGATCGCATCGAGCTCGATCGTTCCCGCGATCGGGGCGGGATTGCTCTGCGCGAAGGCCGGTGTCGCCGCAGCGACGGCGATGAGCGATGCGAAGCTCACGCTGCGCATCAGGACAAGCTTGGACGACATGATGTTCCCCACCACCCGATAAAATCTCGCTGGCTGGGGACAGAGCCGTGGCTCGCGAGGTCACACTGAATGATCCTACAGTGTGGGATGCATTCCGCATGTCAACACGAAGCGGACACGGGACCGCCCTATTGCCGTCCCGCTGTGCTTTTCCGGTCGCAGTTTCGGGCCCGGCGCGGCGTGGTGTTTGGAAGCGCTCGAATGAGGGCGGTGCTTGTCCCCGGCAGGCTCAGGGTGTCACAAAGCGCGGGCCGGCATCTGCCGCGCTTTCCTGCCGCGATTCGCATGACGACCAGCCTCAGCACCAAACGTTCGCCGACGATCCAGTCGGTCTCGATCGCCGCCCGCTTCCTCGACACCCTGGCCAAGGCGGACGGGCCTCTGGTGCTGGGCGAGATCGCCAGGCGGGCGCGCACCGGCACGTCCACCGCCCATCGCTATATGCAGAGCCTGGTGCGGGAGGGGCTGGCGGCGCAGGACGACGTCACCGGCCATTACGATCTCGGCCCGGTCGCGCTCAGCATCGGGGTCCGCGCGCTCCGGCGCATCGACGCCGTCGAGGTCGCGGCCCGCGCGATGAAGGCGCTGGCCTCCGATATCGCGGCCAGCTGCGGCGTCGCGATCTGGACCGAACGCGGCCCGACCATCGTGCGCTGGTATCGCAACACCGACTTCGCGCTGAGCACGGTGACGCTGGGCGACGTCCTGCCTGTCGACAACACCGCTTGCGGCTTCGTTTTCCAGGCGCATCTGCCGAAGGAGGCGATCGCCGCCGCGCGCAAGCTGCAGCCGGCCTCCTTTCGCGGCAGCCGCCCGCCAGCCGAGATGCTCGATACCGTCAGGCGCGATAGCGGCGCGGAGCTGAACGAGCATCTGTTCTCGTTGCTGACCGGCAAGGCGGCGCCGGTGTTCAATGCGCTCGGCGAGATCGCCTGCGTCGTCACCACCGTCTCCTTCGTCAAGACAGCCGAGGCGCAGGGCCATCGCGCCGCCCTGTTCGCGGCGGCGCAGGCGGCGACGCGGGACTCGGGCGGCGCCTGAGCCGCATTATCGCGCCTCGTCGATCCGCAGATGCTGGCGCAGTGTCACGCCTTCATAGTCGCTGCGGAACAGGCCCCGCTGCGCCAGCGCCGGCACCAGTTCCTCCATGAACAGGCGTAGTGACTGCATCGAGCCGCCGGGGATCGCGATGAAGCCGTCGATCGCCCCCGCCTCGAACCAGTCGGTGATCTCGGCGAGGACGTCGTCGACGGTCCCGACCGCGACCCAATGAGCCGAGCCGACGACTTCCGGCCGCGCCAGCACCTGCGCCACCGTCGGCCCGTTCGTCTCGATGAAACGGCGCAGCAATTCAGCATGGGTGCGGCTGCGCACCGGCGTATCGGGGGGCGGCAGCATTTCCGGCGTCATCCGCGCCTCGGGCGGCAGGTCGCCGAGATCGAGTCCGAGGACGGACTTCACCATCTTGCGGCGCTGCTCGGAGGTGAGGTGAGCGTGCGCCCGCGCGTGCAGTGCCCAGGCCTCCTCGCGGGTCTCGGCGAGGAAGAAATGCAGGCCCGGCAGCACGCGTACCGAATCCGGGCTGCGGCCATGGCCCTGCGCACGCCGGCGAAGGTCGCCGCGCAATTCGATGCCGGCCTCGCGGTCGGGCATGGCGGCGAAGGTCGCGTCGGCGATCGAGGAGGCGAAGTCGCGCCCGATATCGGAGGCGCCGGCCTGGAACAAAGGCGGCGGCCCCGCTGCGTGGCCGGGCACGTTGAGCGGCCCTTTCACGCTGAAGAACTCGCCGTGATGGTCGATCGCGGCGCTCGGCGCTGTGCCCGTCAACGCCTCATGCGGATAGCTCTGCCAGAGCTGGCGCATGACGTCGGTGAACTCGGCGGCCTTGCGGTAGCGGATCTCCGGTGGCGGCATCGGCGCATCGCCGAAATTCTCCGCGCCCTCGATCGAGGTGACGATGTTGAGCCCGACCCGCCCCTTGCTGATCCAGTGCAGCGACTGGATCTGGCGGGCGACCACGAAAGGCGGGTTGAAGCTGGTCGAGACGGTGGTGACGAGGCCGATCTTGTCGGTTTGGCAAGCGAGCGCGGTCAGCAGCAGCGTCGGGTCGAGGCCGACGAAGCCGCTGCTGGCGGCGCCGGGATGCAGCAGGAGATAGTCGGGCTTGAAGACGAAATCGAGCTTGGCCTGCTCCGCCATCCGGGTCAGCGCGAGGTTGAATTCGACGGGATCGCGGGTCGGCCGGGCGTCCGGGTCTTCGGCCGTCCGGCCTTTCAACCAGGTCGGCGTCAGGCTCAGTCCGATGTGCAACTGTCTGGTCATGGTGATGGTCGTGTTCTGCTGCCCTTGCCGTCATTGCGAGCGAAGCGAAGCAATCCAGGGGACTTGCCGCTACGCCCTGCCGCCCCTGGATTGCTTCGTCGGCCTGAAGGCCTCCTCGCAATGACGGAGAACGGTGTGATCATGCTTGCCCCGCATCCGCCGCAGGGAGCGACGCCCGGGTCTGCCCTCTCGGCACGATGAGAGGGGTTCCCGCGACCGGATCGGGAATGACGATGCAGGCCAGGCCGAAGACCTGTTCGATCAGCTCGGCCGTGACGATGCCCGCCGGGCTGCCTTCGGCGACGATCGCGCCGTCCTTCATCGCGACGAGATGCGAGGCGTAGCGGCAGGCCTGGTTGAGGTCGTGCAGCACCGCGACGACCGTCCGCCCCTGCGCGTTGAGCTCGGCGAGCAGGTCGAGCAGCTCGATCTGGTGGGCGATGTCGAGGAAGGTCGTGGGTTCGTCGAGCAGCAGGATCGGCGTTTCCTGCGCCAGCACCATCGCGATCCAGACCCGCTGGCGCTGGCCGCCGGAAAGCTCGTCGACCGGGCGCGTCGCAAGCGTGTCGACGCGCGTCGCCCGCATTGCGGCGGCGACCGCCATTTCATCCGCCCTCGACCATTGCCGCAGGAAGAATTGATGCGGATAGCGGCCGCGGGCGACGAGGTCGGCGACGGTGATGCCGTCGGGGGCGATCGCGCTCTGCGGCAGGAGGCCGAGGCGCCGCGCGACCTCCTTGGCCGGGCGCTCGCCGATCTGCCTGCCGTCCAGGATCACCTGGCCGGCAGCGGGCGTGAGCAAGCGCGACAGGGCCCGCAGCAGGGTCGACTTGCCGCAGGCATTAGGCCCGACGATCACCGTGAACGAGCCGTCGGCGATCGCGACCGAGAGGCCGGTCGAGATCGTGCGCGCCTCGTAACGGAGCGTCAGCGCATCGGCGTGGAGGCGGGAATCGGGTCGCGAAGTACTTTTCAATTCTTCCAATCTACGATTGGCGTCGTCGAATTCGTGGCCTTCGACGCCATCCTTTCCTGCTCTTGTTGTGGTAAAGCAGTCATTGCGAGCGGTTTTACGCTCGATAACCGACTCTTTGATCACAGTCCATATTGCATGGCGGGATACGATCCGTCATGAGGAATGGCGCATATGCGCCCCGACGCGCAGCGGGTGAGTGGAGCCTGGCTCACGGCTCGCAGGACGACTAGCCAGATAGATCGACGATGCCCTTCATCAAGCTCTTCATCGCCATCATCACGATCGCAGCTGCCCTGATCGGAAACGGCCCGCCGGCCCGAAGTCAGGACGCTGGCTGGCCCCGTACCATCCGGCACGCCGCCGGCGAGTTGACGTTGGCCAGGAAGCCGCTGCGCATCGTCTCGACCACGCCGAGCGTCACCGGCATCCTGCTGGCGATCGAGGCGCCCCCGCTGGCGAGCACGGCGACGACGCCGAGCCCGCTCACCGATGCCAAGGGCTTCTTCTCGCAATGGGCCGGCGATGCCGACAAGCGCGGCGTCAAAGTGCTCTACCCCAACCTGAAATTCGACATCGAGGCGGTGCTCGGCTGGAAGCCGGACCTGGTGATCGCCTCGACCACCGGCGCCGACAGCATCCTCCAGCATCGGGCCGAGCTGGAAGCGCTCGGCGTGCCGACCCTGGTGGTCGATTATTCGAGCCGGAGCTGGCAGGAACTGGCAACTGAGCTCGGCAAGGCGACCGGCCTGGAAAAGGAGGCTGCCGCCGCGATCGCCCGCTTCGATGCCGATCTCGCCGCCGCAGCGGCCGCCATCGGCGTGAAAGGCAGGCAGGCCAGCATTGTCGGCTACAACATCGCCGGCAGCTATTCGGTGGCGCGGACCGTGAGCCCGGTTTCCAAGCTGGTCTCGGCTCTGGGCTTCGAGGTGGTCGGCCTGCCGGCGGAGCTGAAGCCGAATTCGGCGCGTCCCTCGGATTTCGAGTTCTTCTCGCGCGAGAACCTCTCGGCCGCGATCGCCGCCGACACCGTCCTGCTCCTGCGCGCGACGGACAAGGATGTGGAGGCTTTCCTGGCCGAGCCGGTGCTGGCCAATCACCCGGCGGTCACCGGCAAGCGGGTCTATCCGCTCGGGCTGACCTCCTTCCGCATCGATCCCTATTCCGGGCGCCAGATCATCGAGCGGCTGCGCGAAAGCTTCGCCAAGCGATGAGACGGCATAGGCGCCGGTGGTGGCTCGCCACCGGCACCATCGCGCTCGGCCTGCTGGCGCTGGCGAGTCTGGCGATCGGCTCGCGCCCGATCCCGCCCGCTACAGTCCTCGCCGCGCTGCGGGCCTATGATCCCGGCAATGATCTGCATCTGGTCGTCTGGCAGTTGCGGGTGCCGCGGCTGATCACGGCAGTTCTCGCCGGCGCCGCGCTCGGCCTCGCCGGAGCGATCATGCAGGCGGTCACCCGCAATGCCCTGGCCGAGCCAGGCCTGCTCGGCATCAACGCCGGCGCGGCGGTCGCCGTCGTGCTCGGGGTCACCCTGCTCGGCCTGACGCGGCCGATCCACTATGTCTGGCTCGCTGCGCTGGGAGCGGGCCTTGCCGGCGCCGCCGTGTTCCTGCTCGGGAGGGCGCACGAGACCGGGACCAATCCCGTCCGGCTCGTCCTCGCCGGCGCGGGGCTCTCGATCGTGCTCGGTGCGATCACCGGCATCATGGTGATCAACGCCTCGCCCATCGCCTTCGACAATTTCCGCCATTGGGCCGCCGGTTCGGTGGAGGGGGCGAGCTTCGAAGCCGCTGTCGTGCTGGCTGTCGGCGTCGCGGCGGGCTTCGGAATTGCCCTGTCGATTGTCGGTGGCCTCAACGTCCTGGCGCTGGGGCAGGAACTCGGCCAAGCCCTCGGAGCCGCGCCGCGTACGATCTGGCTGTTGGCCTGCCTGGCGGTGATGCTGCTGGCCGGCGCCGCCACCGCCGCGGCTGGGCCGATCGGCTTCGTCGGCCTGATCGCGCCGCATCTGGCGCGGGCACTCGCCGGCCCTGACCATCGCTGGATCCTGCCGTTCTCGGCGCTCTTTGCCGCGCTGCTCCTGCTCGGCGCCGATCTGGTCGGGCGCATGGTCGCAGCGCCTGCCGAGGTCGCCGTGGGGATCGTCGTCGCCCTTCTCGGCGGGCCCTTCTTCATCATCGCCGTACGCCGCTTCAAGGCGAGCCGGCCATGAGCGCGCTCTCCACGTTCCGGTTCGGTTCGTTCTCGCTGCGCTGGCGGCCGCGCACTGCGCTGGTCTGCGCAGTGCTTGTCGGGATTGCGTTTGCATTCGCGGTCGTCCTGCTGGGCACCGGCACGCTCGCCTTCGCGCCAGCCGAGGTCGTCGCCGCCTTGTTCGGCGGGGGTGAGAACCCGATGGCCGAGCGCGTGATCTGGGGCCTGCGCCTGCCGCGTGTCATCACGGCCGCTTGCGTCGGGGCGGCGCTCGGCATGGCCGGAGCGATCTTCCAGTCGATCTCGCGCAATGCGCTGGGCTCGCCCGACATCATCGGCTTCACCACCGGCGCGGCCACCGGCGCGATCGTGCAGATCATCCTGTTCGGCGCCGATCCCTTTGCCGTGGCGCTGGCGGCGGTGCTCTCGGGCATGGCAACGGCGGCGCTCGTCTTCCTGCTAGCGCTGAAGGGCCGCGTCACCGGCGGCTACCGGCTGGTGCTGGTCGGCATCGGCGTCGGTGCGACGCTGACGGGCGTCAACACGATGCTGCTGGTGGCGAGCGATCTCGACCGTTCGGTCTCGGCCCAGATCTGGCTGGCGGGCTCGCTTGCGGCGCGCAGCTGGTCGCATGCAATTCCGGCCGGCCTTGGCCTCATCCTGATCGCGCCGCTCGCGCTCCTGCATGCCCGGCGCCTCGCACTGCTCGAAATGGGTGACGAGGCCGCCAGTCAGCTCGGCGTCCCCGTCGAGCGCACGCGGCTCGCCATGGTGATGACGGCCGTCGGCCTGACCGCGATGGCGACGGCGGCGGCTGGACCGATCGCCTTCATCGCCTTGGCCGGTCCGCAGCTCGCGCGGCGCCTGTGCCGCTCGCCGGAGGTGGCGCTCCTGCCCGGCGCAGCGATGGGAGCAGTCCTGCTGCTGGCTGCGGACCTGGTCAGCCAGCGCGTCCCGTCCGGCCTCAATTTGCCGATTGGCCTGACGACCGGTCTCCTGGGCGGAATCTATCTGCTCTGTCGGCTGGCTCGCGACGATAGGGTCTGAGTGGCGATCACGCCTGCGGAGGTTCGTTGTCTCGTGACGAGTGAGGACCGCTCCGGCTGAGCAATTTGGAGAGTCATCGGTAGCCGGAACCTGCCGGCCGCCTCACGGCCGGTCATATCGTCATCGGCCGTCCTGTGTCGGTACGGATCTCTCTAACTGAGTCGCATTGCTCAAGGACTGCGCCATCCTACCGTAAAGGTCGAAACCCCACTCGGTTCCTGTGCAAGGACCAGTCCTTGCAGGTCCACTTCGCCGAATGGCGTTTGCGATGCAGCCGGTAGAAGAATGGCAATGCACCTGTGCGTTCGACGTTTCGGCAAGCCCCTGCACCTGGTCGAGGGGGAGCGCGTCCATTTCAGGGGCACGGAGTGCCGGATGAGCGATTAGCTCACAGAATTGGACAATCGATAAAGATCGCTAGACGGCGCGTCTGAATTTCAATAGTCAGATCGTGTCTAACCGATGATTTCTCTGGGGAAGGTTGGAGGGGTGACATGAGTGAAAAGATCGAAGAAGATAAGATTAAGTGCCAAAAATGTGGATCGACGCAAATTCAAGCCGAGAAAACTGGCTGGAGTATCTGGACAGGGCGTATCGGCGGTGGGAAATTGATGAATAATTATATGAAGTGCGGATTCAAGTGGAAGCCAGGATCTATTAAATAATTTTCTGTTTTTAAAAAATAAAATTTGTTACAAAAGCTAATATCAAATAGTCCGTTGTTTAATTTTTCACGGACTATTTGTTTTTATTAACGAGTCATTGGCTCAATCGATCCTGGATCTGGATCTTATCTCCAATAAGTGTCCGCGCCGTTACTTATATCTCCTTCGCCATCTCCCGCGTCAAGTCCTGATTCTGCTCAGGGGTGGTTGAAGAGCCTTCGACCGTCACCGGTGCGCTGGTGATGATGTTTGGCGCTCCTGCCGGAGTAGCCGAAGCAAGCTCATGCCCGCGGATTGGGTGCCCATCGCCGACAAATGCGCCATCAGCATACCGCCTCCCTGGCGTCGAACGCCTTCTGGTCAAGGGCTTCCTGGGCTCCAGGGTCTTCTGCGTGATGCATGCGTTGTTCTTGGGCGGCGGTCGGGCCCAAAATCAGCTGATTCTTGCGATTACAAGGGGTTAAAGCCGGAAAGGCTGGTGCTGCGAGAGAGGATTGAACTCTCGACCTCTCCATTACCAATGGAGTGCTCTACCACTGAGCTACCGCAGCAGGACCGGGATATGCTGGCGTTTCAGGTCACTTGAGGACCGGGAAGGCGCCGCGCCGTTCCGAAGCGGCGTCCTGATGCCACAAGCCCCGCCTCGACGCAACCTGTTACGCACATATCCCTGCACATGAAAATGAAGGGCGCCCAAGTACTCCGTTACCAACGGAGTGCTCGGCCTCGCTATGGCCGGCTGTTTTCAATCCGGCAGCAGCAGGCGCTGGTCGATGCGGAAGAGCCGACCGTCGCCGAGGAGATGGGCGGAAAAGCCGAGGCCGAACAGCGGCCGGAAGGCGGCGTCGCGGACATTGAGGCCGCCAGCATAAGCGCCCATCGCCGGCATGACGCAGCGGCTCGGCGACAGCGCAAAGCAGCGCCGGCGCAGCGCCCGGCCGCGCATGCGGACCTTGGCGGCGGGGTGCAGATGCCCGGCGATCTCCGGCAGCGCACCGGCCGGGCTCGGCTCGTGCCGCAGCCTGACGCCGCGCAGATCGAGCTCGTCGGCTACCCACCCGCCCATCGCAGCCGAGATCATCGGATCGTGGTTGCCGCTGATCCAGAGCCAGTCGCGGCCGGCCTGGAAGGCCCGCAGTGTCGATAAGCAGCTCTCGTCGATCCGCGCCTCGGCGCCGCGGTCATGGAAGGAATCGCCCAGCGCGATCACGCGGGCCGGCTGGTAGCGCAGGATCGCAGCGCCGAGCAGCCGCAGCGTCGCGGCGGAATCATAGGGCGGCAGCAGCACGCCGCGCGCTGCATAGGCCGAGCCCTTCTCCAGATGCAAATCGGCGATGACGAGCGTGCGCTCATCCGGCAGATAGAGCGCGCCGGAGAGATCGGGCACGGCAGCCAGCCGGCCGAGCATGAAGGCTTCGGCTGCCACCTCTCCCGTTTCCTTCGCCGCCAGGTTCACGCCATCGCCTCTTCGAGCATCTGCGCTTCCGCCTCGGCCAGGATCTCGTCGGCCGCTTCGCCATGGACCGCCTCGCGTCCGATCTCCAGCATGACCGAGACCGAGAGCGGCGATACGTGATCGAGCGGCTGATGCACGATTCGCCCGCTGATCCGTGTCAGCATCTGACCCAGGCGGCCGATGTCGAGCAAGCCCGTCGCCGCATCGGCGCGGGCGGCGCGTAAGAGTACATGGTCGGGCTGGTGCCGGCGCAGCACGTCGTAGACGAGGTCGGTCGAGATCGTCACCTGCCGCCCGCTCTTCTCCTGGCCGGGAAAGCGCCGCTCGATCAGGCCGCCGATCACGGCGCAGGAGCGGAAGGTCCGCTTCATCAGCGCCGATTCGGCCAGCCACTCCTCGAGATCGTCGCCGAGCATGTCCTGCGAAAAGAGCTCGTCGAGCGAGAGCGCCCCGCGCGCGATCGCCGCCGCCATGTCGCCGAGCGTCCAGACACCAAGGCCATAATCGTTGCAGACGAAGCCGAGCGGCTTCAATCGCGCCCGCTCCAGCCGGCGCGTCAGCAGCATGCCGAGCGTCTGGTGGGCGAGCCGGCCCTCGAACGGGTAGGCGACGAGGAAGAAACGTCCGGCCCGCGGAAAGGTCTCGACCAGGAGCTCGCCCGGCTTGGGCAGGCGCGATTTCAGGCGCTGCGCATGCAGCCAGGACGCGACTTCGTCCGGCAGCTTCGCCCATTCCTTCGGCGTCGCCAGGATGGCGCGCACGCGCGCAGCGAGGAAGGTCGAAAGCGGAAACTTGCCGCCGGCATAGGAGGGAATTTTGGGGTCGGTGCCGGCGGCGGTGCGCGAGCAGACCACCTCGTTCTCGACGATGCCCTCGAAGCGCAGCACCTCGCCGGCGAAGATGAAGGTGTCGCCCGGCGTCATCGTCTCGGCGAAGTACTCCTCCAGCTCGCCGAGCATGCGCCCGCCGCGGCTGAGCATCTGTTGACCGCCGGGGCGGGCCGGCCGCGAGCGGCCGAGCCGGACCTTGAGCATGGTCGATTCGACGATGGTGCCGACATTCATCCGATATTGCTGGATCACGCGGGCATTGCTGGCGCGATAGATGCCATCCTTGCTCCGCCGGAGCTTGGCGAAGCGCTCATAGCTCTTCAGCGCGTAGCCACCGGTCGCGACGAAATCGACCACCGCGTCGAAATCGGCACGTGCGAGGTCGGCATAGGGCGAGGCTGTCAGGACCTCCCGATAGAGCGCATCGGGCTCGAAACCGTCGGAGCAGGCGACCCCCAGCACATGCTGGGCGAGCACGTCGAGCGCCCCTAACCGCGGCGGCGGCGTGTCCTGCGCCGCCTCCGCCACTGCATCGAGCGCGGCGCGGCATTCGAGCAATTCGAAGCGGTTCGAGGGCACCAGCAGCGCCTGCGAGGGCTCGTCCATGCGATGGTTGGAGCGGCCGATGCGCTGCATCAGGCGGCTCGCCCCCTTGGGCGCGCCGACATTGATGACGAGGTCGACATCGCCCCAGTCGATGCCGAGATCGAGCGTCGCGGTGCAGACCACGGCTTTCAGCTTGCCCGCCGCCATCGCCGCCTCGACCTTGCGGCGCTGGCCGACATCGAGCGAGCCGTGATGCAAGGCGATCGGCAGCGTCTCCTCGTTCACGCTCCACAGCGCCTGGAACATGAACTCGGCCTGCATGCGGGTATTGACGAAGACAAGCGTCAGCTTGTGGGCCTGGATCGCGGCGTAGATGTCGTCGACGGCATGAGCGGTGATATGCCCCGCCAGCGGCAGCCGCCGCTTGGTGTGCATGATCCCGATCTGCGCTTGCGCGCCGCCCTTGACGGTGACGAGGCCGGACGGCGTGCCGGCACCGCCGAGATAGGCCTGCAGATCGGCCGGCTCGCGCACCGTAGCCGAGAGGCCGACCGCGCTCATCCCAGGCGCCAGTGCGCGCAGGCGGGCGAGATCGAGCGAGAGCAGGTCGCCGCGCTTGGAGGTGACGAGCGCGTGCAATTCGTCGAGCACGACACGGCGGAGCCCTGAGAAGAACGGCTTGGCATCGCGATGCGAGACCAGCAGCGCGAGCTGTTCCGGCGTGGTCAAAAGGATGTCCGGCGGGCGCTCGATCTGGCGGGCGCGCTTGGCCGGCGAGGTGTCGCCGGTGCGGGTCTCGACTTTGACGTCGAGCCCCATTTCCCGGATCGGCGTCTCCAGATTACGGGCGATGTCGACGGCGAGCGCCTTCAGCGGCGATACATACAGCGTGTGCAGTCCCTCGCGCCCGCCGCCGCGCTGGGTCAGCTCGACCAGCGAGGGCAGGAAGCCGGCGAGCGTCTTGCCGGCGCCGGTCGGCGCGACCAGCAGGGTCGAGCGCCCGGCCCGGGCTTCCTCCAGCAAAGCGAGCTGATGCGCTCGCACGCTCCAGCCGCGGCTGGCGAACCAGGCTGAGAAGGCCGGTGGGAGAGGCGAGGGCGCATCCATCGAGCGACAGAGATAGGCTCTGCCGAACGAAAAGGGAACGGCGGCTTTGCGTCATTCTCGGTTGACGTGCACGTCGAGTCGGCGGTCTCGTGATGAGGACGCGATGGTCGATGGCCCATTCGGCTTGAGATGCTCGGGGCAAGCCCGAGCATGACGCCAGCTTCAGCGTTCCGCGATCACGATCAGCCCTGGCACCGGCTCACCACGGTCGATCCGGGTGCTCTGCTGCTCTACGACCACTGGTTTCAGCCCGGCCTCGCCGAGCTTTTCCCTGATCCAGCCCTCGGCATGGGCGAAGCGCCGGTCTTGGCCGACGGTGATGCCCTCGCCCTCATGGCTCTGCACGGTGAAGGCGAGGAGGCCGCCGGCTTTGAGCACGCGCGCGCTCTGATGGAAGCACGGCGCGAGGTCGCCGAGATAGACGAAGACGTCGGCGGCAATGACGAGATCGGCCGAGGCGTCGGGCCGGCTCGCCAGGAAGGCGGTGAGGCCGGCGGTGGCGAGCTTGTCGTAGAGCGGGCCGCCGCCTTCGCGCATCTTGGTCTGTGCCTTGGCGATCATGCGCGGCGAGAGATCGCAGCCGGCGAGGAAGTCCGTCTCCGCCCGGATCGCTTCGCCCATCAGCCCGGTACCACAGCCGAGGTCGTAGACCGCCTCGAAATGCAAGGGCCGGCCGGCCTGTTCGCAGTGGCGAGCCAGCGCCTCCTTCAGCAGCGCCGGCGCCTGATATTGCAGCGTGCCGACGAGATGGCTGTCGAAGCGCTCGGCATAGCCGTCGAACAGTGCCCCCGAAAAATTCTCCGAGGTCGCCTGCTCGGCGGCGAGCGCGCCGATGCGGGCGAGGTCGAGCTTGGCGCCGACATGATCGTTCGGGTCGAGGTCGAGGCATTGCCGCCAGGCGGTCGCGGCCTCCTCATTGTGGCCGAGCGCTTCCTGGGCCAGCCCGTAGAGATGCCAGGCGGCGGTGAAACCGTAGTTCTCGGCGAGCGTTTGATCGAGGATGTCGATCGCCGCCTGCGGGTCGCCATCCTTCAATGCCGCCTCGGCCCAGGCATAGCGACGGTCGAGACGCTCGTCGCCGGAACTGGCGGAGTACACGCTGCTGCCCTTTTCGATCATGCTGCGGGTTTACCGGAGGCAGATGACACTGGCCAGACGATGAAGCCTTCCGATCTGCTGACGCCGACGCCGGCGGGGCTCTATTGCCCACCGGCCGACATCTACATCGATCCGGTCCGCCCGGTGGCGCGGGCGCTGATCACCCACGGCCATTCCGACCATGCCCGCGCCGGCCATGGTGCCGTGCTGGCGACACGCGAGACGCTGGCGATCATGGCGTTGCGCTATGGCGAGGCGTTCACCGGTACGCAGCAGGTGGTAGCGCCCGGCGAAAGCGTCCGCATCGGTGCGGTTGATTTCCGCTTCGTCCCGGCCGGCCATGTCCTCGGTTCCGCCCAGATCGTGGTCGAGCACAAGGGCCTGCGCATCGTCGTCTCCGGCGACTACAAGCGCGAGCGCGACCCGACCTGCGCGCCCTTCGAACCGGTCACCTGCGACGTCTTCATCACCGAGGCGACCTTCGGCTTGCCGGTGTTTCGCCATCCGTCGGCGAATGCCGAGACCGCGAAGCTCATCGATTCCGTTCGGCTCTTCCCCGATCGCACCCATATCGTCGGCGCCTATTCGCTGGGCAAGGCGCAGCGATTGATGGCGCTGATCCGCGAGGCCGGTTACGAGCGGCCGATCTATATCCATGGCGCGGTTGAAAAGATCACGGAGCTCTATCAGGCCGAAGGCATCCCGCTCGGCGAGATCCGCAAGGTCGAGCCAGGCGAGCGCAAGGGCGAGGGACGCAAGGCATTTGCCGGCGAGATCGTCATCTGCCCGCCGAGTGCGATCCAGGACCTCTGGTCGCGCCGCTTCCCCGATCCGGTCACCGCCTTCGCCTCGGGCTGGATGCGGGTCAGGGCGCGAGCCCGCCAGAAGGGCGTCGAGCTGCCGCTGATCATCTCCGACCATGCCGATTGGGACGACCTCCAGGCGACGATCCGCGAGGTCCAGGCGAACGAGATCTGGATCACCCATGGTGAGGCCGAAGCGCTGGCGCATTGGTGCGGCACGGTCGGCCTCAAAGGCATGCCGCTCCACCTCGTCGGTTATGGTGACGAGGGCGAAGCCGAGCCTGAAGTCAAACCGGCCGAGGCAGTCCCATGAACCGCTTTGCCTGGCTGCTCGACCGCCTCGCCTATGAGCCGCGCCGCAACGGCAAGCTCGCGCTGATCGCCGATTACCTGCGCACCACGCCCGATCCCGATCGCGGCTATGCGTTGGCGGCGATGACCGGCGGGCTGGTCTTCCAGAACGCCAAGCCCGGCCTGATCCGCGCTCTGATCGCCGAACGCACCGACCCGGTGCTGTTCGCACTCTCCTACGACTATGTCGGCGACCTCTCCGAGACGGTCGCGTTGATGTGGCCTAGCTCTTCCCTTCCCCCTTGTGGGGAAGGGAGAGGGATGGGGGTGGCTCCGCCTGGTGAGTGCTCAACTAGTCGTTCGCCCCCCACCCCAACCCCTCCCCACAAGGGGGAGGGGCTTCCTGCAGAGCCCGGTCACAATCGCGCGCCGCTCACGCTTCCCGATGTCGTCGCCGGCCTGCAAAAGTCCGGCAAGACCGAGATGCCGAGCCTGATCGCCTCCTGGCTCGATGCGCTCGACGAAACCGGCCGCTGGGCCCTGCTCAAGCTGATTACTGGAGCCCTGCGCATCGGAGTCTCCGCTCGGCTCGCCAAGACCGCTGCCGCGAGCCTCGGTGGCATTCCGGCCGACGAGGTCGAGCAGGTCTGGCACGGGTTGGAGCCGCCTTACACAGCGCTCTTCGCTTGGCTGGAGGGCAGGGCGCCGCGGCCGGAGGCGACCGATCCGGCGCCGTTCCGCCCGGTCATGCTCTCGCATGCGATCGAGGACAGCGATTTCGACAAGCTCGATGCGGGCGAGTTCGCGGCCGAATGGAAATGGGACGGCATCCGCGTCCAGGCCGTCGCCGGCACGCGGGCCGATGGCAGCCGCACCGTCCGGCTCTATTCCCGCACCGGCGAGGAGATCGGCGGCGCTTTTCCCGATCTGACCGAGGCGCTGACTGAGGATGGTGCGATCGACGGCGAGTTGCTGGTGATGCGGGACGGCGTCGTCCAGAGCTTCAACACGCTCCAGCAGCGGCTCAACCGCAAGCAGGTCACTGCCAAGATGCTTGCCGAATTCCCCGCCCATATCCGCGCCTACGACCTTCTGGCCGAGGGCGACGATGATCTGCGGGCCCATCCCTATACCGAGCGGCGCACGCGGCTTGAAGCCTTCCTCGGCAGGCTCGACAGCACCCGTTTCGACCTCTCGCCGCGCATTCACTTCGCGAACTGGGAGGAGCTGACCGAGGCCCGCGCCGACCCGGCTTCTGCCGGGGCTGGCGCCGATGCCGAGGCGGTCGAGGGCTGCATGCTGAAGCGGCTCGATTCGCCCTATCTGCCCGGCCGCCCCAAGGGCTACTGGTACAAATGGAAGCGCGATGCCCGGCTGGTCGACTGCGTGCTGATGTATGCCCAGCGCGGCCACGGCAAGCGCTCCTCCTTCTATTCCGACTACACCTTCGGCGTCTGGCGGGTCGGGGAGGCGGGCGCGGACGAGCTGGTGCCGGTCGGCAAGGCCTATTTCGGCTTCACCGACGAGGAACTGCTCGAGATCGACCGCTATGTCCGCAAGAACACGCTGAACCGCTTCGGCCCGGTGCGCGAGGTGACGCATACGCTCGTGAGCGGTCTCGTCTTCGAGGTGGCGTTCGAGGGGCTGCAGCGCTCGACGCGGCACAAATCCGGCATTGCCATGCGCTTTCCCCGCATCAGCCGCATCCGCTGGGACAAGCCGCCGGGCGAGGCCGACCGGATCGAGACGCTGGAGGCGCTGCTGCCTGCAAACTAGCGATCCTTTGTGGCTCCCTGCGATTGGAGCATTGACAGGGTCAGATGGCGGGCGCTTGAACTTTCAAGGGGAATCGCGCCGGCATCTTGCCGGGCATCGGCGCGCGGAGGGCATGATGACACGGATCGTGATCGCGGATGATCATCCGCTCTTCCGCGGCGCCTTGCGCCAGGCGGTCTCGCACGGGCTGGCGGGCTCGGAGGTCAGCGAGGTCGGCTCGCTCGAGGCGCTCGGCCAGGCGCTCGCCGAAGCCTCGGACATCGACCTCATCCTGCTCGATCTCAGCATGCCGGGCGTGCAGGGCTTTTCCGGCCTGCTCTTCCTGCGCGCCTCCTATCCCGAGATCCCGGTGATCGTGGTCTCGGCCAATGACGATCCGGCGGTGATCCGCCGCTGCATCGAGTTCGGCGCACTCGGCTTCCTGCCCAAGACCGCCGAGGTCGCGCAGATGGGCGAGGCGATCCAGGCCGTGCTCGATGGCGGCGTCTGGACCCCGCCGGGCGTCGATCTCTCCGCCCCGGTCGACCATGAGACCGCCGACATGGTCCGCCGCCTAGCGACGCTGACACCGCAGCAGGTGCGCGTCCTGATGATGCTGTCCGAGGGGCTGCTCAACAAGCAGATCGCCTATGAGCTCGGTGTCTCCGAGGCGACGGTGAAGGCGCATGTCTCGGCGATCCTGACCAAGCTCAACGTCGACAGCCGCACCCAGGCCGTGATCGCCGCCGCCAAGATCGCCGGCGCTGGCTGGGCGGCGCAGGGCGCTTCGGCGACGAGCTGAGCGCGCAGCGGTTGACGGCGGCGTTCAGGCCCGGTTCAAGCGGGGTCTGATTTGTCTCTCGCGGTCGATCCGAAGGGGATTCCCATGGCCAATGGCGGTGGCACCGAGCGTTTCCTGGGCGGTTCCGTCCTCAGCGTCCTCGTGCGCCTGTTCTTCATCTCGCTGCTGGTCGGCGCGGCCATGGCTTTCCTCGGCCTGTCGCCGCGTGGCCTGTTCGACTCGGCGCTGCGCTTTGTCCGCTCGCTCACCGATATGGGCTTCGATGCGGTCCGCGAGGTCGGCGGCTGGGCCCTTGCCGGCGCGCTGGTCGTCGTGCCGCTCTGGCTGATCAGCCGCCTCTTCGCCTCGAAGCGATAGGAGCGAGGTCGGCTTCGATCCGCGCTTGCCCCAGGGCGAGCCCGGTTTCGGCTGGCGCATCGATCAGCAGATGAGGTCGCCGGAATCATGATCGACACCGTCCTGGCAGCGAGGCACGGTAGTCAGCGATGAAGACGGTCATCGACTCCACCAACGCGTTGATCGACGGGCTCGCGGCGATACGCCGGCAATACGGCGTGCCCGAGCATTTTCCGCCAGACGTTCTTGCGGCGGCGGAGACGGCGGCGCAACGAGTGCCGACAAAGCATGTCGATCGGACCGATCTGCGCTTCGCCACGCTCGATCCCGCGACATCAACGGATCTCGACCAGGCTTTCGCCATCGAGCGCAGCGGCGCTGACCTGCTGCTCCATTACGCCATCGCCGATGTCGCCTGGTTCGTGGATGATGGCGGCGTCATCGATCAGGAGGCCTGGCGGCGCGGCAGCACGATCTACCTGCCTGACGGCAAGGCCGGGCTCTATCCACCGGTCCTCGCCGAGGGAGCTGCCAGCCTGTTGCCTGCGGGCCCCAGGCCGGCCGTGATCTTCACGACCAGGATAGACCCCGACGGGAATGTCCATCTCGACGGTGCCGAGCGCGCCATCGTTCGCAACACCGCAAAGCTCGCCTATGAAACCGTGGGCGAGACAGATCTGCCGCCCGATTTCGCGGAGCTGGCGCGCCGCATCGAAGGCGCCGAGAGCCGACGGGGCGCAGCGCGCGTGGACCCGCCCGAGCAGGAAGTCGCTCCTGTGGAAGGCGGCGGCTTCCAGCTGCTCTTCCGCCCGCGCCTGTTGGCCGAGGATCGGAACGCGGCCTTGTCCCTGGCCAGCAATGTCGCCATCGCCAACGCGCTTCTGACGGCGCGGACGGGACTGTTTCGGGTCATGCCCGAGCCGGATCAAAAGGCTGTCATGCGCCTGCGCCAGACCGCACGGGCCCTAGGGCTGGATTGGCCGGACACGGCACCGCTCGCCGAATTCGAGAAGACGCTCGACCCCGCCGACAGCAGTCACGCAGCCTTCATGCTGGCGGTGCGCAGGGCCAGCGGCGGCGCAAGCTATGTTCCCTATCGCGAAGGCTCGGTGCCCTGGCACGCGCCGATGGCGGCGACCTATGCGCACGCCACCGCTCCGTTGCGCCGCCTCGCCGATCGCTACGTGATCAGCGCCACCCTTGCGGTCGCGAACGGGCAAGCGGTGCCCGCGACAGTGACGGCCGCCTTCGAGACGCTTCCTGCCGTGATGGGAAGGGCCGATGCCCGCGACGGGCAGATCGAGCGCGCCGTAGTCAGCCTCGCCGAAGCCCTGATGCTCCAGGGGCGTGAGGGGCAGTCCTTCGAGGCTGTCGTGACCGACACGGATGATCACGCTCTGCGGATCCAGCTCTGCGACTTACCCGTGATCGCGCGCGTTCGTGGGCAGGGCGAAAAGCCGGGTGACAGGATCCGAGTCCGCCTCACGGCCGCCGACCCGTTACAGCATACGATCAGCTTCGAGCGGATAGGCAGCGGGCCATGACCCTGCGAGGTATGGCCTGGCAGCCGGCTCGGCCAAGTTGCGGGTCCGAGTGATCACAGCCTGCGGCGGCGCCAAGGACCGCCCGCCACCTATAGAGGGCCGTCGGATCTGCCGCCTCAGCCCATCTCGCCGCGCGCAATCGCCTCGGCGTCGCGCCCGACCAGGGCGTCAAGCCGCGGCAGCCCGGCCTTGCGCACCTGCATGTCGAGCCCGCGCTTGACCTCGCCGACCAGCCCCGGCCCCTTGAACACCATCGCCGAATAGAATTGCACCAGGCTCGCCCCGGCCCTGATCTTGGCGAAGGCGGTTTCGGCGGAATCGATGCCGCCGACGCCGATCAGTGGGAATCGCCGCTCCACGCGCAGAAAGGTTTCGGCGAGGATGCGGGTCGAGGCCGCAAAGAGCGGCTTGCCCGAGAGGCCGCCGGTCTCGGCCTTGTTGCCGCTGCGCAGGCTTTCGGGCCGCGCGATCGTGGTGTTCGAGACGATCATGCCGTCGACCTTGCGGCGGCGGGCGACCGCGACCATGCCGTCGAGCTCGGGCATGGAGAGGTCGGGCGCGATCTTGATCAGCACCGGCGTCGGCTTGCTCCCGGCATTGGCCTCATCGCGGGCGGCGAGGGTACGCGCGATCAGGTCGTCGAGTGCGCTCTCGGCCTGCAGGTCGCGCAGGCCGGGCGTATTCGGCGAGGAGACGTTGACGGTCAGGAAGTCGGCGAGCGGGGCCAGTCTCCCCGCCAGCACCGCATAATCGGCGCTGCGGTCGGCCGACTCCTTGTTGGCGCCGAGATTGACGCCGACGATGCCGCCCTTCTTCCGGCGTGCGGCGAGCCGCGCCGCGACCGCCTCCATGCCTTCGCTGTTGAGGCCGTAGCGGTTGATCACCGCCTCGTCTTCGGGCAGGCGGAAGACACGCGGGCGCGGATTGCCCGGCTGCGGCAGCGGTGTCACCCCGCCGATCTCGACGAAGCCGAAGCCGAGCCCGAGCGCGCCGTCGATCGCCTCGCCATTCTTGTCGAAGCCGGCCGCAAGCCCGACCGGATTGGAAAAGCGCAGGCCGAAGGCCTCGACCGCCAGCGACGGTGCATCGGCGGCCGGCCGCAACGGCGGCGCGGCGGCGAGGGCCGCGATCGTCAGCCGATGCGCCTGCTCAGCGTCGAGCTTGTGGATCAGCGGCCGCGCCAGGCCGAACAGCGCTCCGATCACGCGACATCCTCCGGCAAGACATCCTCTGGAAACACATGGCTGGCTTCGCCCGACGGCAGTGGCGCGATCCAGCGCGCCTGCCTCGGGTCGAGCGTGGCATAGAGATGCGGGAACAGCGCCCCGCCGCGCGAGGGCTCGTAACGCAAGGCCCCGCCGAACGCGGCGTCGTCGAAGGCGATCAGCAGCAGCCCGTCCTGGCCGGCGAAATGCCTGGCCGCGGTCTCGCGGACTTGCGATCCAGTCGAGAAATGGATGAAGCCGTCGGCGAGGTCGACCGGCGCTCCCTGGAAGAGGCCTGCGGCCTCGGCTTCGCGCCAGAGCGCCTCGGGACAGATCTTGTAGATGAGCGGCATGGCGCTGGACATATCGCCTGATGGCCGTCGGCAAAAGGGGAAAGCGTGTCGCGCCGGGCCGGTTCCCGGATTTCTTCAGCTGGGGGCTGGCAGCAAGCACGAATCAGATTGAATTCTTATCGAATAGGGGATATTTCCTATTTCAATCCCCGCTTTGCGCCGGCACCATCAGGAACGAGGCCTCTCCGCGATGCTGTCACATGACCAGATCTGGAGCGCGATCGATACGCTCGCCCAGCGCTACGGCCTGACGCCGTCGGGCCTCGCCCGCAAGGCCGGGCTCGACGCCACCACCTTCAACCGCTCGAAGCGCGTCGGCGCCGACGGGCGCGAGCGCTGGCCCTCGACCGAATCGATCGCCAAGATCCTCTCCGCCACCGGCGCCTCCTTCGACGAGTTCATGAACGTGCTGCGCCGCGGCGTGCCTCCGGCGCACACGATCCCGGTGATCGGCTTCGCCCAGGCGGGATCCGGCGGCTTCTTCGACGATGGCGGCTTCCCAGCCGGCTCGGGCTGGGACGAGGTCGCCTTTCCCGGCCTGCAGGACGAGAAGGCCTATGCGCTCGAGATCGCCGGCGATTCGATGCTGCCGCTCTATCGCGACGGCGACACCATCATCGTCTCGCCCGGCGCGGCGATCCGGCGCGGCGACCGGGTCGTGGTCAAGACCGTCGAGGGCGAGGTGCTGGCCAAGCAGCTCAGGCGCCAGACCGCGAAGACGGTCGAACTCGCCTCGCTCAACCCCGAGCATGCCGACCGGGTGCTGGCGCTCGCCGAGATCGCCTTCATGGCGCGGGTGATCTGGGCGAGCCAGTAGTGCGTCGGCCGGCGCCCGGCCGATCTCACGCCGCCGCGCGCCGGGCCGGCAGCGACACCGTGAACACCGCGCCGACCTCGGACGGCTCCAGCGCGATCATCCCGCCATGCAGCCGCACCAGCTCTGCGGCGATGGCAAGGCCGAGGCCGGTGCCGCCAGGATTGACCGAGCCGCGGAAGGCCTGGAACAGGTTGTCGCGCGCCCGCGGCGGCACGCCCGGCCCGTTGTCGGCGATGCGCAGGACGATCTCCTCATGGCGCCGGCCGGCACTGATCCTGAGTGCCGGCGTCCGTTCGCCGGCTTCCGCGATCCCGTCGAGTGCCTGGATGGCGTTGCGCATCAGGTTGGAGAGCACCCGCGCCATCTGGTCGGGATCGCAAGGGGCGATCACCTCGGCCGGCACCTCGTTGGCGAAGGCGATCGTGCCGTTCTCGCCGAGGCCGAGCAGTTCGGCCTGCTCAGCGACAAGCTGGCGCAGTGCCACATTGCGCAAGGCCGGCGTCGCCTCGGCAGCCCGGCCATAGGCGAGCGTCGCCTGGCAGAAATCGATGGCGCGCCCGAGTGTCGCGATCAGGCGCGGCGCGAAGCGCCGGATCTTCGGATCGCGCGTCTCGGTCAGCCGGTCCGACATCAATTGCGCTGCGGCCAGCATGTTGCGCAGGTCGTGATTGATCTTGCTGACGGCGAGGCCGAGCTCGGCGAGGTGCTTCTTGGCGCGAAGATCGTCGGCGAGTGTCGCCTGCATGCGCGCCAGCGCCCGCTGGGCCTCGCCGATCTCGTCGGCCCGCTCGGTCGGCTCGATGATCCGGCGCGGATTCTCCGGGTCGTGCTCGAATTCCATCACATTGGCGGCGAGGTGCCGGATCGGCTGCACGATCAGCCAGTTCAGGGTGAGATAGACCAGCCCGGCCGTCAGGATCGAGATGATCAGCGTGACCAGCGTCAGATTGACCGAGAATTTCAGCATGGCGCGGTGCAGCGGCCGCTCGTCGATGACGATCTCGACGAAGTCGGCGGCGCCGACCGCCTGCCCGACCACCCGGATCGGCATCTCATGCGAGGGGCTGACCAGCGTCGCCACCGATTCGACGATAGACTGCATCCAGCTCTGGTCGCGCAGGTCGACGGTCCTGGCGACCTCATGCGGCATCGAATCGAGGCTGAGCAGGCGGCGCGCGCCGCCGACACGGGCGGCGATGGCGGAGGCGCCGACGCCGGCGAGCAGCCGCTCCTCGCTGCCCTCGGGCAGGCCCTCGGCCGGGGCGTTTTCGAGCACGAGCACGGCGATCTGCGCCGCCGCGAGCCGATCGTTCAGCCAGTTGCGCCGGAAGTTCGCGACCGAGGGCAGGTAGATCAGCACCTCGGCCAGCATCACGAACAGGATGGTCAGGACCAGCAGCTTGGCCGAGAGGCCGAGCTGGGTCGGCCCGCGCGCTACGCTGATCGACAGGGTGTTGGGATCGAACCGTCTTACTGACATCAACAGCCAGTCTATCCGAAACGGCTGAGGAAGCCGATGAGGCGGCGGATGCCCGGCTTTGCCGCGAGCGGTGCGTGGAAGGACAGCGCCGCTTTCTGCGACAGCTCCGACAGGCTTTGGGATGGCGCGATCAGCCCGGCCATCTCCTTGACGTTCACCCGCTTCTGGACGGCGAGGCTCCAGGGCACGATCAATTCGGCCGCCTGGGCTCCGGCGATGACGACGCCGAGAATGCCGCCCTTGCGGTCGGTCATCAGCTTGATCAGCCCTTCTGTCTGCCGCTCGGCCTGGGCGCGTCCGCTCTCGGCATAGGGAAAGCGCAGCACCCGGATCTCGCCCTGCGCGCGCGCCTGCGTCTCGCTCAGGCCGACGCTCGCCAATTCGGGCCGGCCATGGACGGTACGCGGTACCCATTCGCGCCTGAGGCGGGTGGGCTGGCGGAACAGCGCATTGCGGAGCACGAGGCCGGCCTGATGCTGCGCGGCTTGGCTGGACATCGACCCGGCCGCCGCGCCGCCGGCACAATCGCCAATGGCGTAGATGTTGCGATTGGCGGTCCGCAGCGAGGTGTCGACGACGATGCCAGTCTCGTCGCTGCGGACGCCGGCGAGGTCGAGTTCCAAGCCTGCGATATTCGGCCGGCGCCCATTCGCGACCAGCAGATGCGTGCCGTCGACCTTGATGTCGCCGTCGAGCACGAGGCGGGGGCGCTGGCGATGGCTCTCTGCCCGCAGGATCGGCCGGCCTTCATGCAGGGCGATGCCGTCGCCGAGCAAGGCCCGACGGAGCACCCCGACCGCTTCGGGATCCTCGTCCAGCAGGAGCCCGTCCCGGGCGATCAGGGCGACCTCGCTGCCGAGTGCGCGCATCGCCTGCGCCAGCTCGACCGCAGCCGCCGCGCCGCCGAGCACGATCAGCCGCTCGGGGCGTTTCGCTAGCTCGAAGATGCTGTCCTCGGTCAGGAACGGCAGCTCGGCCAGGCCCGCAATGTCGGCCAGTGCCGGTAGCGATCCGGTCGCAACGACGAAGCGCCGCGCCTTGATCACGCTCTCGCCGACGGCGATCTGGCGGCGGTTCTGGAAACGCACCTCGCCCTTGAGCACGAGCACGCCCAGGGCAGCGAGGCGTTCGTCAGAGTCGTTCGCGGCCGATCTTGCCGACACCTGGTCGAGATGGGCGCGCACGCGCCCGTAATCGATCTCGCCAGCCCCCGCTGCGATGCCGAAGGCCTGGGCACCCGCGATGGCCCGCGCGCGCTCGGCTACGGCGCGCAGGGCCTGGCCGCGTGCGCCCTCGCCGAGGGCAAGCGCGCTGCCGCTCTGCCTGACCAGCACCGTCCGGACACCGAACAGCGCGGCAGCCGTCGCGACGGCGAGCCCGCCGGGGCCATCGCCGATGACGCAGATGTCCGGCGTCAGCGGCTCCTTGCTGGCTGCTGGGCTGGCGGTTTGGCTCACGCCGCGTCTCCCGGTCGCTATCTCGCTCGTGCAGATGCGTTGCCGCTGCGGCGGAATCAAGTTCGCGATCAACGATAGTAGGCTGGAAGCGGCCGATATCGGCAAGAAGATGGGGGCTCAGGCGATCTTGCGCGGCTCGTCGCCCTTGCTGAACTCCGACACCGGCTGCGGCCGGCCGAACAGATAGCCCTGGGCGCGCTGGGCGCCGAGCAACTGCACCGCCATGCGCTGCGCCTCGGTCTCGATCCCTTCGACCACGACGTTCATCGACAGGCGCCGCGCGAGCTGGCAGACCGCTTCGATCACCGCCTTGGAGGCCTCGTCGCTGTTGACGTCGCGGCTGAAGCTCTGGTCGATCTTCACCTGCGAGAACGGGTAGGTCGAGAGATAGGCGAGGGAGGAATAGCCCGTCCCGAAATCGTCGAGCGCGAACTTCACACCGATCGCGCGCAACTCGTTGATGACCTCGAGGGTCGTCTTGTTGTCCTCGATCAGCAGCGATTCCGTGACTTCGAGCGTCAGGCGGCCCGGCGCGAGATGGGCGAGCAGCAGCGCATTCTTGACGGTCTCGACGATCCGGCGCGGCTCGCGGAACTGCAGTGGCGAGATGTTGACGGAGACGCCGATGCCGCCGGGCCATTTCGCCGCGTCGCGGCAGGCCTGGCGGATCGCCCAGTCGCCCATGCCGGCGATCAGGCCGGATTGCTCGGCGATCGGGATGAAGATGCCGGGCGGCACCATGCCGCGTGTCGGATGCCGCCAGCGCATCAGCGCCTCGCGCGTCACGATCTCCTGCGTGCGCAGGTCGATGATCGGCTGGTAGTACAGCTCCAGCGCGCCTTCGGTGGTCGCCTGGCGCAGGTCGACCTCGATCTCGTGGCGTTCGAGCATCTCCTCG
Organism: Allobosea sp. GW821-FHT03A12; assembly: GCF_058986765.1. Classification (NCBI taxonomy): domain Bacteria; kingdom Pseudomonadati; phylum Pseudomonadota; class Alphaproteobacteria; order Hyphomicrobiales; family Alloboseaceae; genus Allobosea; species Allobosea sp. GW821-FHT03A12. Next base: position 731,234 of record NZ_JBYSVZ010000003.1, read on the forward strand.
GCCATGGCCGGATCGAAGAAGGTCGCGGTGTTGCGGCCGGCCGCCTTGGCCTTGTAGAGCGCGGTGTCGGCATGGCGCAGCAGGTCGGCTGGCGTTGCGCCGTCGGCAGGTGCGAGCGCGATGCCGATGCTGGCGGTGACGTAGACGGTCTTGGTCTCCAGCTCGAAGGCGCGGTCCATCGCCTCGATCATGCGCTGCGCGATCATCCGGACCGTCGCGACGTCGGTCGCCGGCAGGATCAGCACGAACTCGTCGCCGCCGAAGCGGGCGAGAAGGTCGTTGTGGCGGATCGCGCTCTTCAGCCGCGCCGCTGTCTGAACCAGCACCCGGTCGCCGATGTCGTGGCCGAGATTGTCGTTGACCTGCTTGAATCCGTCGAGGTCGATATAGAGCAACGCGAAGGTCTCGCCGGTCCGTTCCTGCCGGCGGAAGGCCTCGGCGAGCTGCGAATTGAACTCGAAGCGGTTGGCGAGCCCGGTCAGCTCGTCGAAGCGCGCCATCTGCTCGATCCGTGCCTCGGTCGCCTTCCGCTCGGTCGCATCCTCGGTGAGCATCAGCACGCCGCCCTCGGCCGCGGGTGCGATGGTGACGACGAGCATGCGGCCGTTACGCGACTGCAATTCGTAGATGGCCGCCTGCTGCGTCGCCTGGACGCCGTCGAGGGCCGCCTTGATGTCGCGGACCTGCTCGGGCGTCATCACCTGCCGCTCGACCAGGAAGCGCGCGATCGCGCTGATCGGCGTGCCCGGCAGGGCGAGTGTCTCCGGAATGCCGTAAAGGGCTGCATGCGGCGCGTTCGAGACCGCGAGGTCGAGCTTGCGGTCGAACATCGCCAGGCCGTGGATCATCGTGTTGAGCGCGGCGTCGAGCGTCAGGTTCTGCGAGCGCAGCGCCGTCGCCAGCGCCTTGGACTGCTTGGTCGCGTCGCTCAGCGCCAGCAGGTTGCGATGCAGCGAGTTGGTGATCGCGATGTTGGCGACGACATAGAGGAAGGCGAAATAGCCGATGTACTGGTAGTACGGGTTGTGCGCCTGGATCAGGCCGACCGCCATCGGCACGCAGAAGGTCAGCAGCTGGACAGCGACGAATTTCGGCCGCCCGGCATTGCGCGCGACATAGCCGGAGGCGAGCGCGATCGTCGACGACACCGAGGTGATGTGGGCTGCGGGATCGTCCGTCCAGGCCAGCGCTGCATAGCAGCTGAAGCCGAGGACTGCGCTGAACACGGTCGCGCCGAAGAAATATTCCCGATCCCAGCGCGTGGTCTGGGCGAGCGTGTCCTCGGAATGATCGAGCCGGCGATAGCGGACCACGGTGATGATCCGCATGACGACGACCAGCGCGACGCAGATCGTCAGCACCATGAACAGCTCGGCCCGGGTCGCGATCCAGCACAGGAAGGGCGTGAGGATGCCGGCGATCCCGCCGGGGATGATCGAGCCCGGCGAGGAGAACAGCGAGGAGACCAGCAGGCGATAATCGGCGAGGTCGACCGCGCTCCGGCCGTCATGCCCGGCCGGCTGCTCCGCGATCGCTCTGTCGGCGCTGGCGCTATGCAACCGGTTCGCCACTCCCGCCATCCACTCCTGCCTCGTGACGGTCACTGGAGAGGCGGGTGAACGACCCCATCCTTTGCCGCATCATCTAACGGCTTTAAGAGGGAAAGGTAAAAGTTTCATGAGGGTTACGCGGCGGAGTCGCGCGATCGACGCGAACGCCGACCGCGCCGGGACTTTCCGCTCTCCGCTCAGGCGGCGCCGGCGTGGGCGAGCGCCTCCTCGGGGCCGCGCTGGTAGACGCGCGCCAGCATGCGGTCCTGCGTCTGGGCGATGCGCTGCAGCTTGGAGATCGCGCTCGGGTGCAGGCGCAGCATGCAGTCGGTCCAGAGCTGGCCGAGATATTCGAGCTCCTCGCGCAGGTTGCCGGCACGGCGGTTGAAGGCCGAGAACAGGGCGGTGCGCGCCGCGTGGATCGGCAGCGAGTCGGAGGCGTATTTGCGGATCCAGTCCTCGCCCGTGCCGGTCGGCACCACCGCTTCCAGCCCGCCGGCCGCCAGGAACTCGGCCGCGCTCATCTCCTCGCCGGATTGCAGCATGTGCTCGGCAGCGCGCGGGCCCATCCGGCGCGACAGCACGCCGACAGCGGTGATCGGGAAATGGTTGAACTTGATCTCGGGGTAGACGAACGAGGCCTGCTCCTCGGCGATCATGATGTTGCATGAGCGCGGCGCGTCGATGCCGCCGCCGATCGCCTTGGCGTGGATCGTCGACAGGGTGATGGCCATGCCGTTGAGGCCGCTGGCATTGCGCAGCGCACCTTCGACCGAGAGCCTGGCATATTCCGCCAAGGCCGGGCGGTCGTTCTTGGCGAGGCAGTCGAGATAGAAGTCGAGATCGCCGCCGAGGGTGAAGAACGGCCCCGTGCCGCGGAAGGCGAGGAAGCGCACCGGCGCGTTGTGATACTGGTCCGGCGCACCCCAGAGGTCGATGATCGATTGCTGCACCTTGCCGAGGCTCTCGAGCAGCTGCAGCGTGAAGACCGGCTTCAGCTCCGGCTTGATGGTGACCCAGAGCAGGCGCAGCTCCTGCTCATAGGCGAGCTGGACCTCCGGCAGGAAGCCGGCGTGATGGCGGATCGCCTCGATCACCTCTCCACCGGCGAGCTCGGCAGCGGCCTGTCCACCTGCCGTCGGTGCATAGCTCTGAAACATCGTCTCGTCTCCGCCTCGTCTCGCACCCCTCGACGCCGCCAAGGGTAGAGAAAGTTAATAATCTGTAAACGCAAACTGCCGGAAATGGTTAATTTCGTTAAACTTTGTCCGTTAATGCCGAAGTCGGCTCATGGCCTGGAAACGCATCCATCGGTTGTCCTGCTGTCGCCGCTATCGTTGCCGTCGATGCACGCAATGGGCGTGCCAGCATATCACTCGTCGGTCAGGGTTGCCGAGATAATAAAAATTTTACCAATCGCAGCGGGATCTTGCGGGCCGTCGGGTGCGGCGGGCGGCGATGTGCCGTTCGGGCGGGCGGCGGGGAGGCGCCGGCTGCCTTGGGGCAGGGCTGTCCCATCCGGAGACCGGCAGCGCCGCAGTTGTGCCGCAATCGATCGTGCAAGGAAGGTTGTGTCGCCGCCCCGGTCTTGTCCGGGCCGGGTTGAGCGGCTAACCATGAACCAACGCCTGCCGCCCCAGGGTTGCAGGCATTCCCACGAGCTGACGCCTTGAGCCGCCAGACCGAAGCCGAGGATGAGAGAAGGGCGCGCCTCGCCGCCGCCCTCCGCGAGAATCTCAAGCGCCGCAAGGCGCAGGCAAGGGCTCGGCGCGCCTCGGACACGACGGCCGAGGACACGCCGCCGCCCACCCAGGCCGACTCCCCCCGGTCCTGATCCCACCCTTTCCGGCCGGCATCTCCCGCCGGCTGTCCAGCAGGACGAGCCCTATGGACCGTATCCGCATCACCGGCGGCCAGCGCCTCAATGGCGTCATTCCGATCTCAGGCGCGAAGAATGCGGCGCTGCCGCTGATGATCGCGAGCCTCCTCACCGACGAGACGCTGACGCTGACCAATGTCCCGCGCCTCTCCGACGTCAGCGCGCTCTCGCGTATTCTCTCCAATCACGGCGTCGATCGTTCGGTCGCCGGCAAGCGCATCGGCCAGAGCGCCGAGACCGGCCAGACGGTGGCGCTGACCGCGCGCCAGATCGTCGACACCTGTGCGCCCTATGAGCTGGTCTCGACCATGCGGGCGAGCTTCTGGGTGATCGCGCCGATCCTGGCCCGCATGGGCGAAGCCAAGGTCTCGCTGCCCGGCGGCTGCGCTATCGGCACCCGCCCGGTCGACCTGCTGCTGATGGCGCTGGAGCGCCTCGGCGCCACCATCACCATCGAGGGCGGCTACGCGCTGGCCCGCGCCCCGAAGGGCCTCAAGGGCGCCGAGATCGTTTTCCCGAAGGTCACGGTCGGCGGCACCCATACCGCGCTGATGGCCGCTGTCCTTGCCGACGGCACTACGGTGATCGAGAACGCGGCGCGCGAGCCCGAGGTGGTCGACCTCGCCGTTTGCCTGAACAAGATGGGCGCCAAGATCGAAGGGGCCGGCACCTCCACCATCACCATCCACGGCGTCTCGCGCCTCGGCGGCGCTCATCATGCCGTGCTGCCGGACCGGATCGAGACCGGCACCTATGCCATGGCTGTGGCGATGACCGGCGGCGACGTCCTGCTCGAAGGCGCGCGCGCCGACCTGCTGCAGGCGGCGCTGGACGTGATGAGCCAGGCCGGCGTCGACGTTTCCGAGACCAATGAAGGCATCCGCGTCCGCCGCAATGGCGCCGCGCTGGAACCGGTCGACGTCACCACCGATCCGTTCCCGGGCTTCCCGACCGATCTCCAGGCCCAGCTCATGGCGCTGATGACCAAGGCCAAGGGCACTTCGCGCATTCGCGAGACGATCTTCGAGAACCGCTTCATGCATGTGCAGGAGCTCGCCCGGCTCGGCGCCAAGATCCGGCTCGACGGTGATGCGGCCTATGTCGACGGCGTCGAGAAGCTCACCGGCGCCCCGGTGATGGCGACCGATCTGCGCGCCTCGGTCTCGCTGGTCATCGGCGGCCTCGTCGCCGAGGGCGAGACGATGATCAACCGCGTCTACCATCTCGACCGCGGTTTCGAGGCGCTCGAGGCCAAGCTCGGCCGTTGCGGCGCGCAGGTCGAGCGCATCAGCGGTTGACGATAGGCGATAGCCTCGCCAGATAGGGCCTGGAGCATTTTCGAGCGAAGTGGACACCGGTTCGCGTGAAGAAAATGCGATAAGACAAGAGTCTCCATGTCCGATCCCGCCGCCGAGCCGCTGAAGCTGATCGCCCTGGACACCGACGACCTGTCGGTGATCTCGGCACATCTGCAGGATGCGGTGCTGAAGCGCGGCGACATCGCCTGGCTGCCGGGCGAGAAACGCTTCGCCTTGGCGCTGCGCCGTTTTGACTGGGAAGGCGCGGCGCAGGGGCAGAAGCGCCGCCGGCTCTCCGCCTTGCATTTCGAGCGCGTCACGGCCGCCCGCAGCACCAAGATCGCGGCGGGCGACGCCGTGCTCAGCCTGCTCGCGGTCACCTTCACCGGGAGCGACGACCCGGCCGGGCAGGTGACCCTGCATTTCTCCGACGGCGCCGCCATCCGCCTCGATGTCGAGTGCATCGAGGCGCAGATGAAGGATCTCGGTCCGATCTGGGAAGCCGTCGCGACGCCTGCCCACCCGGACGCCGGCTGAACCACACCTGCGGTCAGGATATCCCCATGCCGATCAGGCTTGACGCACGCGACGCCGGTTTCGAGCGGGAGTTTTCTGCCCTGCTCGCGATGAAGCGCGAGGTTTCCGAGGACGTCGACCAGGTCGCCGCCGCGATCATCGCCGATGTCCGCGCCCGCGGCGATGCGGCGCTGATCGACTACACCGAGCGCTTCGACAAGCTCACCTTGACGCCGCAGACCCTGCGCGTCACCGACAGCGAGATCGAGGCGGCCGTTGCCGCCTGCAGCCGCGAGCAGCTCGCCGCGCTTGAGACGGCTCGTGCCCGGATCGAAGCCTATCACCTGCGCCAGAAGCCGGCCGATTCCTGGTCGCGCGATGCGCTCGGGGTCGAGAGCGGCTGGCGCTGGAGCGCGGTCGAGGCCGTCGGGCTTTATGTGCCCGGCGGCACGGCAAGCTATCCCTCCTCTGTGCTGATGAATGCGGTGCCGGCCAAGGTCGCCGGGGTCGAGCGCCTCGTCATGGTCGCGCCGACGCCGCGCGGCGAGGGCAATCCGCTGGTGCTCGCCGCGGCCAGGCTCGCCGGCATCGACGAGATCTACCGGATCGGCGGGGCGCAAGCTGTCGCCGCGCTCGCCCATGGCACCGCGACGATCGCGCCCGTCGCCAAGATCGTCGGGCCCGGCAACGCCTATGTCGCCGCCGCCAAGCGCCGGGTCTTCGGCACGGTCGGCATCGACATGATCGCCGGCCCCTCGGAAGTGTTGGTCCTGGCCGATGCCAGTGCCAATCCCGACTGGATCGCCGCCGACCTGCTCGCCCAGGCCGAGCACGACACCGCCGCCCAGTCGATCCTGATCACCGACGATGCGGTGCTGGCCGACGCCGTCGAGCGCGCGGTCGAAGGGCAGCTCAAGACGTTGCCGCGCGCCGAGATCGCGGGCGCAAGCTGGCGCGACTTCGGCGCGGTCATCCTGGTCGAAGCGCTCGGCAAGGCGATCCCGCTGGTCGATCGGCTCGCGCCGGAGCATCTGGAGATCATCGCCGCCGACGCCGAGGGGCTGGCCGGGCGCATCCGCAATGCCGGGGCGATCTTCCTCGGCGGGCATACGCCCGAGGCGATCGGCGACTATGTCGGCGGCTCGAACCATGTCCTGCCGACCGCCCGCTCGGCCCGCTTCTCCTCCGGACTCGGCGTCCCCGATTTCATGAAGCGTACCTCGCTGCTGAAATGCGATCCCGAGGCGTTGCGGGCGCTCGCCGGCGCCGCGACCGAGCTTGCCGAGGCCGAGGGCTTGCAGGCTCACGCGCGTTCCGTGACGATCCGACTCAACGGCTGACGACAGGCAGGCGATTCTGCGCCTGCCCGGAGCTGGCGGAGGGGACATGTCGGAACGCAACCATCTGGTCGCCGTCACGCTCGACGAGGCCTCGCTCGGGCGCGGCAGCGCCGACCAGGAGCATGAGCGGGCCGTCGCGATCTACGACCTGATCGAGCGCAACCACTTCGCCCTGCCGGATTTCGATGGCGGTCCCTACGCCGTCCACCTTGCCCTGGTCGAACGGCGGCTCGCCTTCGAGGTGAAGAGTGCGGACGGCGCGCCGGTCGTCACCCACCATCTCTCGCTGACGCCTTTGAAGCGTATCATCAAGGACTACGAGCTGGTCTGCGACAGCTATTACGCCGCCATCCGCACCTCGACGCCCGCGCAGATCGAGGCGATCGACATGGGCCGCCGCGGCCTGCACGACGAGGCCGCGGTCCTGCTGGTCGAGCGGCTGTCGAACAAGGTCGAGATCGACAACGAGACCGCCCGCCGCCTCTTCACGCTGATCTACGCGCTGCACTGGAAGGGCTGAGCGCTTGGAGCCGCCCGTATCGCGCAAACTCCAGAGCGTACTGTTCATGTGCGCCTACAACGCGGTGCGCTCGCCCATGGCCGAGGCGCTGGCCAAGCACTTCTTCGGCAAGTCGATCTATGTCCAGTCCGCCGCCGGCAAGCGCAAGGGCGAGCTCGACCCCTTCGCGCTATCTGTCCTCGATGAGATCGGCATCGATGCGCACAAGCACAAGCCGAAGACGGTCGAGGAGCTGGAGGAATGGGAAGGGCTCAATTTCGACCTGATCATCTCGCTCTCGCCCGAGGCGCACCACAAGGCGCTGGAACTCACCCGCACCCTCGCCGCCGAGGTCGAGTACTGGCCGACCCCGGACCCGACCATCGTCCAGGGCTCCCGCGAGCAGGTGCTCGACGCCTATCGGGCCGTCCGCGACGGGTTGATGCAGCGGATCAAGACGAGATTGCGGTCCTGACCTCTACTGGATCAGGACCGCCCCGCCGCAGCGCACGCGGCTGACCCAGCTGTCGGCCTGTCCCAGCCCGATGCCGAGCGTGTTGAGCAGGCTCGTCAGCACCTGGTCGAGCGGTGCCGCGGCGCCGGCGATGACGCCGGAGACCGCCCCGTCCAGGCCGGGGATGGGAAGCCCGAGCCCCAGCAGCTCGACGCGCAGGTCGAGATCGCCGACCAGTCGCGACAATAGGCTCGCGACGAAATTCTGGGTCGAGGTCGTCTTCTTGTCGACGCGCTGGATCTCCGCGTAGCTGAAGCTGACCGGGGTCTCGCTGGTATTGCTGATCGTGACATGGGCACGGGCCGTCACCTTGGCGAGGCCGAGCAGGTCGAGCACCGTCGCGGCCGGAGGATTCGGCCTCGTGGTGAAATTGCTGAACTCGGTATTGGAGACCTGTCCGATCCAGGCATCCGCCACGGCCGGGGTCACGCCGAGCGTCACACGTGAGCTGGTGATGTCGCCGGCTCCGCAGGAGATCGCGGTCAGGCGGGCGGTCGCGGAGGCGAGCTCCAGATAGAGCGGCAGCTTGACCAGCGAGGCCTGGCCGCTGCCGACGAGGGTGAGCGTCAGCAGCAGGCGCGTCTGGGCGGTGTGGACGCTCGCGCCCGTCCGGCCGACGCGCACGAGGCTGGTCCCGACCGGCCGTTCGCCGATGGCGAGCTTGAGCGAGACGGAGGCGAGGCCGGGCACGTTGACTCCGAGCCCGAGATCGAGCTGGCGCGTGCCATTGGCGATCTGGGCCGCGGCTGAGATCAGGTCGAGCGCAGCCAGCGATGCCTTGAGCGGCACTTCCTCGCTCAATTGCCGGCTGCCGTAGACGCCGAACGAGACGAGGCTCTGCAGGTTGACGCGCTGGCCCGAGCCGCCCACGGCGCTGGCGAGGCGCCCCAGCGCCGCGATCGCATCGCTGCCCGCGCCCTGGTTGCGGGCCGCATCCTGGGCGGCCAGGACGACGTCGCCGATGCGGACACTGGCGCGGATGACCTCGTCGAAGGTCAGGGCAGAGATCGCGGCGCGCGTCGCCAGGCTCTTGGCGAAGCCGAACAGGTCGATCTTTGCTCGCGCCAGCCCCTCATAGTCCATCACCGATAGCGACAGGCTGGTTCCGAGCAGGCCGCCGAGCAGGCCGTTGAGAGCCCCGCCCTCGACGCGGACCAGCCGCGAGCCGATGGCGAAAGCCGCCTGCGCGTCCTGCGCGGCTGTCGCGCGCGTCACGATGGCGACGTCGCCATTCTCGCCGCCCAGGCTGGGGGCCAGGACACGGCCGAGGATCATCGGCGTGGTCGCCCGCATCTCGATGCGGGCGGCATTGGCCGCCGACCCGGAACCCTGCCGGAAGCGCGCCTCGGGCGCCAGTCGTGCATCGGGCGTATAGATGCCGGTCTGCACCATCTCGACGGTGTCCGCCGAAAAGCCGTTGCGGCCGGCGCTCGCCCGGGCTGCGCTCGAAGCGCGCTCGAGGTCGGCCGCGGCGGCGAGAGCCGCTAGGTCCGTGGCGGTCTGCTGCCGGCGCTTCTGGTAGAAGAAGCTCCCGACATCGACCGCCATGGTGCCGAAGCCGAAGAGGACCAGGGACGAGCCGGCAAAGACGATGGTCGAGAGGCCGCGGCGGTCGGCGAGGAACCTCCGGAGCGAGCGCATCATGATGGCCTCCTTGTCGGCCGATACCGGATCGGGTCAGTAGCCGCCGCGCTGGACGACGGCGCGGCGCTCGACGATCGGCATCGGCAGCGCGACGATCGAGCTGAGCCGGTTGAAGATGCTGTCCGAGTAGTCGTAGACGACCGTGACCTCGAAGCTCGGTGCCGGGGCGCCGAGGGCGCTCGTCCGGACCGTCAGCTTGTTCGGTTCGAGGAAGGCGTAGGAGCCGATGCTTCGCGTGATGAAATCGCGGGCCAGCCGCTCGCGCTCGGCATCGTCGAGTCCGGCGACGGACGCCCGCGCCGCTTCCGCGGCGAGCTGTTGCACGCCGTGATACACGCCGAAGGCGTGGCCGTAGCCGATGATCCCGAACAGGAGCATTAGCAGGATTGGAGCGACGAAGGCGAATTCGACCGCCGTGCTGGCCGATTGATCGGTTCCAAGTGCGAGAGGCGGATTGCGCATGGCGTGCTGCCTGTCATTTTCACAACTATAAGTTGTGGCAGCAGGCAATTGATGAAACGTAAAAGTTGTACTCTTGCCCTGGTCCAGGCTGTGAAGGTCTGGAAAGCGCTTAACAGAAATTTAAGAGACGGGGGGCAGGAACGTTGTTGAGGGCAACGTTACGTTAGCCATGCCGAAAGCCGAGCCGAGGATGAGCCCCGTCGCGATATCGACCGCATCCCGTTCCCGGCTCAGGCAGTGGCGCGACATCGGCTTGATCGCAGGCTTGGCGCTCTGCTCCGGCTTCCTGGCACTCGCAAGCCTGCCCGGCCCCGTCGCGGGGGCTCCGATCCCGCTGGCTGCGATCTTCCCGCCCTGGGTCTCCGGCGAGGAGGCGATGGCGCGCAGCCTGGCCTCCGGCGCCAGGATCCTGCGGCAGGGAGCGGCACCCTTCGTCGTCGTTCTCGCGCCGGAGACGGCAGCAAGGCCGTCCGGCGCGCTGCTGATGCTGCGCCTTGATGGCCTGGCCGGCTGCATCATCTCACCCGAGGCCGAAGCGAGCCGCTCATGACTTTGACTTTGCCCGGCCTTCGGGATCTGGTTGCGCGCTGCCTCATCGGCCTTGCTTTCCTTCATGTTCCGCTGCTCGCATTGGCGTCTCTAGCTCAGGCCGGCGACGGGCTGATCCCTGCGCTCAGCGCGTTGATGCTGGCGCTCGCAGCCCTGATCGCCTATCGCAGCGTCGGGGCCACGCTGCCGGCACAATGCGCGATCGCGATCGCCCTGATCGGCCAGGTTTCCATTTTGGTCGCCGTCTTCTCCGGGCACCCCTGGCAGCCCGACATGCACATGTATTACTTCGCCGTGCTGGCACTGCTCGCCGGCTTCTGCGACTGGCGGCCGATCATCCTGGGCGCCGCGCTTACGGCAGCGCATCATCTGGTGCTGCAATTCGTCCTGCCCGCCGCTGTCTTCTACCAGGGCGGCAATCTGCTGCGGGTCCTGCTCCACGCCGTCATCGTGGTGGTCGAGACCGCATTCCTTGCGGTGATCGCGGTGATGACCGCCCGCATCTTCGCGCAGACCGATGCCAATCTGCGCCGCGCCGAGGAGGTTGCCGAGCGCGAGCGCCTGGCGAGCGAACGCGAACGGGCCCTTGCCGACGATGCGGAGGCGCGCACCCAGCGCCTGCGCGCCATGGTCGAGCATTTCCGCGACGAGATGGACGGCGCCATGGCCGTCCTGGACAAGGCGTCGGAGGCGATGCAGGTCGATGCCCGCGGCCTCACCGGCGCCTCCGACCGGGCGCGCCAGCAGATCGCGCTTGTCTCGCGTGGCTCGACCGAGATGACGACCAGTATCGAGCAGACCGCGGCGGCCAGCCAGGAGCTCGCCTCTTCGATCGCCGAAATCGGCCGCAATGTCTCGCAGACGGCCGACAGCTCGCAATCGGCGGCAAAGCTGGCGCGTGCCGCCAGCACCGAGATCGAGGCGTTGGCTCACACCGGCGAAAGCGTTGGCGCCGTGGTGGAGATCATCCGCGGCATCGCCGCGCAGACCAGCATGCTGGCATTGAACGCGACGATCGAGGCGGCCCGTGCCGGCGCCATGGGCAAGGGCTTTGCCGTGGTCGCCAGCGAGGTGAAGACGCTCTCTTCGCAGACCGCGACCGCGACGGCGGAGGTGGCGCGCTCGATCGAGGCGATCCAGACCGCCTCGCAGCGCTCGCTCAAGGCGATCCGCGAAATCGTCTCGGCGATCGGCGAGGTCGAGACGGTCTCGATCGCGATCGCCTATGCGGTCGGCGAGCAGGACCGCGCCACTGCCGAGATCGCCAGGGAGGTCCAGATTTCCTCCGACGGCGTCAGCCGCAGCGCCCAGAGCCTGCAGAGCTTCGAGGCGGTGACCGAGCGTACCTATGCCGCCGCCGGCAGCCTGCAGAGTTCCTCCGACGATCTGGCTTCGCAGGCGCAGCGCATCCGCCGGGAAGTGGCCGAGTTCTGCGAGCGGGTCGCGGCGGCGTAGAGCATTGTCGAGCGGAGGGGATACCGGTTCGCGCGAAGAAAATGCGATAAGATTAAAAGCTACCAGGCGCGGCCGGGGCCGATAGCGTCTACGTCCAGCCAGTCGCCGAGCGTCGCCGCGATGTCGGCGAAGCTTTCGCGGCGGCCGATCGGGCCGGCTGTCACACCCGGTCCGAAGGCCAGGATCGGCACATGCTCGCGCGTATGGTCGGAGCCGGGCCAGCTCGGATCATTGCCATGGTCGGCGGTGATGACGGCGAGATCGCCGGGCTTGAGCAAGGCTTCGAGCTTCGGCAGATCGCGATCGAAGGCCTCCAGCGCAGCCGCATAGCCGGGAACATCGCGGCGATGGCCGTATTCGGTGTCGAAATCGACCAGGTTGACGAAGCAGAAGCCGCCATCGGGCAACTTCGCGAACGCCTCCAGCGCCGCCGCGAACATGGCGGCGTTACCGAAGGGCTTGATCTCCTCGCCGGTGCTGCGATGGGCGAAGATGTCGCCGATCTTGCCGACGGTGACGACCGGCCGGCCCTTGGCCGTCATCCGGTCGAGAATGGTCTCGTCCGGCGGCGGGATGGCGAAGTCCTTGCGGTTGCCGGTGCGGGTGAAGCCGGTCTCCTTGGTGCCGACGAAGGGCCGGGCGATGACGCGGCCGATCCTGAGCGGGTCGACCAGGACGCGCACCGTCTTGCAGAGCGCGTAGAGCCGCTCCAGGCCGAAATGCTCCTCATGCGCCGCGATCTGCAGCACCGAGTCGACCGAGGTGTAGCAGATCGGCTTGCCGGTCCTGATATGCTCCTCGGCCAGCTCGTCGATCACGGCCGTGCCCGAGGCATGCTTGTTGCCGAGGATGCCGGGCAGGGCGCCCTCGCGGATGATCGCGGCGACGAGGTCTGGCGGGAAGGTGTTCTCCAGCGCGGTGAAATAGCCCCATTTGAACGGCACCGGGCAGCCGGCGATCTCCCAGTGGCCTGATGGCGTGTCCTTGCCCTGACTAACCTCGACGCCGTAGCCATATTGCCCCTGCGGCGCCTTTGGCCGCGCCACGCCGGCGAGCGGCCTGCCGGTCGAAGCCTCGCAGGCATGGCTGAGGCCGAGCCGGGCGAGGTTGGGGATGTGGAGCGGTCCGCTGCGCAGCCCGTCGCGGTCGCCACGCCCCTCCGCGGAGGCTTCAGCGATATGGCTGAGCGTGTCGGAGCCCTCGTCGCCATAGGCGGCCGCATCCTCGGCGCCGCCGCAGCCGACGGAATCGAGCACGATCAGGATGGCGCGCGCCATCAGTCGCGCACCGCGGCGCTGTTCGCCGGCTCGAGGTTGAGGGCGGCGGCGAGCAGCGCCTGCGTATAGGCTTCGCGCGGGCGCTGGAAGATCTCTTCCGCCGGCCCTTCCTCGACCACCTTGCCGTTCTGCATCACCACTACTCGGTGCGACAGCGCCCTGACCACCTTGAGGTCGTGGCTGATGAAGAGATAGCCGAGCTTGCGCCTGGCCTGCAGCCCGCGCAGCAGCTCGACGATCTGCGCCTGCACGGACATGTCGAGTGCCGAGGTCGGCTCGTCCAGCACGACGAATTTCGGATCGAGCGCCATGGCGCGGGCAATCGCGATGCGCTGGCGCTGGCCGCCGGAGAATTCGTGCGGATAGCGATCCATGGTCGCAGGATCCAAGCCCACATCGGCGAGCGCCTGCGCCACGATCTCGCGCTGACGCTGATAGCTCAGCCCCTTCTGCTGGACGGTGAGCCCCTCGGCGACGATGTCGGCGACCGACATGCGCGGCGAGAGCGAGCCATAGGGGTCCTGGAAGACGACCTGCAGGTCCTTGCGCTTGGGCCGGACCGCCTTGCTTTTGAGCCCGTCGATACGGTCGCCGAGGAAGACGATCGGCCCTTCCGAAGCGATCAGCCTGAGGATGGCGAGGCCGAGCGTGGTTTTCCCTGAGCCGGATTCGCCGACGATGCCGAGCGTCTCGCCCTCGCGCACCTTGACCGAAATGCCGTCGACCGCCTTCACATGGCTTGTCGTGCGCCGCAGCAGCCCGGTCTTGATCGGGAACCAGACCTTGACCGGCCCCGCCTCCAGCAGGATCGGCGCGCCCTCCGGCACCGGCTCCGGCCGGCCCTTCGGCTCGGCGGCGAGCAGGCGCTGCGTATAGGCGTGCTGGGGATTGCCGAAGATCTCGGCGACCGGCCCGTGCTCGACGATCTTGCCTTTCAGCATGACACAGACCCGGTCGGCAATGCGCCGGACGATGCCGAGATCGTGGGTGATGAACAGGATCGCCATGCCGAGCCGCGCTTGCAGCTCCTTCAGCAGCGTCAGGATCTGCGCCTGCACGGTGACGTCGAGCGCCGTGGTCGGCTCGTCGGCGATCAGAAGGTCGGGCTCGTTGGCGAGCGCCATCGCGATCATCACGCGCTGGCGCTGCCCACCCGAAAGTTGGTGCGGATAGGCGTCGAGCCGGCTCGCCGCATCGCGGATGCCGACCAGCGTCAGCAGTTCGAGTGTCCGCTCGCGCGCCTTCTCGCCGCGCAGGCCCTTGTGCAGTTCGAGGATCTCGCCGATCTGCCGCGCAATGGGGTGCAGCGGGTTGAGCGAGGTCATCGGCTCCTGGAACACCATGGTGATGTCGTTGCCGCGGACCTTGCGCATCGCGTCCTCGTCGGCCGCGATCAGGTCCTGGCCGTTGAACAGCACCTTGCCGGAGGGGTGATGCGCCGCCGGGTAGTTCAGCAGCTTCAGGATCGACAGCGCCGAGACCGACTTGCCCGAGCCGGATTCGCCGACCAGCGCCAGCGTCTCGCCCTTTGCGATCGAAAACGAGACCTTGTCGACCGCGAGCGTCTCCTGCCCGCCCTGACGGAAGGCGACGGAGAGGTCCTGGACGGAGAGGAGGGGAGGAGAGGTCATATTTCAGGGGGTTCTTCGGAAAGCACTCGCTTTCGCAAGGCCTCTATTGCTGCTTCGGCTGTGTCGCCAACGGCGATCCAAGCTGGCGGCTCACTCCAGAAGTCCCTTGCGTCACCGTCTTGGCCTGATGGCCCGGCGCCGTCCTCGACGCAAAACGCAATGCGAGTAAGCCCGTTTTCAAAGGCGTCTGCAGCGGCAACCGCCAACCACCGACCCCCTGAGTATGTACCGCTGTAGCGATCTTCCACGACGGCGATAGGGTGTGTGACGTCTACGCCGAGCTTGGTCCATTCCAAGGCGGTCAACTTTTTGGTGAAGCGATATCCCTTGACGTCATGGTCATGCCTCGAAATCCGGATTATCTCCCGCACATCGCCTTTCAAGCGATGCGTGACGTAATGCATCCGATATTCGCTGATAATCAGGTCGTTGATGCCCGGGACTTGAATAGTGTGTCCGTCGACCGGCTTTTCAAGAAAGTGATCGAGTAGGTTGCGGAATTCGGTCGAGGCATGGTCCGGCCTAACATCCCTGACCTCGGCACCAAATTGATGAAGAGCAGCTTCGGCACTCGGTGCCAAATACAGCTTCAGTGAGCTACTCGCTGAAGTGCTGCCGAGGTCAGGGCCAAAGCGCGCGAAGAGAGCAGCCAGTGCACGCTCCGCGGAGATACCCTTTCCGTTGTCCAGATCGGCAACTGCCGAGATGATCGCCTGATCGAATGCGGTCGCTTCCTTCTCGTCGATATCGCTTTCTTCGATCGTCACCTTCACAATTCGGTCGGTCCCGACGCGCTCGCGAATATGCTGTGGGAACAACGAGCTATGATATCGCTCTAGGACGATGCGCTCCATGTCCTGCTTTCCTTGCAAGAGCGGGGTCACGCGAAGGTTTTCCTCGGGTCGAAGGCATCCCGCACCGCTTCGCCGATGAAGATCAGCAGCGACAGCATCAGTGCGATCACGGCGAAGCCGGAGAGGCCGAGCCAGGGCGCCTGCAGGTTCGCCTTGCCTTGCGCCAAGAGCTCCCCGAGCGAGGGCGAGCCAGGCGGCAGGCCGAAGCCGAGGAAGTCGAGCGAGGTCAGCGTGGTGATCGAGCCGTTGAGGATGAAGGGCAGGAAGGTCAGCGTCGCCACCATGGCGTTGGGGAGCAGGTGCTTGACCATGATCGCCCGGTTGGAGAGGCCGAGCGCACGCGCCGCACGGACATACTCGAAGTTGCGCGCCCGCAGGAATTCGGCACGGACGACGCCGACGAGCGCCACCCAGGAGAACAGCAAGAGGATGCCGAGCAGCACGAAGAAGCCGGGCGTGATGATCGCGGCGACGATGATCAGGAGGTAGAGCGCCGGGATCGAGGTCCAGATCTCGATGACGCGCTGGAAGATCAGGTCGGTCCAGCCGCCGAAATAGCCCTGGATCGCGCCGGCGGCGATACCGATCACCGAGGAGATCGAGGCCAGGATCAGCCCGAACAGCACGGAAATGCGGAAGCCGTAGATCAGGCGCGCGACGACGTCGCGGCCCTGATCGTCGGTGCCGAGCCAGTTCCATTCGAGCTCGCGGCAGGTCATGCCGCCGGTCCGCTCGGCGATGGGACGGCACTGCTCGTCCTTGAGCATCCAGGTCGGCGGGGCAGGGGCCGGCACCGGCAGGTCGAGATTGTGCGTGCGGTAGGAGTAGCGGATCGGTGGCCAGATCGCCCAGCCATTGCTGGCGATCTCCTTGGCGATCGTCGGGTCGCGATAATCGGTGGTGGCGAGGAAGCCGCCGAACTTCTCCTCGGGATAGTTGACGGCGACCGGGAACAGCGTCTCGCCCTTGTAGCGGACGATCAGCGGCCGGTCGTTGGCGATGAACTCGGCGAAGAGCGAGAGCACGAACAGGGTGAGGAAGATCCAGAACGACCACCAGCCGCGCTTGTTGGCCTTGAAGCTGTCGAGGCGGCGCCGATTGATCGGCGAGAGCTTGAGCCAGCCCTGCTTCATCTGCGGGGGCGCAGCTGCGGGTGCAGTCGAACGCAGGACCGGCGGCGGGGCGTCGAGGAGGGTGTCGCTCATCTCAGGCTTCCCGCGATTCGAAGTCGATGCGCGGGTCGACCCAGGCATAGGTCAGGTCGGTGATCAGGTGCACGACAAGGCCGATCAGCGAGAAGATGTAGAGATTGGCGAAGACCACGGGATAGTCGCGGTTGACGATCGCCTCGAAGGAGAGAAGCCCGAGCCCGTCGAGCGAGAAGATCGTCTCGATCAACAGCGAGCCGGCGAAGAGCGCATGCACGAAGGCGCCGGGAAAGCCGGCGATGACGATCAGCATGGCGTTGCGGAAGACGTGGCCATAGAGGACGCCGCGCTCCGACAGCCCCTTCATCCGCGCGGTCAGGACATATTGCTTCCTGATCTCGTCGAGGAAGGAGTTCTTGGTGAGCAGCGTCGAGGTCGCGAAGGCCCCGAGCGCCATCGCCAGCACCGGCAGGGCGATGTGCCAGAGATAGTCGCCCATCTTGCCGAGCAGACTGAGCTGCGCCCAGTTCTCCGAGGTCAGGCCGCGCAAGGGGAAGATCTGCCAGAACGAGCCGCCGGCGAAGAGCACGATCAGGAGGATCGCGAACAGGAAGCTCGGAATGGCGTAGCCGATGATCACGACCGCGCTGGTCCAGGTGTCGAAGCGCGAGCCGTCCTTGACCGCCTTGCGGATGCCGAGTGGGATCGAGATCGCATAGGAGAGCAGCGTCATCCACAGTCCGAGCGTGATCGAGACCGGCAGCTTCTCCTTGATCAATTGCAGCACCGGCGCATCGCGGAAATAGCTGCGGCCGAAATCGAAGGTCGCATAGTCCTTCAGCATCTTGAGGAAGCGCTCATGCGCCGGCTTGTCGAAGCCGAACTGCTTCTCCAATTCCTTGATGAAGGCGGGGTCGAGCCCCTGCGCGCCACGATAGGCCGAGCTTGAATCCATCGCCTGCGCCCCGGCATCGCCGCCCGAGCCGCCGCCGACGCGCTCGGCCGCGCCGCTATTGGGGTTGTTGAGCTGCGAGATGATCCGCTCGACCGGCCCGCCGGGCGCGAACTGCACGATGACGAAAGAGATCAGCAGGATGCCGAACAGGGTCGGCACCATCAGCGCCAGACGCCGGGCGATGTAGTTCAGCATTCCCGCTTATGCCTTCCCGATCCGCTTGGCCTTTTCGGGATCGTACCACCAGGTGCTCGGCGCGCCGGAACCGTATTTCGGCTTGGTCTGCGGGCGCTCGTACATGTCCCAATAGGCCAGCCACTCGCTGGCGTTCCACCACATCGGGATCCAGTAGCGCCCGGCTCGTAGCAGCCGGTCGAGGCACTTTGCGGCGACGACCACCTCGGCATAGCTCTTGGCCTGGCCGACCTTCTCGATCATCGCGTCGATTGCCGGGTCGGCGATCCCCCCGACATTGCGCGAGCCGCGCGTCTTGGCCGCTTCCGAACCGTAGACGACGCGCATCGTGTCGCTCGGGATGACGCTGCCGGTCATCGCCCGACTGATCACGTCGAAGTCGAATTCGTCGAGCCGGCGCTGGTACTGCGCCCCGTCGACGATACGCGAGGTCGCGTTGATGCCAAGCCGCTTGAGATTGGCCTGGAAGGGCTGGGTGTGCGGCTGCAGGGCAGGGGTCGAATCGAGGAACTCGATCTCGAAGGGCTGGCCGTTCGGCAGCTTCAGCACATTGCCGTCGCGCTTGCAGCCGGCGGCGCGCAGCATCTCGTCGGCTCGACGCAGCAAAGCGCGGTCGCTGCCCGAACCGTCCGAGACCGGCGGCAGGAAGGGCTCACCGAAGACCTCATCCGGCACCTTGCCGCGGAACGGCTCGAGCAGCGCGAGCTCTTCCGGCGAGGGCTTGCCGGCCGCCTTCGAATCCGAGTTCTCGAAATAGGAGGTCGCCCGCGAGAAGGACGAGAACATGATGTTCTTGTTGGTCCACTCGAAGTCGAAGGCGAGGCCGAGCGCCTCGCGGATGCGCGGATCGGTGAATTTCTCGCGGCGCAGATTGTAGATCCAACCCTGCGAGCCGATCGGCTCGGTCTTCGGCAGAGCCTCCTTCTTGACCTTGCCGTCGTGGATGGCGGGGAAATCGTAGCCGGTCGCCCAGATGCGCGAGGTGAACTCCTCCTGGAAGGTGATCACGCCGCTCTTGAAGGCCTCGAACGCCACCTGCCGGTCGCGGAAATACTCCCAGCGCACGCGGTCGAAATTGTTCTGGCCGACATTCACCGGCAGGTCCTTGGCCCAGTAGTCCGGCACCCGGTCGAACTCGATGAAGCGGCCCTGCTCGAAGCGTCCGACCTTATAGGCACCCGAGCCGAGCGGTGGCTCCAATGTCGAAGCCTCGAAATTGCGGCTCGACCAGTATTTCTCCGAGAACACCGGCAGGCCGGCGACGACGAGATGCAGGTCACGGTCGCGCTTCGGCGAGAGCTTGACCACGAGGAGGTCGTCGCTCTCGGCGATCGCCGATTCCATCTGGGCGAGGATCAGGCGGTAGGTTGGGTGGGCCTTGCTCTTGAGCAAGTTGAACGAGAAGGCCGCGTCTCCGGCTGTGACGCGCGAGCCGTCATGGAATTTCGCCTCCGGCCGCATCCGGAAGCGATAGGTGAGCTTGTCCGGGGAGACTGCGACGCTCTTCGCCAACAGGCCGTAGACGGTATTGGGCTCGTCGGCCGAACCGGCCATCAGGCTGTCGAAGCAGGCATCCATGCCGGCCGCGCCGTCGCCCTGCAGCACATAGGTGTTGAGCGTGTTGAAGGTGTCGAAGCTCTGATTGCCGCCGGCACGCTTGATCTGGACGGTAAGCGAGCCGCCTTTCGGTGCCTTCGGGTTCACATAGGCGAAATGCGGGAAGTCGGGCGGCAGCCCGAGCTCACCGAAGGTCGAGAGGCCGTGGACCTCGCTGTCCTGCGCGAGCGCCGTCGTCAGTGAGCCCGGCAGAACGGCCGCGCCTGCGAGCGCGCCGCCGGCTTCGAGCAGCCTGCGGCGGGTGATCCGGATCGCCATGCGATACCCCTTGCGATTCGTCGTCCGATTATGTCGTTGCGCTGAGACAATGCCAGCGTTGCTCGCATTCGTCGCGATGGTGACGGCAATTGCATGGCGTGGACATGCAAAAGCCGGGCTTTGGCCCGGCTTGCAAGGTCACGTTGGCGCGAGAAGCACTGCCAAATCAGGGCTTCGGCAGGGGCTTCGGCGAATCGGCGAGGCTGTTGAGATAGGCGACGACATCGGCGCGCTGATCGGGTTTGCTCAGGCCGGCGAAGGCCATGGCGGTGCCGGGGACGTAGGCCTTCGGGTTCTTCAGGAAGTGGTCGAGCGCCTCGGCGTCCCAGCTCTTGTCGTTGCGGCCCTTCATCGCGGCCGAATATCCGAAGCCGGCGACCGAACCCTCGGAACGGCCATAGACATCGAAGAGATGCGGGCCGACCTTGTTGGCGCCGCCCTTCTCGAAGGTGTGGCAGGCCTTGCAGGCGCCGACGGCCTTCTCGCCCTTGGCCACGTCGGCCTTGGCGAGACGCACCGCGATCGGCTCCTCGGCCGCTGCCGCCGGGGCGCCCGCGCCCCCCGCAGCCGCCGGCTCGAGGCTCGGCAGGTCGAAGCCCGGCACGGCCGGCTTCTTTGGGGTGAAGACGATGCCGGCGCCCATGTTCAGGGCCATCACGACGAGCAGCGTCGAGAGGCCCGCGCCAGCGATCTTGTTCAGTTCGATATTCATCGTCTCTCACAACCCCCGGCCCGCCCGTCGGCGGAGCAAGACAGCGCTGCGGCCGGACCCTTGCGGGAGCCGGCACGTCTGCGCTGCTTAACCGCTTTGCGCGCTGCATTGCAACTCGTATAAGCACGCACCGCTTTGAGACTTTTTGCCGCCCTGCGAGCTTTCCCCAGCCAATGCCCAATCCGCTGATCCTTATCCCGGCCCGCATGCAGGCGACGCGCCTGCCGGGCAAGCCGCTGGCCGATATCCTGGGCGAGCCGATGATCGTCCGTGTCTGGCGCCGTGCCATCGAGGCGCGCGTTGGCGATGTCGTGGTCGCGACCGATGACGAGCGCATCCTGGCGGCGATCGAGCAGGCCGGCGGCCGTGCGGTGATGACCAGCCCTGCGCACCAGACCGGCTCGGACCGGATCAAGGAAGCCGCCGACATCATCGACCCCAAGGGCGAGCACGACATCATCGTCAACGTCCAGGGCGATTTCCCCACCTTGGCGCCGACCGCGATCGCGGCCGCGGTCGAGCCGCTCGCCGATCCGGCCGTCGATATCGCGACGCTTGCCGGCGAGATCACCGAGGACGAGGAGAAGACCGCGCCGAGCGTGGTCAAGCTGATCGGCAGCGAGATTTCCCCCGGCCGGATGCGTGCGCTCTACTTTACCCGGGCGACCGCCCCCTATGGCGATGGCCCGCTCTATCACCATGTCGGCCTCTACGCCTATCGCCGCCGCGCGCTCGACCGCTTCGTCTCGCTGCCGCAGTCGCCGCTCGAATTGCGCGAGAAGCTCGAGCAGTTGCGGGCGCTCGAAGACGGCATGCGCATCGACGCGATGATCATCGATCATGTCCCGCGCGGCGTCGACACGCCCCCCGACCTGGACCGCGCCCGCGCGTTCCTGACATCCCGCGCCTGAGCCTGAAAGTCTCCAATGTCAGTCGTCGTTTCCTATCAGGGTGAGCCTGGAGCCTTCTCCTCGCAGGCCGCCCTCCAGGTCTTTCCGGATTGCGAGCTGCTGCCCTGCCGGACTTTCGAGGACGCGCTCGCCGCGGTTTCGGACGGTTCCGCCCGCTATGGCATGATCCCGATCGACAATTCGATCGCCGGCCGCGTCGCCGACATCCATCATTTGCTGCCGCGCTCCGGCCTGCACATCATCGGCGAGCACTTCCTGCCGATCCGCTTCCATCTGATGGCGGTCGAGGGCGCGACGCTGGCGACGCTGAAGACGGTGCAGAGCCACATCCACGCGCTCGGCCAGTGCCGCAAGATCATCCGCAAGCTCGGCCTCAAGGCCGAGGTCGCGGCCGATACCGCCGGCTCGGCCCGCCAGGTCGCCGAAGCGGGCGACCCGACGCGCGCCGCGATCGCCCCGCACATTGCCGCGGAAGTCTACGGCCTCAACATCCTGATGGAGGATATCGAGGACGAGAAGCACAACACCACGCGCTTCGTCGTGCTCTCGAAATATCCGGAGTTCGCCCGCCAGGGTTCGGGCAAGACGGTGACGACGCTGATCTTCCAGGTCCGCAACCTGCCGGCGGCGCTCTACAAGGCGCTCGGCGGATTCGCCACCAACGGCATCAACATGACCAAGCTCGAGAGCTATATGGTCGACGGCCATTTCTCGGCGACGATGTTCTACAGCGACGTCGAGGGTCATCCCGACGATCCGGCGCTGAAGCGGGCGCTCGACGAGCTCGCCTTCTTCTCCAAGGAGCTGAAGATCCTCGGCGTCTACCCGGCGCACGGATTCCGCGACAGCTTCCCCGAGCCGGGGGAGTAAGCCGGTCCCGCAGGCGGCGCCCCTTCACCAGGGGCGCGGGCCCTCCATCGTCGAGACATGGGCCGAGACCACCTTCCAGCCGAGATCGGGGAAGCGCACCCAGGTCTGGCTCTGGCGGCCGATGATCTCGCGCCCGCGCACCTTGAACTCCAGGTTCACCGTGGCGAGGTCGCGCCCGAGCGTCAGGATCTCCAGGCGGATCCGCTTTTCCTTGATGCCCGGGCCCGGCGGGCGGGCGACGCGGTGAGCGTGGATTTCGTCGAAGCCGTAACCGTTCTCGCCGAGCGCATAGCGGATGGTGTGGGGGCTGTTCCAGAAGGAGGCGTCGAGGACGTCGACCTCCTTGTCGATCAGCGCCTGCTCATAGCGCTCGAACAGCGCGCTGATCTCGGCGACGACATCGGGCAGGTTCGGGGTCAGGTCGCTCACGAAAGGGCCTCCATGGCTTGGGCGACGGCAATCAGGCTGGCGTCGGTGCCGCGTCCGCCGATGATCGACAGGCCGACCGGCGCGCCGTCCACGGTGGCACCGGGCAGGTTGAGCTGGGGCGAGCCGGTGAGGCCGCCTTGGGCGCAGAGACAAGTGATGCGATCGCGCAGCGGCTGCTGCTCCGGTGTCGGCAGGCCGCGCAGCGGCGCCGGGAAGGGCGTCGTCGGCAGGCAGAGGATCGTGCCCGCCGGCAGGAGATAGCGCAGCCGCGCCCGTGCTTCCTCGCGCATCAGCGCGGCCCAGTTGCGCTCGCTCGCGGGAACTTGCGAGCCGGCGATCAGCCCGGCGGCGACGCTGAAGGCCATGCGCGGATTGTGCCGTTCGATCCATGGCCTGAAGGTCTGCCAGGCCTCGACCGGCTGCAGGCTGCGCTGCGCGCGCGCCCAGACCGACAGCCCCTGCGGCGCCATGATCTCCTCGCGTGCCGGGCCGATGATCCGCTCCAGCTTACGGACCATCGGCCGCAGGGCCTCCGCGACTTCGGGGTCGGCGAAGCCGAAGGCATCGACCGCGATCAGCAGCTTCGTCGGCAGCGGGCCGGGTGCTTCGCCGAGCAGGACGGTCCCGACCTTCGCAAAGGTCCCGGCATCGCGCGCGAACCAGCCGGCGGTGTCTGAGCTCGGAGCCTGCGGCAGCAGTCCGGTGACGTCGAGCCGGCCATGCGTCGGCCGGATGCCGTAGATCCCGCAGAAGCTCGACGGTACCCGCATGGAGCCGCCGGTATCGGTACCCAGCGCGATGTCGCAGAGCCCTGCGGCGACGGCTGCCGCCGAGCCCGATGAGGAGCCACCTGGCACGCGCTCGGGCGCGGCGCTGTTGAGCGGAGTGCCGTCGAAGGCGTTCTCGCCGAGAATGCCGAGCGAGACCTCGTCGGTGATGGTCTTGCCGACGAATTCCGCGCCGGCATCCAGCAAGGTCTGCACTGCCCAGGCATGGCGGGTTGGGATGGGGTTCGCCTTGGCCCAGTCATGGTTGCCGCCACCGGTCGGCAGGCCGGCGACATCGAACAGGTCCTTGACGGCGAAGGTCAGCCCCGAGAGTGGCCCGCCCGGAGTGCCGGCGATCTGGGCGCGTGGCCCGGGGACGAAGGCGTTGACCGGGTCCGTCATCCAGGGCTCCGCAAAGATGTCATCGTCGGGGAGGCGCGCGACGGGTCAGGGCTCCTCGCCGTCCACCGCCCACGCCTTCAGGATCGTGTTGGCGATCGCCATGTGCGGCGGGCAAAACAGGTTGTCGGGGTGCTTGCCCTCCAGCATCTGCAGTGCCTCCGCCCGGCTGAACCAGCGGCCAGCTTCCAGCTCGGTGCCATCCAGCACGATGTCGTCGTTCAGCGCCTCGGCGATGCAGCCGATCATCAATGAGCCGGGGAAAGGCCAGGGCTGCGAGGCGATGTAGCGCACCGTGCCGGTGCGCAGGCCCGCTTCCTCCCAGGTCTCGCGCCTGACCGCGTCCTCGAAGGTTTCGCCCGGCTCGACGAAGCCGGCGATGCAGGAATACATGCCGGGCGCGAAACGAGACTGGCGCGCCAGCAGGCAGTTGTCGCCGCGCACCGCCAGCATGATCACGACCGGGTCGGTGCGCGGAAAATGCTGCGCGCCGCAGGCCTCGCATTGCCGCTTCCAGCCGGCCGAGCCGAGCTTGGTCGGCGCGCCGCATTGGGCGCAGCAGCGATGGCGCGCATGCCAGTCGAGCAGGGCCTTGGCCTCGCCGAGCGGGCCGACCTCCTCCTTCGGCACCAGACGCTTCAGCGCAACGCTGCGCAGGTCGGTGACGACGAGCACGGCTTGCTCGCGCAAGCCATCGAGCAGGTCGCGGTCGATCAGCCGGCCGAAGCGCGGTGCGCCGTCGGGAGCGAGCCCGAGGAAGACCTCTTCCTGCGCCGAGCCCAAGCCATCGGCGCCGCTCTCGTCGAACCAGATCGTCTGGGTCTCGGCGCCGGTCCGCAACAGGATCGGCGTCTCGCCGGCGACGACGGTGAAGCGCGTGTCGCTGCGGGCGCGCAAGGCGACGACCTCGTCCGGCTTGTCGCGCAGGTCGGCGCGTCGGTCGAGCGAGCTGGTGGCGAAGCCGGTCTGGGCTGAGCGTTCGGTGCGGCGGGAGGCGTCGTTCATGCCTCCCGTCCTACTCCGCTTTCGATCCGACCGGAACGGGGCGAACGCAGAATTATACGTATGCGAACAGTCGCGAGCGGTTGAGCCGCCTGCTCACTCCTTGCCGCGTCCGCGCAGCAGATGGATGATGCCGGAGAAGTCGGTGCCGCCTTCGCCCCAGGCATTGTGCAGCCCGTAGACCTGCGCCGCGGCCGAGCCGAGCGGGGTCGAGGCGCCGGCCGCCTGCGCCGCTTCCTGGGCGAGCTTCAGGTCCTTCAGCATCAGCGCCGAGGCGAAGCCGGGCTTGTAGTCGTTATTGGCCGGCGAGGTCGGCACCGGGCCCGGCACCGGGCAATAGGTCGTCAGCGACCAGCACTGACCCGAGGAAGTCGAGGCGACGTCGAACAGCGCCTGGTGCGACAGGCCCAGCTTCTCGGCCAGCACGAAGGCCTCGGAGACGCCGATCATCGAGATGCCCAGGATCATGTTGTTGCAGATCTTCGCCGCCTGGCCGTTGCCGGCGTCACCGCAATGCACGACCTTCTTGCCCATCGCCGACAGCACTGGCTCGCCGCGCTTGAAGGCGTCGGCGCTTCCGCCGACCATGAAGGTCAGGGTCGCGCCCTGGGCGCCGCCGACGCCGCCCGAGACCGGCGCGTCGAGCGAGAGGCAGCCGCGCTCGGCCGCGAGCGCATGCGCCTTGCGGGCGCTCTCGACATCGATGGTCGAGGAATCGATCAGCAGCGTGCCCGGCTTCACCGCCGGGAGGATGTCGGCCCAGACGCCCAGCACATGCTTTCCTGCCGGCAGCATGGTGACGACGATCTCGGCCTCTGCGACCGCTTCCTTGGCCGAGGCGGCGATGCCGACGCCGAGCGCCGCGGCCGCATCCTTGGAAGGCTGCGACAGGTCGAAGGCGGAGACCTTGTGCCCGGCCTTGACCAGGTTGCCGGCCATCGGCCCGCCCATATTGCCGAGCCCGATGAAAGCGATGGTGCTCATGGTCGTGTCCTTCCCGCTGTCGTTCGCGTCATGCTCGGGCTCAGACCCGAGCATCTCTTTCAGGAGATTCTCGGGTCTGCGCTTCGCTTCGCCCGAGAATGACGTCTGAGTCTCAATTCCCCTTGGCCCGCCCGACCAGCGAGCGCGCCACGATCATCCGCATCACCTCGTTGGTGCCTTCCAGGATCTGGTGGACCCGGAGGTCGCGGACGATCTTCTCGATGCCGTAATCGGCGAGATAGCCATAGCCGCCATGGATCTGCAGCGCCTGGTTGGCGACCTCGAAGCCGGTATCGGTGGCGACGCGCTTGGCCATGGCGCAGAGCTTGCTCGCATCGGGCGTCTTCTCGTCGAGCGCCGCCGCGGCGCGCCAGAGGAAGGTGCGGGCCGCCTCCAATTCGATCGCCATGTCGGCAAGCTTGAACTGCAGCGCCTGGAAATCGGCGATGCGTGAGCCGAAGGCCTTGCGCTCCTGGGCATAGCTGAGGGCCTTGTCGAGCGCGCCCTGCGCCCCGCCGATCGAGCAGGCGCCGATATTCAGCCGCCCACCATCGAGCCCGGCCATGGCGATCTTGAAACCGATGCCTTCCGGGCCGATCCGGTTGGCGACCGGCACGCGGCAGTTCTCGAAGATCACTGCGCGCGTCGGCTGGGCGTTCCAGCCCATCTTCTTCTCGTTGGCGCCGAAGGAGAGGCCGGGCGTGCCCTTCTCGACGACGATGGTCGAGATGCCGGAGGGGCCGGCCTCGCCGGTGCGGACCATCACGACATAGACGTCGGAGACTCCGGCGCCGGAGATGAACTGCTTCTGGCCGTCGAGGACATAATGGTCGCCGTCGAGCACCGCCTTGGTCTTCAGCGCCGCGGCGTCCGAGCCCGCGCCCGGCTCGGTCAGGCAATAGCTGGCCAGATGGTCCATGGTGCAGAGCTTCGGCAGGTATTTCTGCCGCTGCTCGTCCGACCCGTAGCGGTCGATCATCCAGGCGCACATGTTGTGGATCGAGATATAGGCCGCGACCGTCGGACAGCCCGTCGACAGCGCCTCGAAGATCACCGCCGCGTCGAGGCGCGACAGGCCGGAGCCGCCGACATCGTCGCGGATATAGATGCCGCCCATGCCGAGCGCAGCCGCCTGGCGCATTTCCTCGACAGGGAAATGCTTCTCCTCGTCCCAGCGCACGGCGTGCGGCGCCAGGGTTTCGGCAGCGAAACCCTGGGCCATGTCGCGGATCGCGATCTGGTCTTCGGTGAGGGAAAACACGATCCGATCCCCTTCGCCGTCGGCTCAGTTCATCGTCGGGATGACGAAGCTGGCGCCGTCCTTGATGCCAGACGGCCAGCGCGCCGTCACGGTCTTGGTCTTGGTGTAGAAGCGGATCGAATCCGGGCCGTGCTGGTTGAGGTCGCCGAAGGAAGAACGCTTCCAGCCGCCGAAGGTATAGTAGGCCAGCGGAACCGGGATCGGCACGTTGATGCCGACCATGCCGACCTGGACCTTCGAGGCGAAGTCGCGGGCAGCGTCGCCGTCGCGGGTGTAGATCGCGGTGCCGTTGCCGTATTCGTGGTCGTTGGTCAGCTTCAGCGCCTCGTCATAGCTCTCGGTGCGCAGCACGGAGAGGACCGGTCCGAAGATCTCCTCCTTGTAGATGCGCATGTCCTTGGTGACGTTGTCGAACAGGCAGCCGCCGACATAGAAGCCATTCTCGTAGCCCTGCATCTTGAAGTCGCGGCCGTCGACCACGAGCTTGGCGCCTTCGCCGATGCCGATGTCGACATAGGACTTGATCTTCTCCATCGCCGCCTTGGTGACGACCGGGCCGTAATCGGCCGAGGTGTCGGTCGAGGGGCCGATCTTCAAGCTCTCGACGCGGGGGATCAGCCGCTTCACCAGCTCGTCCGCGGTGGCCTTGCCGACCGGGACGGCGACCGAGATCGCCATGCAGCGCTCGCCGGCCGAGCCGTAGCCGGCGCCGATCAGCGCGTCGACCGCCTGATCCATGTCGGCGTCCGGCATGATGATCATGTGGTTCTTGGCGCCGCCGAAGCACTGCACGCGCTTACCATTGGCGCAGCCGCGAGCGTAGATGTACTCGGCGATCGGGGTCGAGCCGACGAAGCCGACGGCCTTGATGTCATGGTCGTCGAGGATGGCGTCGACCGCCTCCTTGTCGCCGTTGACGACATTGAGGATGCCGGGAGGTCCGCCCGCTTCGACGAACAGCTCGGCGAGGCGCATCGGCACGCCGGGATCACGCTCGGACGGCTTCAGGATGAAGGCGTTGCCGCAGGCGATGGCGGGGCCGAGCTTCCAGAGCGGGATCATCGCCGGGAAGTTGAACGGGGTGATGCCGGCGACGACGCCGAGCGGCTGGCGCAGCGAGTAGATGTCGATGCCCGGGCCGGCGCCGTCGGTGAACTCGCCCTTCATCAGGTTGGGCACGCCGAGCGAGAACTCGACGACCTCGACGCCGCGCTGGATGTCGCCCTTGGCGTCGGGGATGGTCTTGCCGTGCTCGCGGGCGAGCAATTCTGCGAGCTCGTCATTGTTCTGCGCGATCAGGTCGAGGAACTTCATCAGCACGCGGGCGCGGCGCTGCGGGTTGACCGCCGCCCATTTCGGCTGGGCTTCGAGCGCGTTCTCGACCGCGGCGCGCATGTCGGCGGCGGAAGCGAGGGCGACCTTGCCGATCACCGAGCCGTCCATCGGCTGGTAGACGTCGGCCGTGCGGCCCGAGGTGCCGGCGACATGCTTGCCGCCGATGAAGTGACCGATCTGACGCATGGCGTCCTCCTCCCAAAGTCTGTGAACGCTGATTGGCGCTACCCCTATCATTATCGTTTGCGCACGGCTATAGGCGGATATCGACCGAGGTCGTGCGAAAACACATATACGGGAGGAGCGCCATGGAACGGTTCGACTGGGACGACCTGCGATTCTTCCTTGCCGTCGCCCGTTCGGGCCGGCTCACCGCAGCCGCGCGCCGGCTCGGCGCCGACCATGCCACCGTCTCGCGCCGCATCACCTCGCTGGAGGAATCGCTCAAGGCCAAGCTGTTCGAGCGCCGCCCGCAGGGCTATGCGCTGACCGGCCATGGCGAGCAGCTCCTGGCCAAGGCCGAGAGCATGGAGACCGAGGCGCTGGCGATCCAGAGCGAGATCGGCGGCGCCGACATGGCGCTCTCCGGAACGGTCCGGATCGGGGCGCCCGACGGTTTCGGCTCGACCTTCCTCGCCTCGCGTTTCGCCGGTCTCGCCAAGGCCTATCCCGGGCTGGAGCTGCAGCTCATCGCCATGCCGCGTCTGCTCTCGCTGTCGAAGCGCGAGGCCGATGTCGCGATCACGCTGGCCCCGCCGAAGGAAGGCAAGGTCGTCGCCCGCAAGCTCTGCGACTATCGGCTTGGGCTCTACGCCGCACAGGACTATCTCGACGCCAACCCGCCGATCACGGCGGCCGAGGACCTCTTCGAGCATCGTATTGTCGGCTATATCGACGACCTGATCTTCACGCCCGAGCTCGATTATCTCGACGAGGTCGCCAAGGGCCTGCGCGCCCATATCCAGAGCTCGAGCGTGCTGGCGCAGATGAATGCCGTCGCGGCTGGTGCCGGCATCGGCGTGATCCACCATTTCATGGCGGTCGACGAGCCGAGGCTGGTGCCAGTGCTGCCCGAGAGCGTCTCGATCACCCGCTCATTCTGGCTGCTCGTCCATGCCGATCTCAAGGATGTCGCCCGGGTGCGCGCGGTCGTCGACTTCATCGTGCGCGAGTCGAAGGCGAACCGGGCGCTGTTGATGGGCGAGCTGGCGGCGGGCGGCGGCGCGCGCCTCGCCGCGGCAAGCTGAACTATTCCGCGAGGCGCACGCAGTTGCGCCCCTCGCGCTTGGCGGCGTAAAGCGCGCGATCCGCGGCGATCAGCTGCTGGTCGAAATGGCCGGCGCCATCGATCTCGGCGACGCCGATCGAAGCCGTCAGGGTGACCTGCTGGTCGCCGACGGTCAGCGTCTCATGCGAGACGTCGAGCCTGATGTGGTCGCTGAGGCGCATCGCCGCCTTGGCGTCGAGGCCGGGGAACAGGATGGCGAATTCCTCGCCGCCGATGCGGGCGAGCAGATGGCCGCTGCCCTCCACCGACTGGGCGAGGCAGCGCGCCACGCTGGCGAGCGCCTGGTCGCCGAAATCATGGCCGTGGCTATCGTTCAGCTGCTTGAAGTCGTCGATGTCGAGGATCGCGACGGCGCTCTTGCGTTTCTTCGCCTGCGCCTCCTCGATCAATCGGCCGGCATTGGCGAAGAAATGGCGGCGGTTGAACAGCCCGGTCAGCGCATCGCGCGAGGCGAGGCTATGGAGCTGCTCGAGCTGTTCGAGCGTCTCGACATTGCTCGCGATCCGGCATTGCAGCTCTTCCGGGATGAAGGGCATCGAGATGAAGTCGTTGGCGCCGGCCTTGAGGAAGCCGACCGAGACCATGCGGTCGCTCGATGAGGAGACGCCGATCAGGCGCAGCCGGTCGGAGGCGAACTCGCGGCGGATGCGCCGCGTCAGCTCGTAGCCGTCCATGTCCGGCATGTAGTAGTCGCTGACGACGAGCCGGATGTCGGGATTGTCCTTGAGAAGGGCCAGCGCCTCGGCCCCGGAGCCGATCTCGATCACCTGGTATTGCTGGACCTTCAGCATATGGGCGAGCAGCTTGCGCGTCGCCGAGGTGTCGTCGACGACGAGGATGCGGGTCTGGCGGTTGGCGAGCGCGCGCTTGGCGGTGGCGACCAGGGTCTCGAGCGTGAAGGCGCTGTCCTTGGGGACATAGTCGATGACGTCGCGCTCCATGATCCGGTTGCGCGTGTCGAGGTCGAAGCTCGCGGTGTGGACGATGGTCGGAATGCCGCGCTGCACGGTGAAGTCGATCGCTTCGCCGCGCGGCGCGTCCGGCAGGTTCAGGTCGACCACGGCCATGG
This sequence comes from Allobosea sp. GW821-FHT03A12, assembly GCF_058986765.1. Taxonomy (NCBI): domain Bacteria; kingdom Pseudomonadati; phylum Pseudomonadota; class Alphaproteobacteria; order Hyphomicrobiales; family Alloboseaceae; genus Allobosea; species Allobosea sp. GW821-FHT03A12. The sequence goes on from NZ_JBYSVZ010000003.1 coordinate 761,902, forward strand.
TGTAGGCGGCGCGGTCCTCGGTGACGACCTCGTGCAGCTCGTTGAGCGACTGGCAGACGACGATCGGCAGGCGCAGCTCGGTCTCTAGGCGGCGCGACAGTGCCAGCGCATAGGTCCTGGAATCCTCGACGACGAGGATCTTGAGCTCCTCGGCGATGGGTTCGCTCTGGCGGCGGCCGGGGGTGCGATAGGCCATTGAGCTCACAGGTCCTCGGTCGGCGCCGTGAGAGGGCACGGCAGGTTTCGAGCTCTGCTTCGCAGCGGAAAGGCGAACTCCATGCGGCAGACCTTCCTGCCGTAACGTTAAATTGGGCTTAACTATGTCAGCTCGGATCGCCGGGATAAGCTGTTCTTATTGGCCTGTTGAGTGCGCGGTCGCGCGGTTCAGATCCGCCAAGGCAGGATGTTGGCCGGCAGCTTGCGACCGAGTGCGTCAAGGCCCAGCATCACCGCAAGGATCACCGCGCAGGCGCTGATCGCGACCGCCGCGGCTTCGCCGGCGAGCCCGGCCTCCTTCAGGCTGAACAGCACGACGCCGAGCGTCTCGGTGCCGGAGGACCAGAGCAGGGCCGAGACGGTGAGCTCGTTGAAGGCGACGAGGAACACCATCAGCCCGCTGACGGCGGCGGCCGGCGCCAGGATCGGCGCGACGATGAAGCGTAGCATCTGCCAGAGCGTGACGCCGTCGAGCCTGGCGGCTTCCTCATGATGCGCCTCGATCTGCGCCATCGCCGCGACGGGCGCCTTCAGCGCCAGCGGCAGGAAGCGGGCCATGTAGGCGAAGAGGATGATGAAGGGCGTCGCGTAGATGCTGACGCCGATCAGCGGCAGCGGCTTCAGGAACATCAGGATGCAGGCGATCGCCAGCACGACGCCCGGCAGGGCGTAGGGTAGCTCGATAACCACGTCGACGACGCGCCGGAGCTTGCCCATGCGCCGCTCCAGCCCGTAGGCGAAGGCGATCGAGAGCAGGGACAGCAGCACGGCAGCCGTGCCGGCGAAGAGGAAGGAATTGCGGAAGGCACGCACCGTCACGTCCTGCCGGAGCAGCACTTCGGCAAACTTGTCGAAGGTGAGGTTCTGCCAGGTCAGCGCGACGCCGAGCGCCGGCGTCAGCGCCTCGCCGAGCAGCGCCAGCAGCGGCAGGCCGAGCTTGATGGCGATCAGCAGCCAGAGCCCGGCGGCAATGAGCGGCCGGGCGGCACCCAGTTGCCAGAACGGCTGCAGGGGCCGCTCGATCTCGACCTTGCCGCCGCCGCGGCGCGTCGCGATCAGGCCGGCGACGATGCCGAAGCCGGCGACGAGCGCGACGAGGAGCGAGAGCGCAGCCGCATCCGGCAAGCCGGCCGGACCGAAGCTGGACAGCCGGCGATAGATCAGCGTCGGCAGAGTGAGGTAGTTCACCGGCAGGCCGAGCAAGGCCGGGATGCCGAAATTGCCGATGCCGGCGACGAAGGCGAGCAACGCCGCGGCGATGATCTGCGGTCGCAGCACGGGCAGCAGGATGCGTCCGACGATGGTGGCGGGCGCCGCGCCTTCCATCTGCGCCGCCTCGACCAGCGCCTGCGGCACGCTGCGTAGGCCGGTCCAGAGCGTGATCGCCACCAGCGGCGCATGATGCAGCGCCATCACCAGGATGATGCCGCCGCGACCGAGCAGGGGATTGGGCGTGCCCGGCGCCGGCGCGAGGCCGAGCATGCCGAGCAGGGCCGAGTTCGGCGCGAACAGGCTGAGGAAAGCGAGCGCCGCCACCTGCGGCGCGATCATCATCGAGAAGACCAGCGCGAAGGCGAGCGGGCGCTTGCCGCGGACATCGGTGACAGCGAGCAGGATCGCCGCCGTGCCGCCGATCAGCAGCGCTCCGAGCGCCGACAGGCCGGCCGTCTCAAAGGTGTGCAAGGTCGCGTTGACCGCGGCGCGGCTGGTGATCTCCGCCAGCGCGCCTTCGGGAGCGAATTGCCAGCCAGGCGCGAAGGCGGCGGCGAGCAGGCGCAGGAAGGGCAGGGCACCGAACAGCGTTGCGCAGAGCAGCACCAGCGCCGGCAGGCCAAGGCCGGCCGGCAAGGCAAGGCCGGGCAGCGCCGGGCGGATGCCGGTCTGCCTTAGCTCTGCGGGGGCTGCGAGCGTCATCGTGTCGGTGCCTGAGACTGGATCTTGTCCGGGCTCAGCCTTCGAAGATCGCGCTGAAGCGCTTGCGGGCGGCCGGCTCGTCGGCCAGCGCCTTGGCGGCGTCGAACGGCATCAGCTTGATCGCGCCGCGGGCGGGGTAGCCGGCCGGCAGGGCGACGTCCGGATGGGCCGAGACATAGCCCTGCTTCAGCGCCAGTTCCTGGCCGTCCTTGGAGATCAGGAAGTCGACGAAAGCCTTGGCAGCCTCCGGGTTCTTGCTGCTCTTCAGGATCGCGACCGGCTCGCTCACCGCCGAGACACCTTCCTTCGGAAAGACGAACTCGACCGGCGCGCCCTTGGCCTTCTCGCGGATCGGCATGAAGTCGACGATCATGCCGTAGAGCTTCTCGCCGGTGGCGACCTGGCGCAGGATGTCGCCATTGGCGCCGGCGGCGAGCGTGCCGTTCTCCTTCAGCTTCTCGTAGAAGCTCCAGCCGCCGGGCAGGTTGCCGGTCAGCGTGATCGTGTGGATCATCGCAGCGCCCGAGTTCAGCGGGCTCGGCATGGCAAGCTGGCCCTTGGCCTCGGGCTTGGCGAGGTCGAGCCAGCTCTCCGGCTTCAGTGCCGCCTTGCTGTTGTAGACGATGCCGGTGGTGATCAGCTTGGTCGCGAACCACATCTTCTCGGGATCGTGCACGCCGGCCGGGAAGGCCGAGACGTCGGCCTTGTCATGGGCGAGCAGGCGGCCTTCCGTCTTCAGGCCTTCCATGGTCACGGCGTCGGCGATCAGCAGCACGTCGGCCTGCGGCGCACCGGCCTCGATCTCGGCCCGGAGCTTGGCCATCACGCGCGGCGTGCCGTCGCGCACGAAGCTGATCTCGACCTTGGGGTATTTTGCCTTGAAGGCGTCGATCGTCTGCTGGGCGTCGGTGTTGGGTTGGCTGGTGTAGAGCACCAGCTTGCCTTCGACGGCGCCGGCAGCATTGAGAGCCGGGAGGGCCAGGCCGAGCGCGAGGGCGGCGGTGGCAGCAAGGGCGCGCATATGAAACTCCGCTGGTCTGCCGCGCGGCGAGATCGCGCGAACATCAGGATATGGATTGTGCAGCGCGGGGTAAGCTGCACTCATGACACATCCGTGACGCCGTCCTCTTTGACGCGGCCGAGCTGCGCCGTCAAAGCCGATTCATACAGGTCTGGCGGACGGGGCGGAGGAAGCCTCCGCTCGAACGTCGCATGAAAATCGTGCAACCCAGCCGCTTGTGAGTTGCATGGCTCATCGACTAGTGTTTATGAGGAGCGAGCAAAAAAGCTCAATTTAAACGTTTGAAATGGGAGGATGCCATGAAATCCGTGCGCTCTCTGGCTGCCGGCGCAGCCTTGGCCGCCATCGCCGCCGGCTGGTCCGGAGCGGCGCTCGCCCAGGAGACGGTGACGGTCTGGTTCACCAAGGGCTTCTACAAAGGCGAGGACGATGCGTTGCTCGCCGTCGTAGACAAGTTCCAGAAGGCGACGGGCGTCAAGGTCGACCTCTCCCTCTATGCCACCGAGGACTGCGTCACCAAGTCGGTCGGCGCCGTCCAGGCGGGCACGCCGCCCGATGTCGGCTTCTGCACCACCTATGATTTCCGCACCACCGGGCAGTGGGCCTTCGAGGGCAAGCTCGAGGACGTCAGCGACGTGCTGACGCCGATCAAGGATCAGATCCAGCCGCAGGCGCTGGCGACGACCTTCCTGATGAACGACAAGACCAAGAAGAAGGCCTACTACGCCTTCCCGGTCCAGCAGCAGATGATGCACATCACCTACTGGAAGGACATGCTGGAAGAGGCCGGCTTCAAGGAAAGCGACATCCCAAAGGGCTGGGACGGCTACTGGGACTTCTGGTGCGACAAAGTCCAGGGCGCGCTGCGCGCCAAAGGCAAGCGCATCTACGCCGTCGGCCATCCGATGGGCGTCGCCGCCTCGGACACCTTCTATTCCTTCCTGACCTTCGCCAACGCCTTCAACGCCAAGGTCGTCGACGAGAACGGCAAGATCGTGCTCGACGAGCCGGCCAACAAGGCGGCGATGGTCAAGGCGGTGAAGGACTATTCCAATATCGCCCAGCGCGGCTGCACGCCGCCTTCCTCGGTGAACTGGCTCGACCCCGACAACAACGTCGCCTTCCACAACCGCACGACGGTGCTGACCCACAACGCCACGATCTCGATCGCGGCCAAGCACCTCGACGACATGAACAACCAGGCCCTGACGCAGGAACAGCGCGACCAGGCCAAGAAGAACTATTACGACAACATCCGCACGGCCGAGTTCCCGAACAAGCCGGACGGCTCGCCGATGACCAACCTCGCCGCGGTCAAGACCGCCGTCGTCTTCGCCGACGGCAAGAACAAGAAGCGGGGCAAGGAGTTCATGGCCTTCATGATGAAGGATGAGAACCTGCGTCCCTTCGTCGAGGGCTCGGTCGGCCGCTGGTTCCCGACCACGATCGAGGCCGCCAAGGCCGAGTTCTGGACGGGCGCCGATCCGCACCGCAAGATCGTCTACAAGCAGTACACGGACGGCACCGTGCCGTTCCAGTTCGTCTACAACTACAAGTTCACCACGGTGAACGCCGAGAACGTCTGGGCCAAGGCGGTCAACCGCGTCGTCCAGGACAAGATCTCGCCCGAGCAGGCGGTCGACGAGATGATCGCCCGCATCAAGCAGATCGCCGGCTGACGCCGGTCTGACGCAAGCTGATGAATACGGCATCCCGCGGCGCTCGCGCCGCGGGATGCCGGCCCATCTTCGCTGCCGGGCGTATCGAGGGAGAACACGATGACCACCACGGCGATGGCACCCCCCGCAACCGTTTCAGCCGATGCCACCTCCGGGCAGGCGCGCGACCGCGTGCTCTGGGGCGTGCTGATGCTCGCGCCCTATCTCCTCGTCTTCGCGGTGATGGTGGTCTATCCCGTCGCCTACGGCCTCTGGCTCGGCCTCAACTGGCAGTCCTACAAGGCGCTCTTCGCCGACCCGATCTTCATCCGCACGATGGTCAACACCGTCGTCTTCCTGTTCATCGCGGTGAACCTGAAGTTCATCATCGCGATGATGCTGTCGGGCTTCTTCGTCCAGCAGCGCGCCTGGGTCCGCATCATCCTGGTGCTGTTCATCCTGCCCTGGGCGGTGCCGTCGATCCCAACCATCCTGTCCTTCCGGATCATGCTCAACCCTGAGAACGGCATGATCAACCAGCAGCTCTTCCAGTGGTTCGGCATCGTCGAGGGGCCGGGCTGGCTGACCGACCCGAAGCTGGCCTTCGCCTCCTCGATCGTCGTCCATATCTGGAAGTCGCTGCCGTTCTGGACGCTGATCCTCGTCACCGGCCGCCTCGCCATCGCAGCCGACCTTTATGAGGCCGCCAGCGTCGACGGCGCCAACAAATGGCAGCAGTTCCGCTTCATCACCTGGCCGTCTTTGGCGACGCTCTATGTCACCTCGACGCTGCTCTCGATGATCTGGACGCTCGGCGACTTCAACAGCGTCTACCTGCTCACCGGCGGCGGCCCGGGCGACCTCAACCATGTGCTGGCGACGCTCGGCATCCGCTATATGCGCAACAACAATCTCGACCTCGGCATCGCCTCGATCATCTGCGCCATGCCGCTGATCCTGCCCATGGTCTGGTTCATGGTGAAGCGCCTCTCGAAGGGAGCCGAGTGATGAAAAAGGTTCTCGACGAGGGCAAGCTGATCCTGATCGCCATTCCCGTGCTGATCTGGACGCTGCTGCCGATCTACCACCTCTTCGTGTTGTCGATCTCTACGCAGGAATCGATGCTCGCCGGCAAGCTCTGGCCGGAGAAGCCGACGCTGCAGAACTTCCAGATCGTCTTCAACCAGCAGCACTACTACCTGACGAATTTCTGGGTGCAGCTGTTCAACAGCTTCCTCATCGCGATCGCGACCGGGCTGATCACGCTGTTCATCGCGACCTGCGCCGCCTTCGCCATCTCGCGGCTGAAGGCGCCGGGCGGCCGCTCGATCATGAACTTCGCCCTGGCGACCTATCTGATCCCCGCCGCCTTCCTCGCCATCCCGATGTACAAGGCGATGGGCACCTTCGGCTTGCTCAACACCCGCGTCGCGCTGATCCTCGCCATGGTGGCGCTGGCTTCGCCCTATGCGATCTGGGTGCTGAAGCAGGCGTCCGACAAGCTGCCCAAGGAGCTCGACGAGGCCGCGATCATGGACGGCGCCAACTCGCTGCAGCTCTTCCGGCTGGTCTACCTGCCGCTGATGAAGCCTTCCATGGTGGTGATCGGCATCTATGCGCTGCTGCTGGCCTGGAACGAGTATCTCTACGCCTTTCTGCTGCTCTCCAGCGAGAAGGCGGTGCCGCTCGCCGTCGGCCTCGGCCTCTTCCTCTCGGCCGACGATGCGCCCTGGAACCTCTTGATGACGGCCGGTCTGATCTACGCCATCCCGCCGGCGGTGATCTATTACGGCTTCCGCAAGAACATGGTCTCTGGCCTGACCGCGGGCGCCGTGAAGAGCTGACGACGGCATCGGCGAGGCGACCCGGCGAGAGCTGATGCAGAGCCGGGTTGCTTCGCTTTCGCTCGCAATGACGGTCGGCAGGCCTCATATTGGCGGCAGGATCGATGACAACCCTTACGGATGACGTGATGACCGCCTCAAAGCTAGACCAGCTCCGCGCCATGACCACCGTGGTCGCCGACACCGGCGACATCGAGGCCGTGCGCCGGCTGAAGCCCGTCGATTGCACCACCAATCCGACGCTGCTGCTCAAGGCGGTGGAGACGCCGGCCTATGCCGGTCTCGTCGAGGAGGCGATTGCCTGGGGTAAGCGCCAGGGTGGTGCGGGCGCGGTCGAGGCGGTCTGTGACCGGCTGGCCGTCACCTTCGGCACCGAGTTGACCAAGATCGTCCCCGGCCGGGTCTCGACCGAGGTCGATGCCGATCTCTCCTTCGATACCGAGGCGACGATCGCCAAGGCGCGCGCCATCATCGCCGCCTATAAGGAGCGCGGCGTCGGGCGCGAGCGCATCCTGATCAAGATCGCCTCGACCTGGGAGGGCATCCAGGCTGCTCGCGTCCTTCAGGCCGAGGGTATCGACTGCAATCTGACCCTGCTCTTCGCCTTGCCGCAGGCGGTCGCGGCGGCCGATGCCAAAGCCTTCCTGATCTCGCCCTTCGTCGGCCGCATTCTCGACTGGCACGTCAAGGCCGGCGGCGGCCCCTATACGCCTGAGACCGATCCCGGCGTCGTCTCGGTCCACGGCATCTACAGCTATTACAAGGCCTATGGCATCGACACGGTGGTGATGGGCGCTTCTTTCCGCAACACCGGCGAGATCGAGGCGCTCGCCGGCTGCGACCGGCTGACGATCGGCCCCGGCCTGCTCGACGAGCTCGCGGCGGCGACCGGCGATCTCCCGCGCAAGCTCTCGCCGGAGACATCAGGCAAGGCTCCGGCCAAGCTCGATCTTGACGAGAAGGCCTTCCGCTTCGCCATGAACGAAGACGCCATGGCGACGGAAAAACTCGGCGAGGGCATTCGCGGCTTCGTCAAGGATCTGCGCAGCCTGCGCAAGCTCGTCGCCGCCAAGCTCGACGAGGCCAAGGCGGCGTGAGCCCGGCGGCTTCGCTGAAGGTCGCCGTCGTCACCGGCGGCGCCAAGGGCATCGGTCGCGCCGTCTGCGAACGGCTTGCCGCCGATGGCTTCCTCCCGGTCGTCTGGGATCTCAAGGAGGGCGAGGGCGGTCACGCCTTCGTCGCCTGCGACGTCACCGACGAGGCGCAGGTCGCCGCCGCGCTCGAACGAACCGAACGTGAGCACGGACCGGTCGCGGTGCTCGTTAACAATGCCGGGCTGACCGGTCCCTCGACCACGGTTGCCGAGACGCCATTGGCGCAATGGCAGACGATTCAGGCGGTCAACCTGACCGGCACTTTCCTTTGCTCGCGCACGGTCGCAGCCGCGATGGTGCCGCGCGGCTATGGCCGCATCGTCAACATAGCCTCGCTGGCCGGCAAGGAAGGCACGCCGACACTCTCGGCCTACAGCGCCGCCAAGGCCGGCGTGATCGCGTTGACCAAGGCGCATGGTAAGGAACTCGCCGGCAGCGGCGTACTGGTCAACGCCGTGGCGCCGGCGGCGATCGAGACTGAATTGCTGCAGCAGATGAGCGCCGAAACGGTTGCGGTCATGATCGGCAAGAGCCCGCTGAAGCGGCTCGGCAAGGTCGACGAACTGGCGGAGCTGGTCGCCTGGCTCGCCAGCGAGAAATGCAGCTTCTCGACCGGCGCCGTCTTCGATCTCTCGGGTGGCCGCGCGACCTACTGAGCCTGCGCGGTGGCGTTGGGATCGACCTTGGTCATCGCAGGAATGACCGGCGCGGTGGCTGACGGCGTGAAATAGGCCCGTCCGCGTGCCGCGGCCGCTTCCAACGTCTGCTGTTGGGCCTTCGGCAGCCGCTTGGTGTCTTCCAGCGCTGTGAACGCGCTGCTCGCATGCTCCGAGGAGCGTTGTCCGTCGAAGACGACAATTCCACGGCTGGTCACGACGATGTCGCCCTTCCGCAGCGTCGGATCGCGCAGATACCAATAGCTGTCGCTGGCCGCATCGAGCTTGACCGCGGGCTCCGCCGGCTTCGTGCTGGCCTGTCGGAGCTTGCTGGGCTTCGGCTTGATGGCCGGTCCGTCCGGAATGCCGACCGCGGCGGGCGGGGTCGGATTGCCGAAGATCGCCCGGGTGAGATCGTCGAGGAAGCCCGCAGCCTGTGCCTGCGGCGCCATGGCGAGGCCGAAGCTGCCGGCAAGGCCGATCGCCAGGATCATCCGTCGTGTCATGGTCGAACCTCCTGTTCGTGCACTGCCCGGTTGCGTCGCGCTTGTTCGCGTCAGTGCCGCAATCGATCGGAGCAGGCGCCGCTCCTCTCAAACGAGGCACGGCCAGGAAAGTTCGATCGCTCCGTTGCATCACCATTGCGCCGGGCCACATGCCGGCGGCTGCGTACACGATTGCGCGCGTGCTCTGGCGGGTGTGGCGGCGCGGGTGTAGGCATCCGGTCTCGTCCACGCAGGCTGGGCCGGCTGTCATGGCGATCCGCTCTCTCCTCGCGCTGCTGCTATCCGCCACCCTTGCGACAGGGGCGGCGGCCGAGCCCTCAGGCGCGCTTCGGCAGGGATCGGGCGAAGTCTCCTTCACCGCCAGGCGCTTCGGCGTGCCGACGGCCTCGGGCATCTTCGATCGTGTCGACGGCGCCGTTGCGCTCGATTTCGAGCATCCCGAGCGCAGCCGCATCAGGATGACGATAGAAACAGTCTCGCTTCACACCGGCACCGCTTTGGTCGACGGCTTCATCAAGGGCGAGAGCATGCTCGATGTCGGCCACCACCCAACGGCGAGCTTCGTCTCCGAACAGGTCAGCCGCATCGACGGTCGCAGCCTCGCGATCCGCGGCCGGCTGACGATCCGCGGTACCACGCAAGCGGTGAACGTCAGCGCGATCGCCGAGCGCGACCCGGCGGAGTTGCGGCCCGGCGAGCGGCTTCCCTTCCGTGCGACCACAGCTTTCTCGCGCAACGCCTTCGCCATCGGGCGCGACGTCAACGTTGTAGACGATCAGGTCGATCTGGCGATCCGCGGCGAGATTCTCCGCTGAGCGGCGCTCGTCCTCGCAGGAGAGGGCTCGGATTTGCGATGCGCCCGAGACGCTGGCATCCCCTGATCATCGTGCTGCACTGGCTGACGCTGGCGCTGATCCTCGTGCAGTTCGGGCTGGCGCGGCTGATGCGCGACGAGACGCGCGACCTGATCAGCCGCTTTCCGCTCTACCAATGGCACAAATCCATCGGGCTCACGGTCGCGGCGCTCGTCTTCCTGCGCCTCCTGTTGCGGCTGGCCTTGCCGGAGCCGCAGTCGCTCGCCCTGCCGGCCTGGCAGGCGCTCGCCGCGGCAAGCGTCCGGGCCGGGCTTTATCTCTGCCTGCTCGCGCTGCCGCTGACCGGCCTGCTGATGGTCTCGGCGGCGCCGATCCAGATCCCGACGCTGTTCTATGGCTGGATCGCCGTGCCGCACCCGATCGGCCCGGACAAGGCGATCTACGAGGCGATGCTGCGCCTGCACGAGGCGCTCTTCACCACGCTGGCCGTGCTCGCCGCGATCCATGCCGGCGCGGCCCTGTTCCATCAGTTCGTGCTGAAGGACGGGCTGATGCGCCGGATCTGGTTCGGTCGCGATCAGCCCTTGCCCTGAGCCTCCAGCGCCTCGGCGCGGATGGTCGAGAGCGATTTCGCCGGGGTGATCGCCTCGGGATCGAGCAGGCAATGGATGATCGCCGGCTTGCCGCTGGCGACGGCGCGTTCGAAGGCCGGCGCGAACTCCTCGGTCGTCTCGACCCGCTCACCATGGCCGCCGAAGGCCTTGGCATAGGCGGCGAAGTCGGGGTTCTTCAGCATCGTCGCCGAGACGCGGCCGGGATAATGCTTCTCCTGGTGCATGCGGATCGTGCCGTACATGCCGTTATCGACGACGATGACGATCGCCGGCAGGTCGTACTGCACCGCCGTCGCGAAATCCTGGCCGTTCATCAGGAAGCAGCCATCGCCGGCGAAGGCGATCACGGTGCGGTCAGGGAAGAGCCGCTTGGCGCCGATCGCCGCCGGCACGCCATAGCCCATCGAGCCCGAGGTCGGCGCCAACTGCGTCGCGAACTTGGTGAAGCGGTGGAAGCGATGCACCCAGGTCGCGTAATTGCCGGCGCCATTGCATAGGATCGCATCGGCCGGGAGGTTGCGGCGCAGCCAGGTCACCATCTCGCCGGGATGGAACTTGCCCGGCACCGGCGCCGGCTGCTCGCTCCAGGCGAGATAGGCGTCATGCGCTTGGGCCGCCGCGCCGGCCCACGGGATCACCTGCGGCGGATGCACCGTCTCGAGCGCCGCGCAGAAGGCGGTCGGCGAGGCGTTGATCGCCAGCTCCGGCCGGTAGACGCGGCCGAGCTCTTCCGCATCGGGGTGGACATGCACCAGCGGCCGGCCGGGATTGGGAATGCCGAACAGCGTGTAGGACTGGCTCGGCATTTCCGACAGGCGCCCGCCGACCAGGAGCACGAGGTCGCTGTCCTGGATGCGCTTCAGCAGCTTCGGATTGGGGCCAATGCCGAGATCCCCGGCGAAGTTCGGATGATCGGCCGGGAAGACCATCTGCCGGCGGAACGAGACCGCGACCGGCAGGTCGAAGCGCTCGGCGAAGCGCTGGAAGCGTGCGATCGCCTGCGGGTCCCAGCGCGAGCCGCCAAGGATGGCGATCGGCGCCTTCGCCGCCCAGAGCCGCTTCTGCAGGTCGATCGTCTGCAGCAGGGAAGGGTGCGTCTCGGTGACCTGATAGGGCTGCGCATCCGGCACGTCGGCGAGGTCGGTCAGCACGTCCTCCGGCAGCGCGATCACCACCGGGCCGGGCCGGCCGGCGGTCGCGACATGGAAGGCGCGGCTGATGATCTCGGGAATGCGCGCGGCATCGTCTATCTCGGTCGCCCATTTCGTCATCGTGCCGAAGACGGCGCGGTAGTCGAGCTCCTGGAAGGCCTCGCGCTCGCGCATGCCGCGTTCGATCTGGCCGACGAACAGGATCATCGGCGTCGAATCCTGGTCGGCGATATGGATGCCGGGCGAGGCGTTGGTCGCGCCGGGGCCGCGCGTCACGAAGCAGATGCCGGGCTTGCCGGTCAGCTTGCCGGCGGCTTCCGCCATCATCGCCGCGCCGCCTTCGGCCCGGCAGATCGTGACCTTCATGTCGGCGTCGTGCAACGCATCGAGCACGGCAAGATAGCTCTCGCCCGGCACACAGAAGGCGTCGGTCGCGCCATGGATCAGGAGTTGGTCGACGAGGATCTGCCCGCCAGTGCGCTCAACCATTGTGCGGCCCTCCCCAGGCCGGATCGTTCAGGATGTCCTCGGCATGCTCGCCGAGGCGCGGGCTCGGACGGCTCGCGACCTGCCTGACGCCGTCGAGCACGATCGGCGAGGCGACGGTCGGGGTCGAGCCGGCTTTGGCCGCCGGGTTCTTCAGATCGACGCGCACACCACGGGCCTTGACCTGCGGGTCGGCGAAGACCTCCTCGATCGTGTTGATCGGGCCGGCCGGCACGCCGACCGCCTCCAGCTTCGCCAGCAGGTCGAGCTTGGCGAAACGGCCGGTCAGCGCATTGAGGCGCGCCGTCAGGGCGACGCGGTTGGCGACGCGTGAGCGGTTGTCGAGATAGTCGGGCTCGGCTGCGAAGCCGGCATCGCCTACCACCTCGCAGAGCTTGCGCCACTGCCCGTCATTGCCGGTGGCGATGATGATGTGCCCGTCCGCCACCGGGAAGACGTCATAGGGCACGATGTTTGGGTGGGCGTTGCCAAGGCGCTGCGGCGCCTTGCCGGAAGTGAGATAGTTCATCGCCTGGTTGCCGAGCACGGCGACCTGGGCATCGAGCAACGCCATGTCGAGGACAGCGCCTTCGCCTGTCGTATCACGCCGGCGGAGCGCAGCGAGGATGCCGGTCGTGGCGTAGAGGCCGGTATAGATGTCGGCGACGGCATAACCCGCCTTCATCGGCGCGCCCTGCGGCTCGCCGGTGACCGACATCGGCCCGCCCATGCCCTGGACCAGGAAGTCGTAGCCGGCGCGTGGCGCATAAGGGCCGTCCTGGCCGAAGCCGGTGACCGAGCAATAGATCAGCCGCGGATAGGCCTTGCGCATCGCGGCGGCATCGAGCCCGTATTTGACGAGCCCGCCGACCTTGAAGTTCTCGATCACCACATCGGCATGGGACGCGAGGCGGTGCACCAGCGCCTGGCCTTCCTCGGTGCGGAAATCGGCCGTGATCGAGCGCTTGCCGCGATTGGCCGAGTGGAAATAGGCGGCGGAGAGATGCTCCTCGCCCGTGCCCTCGACGAAGGGCGGCCCCCATTTGCGGGTATCGTCGCCCTCCGGCGCTTCGACCTTGACGACATCGGCGCCGAGATCGGCAAGGAGCTGGCCGATCCAGGGGCCTGCGAGGATGCGCGCCAGTTCAAGGACGCGCAGGCCGGCGAGGGGAGGGGTCATCCTGCTACGCTGCTCCGCTCGCCAAGAATTGCCGGACTATGATCGGCCATCAGCCGAGCCACGATCCGCGCGATATTATGTGCATCGTCAGCACCACGATGATGCTGGCCTTCCAAGCGCATTCCGTAGGCCTCCAAGGCGCGAGCCATCCCCATCTGCTTGCTGCGTCCGGTCAGCTGCGCATGCAGCGCCTTGCCGTTGATGTGCTCCGACCCAAAGGGGTAGTCGACCTGCTTGTGCTCGCAATCGCGTGTGAACTGCTTGCGATCGTAGTCGCCCCAGGACAGCCAGATCCGGTTTTCCACGTCGAACTGGGTCACCAGCTTGCTGCAGGCTTCCGAGAAGAGCAGGCCGTCAGAGACATCATCGGCCCGGATGCCGGTCAGCTCCGTGCAGAACGGGCTGACCTGCGATAGCTCGGGACGGACCTTCAGCGATTGAGGCGGCGTGATCGCCCCTGTCTTCGTATCCAGCACGCAGATGCCGATCTCGATGATCTCGTTGACCTGGCCGGGTGGGGGCTCCCCCTCCCAGCAGGTCGCTTCGACATCAACGATGTTGATCAGCATGACGCGTTGGATATCTCAGAAGAACGCCTGCAGCCCGGTGACGGCCCGGCCGAGGATCAGCGCGTGGACGTCGTGCGTGCCCTCATAGGTGTTGACCGTCTCGAGGTTCGCCGCATGGCGCATGACATGGTACTCGATCGAGATGCCGTTGCCGCCGTGCATGTCGCGGGCTGCGCGGGCGATGTCGAGCGCCTTGCCGCAATTGTTGCGCTTCACCAGGGAGATCATCTCCGGCGCCATCTTGCCTTCGTCGAGCAGGCGGCCGACCCGGAGCGAACCCTGCAGGCCGAGCGTGATTTCGGTCACCATGTCGGCGAGCTTCTTCTGGAAGAGCTGCGTCTGGGCGAGGGGCTTGTTGAACTGCTTGCGGTCGAGCCCGTATTGGCGGGCGCGGTGGAAGCAGTCTTCGGCGGCGCCCATCGCGCCCCAGGAGATGCCGTAGCGGGCGCGGTTGAGGCAGCCGAACGGACCCTTCAGGCCCGAGACGTTCGGCAGCAGGTTCTCTTCCGGCACGATCACGCCGTCCATGACGACTTCGCCGGTGATCGAGGCACGCAGCGAGAGCTTACCGCCGATCTTCGGGGCGGAGAGACCCTTCATACCCTTTTCGAGGATGAAGCCGCGGATCTGGTTGTCATGCGCAGCCGACTTCGCCCAGATGACGAAGACGTCGGCGATCGGCGAGTTCGAGATCCACATCTTCGAGCCGGTCAGCTTGTAGCCGTCGGCGACCTTCTCGGCGCGGGTCTTCATCCCGGCCGGATCGGAGCCGGCGTCGGGCTCGGTCAGGCCGAAGCAGCCGACCCATTCGCCCGAACCGAGCTTGGGCAGGTACTTCTTGCGCTGGTTCTCGTCGCCATAGGCGTAGATCGGGTACATCACCAGCGAGGACTGCACGCTCATCATCGAGCGGTAGCCGGAGTCGACGCGCTCGACCTCGCGGGCGACGAGGCCGTAGGAAACGTAGTTGGCGCCGGCGCAACCATATTCCTCAGGAACGGTCACGCCGAGCAGGCCGAGTTCGCCCATTTCGTTGAAGATACCGCGCTCGGTCTTTTCCTCGAGATAGGCCTCGGCGACGCGTGGCTGCAGTTTCTCCTGCGCGTATTGGCGGGCCGTGTCGCGGATCAGCCGCTCATCCTCGCTGAGCTGCTCGTCGATCAGGAAGGGGTCTTCCCAGTTGAACTCCGCCAGCTTGTGGCTATGGGCGGTCTTGCGCGCGGCCTCGGCCATGGTGCTCTCCCTGTTTTTCCTTGCCCACCGTCATTGCGAGGAGCGTAGCGACGAAGCAATCCAGGGGGGCGTGGAGCGCTGCCGCCCCTGGATTGCTTCGCTGCGCTCGCAATGACGGTGTGGTTCCTCAGTTCACAATCTCACGCATCCACGTCGAAGCTGACGCCCTGCGCCAGCGGCAGCGTGGTGCCGTAGTTCAGTGTGTTGGTGGAGCGGCGCATATAGGCCTTCCAGGCGTCCGAGCCGGCCTCGCGGCCGCCGCCCGTCTCCTTCTCACCACCGAAGGCGCCGCCGATCTCGGCGCCGGACGGGCCGATATTGACGTTGGCAATGCCGCAATCCGAGCCCTCGTCGGAGACGAACAGCTCGGCTTCGCGCATGTTGAGCGTGAAGATCGAGGAGGACAGGCCGGCGCCGACCGCGTTCTGAATCGCGATCGCGTCCTCGATCGACTTGTACTTCATCACATAGAGGATCGGCGCGAAGGTCTCGCGCTCGACCGGGCCGCACTGGCTGGGCATCTCGACCAGGGCGGGGCGGACATAGAAGCCGCCGGAGCCGACATCGACCTTCTCGCCGCCATGCACCTTGCCGCCCTCGGCCTTGGCCTCGGACAGCGCTTTCTGCATGCCCTGATAGGCGGCCTCGTCGACCAGCGGGCCGACTAGGATGCCGGCCTCGCGCGGATCGCCAATTTTCACGGAGCCGTAGACCTTGGCGAGCTTCGGCACGAGCTGGTCGTAGACGCTCTCATGCACGATCAGGCGGCGCAAAGTAGTGCAGCGCTGGCCGGCGGTGCCCATCGCCGCGAAGGCGATGCCGCGCAGGGCGATGTCGAGATCGGCGGAAGGGGCGACGATCGCGGCGTTGTTGCCGCCGAGCTCCAGGATGGCGCGGGCGAAGCGGGCGGCGAGCTTCTGGCCGACCTCCTTGCCCATCCGGGTCGAGCCGGTGGCGGAGACGACGGGGACGCGATGATCCTGCACCAGGATGTCGCCGAGCTCGCGGCCGCCGATCAGGATTTCCGAGAGGCCGACCGGGGCCTCGGGACCGAAGCGCTTCATCGTCTTCTCGACGATCGCCTGTACGGCGAGCGCGGTCAGCGGGGTCTTTTCCGACGGCTTCCAGACGACGCTGTCGCCGCAGACGAAGGCGAGCGCCGCATTCCACGACCAGACCGCGACCGGGAAGTTGAAGGCCGAGATCACACCGACCACGCCGATCGGGTGCCAGGTCTCCATCATGCGATGGTTCGGGCGCTCCGTTGCGATGGTGAGACCGTAAAGCTGGCGCGACAGGCCGACGGCGAAGTCGCAGATGTCGATCATCTCCTGGACCTCGCCGAGGCCCTCAGAGGTGACCTTGCCGGCTTCCAGCGTCACCAGCAGGCCAAGATCGGCCTTGTGGGTGCGCAGCTCCTCGCCGAGCAGGCGGACGAACTCGCCGCGCCGCGGCGCCGGCACCTTGCGCCAGGCGAGATAGGCGGACTGGGCCCGGCCGATCGCGGCTTCCGCTTCCGCCGGCGAGGTCTCGCGCAGCGTCGCGACGGTCTCGCCGGTGATCGGCGAGCGGGCGCTGAGGCCGGCGCCCGCATAGGCGCTGTCGGCCACACCGAGGCGCTTCAGCAAGGCGAGGGCATCGTTTGGAAGGGAGGTCGTCATGGTTCGCCTGTCTTCTGTCGCCCGCGCGATATCCGCGCTGAGCTGTTGAAACCCGTCGTCATCCCGGACGCAGCAAAGCGGAGATCCGGGATCCATGCTTGAGCCTCAATCGGAAAGGCTCTGGAATGGATCCCGGGCCTCCCTGCGGTCGCCCGGGATGACGGTGAGTGGAAACCCACCAATTCAGCCGTGACAATGCCCTCTTCCAGTCGCTCTCCGCAATCGATATGTTCTCACGACTTGATGAGTTGAGATCATGATCTCGGAGATCGTTCCCGGCCGCCTCTCGGTGCCCTCGCTCTCGGCGCTCGCCGCCTTCGAGGCAGCGGCACGCCATGGCAGTTTCACGCGCGCCGCCGAGGAGCTCAACCTGACGCAAGGTGCCGTCAGCCGCCAGATTGCGCTGCTGGAACAGAATCTGGGCCTCAAGCTGTTCGAGCGCGTGAAGAAGCGCGTCAGCCTGACGCCGGCCGGCGGCGCCTACGCCGCCGAGGTGCGCGACGGGCTCTCGCGACTGGCAGCCGCGACGCTTTCCGCCATGGCCTTCCGCGGCGGCGCCGGCCTGCTCCATCTCGCCATCCTGCCGACCTTCGGCACGCGCTGGCTGATCCCGCGTTTGCCGCGCTTCACCGAGGCGCATCCCGGTGTCACCATCAATTTCTCGACCAAGCTGGTGCCTTTCGACTTTGCCCATGATGCCGCCGACGCCGCCATCCATTTCGGGCTTCCGGTCTGGCCAGGCGCGCGGTTGCACCGCCTGATGGGCGAGGAGGTCGTCCCAGTCGCGGCGCCGGCGCTGGTGGCGCGGGCCGGGATCAAGGAGGCCGCCGACCTGCTGCGCCAGCCCTTGCTGCAGCAATCGACCCGGCCGCGGGCCTGGGCCAATTGGCTGGAGCAACAGGGCCTGCCGCCGGAACGGGCGCTGATGGGGCCGCGCTTCGAGCAGTTCGCCATGGTGGCACAGGCGGCGGTGGCGGGGCTCGGCGTTGCCATCGTCCCGCGCATCCTGGTCGAGGAGGAATTGCGCTCGGGCGCGCTCGTCATTCCGGTCGATCGGCCGGTGCGCGGCCCGGAAGGCTATTACCTCGTCTACCCCGAGGCCAAGGCGAGCCTGCCGGCGGTGGTTGCCTTCCGCGACTGGCTCGTCGGTGAATGTGAGGGGATGAACTAGCCTCTCGACAAGCGCGGGTTGAGTCGTCATTCATGCGCTGAGATCACGAACCATCGCTCGCGCAGGTCACTCATGTCTTCCGCTTCAGCCTCGGCCGACATCGTCATCGTCGGGGGCGCCGCGATCGGCTCCTCCGTTGCCTATCACCTTGCCAGCGACCCTGGCTTCAGGGGCAAGGTGATTGTGGTCGAGAAGGACCCGACCTACCGGCTCTCGGCCTCGGCTCTCTCGGCCGCGTCGATCCGCCAGCAGTTCTCCAGCGCGGTGAACATCCGCGTCTCGCTCTTCGGCATCGCGTTTTTGCGCAACATAGGCCAGCACCTGTCGGTCGACGGCGAGGCGCCCTCGATCGATCTGCACGAGGGCGGCTATCTCTACGTCGCCGGCGATGAGGGGCGTAAGGTTCTCGAACAAAACCAAAGGCTTCAGCAGCAGGAAGGTGCCGATGTTGCGCTTTATGCTGCAGAAATGCTGCGCAGCAAATTCGGCTGGCTCAACACCTCGGATCTCCTCTGCGGCACCTATGGCGTCAGCGGCGAGGGCTGGTTCGATGGTTGGGCCCTGCTTCAGGCTTTCCGCAAGAAGGCGCGTTCGCTCGGCGTCGAATATCGCCAGGGCGAGGTCACTGGCTATGTGGTCGAAGGCGGCCGCGTCACCGGCGTCGAGCTGGCTGATGGCAGCCGCATCGCCTGCGCTGCGGCAGTCAACGCCTCGGGCACCCATGGCGCCAGGCTCGCCGCGACCGCCGGCGTCGCCATCCCCGTCAAATCGATGAAGCGCTATGTCTACAGCTTCACCTGCAAGGGCGAGGTCGACAACTGCCCGCTGCTGATCGACACCTCCGGCGCCTATGTCCGCCCCGAGGGCAAGCGCGGCAACGACGGCCAGATGTTCATCTGCGGCTCCTCGCCGCCGGAGGAACTCGATCGCGAATGGGTCGAGACCGACGCCGATGTCGAGGATGTCGACTGGTCCTTCTTCGAGGAATATGTCTGGGCGCCGCTCGCCCATCGCATCCCGGCTTTCGAGGCGATCAAGCCCGGCCGCGCCTGGGCCGGCCCCTATGACATGAACGGGCTCGACGGCAACGCCATCCTCGGCCCGGCCGTCGGCGTGCCCAATCTCTATCTCGCCAACGGCTTCTCCGGCCACGGCCTGCAGCAATCGCCGGCGGTCGGCCGCGGCCTCGCCGAGCACATCGTCAACGGCCGCTACCTCACGCTCGATCTCGCCGATCTCGGCCATGAGCGCATCGTCGCCGGAACGCCCCTGCGCGAGGCCAACATCATCTGATATCAACTCCTGCCAACCCTCATCCTTCGAGACGCCGCCAAGGCGGCTCCTCAGGATGAGGGCTGATGGGAATGACCGTTGGTGGGAGTGCGCGTCATGATCGACACGGCCTATGTCACGACCATGGCGCGCTACAACCGCTGGCAGAACCGCAGCCTCTACGAGGCGGCGGACACACTCACCGACGAGGCGCGCCGGCAGGACCGGGGCGCCTTCTTCCGCTCGATCCACGGCACCTTCTGCCATCTGCTCTGGGCCGACCAGACCTGGCTGTCGCGCTTTGCAGGGACGCCGAAGCCGGCCGTGCCCAATCGCGAGTCTTCGACGATGATCGCGGACTGGCAGGAGCTCAAGGCCGCACGTCGCGATTTCGACAAGACGATGCTGGGTTGGGCAGAAGATCTCTCGCCGGAATGGCTCTCCCAGGATGTGACCTGGATCGCGAGCTTGACCGGTCAGCAGATGACGATGCCGGCGCCGATCCTCGTCATGCATTTTTTCAACCACCAGACCCATCATCGCGGTCAGGTCCATGCCATGCTGACGGCGGCGGGAGCGAAGCCGGATGATACCGACCTGATGCTGGTGGAGCTGCGCGGATAAGAAGGCGCGTCATTCCCGGGCGGAGCGAAGCGCAGACCCGGGAATCTCATGACGAGAAGGCGCTGACCGGGACCTCCTCCGGCCTGGAATGCTCGGGTCAAGCCCGAGCATGACGCGTCTTGGTCATTCTGCCGCTTTCACTCTGCGCCGCGGCCGTGGTTCCTTTTCTTCATCCTCGTCATCCCCGACATCATCCGGGATCGCCGCCGTCGTATGCTGGCTCAACTTCTGGAACAGGCCGAGCCCGACCAGCGCCGCCACCGCGACCAGCATCAGCAGGGACGGGAACAGGATGTCGGCCGGCTTGTCGCGCGCGGCCTTGGTGATCAGCACCAGTGATTCCAGGCTGAGCGCGACGATGATGATCGTCATGAACTTGGTCAGCGAGCCGCGTGCCTCCGCCGGCCGCCGCAATTCACGGTCGGCGATGACCTCCTCCTCGAACAGGAACTTGCCGACATCGGCGACCGCGACTGCGATGATCACCAGACCGATCCCGTCGAGCATGGTGTCGAGCGCGCCTTCGCCGGTTCGGAAGCCGGTGAAGGTGCGCGAGACCGCGACCGCCATCAGCAGGACGGAAGCCAGCAGCAAGGCGCCCGCGATGCCGGAATAGAGCAGGCGGCTGAATAAGGTCATCGCGCGAATCCCCCCGTGGTGCTGCGCCATGAACCCGGCAGACGGCGACTCGTTCCCGCCACCTGCTGCCAGGGGCGTCATCGCGGGATGGCGGCGATGCAGCGGCGTCATGGGCTTACGCCTTGCGGGCGTTTCGCCGGCAATGCCATGGTCGCGCACCTTGCGGCCGGAGCGCGCCATGATCGACACGAGCAACCTGATCGCCTTCATCCTGCTCGCCTTCGGCATGGTGCTGACGCCGGGGCCGAACATGATCTACCTGATCTCGCGCTCGATCTCGCAGGGGCCGGGCTCGGGCCTGATCTCGCTCGGCGGCATCGCGCTCGGCTTTGTCTTCTATGTTGTCTGCGCTGCCTTCGGCATCACGGCGCTGCTCTTCGCCGTTCCGTACGCTTATGACGCGCTGCGACTGGTCGGCGCCGCCTATCTGCTCTGGCTCGCCTGGCAGGCGGTTCGGCCGGGTGGCAGCTCGCCGTTCCATGTCCGCGAGCTCAAGCATGACGGGCCGCGCAAGCTCTTCATGATGGGCTTCCTCACCAGCCTGCTGAATCCGAAGATCGCGATGTTCTACCTGGCGCTGCTGCCGCAGTTCATCGATCCGGCTGCGGGCAGCGTGCTGGCGCAGTCGATCATCCTTGGCTTCATCCAGATCATCGTCTCGGTCAGCGTCAACACGCTGATCACTTTCGCCGCCGGCGGCATCGCCATCTTCCTGCGCACGCGTCCGTTCTGGTCGCTGGTGCAGCGCTGGCTGATGGCGACGATGCTCGCCGGCTTTGCCGTGCGCATGGCGGCCGAAGCGCGCCGCTGATCGGCAATCCGCAACGATTTCTGCACGTTTAGCAGGGCTTTTGCATCGCGCAGTTCGGTCGTGGACAGCCGGTGATGCCGGGCGCGGTGCACAGGGCAGGGGTTTTTCATGAGTATCGCCAACGGCCGGGTCCTGCTCGCAATGCCGGGCCCGACCAATATTCCCGATCGCGTCCTCCAGGCGATGATGCGCCCGGCCGAGGAGCTTGCCTCGAAGACGATCGTCGACCTGACCGAGACCCTGCTGGACGATCTCAAGGCGGTCTTCCGCACGACGGGAGAGACTTTCCTCTATGCCGCCAACGGCCATGGCGGCTGGGAAGCGGCGCTGACCAATGTCCTCTCGCGCGGCGACAAGGTGCTGGTGCTCGCCAGCGGCCGCTTCGCCATCGGCTGGGGCGAGATGGCCCGCTTCATGGGGGCGGATGTCGAGGTGCTCGCGGGGTCCTGGCGCGCGGCTGTCGATCCGGCAGCGGTGGAAGCGCGCTTGCGGCAGGACAGGGATCACGCGATCAAGGCTGTGCTGACGGTCCAGATCGACACCGCCTCGGGCGTGGTCAACGACATCCAAGCGATCCGCCGCGCCATCGATGCCGCCGGCCATCCGGCGCTGTACATGGTCGACGGCGTCGCCGCGCTCGGCTGCATGCCGTTCGAGATGGACGACTTCGGTGTCGACGTCGCGATGTCCGCATCGCAGAAGGGGCTGATGACACCGCCCGGGCTCGCCTTCGCCGCGGCGAACGGCAAGGCGCTGCATGCGCACCGGCAGGCGAATATGCGCACGCCCTATTGGGATTGGACCGCGCGCCTGGACCCGCTGCTCTACATGAAGCATTGCGGCACGCCGCCCGAGCATCTGATGTTCGGCCTGCGCGCCGCGCTCGACATGATCCTCACCGAGGGCCTCGAAGCCGTCTGGCGGCGCCACGCCTTGCTGGCGGCTGCGACGCAGGCTGCCATGTCGAAATGGGCAGAAGGCCAGGTCCTGAGTTTCAATGTTGTCGAGCCGTCGCAGCGCGCCCCGTCGGTCACCACCATCCTGGTCGACGGCGATCCGGCTGAAATCACCGACTATGCGCGGGACGTCTGCGGCGTGACGCTCGGCCTCGCCATCGGCGATCTCACCGGCAAGGCCTTCCGCATCGCCCATATGGGCCATGTCAACGCGCCGATGGTGCTGGGCAGCCTGAGCGCGGTCGAGATGGCGCTGCAGGCGAAAGGCATCCCGCATGGCGATGGCGGTGTCGCCGCTGCCATCGCCTATCTCGGCGCCAATGCGCGCGAGGTGGCGGCCTAGCCGCCCCGCCGGGGCGGATCGCTCAAATACCGTCTCAAGCCGCCGAGACGCGCTGCAGGAACTGGTGAACCGCGCTCTCGAGCTCTTCGGCCTTGCCTTCGAGCGCCGTGGTCGAGGCGAGCACCGCGCTCGCGACCTCATGGGTCTGGTTGGCCGAGCCGCGGATATTGTTGGTGGTCTGTGCCAGGTATTCCGTGCCGGTCGCGACTTCAGCGATGCTGCGACTGATGACATGGGTCATCTGGCCCTGCTCCTCCAGGGCTGCCGCGATCGAGATCGTCCGCTCGTCCATGTCGGCCATGCCGGCGGTCAGCCTGGCGATCGTCTCGACCACGCCGGAGGTCGCCTGCTTGATCTCGGCGATCTGCCCGGCGATGTCCTGCGTCGCCAGCGCGGTCTGGTGCGACAGGCTCTTCACCTCGGCGGCGACCACGGCGAAGCCCTTGCCGGCATCTCCGGCGCGCGCCGCCTCGATCGTGGCGTTGAGCGCCAGGAGATTGGTCTGCTCGGCGATGCCGCGGATCAGGGCGACGATGCCGTCGATGCGCTGCACGGACTGGTCGAGCACGTCGACCGAACCGGCGGTGGTGCGAGCGCAGCCGTTCATCTCGGCGACCAGCGCCTGTGAGGTACCGAGCTGGCGATCGATCGCCGTGATCGCGGTCGAGAGCTGTTCCGTCGCGGTGGCAACGTCCGAGACGTTGCGCGAGGATTGCTCGGAGGTCGAGGCCACGGCGGTGACCTCGCCATTGGCGATGTCGGCGATCTCGTTCAGGGAGGCGGCGCGGCCCCTCAGGCCGCGGATATCCTGCAGGACCGTATCGAGTGTCGCGACGAACTGCGTGTTGAAGCCGGCGACGATGTCCTGCGTCGTCTTGCGGCGCGCCGCCTCGCGCTCCATGTCGCGCAATTGCGCCTGATGCAGCTCCTCGGCCTGCGCGGTGGCGTCGCGGCGCGCCTCGTTGGCCATGTCTCCGGCGGCGGCGAGGGTTCTGCTCTGTTGCTGGACGATCCAGAGCAGAAGGCCGAGTTGGATGAGAACGCAGGCGAAAAAGAGGGCATCGTCCTGCAACGCCAAGCCCGCTTGAGGCAGGGATGAGTGGAGAATGGCGACATGGCCGAGCGCGACGATGGTGACCGCCACGAGCGGTTGCCAGGCGCACCATCCGGCCGAGAGCGTCAGCATGATCAGGAGCACGGCGTGGCCGGCTTCGTGCCATTCGGTTCCCTTGAGCGCATAAGTGAAGGCGAGCGCGCTGCAGGTCGCTCCCAGCGAAAGGACGAGCTGCGTTGCCACCCCGGCCGGGTCGCGCCGCCAGACGAGGGTCCCCAAGGC
This sequence comes from Allobosea sp. GW821-FHT03A12, assembly GCF_058986765.1. NCBI lineage: Bacteria > Pseudomonadati > Pseudomonadota > Alphaproteobacteria > Hyphomicrobiales > Alloboseaceae > Allobosea > Allobosea sp. GW821-FHT03A12. The sequence continues at coordinate 785,732 of NZ_JBYSVZ010000003.1, forward strand.
TGCCAGCCCGACCGTCGTCAGCAGGGGGAGCAGATGTTGGACGGTGCCGGACGCGAACGTGGCCAGCAGCGTGGCCGGCACGCAAAGCCAGAGCAGCAGCGTCAGCGCCTCGCCGACGCGCAACCGTAGCTGCGTCAGATAGGTCGCGGCGGAATCTGTCTGCATTCGCCGATAGCCTGTGAGCGTCCGATTTGGGACGGCCGATGGAAGCCGGCAGGCCAATCCCCCCTCTGCAGCCTGCCTGGCCTGGCTGAATTTTCGCTTAACCAAGCCGGCAATACCGGCCGCAATCGCCCCGTCCAGGCCGGGCCGCGCCGGAGGTCTGCCGGGCTTGCGTGCCTCTCCTATCGGCGCTCGCGCGGCTTGGCTAAGCTCATCGCCGCATCATCAGCCGGAAGCCCAACATGACCGACACGACACAGGAAGAAGCCCGCATCCTCGCCTGGCTCGGCGAGCGCAAGCAGGCGATGATCGATCTGCTGCGCGAGATGGTCGACACCGATTCCGGCTCCTACGACAAGGCCGGCGTCGACCGGGCCGGGCAGGTGCTGGCCCGTTTCCATGAGGCGAACGGGCTCTCCGTCGAGATCGTGCCGGATGCGCGCTATGGCGATGCGGTCAAGGCGCGGCTGCCCAACCCGACCGCGAACGACCAGCGGCCGATCCTGCTGCTCGGTCACCGCGACACCGTCTTCCCCGAGGGCGAGCCGACTCGCCGGCCCTTCACCATCCGTGACGGTCGCGCTTATGGGCCGGGCGTCGCCGACATGAAGGCGGGTCTCGTGATCGAGGCCTTCGTCGCCGCCGCCTTCGCCGCCAATGGCGGCCTCAAGGCGCCATTGATGATGCTGACCACCAGCGACGAGGAGATCGCCTCGCCGTCGTCACGCCCGGTGATCGAGGCGGCGGCGCGCGAGTCGCGTTGTGTCTTCAACGCCGAGCCGAGCCGGTTGCCGTCCGGTACGGATTACGGCCGCGACCACAAGCAGTCGATCACCTCGGGCCGCAAGGGCGGCGTCTTCATGCGCGCCGAGTTCCTGGGCAAGGCGGCCCATTCCGGCGCGAACTACGAGAAGGGCGTCTCCGCCATCGTCGATCTCGGCCACAAGATCCCGCGCTTGCAGGGGCTGACCGATCTTGCCGCCGGCGTCACCGTCAATGTCGGGCTGATCGGTGGCGGCCAGACCGTCAACACCGTCGCGCCATCGGCCTGGTGCGAGATCGACCTGCGCTACAAGACGGCGGCGCAGCGTGCCGAGCTGGTCGAGGCGATCCGCGAGATCGTAGAGACGCCGGTGGTGGAAGGTTCCTCGGCCAAGCTGATCATCAAGGGTGAGTTCGTCCCGCTGGAGCAGACGCCGGATTCGCTCCTGCTCTACGACACCTATCGCGAGGCGGCGGCCGGCCTCGGCATCGCCGTGACCGCGGAGTACACCGGCGGCTGCGCCGATTCCGGCTTCACCGCGGCGCAGGGCTGCCCGACTCTGTGCAGCGTCGGCCCGGTCGGCGGCATGGCCCATACGCCGGACGAATTCCTCGAGGTCGAGAGCATCGTTCCGGCGGCGCAGACCCTGGCGCTGGCGGTGATGCGGACGGCGGCGAGGATGGAGTGAGGTAAGGCGCGTCATGCTCGGGCTTGACCCGAATATCTCAGGCCGGAGGAGGCTCCGCTTGGCGCCTTTCCGTCCCGAGATTCTCGGCTCTGCGCTGCGCTCCGGCCGAGAATGACGGCATAGAAAAGGGCGCCGCTTGCGCGGCGCCCTTCGTTTTTTATGACTGAGAGAAAGCTCAGTTCAACGCGACGCCCGCCGGCCGGTGCTCGCTCGCAGCGGTGAACTCGCCGAGCATCAGCCCTGCGGGTCCGACCGTGACCGGCACGGTCTCGTCGTCGCGGATCGCGCCCGAGAGCAAGAGCTCCGCCAGCGGATCCTGCACCGACTTCTGGATCACGCGCTTCAGCGGGCGCGCGCCATAGGCGGGGTCGTAGCCCTTCTCGGCCAGCCAGTCGCGCGCCTCAGGCGAGAGGTCGAGCGTGATCTTGCGGTCGACCAGCAGCTTGGCGAGCCGGGCCATCTGGATGTCGACGATCGCACCCATGTCCGCGCGCCGCAGGCGGTGGAACAGGATGATGTCGTCGATCCGGTTCAGGAACTCCGGCCGGAAGGCATGGCGGACCACGCCCATCACCTCGTCGCGCACGACGTCGCTGTCCTGGCCATCCGGCTGGTTCACCAGGAACTCCGAACCGAGATTCGAGGTCATGATGATCAGCGTGTTGCGGAAGTCGACGGTGCGGCCCTGGCCATCGGTCAGACGCCCGTCGTCGAGCACCTGCAGCAGGACGTTGAACACGTCCGGATGCGCCTTCTCGACCTCGTCGAACAGCACGACCTGATAGGGCCGACGCCGCACGGCTTCGGTCAGCGCGCCGCCTTCCTCATAGCCGACATAGCCGGGAGGCGCGCCGATCAGCCTGCTGACCGAGTGCTTCTCCATGTATTCGGACATGTCGAGCCGGACCATCGCCGTCTCGTCGTCGAACAGGAATGCCGCCAGAGCCTTCGTTAGCTCGGTCTTGCCGACGCCGGTGGGGCCGAGGAACATGAACGAGCCGATCGGCCGGTTCGGATCCTGCAGGCCGGCGCGGGCGCGCCTGACCGCCTTGGAAACGGCCTCGACCGCTTCCTCCTGGCCGACGACGCGGGCGCCGAGGCTCTGCTCCATATGCAGGAGCTTCTCCTTTTCGCCCTCCAGCATCTTGTCGACCGGCACGCCGGTCCAGCGGCTGACGACCTGCGCGACATGGTCCGGCGTCACCGCCTCCTCGACCATGCCGGAGCTGTCGCCCTTGGCCTCGATCTCGGCCAGCGCCTTCTCGAGCTGCGGGATCTCGCCATAGGCGAGCTCGCCGGCACGCTGGTACTCGCCCTTGCGCTGGGCCTGGGCGAGCTCGTTGCGCGCGTTGTCGAGCTTGGTCTTGATCTCTGCAGCCTGGCCGAGCTTGTCCTTCTCGGCCTTCCAGGTCGCGGTGATCGCAGCCGAACGGGCCTCGAGCTCGGCAAGCTCGGATTCGAGCCGCTTCAGCCGCTCCTTCGAACCGGCATCGCTTTCCTTCTTCAGCGCCTCCTGCTCGATCTTCAGCCGGACGATCTCGCGATCGATCGAGTCGAGTTCCTCGGGTTTGGAATCGACCTGCATGCGCAGGCGCGCCGAGGCCTCGTCGACGAGGTCGATCGCCTTGTCCGGCAGGAACCGGTCGGTGATGTAGCGGTTCGACAGCGTCGCGGCCGAGACCAGCGCCGAGTCGGTGATGCGCACGCGATGGTGCTGCTCGTACTTCTCCTTCAGGCCGCGCAGGATCGAGATCGTGTCCTCGACAGTCGGCTCGTCGACGAAGACGGGCTGGAAGCGCCGCGCCAGTGCCGCATCCTTCTCGACATACTTCCGGTATTCGTCGAGCGTGGTCGCGCCGACGCAGTGCAGCTCGCCACGGGAGAGGGCGGGCTTCAGCAGGTTGGACGCATCCATCGCGCCGTCGGTCTTGCCGGCGCCGACCAGGGTGTGCATCTCGTCGATGAACAGGATGACCCCGCCCGCCGCGGCCGAGACCTCGGAGAGCACGGCCTTCAGCCGCTCCTCGAACTCGCCGCGATATTTCGCGCCGGCGATCAGCGCGCCCATGTCGAGGGCGAGCAGTTCCTTGTCCTTCAGGCTCTCGGGTACGTCGCCGTTGACGATGCGCAGCGCCAGCCCTTCCGCAATCGCGGTCTTGCCGACGCCGGGCTCGCCGATCAGCACGGGATTGTTCTTGGTGCGGCGGCTCAGCACCTGGATGGTGCGGCGGATTTCTTCGTCGCGGCCGATCACCGGGTCGAGCTTGCCCTCGCGCGCCGCGGCCGTGAGGTCGCGCGCGTACTTCTTCAGCGCGTCATAGCCCTGCTCGGCCGAGGCGGAATCGGCGGTGCGGCCCTTGCGGATCGCCTCGATCGCCGCGTTGAGGCCCTGCGGCGTGACGCCGGCCTTGGCCAGGATCTTGCCGGCCTCGCTGTCCTTCTCGATCGCGAGCGCGAGCAGCAGCCGCTCGACCGTGACGAACGAGTCGCCGGCCTTCTCCGCTGCCTTTTCGGCGGTGTCGAAGACACGCGCCAGCTGGGGCGTCAGATGCAGGCTCGACGCACCCGCGCCGCTCACCTTGGGGAGCTTGGCAAGGGCTTCGTCGACCAGCTGCTTTGCCTGCCGCGACTGCCCGCCCGACCGGTCGATCAGCCCGGCGGCCATGCCTTCGCTATCGTCGAGCAATGCCTTCAGCACATGCTCGGGCGTGAACTGCTGATGGCCATCGCGCATCGCAATCGTCTGCGCGGCCTGCAGGAATCCCTTCGCCCGGTCCGTATATTTCTCGATGTTCATCTAGTCACCTCCGCCCGCCGGTCGCGCCCCGAAGCGGCGGAGCCGGCTGCCTTTCAAATGGGATAGGGCCCCCTGATGGGCTGCCCTTCGTTCCAAGAGATAGTGTTGCTTTCCCGCAACGGAAGGGGGGAGGGCGCAGCTTTGGCGTTGACCTTTGTCAAAGCCTGCGCCCAGCCTGCCGGCATGGTCGGTACCAAGCGGCAACAGGCGATTCGAAGGGCGTTGCGGGCGCTGGTGCCGGGCATTCCGCTGGCCGATGCCGAGACGGTGCTGGCCCTCGCCGGCCGGGTCCAGATGAAGGCACTGCCGCCCTCGACCGCGCTCTGGCTGGCACTCGGCTCCCATGTCCGGCACGCCCATACCGATTATGACCGGTTGCTCGCCGAGGGCTATGAGCGCGATGCCGCCCGCTTCTTCGTCGTGGATGCGATCGACGACGTGCTTTCCGGCTGGGGCTGCCAGCGCTCGATCCTCGATGATGAGGAAGCCGAAGAAGGCGCGGAGCAGCCGCATTGATCGGATCGATGCAATCCTTTCATCGAGCGTGATCGCCCGGCGAGTGGCATCCGTTCGCTTGCCATGGCAGGGTCCGCCGCCTCGCAATCGGAAGGGCAGGGCCCATGCGCGTCGCTTCGCTGTATCGCTATCCGGTCAAGGGACTTTCGCCCGAGCGACTGAGCCGGGCCGAGTTACCGGCGGGCGGCTATTTCCCCGGCGACCGGCTCTTCGCCATCGAGAACGGCCCCTCCGGCTTCGACCCGGCCGAGCCGGTGCACCAGCCCAAGATCAAATACCTGATGCTGATGCGCAACGAGTCGCTGGCACGCCTGCACACGCGCTACGATGATGCCAGCGGTGACCTCGTCATCGGGAATGCCGGCGAGGAGACGCGCATCGCGACCGGGACCGCGGCAGGCCGTGAACACCTCAGCGCCTTCTTCAAAACCTTCATGCCTGACGAATTGCGCGGTGAGCCGCGCCTGCTGGAAGCGCCGCAGGGCTATCGCTTCACCGATTCACGCTCGGGCTTCGTCTCGATCATCAACCTCGCCAGCGTTGCAGACCTGGAGACACGGCTCGGCGTGCCTGTCGATCCGCTGCGCTTCCGTGGCAATGTCATGGTCGAGGACCTGCCGGCCTGGGCGGAGCTCGATCTAGCGGACCGCGAGCTCACTGCTCCGTCAGGCCTGCGGCTCCAGGTGATCAAGCGAATCGAGCGCTGCGCCGCCACCAATGTCGACCCGTCGACCGGCATCCGCGACCTGCAGATCCCGAAGGCGCTGATGCAGGGTTATGGCCATGTCGACTGCGGCATCTATTGCCGGATCATCAGCGGCGGGACGCTGGGCGAAGGCGAGCGGCTGACCCTGGTCGAGGCCAGCGAGCCGGCGGCGCTCGGCGTCGCCTGAAAAGCGAAAGGGCCCTCGCGGGCCCTTTCATTGTTTTGATCCGTGGCCGGATCACTCGGCCGGGGGCTCGCCGCCATCACCGCCGAGGGCGTCCATCACCTCGCGCGGCGAGCGCCGCCGGGGCGCCCGACGCTTCGGCTTCTCGCCGGCCTCGGGTGCGACCTCCGCGGCGTCCGCCGGAGCTGCTGCTGCCGGCGGGGCGGCGACCGGAGCCTCGGCCTCCTCGGCGATCGCGATCGGCACGCGGGTCGGCGTGGTCAGGAAGGCCGGCAACCCGGCCGGAGCATCCTGCTCTTCATTGCTGTTGCTGGCGCGAGCCTCGTCGCGGTCGCGGCGCGAGGGACGCTCGCCACGCGGCGGCCTGTCGGGGCGCTCCTGGCGCTCCGGCCGCTCGAAGCGGCGCTGCTCGCCCTGGCTTTGGACCGGCGCGATGTCCGGCTGCTCGGCGCCCGGCTGAGCCTCGGGGCGCGGGGCATAGGAGCCGTTCTGGCCCTCGTTGCGGTCGAAGCGGCGTTCGCCCCGGTCCTGGCGCTCGCCACGGTCCTGACGGTCGGCCCGATCCGGGCGGTCATTGCGATCCTGCCGATCGAAACGACGCTGGCCGTTGCGATCGAAATTGCGCTCCTGCCGGTCCTGGCGAGGTGGCCGGTCGAAGCGCTGGCCGTTGTTCTGGCCGCCGCCTTCGCCGTCCTCTCGCTGGCCGCCATGGCCGTTCACGCCGTTGTGCTGGTGCTCGCCTTGCGGCTGGCCGCCCTGGAAGCCGGCCTCCTCCTCGCCCTCCTCCTCGAGTTCGTCGGCATCTTCGACGAAGGCGCGATTCGGCTGGAAGGTGTGCCCGAACTGCTGGGTCATCTGCTCCTGAGCGGCGAGCAGGATCCGATAATAGTGCTCGGCGTGCTGGAAATAATTCTCGGCCGCCACCGGGTCGCCCGAGGACTGGGCGTCGCGAGCGAGCTGCAGGTACTTCTCGGCGACATGTTGCGCCGTGCCGCGGACCTTCACGTCCGGACCGTTCGACTCGTAGCTCCGCTGCAGCGGGTTAGGAGACTTCCGGTTGCCATTGTTGCTATTGTTATTGTTGTTGTTACGGCCGCGCATGCGCCGGTTCTGACCTGGTCTCATTCGCGTCTGTCTCGCGTTGTGTTCATTCGAAGCAACCTTGAGGTCGTCATGCACGTCGTGTCGCGCGGCGGGTTGCGGCGCCGCGCTGGGGGAATTCGACCTGGAAGGGCTCTGCGCCGGTATGGGTCTTCACGCGCTCTTTCCAATGGAGCCTTACCGGCTCCCCCTCCGAACGGCTGTCTCGCGCGCTCGGAGCCTTCGGTCTCGCTATGTCAGTAACGTCGATTCTGGCAGTGATCCGAGGGCTCGGCCCGCTCTGCGGAACCTAGCCAAGGGTTATGTGCTGTCGACACTGTCTCCAAGACCATGCGTGCATAGCTGGTTTTGCCGCTTCTTCCAAGCAAATTCGCGCAGCTTGCTGTGCATTGGTCAGGGAACATGCCTGAAGACGAGGGCGCGAATATGGCCGCCGAGATCGCGCCGGGAGTCGAGATGGCTGAGGCCGGTCTGCCGCATCAGCGCGACGACCGCCTCCTCCTGCCCGGCTCCGATCTCCAGTATGGTGAGGCCGCCGGGCTTGAGATGGCCGGGTAGGGCGGTGGCCAGGGCGCGATAGGCGTCGAGGCCATCCGGCCCGCCATCGAGGGCGAGCAGCGGGTCATGCTCGCGTACATTCTTATCGAGATGGGCGATCTCGGCGCTGCCGATATAGGGCGGGTTCGACAGGATGAGGTCGAAGCAATCGTCCATCCCTGCGGTCCAGTTGCCCTGATGGAAAGAGGCGCGCTCGCCGACGCCGTTGCGGGCGGCATTGCCGGTCGCGGTCGCGACCGCATCGGGCGACAGATCGATCCCGAGCCCGCTGGATTGCGGAAACTCGCGCAAGGTCGCGATCAGGAGGCAGCCGGTTCCGGTGCCGAGATCGAGCATCCGCAGCTTGCCGTGCCGCCGCGGGGCGAGATGGGCGAGCGCCGCTTCGATCAGGGTCTCGCTGTCCGGCCGCGGCTCCAGCGTGCCGGGCGAGAGCGCAAAGCTCAGGCCCCAGAACTCGCGCGCGCCGAGGACGCGCCAGAGCGGTTCGCCGGCGAGGCGCCGCGCCAGCGCATCGGTCAGCCTTGCGGCCGCCGCTGCATCGATGGGATCGCTGCCGCCCGCGAGATCCTCGATCAGGATGCGGGCTTCGAAGGTGAAATCGGCGATGCCGGCGCGCTTCAGCGCCAGCGCGATCGCCTTCCGGACGGTAGACGCAGCTTCGCCCGCTGCCGGCGTGGCAACGGGCGTGATCGCGTCGGTCGGTCTGGTTGTGCCGGTCAAATGTATCCTTGGCCCGGCGCCTGGCCGGTCAGTTGCCCTGCATCCCTTCTCGGATGCATTCCTTCATCTTGATCCGCAGTCCGGACTTGCTCTCCTTAGCGCCGCGATACTGACGCTGACAATCGCGCCGCGCCTGCGACTCGGTCTTGGCATTGTGGAGCGTCGCCGGCTGGCCGCCGAGGACCTTCTTCGCGGTCTGCTCCTGCGCTCCCGCGGAGGCCGGCACGAAGGCGACGGCGGCGGCGAGGGCAATGGCGCTGAACAGGACTTTCATCTCTCTATCCTCCCCATGAAAACGGTCGGTGCGTCCAGAACGCGCGAGAGAGACGAAGGTTTCACACGCTGCCTTGCTCAGCGAGCAGCTCGGCCTGGCGCTGGGCCGTCAGCGCATCGATGATCTCGTCGAGAACCAGGCCCTGCATCATCTCGTCGAGCTTGTAGAGCGTCAGGTTGATGCGGTGGTCGGTCACCCGTCCCTGCGGGAAGTTGTAGGTCCGGATGCGCTCGGAGCGGTCGCCAGAGCCGACCTGCGAGCGCCGGTCGGCCGAGCGCTCGGCCTCGGCGCGGCTGCGCTCCATGTCGTAGAGCTTGGCCCGCATCAGGTCGTAGGCACGCGCCTTGTTCTTGTGTTGCGAGCGCTCGTCCTGAACGAGGACGACGATGCCGGTCGGGATATGGGTGAGGCGCACCGCCGACTCAGTCTTGTTGACGTGCTGGCCGCCGGCGCCTTGGGCCCGCATCGTGTCGATGCGCAGATCCTTCTCGTCGAGGCTGACGTCGACTTCGCCGGCGAGCGGCAGCATCGCGACCGTCGCGGCCGAGGTGTGGATGCGCCCGCTCGCCTCGGTGTCCGGGACGCGCTGCACGCGGTGCACGCCGGATTCGTATTTCAGCCTGGCATAGACGCCCTTGCCGGCGATCTCGGCGATGACCTCCTTGAAACCGCCGACCGTGCCCTCGCTTTCGGTCAGGATGTCGACGCTCCAACCCTTGCCGGCGGCGTAGCGCTGGTACATGCGCAGGAGATCGCCGGCGAAGAGCGAGGCCTCGTCGCCGCCGGTCCCAGCGCGGATTTCGAGGATGACGCCGCGTTCGTCGGCAGCATCCTTCGGCAGCAGCGCGATCAGGATCTCGCGGGCGCGCTCGTCGATCTCGGCCCTGGCGGCGTCGCGCTCCTCATAGGCGAGATCGCGCATCTCGGCATCGGTGGCGGGATCGTCGATCAGCGCCAGCGCCTCCTCCAGCCCGGTCTGCGCCTTGCGCCAGGACGCGATCGCCGCGACCACCGGATCGAGCTCGGCCAGCTCCTTCGACAATTCGACGACCCGGGTCGCCTCGGTCGCATGATTGATGGCATCGCTCGCCGCGGCATGGCGGGCGACGATTGAGTCGAGGCGGTCTTGCGGGAGCTGAAGCGACATGATGCGGAAACGATCTTGAGCGGAAAAAGGAGGTGGGCGCGGGCAGCGAGTGAAGCGTCGCTAGACCGGCACCTTCATCTCGGCAGCGAGGGCGGCAAGCAGCGGGCGCAGGGTGGCGGCGCCGTCGGAAGAGGAGAGCCAGGCGTCGAGGCGCTGGCGCGCCTTGCCGGCGTCGAGGGCGCGCAGCATCGCCTTGACCGGCCCGATCGAGGCTGACGACATCGAGAAGGAGCGATAGCCGAGCGCGATCAGCGCCAGCGTCTCGATCGGTTTGCCGCCCATCTCGCCACAGACGGTCACCGGGCAGTCCGCCTTGCCGGCTTCCTCGATGATGTTGCGCAAGGCGCGCAGGCCGGCGGCGGAGAGCGGGTCGAACCGGTCGGAGACGCGCTTGTTCTCGCGGTCGGCCGCGAACAGGAACTGCATGAGGTCGTTGGTGCCGATCGAGAGGAAGTCGGCCTCGCGGGCGATCTCGGGCAGCTCGAACAATAGCGAGGGCACCTCGACCATGACGCCGAGCTTCAGGCTCGCCGGTGCCGGGCGGCCATCGCGCTCCAGCATGGCGAGCTCGCGCCGCACCAGCATGCGGGCGCGCAGGAACTCGTTCACCGTCGCCACCATCGGCAGCATGATCTTCATGTCGCTGCCGGCGCCGGCGCGCAGCAGCGCTCGCACCTGCCCGCGCAGCAGCCGCGGCCGGTCGAGCCCGATGCGGATGGCGCGCCAGCCGAGCGCCGGGTTCTCCTCCTCCAACCGCTCCATATAGGGCAGCACCTTGTCGCCGCCGATATCGAGCGTCCGGAAGGTCACCGGCCGGCCGTTCGCGACCTTGAGCACGGCGTCGTAGAGCGCCTGCTGCTCGGCCGTGGTCGGCATGTGCTGCGCCACCATGAACTGCAGCTCGGTGCGGAAGAGGCCGACGCCCGAGGCGTTGGTCTCCTCCAGATTGGCCATGTCGACGAGCAGGCCGGCATTGATCTGCAGCTGGATCTCGACGCCGTCCTTCGTGATCGCCGGTTGCGTCTTGAGCTTGCGGTACTGCTCCTGCTTGCGGGCGCGCAGGCGGGCCTTGTCCTTGTAGGCGTTCTCGACGTCGGGCTGCGGCCGGATCTGCACCTCGCCGGCCTGGCCATCGACAATGACGGCGTCGCCGGCCTGGATCAGCGCGGTGGCGTTTGCGATCTCGCCGACCACCGGGATGTTGAGCGCGCGCGCCACGATGGCGATGTGGCTGGTCGGGCCGCCTTCCTCGAGTACGACGCCGCGCAGGTGCCGGCGGTCATAGTCGAGCAGCGCCGCCGGCCCCATCGAGCGCGCGATCAGGATCGCGTTCTCCGGCAGCTCCTCGCGCGTGACGCCGTTGGACTTGCCGACCAGCGTGCGCAGCAGCCGGTTGGCAAGGTCGTCGAGATCGTGCAGGCGCTCGCGCAGATAAGGATCGGTCTGGCGCAGCATCTTGGCGCGGGTGTCCGACTGCACGCGCTCGACCGCGGCCTCGGCCGTGAGGCCGGTCATCACAACCTCGCGCATGCGCCGGAGCCAGCCCTGGTCATGCGCGAACATGCGGAAGGTCTCGAGCACGTCGCGGTGCTCGCCGGTATGGGCGACGTCGCCGCGCTCGATCAATTCGTCGATGGCGAGCCGCATCGTCGCGATCGCCGCTTCCAGCCGCTGGACCTCGCGGCCGGGATCCTCGGCGATCAGGTTGGTGATCGCGACGCGCGGCTCGTGCAGCACGGCATGGCCGAGGCCGACGCCGTCGGCGAGGGTGGTGCCGATGCTGTGGATCGGCCGGTCGAGGCCGATGGTCGCGCCGGGCTTCGACAGCGCCTTCAGACCACCCGCCGCGATCATCTCGGCCATGATCATGGCCGTGGTCTGCAGCGACTCGACTTCGTCCTCGCTGTAGACCCGCGAGGCGCGGTTCTGCACGACGAGCACGCCCATCACCGCGCCGCCGCGCAGGATCGGCACGCCGAGGAAAGAGCGGTAGATCTCTTCGCCCGTCTCCGGCCGGTAGGAGAAGGCGGGGTGCGATTGCGCGTCGGAAAGCGCGAGAGGTTCCGCCTCGCTGGCGATCAGGCCGACCAGGCCCTCGCCGGCGCGCATCGTGGTGAGGTGGACCGCCTCGCGATTGAGGCCTTCGGTGGCGTAGAGTTCGAGCGAGCTATCTTCACGCAGGACATAGACCGAGCAGACCTCGGCCACGAGGTTGCCGGCGATCACGACGACGAGCCTGTCGAGCCGCTCCTGCGGACTGACCGGCGCCGCCATCACCTCGCGGAGACGGCGCAGCAGCACGCCCGATCCCCCGAGTGCGCCTCGCATCAAGAAAGCCCTCCGCCCGCCTCCACGGCCATGTCAGCCGAATACCCCCAGCAGACCTGACACCGCAACCACTGAGTCGCAAGCGCAAGCTGGGGTTCACCGCCCTCTGGCGGGCCGCTTCTAGCCAGCTGAGGGAGCGTTCGGCAAGGCCTTGGCGCGTGCCGGGGCGCCCTTGCCGTGCGCTGGGCGGGCGGGAGGGGAAGGCGTATTTGCGCGTGCGGAATTGGTATTCGCGCCCGATTTGCGTGTGGTGCGCAGTGTTTTGGGCCGCCCCGGCGGCACGATGTCGCCGCTGGGGATATCGAGGCCGGAGAGCGCGGCAAGGTAGCGCGACGTCCACCAGTCGATGTCCGTGGAGGAGATCGTCGCATAAAGCCGCTCGAAGCGGCGCTGTCGTTCCGACAACGGCATGGCGAGGGCCGTCCTGATCGCCTCGGCCACCTCGTGGGTGTCGAACGGGTTGACGATCAGCGCCTCGCCAAGCTGCTGCGCTGCGCCGGCGAAGCGCGACAAGACCAGGACGCCGGGGTCCTCGGGGTTCTGTGCTGCGATATATTCCTTGGCGACGAGGTTCATGCCGTCGCGCATCGGCGTCACCAGCCCGACCTGAGCGCGCCGATAGAGGCCGGCGAGGGCGCTGCGCGAATAGGCCTTCTTCACCACGCGGATCGGCGTCCAGTCGAATTCGCCGAGCGCGGCATTGAGCCGGCCGGCGACCTCGTCCGACATCCGGTCGAGCTCGGCATATTCAGGCACGTCGCTGCGCGAGGGCGGCGCGATCTGCAGGAGGCCGACCTCGCCGCGATGTTCGGGATGGTTGCGCAGGAAGGTGCCGAAGGCCTCCAGCCGCTGGACGATGCCCTTGGAATAGTCGAGCCGGTCGACGCCGATCACCAGCTTGCGGCTGCCGAGCGGGGCGGTCGTCGCCCGCACCGGCTGCGTCGCCGCCCGGACCGAGGCCTGGGCGAGCTTGCGGAAGCCCTCCACATCGATGCCGATCGGGAAGGCCTGCACCACCGCCTCGCGCTGGCCGGTCTTGACCCGGTTGCCCTCGCGGCGTGCGCCGCAGAGCGCGACCAGCCCGCCGATCAGGTTGGCGACGTCGTTCTGGGTCTGCAGGCCGATGAGATCATAGGCCGTCATCGTGCTGATCAGCGTCGAGGAGAAGGGCAGGGCGCCGAACACGTCGGCCGACGGCCAGGGAATGTGATGGAAATAGCCGATCCGGTTGGTGACGCCGCGCCGGCGCAGCTCGGCCGCGAGCGGGATCAGGTGGTAATCATGGATCCAGATGATGTCGTCGGGCCTGAGCAGCGGCATCAGCAACCGGGCGAAGCGGCGGTTGACGCCGAGATAGCCGGCATAGTCGGCGCGAGTGAACTCGGTCAGGCCGAGCCGGTAATGCATCAGCGGCCAGAGCGCCCGGTTGGCGAAGCCGAGATAATAGCTCTGGCGCTCGGCCTCGGTCAGGTCGGTGACAGCGTAGCTGACCTTGCCGTGCCTGATCGGCTCGACGCTGGTCGCCGGCTCCGCCTTGGTCGCCCCGCTCCAGCCGAACCAGAGGCCGCCATGCTGTTCGAGTGCCGAGCGCAGCGCGACCGCCAGGCCACCTGCCGCCACCTTCTCGCCTCGCTCGGGCATGGTGACGCGGTTGGACACGACGACAAGACGCATGATGCCTCACTTTTTCGCTGACGCTGCCGTTAGAGGCTGATCAGCCTCTAGAGCGCGGGAACAGAACGCGCGGGCAGGCGTAATGTTTCGTGTGCAGGCCGGCTCCCCGGCCGGATCGCGTCGCCGCCGTGACCGGATCATGGCGACCTCGCGCCAAACTGAACCTCGAATGTGGCGATGAGGGGACCGCCTGTCGTCCTTTCGCCCGCTTCGCCCTCTAACCAGACCGCCATGTCAGAGATGCTGAGCCCCGAAATCGCCGAGCCTCCCGCAAAAGCCGCTGCCATCACCGGGCAGATCGCTTTGTTCCTGGATTTCGACGGAACCCTGGTCGAGATCGCCCCCTCGCCGGAGGATGTGAAGATCGACCGGCGCCTGCCGGGCGCTCTGGACGGGTTGCGTGCCCGGCTCGGCGGCGCGCTGGCCCTGGTTTCTGGGCGACCCGTCGCCTTCCTCGACGAGGTGATGACGCCTTATCGCTTCGATGCCGCCGGCCTGCACGGCGCCCAGATACGCCTTGGAGGCGCCGATGCTCCGCTCGCGGCGCCCTCGGAAGCGCTGCATGCCGCGACGCGCAAGATGGTCCGCTTTGCCAACGCCCATGTCGGCGTCATCGTCGAGGACAAGCGCCAGTCCGTGGCGCTGCACTGGCGGCTGGCGCCCTCGCTTGCCGACGAGGCGCTGGCGCTGATGGAGCAGGTCTCCGCCGAGATCGGTCCGTCCATGCGCCTGCAGCGCGGCAAGGCTGTCGCCGAGCTGGTGCCGGCGAGCGCGAGCAAGGGCGGAGCGATCGATTGGCTGCTACAACACGAAACTTATGCCGGCCGCACGCCGGTCTTCATCGGCGATGACATCACCGACGAGGACGGGTTCTCTGCGGTCAATGCCGCAGGTGGCCTGTCGATCCGGATCGGTGGCGGCGACACCTGCGCTCGTCATCGCCTGGCCTCGCCGACGGCGCTGCGCCATGTGCTTCTCGCGGCCGCCGAAGGCGGCGACCTCACGCTCGACACCTTCCTCCAGAGCTGATTTCAGGGACAGGCATGACTGTGACGACCACCGCCTCGCCGAGAGTGGCCTCGCTCGATCTCGGCGTCATCGGAAACTGCACGATCGCCGCGTTGATCGACCGGCAGGCGCGCATCGTCTGGAGCTGCTTTCCGCGCTTCGACCGCGATCCGGTGTTCTGCTCGCTGATCGACAACCAGATCGACGATGGCGACGCCATGCCGAAGAAGGGTGTCTTTGCCATCGAGATGGTGGGGATGACCCGCTGCGAGCAGAGCTATCTCGACAACACCGCGATCCTGTCGTCGGTGCTCTCCGACGATCAGGGCAATGCGCTGGAGATCCTCGATTTCGCCCCGCGCTTCGTCCGCTATGAGCGCTTCTTCCGGCCGCCGCAGCTGGTCCGCCGTGTCCGGCGCATCTCCGGCCGCCCGCGCATCCGTGTCGTGGTCAAGCCTTGCCTCGGTCTCGGCGAGGAGCCGGACGAGATCACGCGCGGCTCCAACCATGTCCGCTTCGTCGGTGCCGACCAGACGATCCGGCTGACCACCGACGCGCCGCTCTCCTATGTGCTGGAGAGCATTCCCTTCGCGGTCGAGAAGCCGTTCTCCTTCTTCATCGGCTCGGACGAGGCCCTGCGTGCCGAGATCGAGACGACCTCGCGCGAGTTCCTCGACAAGACCACCGACTATTGGCGCGACTGGGTCCGTTCGCTCTCGATTCCCTTCGAATGGCAGCGCGAGGTCATCCGCGCCGCGATCACCCTGAAGCTCTGCTCCTTCGAGGAGAGCGGCGCGATCGTCGCGGCGCTGACGACCTCGATCCCGGAGGCGCCGGGCACGCAGCGCAATTGGGACTATCGCTTCTGCTGGCTGCGCGACGCCTATTTCGTCGTCCACGCCCTCAATCGCTTGGGCACGACGCGGACGATGGAGGACTATCTCGGCTTCATTACCAATGTCGTCGACAGCTATTCTGAAAGCGGCGCCGAGCATCTGCCACCGCTCTATCCGATTACGCGCGGCGGCGAACTCCGCGAATTCGAGGTGCCGAACCTCGCCGGTTATCGCGGCCATCAGCCGGTCCGCGTCGGCAATGGCGCGGCGACGCAGGTCCAGAACGACGGCTATGGCGCGGTCGTGCTCGCCGCGACCCAGTCCTTCTTCGATCGCCGCCTGATCCAGCCCGGCAAGGAAGCGCTGTTCGCCCAGCTCGAACGCATGGGCGAGCGCGCCATCCAGCTCTTCGACAAGCCCGATGCCGGCCCCTGGGAGCTGCGCGAGAAGGAGGTGGTCCACTCCTTCTCCAGCGTGATGTGCTGGGCAGCCTGCGACCGGCTCGCCCGCATTGCCGGCACGCTCGGCCGCGCCGACCGCAAGGAATACTGGCGCGGCGAGGCCAAGCGCCTGAAAGGCATCATCTCCGATCGGATCTGGAACCAGGAGAAGGGCCACTTCGTCTCGACCTTCGACGGGGCCGATCTCGATGCAACCCTGCTGCTGATCGCCGAGCTCGGCTTCGTCACGCCCGACGATCCGCGCTATATCGCGACGGTCGAGGCGATCGGTCGGGATCTCGGCCGGGGCGACCTGATCCTGCGCTATGGCACCGAAGACGATTTCGGCTTCATGCACACCGGCTTCCTGATCTGCGCCTTCTGGTATGTCGATGCACTGCACGCGATCGGGCGCAAGGACGAGGCCAAGGAGCTGTTCGGCCGCATCCTGCAGCGCCGCAACAGCTTCGGCCTGCTCTCGGAGGACGCCGATCTCGAGACGGGCGAGCTCTGGGGCAATTTCCCGCAGACCTATTCGATGGTCGGGCTGATCAATTCGGCGATGCGGCTGAGCAGGAACTGGGAAGAGGCGTTTTGAGGGGCGCCGTCATTCTGCAGCGAGTAAGGTTTACCAGTGTCCACGCCGCCGGTTCCAAGCGTAGAGCAGATCGGCGAAGCGGTCGTAGACGAAGCGTGTGATCGGGCGGACAAGCGGATGCCCGGTCAGCGCTGCCAGCCAAGACTCGCCCGGAGTGCGGCGCCAGATTTCGATCGCGACATCGGCCCCGACGAAAAGCTGGCCCTTCTCATCGACCGCATGCAATCGCCGGCGAATCTCATCCAACGTCGCGCCATAGCGGGCGAGCGCTTCGGGCTCGTGATTGATATCGCGAAATTCGATCGCACCTGCCTTCACTGCAGCAATCAGCCGACGCTTCTGGCGCGCGATGCCGGCATCGCAGACCGGACAATATGTGTTGTACCAGACGACGAAGCTCACGAGCGCCTCCGGTTGCGGTCCTGAAGCCGCTTACCCCCGCTTCAGCAGGAACACTGCCTGAGCGCCGAAGAGGTTCCAGAACCACCAGGGTGCGCTGACGCCGACCTTGCCGCCGGAGACATCGAGCGCGACCGCGCGCTCCTTCTCCGCCCCGACGGCGTCACAGAGCGCGACGAAGTCGCGGATCGTGCAGAAATGGATATTGGGCGTCTCCCACCAGGTGTAGGGCAGGGAGTCGGTCACCGGCATCCGCCCCATGAAGAAGACCTGGGACCGCATCCGCCAATGCCCGAAATTCGGGAAGGAGACGATGGCGCGCCGGCCGATGCGGAGCATCTGCTCCAGCACAAGGCGCGGATTGCGCGTCGCCTGGATGGTCTGCGACAGGATGACGTAGTCGAAGCTGTCGTCGGGATAGTCGGCGAGGTCGGTGTCGGCATCGCCCTGGATCACCGAGAGCCCGCGCGCGACGCAACCGGCAACGCCCTCGCGTGACAATTCGATGCCGCGCCCGTCGACGCCGCGGGTCTCGGCGAGCAGCGACAGCAGTTCGCCGTCGCCGCAACCGACATCGAGCGCGCGCGAGCCCGGCGTCACCATCTCGGCGACGAGGCGCAGGTCGATGCGGTTGGTCTGGGTGTCCGCCAGCGCCATGCTCAAATTCCCCTGGCGCGCGCCGCGGCGCCGATGAAGCCGCGCGTCGTCGCGAACAGGTTGGGCTCTTCCAGCAGGAAGGCGTCGTGGCCCTTGTCGCTTTCCAGTTCGACGAAGGAGACCGAGGCGCCGGCCGCGTTCAGCGCGTGCACGATGGCGCGCGAGTCGCTGGTCGGGAACAGCCAGTCCGAGGTGAAGGACGCCACGCAGAAGCGTGTCCGCGTCCCGGCAAAGGCTTTGGCCAGCACGCCGTCATGGTCGGCGCCGAGGTCAAAGTAGTCCATCGCCCGCGTCACATAGAGATAGGAATTGGCGTCGAAGCGCTCGACGAAGCTGATGCCCTGGTAACGCAGATAGCTCTCGACCTGGAAATCCGCGTCGAAGGTGAAGGTCGGCGCGCTGCGCTCCTGCAGCTTGCGGCCGAATTTGCGATGCAGCGCCGGCTCCGAGAGATAGGTGATGTGCGCGCCCATGCGCGCCACCGAGAGCCCTTTCGAAGGCCTCGTACCTTCGTCGAGATAACGCCCCTGGCGCCAATCCGGATCGGCCATCACCGCCTGGCGGCCGACCTCGTGGAAGGCGATGTTCTGGGCCGAGTGCTTGGCGGCGGTGGCGAGCGGCAAGGCCGAGAACACCCGCGTCGGATAGCTCGCCGCCCATTGCAGCACCTGCATCCCGCCCATCGAGCCGCCGGCGACGCAGAACAGGCTGTCGATGCCGAGCGAGTCGACGAGGTGGGCCTGCGCCCGCACCATGTCGCGGATCGTCACCATCGGGAAAGACAAGCCCCAGGGCCTGCCAGTCTCCGGATTGGTCGACGCCGGGCCGGTCGTGCCCATGCAGCCGCCGAGCACATTGGCGCAGATCACGAAGAAGCGGTCGGTGTCGATCGGCTTGCCCGGGCCGATCATCGCGGTCCACCAGCCGCCCTTGCCGGTGACCGGATTGCGGCTCGCAACATATTGGTCGCCGGTCAGCGCATGGCAGACCAGGACGGCGTTCGAGCGCGCGGCATTGAGCTCGCCATAAGTCTGGTAGGCGATCTGCCAATGCTCCAGCACGGCGCCGGAATCGAGCTGCAAGGCCTTGTCCGGCCCGAACGGGGCGAGCAGGCTCGACGGCTGGTTGGCTTCGGCCAGCGGGTCGGCGAGAAGGTCGGGAGCTTGCGTCCGGTTCGGCATTCGGATTTGTCTTGTCGCCCGGTCCGTTCGTAATAGCGGACACTACCGATGGCGCGGCTCTTCCCGTCTGTCAACGCGGCGATGCGTTGCGAACGCTTTGCCAAGCCCTTCGGCGACCGCTAAGAGACCGGCACGATTAAAGAAGTCTGGCCATCATGACAGAAGCCGCTCCGACCACGCTCGCCGACCTGCGTAGCGAGATCGACCGCATCGATGCGGCGATGCACGGCCTGCTGATGGAACGCTCGCAGATCATCGAGACGCTGATCGCGATCAAGAAGACGCAAGTCTCCGGCTCGGCCTTCCGCCCGGGGCGCGAGGCCGACATGATGAAGCGCCTGGCGCTGCGTCATCAGGGCCTGCTGCCGCTCGACACGGTCGAGAGCATCTGGCGCATCATCATCGCGACCTTCACCTTCGTGCAGGCGAATTATTCGGTCCATGCCGACATCTCCGGCGGCGATGCGCCGATGCGCGACAGCGCCCGCTTCCATTTCGGCTTCACCGTGCCTTTCGTCACGCATGAGGACGCCCGCGCCGTGATCGCGGCGGTGGCGGACTCGGCCGGCGATCTCGGCATCTTCCGCATGGATCTCGGCGCCAGCGCCGGCGTCTGGTGGCGTGACCTGATCGGCCCCGCCCAGCCCAAGATCATCGCGCGCCTGCCCTTCATCGAGCGGCCCGATCATCCCGCCGGCACGCCGGTCTACTGCATCGCCAAGCCGCTGACCGACGCCGCCGTGCGCGAGATCGTGCTCTATGCCGCTCGGGTCGAGCGCTGGTCGGAGCCGCTGCGCCACGGCCTCGCCCAGCATCTCGCCGAGGTCTCGGCCAGCGCCGCCGACGGCTCGCATCTGGCGCTGCTGGTGGCCGCCTCCGGTGAGACGCCGGTCGAAGCCATCCGCAGCGCACTCGAACCTGCGGGCCTCAAGGAGCTGACCGAGATCGGCAGCCACGCCGCCCGCTTTGCCTTCAAATCCGTCCGCTGATCACTCCTTCAAGGTCCAGCCCCATGGCTCTGCCCGCTCCTCGCCCCATCCCGCGTCCCGGCGTCCTCGACATCGAGGCCTATGTACCCGGCAAATCCTCGGCCCCGGCCGGCGTCAAGCTGCACAAGCTCTCCTCGAACGAGACCCCGCTCGGCCCGAGCCCGAAGGCGATCGCCGCCTATGGCAATCTTTCCGGCAAGCTCGAACTCTATCCGGATGGCTCGGCGACCAAGCTGCGCGAGGCCATCGCCGGCCGCTACGGGCTCGACGCCAACCGCATCGTTTGCGGCACCGGCTCGGATGAATTGCTGCAGCTGATCACCAAGGTCTATCTCGGCGATGGCGACGAGGGCGTGTTCACCGAGCACGGCTTCCTCGTCTACAAGATCGCGATCCTTGCCGCCGGCGGCAAGCCGGTGATCGTGCCCGAGAAGAACCTCACCGCCGATATCGACGCGATCCTCGCCGCGGTGACGCCGCGCACCAAGATCGTCTTCCTCGCCAACCCCAACAATCCGACCGGCACCTATCTGCCCTTCGACGAGGTCAAGCGCCTGCAGGCGGGCCTGCCGCCGCATGTGCTGCTCGTGCTCGATGCAGCTTATGCGGAATATGTCCGGCGCAACGACTACGCCTCGGGCCTCGAACTGGTCGCGACCACCGAGAACGTGGTGATGACGCGCACCTTCTCGAAGATCTACGGCCTGGCGAACCTGCGCCTCGGATGGGCCTATGGCCCCGCCCACATCATCGACGCGCTGAACCGCACCCGCGGCCCGTTCAATGTCAACGGCGCCGCGATCGAGGCCGGCGTCGCTGCCATCGCCGACGAGGCGCACATCGCCTCGGCGATCGAGCACAACGACAAATGGCTTGCCTGGACCACGGCCGAATTGGAGAAGCTCGGCCTCACCGTCACGCCTTCGGTCGGCAACTTCCTCCTGATCCATTTCCCGGCCGTCGCCGGCAAGAGCGCCAAGGAGGCCGATGCCTTCCTGACCCAGCGCGGCCTGATCCTGCGCTCGGTCGCCTCCTATGGCCTGCCGGATGCCTTGCGCATGACGATCGGCAGCGAGGAGGCCAATCGCCTCGTCGTCGCGGCCCTGGCCGAGTTCCTGGGCAAGGCCGCGTGAGCGCGCCCGAGAGCTTCGCGCCGCGCCGTGACGAGCCGCTCTTCGGGCGGCTCGCCATCATCGGCATCGGCCTGATCGGCTCCTCGATCGCGCATGCGGCGAAGGAGCTCAACCTCGCCCGCCATATCGTGCTGAGCGACGCCGACGTTGATGTCCGCCGCCGCGCCCGCGAGCTCGATCTCGGCCATGAGATCGCCGAGACCGCGATCGAGGCCGCCCGCGATGCAGACCACATCGTGCTCTGCGTGCCGGTCGGTGCCTGCGGCGCCGTCGCGGAGGAGATCGCCGGCGTGCTCAAGCCCGGCGCGATCCTGTCCGATGTCGGCTCGGTCAAGCATGCGGTGGTCGAGGCCGTCAGCCCGCATCTGCCCGAGGGCGTGCATTTCGTCCCGGCCCATCCTGTCGCAGGCACCGAGAATTCCGGCCCCGACGCCGGCTTCCCCAGCCTCTTCCTCAATCGCTGGTGCATCCTGACGCCGCCGCCCGGCACCGACGAGGCGGCGATCGCCCGCACCCGCCAGTTCTGGGAGGGCATCGCGGCGATCGTCGAAGTGATGGGCTCGCAGCACCATGACCTCGTCCTCGCCATCACCAGCCACCTGCCGCATCTGATCGCCTACAACATCGTCGGCACCGCCGAGGATCTGGCGGCGGTGACGCAGTCGGAGGTGATCAAGTTCTCGGCCGGCGGCTTCCGCGATTTCACCCGCATCGCGGCGAGCGATCCGACGATGTGGCGCGACGTCTTCCTTGCCAACAAGGAGGCGGTGCTGGAGATGCTCGGTCGCTTCAACGAGGACCTGGCCCTGCTCACGCGTGCGATCCGCTATGGCGACGGCGAGACCCTGCACAAGCATTTCACCCGCACCCGCGCCATCCGCCGCGGCATCGTCGCGCTCGGCCAGGAGAAGGCCGAGACGGAGAAGCTGAAGAAGAGCTGAAGGGCAGACGCTTTCGTAGCTCAGCGGAATTCCACAGACAGGCGTGAATTCCGTGTGCCTTGTGGCGCTAGTCTGCCTTGTCAAAATGGGGTCGGGCTGATACAGCCCCACCCGTCGCCGCAATAGCTCAGCTGGTAGAGCACCTCATTCGTAATGAGGGGGTCGGGGGTTCGAATCCCTCTTGCGGCACCACTCCCACTGTCAAAGACGTTCATCGCCGCCCCGAAAGGGCGGTTTTTTGTTATTTTTTGAACTTTTTCGGTCCGCTGGCGTTCAGGGGGGTTCATTGACAGTCGCGCTGAATGTTGGCCCTTCTGTTGGCCTAGCCAATGAGGCCAACAAGGGCGAGGCCAACACATGCCGCTGTCCGATGTCGTAATCCGTGCCGCCAAGCCGGCCGCCACAGTGCAGAAGCTGTCAGATGGCGGCGGGCTCCAACTCTGGTTGATGCCCAACGGCGCGAAGCTGTGGCGGTTGGCATATCGTTTCGCCGGGAAGCAGAAGAAGCTGGCAATCGGCCCCTATCCCGCCATCGGTCTGTCTGAGGCGCGGGGCAAGCGCCAGGAAGCCAAGGCTCATTTGATAGCCGGCCGGGACCCCTCGATACAGAAGCAGGTGGACAAGGCGCAGGCGCTGGAGGCGCAGGGCCAGACCTTTGCCAAGGTCGCGGCCGAGCTGCTGGACAAGAAGCGGCGGGAAGGCAAAGCGGCCAACACGCTTGCGAAGCTCGAATGGCTGCACGGGCTGGCCAACGCCGCCATTGGTGACCGGCCGGTCGCGGAGGTCACGGCAGCGGAAGTTTTGTCGGCCTTGCGTAAGGTGGAGGGCAAGGGCCGGCTCGAAACCGCCAAGCGCCTTCGCGCAGTTATCGGCGAGGTGTTCCGCTACGCCATAGCGACTGCGCGGGCTGAGAACGATCCGACTTTCGCCCTTCGTGGGGCGCTGTCGGCGCCAGTGGTGAAGCATCGGGCCGCAATCACTGATCCTGCGCAGCTCGGTGGCTTAATGCGGGCGATCGGCGGGTTTCAGGGGCAGCCATCGACGAATGCCGCGCTTAAGCTGATGGCCTATCTCTTTCCCCGTCCCAGCGAGTTGCGCATGGCGGAATGGCGGGAATTCGACCTCGACAAGGCCGTTTGGACGATTCCTGCGGCTCGCGCGAAGATGCGACGCGAACATCGGGTGCCGCTGCCGCAGCAAGCCCTCGCTATCCTGAAGGAACTTCAGGCGATCACCGGCGCAGGCCGCCTTGCTTTCCCCGGTTATGGCATCAGTGGAGGCCAGGGGCGGAAGGTGGAGCAGCGGCCGATTTCGGAGAACACTTTGAATGGCGCCCTGCGCCGCATGGGTTTCGCGCAGGACGAGATGTCCTCGCACGGCTTCCGCGCTACCGCCTCGACTCTCCTGAACGAGAGCGGCAAATTCTCTGCCGACGCGATCGAGCGAGCGCTGGCGCATCAGGACCCGGACGCGGTGCGGCGCGCCTATGCACGCGGCGAGCACTGGCATGAGCGGGTGGCGATGGCGCAGTGGTGGGCCGATCAGATCGACGCGTGGCGGGATGGCGCGAAGGTGTTGTCCTTCGAGCCGAAAGCCGGCGGAGGCACAGCAGCGACAAAGCTTGCGGCCGACTAGAGTGCTCAACAGCAGCGACAACCATCTGGTTCATTGATGGCCGGATGAACGCCATGCATCCGCTAGTAGCCAGCCGCCCATGTCATCCTGAAAGTACCAGTCATTCCAGCCGTTACGATGCGTCCGCGTGATAAATCGGGATGCTGCGGAAAGTGATGCGAAATGCCGGTCGACGCCCTCCACGACAAGTCCGCTATTCTCGATCCGTCCTTCATATCGGCGGCCGGCATAGGTGAATCGGCAAGCGGTTCCGTCCACCGGAAGGCCCCGTCCATCAGTGGGCCTTTCGTTTTCTCGATCGGCCTGCAGCGCAGGAGCCATCCAGATGCGGCTAGCAGTCTGAAAAAGAGATAGTCCGCGCGCAGCTATTGCTTCCTCGTCCCAGCTATCGAACTCGTTCAGATCACGGTTCAGCGCGAGGCTGGAGTGGGATCGCACCGCAGGCATCTTCACCGAGTAGGGGCCGTTCGACACCGTCGAATTCAGCGCGCCTGTGAGGAGCGTCAAGTTGCCAAGCTTATCGATGGCCGCATGGCGTTCCGCTCGCCGGGTCAGATAATCGATGTTGGTATCGTCATCATCGAAATGTTCGAAGCCCGGAATTGGCCAAGATTCATGCCAGCGTTGGGGCATGATGTGCTCGATCGACAGCGCAGATTTGATTTCTATGTCTTCATTCAGTGCCGAACGCTTGGCCATCTCGATCGCTTCAAAAAGGTATCGGAGTCGAGGCTGTCGAGCACCCTTATATTGATCGCGGTCGAGCCATGCATTTCGCCACTCCTCGTCCCTCGGCCACCTGTCGATGTCGGATACACGAGTGGTAAGATATGCCGTCATCTCATCGATCTTGTCGCCCTCGACCTGACGAAGACGATCGATTAGACCCACAAAGAGCCTGTTGTAGTTCTTGTTCGTCAGGCCGCAGATGTCGCGGCGGAGAATATAGCTTTCCAGAACCTCAAGGGCTCGGTCGATCTCGGAGGCCACGCTGGGCTCGTTGGCGAGGTAGATGACCAGTGGCATCACGGTCGACACGTCAAACGCGTCCGCGAAACGCCCGAAGTTGCCGATTGGATCGTTCGCGCCTTGATCGAATAGGCGCTTCTCAATAGTCGCGGTGGCCGAGATAGACTCAAGTTCCGTCGTAACGTTTAGAAACGGGCGATCAGTCAGAATCCATCGGCGATAGCTCTCAAAGAGCCCCTCGACCGACACTAGGCCGCCGATATGCATCGCAAGGTGGTCCGTGAGCATCCAGTCGAGGCGGGTGCGGGTCTGTCGACCCCGGGATGCGGGTTGGCTCCAGAACGCCCGATCGAGCGGAAGCCAGTGCTTCTCGTAGAGTTTGTCTACGACAAGGGAATGATCAGTTTGGCCGAGCCCCTTTGCCCGTTGGAAAATGAAGTTGCGCATCAAGTCGCCCGGAGTGAGGTCTACACCCCGACTGTTGAGCGTCTCGAAGATTGTTTGGGGATCGTCTCCGCTTTCCAGTTCGATCGATACAGCGGCCAACCCCTCCTTCAATGCCTCGAACAGGATTTCTAGGCGTTGCTCCTCGAATTCGCCGTGTTCGGTCACGTGCTGTTCGATGCGATCTTTGAAGTAAGCGTGAGCGGCGACGGATCGCCTGACCACACCGTCTTCGTCGTTCGGGCGCGACGCGATTGCGTCGAGGTCCGTCGCGGGGTCGACTATGGAGACGAACGATCGCCTGTCCGTGATCGACGGCCAGAGCTTAAACCGCTCGACGCTGGGGCTCTCCATTACGCCGTCGTTAAGGAGGTACTTCTCGACCTCGAATTTGTATTTGGAGCCATGAGACTTAGCGACGTCTCGAAGTGCCGCGAGAAGCAACTGGAACGTAGTCAGCCGCTGTTGTCCGTCGATAATTTCGAAGGCCTGAACCTGTTTCCCAAATGTCTTTATCTGGGCGATAACGATGGCACCCATGAAATGTGGAGTGAGGGTAGAGCGGTCCTCCATAAGCCGAGAGACCGCCCGCTCGATGTCCTCCCACAGCAAATCAAGCTGAGGGGTAGGCTTCCAAGCATACTGACGCTGATAAAGTGGGATCAGAAATCGCTTCTTACCATCAAATAGCTCGATGATCGACCGCGTATAAGGCTTCATGTTCCCCTCTCAGCATTGTCCCTGCAAACAGCTATTGGAAATGCATCGAGCTAGGCAAGCCCAGCAGGAGATTGCCGCGCGCTCTTTGCTTCGACTTCGGGCCTCACCGCATGCATCGGCAGTGTCCCGGTTGGCTTGAGAAATCGCATCCTCTTGGCTGCGGATTGGCAGGATGCAATGTAGGTTATTCTCCCGGCGGAAGGTGAAGCTAGGAGAGGTCTTTGACTCGCGGCGACACGGATGTCTTGGAAGCGCTGGGCAAGATCGCGGCGGCAATACCCCATCGCGGCGAGCTGTATGAGGAATGGCAAACGGACATCGCTTCTGATCGGGTCGGCACGCCGAATATCGGGGCGTCGGGAGCAATCAGGGATGCATTGCTGCACGCAGCATTGTTGGGCTTGCTTGAAGCAGATGCAGCCGAGGGGCTGGCCGCTACCCTGAATTGCGGGCCGCTTGCTAACCGGTCGGACATCTCAAAGTTCGACCCTCGCGATGACGCATACTGGTCTCTGCCGATGGCGATGGCCTGGATGATGTCACGTGACTGGAAAAAGACGGCGAGGCAGAAGGCAAATTTCAGGGCGGCTGACGAGCACTGGTATTGCCAACCGAACGTTGGGTTACCGAAGAACGGGCGGCTGAATGGATACGTTATCGGCAAAAGTTGGCAGTTGAGAAATTTGAGGCCTGCCACAATCGGCCGATTGCTGTTGGAGAATAACCTGGAAGTCGCGCAGTCGCTCCCGCCCGCCGGCGGAATGACGGCGCCAGAAGCTAAGCGCGCATTGTGGCGCGCGCTCCAAGAACGCCGCCTGATTGCATCGGGCCGTCAAAATGGCGCGCGCGAGCCAATCCCTGCCTATCGGTGGCAGGACCTTCTACCTTTTCAAGATCAACTCGATTCGCCGGAACACCTGCGGGAAGGTTCTCATGGGCCAAGATGGGACGACGTAACCGTCGCCCGAGATGATATCTTGCGGGAGTGGCCTGCACGACCGCAAGACGGTCCTAAGCGGGAAAGACGCATGCTAGGCGAGGAACATGGTCGGCTCGCTTCTTTGCCATTCGCGCCATGGCTGCCGCTTGAAGTTGTTCTGAGCTTCGTACAGGACGGATGGGCGCTGCATCCCTCGAATATGGCTTTGAGGGAATTCGTGGTGCCGAGTGCCGAAGATGGCCAGTGGCGACGCAAGGGGGCACTCCTAGCGCACCAGCCACCGGGCACGAGCAACTACGGCGATCCCGTCATCGATCGATTCAATATGGCGCTCACCCGCGCCGGTCTTGAAGAGCGGGTCAAATTTCGTGGCGTTCCCTGCGGCGGCGACGCGACGGACATACGGGACATTCCGTCGAGCTACTTCGTCGAGATGAGAGTTTTCGGACCCATCCCGGTCCATAATCCAACAATCGGCGGCATCGCGGCAGGAACGCGGCGCCAGCAACACTGGGAAAACGTCACCGTCGAACGGCTCGGTTTTCTCAGATGGTTGGCGAACGAGTATCCCGATATCGCGAGCCTGCACCGAGATTATGCGCCCGTAGCTATGCCTTGGGCCTCCGACATCGTGCGGAGGTTCATTTCTGATGCGACCGAGCGAATGACAGTCGCTCCCGGTCCAATGGCGATACCGGCCGCAGCGGCGTGGCTCGCGTGGGGCGGAGAAGAGCCGCCTACCGATTGCCTTGAAAAGGCTATGGTGGAGAGGCTGAAGACGACCGCCGCCAGCTTGCTAGACAGAATCGCGGTTGGTTCGCTCGGTGCTTTCGGCTCGAAAAAGGGAAGGGCGCCGGAGCTGCTGGAGGCGCGATGGTTTCGCGCCTTGCCAGTCATTTTTGATGCCGACGGCGGTTCCACGCCGCTGTCTTACATCCTCGGGGAACAGGGTGTGTGGTTCGACCTACCGCGCAGCGCTCTGGAGTTGGGTCGGTCGGAGCCCGGCTGGCCTCATGAAACGACGTTTGAGAACGTGACCGTTAATTCGACCGACATTGCGGCACTGCCGCCAAACAAGTCGGTCAAACGCTCCGCTGAGGTTGCCATTGACGACGGGCAGGGGACCACCGGTGAGCGAGCGGTGCGCCGGGCCGTTAAGTATCTCTGGCCGGACGGTGTCCCTATCGGAATGACGAACAAAACTCGGAATGAGAAGATCAACGATTGGGCGCGAACCCACAGTCTTGGCCGCACATTTTCGAACAAGACGATTGAGCGCGCATTGCGTAAGCCCGACTAGATCATCGTCAAAGCACGCCGTTTTCCGTCAAATGGCGTCATTCTTCGTCAAACGGTTCCGGCAATAGCTGGTCTGGTGCATCGCTCCGTTCATGTCCGCCGATGCTCATGCGGACACGAACGGAGCCCATCATGCAAGAAATTGACCGCCTGATCCCTGTCGCCGACGCTTTCGCCATGGCCGGCATGGGCCGCACCAAGGGCTATGCCGAGGTCACCGCCGGCCGGCTCATCGTCATCCGCAACGGCCGCCGCACCTTCGTCCGCGCCAGCGAGGTGCAGCGCTATATCAACTGTCTCGCGGCCGCTGCGACGTCGCCGAAAGGGCGCTGAGCAATGTCCCGTCGCGGCTTCGCGCTGCGCGGCGTCAGCAAGCACCGATCCTACACCATCGCCGAACTCGCGTTCGCGCTTCACAAGTGCCGGGGCACGGTGGAACGCTGGATCAAGGCCGGGTTGCCGGTCATGGCGGAGAAGAAGCCGCATCTGGTGCATGGCGCGGACGTGGCCGCCTTCCAAGCGGCACGCAAAGCACCGAAGCAGAAGTGCCGGCTGTCCGAATGCTACTGCTTCACATGTCGGCAGCCGCGCGAGCCGGCCGGCGGAATGGCGGACCTGCATGTAGGCCCCGGCTCCACCGGCAACCTGCACGCCCTGTGCTGCGAATGCCTGGGGCCGATGCACAAGCGCGTGTCGCTTGCGAGACTCGGCGAACTTCGCGCCGTTCTGGACGTGGCGATCAGGCAGGCTCCCGCACGCATAGGTGAGTGAAGCGTGCCCTGTCTGAATGTCGCATTCCCGGCGAAAGGAACACCGATGCGAAAGCGCAACCCGAAAAACGAGCGCACCAAGCGCGACTACCTGATCTATCTCGCCGAAGCGCAGGGCCGGTCGCGGGCGACGCAGGATCAGGCGATGGCCGCCATCGCCGCCTTCGAAGCGTTGATCGGGCACAAGGACTTCGCCCTGTTCCATATCGAGCAGGCGCGGGCCTTCAAGCGCCAGCTTTCCGAGCTGCGAAACCCCGAGACCAAGGCGCCGCTGGCGACGGCGACGATCCATGCCCGGTTGATGGCCGTAAAGGCGTTCTTTCACTGGCTTGTCGGCAGGCAGGGCTACCGCCGCCTGAGTTATGGCGATGTCGAGTATTTCAATCCCTCGACCAAGGACGCCCGGATCGCGACGGCCAAGCGCGAGCGGCAGGCACCGAGTATCGCCATGGTTCTGCGCGTCGTGGGCGAGATGCCGGCCGACACCGATATCCAAAAGCGCGATCGGGCGCTGATCGCCTTCGCCATGGTGAGCGGCGCACGCGACAACGCCATCGCCAGCTTCCGGCTGAAGCATGTCGACCTCACGGCGCGGACGGTCGCGCATGAGCCGCGCGACGGCGTGCGGACCAAGTTCAGCAAGACCTATACGACCTGGTTCTTCCCGGTCGGCGGCGATCTCGAAGCGATCGTTGCCGACTGGATGGCTCATTTGCAGGCAGCGCTACTGTTCGGGCCGGACGATCCGCTGTTCCCGGCGACCGAGATAGGGATCGGGGCGGATGGCGGCTTCTGCCCAGCCGGCCTGTGCCGTCAGGGCTGGGCATCAGCTGAGCCGATCCGGCGCATCTTCCGCCAAGCCTTCGCTGCCGCCGGCTTGCCCTATTACAACCCGCATTCGTTCCGGAAGACACTGGCAGCCTACCAGCATGAAGTCTGCACCACCCTGGAGCAGCACAAGGCCTGGAGCCAGAATCTCGGTCACGAGAAACTCGACACGACCTTCACCCATTACGGTGAGGTGCCCGGCCGTCGTCAGGCCGAAATCTTCGCCGGGCTGCGCGCTGGCGGGACTCGCAACACTGGCGGAATGTCGGACGATCAGATCGTGAAGGCGGCGGCAGAGATTTGGCAGCGCCGCGCTTCGTGAACGTCGGCGCTGATGGGAGTGCCGCATCCTTCAGGCCGACTTGGCCGGCACTGCGACGGTGCGATCGGCCGTGCCGATCGTGATGCGCGCGCCGTCGAATGTCAGAATCAGTGGGGCGTCGGGAAGGAAATCCCATGGCCGGCGGCGCAGCTCGGATGCGCGAATCTTGACCAGGCTTGGCCAGTTGCCGGTGGCTGCTAGAGGAAACTCGCCATTGCGGGTAACGAAAAGCAGGCTGCGGCCTTCGCTTTCCAGCGTAACGAGTTGGTGTGGATAGGCTTTGAAATGCGTTGCGCCAAAGGCGATGGCGTTGAGCCAGTCCTTCCGTGCCACCGTCAGCCGATGAGGTTTCGCCGCCATTCCCGCCTATTCCCGCCGCCTAATCTGCGAGGCGGCACCGAGGCGGTCAACCGGCGCTTGTGCCGGAGCTTCCGTTCAATGCTATGTCTGGTCGGGGCTGATTTGCGGAGTGCCGGGGCGTGACCGAACTGTCGTTCAAGGGCAAGGAATTCGTCTACAACCATCATCTCGCCGTGCCCTTCCGGCCGCTTGTTCCGCATCCGGAAAAAGGCATCGGGCCGGTCGCGCTCGACGGCAACCTGATCATCCATGGCGACAATCTGCACGGGCTGAAGGCGCTGCTGCCGCTCTACGCCGGCAAGGTCGACTGCATCTTCATCGACCCGCCCTACAACACCGGCAATGAAGGCTGGAGCTATAATGACAACGTCAATTCGCCGTTGATCAAGGAATGGTTGGCGGCTAACCCGATCGGCATTGAGGATGGGCTACGTCACGATAAGTGGTGCGCAATGCTATGGCCGAGATTGCGGCTATTGCACGATCTTCTTGCGGATGATGGAAGTATATGGGTAACAATTGATGATAATGAATCGCATAGATTGAAATTAATGCTGGACGAGATATTTGGAGATGAAAATTTTATAGCCAATTTTGTCTGGCAATCTAAAGACACTCCCGGAAACAATAGTTCTGGTGTTGCTCAGACTCATAACCATATTATCGCATTCAGGAAAAGCAAGGATTTCTTACCGGAATTACTAGAAAGAAATGAAGATCAGATAGCAAATTACACGAACCCTGATAAAGATCGGCGGGGAGATTGGCTAGCCGCTCCGTTAACGCGCGCGGAACACAGGGATCGCGATTACTATTCGATTCAAAACAAGGCTGGCCGGAAAGTATTTCCCCCTAAGGGAAGTAGTTGGCGGCGCCCGCCAAATAAGATGCAGTGGCTGGAAAAGGACAACCGCATCTGGTGGGGTCAGAACGGCGACGCGGACTTTCCGATGGAAAAGAAATTTCTGAAGGAAGCAAAGCCGGGTGTCGTTAATCAGACGTGGTGGCCATATACGTTTGCGGGCAGTACGAGAAACGCAGGAGCTGAATTAAAGGAAATCTTCGATGGCGAGAAGCCGTTTGAAACCCCAAAACCTCGACATCTGCTAGATAGGATCTTGGAGCTTGCAAGCCCTCCGCATGGCATAATTCTTGACTCATTTGCGGGATCAGGAACGACAGCGCACGCCGTTCTGGCCGCGAATGAAAGGGATGGTGGAACCCGGCGCTTTATCTTAGTTGAGATGGAGGGTCATGCAGATACTGTCACTGCCGAACGCGTCCGCCGCGTCATCAACGGTTATGCTTTCAAGGGAACGCAGAAAACCGAACTGCTGCGCGAAAGCCTGAGTTGGCGCACGATCGAAAAAGCCGATGCGCTGGTCCACAAGGTGCAGGCCATCGAAAACCTGCATGGCCATGAATACGATCGGATCAAGAAGGACATCAGAGACGGCGAGCTGGTCGTCACCGGCGAGAAAGCCATTGCCGAGCGAACGGAAGGGCTCGGTGGCAGCTTCACCTACTGCATTCTGGGACCGCCGGTGGAACTGGACAAAATCCTTTCCGGCGAAACGCTGCCTTCGTTCGAAGGTCTGGGGTCGGCGCTCTTCCACATGGCTACCAACCGTGCCTTCGATCCGGCCGGGATGGCGGAGGCGGAGGGCTATCTCGGCGCCGCCAACGGTCAGCATCTCTGGCTGATCTACAAGCCTGATCTCGATTGGCTGAAATCGCCCGAGGCGGCGCTGACGCTGTCGCGTGCCAAGGGGTTCGCGGCGAAGGACCCGCAGGCGAAGCATCTCGTCTTCGCCCCGGCGCGTTTCGTCAGCCAGAAGGTGCTGGCCGAGAACGGCGTGCCGGTCGAATTCGTGCCGCTGCCCTTCGCACTCTACCGCATCGAGCGGAGCTGACTGGTGCTGCGCCAGCTCGACTATCAAGACCGGGTGCTTACCACGGTCGACGCCTATTTGGATGCCTTGAAGGCAGAAAAGGCGAATGCCGACGCCATCGCGAAACTGGCTGCCGAAAGGCCCCAACTGAAGCTGCCGGTGCCGGATTTCCCGGCTGAGACATGGGAGGTGTTGCGGAAGGCTGGCAAGCTGCCGGTATCGCGCTTCCTCATTCCCTATTCGCCGCGCTCCGACGGTATCGGTCGCGCTGTGCCCAACGCCGTCTTGAAGGTGCCGACTGGGGGCGGCAAAACGCTGCTGGCCGTGCAGGCAGTGTCGCGTGTCTTCGGGCGCTATCTCCACCGCAACACCGGCTTCGTGCTGTGGATCGTGCCCAATGAGGCGATCTATGCGCAGACACTGAAGCATCTCGCCGACCGGCAGCACCCTTATCGGCAGATGCTGGATCGCGCGGCGGCAAACCGCGTCCGGATCATGGAAAAGGGCGACCGGCTCGACGCGCGGGACGTCGAGGAGCAGCTCTGCGTCATGCTCCTGATGCTGCAATCGGCCAACCGCGAAACCAACGACACGCTGCGCATCTTCAGGGACAGGGGCGACGTGCACGGCTTCGCGCCGCCGGAGGCCGAGCAGGACAGGCACAAGGCACTGATTGCTGCCATGCCCAACCTCGACGCCTATGACGATTTCTTTCCGATGGTGAAGGACTCGCTCGGCAACGCCCTGCGCATCATCCGGCCTGTCGTCGTCATGGACGAAGGTCATCGCGCCACGTCCGAACTCGCCTTCAAAACCCTCTACGGGTTCAATCCCTGCTTCGTGCTGGAGCTGACGGCGACGCCGAAGGACATTGAAGCCAAGGGCGGCAAGAATCCGGCGCCGGCGCGCTTTCAGAATGTGCTGGTCGAAGTGACGGGCAAGGAGCTGGATCGGGAGGGCATGATCAAGATGCCGCTCAACTTGGACCCGCGCCAGGGCGATGACTGGAAGGCGACGCTCAACGCGGCTGTCCTGAAGCTCGCCGAACTCGATAAGCATGCGGCGACGCTGCGGGCGGAGACGAACCGGTATATCCGGCCGATTGCGCTCATTCAGGTTGAGCGCACCGGCAAGGAGCAGCGCGGCGCGGGCTTCATCCATGCCGAAGATGTGCGCGACTGGCTGAAGACGGCTGGTTTCGACGATGCGGAAATCGCGGTGAAGACGGCTGAGACCAACGATCTCAACCAGCCGGAAAACCTAGACCTGCTTTCGCCGACGAACCGCGTGCGGGCGATCATCACCAAATCGGCGCTTCAGGAAGGCTGGGATTGCCCGTTCGCGTATGTGTTGTGCGCGTTGGCCGCGCAAAGCAATATCTCCGCCTTGACGCAGCTGGTCGGCCGCATCCTGCGTCAGCCGGGGGCGCTGAAGACCGGCATTCCGGCGCTCGACGAGTGCCATGTCATCACGCATCACGCCAAGACCGGCGATGCCGTCGGCGCGATCAAGAAGGGGCTGGAGAACGACGGCCTCGGCGATCTCGTCGTGAAGCTCGCCGCGTCCGATGCCGGCGCGCCACCCAATGTTTCCCGCCCGATAGAGCGGCGGGCGGCCTTCAAGAGCACCGAAATCTATCTGCCCAAGGTGCTGCTGGTCGAGGGCGATGGGCCGCGCGACCTTGACTATGAGGGCGACATTCTCTCCGCAATCGACTGGCGCGGCTTCGATCCGACGGCGATCGTCGATGCCGTGCCCGAGAACGTGCAGGAGGCGGAGGCGCAGTTGCAGCGCATTTCGCTAGCGGATGCCGAGGAAGAGCCGATCGCAGCCGAAGCGGTTGCGCCAAACGCGGAAGCCTTGCGGTTCGATCCCACCTACGCCGTGCGCATGATCAGCGACATCGTCCAAAATCCCTTCGTGGGCCGTGACATAGTGGGCCGGGCTTTGGAGCGGCTGACGGCGAGAGGCTTCAGTGCCGCAAAGGTCGGGCGGGCCGCGAGCGTCATCATCCAAGAGCTGCGGCGTGGCCTTGAAGCGGAGCGCGACAAGCGCGCTGAGGCGCTGTTCCGCGACGGCGTCAAGGACGGGCGCGTCCAATTCCGCCTGCGTCTCGACGGCCGCAATTGGCGCATGCCGTTCACAGTTGAGACGACGCAGCCTGACACCGCGCCGCCCTTGCTCGACAATCACTACAAGCCGGTGGAACGGAGCCTCTTCGCGCCAGTATATCGCGGCGATTTCAACGGCGATGAGCGCAACGTCGCGGTGCATCTCGACGGCGAAAAGGCGTTGACCTGGTGGCACCGGAATGTCGCGCGCCAGCAATATTCGATCCAAGGCTGGAAGCGGCATCGGATCTATCCGGACTTCATTTTCGCCGTGCAGCGCGGCGACGGCGCCGCCCATATCACCGTGCTGGAGACGAAGGGCGACCAACTCGACAATCTCGACACCGCTTACAAGCGCAGTGTGCTGGCGCTCATGTCCGACAGCTTCGCCTGGGATACGTCCGTTCCGGCGGGCGAACTTGCATTGTTGAAGGACACAGGCGAAACGGTCGAGTGCGAACTGATCCTGATGAGCGATGTGCCGACGAAGCTGCCGCCCTATCTAGCTGCGACCTAGCGTCGCGATCGGGCAAGGTAGCGCATCGCCAATGTTTTCGCTGACTGCCGCGAACAGTCGTGTGAATTGTTGGCCTTATTGTTGGCCTTCGCCAAAATCAGATGAAAGATAGTACAACGATATCAATCAACTGAGTGAATTATTCGACTCCCTCTTGCGCACCATTTGCCCAACTCTCCGAGCAGAATCCGCGCCCTCGTCGAAGGGCGGCCCACGTCGTCGATCCGGCCGAGCGACCTCTCGTGGCCGACCGCTTCCTCTACCAGCGCAAAAGCCGCGGGAAGATCAGCGCGCCGATTCCGGTGACCGCCGCGATCGCGATCGTGTACCAGGTCGCCAGGAACGGCACCGTGTCATCCGGGCAATGCAGGCTGTAGGCAAGGGTCGCAAGCCCGGCCGAGGCGAGGCCGGCGCAGGCTCCCGTCAGCCTGCCGTCGACCGGTGCGCCGCGACGCGCCAATCCGAAGAGGACGACAAGCGGAACCAGCGCGTAGAGCGGCACCGCGACGAGGCAGGCGCGCCAGTAGCGGCCGAAGATCAGCGCGCTCCAATCCGCGACAGGCGCTTGGAAGAGTGCGGCTAGCGCCCAGAGAGCGATGAGTGCGACCGGGAGAGCAACCAGCGGCAGCTTTCTGCCTGGCTTCAGCCCCGGGCGCAGGCTGCGCTGGAACAGCACGAGCGCGATGCCGGCGACGCTGGCGCCGAGCAGCGCCTTGGCGATCACGGGGGGCGTCGACCAGGCGCCAGCAAGATCCGGGCGAGCACCCAGGACGATCAGGACGAGCAGGGCGGTGAGCGCCAGCGCCGCCAGCGCGCAGAGCCAGGTGGCCCGGCGCAGCCAGCCAGTATCCACCGGGCGGTGGCCCGCGGTCATCACCGCGATCAGCTCATTGGTCTGCATGGTTCTCTGGTCCATTCGGCAGGGAATTCGCTCGGGATCGTCGAAAGGTTACGCGCTGCCTCGGTCATCCCGGCCGCTCCCCGCGCCGGGAGAGGAACTTGGCCATGGCCTGCAATCCGCGATGGATCGCGACCTTGGCGGCGTTTTCGGTCATGCCAGCCGCCTGCGCAGCCTCGGCGACGCTCGTTCCCTGAAGCTTGACCCTGTCGATCAGGGCGCGCGTGCGCTCCGGCAGGGCGGCCATGGCGCGCTCCAGATCGAGCCTCGCCTCTGAGGCCGCACCCTCGGTCGGTGCGGCGAGCTGATAGGCCTCGTCCTCCAGCGGCAGATTGGCGACATGGCGGCCGGAGCGGCGCAGATGATCGACGAGCTTGTAGCGCGCGATCGCATGCGCCCAGGCGGTCACCGGGCTCGCTGCGTCATAGGTGTGGCGCGACAGATGCAGCGCCAGCAGGGTTTCCTGCAGCACATCCTCGGCCTCGCTCGCCTCGCTTCGGCCGGCGCGCGCCAGCATCTGCTTGAGATAGCCCCGCAGCCGCACGCTGATCGTGTCGAGGAACAGGCGATAGGCTGCGGCATCGCCGGCAAGGGCCGCGAGGAAGATCGGTCGGAGCCGGGTTTCAAGCTCTTGCAGCGACACGCCTTGCGCTTCTCGCACGGGGAATAATCTGCGTGTCCGTCGCATGGCAGGGGCGGGCTCACAAGCCTGCGAGGGGATGGTGAAGCGCTTGCACTCGTCCGTTACGCTCGCGCGAGGGTGCACGAGCCCTTGCTCTCCGGGAGACGCAGATGGCCAGAAGGCGATGGCTCGCAGGCGCGCTGGCCGGCTTGATCACTGTCGCATCGGCCGGCGCCCAAGAGCCCATCCGGCCGCAATCCGGAGATGCCTGTCCCAGTGATGCGGGCTGCATCGTGGCGAGCGGAAGCTATCGCATCGTCCTGCCGCCGCAGGCAGTCAAGGGACGGCCGTTCGGGGCGATCATGTATTTCCACGGCTATCAGGGCTCGGCTGAGGAGGTGATCGCCGATCCAGCCCTGCTTGCGGTCGCCCGGCGCCTCGGCGTCGCGCTGATCGCGCCCGATGGCGCCGGGCACAGCTGGTCCTATCCCGGCTCACCGGCGCGCCATCGCGACGAGTTCGCCTTCATCGGGCAGGTGCTGGACGATGTCGCGGCGCGTTTTCCCGTCGATCATCGCCGCATCTTGGCGAGCGGCTTCTCGCAGGGCGGCTCGATGGTCTGGTATCTCGCCTGCCGGATGCCGGCGCGGTTCGCCGCCTTCGCGCCGATCGCCGGCGCCTTCTGGGAGCCCTTGCCGGAGCGCTGCGACGGTCCGCGCCCGCCGTTGATCCATGTCCATGGCACGAGCGATACGACGGTGCCGCTCGCCGGCCGCACGTTGCGCTCCGGAGCGCGGCAGGGCGATGTCTTCAGGAGCTTCGCGATCCTCGCGCCGGGCGGCTGCACGGCGCCCTGGGCCGAAACCGCCCGCAGCCCTTCCGGAGTACAGGATCTCACCTGTCGCGTCGCCTCCGGCTGCGGCGGCGAGGCGAGGCTGGAGCTTTGCCTGCATGCCGGCGGCCACGGGGCCGATCCGGCCTGGGTCGAGCGCGCCTGGCGGCTGATGATGCCGGCAGGCGAACCTCTCTCCACAGCACATCGCCCGCTCACGTCTCCGTGATCCTGTAACCAAACCGGCCTCCCGCACGATCTCTCTCGCATGGCTGCCGCGGCGGCGAAGCGGAGAGAGACGATGCGCCATGAACGGATAGCGGCGGAGCCGGCGGGCTCCGGCCTCGGGCAACCCGTCACGGGCGCCGATCTCCTGGCCGCGCAACTGGCCGCTGCCGGCGCCACCCACGCTTTCGGCATCCCCGGCGGCGAAGTACTGGCGTTGGTTGACGCGCTCGGGCGCGCCGGCATCCGTTTCGAGCTCGCCCGGCACGAGAACGCCGCCGGCTTCATGGCCGAAGGGCTCTGGCATGCGACCGGCGCGCTGCCCGTGCTGGTCGCGACGCTCGGCCCGGGCGTCGCCAATGCGGTCAACGTTGTCGCCAATGCGCAGCAGGACCGGGTGCCGCTGATCTTCGTCACCGGCTGTGTCGATCAGGCTTTGGCCGAGAGCTATACGCATCAGGTCTTCGACCATCAGGCGGTGCTGCGCCCGCTGGTCAAGGCGAGCTTCCGTATCGCCCCCGGTACCGAGGACCTCGTGGTGGCCAAGGCCGTCGCCATCGCCCGGCGCGGTCGGCCGGGGCCGGTCCATATCGACCTGCCGATCTCCGTCGCCGAAGCCCTCACGGCCCGGCGCTCCGCGCCCGCGATAGTGTTCGCCGCGCCCTCTGTCCCCGCCGACCTACGGCCGGCGCAGGCGCTGCTCGCCGCAGCCCAGAGACCGCTGGTCATCGCCGGGCTCGACCTCGTCAACGAGGGGGGCGGGGCCGCGCTCGATCGCTTCCTGGCCACGACCGGTGCACCGCTGCTCACCAGCTACAAGGCGAAGGGGCTGGTGCTGGAAGGCGATCCGCGCGTGATCGGTGCCATCGGCCTCTCGCCCAGGGCCGACGCGATCGTACGGCCACTGATCGAGGCGGCCGACCTGATCGTGCTCGCCGGCTACGATCCGATCGAGATGCGCCAGGGCTGGCGCAGTCCCTGGCCGGCCGGCAAGCCGGTCATCGACATCGTCGCCGAACCGGTTCCGCACGGCATGCATGCGTCCAGCCTGCTGCTCGAAGGCGATGTCGGCACGATCCTCGCACGGCTGGCGGACGGGCTTCCAGCGAAGGCGACCTGGCCGGAAGGCGAGCCGGCCGCGATCCGACGGGCCTTCCGCACCGCCTTCGCCGCCCCCGCCGAATGGGGGCCGCATGCCGTCTTCGAAACCCTGCGCAAGATCGCTCCGGCCGGCACAGTCGCCACCGCCGATTCCGGCGCGCACCGCATCCTCCTCAGCCAGATCTGGAGCTGCGACGGGCCGCGCACCCTGCTGCAATCGAGCGGGCTCTGCACCATGGGCTGCGCCCTGCCGCTGGCGACGGGTGCCGCCCTCGGCTCCGGTCGCCCGACCCTCTGCTTCGTCGGCGATGCCGGGCTGGAGATGGTGCTCGGCGAGCTGGCGACCCTGCGCGACCTGCGCCTGCCGGTGATCATCGTCGTGCTCGCCGACAAGGCGCTCGGGCTGATCGCGCTGAAGCAGCGCCAGCTCGGCCTGGCGCGTTCCGGCGTCGATATCGGCGAGACCGATTTCGCCGGCATCGCTCGCGCGATGGGCGGACACGGCGTGACGATCGATGATCGCGAGACCCTCGCGCATGAGGCTGAGGCGGCCTTCAGGCGCGATGGCTTTACGCTGCTGGCCTGCCGCATCGATGCTTCCAGCTATGAGGGAGCCTTCTGATGGCAGCGCTCCCTGCCGCGACGGCGAAGCGGCCGCGCGACGAGCGGCTCGATCTTTTCCGCGGGCTGACCATGCTGATCATCTTCGTCGCGCATCTGCCCGCGAACAGCTGGAACGCCTGGATCCCGGCGCGCTTCGGCTTCTCCTCGGGCGCCGAGCTCTTCGTCTTCTGCTCGGGCCTCGCCAGCGCGCTCGCCTTTGGCGGAGTCTTCACAAGGCGCGGTCTCTGGCTGGGGACGGCGCGCATCGCCTACCGGATCTGGCAGGTCTACTGGGCGCAGATCGGCCTCGTCCTCGCGCTGATCGCACTCGCCGCGCTGCTGGACCGGAGCTTCGGCCTCACCGTCCTCGCGCAACAATTCGCGCCGCTGCTGGCCGATCCGGAGCGCGCGCTGCTCGGTCTCGCCACGCTGACCTGGCAGCCGGATTATCTCGACATCCTGCCGATGTATCTCGTCATCCTGGCGCTGGTGCCGGTGATGATGCTGGCGCGGCGCCTGCACGTCGCATTGCCATTCCTGATCGCGGTCGGGCTCTACGCCGCAGTCTGGGGGCGGGGGCTCAACCTGCCTGGCAACCCCTGGAACGATGCCGGCTGGTTCCTCAATCCCTTCGCCTGGCAGCTGATCTTCTTCATCGGCTTCTTCATCGGCATGAGCTGGCTGCCGGTGCCGCGGCTCGGCGACCGGCGCCTGATGCTCGCAGCCGGGCTCTTCATCCTCGTTTCGGTGCCCCTGTCATTCTGGGGCATCCTCGAGCACTGGCCGCTGGCGCAGGCCACCCGCGACCTGATCATCCCCGTCAGCGAGAAGACCGATCTGCATATCCTGCGGGTGCTGCATTTCCTGGCGCTCGCCTATCTCGTTCTGAGCCTGATCGAGCCCTGGCGCGACCGGCTCGACCGCGGCGCTGGCCATCTCCTCATCCTGATCGGCCGGCAATCGCTCGCGGCCTTCCTCGCCAGCGTCGTGCTGGCGCGGCTGCTGGGCACCGTCGCCGACATGGCCGGGCGCAGCGAGGCGGCGGTGGCGCTGCTCAACCTTATCGGCTTCGCGCTGATCCTCGCCACCGCACTCGTGGTCGGCTGGTTCAAGAGCGCGCCCTGGTCTGGTCCGAGACCGAAGCCCGCCGTCGAGCGACAGGATGAACCGGCCGCGGCCGCGCTGACAACACGGGTCCGTGAAGCGAGTTGAACGCCGTTTGATCGACCCGTTGCGAACTCCCTGAAGAGCGCCTCCTCGCGGCGCGGCAATGGAGCAGCCTATGTCCTACGCCTTCCATCACGATCTTTCCGGCGACTGCATCACCGTCGCGAACGATGCCGCCCGGCTCGCCTGGAACGATACGCTCGAAGCGCTGCTCGCCCATGCCGCCGCCACGCCCGATCATCTCGCCCGCACGCTTGCCGCCGATCCCGACTTCGCCCTGGCGCATGCCGCCAAGGGGCTGATGCTGCTCTCGCTGGCGCGCAGCGAATTGCTCGGTCCGGCCCGAGATTGCCTCGCCAGGGCCCACGCGGCGGCGCGCCTGCGGCAGGTCACGCGGCGCGAGGCGATGGTCGTCGAGGCACTGGCGCTTTGGCTCGACGCCGCCCCGCGCCGGGCAGCGGAGCGGCTGGAAGCGATCCTCCTCGCCCATCCCTTCGACGTGCTGGCGCTCAAGCTCTCGCACGGCATCCGCTTCATGCTCGGCGACCAGGTCGAGATGCTGTCGACCTTGCGCCGCGTCGCACCCGGCTTCGGCGAGAGCCATCCGCTCGCCGGCTATGTCCATGGCTGCCATGCCTTCGCGCTGGAGGAGCGCGGCTTCTATGTCGAGGCCGAGCGGGCCGGACGCCGCGCCGTCGCGTTGAGCCCGCGCGACGCCTGGGGCCGTCATGCCGTCGCCCATGTGCTGGAGATGACCGGCCGCGCCGACGAAGGCATCGTCTGGCTCGGCGATGGCCGCGACATCGCCCACGCCAACAATCTACGCTTCCACATCTTCTGGCATCTTGCGCTGTTCCGGCTGGAACGCGGCGAGACCGGCGAGGTGCTGCGGCTCTATGACAAGGAGATCAGGGCCGAATCGACTGACGATTACCGCGATATCGCCAATGGCGCCTCGCTGCTGGCGCGGCTCGAATTCGCCGGCGTCGATGTCGGCCAGCGCTGGGAGGAACTCGCCGCCAGGGCGGAAGGCCGCGTCCATGATGGCTGCCTCGTCTTCGCCGACCTGCATTATGCCCTGTCGCTGCTCGGCGCCGGTCATGCCGCGGAGGCCGATGCGATTGCCCGCGACCTGATCGCGGATGCGAAGGCCCATCCCAGCGGCGAGCGGCGCGATGCGGCCCGCAACGGCGCGCTGGCCGCGTTCGGGCTGATTGCTTTCCGCGAAGGCGACTATGGCGAGGCGGCCCGCCTGCTCGGCGCTGCCCGCGACGGTCTGCTCGCCGTCGGCGGCAGCCATGCCCAGCGCGACCTGTTCGAACAGGCCTATGCCGAGAGCCTGATCCGGTCCGGCGAGCACGATCGCGCCGCAATCGTCCTGCTCGAGCGCCTGGCACGGCGCAAGGGACACAACCGCTTCGCCAGCCGCCGGCTCGAAACGCTCGGGCGGCTCGGAAAGACCGCGAGCGGCCTCGTCGCTGCGCTCGCCGTCGCCTCGACCCCGCTCGCCATCGCTCACTGATCCCACGGAAAGGATACGCCATGACCACCGCGACCATGACCCGGGGCTTCGCGCTGCCCTCCACCCGCACCGTGATCAATCTCGCCATCGGCGGCTTCGCCGGCCTCGGCTTCTGGGAATTGTTCTCGGCCGTGCCGACCGCCTGGTTCGCCGAGTATCCTTTGGAGCCGCCGGAGCTGGTGAAGTCGCTGTTCGCGCATCAGTTCGGCCTGACGCTGTCGACGCCGACCGCCAAGCTGCTGCACTTCGTCACCGGCTTCCTGTTCTATCCGCTCGGCTATTGGCTGCTGACCCGTTGGGTGAAGAGCTTCGGCATGCCGGCCGATGGCTGGCTCTGGGGCGTGATCACCTATTTCATCGCGCTCGCCTTCTTCGCCCCGCTTGCCGGCCAGCACTTCCTGCTGAACGACGTGCCGCGCCTGTCCGTGATGAGCCTCGTCGGCCACGCGATCTATGGCTGGCTCGCGGCCTATGTCTTCGAGGCGCTCGAAGCGCGCCGGACCTGAGCACGGGAGGCGATATCATGTTGAACAGACGCGCATTCATCCATCTCGCAACTGTGGCGTTCGCTACTGCGGGTATCGCCAGGGCGAAGGCGCAAGCGGACACGCCCCAGCTGGTCAACACGCTCGGTTCCTCTGATGGCGTCGCGA
This sequence comes from Allobosea sp. GW821-FHT03A12, assembly GCF_058986765.1. Taxonomy (NCBI): domain Bacteria; kingdom Pseudomonadati; phylum Pseudomonadota; class Alphaproteobacteria; order Hyphomicrobiales; family Alloboseaceae; genus Allobosea; species Allobosea sp. GW821-FHT03A12. The sequence continues at coordinate 827,962 of NZ_JBYSVZ010000003.1, forward strand.
TCCGCGGCTATGACCCCGTCGCCTATTTTCGCGATGGCGGCCCGCGGCTCGGCAAGCCGGAATTCTCGGTCCGCCACGGCGGCGCTGTCTGGCGCTTCGCCAGCGCCGAGCACAAGGCGCTGTTCGAGGCCGATCCGGAGCGCTACCTGCCGGCCTTTGGCGGCTTCTGCGCCTACGGCACCTCGCGCGGCTATCTCGTCAAGATCGAGCCGGAGGCCTGGTCGATCGTCGACGGCAGGCTCTATCTCAACTACGACCTCGGCGTGCGCGAGACCTGGGCGCGCCGGACCAAGACCTATATCGCCCGGGCCGACGGCAACTGGCCGAGGCTCACGGCGAAGGACATCCGCTGAGGATGGACCGGGCGCGCGGGGGCGACCCCATGCGCGCCCTCCTGCTGGGGATCAGCCGGTCGCCTCTCTGAACAAGGCGTCGGCGGCCGTTTCGGTCAGAGGCACGGGATTGCCGCCGGCGGTCGGGTCGACGATCGCCATCTTCGCCAGCCTGCCATAATCGATCCCGGTGACGCCGAAGGCCTTGAGTGTCTCGGGCACACCGAGCTCGCGACGCAGGCCGATGATCCAGTCGTAGAAGGCCTCGAAGCTCGGCTCCAGCCCGATATAGGCGGCGAGCCGCGCGATCTTCTCCTCGATCGCCGGGCGATTGAAGGTAAGGACATAGGGCATGAACACGGCGTTGGTCATGCCGTGATGGGTGTGGTGCACCGAGCCGATCGGATGCGACAAAGCGTGGATGGCGCCGAGCCCCTTCTGGAAGGCGGTCGCGCCCATGGCGGCGGCGGCCATCATCTGGGCTCGGGCCTCGATGTCGGTGCCGTCAGTGACCGCGCGCGGCAGGAAGACCTTGCAGAGCCGGATGCCCTCGACCGCGATGCCGTCGGCGAGCGGGTGGAAGCCGGGCGCGCAATAGGCCTCTAAGCAATGCGCCAGCGCATCCATGCCGGCGCCGACCGTGACCTTGGCCGGCAGGCCCACCGTCAGCTCGGGATCGCAGATCACGATCTGCGGCATCATCTTCGGGTGGAAGATCACCTTCTTGGTCTGGGTCGTCTCGTCGGTGATCACGCCGGCGCGGCCGACCTCGGAGCCGGTGCCGGCCGTGGTCGGGACGGCGATGATCGGGGCGATGCCGCTTGGGTCGGCGCGCGTCCACCAGTCGCCGATATCCTCGAAATCCCACATCGGCCGGCTCTGCCCGGCCATGAAGGCGACGACCTTGCCGCAATCGAGCGCCGAGCCGCCACCAAAGGCGATGACGCCGTCGCTGCCGCTTACCCGCAGGACCTTCAAGCCATCCTCGACATTGGCCGCCACCGGGTTGGCCTGGACGCGGTCGAACAGCGTGACCTTGAGCCCGTCGGCGCCGAGCTGCGCGATGGCGTCCTTGATCATCGGCAGGCCGGACAGGCCGGAATCGGTGACGAGCAGCGGGCGTTCGATGCCGGCGGCGCGGCAGGCCTGGGCGAGCTCGACGATGCGTCCCGGCCCGAAGCGGACGGCGGTCGGGTAGTTCCAGTTGGCCTTCAGCGTCACGGGTCGCCTCTTTCAGAACGCAGTGCGGAGATGGAAGGACTTCGGCCGGGTCAGCGTCTCGTAGCCGATCGGGGAGAGCGTCGCTCCGCGGCCGGTGTCCTTGACGCCGGTCCAGGCCAGAGCCGGGTCGAGATAGTCGCAGCGATTCATGAAGACCGTGCCGGTCTCGATCTCCGCGCCGAGGCGCGCGGCGGCGTCCGGGTCTTCAGTCCAGAGCGAGGCGGTCAGCCCATAGGGGCTGTCGTTCATCAGCGCGAGCGCCTCCGCATCGTCCGCGACCGGCATGATGCCGACGGTCGGTGCGAAGCTCTCTTCGCGCATCAGCCCCATCTGGTGATTCACGTCGACCACGACCTGCGGCGCCATATAGGGCGTGCCATCGCGGTCGCGCGGGAACAGGCCGGGATCGACCAGCGCCCTGGCGCCGGCGCGCACGGCTTCCGCGACCTGACCGCGGGCGAAGGCGGCGGCCTCCGCCTTCACCATTGGCCCCAAAGTCGTGGCTTCATCCAGCGGATCGCCGAGCATATAGCTCTTGGTCGACTCCACGAAGCCGTCGACGAACTTCGGGTAGAGGTCGCGATGGACATAGATGCGCTCGATGCCACAGCAGGACTGGCCGGAGTTGAAGAAGGCGCCGTCGACCAGGTTCTCGACCGCCTGAGCGAGGTCGGCATCGGCCCGGACATAGGCCGGATCCTTGCCGCCGAGCTCGAGCCCGAGGCCGATGAAGGTGCCGTTCGCCGCCGCCTCCATCGCCTTGCCCCCATTGACCGAGCCGGTGAAGTTGACCTGGTCGACGCCCCGACCGGCGATGATCCGGCCGGTCTGCGCATGGCTGAGCGCGAGGTTCTGGAACAGCCCGGCCGGAAGCCCGGCGGCATTGGCAGCCTTCTGGAAGCGCTCGCCGACCAGAAGGGTCTGCGCGGCGTGCTTGAGGATGACGGCATTGCCCGCCATCAGCGCCGGCACGACGGTGTTGACCGCGGTGAGGTAAGGGTAGTTCCAGGGGGCGACGACCAGGACCACGCCGAGCGGCTCGCGCGCGATCCAGCGCTGGAACTTGTCTTTGGGCTCCGGCTGCAACGGAGCGAGCGCGCTCTCGGCGATCCCGATCATATGGCGGGCGCGCTCCTCGAAGCCGCGCAATTCGCCGGCGCCGTAGCGGATCGGCCGGCCCATCTGCCAGGCGAGCTCGGGGACGATCTCGTCCTTCATCGCCAGCATCGCATCGACGAAGGCGGAGCAGAACGCGGCGCGGCGGGCGATATCAAGCCGGCGCCAGTCGCGTTGGGCGTCGCGGGCGGCACTCAGCGCCGCGGCGATCGCTGCATCGCTGGCGACGGGTCTCTCGGCATAGATGCGCCCGTCCACGGGCGACACGCAGCGCAATACGTCAGTCATTGTCGGGCTATCCGTCTCAGTAGCGTTCGAAGCCGCGCTTCAGTTCCCAGTCGGTGATGCGGCGGTCGTATTCGAGCTGCTCCCAGCGGGCGGTGTGGACGTAATGGTCGACCACCGCATCGCCCAAGGCAGCCCGCAGCATCGCCGAGCCATCAAGGGTTTCAGTTGCCTCGCGCAGCGTGTTGGGGATCTGGCGCAGTTCCGCTCCGCCATAGGCGTCGCCGACGAAGGCCGGCTCCAGCTCCAGCTTCTGTTCGATGCCGGAGAGGCCGGCGGCGATGAGCGCCGCGAAGGCAAGGTACGGATTGAGGTCGGAACCGCCGATCCGGCACTCGATGCGGATAGCCTTGCTGCCGGCGCCGCAGAGGCGGAATCCTGCAGTGCGGTTGTCGTCGCTCCAGACGGCGCGCGTCGGCGCGAAGGTGCCGACCTGCTGGAAGCGCTTGTAGGAGTTGATGTAGGGCGCGAGGAAATAGGTGATCTCGCGGGCATGGGCTAGCTGGCCGGCCACATAATGGCGCATCAGCTCCGACATGCCGCGCTCGCCATTGGGGTCGGCGAAGAGCGACTTAACGCCCTTCGCATCCCAGAGCGAGGCGTGGACATGGCTGGAAGAGCCAGCGAGGTCGTAGCGCCATTTCGACATGAAGGTGACGGCCTTGCCCTGGGCGTGGGCGATCTCCTTGATGCCGTTCTTGATCAGCACATGCCGGTCGGCCATGTCGAGCGCGTCGGCATAGCGGACATTGATCTCGGCCTGGCCCGGCCCCCATTCGCCCTTCGAGTTCTCGACCGGGATGCCGCTCTCGTGCAGCCCATTGCGGATCGCCCGCATCACCGGCTCTTCCTTGGTGGTCTGGAAGATGTGGTAGTCCTCGATGTAGTAGCCGGCCGTCTTCGGATCGCGATAGCCCTTGGCGTGGATCGCCTCATAGCTCTCGTCGAACAGATAGAATTCGAGCTCGGTGGCGAAATAGGCCGTCATGCCCAGCGCCTGCAGGCGCGCCAGCTGCTTCTTCAGCAGGCCGCGCGGCGCATGCGGCACGTCGTCATGGCTGTGATGGTCGAGCACGTCGGCGATGACCAGCGCCGTACCGGGCAACCAGGCGATGCGCCTGAGCGTCGCCATGTCCGGCTTCAGGACGAAGTCGCCGTAGCCTTTCGACCAGTTGGCGGCCGCGTAGCCGGGGACCGGCTCCATGTCGATGTCGTTTGCCAGCAAATAATTGCAGGCATGTGTCTCGTCATGCGCGGTCGCGACGAAATGCTCGGCGTGGAAGCGCTTGCCGATCAACTGCCCGGCCATGTCGACCATGGCGACGATCACGGTGTCGATCTCCCCGGCTGCCACCGCAGCCTTCAGGGCCTCGAAGGAAAACGCAGCAGGCATCGGCATCCCTGAAGGCTGGAGCGGCGGAGGCGCAATCGTCGAACGCACAAGAGAAGCCCAGTTGGGCCTGTCCTTGCAACTGTCCTGCAGGGTGTTGGCAGCGGTGCGGAATAGATTTTTGGCCGGCTATCGGATTCCGACGATGCGGAATGGACGCACGGCCGCCTTCGGCCGCTGCGAAGCGGAGCGGCGGAAGCCATCATGGGGCTTCGGCCCTCTACGATTGGTGCTGGAAGTGCGCGGCCAAGGCCGCTTGCCCGGAATGACAAGGGAGGGTGATCAAAAAAGTGCACCGGCCGGCGCAGGAGATTGCCGGCACCCGAACCATCTGCGTCCAAGTAGGTGGCGTGACGATTCGCCGGGCTTGCAATAGCGGCGTGGTGCGTGAGCCGGGCGGGATGAAGCAGCGCCGGGCTCAGCTGTCGTTCGGGCTCCGGGCGCCGCGCGCAAGCAGAAGGTGGGGAGAAACTGGCCGGCGGAGGGCTTCACGCCCTCCGCCCTGCCTTGACTGGCTAGCTCCAGAAGCCTGCCTGGTGGTCACGCGGAGAGAACGCTTCGGTGGCGTCCTGCTGCTGCGCTTCGTGGTTCTCCTCGTGGTCGTGCTCGGTCTCGAGCGCGCACTCACAATCGTGCCGTTCCAGCATGGATCGCTCCTTTCGAAACGTGGGAGGTTGCTTCAGGCACGGGTTAGATATGAACTATTGCTGCATCGCACAAGCAATCTTAGCGGGTGCGGGATAACCGCCAGCGCATGGAACAAAATCGAAAACGCCTCGAGATCAGCTGCTGTCGGCATCCTTCGGGCTGGCGATCGTCGCCGATTGCTGTTCCGCGGCGCGGTCGAGGCAGGCGGCCATCTCCGGCGTGCCCCATTTGAATTTCGAGCATTGCTCGGTGCCGATGGTCAGATTCCTGGCGACGCCGCGCGAGCTGTCGCCCCCGCTGCAGCCGGCGAGAGCGATGGCGATTGCCGCGAGTGCTAAGCGCATGGTTGTCCCTCCTTTCGAAACTGCAAGTCGAGCAGGCGCATGGGGCGATAATTTGATCGGGCCCGCGCATCCCTGCGCGGGCCCGATCATGGGGCGCCATGAGACGGCGCGAAAGGTGCCGGCGGCGATCCCCGCCTATTTCAGGAAGCCGGCCTCGCGAAAGGCCTTCTCGGCGCCCGGATGCAGCGGCACCGGCTGCGTCTTCCAGGCGGTGGCGGGGTCGTAGCGGCCCATGGCCTGGTAGATGTTCGCCAGCCGCGGCTTGTTGGCGATGATCGCCTTGGTCATCGCATAGACGAAATCGTCCGGGAGCTCCGAGGAGACCAGATAGATGTTGCCCATCGAAGAGACCGATATGTCACTGCTCTGCAGCTCCGGGAAGGTGCCGGCGGGGATGGTGCCCTTGGAGTAGCCGAACTTCTCGGTCAGAGCGTTCTGCAGGTCCGCCGGGAAGGCGGCGAACTTCACCTTGCGCCGGCCGTCGACGATCTGGCTCGCCAGGCCCGAGGGGATCTCGCCCGCCGTCCACAGCACGCTGAACTGGTTGTCGTTGAAGCCCTGGATCAATTCGCCATAGGCCGAGATCACGACCTTGCCGCCGCCCGCCCGGATCTTGGTGAAGGAGTTGCCGTAATGCTCGAGCGCCCGCTGCAAGGTCAGGTGCTCGGAGGTCGCGGCCGAAGTCACGCCGATGGTGAGCTTGGGGTCGGCGAGGATCTCGGCGAGCGAGCGCTTCTCCTCCACCGGCACATAGACCATGAAATAGACGTCGACGCCGGTCGAGCCGAGCGTGCGCAGCTTGTCGTGCTTCTGCTTGTAGGGTTCTTCGCCCTTGAGCGCGGCGGCGCTGAGGAAGTCGATGCCCATGCCGATCTGGCTGAGGCCGGCCTGGATGCGGCTCGGATTGTCCTTGCCGCCGCCGGGGACGATGCGGATGTTGACCCCTGGCGTCGCCTCCATGACCAGGGTCGAGACGCCGGTGGTCTGGGTGAACCAGGCGCCGCCCGGCGAGCCGGAGGTCCATTCGAGGTTCTTGCTCTGGGCTGCCGCCGGCAAGGGCGCGGCGACGAGGGCGCCGAAGAGCGCCAGCAGCGATAAACGCGGGAGGAGGCGTGACATCCTGGAGGCTCCGATCAAGGTGAGGGATTGAGGTTCAGGCGGCGTCTTCTGCTTCGAACGCGGTGAGAGTCGTCTCGTCGGCCGGATAGAGCCCGACGAGCTGCGCGCCGGCGGCGACGCGCTTCTGCACCCAGAGCTCGAAGCGGTTCTGCTTCTCGCCGCCGGCGGCGATCGCCTCGGCGAGCTCGGGTGGGATGACGAGGACGCCGTCCTCGTCGGCGACGATCAGGTCGCCGGGCCAGATCGCGGCATCGCCGCAGCCGATCGGCTCGCCCCAGCCGGCGAAGCTGAGCCCGCCGATCGAGGGCGGCGAGGCGGTGCCGCTCGCCCAGATCGGCAGGCCGACCTGGCGCAGTCCCGGCAGGTCGCGAACGACGCCGTCGCTGACGATCGCCTGGACGCCGTTGAGCCGCAGGCGATCGGCGAAGATGTCGCCGACCGTGCCGGCGGCGGGGTTTCCGCGTGCGTCGATCACGACGACGCTGCCGGGCGGCGCCGCATCGATCGCGGCCGGCAGGGCGCCGGGCCAGCCATAGCTCGCCGGCACGGCCTTGTCGTCGCGGGCCGGCACGAAGCGCAAAGTGAAGGCCGGGCCGCAGAGTGCGCCGTTGCCGATCAGCCGGCGCGGCCCGGACAGATAGCTCTGGCGCAAGCCGTGCTTGATCAACTGGCTCGACAGGGTCGGCGTGCCGATCGCGGCGAGGCGGGCCTGGATGTCGTTCGCCATGGCCATGCTCAGTCGAAGGCCGGATCGACCGGCACGCGATAGGCGGTGACGAGGCGGTTGGTCTCGTTGGCCATGCCGATCACCGCGACGAGCTCGGCGAACATCGCCTCGCTCATCCCGGCCTTGCGGGCGGCGGCGGTATGGCTGGCGATGCAATAGGTGCAGTTGTTGGTGACGCTGACGGCGAGATAGACAAGCTCCTTGGTCAGCGGATCGAGCGCGCCCGGCGCCATCACCTCCTTGATGCTCTCCCAGGTCCGCTTCAGCGTCTTGGGATCGCGGGCGAGGTATTTCCAGAAGTCGTTGACATCAGGCAGGTTGCGGCTGCGCTTGATGTCGTCGATCACGGCGCGCGCTTCGGGCGAGGCTTCCTCATAGGAAACCGGCTTCGGCCTGCTGCTCATGCTGCATTCCTCCCTGCTTCGATTGGTCCGGCGATGTCGCCGAGCGTCACCGGTTTCACCGGCATGCGGATGCGCAGATAGCCGATCTCGGCCGGTGAGCGGCCGGTCAGGGCAGACATCGTCTCGGTGACGCTGTGGCCGCACATGCGCCCCTGACAGGGGCCCATCCCGGCGCGCGTGAAGGCCTTGAGCTGGTTAGGTCCCTGGCATTGCTCGGCAACCGCAGCCGCGATCGCCCCGCGCGTCACCTCCTCGCAGCGGCAGACGAGCGTGGCGTCGTCGCCAGGAGCGAGGAATTGCGGCGCCGGCCGGTAGAGCGTTTCGAGGAAGGGGCGGATCGCGCTTTCGCGGCGCAATCTGGCGAAGGCGGTAGCGGCGGCGCACTCGGCCGTGTCGGCCGGCAAGCGGCCAAGATCGGCGCAGGCCGCGAGCGCCGCGATCTCGCCGGTCAGTTCCGCGCAGGCGGCGCCGAGGATGCCGCCGCCATCGCCGGCGATCAGGATGTCGTCGCGGCTCGATCTGCCCCAGCGATCGCGCTCCGGCCGCCAGCAGCGCTGGCTCTCGTCGAAGACATGGCGGCAGCCGAGCGCCATGGCGAGATTGACGTTGGGGATCACGCCCTGGTGCAGGAAGACTGTCTCGGTTGGGATCTCGCCGCGCTGGCTGCCAGCCTGCCAGCGCACGCCCCGGACGGCGCTCTCGCCCTCGATCCGCAGCGCCTCGACATGGCTGACGACCTTGATGCCGGCCCGCCTGATCTCCGCCAGCAGGCCAAGCCCTTTGCGTAGATAGGAAGGCGCCATCAACGCGCCCGGCAGATGGCGTAGCGCCTTTAATCGCGCGCCGCGCGGTGTGGTGTCGAGCAAAGCGGCGACCGGGACGCCGGCGCGCGCATATTGCGCGACGATGAGATAGATCAGCGGCCCGCTGCCGGCGAAGACGGCACCGGGCGCTGCGCTGGCCGCGGTCTTGAGCAGGATCTGGGCGGCGCCGGCGGTCATCACGCCGGGCAGCGTCCAGCCGGGAACCGGGAAGGGCCGTTCCATCGCCCCGCCCGCGACGATGATCCGCTTCGCCTTGAGGCTCTGCGGACCGTCCGGGCCGGTGAGGTCGAGCGTACCCTTCTCCTCCTGCCAGACCAGTGAGCCCGGCCGGTAGTCGGCGCCGCAGGCGAGGAAGCGCTCCGCCAGCGTCCGACCAGCGTGGTAGTCGGGACCGAGCACTGAGGTGGGCAACGGTGCCGGCTCGGTGACGGCCCGAAAGATCTGCCCGCCGGGAGCCGGCTGCTCGTCGATGACAGCGACGGAGATCCCATGCCGGCGCGCGGTGATCGCCGCGGCCATGCCGGCCGGGCCTGCGCCGATGATGACAAGATCGACGGTTCCGCTCATGGCTTGCTCCCGATCGCGGGGAGAAGGGCTGCACCCTGCTGCGGCTCGACGCAGATGCGGGCGCGGACGCGCTCCTGGCAGGCCTGGCGGTTCGGCCGGCCGTCGATGGTGACGAGGCAGTCGAAGCAGACGCCCATCATGCAATAGGCGGCGCGCTCTCGCCCGCCGGCTGGCGTCGTGCGGAACGGTCCGAAGCCTTCGCGCAGCAGCACGGCGGCCAGCGTCTCGCCCTCGGGCGCATTGACCGCGCGACCGGCGAGGACGATGCCGACCAGAGGCCGGTCAGGCTGCGCGAGTTGCTTGAACATGGAAGCGGGCCGGGGAGAAGGGCAGGGCGATATCGTCGGGCAGCGCGCCGGCAGCGATGGCGTCGGCAAGCGGGCCGGCATGGAACGGAGCGAGCGTCACCCCGCTATGGACCGAGGTCAGGAAGACCTCGGGGTGGCTGGTCGAGCGCTGGTAGATCGGCTGCCCGTCCGGGCTCATCACGCGCAGCGCCCCCCAGGCGCGCACTGCCCGGACATCGCGCAGGAAGGGGAAGACGGTGGTGGCGCGCCGCGCCGTGTCCTGCAGAATGGTGCGCGTCGTCGCTTCCTCGAAGCCGGCTTCCTCCGAGGATTCGCCGCAGATCAGCCCGCCATCTTCGGTCTGGCGGATGAAGCTGATGCCGCGCGGCATGAACGGGCGCAGCTTCTCGGTGATCAGGATCTGGCCGCGCACTGGCCGCACCGGCGCCTCCAGCCCGAGCTGCGGCGCCAGGCGAGCGTTGCCGAGACCCGCGGCGAGCACGATCCGGTCGGCATGGTGATCGCCGGCGACGGAGGCGATGCGAAAGCCCCCGGCCTCCGCCGTGATGGTCTCGACGCGGGCACGCGGCAGATAGCGGCCGCCGCGCGTCTGGAAGGCGGCAAGCAGCGCGCGCAGCAGCCGCAGCGGATCGACCATGCCGTCGAGCTTGCAGAAGGTCGCACCCGCGACGCCGTCGCCCAGCATCGGGAAATCGGCGCGCATGTCGGAAAGGCTCGCGCGTGCATAGCCGCTCGGGATCTGCGAGCGCGTCTCGGCCGCCTCCAACTGGCCGGCGCGCTTGTCGAGTTCTTCGGCTGTGAAGCAACAGAAGAAGGCGCCGTCCTGCCGGAAGCGCAGGTCGATACCGGTCTCGTCAGTGAGCTTGGTCGCGAAGTCACGCCAGGCCAAGGCGGCGCGGCGGGTCAGCTCGGCATAGGGCGGGCTCGCCAGTCCCTTGCCCTGCACCCAGACATTGCCGAGATTGCCGCGGGCGGCGCGATGGGCGATGTCGCCCTCGTCATAGAGCGTCACGCTCGCCCCGCCGCGCACGAGGCCGAGCCCGATCGCGGCGCCGACCAGCCCGCCTCCGACGATCGCGATCTCGGACCCTGCCGCCATGGCGCGTCTCAGCGCTCGTCCTGCCGGAAGCGGCGCGGCCGCAATCCAGCATGGAACCAGTTCACCAGAGACACCGCGTCATAGACCGGCACGCCGAACTTCTCGACAATGTCGGCGCTGTAAGGGGTGAGATTGGTGCATTCGGAGACGATCGCGCCAATATTCGGATTTTCGCGCAGCAGCCGGCCGGCCGCTTCCAGCACCTCGGCCCGCAAGGTGTCGAAGGGCACGCTGTTGTCGCCGTCGCGGATCGAGCGGACGAACTCGCTGTCCTGCGGCATGCCGACGACCGGCGTGTCGGCGGCGACGCCGACGCCCTCGAAGTAGCGTCCGCTGAGCGACGCCGCGTTGTAGGTGAGGACGCCGACGCGCTTCGAGGCCGGGATCAGGCGCTCGACCATCGGCACCTGCAGCAGGGCGCTGGTCGCGACCGGCACGGAGCAGAACTCGGCGAGCTCGCGCTGATAGATCGAGAGGAAGCCGCAGGTGGTGGTGATGCCGTCGACGCCGGCGTCGATCAGTTCCTGCGCCGCCGCCTTGAACTTGTCGAGCAGGTCGACATTGTGCAGGTCGGTCATCCGCGCCGGGATCGCGTCATGGACGATGCGGTACTGCACCGGGAAGTTCCAGGTGCCGGCGTGGCCGATATCGCCGAGGAAGCGCTCGAAATAGGAGCGCACCATCAGGATGCCGACGCTCACGCCGTAATAGGTCTTCTTCCGTTCGTTCAACGCAGTTCTCCTTCGGCATGGCTGACCAGCGCCGGCTTGAGTGCGGGCGCGGTGCCGCGCGCGGTCGCGATGCGGCTCATCAGGATGGTGGCGCCGACCAGGGCGATGCCGACGAGCCCGCGCTGCCAGACCGGCACGACATAGGCGAGCGAGCACAGGCTGCCGGCGGTGACATAGGCCAGGCGCAGCCAGGCCGGCAGCGGTCCCCAGGTGTAGCCGGCGAGTCCGGCCGAGATCAGCACCAGCCCGGTCGACAATGCGATCGCGGTCGAGACGATGCTGAACAGCGAGCCCTCGAGGATCAGGCCGGGCTCGTAGATATAGGCCAGGCCGGTGACGAAGCCGCCGAGCGCGAAGCGGCAGGCATACCAGCCGGTCGTCATCGGCGGGGCGCCGGCAATGGTCGCGGCAGCATCGGCTACCGGTGCTACCGGCGGCGAAGCGTCGGCGAGGACGGCGAAGTAGAAGATGAAGAGGTGGATCGCGATTGGCGTCACCCCGTATTCGGCGATGAGCGGCGCGCCGATCGCAGCGGTGATGATGTAGGCCGGTGTGGTCGGGATGCCGACGCCGAGGAAGAGGCAGGTGCCGGCGATCAGGAGGGCAAGCAGCAGCAGCGAGCCGCCGGCGGCTGCCTTGATCATGCCGGTGAAGGCGAGCAGCAGGCCGGTCGCGGTCAGCGCCGCCGTGATGATGCCGGCCGAGGTAACGGCGACCGCGATCATCGAGATCAGGTAGCCGCCATCGCGTAGCGCGATGAACAGCGCACGCGGTCCCATCCGGGTATGACTGCGCAGCGCGGCGATGACGACCGTCGCTATCGTGCTCCAGAACGCCGCGAGATAGGGCGAGAAGCGCATCATCATCATCGTCACCAGCAGCGCGAGCGGTAGGACGAGATGGGCGTCTCGCAGGAGGTCGGACAGGCTGGGCAGCATGTGGCGCGGGATCGCGCCGATGCCGAGCTTCTTCGATTCGTAGTGAACCGCAGCGAGGATGTTGACGTAATAGAGCCCCGCGCCCATCGCCGCCGCGACGATGATCGCCGAATAGGGCACCGCGATCATCTCCGACATGATGAAGGCGGCCGCGCCCATCACCGGCGGCACCAGCGGCCCGCCGACGCTCGCCGCCGATTCGATGCCGGCGGCGAAGACCGGCCGGAAGCCAAGCCGCTTCATCAGCGGGATCGACATCGAGCCGGTGACGACGACATTGGCGACGGATGAGCCGCTCATCGTGCCGAACAGGGCCGATGAGATCACCGCGACCTTGGCCGGCCCGCCGGTGAAGCGCCCGCCGGTGAGGGCGCCGAAATTGCCGAAGAGCCGGCTCATGCCGCTCGCCTGCATCAGCGAGCCGAAGATCAGGAAGGAGGCGACGATGGTCGCGCTCATCACCGTCAGCGAGCCGTAGAGGCCGCTGCCGACCGAGAGGAAGTTGATCTCGGTGATGTGGGCGAAGGTGAGCTCGCGATAATACCAGGCGCCCGGCAGCAGATGGCAGATCGCCATGTAGCCGATCACCGCGACGACGAGGCCGGCGAGCGTGTAGGAGATCGAGCGGCGCGTCGCCTCGACGACGGTCGCGGCCATCACCGTGCCGAGCACATACTGCACCGGCGTCAGCGGGTCGATGAAGCTGGTGCGCTCGTAGATCTGCTCCTGGTTCAGGTAGATGTAGACGTTCGGCACGAAGGCACAGACCGCCAGCACGAGGTCGAGGAGGCTCGGCCGGTCCTTCGGCGAATGCTGGGAGGCGGGGAAGAGCAGGAAGACGGGCGGCACGAACAGCGCCAGATGGATTGCCGCAAGCTCCAGCGGCTCGGGATAGCCGGTGCCGGCGAACCAGAGATGGACCAGCACCGCGGCCACCGACCACAGCCCGAGAAGGACGCCTGGAATTCCCTCTATCCGCCGCATCGTTCGTTGCCCCCGAGCGCAGCCGCCATGCCGGACATGCACCGACTGGAGCTAAGGGGCGGAACGTCGGACTTGACGTGTCCCCGCTTTTGTCGATTGCATACAATAATCAAGACAGCTAAGTTTCGTGTCGTCAATTCTCTTTGACGCGTAATTTTCGGAAAAAATTTCTCCGTACCGAACGGATCGTCCGTTCAGGCGGACAACTCCCGGTTGCCTGGAGAGCGGCTATGATCTGGCAGGGAATCGCGGATGCCGGGAACGGCGCGGGAATGGAGGCGAGAGCGTGACGGTGCCGTTCAGCATGCCGATGCTGGAAGCTTCGGTGCGACGGGTCGCGGCCCAGCCGCTGCCCCAGCAGATCGCCGCCCATCTGCGGGAGCTGATCATCCATGACGAGCTGAAGCCGGGCGAGCGCGTCCGCGAGCAGCCGCTCTCGCTGGAACTCGCCGTGTCGCGGACGCCCTTGCGCGACGCCCTGAAGATCCTCGCGGTCGAGCGGCTCGTCGATCTCCACCCGAACCGCGGAGCGACCGTCGCCAATCCGAGCGTGGCGGAATTGCGCGACCTGCTGCGGGTCTACTCGACGCTGGAGGGCCTGGCTGGCCAGATGGCTTGCGAGCGTGCCGAGCAGGGCGACATCGACGCGGTCCATCGCTGGCAGCAGGAGATGCAAGGCGCCTTCGAGCGGCGTGACAAGCTCGCCTATTTCCGCGCCAACCAGGCTTTCCACCTGCGCATCATCGGCGCCTCGCGCAATGCCTCGCTGATCGAGGTGCACGGCCAGCTCAATCTGCGCCTGCACCGGGTGCGCTATCTCGCGATCATGCAGCAGAAGGACTGGACCTTCGTCAGCAACCAGCACGAGGCGATCATCGAGGCGCTCGACAAGCGCGACGGTGCGCTACTCGGGCGGCTGCTGGTCGAGCATTTCTCCAGCGCCTGGCGGGCGCTTGACCTGCTCGAAATCCAGCAGGCGAACACAGCCGCTGCGCCGGCCGCGGCAGGACTCTAAGGGCGCGGGAGGACGAGATGCTGCCGCAGCCCGAACGACCGACGCTGGCGACGCATTGGGGCACCTACCGGGTGCGGATGGAGGCGGGGCGTCCCGTCGCTCTCGATCCCTTCGAGGCGGATCCCGATCCCTCGCCGATCGCCTCGGCGATGCTGGAAGCGCGTACCGCCCCGGCCCGCATTCTGCGGCCGGCGGTACGGCGCTCCTTCCTGGAACGCGGCCATGCCGCCGGCGGGGAGGGGCGCGGCGGCGAGCCCTTCGTCGAAGTGGGCTGGGACGAGGCGCTGGCGCTGGTCGCAGACGAGCTCGACCGGGTGCGCAGCCGCCATGGCAATGGCGCGATCTATGGCGGTTCCTATGGCTGGGCCAGTGCAGGCCGCTTCCATCATGCGCAGAGCCAGGTCCACCGCTTCCTCAACACGATCGGCGGCTATACGCGCTCGGTCCAGAACTACTCCTTCGCCGCCGCCGACACGATCCTGCCGCATGTGATCGGCGACCGGAAAGGGCTCGCCAGCGGCCACACGCCCTGGCGATTGTTGGCCGGCCACGCCGAGCTGATCGTGATGTTCGGCGGCGCCTCGCCGAAGAATGCGCAGGTCTCCTCCGGCGGACTCAGCCGCCACGCTTTGCGCGAGGGCATCCTGGCCTGCCGCGACCAGGGCGCCGAGCTGGTCTCGATCAGCCCGATCCGCGATGACACCGCGTTGGAAGCCGGCGCGCACTGGTGGGCACCGCGCCCGCAATCCGACGTCGCGCTGATGCTCGGCCTCTGCCACACGCTGCTGAGCGAAGGCCTGCACGACCACGATTTCCTGGCGCGCTGCACCACCGGCTTCGAGAGGATCGAGGCCTATCTGACCGGCGCGGCTGACGGTACGCCGAAGACCGCGGACTGGGCTGCGGCGCTCTGCGAGATCCCGGCCGACGAGATCCGTGCGCTCGCCCGCAGGATGGCGGCGAAGCGGACCTTCATCATGATGTCCTGGTCGCTGCAGCGCGCCGACCATGGCGAGCAGCCCTATTGGATGGCGATCACGCTGGCCGCCATGCTCGGCCAGATCGGTTTGCCCGGTGGCGGCTTCGGCTTCGGCTACGGCTCGGTCAACGGCGTCGGCAACGCCGCGCAGGAGATCACCTGGCCGTCGCTGTCGCAGGGCGAGAATCCGGTCGCCGATTTCATTCCGGTCGCGCGCATCGCCGACATGCTGCTCGATCCCGGCGGCGCCTATGATTTCAACGGCGAACGCCGGAGCTATCCCGACATCAAGCTGGTCTACTGGGCCGGCGGCAACCCGTTCCACCACCATCAGGACCTGAACCGTCTCGTAAGGGCCTGGCAGCGGCCGCAGACGATCATCGTGCATGAGCCCTGGTGGACGGCCACCGCCCGCCATGCCGACATCGTCCTGCCCGT
Organism: Allobosea sp. GW821-FHT03A12; assembly: GCF_058986765.1. Lineage (NCBI taxonomy): Bacteria > Pseudomonadati > Pseudomonadota > Alphaproteobacteria > Hyphomicrobiales > Alloboseaceae > Allobosea > Allobosea sp. GW821-FHT03A12. The sequence continues at coordinate 843,431 of NZ_JBYSVZ010000003.1, forward strand.
CACCACCCAGCTCGAGCGCAACGACATCGTCTGCGCCAATCGCGACTTGATGCTGGCGGCTTCGCATAAGGCGGTCGAGCCGGCCGGCGAAGCCCGCGACGACTATGCGATCTTCTCCGGCCTTGCCGCGCGGCTCGGCGTCGAGGAGGCCTTCACCGAGGGGCGCGACGAGGAGAGTTGGCTGCGCCAGCTCTACGGGCTGGCGCGCCAGCGCATCGCCGCGGCCAATCTCGACATCCCCGATTTCGACAGCTTCTGGCGCCAGGGCGTGACGCTGCTGCCCGAGCCCGACGTCGTGAAGCCGCTGCTGGCCGATTTCCGGGCCGATCCGCAGCTGCACCGGCTCGCGACGCCGTCCGGGCTGATCGAGCTCTTCTCCGAGCGGATCGCAGGTTTTGGCTACGACGACTGCTTGGGCCACGCCGCCTGGCTGCCCTCGCAGGAATGGCTAGGCGCAGAAGCCGCGGAGCGCTTCCCGCTGCATCTGATCTCGAACCAGCCCGTGACCAAGCTGCACAGCCAGTACGACCATGGCAGCCACGCCCGCGACAGCAAGATCGCCGGGCGCGAGCCAGTGCGCATGCATCCGCAGGATGCCGAGCGCCGCGGCCTGAAGGATGGCGACGTCGTCAGGATCTTCAACGATCGCGGTGCCTGTCTCGCCGGCCTGCGCGTCTCGGACGCGCTACGCCCGGGCGTGGTTCAGCTCTCGACGGGCGCCTGGTTCGATCCGTTCGAGCCCGGCCGGCCCGGAACGCTTGACAAGCATGGCAATCCGAACGTGCTGACGCCCGACCGCGGCACCTCGCGTCTAGGGCAGGGGCCGAGCGCCCATTCCTGCCTCGTCGAGATCGAAGCCTATCGCGGGCCGCTGCCCGAGATCACCAGTCATGTGCCGCCGGCGATCCTGCCGGTGGGCTTGAAACCTGCCGAATGAGGATGGCCGTGTCGACCACCGAGATCCGCCGCATCGATTCCAACGGCCGCCGCAGCCGCGTCGTCGTCCATAACGGCACGCTGCATTTCGCCGGCCAGGTCGCCGACGATTTCAGCGGCGACATCGGCCAGCAGACGAGCGAAGCACTCGCCCGCATCGACAAGCTGCTGGCCGAGGGCGGCAGCGAGCGCCGCAAGGTGCTCAGTGCCACGATCTGGCTCAAGGACATGGCCGACTATGCCGGGATGAACGCGGTCTGGGATCGCTGGATCGATCCGGAGCATGCCCCGGCCCGCTGCTGCGGCGTGGTCGAGATGGCCGATCCCGGGATCAAGGTCGAGATCATCCTGACCGCCGCGCAGTGAGCCCGCGGCGCGTTGCCGCCTCCGCAGTTAGCCGCAAGGCGGGCTCTTCGGCGCGGCATTGAGCGTTCGGCTCGGCTACCGTCTGCGCCCTTGGCCGTCATTATGTCGCGGCCGAGCGGATGCACGCCGTCAGCGGACGAATTTGATGCCGGCCGGCACGGCGAAGAGGGAGGCCGGCTGCGGCCCGACGACAACGTTGCTGTCGCGGATCACCAGCGTGCCTTTCGGATTGCCCTGCTCGTCGGGAATGGTATGCCGGGCCTCGATCAGGACGCCGTCCTTGCGGCAGGTCATCTGCGAAATCTGCTGCTGCTGGCCGTTCACGTCCGCAGTGATGGTGACGAGGACGGTGCCGTCGCCGCGATCCTGCGAGTTCACCTTGATGTCGCGGCGCCGGTTATGGGGCGGAGCGGGAAGCCGCGAGCCGACCTTGGTCTCCGGATTGAACAGCACGGTACCTTGGCCCGGTCCGTTCATGATCTTGACCTCGGGGCCGACCTGACCCGAGCTTTCCTCGCGGAGCTTGCCGCCGGAAATGAAGACCTTGGCCCGCAGGGAAGCGTCGGGGCCGGAAATGCTGCGATCGGCGCTGTAGGAGCCGGGCGCGACCTTGACGCATTCATTGGCGGCTGCGGTGCTGACGAAGGCGACCGCGCCGCACAGCATCAGCACGGCAGGAAATGCGCGAATGTGTCTTGCAATCATGGCTGTCCTCATCGCAGGGCTGGGGGCAGGCGCTCGAAGCCCCGCAGCATGACGTCTCCGACGATTCGCGAGACCGAAGTGCCGTCCCGGACGGCCGACAAGGCGGTGCCCGTCGGCAGGTCGGCCTTCCGCTTCGCGATCGCCAAAGCCTTGCCGGTATATTGTGACCGAAGATCGGCCTGCGTCAGCACGGTCTGGCCAACGATCGAATCGGCCATGTAATAAACCTCGGAGACCGCCCGGCGCAGCACGCTGAAGTGCTGGAACTTGCCCTTGTCGAGGTGCAGGATCACCGGCGCCGCCAACTTCGGCAAATCCTCCAGCGCGATCTCTGCACCGGCAGCCTGGAAACCCAATTTCTTCGCCGCGAAGATCAGATCATCGAAGGAGACGCCGTTGCCTTCGCGATTCTTCCACTGCTCGGCAGTGTAGCGCGAGCGGATGATCTCGAGCGCCTCGATCTCGGTGGTCGGTCGGTTCCAGTAATACGTCAGAATGGTCGCGATCGAAGCGGCGCCGCAGGTGAAGTCGGCGGTCTGGCCGACGACGCCATCGAACCGGCGGTCGAGGAAGGTTTTCGGTCTGCGCACCGAGCTTTCCTGGACCGGAGCCTCCTCGGCTCGTGCCGGAAGGCCTCCTGCGAGCGAGGCGCACAAGGCGCCGCCGCAACTGAGGAAGCGGCGGCGTGTCGGGGCAGGGCGCGGCATGGCTGCCGACCTCAGAAGCGCTTGCGCAGCGACAGCGAGAAGGCGGCGTCCGGTGCGTCGTCGGTAAGACCCAGCGTCACCGCGGGCTCGAGCCAGAAGTCCTGGCCTAGCCGCTGGATCAGCGTGAAGCGGGCTGTCAGGAGTTCGTTGACCGAATTGGCGACGGGTACACCGCCGACCTTCATCCGCTCCGACAGCGCACCATTGAAGGACACGCCGAGCGTGGTGCGTTCCGAGACCGCGAAGCCGAAGCCCATATTATAGGTGATGCGGTAGCCGGGTTCGACCTTGATGTCGTTGAACGTCTTCGGAATGGCATAGTCGGCGCCGATACCGAAGAACAGGATCAGCGGGTCTACGGTCTTGAAGAACTGGAGCGAGCCGCGCGGCACCCAATGGCCGCTCGATTGGTTCAGCGTCAGCGGATCGGTCGGGATCACGCCCTGCCGCAGGTTCTGCAGGTCGTAGGGCGCATCGCCGGTCGGAATCGACAGGCCAAGCGTAAGCGCGGCGCCGGGGTACCACTCGCCTTCGCGCCAGAGATTGGCGGACGCCTGCACCGAGATATCGCTCAGGCCCGAGCTGTTGCGGACGATGGTCTGGTTGAAGGCATTGGTCCGCCGCTGCGAGGCGAAATACGGGATCGACAGCGCGAGCTCGACATCGTTGGCGATGCCATAACGGAACGTCGTGGTCGCGCGGAAGCTGCGGTCATTCTGAACGACACTGGTGGCACGCCCATAATCGAAGCCCTGCGAGACCTCGAACTTATTGCTCTGCAGGGTCGGGATGTTGTCGCGCGCCAGGAATGCCTCCTGGGCGACGGTGCTTTTTTGCTGGCCGGGCGGTTGCTGCGCGCCGCCCTGGGAGCCCTCGCTTGCCGGAGCGCTCGCCGCTGCCTGCTGCCGCTCGGCCCCGCGATCCCGCGATCCGGCCGGCTTGGCTTTTTCGCGCTTGCTGACCTCGCCTTCGAGCAGTTTCAGGCGCGCCTCCAGTTGCTGGATACGTCGCTCGAGCAGTTCTTCCTTCGATTGGGCGAAGGCAGAAACGCTGGCGGTCACTAGAACCGCCAGCGACACTCCGGCTGTACGCGCCGCAGAGCGCGTCATGCTGATTGAAGTCCTACGCAACAATCCTAATCCCTATCCACCGGGCAGGCCGGAACCGAATGCAACAAGCCGGATCAGCCGAAGCGATCCGGCCTGTCGGTGGGGTTATCAGGAATTGTAGTACTGATAGTAATAGGCGTTGTAAAGATACTGAGTCGCGTAATAAGAATAGGAATAAGCAGTGTAGTAATAGTTCGCATTCGAGTAAACATAGCCATAATACGCATAATAATTGGCGTAATATGAATAGTAGTAGCCGTAGTAGCCATAGTAATCAGCGTAGTAGCCCTTGCCGACGACCTTCTTGTTGGCGTCGGAGGTCAATACCTTGGCGCTGGCGTTGCCGAAAATCTGCGCGGTGTCGGCAGCGGCAGGGGCGGCGCTGAACGCAAGCGCCGCGGCGGAGGCGAGCAATAACTTCTTCATCGAGGGTCCCCTTGCTGTCACGACAGGCGAGAATGGTTCCACCTTGCGCTAACTGGGTACATTGCTGACGTTGCGGTGTCAAGCAATGAATCTGCAGAAAGAAAGAATTCAGTGATTGTATTGCGTTATATGATGGCGGAAGTGCTATAAAAATTTAATTTACCGAAGTTTTATGGATTAAAAATTAAATTACCAATAATTAATTTGACGTTCAGTGTATTATGCAAGGGTAAATTGACCGAGATATTACTGATCGCAACGATATTTTCTCTAGGTAAGGAATAGAATAAATTTTCTCTTGTCTTTGAATTTGAATTCTTTCTATCCTTTGAGCTGTATCTCTGTATAACCTGCTTTGCCAAGTGCGCGCGAGGCGGGTCGGCCTGGCGGATCGTGCCGAGCCGTCCTCATCTCTCCGGCGTCGCGGTTCGCGCGGACCAGCCGGCCGCGCCCCTGCGAGGGGCGGAGCTCAGTTGGAATGAGACTACAAGCTCGGCCCGGCGGGTCGTCATGTCCAGCAGGGAGATTCGGTCTCGCGAGGCCCGAAGCGATCGGGCTGCATCGCCGCTCTCCCGAGGAAAGGAGGCCGCTACTGCGCCTCCAGCACCAGTTCCAGCGTCATCAGCACCGGATTGTCGCCGCGCTTGAGAGCGCCCTGGGCCATCCCGCCGGTATAGTCGACCAGGGCGATGGCGAGCGCTGCTTCCGGCCTGCCGTCGGCGCCGGGCCCGACATGGCCGGCCGTGATCGCGATCTCGGTGGCGAAGGGTTCGACCGAGCGACCGTCGGCAAAGCGCGCGCCGATGGTCGAGCCGACGCCGCCATGGATGACGGCATGAGCGATGCCGCGCTCGGCGCAGAAAGTTTCCAGCGCGGTGAAGACGTCACGGTTCGGCCGCAGCCGCAGCACGAAGAAGCGTCCGTTCGCATCCGCGCCGTTGCTCGGCCGCTGTGCCGGCATGAACAGCTTGAAATTGGTCTCCGGGTCATGGCCGGCGACGAAGCCGGCGCCATCCAAGCCGACCGCATCGACGCTGATCGGCTCGGCCAGGAAGCTCTGGTCCGGCAGCATATGGCCGCCATTGTTCCGGCCGTCCGCCTCGCGCCAGAGCGCATGGCCATGGAAGAACGGGGCGCCGTCGCGTTCGCCGAAGGTCAGCGCGCCCGTTTCGATCCGGGTCACGCCGTCAGGCCTGAAGGTCTCGCTGTAGAAGGCGGCATGCTCCGGTGTCTGCGACAGCGCCGGCATGACATAGGCGAAGGGGGCGAGGCTGAGCCCGGCCGGCAGGCGCAGCACGCCGCTGGAGAAGCCCTGCGCCGCGAAGGCCTCGGCGATCGCGTCGAGCAGCAGGCCGGGTTTCAGTTCCAGCGTGAGCTTGCGGCCGCGCGCCTCGATCCACTGGATGCGCTCCGGCTCGGCGGGACCAGGCTGCTGGATCGTCCTCACGCCGAGGCTCCCGGCGCGCGGACGAAATCGAGCAGGCCGCGCTTCTCCAGCTCGTCGCGGACGAGGCGCTTTGGCACCTTGCCATAGCCGGATTTCGGCAGTTCCTCGAAAAAGAAGAACCGCTTCGGCATCTTGTAGCGCGGGATCTTCTCGGCGAGGTAGCTCGCCAGCTCGCTCTCGTCGACGTGGCTGCGCGCAACGCAGACGGCGATGCCGATCTCGCCCCAGACCGCATCGGGCACGCCGAGCACGGCGGCTTCCGCGATCGCCGGATGGGTCAGGATCTTCTCCTCGATCTCGCGCGGATAGATGTTCGAGCCGCCGGAGATGTACATGTCCGAGGCGCGGCCGGTGATGTAGACAAAGCCCTCTTCGTCCATATGGCCGAGATCGCCGGTGCGGAACCAGCCATTGCGGAAGGATTTCGCATTGGCTTCCGGGTTCTCGTAATAGCCGGCGAAGACAGCCGGGCCGATCACGCAGATCTCGCCGGTCTCGAAGGGTTTCAGCTCGACGCCCTCGTCGTTCTGGATCGAGACCTGGATGCCGGTGCGCTCGACGCCGCAGCTGCCGATCCGCGCCGCCGGACCGTCTTCCTCCTCGTGCAGATAGGTCGGCAGCACCGTGATGTTGCCGGTGACCTCGCCGAGCCCGAAATACTGGACCAGCACCTTGCCGAGCTTGGCCAGCGCCGTCTTCTGGTCCTCGCGATACATCGGCGCGCCGGCATAGATGACATGGCGCAGCGAGGAGTGATCGTGCTGGTCGACGGCCGGATGCTCGACCAGCATCTTCAGGATGGTCGGCACGGTGAAGATGTTGGTGACCCGGTATTTCGCGATCAGCCGAAAGGCCTCGTCGATGTCGAAACGCTCGGTCGGCAGCAGGATCGAAGGCGCGCCGCGAGCCGAGAGCACGAGCTGGTGCACGCCGGCGCCATGCGAGAGCGGTGCGACGACCAGCGAAGCGTCCCGTTCTGTCGAGCCCGGCACGAGATCGGCGAGATGGTTGGTGATAACGAAGCCCATCTGGCCATGGGTCAGCACGGCGGCCTTGGAGCGGCCGGTCGTACCGGAGGTGAAGAAGAACCAGCAAGGGTCGTCGCGGTCGACGACGGCGTCGGGGGCGCGGCTGCCCTGGTGCGCTGCGATCGCCTCGGTCAGCGATGTCTCGCCGAAGCTACCGGCGCCGATCCGCCAGGTGAACGCGAGCGCCTTGCTCTCCTTGGCGACCGCTGCGGCATGGTCGGGGAAGTCGCCATGGCAGAGGAAGCCCGTGGCGCCCGAGGAGACTGCGAGGTAGGCGACCTCGTCCGGCATCAGCCGGAAATTGGTCGGCACCCAGACTGCGCCCAGCCGAAAGGCGGCGAACATCGAGACGAACATCTCGTCGCAATTCTTCGAGTGGACGAGGATGCGGTCGCCCTTGCCGATGCCGCGCGTGGCCAGCGCATCGCAGAGCGCATGCGTCGCCGCATCGAGCTGCCTCCACGTCCATTGCCGCTCGCCCCAGATCAGCCCGGGCCGGTCGCCGAAGCGGCGGGCATTGCGCGTCAGGAAATGCGCGAGGTTCATCACCCGCGTCGTGACGGGCGTCAGCCCGCCCGCCGGGCCGGTCTTCGCTGCGCTCGTCGTCATGGCGTCGTCTCCGCTGTCCTGATCTCGTCTTGCGCCGGCTTGCCCTGCCGCCGGCCGAGCATGGCGGCGATCCTGGTCTCGATCTGCCGCGCCTCGTGACGCAGCAGGGCGGCGAGCTCCTCCTGCCGCTGCGGCTGCATGCGCGAGTCGATCGCAGCGATGCTCAGTGCCCCGGCGACGCGCCCGTCGGGGTAGCGCACGCCGACGCCGATGCCCCAGGAGTTGGCGACGATCCGGCCGGGATTGAGCGCGAAGCCCTGCGCCCTGGCGAGGGAGATGTCGGTGATCAGCTGCGCCGGCGAATAGGCCGGATAGCGTGCCGCAAGCACGGTGCGGTTGGCCTCGATCATTGCCGTGGATTCGGTGTCCGGCATCAGCGCCAGCATGGCGAGCGAGCCGGCGCCGACGCCGAGCGGGTGCTGGTCGCCGGCCTGCAAAGCGTGGGTGCGCACCGGCCAGGTGCCTTCCTCGCGATGCAGGCAGATGGCGAAGCGGTCACGCCGGATCGAGAAGAAGCTGGTGTCTTGCGTCGTGTCCGAGAGCGCATGCAGGCTCGCCATGGCGAGGTCGAGCAGGCCATGGCGCTGGCCCGAGAGCAGGCCGAGCACGAAGGCCTCCTCGCCGAGATGGTAGCGCCGCGTGCGCGCTTCCTGCTCGACCAGGCCGGCCCGCATCAGCGCCAGCAATAGGCGCCGGACGGTTGGCTTGTTCAGCCCGCTCTCCCCAACGATCTCGCTAAGAGGTAGGCCGGATGCGCTCTCGCGGCCGACGAGCGCCAGCAGTCGCAAGGCGCGGTCGACGCTTTGCGAGCCTGACAGATCGGGCGTCGGCATGATCTCGGGCTGCATGTCCTCTGCCGTTTTGGGTCCATGATGCGGACCTCTTATCTGCTTTAAAGGTGTAGATGGCAGGGCCGGCGATTGCAACAGCAGTCGATCCGTGTATGTTCCAGCCCGAACGAGCGAGCTAAATCGCCATAATATGGACCCGCCAAATCAGCGGGTGGATGGGAGGAGCGGCCCTGATGGCCGAAGCAAGCACAAGCGCAGCCGCAGGCGCGCATGCCAGCGCAAATTCTAGCGATGGCGTCGCCGCGGTTCTGGAGAGCCTCGACCACGCCCCCAAGCGTGTCGGCTCGGCGCTGGTGCGCCCGCTCGAAGTCGTCGCCGCATTGCTGCTCGTCGCCATCGTCACCTTGCTGCTCGCCGGGGTGACCTCGCGCTATCTCCTGTCGATCCCGGTGGTCTGGATCGATGAGGCCGCCTCGATCTGCTTCCTCTGGCTTGCCATGCTCGGCGCTGCGATCGCGATCGACCGCAACGAGCATCTGCGCCTGACGCTCTTCGTCGGCATGCTGCCGGAGCGTCTGCGCGGCCTGGCCCACGCCTTTGGCCTGCTCGCGGTCGCGACCTTCCTCGCGGTGATGACCTGGCCGGCGATCGAGTATGTCATCGAGGAATCCTACGTCACCTCGGCGGCGCTCAACATTCCCTCGAGCTATCGCGTCTCGGCCATCGCCTTCGGCATTGTCGCAATGCTGGCGCTGGTGCTGACCTATGCCGTCAGGACCTGCACCCCGCGCGACCTCGTCATCGCAGCCGTGGTGATCGGCCTCGTCGCGGCTGCCTTCTTCCTGCTGACGCCAGTGTTCAAGACGCTGGGCTACGTCAACATTGCCATCTTCCTGCTCGGCGTCGTCGGCCTCTGCCTCGTTGCCGGCGTGCCGATCGCCTTCTGCTTCGGATTGGGCGCGCTCTGCTTCCTCTCCTTCAGCACCAGCGTGCCGATCTTCGTGATGATCGGGCGCATGGACGAGGGCATGTCGAGCCTGATCCTGCTCTCGGTGCCGATCTTCGTGCTGCTAGGCTGCGTGCTCGACTCCACCGGCATGGGCAAGGCGATCGTCGACTTCCTCGCCTCGCTGCTGGGCCATGTCCGCGCCGGCATGTCCTATGTGCTGCTCGGCTCGCTCTTCCTGGTCTCGGGCATCTCCGGCTCCAAGGTCTCCGACATGGCGACGGTGGCGCCGGCCCTGTTCCCGGAGATGAAGCGGCGCGGCTACCAGCCCAAGGAACTGATCGCGCTGCTTTCGACCGGCGCCGCCATGGCCGAGACCGTGCCGCCCTCGATCGTGCTGATCGTGCTCGGCTCGGTCGCCGGCGTCTCGATTGCCGGGCTCTTCACCAATGGCCTCGTCGTCGCGACCGTGCTGCTGCTGGTGCTCGCGATCCTGGCGCGCTGGAAGGCCCGCGGCGAGATGCTGAAGGGCGTGCGCCGCGCCCCGTTCGCGACGATCTGGAAGACGGCGCTAATCGCGGCACCCGCGCTCGTCCTGCCCTTCCTGATCCGCAGCGCGGTGGGCGGCGGCGTCGCCACCGCGACCGAGGTCTCGACCATCGCCGTGCTCTACGCGCTGATCGTCGGCGCTGTCCTCTATGGCGGCATCAGCTGGCGCACCTTCTACGGCATGCTGGTCGAGACCGCGGCGCTCTCGGGCGCGATCCTGATGATCTTGGGCACTGCCTCGGCGATGGCCTGGGCGCTGACCCAGACCGGCTTCGCCCGAGACCTCGCCACCGCGATGTCGCATCTGCCCGGCGGCTGGATCAGCTTCATGGCGGTGACGGTCGTGGTCTTCATGATCCTCGGCTGCGTGCTCGAGGGCCTGCCGGCGATCGTGCTGATGGCGCCGCTGATGTTCCCGATCGCCAAGAGCCTCGGCATCAACGACATCCACTATTCGATGGTGGTGGTCACCGCGATGAATATCGGCCTGATGACGCCACCGATCGGCATCGGCTTCTACATCGCCTGCAAGATCGGCAATGTCGAACCGGATGAGGCGATGGGCGCGATCTGGCCTTATCTCGTCGCGCTGCTCGCCGGTCTCGCGATCATCGCCTATGTCCCGTCCTTCTCGACGATGTTCCTGTGATCGCGATGCTGCACGCCTCGTCATGCCGTCATTGCGAGGAGGCCCTGCCGACGAAGCAATCCAGGAGGATTGCGCGAGACCTTATAGATTGCTTCGCTTTGCTCGCAATGACGACGAAACCTGATCGCCGATAACAAACGCCCTCGGAGGAAAGACCATGTCCATCTCACGCCGCACGATCCTGCAGGGCGCGACCGCCGCCGCCACGGTCGGCACCTTCTCGGTCGCCCGCGCCCAGACGCCGGAGTTCACCTACAAATACGCCAACAACCTGCCGCTGGCGCATCCGATGAACGTGCGCGCCGCCGAGGCGATGGAGAAGATCAAGGCCGAGACCAATGGCCGCGTCGTCATCCAGATCTTCCCGAACAACCAGCTCGGCTCCGACACCGACATGCTGAACCAGGTCCGCTCCGGCGGCGTCGAGTTCTTCACGCTGTCGCCGCTGATCCTGTCGACGCTGGTGCCGAACGCTTCGGTCAGCGGCATCGGCTTCGCCTTCCCGGACTATGACTCCGTCTGGAAGGCGATGGACGGCGAGCTCGGGACTTACGTCCGTGGCCAGATCGCCAAGGCCAACCTGCACGTCCTCGACAAGATCTGGGATAACGGCTTTCGCCAGATGACCTCGTCCAAGGGCCCGATCGCCAGCCCGGCCGACCTCAAGGGCTTCAAGATCCGCGTGCCGGTCTCGCCGCTCTGGACCTCGATGTTCAAGGCCTTCGACTCGGCCCCGGCCAGCATCAACTTCGCCGAGGTCTACACCGCCCTGCAGACCAAGATCGTCGACGGCCAGGAGAACCCGCTCGCGATTATCGCGACCGCCAAGCTGTTCGAGGTGCAGAAGTACCTCTCGCTGACCAACCACATGTGGGACGGCTTCTGGTTCCTGGCCAATCGCCGCGCCTGGGAGCGGCTGCCGCAGGACCTGCGGACGATCGTCGCCAAGAACATCGACGCCGCCGCTTTGCTGGAGCGCGCCGACGTCGCCAAGCTCAATGCCGGTCTGCAGGCCGAGCTGACCTCGAAGGGCATGGTCATCAACCAGACCAAGGCGGACGAATTCCGCGCCGCGCTGCAGAAGGCCGGCTTCTACGGCGAGTGGAAGGGCAAATACGGCGACGAGGCCTGGGCGATCCTGGAGAAGGCGGTCGGCGGCAAGCTGGCCTGATCAAGCCCAGTTTCGATAGACGGCTGCGGCGCGCCTCGGGCGCGCCGCAAGCGTTTCACCCGCCCTTCTTCGCCGCCTTGCCCGGCTCGCTGAAGTCGAATTGCTTCTGCAGGCCGAGCTGGACGACGAAGGCCGGCACGGCCTCCAGCCCGGTATCCTTGGTCTTGCGCCAGGCCGCCGAGGCGGTCGCGGTCATGCCGTTGCCGAGGCCGCGCGCATAGTCGAGGCCGATGCTGGACGTCCGTGTCGTCGCGTCGAGCCCGAGATAATCCTCCAGCTTCTGCCGGACCGTCAGGCTCAGCGCATTGGTGTCGTTGAAGCGGGCGGTGAGCTTGCCCTCGTGCTGTGTCACGAGGTTGATCACCGCGAAGGGCAGGGTGGTGTCCTCGACAGTGCGACCCGATGACAGGTCGAGCGTCAGCCATTCATAGGGAACGCGGAGCTTGGCGGTATAGAGCAGCTTCTTCTCGTTCTCGAATTCCTTGTCCGGGAAGATGACCTGCAGCGGCGAGAGCGAGGCCTCGAAGCTCGCCCCCTTTAACGCCGTCGAGACGAACAGATTGGGCTGCAGCCGGTAGTTGTCGCGGCGCATGCCGAGATAATCGAGACCGTTGGTGAAGCGCGTGCTCGACGTCGTGAAGGAGACGCCGATCTCGGTCTCGCCCTGGCGCCAGGCGATGCCCGGCGTGATGCCGAGCGTGGCGAGATTCTCGTCCTGCGGCAGGAAATCGCCATTGGCGAAGACATTGCGCTCATTCAGCGCCGCAAGCCGGGCCTCGGCATTGGCGAAGAGTCTGATGGAGCCGAGGCTGAGATTGAGCCGTTCGCGCCAGGTCAGCGCATTGCGCCGTCGTGACCAGGTCTGCTCGTTCTCGATCGCGAGCGAGGACTGCAGGGTGAGGTTCTCGCCGATTCCGGTGACGTGCTTCAGCGTCAGCGCATGTGAGCGGCTGGCGGCGAGCTGGCGCGGATCGTATTGGGTATCGACCAGCAGCAGGTCGAGCCCGTAGCCATCCTGCGCCGTGCCGCGCAGATAGTTCCAGCTCGCGAAGCCGGTCAGCGTCGGGCTGCCCTTCTCGCCCTTGCTGTTGGTCGGGCTGGAGTCGAAGCCGCCACGCAGTCCGATCACCGCATTTGAGAGCAAGGTCTCGGCTGCGGTCTCTCCAGCAGCGGCAGGGACGACACTGATCAAGACGCAAAACAGCGCGAAGACTGAACTGACAGGACGCATGGACATCACCCCTCTCAGTCGAGGATAGGTGATCATGCCTAATGTCTCGTTAATACAGGCAAGTTTTCGAATGTAATCATAAGAATAGATCTACTGTAATATATATTTATCTACGCGATAGCCGTGGTTGTATTCGGATGCTGCGCGATTAACGCTAGCAAGTATGGTTAACAATGCGTTCAGATTGCAACAAGAGATAAATACAACCAAAACGTGTATATCGCTTCGATTCCCGAAGCGGAAGCAGGGAGAGAAAGATGAAATACGCGTTTGTTCTTGCCTCGATCGCCGCCTTCTCGGTCAGCCCCGCCTTCGCCGGCGGTCATGGCGGTTCCGGCAAAGGTGGCGGCCTTCTCGGCGGTCTGGTCACCACGGTGGCCTCGGTCACGACCGCGGTCTCCAACGTCAAGGTGCTCAACAACGTCTCGGTGCTGAGCGGCAACGGCATCCTCAACGGCAACAAGGTCAGCGTCGGCCGCGGCGGCATCGGGATCGGCAATGGCGGGCATGGCTGCGGCTGCAACTGATCCCAGGATGTGACCAGCCGGTGATCGCCCGGCGCGGAGGAAGAGGGGCCTCGCAGCCCCTCTTTTCACGTGCGGCGCAGAAAGTTGCCTACCTGCCGGGCGGTAGGTTAAGCTGATGCGGAAGGCAGCGGAGATGATGGCGGCGATGGACGATTTCGATGCGGTCGGCAGCGGCACGCTGCGCTCGCCCTATTTCGGCGAGGAACACGAGGCGCTGCGCGACCAGTTGCGCCGCTTCGTCACGAACGAGGTCAAGCCGCACGGGCTCGCCTGGGAGGAGGCCGGCATGGTGCCGCGGCAGGTGCTGGCCCGCATGGGCGAGCTCGGCTTCCTCGGCATCCGCTACCCCGCCGAATATGGCGGCTCCGAGCTCGACACGCTCGCGACCGTGGTGCTGGCCGAGGAGCTTGGCCGCTCGACCTTCTCGGGTTTCGCCATCACCGCGCTGGTCCATACCGACATGGCCTCGGTCCATGTCTTCAATGCAGGCAGCAAGGCACAGCGCGATCGCTGGATGCCCGATATCGTCGCCGGCAAGGTGATCTGCGCCATCGCCGTCACCGAGCCCGATGCCGGCTCGGATGTGAAGGGCATCCGCACCACAGCCCGGCGTGAGGGCGATTCCTATGTGCTGAACGGCGCCAAGATGTTCATCACCAACGGCGTCCATGCCGATCTCTATTGCGTCGCCGCCAAGACCGATCCGTCGGGCAAGCCCTCGCAGTCGGTCTCGATGTTCCTGGTCGAGAAGGGCACGCCTGGCTTCCGTGTCAGCCGCGCCCTCGACAAGCATGGCTGGCGCTCCTCCGATGCGGCCGAGCTCGTCTTCGAGGAGTGCCGAATTCCCGCGGAGAACCTCCTCGGCGGCGAAGGCCGCGGCTTCTATGCGATCATGCGCAATTTCCAGAATGAGCGCACCGTGATCGGCGCGATGGCGATGGGCGAGGCGCAGGCGGCGATCGAGTTGACGGTCGACTACGTCCGCACGCGCACGGCCTTCGGCGCCCCGCTCTGGCAGAAGCAGGCGATCCGCCAGAAGCTCGCCATGCTTTCCGCCAAGGTCGAGGCCGGCCGCCAGCTCGTGCACCACGCCGCCTGGCTCGACGCCAAGGGCTTCGACGCGACGCGCGAGGTCTCGATGGTCAAGGCCTATTGCGGCGAGCTGGTCAACGAAGTCATGTATGCCTGCGTCCAGTTTCATGGCGGCATGGGCTTCATGCGCGAGAGCGCGATCGAGCGCATGGCCCGCGACGCCCGCGTCCAGGCGATCGGCGGCGGCGCCACCGAGGTCATGCTCGAAGAGGTGGCGAAGCGGCTGTGACGGTCGTGACCGGACGGGCGGAAAGGGCGGAGCTGGAGGGCGGCGCACGCCGCCTGATCCTCGACCATGCTGCGCGCCTGCTGCGCAGCAATGGCTATCACCAGACCAGCCTGCGCGAGATCGCCGAGGCGGTCGGCATCCGCAAGGCCAGCCTCTACCATCATTTCCGTTCCAAGGAGGAGATCGTCGAGGCGGTCGTCAATGACGGCGTCCGCCTGGTTCATCAGGCGGTGCTGCATGCCCTGGAGGTTGCGGGCGAGGCGACGCCGCGTCAGCGGCTCAAGGCAGCGATCACTGCGCACCTTGCCGCCCTGCACGGCCATTCCGACTACACCAGCGCCAGCATCAAGGTCTTCAGCTTCGGCGAGAACCCGACGCCGGAAAGCGTGCGCAGCACCCGCCGCGCCTATGACGATCTCTGGCGAAAGTTGGTCGAGGAGCTCGCCGGGGCGGGCGCGCTCACGCCCGGCATCGCGCCGGAACGGCTGCGGCTTTTCCTGCTCGGGGCGATGAACGGCTCGGTCGACTGGTATCGCGAAGGGCGTTTCGACATCCCGCAACTTGCCGGCGAGCTTTCGGCGCTGGTCGCGCCTTAGGCGTTGGTCGCCGCCCCGCCTTAACCTGCCCTTGACTCGTGCCGAACAAGGGTACGGCATGACGCGCGACGGCCTGTTTCGATTTGGTGGCGAGTTCCGGGATTCCGTCCGCGAGGCGGCGTTCCGCGATGCGCGCTTCGGCGAGACGCTGCGCCAGTGCCGGCTGATCTTCCTGATCTCGGCGGTCCTCAACACGCTCTTCCTCGCGAGCGACTGGCGCTTCCACGGCACGCCGCATTTCTTCGTCGCCGTGCCGGCGCGGCTCATGGTCGTGTTCGCCTCGCTCCTCTGCTTCGCGCTGGTGCGCAAGGCGACGCGCTTCTCGCAGGCGCAAGGCGTTCTGATCTTCTGGGAAGTCTCGACGGCGCTGATGGTCGCGCTGCTGGTGTCGTCGCGCAGCGATCTCGCACTCTTCGTCGTGCTGATGCTGCCCTCGATCTTCTATCTGGTCGCGCCGACCGCTTTCCGATGGACGATGGCGTTGGGGCTGGGGTGCAGCGCGCTGATGCTCGCCGGCTATCTCGGCCGCGGGCCGATGCCCTCGACGCTACCCGGCCTGATCCTCGTCCTGGTCATGCTCAATTTCGCGCTCGGGCTGGTCGTCGTCCATGGCAACCGCCTGCGCCGGCTCGAATGGGCCGCGACCCAGGCCGAACGCCAGGCGAAGGACGAGCTCGGCGCCAGCCAGGCGATGATCGAGCGCATCTTCATGGCGGTGCCGATCCCGCTCGTCGTCACCTCGCGCGGCGAGGGCCGTTTCCTGCGCGGCAATGATGCCGCCAAGCGCTATTTCGGCGACGAGGTCACGCAGGCACAGGTCCAGGACGTCCTGCTCGACGGCGGCAATCGCCGCGTCATCGCGCGCCTGCTCAACGCTCACGAGCAGATCGAAGGGCATGAGGCGCAGGTCCGCGACGGCAGCGGCGCCGTTCGCGACGTATTGATCACCGCGACGACGCTGCCGGTCGGCGAGACGCCTGCGGTCGTCGCTGGGATCGTCGATATCACCGACCGCAAGGCGGCCGAGGCCCGCACCCGCCGCCAGGCGACGCATGATGCGCTGACCGGGCTGCCGAACCGCTTGCTGTTCAACGAGCGGATGCAACAGGCGCTGGCGCGAATGGCGAGCAAGGGCGGGGCGGTCGCGCTCTTCCTGATCGATCTCGATGACTTCAAGTCGATCAACGACACGCTCGGCCATGACGCCGGTGACGCGCTGCTGATCGAGGCGGCGAAGCGGCTCGCTGCGGTAATCGGTCCGGATGAGCTCGTTGCGCGGCTCGGCGGCGACGAGTTCGTCGTGCTCTCGACGCAGAGGCTGACAGGATTTGAAGCGCTGACGCGGGGCGAGGCGCTGATCGACGTGCTGCGCCACCCCTGCGAGCATGCCGGGCAGATGATCGCGACGCGGGCGAGCCTCGGCATCGCGCTTGCGCCCGAGCATGATCGCGACGGCGTCGAACTGATGAAGGACGCCGATCTCGCGCTCTACCGGGCCAAGGCCAATGGCCGCAACATGGCGATCGTCTACGAGCCGGCGATGCGCGCCGCAATGGCGCGCCGCGTCGCCGTCTGCCAGGGGCTGGCCGGCGCGCTGAAGGACGAGCGCATCCTGCCCTACTACCAGCCGCAGGTCGCAGTCGACACCGGCCGGATCGTCGGCTTCGAGGCTCTGGCGCGCTGGCGTCATTCAGAGCGCGGGATCATCCCCGCTGCCGCCTTCCAGGAGGGCTTCCAGGACGCCGAGATTGCCAACGGGATCAGCGATGCGATCATCGCAGCGACAGTGAGCGATCTGCGCCGCTGGCTCGATGCCGGGCTCGATGTCGGCCATGTCTGCGTCAACCTCGCCGCCAGCGTCTTCCGCGATCCGGCTTTGCCGGAGCGTCTGCTCGGGCAGTTGGCGGCAGCCGGCGTGCCGGCCGCGCATTTTGGTGTCGAGGTCACCGAGACGGTGCTGCTCACCCGCAATGCCGACGAGGCCGAGCGGACGCTGAAGACCCTGCGCGCCGCGGGCCTGCGCGTCGCGCTCGACGATTTCGGCACCGGCTATGCCTCGCTCACTCATCTCAAGCGCTTTCCGGTCGATGCGCTCAAGATCGATCGCGGCTTCGTCAGCCATGTCACCGAGAATGGCGGCGATGCGGCGATCGTGCGGGCGCTGCTCCGGCTCGCCGCCGATCTGCGCCTCGACGTCATCGCCGAGGGGGTCGAGACCGCCGAGCAGGAGGCCTTCCTGAAGGAACAGGGCTGCCGCTTCGCGCAAGGTTATCGCTATGCCCGGCCTGCTCCTGCCGGCCGCGTGCCCTGGCTGCTGCAATTGCCCGACCTGCTGCCCAAGGGCGACGCCATGCACGGGGATAGTGCCGCCGCCTGATCTGGCGCACTGGTCGCAGCAGGGTTTTCGTGGCGCTATGCCGGCTCTAGAGCATTTTCGAGCGAAGTGGACACCGGTTCGCGTGAAGAAAATGCGACAAGACAGAGACTTAGATCATTTCCGCGATTCGAAGAAACGCGGAAATGATCTAGCGACCGGAGCCTTGCATGCGCGCCTTCTATCATCCCGACCAGTCCAAGCACGACCCGCAGCAATATATGCGCTTCGGCAAGATCGTGGCGCCGAAGGACCTGCCGGAACGGACCGAGCGACTGCTCGCCGCGCTCGCCAAGCACGGCGTCATGCCCGAGCGCTCGGCCGAGCACGGCACGGCGCCGATTCTCGCGGTGCATGACGAAGGCTTCGTCCGTTTTCTTGAGGGGCTGTGGCAGCGCTGGCTCGCTTTGCCGGAGCGCGGGCCGGAGGCCTGGCCCAACACCTTTCCCTATTGGAGCGGCCGTACCGATGAGGATGTCCGCCCGCCCTGCCGGCCGACCGGGATCATGGGCCAGCTCGGCTGGTATCTCGGCGATCTCTCGGTGCCGGTCGGCGAGCATTGCTGGCTCTCGACCCTGCGTTCGGCCGAGACGGCCGTTTCCGGCGCAGATGCGATCCTCGCCGGCGAGCGTGCCGTCTATTCGCTTTGTCGTCCTTCGGGCCATCATGCCCGCGCCGACCGCGCGACCGGCTTCTGCTATCTCAACAACAGCGCGATCGCGGCGCAGCGCCTGCGCAGCGAGTTCGGCAAGGTCGCGATCCTCGACGTCGATGCCCATCACGGCGATGGCACCCAGCAGATCTTCTATCGCCGCAACGACGTGCTGACGATTTCGGTCCATGCCGATCCGGTGGACTATTACCCCTTCTTCACCGGCTATGCGGACGAGCGTGGCAGCGGGCCGGGCGAGGGCTTCAATCTCAACCTGCCGCTCGCCCATGGCGCCGGCGGCGCCGAGATGGAAGCGGCGGTCGATCGCGCCGGCCGCGCCATCCGCGAATTCGGCGCGGAAGCTCTGGTGATCGCGCTCGGCTACGATGCCCACAAGGACGATCCGATCGGGGTGCTCAAGCTCGAGGCCGTCGATTTCGGCACGATCGGCGAGCGGGTGAAGGCGCTCGGCCTGCCGACGCTGGTGGTGCAGGAAGGCGGCTACGCGATCGAGGCGATCGGCGATTGCCTGGATGCGTTCCTGGGTGGGTTCAAGGACTAAGGAGCGTGCCGCAGGCGATCGCCCATCTCGCGTTGCTGGTGCGGGACTATGATGAGGCGATTGCCTTTTTCGTCGAGACGCTCGGCTTCGAACTTCTGGAGGACACTCCGCTCGATCCGGAGAAGCGCTGGGTCCGCGTCGCGCCCGCCGGAGGCAGGGGCGCTTCACTACTGCTGGCGCAGGCCGCGACCGCCGAGCAGCAGGCGCAGATCGGCAGTCAGTCGGGCGGCCGCGTCTTCCTGTTCCTCGAAACCGATGATTTCGCGCGCGATCATGCCTGCATGCTGGCGCGCGGCGTGCGCTTCCTGGAGGCACCGCGCCGAGAAGGCTACGGCATCGTCGCCGTCTTCGAGGACCTCTACGGCAATCGCTGGGATCTGATCGAACCGGCGCGCTGAGGCCTCGTTTCATCAAAGAGCGGGCATCAGCCCGCTCTTCTTTGGCTCCTGCCGCTACTCTGCCGCCTCGCGGCGCGGCAGCACCCAGTCCGGGCGGACCCAGTGGCAGGTATAGCCGGCCGGATAGCGCTCGAGATAATCCTGGTGCTCCGGCTCCGCCTCCCAGAAATCGCCCTCGGGCTTCACCTCGGTGACCACCTTGCCCGGCCAGCGGCCCGACGCGTTCACCTCGGCGATCACCTCCTCGGCGATCTTCTTCTGGCTGTCGTCGACATAGTAGATGCCCGAGCGATAGCTGGTGCCGAGGTCGTTGCCTTGGCGGTTCAGCGTCGTCGGGTCATGGATCTGGAAGAAGAACTCGACCAACTGGCGATAGCCGATCTTCGCGGGATCGAAGACGATCTCGATGCCCTCGGCATGGGTGCCGTGATTGCGATAGGTCGCGTTCTTCACGTCGCCGCCGGTGTAGCCGACCCGGGTCGTCTCGACGCCGGGGAGCTTGCGGATCAGGTCCTGCATGCCCCAGAAGCAACCGCCTGCGAGTACAGCACGTTCCGTCATGTCAAACCTCCTTGCTGCTGCCCAGATAAGCATCGGCACCTGAATTCGCCATGGCGTGGTGCAGGGTTACAGTTGGCAAGGCTGATTGCTTGATGGGCTGCCCGGCCACCGCTCCTCATTCTCGGCCTTGCCGCCCTTCCGACCAACTACGCCCGCTGCTCCGCACTTTCTTGGATCAGCTTAATCGATCCTTCGCTGAAGCGCTGTATCGAGGGGCATGCTCGGTCTTTGGGATTCCATCAGCACGTGGTTCTGGGACATCCCCAGTCTCTGGACTGGCTTTTGGCGAACAATCGCGACAGTCCTTGCAGTGCTCGTGCTGAGTATGGCGCTAGGCCTTCCGGCATGGATACCCTTCACGGCTCAATGGTTGTGCCTGATCTGGTTCTTCGGTCGCTGGCAGCACCAAAAGCGGCAGAGTTCCTGAGGGCGCGGGAGGCCCGCGCTCCAGCAAGCGCCGCCCTCCCGCTCAGATCACAGCCTCGATCAAGAATGGCCCCTTCCGGCCGAGCGCGCCCTGAAACAGCCTGGCGAATTCCTCGGCCGTCGTGGCGCGGCCGGCCTCGACGCCCATGCCCCTCGCCATCGAGACCCAGTCCAGCGACGGCTCGTCGATGTTGAGCATCAGCTTGGCGTTGCGGCCGAAATCGTTGACGCCGACATTGCGCATCTCGCCGTGCAGGATTGCATAGGTCCGGTTGGCGAAGACCACGGTGACGACGTCGAGGTTCTCGCGCGCCTGCGTCCACAGGCCCTGCACCGTGTACATGCCGGAGCCGTCGGCCTGCATGCCGATCACCTTGCGGTCCGGGCAGGCGACAGCCGCGCCGACGCAGAGCGGAATGCCTTCGCCGATCGAACCGCCGGTGAGCTGGATATAGTCGTGCTGCGGCGCGCCATGGCAGTCGTAATAGAAGCTGCGGCCCGATGAGACCGACTCGTCGCAGATGATCGCGTTCTCCGGCAGGAGCCGCGTGACGATGGCGCAGACCTTGTCGGCATCGAGCGTGCCGGTCGGCAGCGCGCCGTCCACTGCCTGCGGCGCAGCGATGAAGGCGGGTGGCGTCGCCCGGGCGGAGAGTTCGTCGGCCAGGGCCTCGATCGTCCCCGGCAGATCGTCGCCTGGCACGGCCAATTGCTCGACCTGGCAGGTCTCGTGCACCAGTCGGCCAGGCTTGCCCGGATAAGCGAAGAAGCCGACCGGCACCTTGGCGCCGATCAGGACGAGCAGGTCGATATTGGCGAGCTGCTGCAGCGCCATGTCGATCGGATAGAACACCTTCGGGATGGCGACGCGGCCGGCGCCGCGCTCGATCCGCCCGTTCGACATCTGCGAGAAGATCTGGGCGCCGGTCGCGGCGCAGATGCGCGCGGCCATCGCCATCGGCCCCTCGCGCAGGGCCGAGCCGGTCAGCATGATCGCAGCGCGCGAGCCGTGCTTGCGCAAAAGGCCGGCGACCTCGCGAATATGGACTTGATCGACCTGCCTGGGCGCCGGTACCGCCGTGCGCTTCAGCTCCGCCGGCTCGACGCTGCCCCAGGCGCAATCGGCCGGCAGGATCACGGTGGTGACGCCGGGCAGCGACAGCGAGGCGGCGTAGGCTTCGCCGATCGCCGGGCCGACATCCTCGGGCGAGGCGATACGGCGCACGAACTGCGACATCGGCCGGGCCAGGCTCTCGATGTCGCTGGTCAGCGGCGCGTCGTGCTGGAGATGGTAGGTCGCGTGGTCGCCGACCACGTTGATCATCGGCGTATAGGCGCGCCTAGCATTGTGCATGTTGGCGAGCGCGTTCGCCATGCCGGGGCCGCAATGCAGCAGCGTCGCCGCCGGCTTATCGGCCATGCGGGCATAGCCGTCGGCTGCGCCGGTGACGACGCCCTCGAACAGGCCGAGCACGCAGCGCATCTGCGGCTTGCGGTCGAGCGCCGCGACGAAGTGCATTTCGGAGGTGCCGGGATTGGCGAAGCAGACATCGACATCGTTGACCAGCAGCGTGTCGCACAGGCGGTCGGCGCCATTCATCCGGGAGACCTCTTTGATAGCCAAAGGCGCGTGGCGCCTGTCATGCCGAGGGGAAGGGATCGCTCCCTCGGTGTCAAACAAGAGAATGTCATTGCTTTCCCAAGCGGTGGTGATCAGCGGCTCATCTGACGCCGCGCCGCCTTGACCCCTTTGCATATGCATTTAACGTGATTTGGAACGAAGCTTGCTTTATGGGCGCGATCGGGCTGCGTTTGCCGGGGCGTCCGCTGCAGGCGGGAACAAGTGGGGAAAGGTTCGTCATGACTGGTTTGAAGCGTATCGGGATGCTGGCCGGGATCGGCCTTGCGGCTCTCATGGCCGCTGGCGGCGCGCAGGCGCAGACCAAGGTCGCCATCGGCATTTCCGGCTGGACCGGCTTCGCGCCGCTGGTGCTCGCCAAGGAAGCCGGCATCTTCGCCAAGAACGGCCTCGATGTGACGATCCAGAAGATCCCGCAGAAGGACCGCCATCTCGCCATGGCCTCCGGCGCCATTCAGTGCGCTGCGACCACGGTCGAGACCTGGATCGTCTGGGATGCCGCCGGCATCAAGACCAAGCAGATCTTCCAGCTCGACAAGAGCTACGGCGCAGACGGTATGGCGGTGCGCGGATCGACCGCCTCGATCAAGGATCTCAAGGGCAAGACGGTCGCTGCCTCCGCACCCGGCACCTCGCCCTATTTTGCCCTCGCCTGGATCCTCAAGGAGAACGGCATGTCGGTGAAGGATGTCAGCGTCGTCAACATGGAGCCCGGCCCGGCCGCGCAGGCCTTCATCGCCGGCCAGAACGACGCCGCCATGACCTATGAGCCCTATCTCTCGGCCGTGCGCGAGAAGCCCGAGGCCGGCAAGATCATCGCCACCACGCTCGACTACCCGATGGTGATGGACACCTTCGGCTGCACGCCGAAATTCCTGGCCGAGAACGACACCGCCGCCAAGGCGCTGACCAAGAGCTATTTCGACGCGCTCGAGCTGATCAAGGCCGATCAGGCCAAGGCCTATGGCATCATGGGCGCCGATGTGAAGCAGACCGGCGAGCAGTTCGGCAAGTCGGCGAATTACCTGCGCTGGTCGGATGCCGAGGGCAACAAGAAGTTCTTCGACGGCGAGTGGCAGGCCTTCACCACCAAGGCCGCCGAGCTGCTGCTGGAGATCGGCCTGATCAAGGCCAAGCCCGATATCGCCACGCTGGTCGAGACCAAGTACGTCGCCGGCAAGTGAGCGATGACGTCCTGCCGGACGTATTGACCGCCGGCCTGCATGTCGTCTTCTGCGGCACGCAGGCCGGAGCGGTCTCCGCCCGGCGGGGCGCCTATTATGCCGGCCCCGGCAACAAGTTCTGGAAAACCCTGTTCGAGACCGGGCTGATTCCTCAGCCCCTGGGCCCGGCGGATTTCCCGGGATTGCCGCGATACGGCATCGGCTTCACCGATGTCGCCAAGCGGACGTCCGGCCCCGACACGGCATTGCTGCGGCACCACTTCGACATAACCGGTTTCCTGGCCAAGATTCGCGAGCACGCGCCGGCGATCATCGCATTCAACGGCAAGCGTGCCGCACAGACCGTGTTGGGGGAGGAGAGGGCACTAAAGCTCGCCTATGGCCTCCAGCCGTCCCTGCTTGTAGGAAGCCGCGTCTTCATCCTGCCGTCCACCTCCGGGGCGGCCTCCGGCTACTGGTCGATCGAGCCCTGGCGTGAACTCGCCGCCCTCGTGAAGGAAACAAGTTTCTGACAATGAAACCACTCCAGCCGGTCTCCGCCGCCGCCCGTGTCGGCTACGGCATCGCCTTCTTCGCGCTGTTCGTCGCGGTCTGGTCGGTCGCGACCTTCGGCGGCTATGTCCAGAAGCTCTTCCTCGCCGATCCCCTGACCATGGTCGGCGAAGGCTGGAACCTGCTCGTCAACCACGGTTTCATCGTCGACATCGGCATGACGATCTGGCGCGTCGTCGGCGGCTTCATCCTCGCGGTCATCTTCGCGCTGCCGCTCGGCATCCTGATGGGTGCCTACAAGCCGGTCGAGGCCTTGCTCGAGCCCTTCGTCTCCTTCGCACGCTATCTGCCGGCCTCGGCTTTCATCCCGCTGCTGATCCTGTGGGCTGGCATCGGCGAGACGCAGAAGCTGCTCGTCATCTTCATCGGCTCGTTCTTCCAGCTCGTGCTGATGATCGCTGTCGCGGTCGGCGGCATCCGGCGCGATCTGGTCGATGCGGCCTATACGCTCGGCGCCAGCGATTCCTCCGTGGTACGCCGGGTGCTCCTGCCCAATGCCGCGCCGGAGATCGCCGAGATCTTCCGTCTCGTCCTCGGCTGGGCCTGGACCTATGTCATCGTCGCCGAGCTGATCGGCTCGTCCTCCGGCATCGGCCACATGATCACCGACAGCCAGGCGCTGCTGAACACCGGGCAGATCATCTTCGGCATCATCGTCATCGGCCTGATCGGGCTGGTCTCCGATTTCCTCTTCAAGGCGGTCAATCAGCGCCTGTTTCCGTGGGCGCAGGCATGAGCAAGCTTCTGATCGACCAGGTCGGCAAGGTCTTTCCGGCCCGCGGCAAGGGCCAGCCGACGCGGGCGCTGATGCCGACCTCGCTCAACGTCGCCGACAACGACTTCATCACCATCCTCGGCCCCTCCGGCTGCGGGAAGTCGACGCTGCTGCGCATCATCGGCGGACTGGAGACGGCGAGCGAGGGCAAGATCCTGCTCGACGGCGCGCCGGTCACCGGCCCGGGTGCGGATCGCGGCTTCGTCTTCCAGAGCTACACGCTCTTCCCCTGGCTGAGCGTGGTGCAGAACATCGCCTTCGGCCTGCGCGAGAAGGGCGTGCCGGAGCGCGAGCGGCTCGACATCGCCCGCAAATGGGCCGAGCGTGTCGGCCTTGCCGGCTTCGTCGACCATTTCCCGAAGCAGCTCTCCGGCGGCATGCAGCAGCGCACCGCGATCGCCCGTGCGCTCGCCAATGATCCCAAGATCCTCTTGCTCGACGAGCCCTTCGGCGCACTCGACAACCAGACTCGCGCGCTGATGCAGGAAATGCTGCTCGGCATCTGGGAGCGCGAGCAGAAGACCGTGCTCTTCGTCACCCACGACATCGAGGAGGCGATCTTCGTCGGCTCGCGCGTCGTGGTGATGAGCGCCCGTCCTGGCCGGATCAAGGCCGACATTCCGGTCGAGCTGCCGCATCCCCGGCCCTACACGATCAAGACCACGCCGGAGTTCGTCGCGCTGAAGGAGCGACTGGTCGAGGAGATCCGGGTCGAGGCCGTGCTCGCGGCAGAGAGCCACTGAGGGCTGTCGGCACCTGAGCGTGGGCTTTCAGCCCCCGGTCAGGTGCGCGTGCAAGATGGAGAGGCCGAGCCCGATCAGGGCCAGGCCGCCCGCGATCTCGGCGTAGGCGCCGAAGCGCGCGCCGACGAAGCGGCCCATCAGCATGCCGCCGGTCGACATCAAGAAGGTCGCGAGCCCGATCGCGGCCGCGACGACGACGATGTTCACTTCGAGGAAGGCGAGCGAGACGCCCACCGCCATCGCATCGATGCTGGTGCCGACCGCGGTGGCGAGCAGCGTCACGAGCCCACGTTCGGGCTGCGCTTCTGCGTTCGCTTCGGCGCTCGGGGCGCGCATGGCATGGACGATCATCCGACCACCGACGAAGGCGAGTAGCAGGAAGGCGATCCAGTGGTCGACCGCCGCGACATAGCGGCTGGCCGCGAGGCCCAATGTCCAGCCGATCACCGGCGTCAGCGTCTCGATCGCGCCGAACACCAGCCCGGTCCGCAGGGCTTCCACGAGGCGCGTTTGGTGCAGCCTGGCGCCGCGCCCGATCGAGGCGATGAAGGCGTCGATCGACATGCCGACGGCGAGAATGACGATGGCGGCAGGCGACATGGCTGTTTCCGTATCTTGGATATCAGGGGTGGCGGGCTGCTGCACCGCAGCCGCCTTTCGAGGCGGCTCCTAGCTTATTGACAATCAACAAGTCAATAAAAGCTTTTTATTTCAATATCTTATAAATGAGAAGCATTAGCGTGAGGGAGAGGACTGTCCCGATGAGCGCAAGCCGCACTGTGTTTCGACTCGTTCCAGCCGGTTGACACCACACCGGTATGGTGGTTGATGGCGATGAAATTGGCCTGACCAAATGGCCAAATCGATGCCGCTCGAAAACGGGCGGCGCAGGGAAGGGTCCGGGGAGCTGATGCCGCTCGCAGTCGTCGAGTCGCCACGTCTATATCGGCAGATCGCCGATCAGTTGCGCCATCTCATCGACCAGCATGAATTCCCGGTCGGCAGCCGTCTGCCGCCCGAACGCGAGCTCGCGGAGAAGCTCGGCGTCTCCCGTCCCTCGGTCCGCGAGGCGCTGATCGCGCTGGAGGTCGAGGGCCGTGTGCGCATCCGCATGGGCTCGGGCGTCTATGTCGTCGATCCCGCCCAGGCTGCCGCGCAGGCTGCCGGGGCCGGCTTCCCCGTCGAAGGGCCGTTCGAGGTGCTGGCGGCGCGCCGGCTGGTCGAGGGCGCGGTCGCGGCCGATGCCGCAGGTCAGGCGGCTCCGGCACAATTGGCCGGGCTCGCCGGCATCCTCGACCAGATGGAGCAGCCTGGCTTGCCGGCGGAGCAGCTGATCGCGCTCGATCGCGCCTTCCATGTCGAGATCGCGGCGATGCTGGGCAACACCGTGCTCGTGCGCTGCGTCGGCGAGCTCTTCGATCAGCGCATGAGCCCGTATTTCCGCCAGCTCGCGCAGTATTTCGAGAACGAGGACTCGTGGCGCTCGGCGGCGCGCGAGCATCGGGCCATTCATGCGGCGCTCGCCAGCGGTGACGGAGAGGCGGCGCGGACGGCGATGTGCGCCCATCTCCAGGCCTCGCAGGAGCGCTTTTCGCAGAGCTTCGGCGACACCGACCTCAAGCGGGCAGGCGAGCGTCAGCGCCGGCCGCGCCCGATCAAATGACGCAAGGCCAGACCTTATTCGCGACCTTCAGGGAGGACAGACAATGAAGTTGCACTACGCCCTCGCCGCGCTCGCCGCCGGCGCTCTTTTCGCCGCCGCCCCGGCCCAGGCCCAGACCAAGCTGAAATGGGCACATGTCTACGAGACCTCCGAGCCGTTCCACACGGAGTCGGTCTGGGCCGCCGACGAGATCAAGAAGCGCACCAACGGAAAATACGAGATCACGGTCTACCCGGCCTCGCAGCTCGGCAAGGAGACCGACATCAACCAGGGCCTGACGCTCGGCACGGTCGACATGATCATCTCGGGCTCGAGCTTCGCCGCCCGCGCCTATCCGCCGATCGGCGTGACCTACTATCCCTTCATCTTCCGAGGCCCCGACCACCTGCTCGCCTATGTGAAGAGCGATGTCTTCAAGGAGATGGCCAAGGGCTATGAGGAGAAGAGCGGCCACCAGATCCTGGCCGTGACCTATTACGGCACCCGCCACACCACCTCGAACAAGCCGATCAAGACCTGCGCCGACATGAAGGGCCTGAAGATCCGCGTGCCCGACGTGCCGGCCTATCTCGCCATGCCGCGCGCCTGCGGCGC
The DNA here is from genome assembly GCF_058986765.1 of Allobosea sp. GW821-FHT03A12. Lineage (NCBI taxonomy): Bacteria > Pseudomonadati > Pseudomonadota > Alphaproteobacteria > Hyphomicrobiales > Alloboseaceae > Allobosea > Allobosea sp. GW821-FHT03A12. The sequence continues at coordinate 870,668 of NZ_JBYSVZ010000003.1, forward strand.
CAACACCACGCCGATCGCCTTCGCCGAGGTCTATCTCGCCCTGCAGAACGGCACGGTCGAGGCGCAGGAGAACCCGCTCAACACCATCGACGCCAAGAAGTTCTACGAGGTGCAGAAGCACATCGTGCTGACCGGCCACATCGTCGACCACCTCAACACGGTCGTGTCGAAGCAGCTCTGGGCCAAGCTCTCGCCCGAGGACAGGAAGATCTTCACCGACGTCGCCCAGGAGGCGGCCGAGCGCGCCACCAAGAAGATCCAGGCCGATGAGACCAAGCTCGTCCAGGTCTTCAAGGACAAGGGCCTCTCGGTCACCGAGATCGACAAGGCCGACTTCCTCGCCGCGGTCCAGAAGAACGTCAGCTTCGAGCAGTACGGCTACCGCAAGGCCGACTGGGAGCGCATCCAGGCGATCAAGTGATCGCTCGCCTCCTTCGGTGACGGTTTGCCGTCATTGCGAGGAGCGCAGCGACGAAGCAATCCAGGGGCCGCCGAGCGAGCCCGTCTGGATTGCTTCGCTTCGCTCGCAATGACGACAAGCGCCGCGACCCCGACCATGACCGGATTCAGCCCATGACCACGACGCCGGAAGTCCATACCCAAGTCACCAGCGAGGAGATCGCCCACGTCTTCGACGAGGCGCCGCCGCCGGCCGATCTCTCCGGCTACGGAATCGAGGATTGGTTTACGCTCGCTGCCTTCTGGCTGATGGTCGCCTGCGTCGTGGCGCAGTTCTTCACCCGCTATGTCCTCAATGACAGCTTCGCCTGGACCGAGGAGATTGCGATCTACGCGCTGATCGTCGTCGTTTTCCTCGGCTCCTCGCTCTGCGTGCGCGCCTCCCGCCACATCCAGGTCGACTTCCTCTACCGCTACCTCTCGCATGGTGCCGGCCGGGTGCTCTCGACCGTCGTGGACGTCATCCGCATCGCCTTCTTCGCTTACGGCACGGTGCTGGTGCATCGCTATGCCGAGCTTATCCCCGACGAGACGATGACGACGATCCAGTTCCCGAAATCGCCGGTGTTCTACGCCGTCGTCGTCGCCTTCGCGTTGATGACGCTGCGCTCGATCCAGGTCGCCTGGCAGAACTGGCGCCGGGGCTACTCCGTGCTCGAGCGTCCCTCGGCCTTCGACGGCTCGGAGGCCTGACCCATGCTGATCCTGCTCGGAACCTTCCTCGGCCTGATGGTGCTCGGCGTCCCCGTCGCCATCTCGATGGCCGTCGCCTCGCTCGCCTTCATCCTCGTCTCCGGCACCGTGCCGGACGTGATCCTGGCCCAGCGCATGATTGCCGGCGTCGAGAGCTTCCCGCTGCTGGCGGTGCCCTTCTTCATCCTCGCCGGCAATTTGATGAACATCGCCGGCGTCACCGGCCGCATCTATTCCTTTGCCGTCGCCCTCGTCGGCTGGATGCGCGGCGGCCTCGCCCAGGTCAACATCATCGGTTCGGTGATCTTCTCTGGCATGTCGGGCACCGCGATCGCGGATGCCGCCGGCATCGGCACGATCGAGATCAAGGCGATGAAGGACCACGGCTACTCGACCGAGGTCGCGGTCGGCGTCACCGCCGCCTCGGCGACGCTCGGGCCGATCATCCCGCCCTCGCTGCCCTTCGTCATCTACGGCATGATGGCGAACACCTCGATCGGCGCGCTCTTCCTCGGCGGCGTCATTCCCGGCGTGATCATGACGCTGTTCATGATGCTCACGGTCGCGATCTTCGCCCGCATCTACAAATGGGGCTCTGACACTAAGTTCTCGCTGCGCGAGCTCGGCTCGGCCGGCATCGAGGTGGTCGTGGTCATGGGCTTCCCGGTCCTGGCCTATCTCCTGGTCTTCGCCGGGCTCGATCCCAACCTCGCCATCGGCATCGCGCTCGCTTTGCTGCTGGCCCTGGACTACTACTTCAACTTCTCGGCGGTGATGGCGCTGATGACGCCCGTCATCCTGATCGGCGGCATGACCATGGGCTGGTTCACGCCGACCGAGGCGGCCGCAGCGGCGGTGATCTGGTCGCTCTTCCTCGGCCTCGTGCGCTACCGCTCGATGACCATGCGCAGCCTGACCAAGGCGACCTTCGACACCATCGAGACCACCGCCTCCGTGCTGTTCATCGTCACCGCCGCCTCGATCTTCGCCTGGCTGCTGACGGTCTCGCAGACGGCGCAGCTGCTCTCCGACCTGATCCTCGGCTTCACCCAGAACAAATGGGTGTTCCTGATCCTGGTCAACCTGCTGCTGCTCTTCATCGGTTGCTTCCTCGACACCATCGCGGCGATCACCATCGTCGTGCCGATCCTGTTGCCGATCGCACTCAAGCTCGGCGTCGATCCGATCCATTTTGGCCTGATCCTGACGCTCAACCTGATGATCGGCCTGCTGCATCCGCCGCTCGGCATGGTGCTGTTCGTGCTCTCGCGCGTCGCCAAGCTTTCGGTCGAACGCACCACCATGGCGATCCTGCCCTGGCTGATCCCGCTCTTCGCCGCGCTGTTCGCGATCACCTTCATCCCGGAGCTGACGCTCTGGCTGCCGCGAACCATGGGGATGATCCGGTAAGGCGGAACATGGGGGTAAACTGGCGAGAATCGCGCGCCGCCCCCATATTTTCTGTCAGGAGGCTGACGACTGCGGCATGCGGCGGGCGTGGATCAGCTTTGCGCCGAACCCACTGTTACGCTGCCGCGGGTGATTGCCATCTTTGTTGGCGAAGGGGCACTGCCGCGAGGTAGAGCCATGCGGGCGCTGATTGCGAAGATGTTGTCCCGGTTGGTCCGGGAACCCAGAATTGACGTCGTGTTTGCCGATGGATCGCTTTATTCGGCCGGGCAAGGTGCCGTGCCGGCGATCAAGTTGCGTATCGCTGATCGTGAAACCGAGTTCAGATTGGCCCTCGATCCTGAGCTCGCGCTCGGCGAAGCCGTGATGGATGGCCGCGTCATCGTCGAACGCGGCACGATCTACCAATTGCTGGAGACTTTGGTCTGCGGCCTGTCACGCCAGCCACCCTCGGCCTGGGCCGGGACATTGGGCCGTCTGCGTACCGCAGTGCGGCGGCTGAAGCAGCACAACACGCCGGGCTGGGCGAAGCGTAATGTCAGTCATCACTATGACCTGAAGAGCGAGTTCTTCCGGCTCTTCCTCGATGCCGACCAGCAATATTCCTGTGCTTTTTTCGAGCGGCCTGATGCGACGCTCGAAGAAGCGCAGGCCGCCAAGAAGCGCCGCATCGCGGCGAAGCTGGCCCTGAAGCCGGGCCAGCGCGTGCTCGATATCGGCTCCGGCTGGGGCGGGCTCGGCCTCTCGATCGCGAAGGAAACCGGGGCGAAGGTCACGGGCATAACCCTCTCCGAGGAGCAGCTCGCCGCATCGAGCAAGCGGGCGGCAGAATCGGGGCTGCCGGTCGAGTTCCGGCTGCAGGACTACCGTGCCGTGCCCGAGCGTTTCGACCGCATCGTCTCGGTCGGCATGTTCGAGCATGTCGGCGTCGGCTATTATCGCGACTACTTCCGCAAGGTCCGTGAATTGCTTGAGGATGACGGCGTCGCGCTGATCCACACGATCGGACGCAGCACGCCGCCGGGCGCGACCAATCCCTTCATCGCCAAGTACATCTTCCCAGGCGGCTACATCCCCGCCTTGTCGGAGGTCACTGCGGCGGTGGAGAAGGAGGGGCTGATCGTCACCGATGTCGAGGTGCTGCGCCTGCATTATGCCGAGACGCTGAAGGCCTGGCGCGAGCGGTTCCTCGCCCATCGCCAGGAGGCGGTCGCGATGTATGACGAGCGCTTCGCGCGGATGTGGGAGTTCTATCTCGCCGCATCCGAGGCAAGCTTCCGCCATGACGGCCTCGTCGTTTTCCAGCTCCAGCTCGCCAAGCGGCTCGGTACGCTGCCGATGACCCGCGACTATATGAGCGACAAGGGCAGGGGGGCTGAGGTTCCCGCCGCCTTGCAGGCCGCCGAATGAGGGAAAGTGGGCCGGGTAGCCTGATCGGTTACCTCGGCCCACTGCCTTCGATCGGTGCCGGCCCGACATAGCGGGCGCGCGGGCGGATCAAACGGCCGGTCTCGTTCTGCTCCAGCGCGTGGGCGAGCCAGCCGGTGCAGCGCGCTGCGGCGAAGATCTGGAATGGCGCCGTCTCCGGCAGCTCCAATTTCGCCGCTAGCGCCGAGAGTGCGAAGTCGATGTTCGGCTCCTCGCCCGTCAATGCCGCGATCGCGGCCTGCGCCTGCGCATAGGCCGGCGGCGGCTCGAACGCCGCGAACAGCGCTCGCGCCCGCGGATCGCCATCGGGATAGATCGGATGGCCGAAGCCCGGCAGCTTGGTGCCGGCCTCCAGTCTCGCGGTGATCGTGGTCTCCAGCCCGTCGCGCGCGGTGTCCCGCATCAACGCGAGCACGCGCGGCGCGACGCCGCCATGGGAGGGGCCGGAGAGGGCGGCGAGCCCGGCCAGGGCGCAGGCCGCGAGCGAGGCGCCGGTCGAGGCGGTGACGCGTGCCGCGAAGGTCGAGGCGTTGAGCTCATGGTCGGCGAGCAGGACGAGCGCCCGCCGGACCGGCTCGGCGCCTTCAGCCTCGCAGCCCCAGGCCCGCGCCAGCCGGGCATGGATCGGCCCTTCGCCCGGTCCGCCGGCGATGGCGTCGACCAGCGTGTCGAGCACGGCGGCGGCTTCCAGATAGAGCGCCTTCTTGGCCCGTCCCGCCATCGGCCGGTCGGTCGCGGTACGGGCCGCGATCACCGCGAAGATGCGCGCCAGCGGCTCGCCGGTGGGGACCACGGTCGCCAAAGGCGGGAAGCGTTGCGTGCCGCAATCCCAGAGCAGGCGCGCCACGTCCTCCAGCTTGGCGCCCTCGGCGAGACGCGCCGCGTCTTGGCCGCGATACCAGAGGCCGCCGCGCTCGATCGTGGTGATGGCGGAGGCGAGCACCGGCTCGCCATAGGCGATCGCGTCCTCGGCAATCGCCGCCGGGCGCCGCCCGCGCGCCTTGCGATGCTCCAGCCGGGCGACGTCCTCGGCCCGGTAGAGGCTGCGGCGCGAATCCTCGCCATCGCCCCGTGCCTCGATCAGCCCGCGGCTGACATAGGCGTAGAGCGTCTGCGGCTTCAGCCCGAGGCGCGCCATCGCCTCCTGTGCCGTGAGCCAGTCCTGCATCGCTTCTCCACCAGATATATTGATTATATTGTTCAAGATTGATTGTTGCAACGCACAAGCCGATCCTCGGGATGACTGCTTTTGAGGAGTTCATGTCATGTCCGATGGTCTCGATGACGTCGTCGCCGCCCATACTGTGCTCTCCGAGGTCGACGGCGCTGCCGGTCGCCTGGTGATCCGCGGCCACAGCCTCGCCGAACTCGCCGGCCGCACCAGCTTCGAGGAGATGGCGGCGTTGATGTTCGACGGCTTGCTGCCCGGCCTGCCGCAGGGCCGCGAGCTCTCAGTGGCGCTTGGCAAGGCCCGCGCCGATCTCTTCGGCATCGTCGAGCGCACCGCGCTTTCGGCCGATCTCGGACCGGTCGAGGCCATTCGCGCCTGGACAGGACAAATCGCCGATGGCGAGGGATCCGAGACCGCGCTGCACCTGCTCGCCGCGCCGGCTGTCTTCACTGCCGCCGCCGTCCGCAAGGGGCGTGGCCTTGCCCCGATCGCGCCCGATCCGGCGCTGTCGCAGGCGGCCGACACGCTGCGCATGCTGCGCGGCGAAGCGCCGAGCGCGGCCCAGGCCGCGGCGCTCGATACCTATCTCGTCACGGTCGCCGATCACGGCCTCAACGCCTCGACCTTCGCCGCGCGCGTCGTCGCCTCGACCCGGGCCGGGCTGGTCTCGGCCGTGCTCGCCGGGATCAGCGCGCTGAAAGGGCCGCTGCATGGCGGCGCGCCGGGGCCGGTGATCGAGATGCTCGATGCGATCGGCGAGCCGGCCAATGCTCGCGCCTGGCTCGAAGATGCGCTCGATCGCGGCGAGCGGCTGATGGGCTTCGGCCACCGCATCTACCGCGTCCGCGATCCGCGTGCCGATGCGCTGAAGCAGGCGATCGCCAAGCTCGGGGCCGATGCCGGGCGCTTGCGCCATGCCGAGGCGGTCGAGCAGGCGGCGCTCGCCATCCTGCGCGAGCGCAAGCCCGGCCGTTCGCTCGAGACCAATGTCGAGTTCTATACGGCGCTGCTGCTGGAGGCACTAGGTTTCCCGCCCGAGGCCTTCACCTGCGTCTTCGCGCTCGGCCGCACCACCGGCTGGCTCGCCCATGCCCGCGAGCAGATAGAGACCGGCCGCCTGATCCGGCCGCAATCGGTCTATGTCGGCCCGCAGCCGAGGCAGGCGGCTTGAGTGTCGCACGCGGAATCCCCTCTCCTGTAAGGAGAGGGGTAGGGGTGAGGTGTAGGCACTCAGACCAGCGTCGCGAACGCTGACCGCGCGGTTAGGCGGGGGCTCGCGATATCTCTCCCGAACACCTCACCCTGCCCTCTCCTTTCAGGAGAGGGTTCCCCGCGCCTCCGTCGTCAGCCAAACGGCATAAAGCTCAACCTCACCGCCGCTCACTGTAAGCTCGACATGCCCCGGCGTGTCGAGCAGCGCACTGTCGCCGGCGGGAAGCGTCGCGCCATTCACCTGCCAATCGCCCTTGCGGGCGACCAGCACCAGCAGGCCCTCGGCCGCGCTGAGCGAACCGGCGCCGGAGAGACGCTCGACCCGGTGCCGCCAGCGGCCGCGCCGGCTCATCACGTTGAGGTCGTCGATTGGCCCGTCGACCAGCAGCCCGTCGACCGCGCGGTCGGCGGCGAAGGGGTAAGGGGCGCTGCCGCGATCGAGGCTGACGCGCTCGCCGTCGCCGAAGGCCAGCGTGATCCCGGCCCCGGTCAGCACCGACAATGTCCGGTCGATGCCGGGGAAGGACGAGAACGGCCCGTCCTGCCCGACATGGGCCATGCTGATGCGCCAGTCGAAATCGCTCAGCGAGGCGCCTTCCGGCGCCACCGCGATCTCGGTGGTCGTCCCACCGCCGTTCTTCCACGGCATGACCAGGCAGTCGGCGGCGCGGATGATGCGCATGAGGTGTCCTCGACCTTGAAGTTCATCGACGCCGTCATTCCGGGGCAGGCCAATAGGCCTGAGCCCGGAACCCAGAACCGATGCCATTGCCGAATGAGGCTGCCGACGTCTGAGCTTCACATTGGGCGATATCGGTTCTGGGTTCCGGGTTCTCCGCTGCGCGGAGCCCCGGAATGACAGGAGGGGTTAGCCCAGGATGCCGGGCAGGTTCAGGCCCTTCTCCCGGGCGCAGTCGAGCGCGATGTCGTAGCCGGCATCGGCATGGCGCATCACGCCGGTGGCGGGGTCGTTCCAGAGCACGCGCGACAGGCGGGCGGCTGCGTCATCGGTGCCGTCGGCGCAGATCACGACGCCCGAATGCTGCGAGAAGCCCATGCCGACGCCGCCGCCATGATGCAGCGAGACCCAGGTCGCGCCGGACGCCGTGTTGAGCAGGGCGTTGAGCAGCGGCCAGTCGGAGACCGCGTCCGAGCCGTCCTTCATTGCCTCGGTCTCGCGGTTCGGCGAGGCGACCGAGCCGGAATCGAGATGGTCGCGGCCGATCACGACCGGCGCCTTGAGCTCGCCGGTCCTGACCATCTCGTTGAAGGCGAGGCCGAGCCGGTGGCGGTCGCCGAGGCCGACCCAGCAGATCCGCGCCGGCACGCCCTGGAACGCGATGCGCTCGCGCGCCATGTCGAGCCAGTTGTGCAGGTGCTTATTGTCGGGCAGCAGCTCCTTCACCTTGGCGTCGGTCTTGTAGATGTCCTCCGGGTCGCCCGAGAGTGCGGCCCAGCGGAACGGGCCGATGCCGCGGCAGAACAGCGGGCGGATATAGGCCGGCACGAAGCCCGGGAAGGCGAAGGCGTTCTCCAGCCCCTCGTCCTTGGCGACCTGGCGGATGTTGTTGCCGTAGTCGAAGGTCGGGATGCCCATGTCCTGGAAGGCGATCATCGCCTCGACATGCTCGCGCATCGAGGCGCGGGCCGCCTTCTCGACGGATTTCGGATTGGCCTCGCGCGCCTGCTTCCACTGGCCCATGGTCCAGCCCTTCGGCAGGTAGCCGTTGACCGGGTCATGTGCCGAGGTCTGGTCGGTGACCATGTCCGGCCGGATGCCGCGGCGGACCATCTCGGGCAGGATCTCGGCGCAGTTGCCGAGCAGGCCGACCGACTTGGCCTCGCCGTTCTTCGTCCAGCGCTCGATCATCGCCAGCGCTTCGTCGAGCGTCTCGGCCTTCTCGTCGAGATAGCGGGTGCGCAGGCGGAAATCGATCGAGTCCGGGTTGCACTCGACGGCGAGGCAGGAGGCACCGGCCATCACCGCGGCGAGAGGCTGAGCGCCGCCCATGCCGCCGAGGCCGCCGGTCAGCACCCATTTGCCCTTGAGGTTGCCGGCATAATGCTGGCGCCCGGCCTCGACGAAGGTCTCGTAGGTGCCCTGCACGATGCCTTGCGTGCCGATATAGATCCAGGAGCCGGCCGTCATCTGGCCGTACATGGCGAGCCCCTTCTTATCGAGCTCGTTGAAATGGTCCCAGTTCGCCCAATGCGGCACGAGGTTGGAATTGGCGATCAGGACGCGCGGCGCATCCTTGTGCGTGCGGAACACGCCGACCGGCTTGCCGGACTGGACCAGCAGGGTCTCGTCGGCCTCGAGCTGGCGCAGGGCCGCGACGATGCGGTCGAAATCCTCCCAGGAGCGGGCGGCGCGGCCGATGCCGCCATAGACCACGAGCTCCTGCGGGTTCTCGGCGACGTCCGGATGCAGGTTGTTCATCAGCATGCGCAGCGGCGCTTCGGTCAGCCAGCTCTTGGCGCTGAGCTCGGTGCCGGTGGCGGGGCGGATGACGCGGGTGTTGTCCAGGCGGGTCATGGCTTGCTCCGTTCGAGCTGGGTGGCAGCGACGAGCGCGGCCTCGATCATGGCGGAAAGGGTGGCTTGCAGGCTGGCGGCCTTGCCCGGAGCGAAAGTCCAGGGCGCGGCTTCGTCGTCGAGATAGGCGGAGAGCGCGATCTCCATCTGGAGCGCGTGCACATGGTCGGCCGGTTGGCCGTAGTGGCGGGTGATCCAGCCGCCCTTGAAGCGGCCGTTGACCACTTGCGTGAAGGCGCTGCCGGCCATTGCAGCGGTCGCAGCAGCCTCGACGGAAGGCGCGGCGCTGGCGCCGGAGTTGGTGCCGAGGTTCAGCGTCGGCAACGTGCCCGGGAAGAGGCGCGGGATCACCGATTTGATCGAATGGCAGTCCCAGAGCAGGCAGAAGCCGTGTTGCGCCTTGGCGTGTTCGATCTCGGCGGCGAGCGCGGCGTGATAGGGCGCGAAATAGGCCTCGCGCCGGCGGGCGATCTCGGCTTCGTCCGGTGCCGTATTCCAGATCGACGCGCCATCGAAGGTGGTCGTCGGCACCAGCTCGGTCGTCGCCTGGCCGGGATAGAGCGAGACGCCTGCCGGGTCGCGGTTGAGGTCGATGACGAAGCGCGAGAGCCCGGCCTCGACGACGGTCGGCTGGAAGCGCTCGGCGAAGCCATAGAGCTGGCGCATATGCCAGTCGGTGTCCTCGACCAGTTTTCCGCGCGCATTGAGCTGCGCCGCGACCTCGGCCGGCAGGCCGGTGCCGGGATGCGGCATCGACAGGACCAGCGGCGAGGAGCCGCGCGTGACGGAGACGATGTCGTCGCTCATGCGGAGAGCTCCGCGAAGCTGTCGACGCCGGCGGCCTTGCCGAGCGCGCCCGAGAGCACGAGTTCCGTCGCGGCGGCGAGGTCCGGCGCGAGATAGCGGTCCTCGGTCAATGGCGCGATCTTTTCGCGGATCAGCGCCAGCACCGGCTCCAACCGCGGCGAGGTCTTGAGCGGCCGGTGATGCTCGATCGCCTCGGCGGCAGCCATCAACTCGACCGCGATGATGCTCGCCGCGTTCTTCGCCATCTCGATCAGGCGGAAGGCGCCATGCGTCGCCATCGAGACATGGTCTTCCTGGTTGGCCGAGGTCGGGATGGTGTCGACGGAAGCCGGATAGGCCCGCTGCTTGTTCTCGGAGGCCAGCGCTGCGGCGGTCACCTGCGCGATCATGAAGCCGGAGTTGAGGCCGGCATCGCGGGCGAGGAAGGGTGGCAGGCCGCTCATGACGGGGTCGACCAGCAGCGCGATGCGGCGTTCGGCGAGGTTGCCGATCTCGCAGACCGCCATCGCCAGCATGTCGGCGGCGAAGGCGACCGGCTCGGCGTGGAAATTGCCGCCCGAGACGATCTCGCCGGGGCCGAGCACCAGCGGGTTATCGGTGACGGCATTGGCCTCGATCGCGAGCGTCGCCGCGGCATTGCCGAGGAGATCGCGTACCGCGCCCATCACCTGCGGCTGGCAGCGCAGCGAATAGGGGTCCTGTACCTTGCTGTCGCCGAAGCGGTGGCTCTCGCGGATCTCGCTCCTGGCGATGAGGTCGAGCAGCAGGGCCGCGACCTTGATCTGGCCGGGCTGGCCGCGCAGCTGCTGGATGCGCGGATCGAACGGGGTATCCGAGCCCTTCAGCGCATCGACCGAGAGCGCGCCGGCGATCAGCGCGGCATCGAAGACGCGAGCGACGCTGGTGAGCCCGGTCAGCGCCAGCGAGGCCGAGACCTGCGTGCCGTTGATGAGGGCGAGGCCTTCCTTGGCGCCGAGTGCCAGCGGCGCCTGTCCGATACGCTTCAGCGCATCGGCCGCCGGCAGCACTTCGCCCTTCAGCCTGATCTCGCCGACGCCCATCAGCGCCGCGGTCATATGCGCCAGCGGGGCAAGGTCGCCGGAGGCGCCGACGGAGCCCTTGGCCGGCACCACCGGCAGTGCGCCGGCCTTGAGCGCGCCGACCAATGCCTCGACCACGACGGGGCGCACGCCAGAGGCGCCGCGCGCCAGGCTCGCCGCCTTCATGGCGAGGATCAGCGCGACGACGTCGTCCGGCAAAGCAGGGCCGGTGCCGACCGCATGCGACAGGATGAGATTGCGCTGCAAGGTCGACAGATCGGCATCGGCGATGCGCACGCTGGCGAGCTTGCCGAAGCCGGTGTTGACGCCATAGGTCACGGTGCCGGCCGCGACGATGTCGTCGACGATCGCCTGGGCGCCGGCGATCGCGCCGGTTTCGGTCAGGGCGACGGTGGCGCCGTCGATGACATGACGCCAGTCGGCGAGGCGGGCCTTGCCGGGGGTGAGCGAGAGCGTGGTCATTGTCCGTTCCGGATGCGGGTGTGAAGCGGGTTGAAGCCGATGCGGTAGGCGAGCTCGGCCGGACGCTCGATCTCCCAGATGGCGAGATCGCAGGCCTTGCCGGCCTCCAGCGTGCCGATCTCGTCCTGAAGGCCGAGGGCGAGCGCCGCGTTGCGGGTCATTCCGGCCAGCGCCTCCTCCGGCGTCAGCCGGAACAGGGTGCAGCCCATGTTCATGGTCAAAAGCGGCGAGGTCAGCGGCGAGGTGCCGGGATTGGCGTCGGTGGCGAGCGCGATCGGCACGCCATGCTGGCGCAGCAGCTCGATCGGTGGCTTCACCGTCTCGCGCAGGAAGTAGAAGGCGCCCGGCAGCACCACTGCGACCGTGCCGGCCTTGGCCATGGCGATCACGCCAGCCTCGTCGAGATGTTCGAGATGGTCGGCCGAGAGCGCGCCGAAGCCGGCCGCCAGCGCCGCGCCGCCGAGATTGGAGAGCTGCTCGGCATGGATCTTGACGGGCAGTCCCTTCGCCTTGGCCGCCATGAAGACGCGGGCGGTCTCATCGGGCGAGAAGGCGATGCCCTCGCAGAACACGTCGACGGCGTCGGCGAGCTTCTGCTCGGCGATGGCATCGAGCATCGGGCCGCAGACGAGGTCGACATAGTCGCTCTGCTGGCCCTTGAATTCGGCCGGCACCGCATGGGCGCCGAGGAAGGTGGTCTGCACGCCGACCGGGCGCTCGCGGCCGAGCCGGCGGGCGACGGCCAGGACCTTCACCTCGCTGTCGACATCGAGCCCGTAGCCCGACTTGATCTCGACGGTGGTGACGCCCTCGGCGATCAGTGCGGCGAGGCGCTTGTCGGCGCTGGCGAAGAGCTCGTCCTCGCTCGCCGCGCGCGTTGCTTTCACGCTGGAGACGATGCCGCCGCCGGCGCGGGCGATCTCCTCATAACTCGCGCCCTTCAGGCGCAGTTCGAATTCATGCGCGCGGTCGCCGCCATAGACCAGGTGGGTGTGGCAATCGATCAGGCCCGGCGTGATCCAGCGCCCTTCGCAATCGATCACCTCGGCCTGGCCAATGCTCGAGACTTCGCTGCTCGGGCCGGCGAAGACGATGCGGCCATTGCGGGCGATGACGATGCCGTCGTCGATCGCGCCATAGGGCGTGCCCGCATCGGCGACCATGGTCGCGAGCCGGGCATTGGTCCACACTCGGTGGCTGGGGGAAAGGGTCGCCGCCACGTCGCCTCCTCTCGACTTCGTTCTTGTTACGATTATGCTAGACAATTGCATATGCAAATAGCAAGCTCCATTTGCATATGCAAATAAAAAAGGGACAGCCCGCGTGACCGGACACACGACACTGCATCTCGCCCAGGCGCTCCTGCCCGAGGGCTTCGCCGAGAACGTCACGCTGACGCTCGATCATGGAGTGATCATGTCGGTCGCGGCCGGGCAGGCGGCTCCCGCGGGGGCGACGCAGCTCGCCGGGCTTGCGCTTCCCGGGCTGCCCAATCTGCACAGCCACACCTTCCAGCGCGGCATGGCCGGCCTGGCGGAGCGCCGCGGCGCGTCCGAGGATTCGTTCTGGACCTGGCGCGAGGTGATGTACCGCTTCCTCGACCGGCTCAGCCCCGAGGACGTCCAGGCGATCGCGGCGCAGGCCATGGTCGAGATGCTGGAGGGCGGCTTCACCGCGCTCGCCGAGTTCCACTACCTCCATCACGACAAGGACGGCACTGCCTATGCCGACATCGCCGCCATGGGTGGGGCGATCGCGGCGGCGGCTGGGGAGACCGGCATCGGCCTGACCCTGCTGCCGGTGCTCTATCGCTACGGCAATTTCGGCAAGGCGCCGGCTGCGCCCGGCCAGCGCCGCTTCCTCAATGACCGCGATGCCTATGCGCGCCTGATCGAAGGCAGCGAGAAGGCGGTCGCCAGCCTTTCCGATGCCCGCGTCGGCATGGCGCCGCACTCGCTGCGCGCGGTGGCGCTCGAAGACCTGGATTGGGTCGCGGAGCTGCGCAAGGACGTACCTTTGCACATCCATGTCGCCGAGCAGACCCGCGAGGTCGAGGACAGCCTCGCCATCACCGGCCGCCGCCCGGTCGAGCTCCTGATGCAGAACACCGCGGTGAACGAGCGCTGGTGCCTGATCCACGCGACGCATCTCAGCGATGCCGAGCGCGACGCCATGGCGCTCTCCGGCGCGGTCGCGGGCCTGTGCCCGATCACCGAGGCCAATCTCGGCGACGGCATCTTCGACGGCGTTCGCTATCGCGAGAAGGGCGGGCGCATCGGCGTCGGCAGCGATTCCAATGTCGAGATCGGTGCAGGCGGCGAACTGCGCTTGCTCGAATATTCGCAGCGCCTGCGCGATCGCCGGCGTGCGCTCTGGGCTGAAGCAGGCGTCTCGGCCGGCCTCAGGCTCTGGCAGGATGCCTGCGCCGGCGGCGCCCAGGCCTGCGGGCGCAGCATCGGCGCGATCGCCGTCGGCCACCGCGCCGACCTCGTCACGCTCGATGCCGAGCATCCCGCCATCGTCGGCAAGGGCGGCGACTTCGCCCTCGACAGCGCGATCTTCGCGGCGCCGGCCCTGCCGGTCGCGGAGGTGATCGTCGGTGGAAAGCCTGTGGTCAGCGGCGGCAGGCACATTGACCGCGCCCGCATCGCTGCCCGCTATGGCCAGGTGATCCGCAATCTCCTCGCTTGATCCGAAGGGAGCCATGTCCACCACTCAGATCGACGCCGTGACGCTGGACGGAGCCGGGCCGCTCTACGACCAGATCCGCCGCGCCATCCGCGATCTGATCCTCGCCGGCACCTGGCCGCCGGGGACGGGAGTGCCGCCCGAGCACGCGCTGATGGAGAAGCTGGGCGCCTCGCGCATGACCGTGCACCGGGCGCTGGCGCAGCTCGCCCGCGAGGGTTTGATCCTGCGCCGGCGCCGCTCGGGCACGGTCGTGGCGAGCCCGCCGGCGAGCCATGCCATGCTCGACATCCTCTCTATCCCGGAGGAGGTCGAAGAGCTCGGGCAGGCCTACAGCTATCGCATCCTGCAGCGGCGCGACGGCAAGGCGTCGCGCGAGCTCGCCGCCCGCTTCGAGCTCGGCCGCTCGGCCAACGTCGCGCATCTCACCTTGCTGCATTCCGCTGATGGCGCGCCGCATGTGCTGGAAGACCGGGTGATCCACCTCTCGGCCATGCCGCAGGTCGTCGACGAGAGCTTCGCTCAGACGCCTCCGGGCGACTGGCTCCTCAAGCACAGCCTATGGTCGCAGGCAGAGCACGCGATCAGCGCCGTCGCGGCCGGGCCGGAGGAAGCGGAACTGTTGAAGATCGATGCAGGCGCGCCCTGCCTGTTGGTCGAGCGCCGGACCTGGAATCAGTCCGAGCCGATCACGGCCGTGCGGCTGCTCTATCCCGGCGGCCGCCATCGTTTCGTCGGCCGCTTCGGGCCTTACGGGGCGGTGTAAGGGCCGAATGGCGGGCAGCGCCCGCCATTCGCGAGGTCTTTCCGATCAGCAGGCGTAGCGCACGCTCCGGCCCCATTCGTCACGGCCATAGCAAACCCGATCCGGCGTCGTCGCATTGCCGATGATCGCGCCGCCGGCACCGCCGATCGCAGCGCCCGCCAGTGCACCGCCGGCCCGGCCGGTCGCGGCACCGCCGATGATCGCGCCGGCCCCGGCCCCGATCAGCGCACCGGTCGCGGTTCTTTCCTCGCGTGGCGTGCAGGCGCCGAGCGCGGTCACGGCGGCGGCGACAAGGAGGAGTTTCTTCATCGTCATCGGGCGTTTCCTTTTCTTGGTGGCGAGGACCGACCGCTCCATGAAGCGGCGTGCAAGAGCGAGCTTGGGAAGGTTGTCGGCATGTCCTCGTACTGGTCGTGCTGCAGGCACAGAGTGCGACGGTGCCGCATTTGGCGTGCGCCTGCCGCATGTATCGCGCCGCCTGAAGCCGCGCGCTCGATCCACCGTCCAACCGCGCTCGTCGGCATTTGTTCCATGTCTCGGCCGCCTGCTCCGTTCGCGGCGTGCTTCGGCAGCTCGGGAATGCACTATATGGCCCTTCTGGCGACGACGTGATTTTTTGTCGCTCGCGTCGGGAACTCCGCCGCTGCCGCCGGGTTGATGGAGCGTGCCGGTCTCACGCCGGCCCATCAGATATGCATGGAGGGACCGATGAGCGCTACGATGACCGCAGCCTCTCACGCCGCCAACCCGCTGATCGCCGGCGCGCGTGTCGCTGGCACCGATGTCTACAACACCGCCGGCGAGCATCTCGGCTCGATCTACGACGTCATGCTCGACAAGGCGACGGGCAAGGTCGCCTATGCGATCATGTCCTTCGGCGGCTTCCTCGGCCTCGGCGAGAAATACCACCCGATCCCGTGGAGCATGCTCGACTATGATGTCGACAAGGGCGGCTATGTCGTGCCGCTGACGCGCGAGAAGCTCGAGGCGGCGCCAATGTACGGTGCCGACGGCGAGCCCGATTGGCACGACAAGGAGTATGGCAAGCGCGTGCACGATTATTACGGCACCATGCCCTACTGGATGATGTGAGAGCGCGCCGCAGGGCCTGCGTTCCACACAAAGGCGCAACTCGCGGCGATCGCTATCCCCCCAGCCGGATCGTCGTGATTGCGTGGTGCGGGCCGAAAGGCCCGCACCTTTTTTATGCGCATTTTCAGATGAATCATGGGGGAACTTCGGCCGGGGCTGTGCGTCATTGAGTGCCGGCCGGGGAGCATCCCGCCGCGGCGGGGCGGCTCACATCGCGCAGCGTCGAGGTCATCATGCACATCCGCTACGGCTACCGGATCGAGCTCGTTTGCGAGCAGCCGATCGCCCTGCTCACATTGCTCGACGTCCATCCCTCGCGCCGGCACGATCTGATCCGCCCCGACGAGATGCGTGTCACCGCGTTGCGGCGGCCGGACAGGCCGATCGCGATCGCCCAGCATCTTGATCCGTTCGGCAATATCTGCCGTCGCTTCACCGTGCCGGCAGGCGGTGTGATGCTCGCATGCGACGGTGTCGTCCATGACGGCGGCGAACCTGATCGCGTCGATCCCGGCGCGACGGAGGTCGCACCGGCGGACCTGCCGGACGAGGTCCTGCCCTATCTGCTCGGCAGCCGCTATTGCGAGACCGATCGGCTCGCCGACACCGCCTGGCAGCTGTTCGGCCAGGTCGAGCCGGGTTGGGCGCGCGTTCAGGCCGTCACCCAGTTCGTCCACAACCACATCAGCTTCGGCTACGCCTTCGCCCGCAACACCCGCACTGCGTTCGAGGCGTTCAACGAACGGATCGGGGTCTGCCGGGACTTCGCGCATCTGGCGATCGCCCTGTGCCGCTGCCTCAACATCCCCGCGCGCTACTGCAACGGCTATCTCGGCGATATCGGCGTCGCGCCCGACCCGGCGCCGATGGATTTCAATGCCTGGTTCGAGGTCTGGCTCGGTGGGCGCTGGCACAGCTTCGACGCCCGTCACAACCAGCGTCGCATCGGCCGGATCGTCATTGCCCGCGGGCGCGATGCCACCGACGTGCCGATGCTCACCTCCTTCGGTTTGCACTCGCTGCGGCGCTTCGAGGTGATCACCGAGGAAGTCGAGGACGAACCATTGCGTGCTGTGGCCCGCCTTGTTCCCGCCAGAAGGGACGCCCATATCGCCGCCTGAGATGGCGAACACCTCGGACCCGTTACTCGAACTCGACACGCAGGCGCAGCAGCGGTGCTTTCGCGTCATCGCCAATGCGCGGGCCGGGACGGTGCTGGAAGCCGGCGCGGAGAGCTTCGCGCGCCGCATCGAGGCCGCCTTCGCGGCCGCCGGCTGCCGCGCCGATGTCGAATTGGTGCCACCGCGCCGATTGCAGGAACGCTTGCGGGCAGCCGTCGCCGACGAGGCGGTGACGACGGTGGTCGCCGGCGGTGACGGCAGCATAAACGGGGCGCTGCCGGTCCTGGTCGGATGCAAGCGGCCGGTCGGTGTGCTGCCGCTCGGGACCGTCAACGTGCTCGGCCGCGATCTCGGCCTCATCGGCACGCTCGAAGAGCAGATCACCGCGATCTGCACCGGTGAGTCGGTCGCGATGGACCTAGGCAGCGTCGACGGCCGCCTGTTCCATTCGATCTCGGGCATGGGCTTCTTCAGCCTGATGGCGCGCCAGCGCGAATATGCGCGTCGCCGCTTCCCGTTCAGCCGCCTCGTCGCCTTCCTCTTCGCGGCGACGCGTTCGATCCTGTTCACCCGCGCGATCCGTATCGAAATGGAGATCGCCGGCGAGCGCCGGCAGGTCCAGGCCGATGCGGTCCTTGTCACCGTCAACCAGTTCGACGGCGCCGAATGGCGCCGCAATCGCCTCGACGGCGGCGAGTTCGAGGTCCATGTCCTCGATACCGGCGGCTTGCTGTCACGCGCCAAGGCCGCCTTCTCGATGCTGACCGGCGGCTGGCGCAACTCCCATAATCTCATCTCCCTCACCGGCACGTCGGTGACGATCATCCGTCGCGACAAGCGCCGCGGCCATGTCACCTTCGACGGTGAGGTCGAGCGTCGCGCTAGCCCCTTCACCTACCGATTGCTGCCAGGCGCCCTGCATGTGATCGCCGCTCGGCCGGTCGAGATCGAGGCCGAGTCGGAGCCGCATCCGGCCGAGCACATGTTCCCGTCATGAGGCCTTCGATGTTCCTGCTCCAGCCGCGCTTTCTCCTGCCTGTCGCGGCGACCTTCGGTTTCATCGGGCTGGCCTTCTATGTCGCGTCCGACGGCAGCTCGGCGCTCGACAGCGCGTTGGTGATGCTGTTCCGCGACCCGGCGAACCCGTCGCTGCCGATCGGCCCGGCCTGGTTCCGCGAGATGATGCGCGACCTGACCGCGCTGGGCAGCTTCATCGGGCTCGGCATCGCGACCGTGATCGCGACGCTGACTCTGCGGCTCTGCGGTCATCGCACGCTCGCTTTCGGGCTGGTGCTCAACGTGCTGGCGGCGGTAGCGGCGAGCACGCTGCTGAAACTGGCTTTCGGGCGTGAGCGGCCGGACATCGTCGAGCACGCCGCGCTGACCTTCACCGCGAGCTTCCCGAGCGGTCACGCCTTCCTTGCGGCGGTCGTGCTGCTCAGCATCGCCAGCTTCGCCGGCATCGCATCGCGTCGCGCCGACATCGCCCGGCTCTGCCTGTGGGTGGCCTGGGCGCTGATCATCGCGATCGGCGTGAGCCGGATCTATCTCGGCGTGCATTGGCCGAGCGACGTACTCGGCGGCTGGTGCCTTGGGGTAGCCTGGTCCAGCCTCGCCACCTTCCTGATCGGGCGTCTCGCTGCCCGCTTCGAGGTGAATCTCGCCCAGGCCATCGCAGCCCGCAGCGAGCCCCAGGCTGAGCAGGTCGGAACCGGGCGCTGACGTCGGCGTTGATGGGGGCGCCGTGCCGGCGCACCTGCAACGGAGTTCCTGATGACGCTGTCCCGCAACACGCTTGTCCTGCTGATCGGCTTGCTCGTCCTCGGCCTGGGGGCCGTCAGCTACGCGCTCTATCAGGAGAAGAAGCAGCCGGATGGCGTCGAGATCTCGGTCGGCAAGAACGGCCTGTCGATCAAGGAGAAGTGAGCAGGTCGGCCAAGCGCTGCGCCGGCGCCGACGTCGCCCTCACGCCGCCTGGAGCGACTCCTCGATGACGCGGTCGCGGCCGGCCCGCTTGGCCCGGTAGAGCGCGTCGTCGGCCTGCTTCAGCAAGTGCTGCATGGAACTGCCGGGGCCGGCGATCCCCCAGACGAGGCCGATGCTGACCGTCAGCACCAGCGGCTCCCGTCCCCCGACGGGGACGCGCAGCCGGGCGCAGCCTTCTCGCAGCCGCTCCGCCAGAGCGAGCGCTGCCGGTTGCGTCAGGCCGGAGGCCAGGATGGCGAACTCCTCGCCGCCGATCCGGCCGAAGAGGTCGTCTCGTCGCAGCAGCTCCGAGATCCGCTCGCTCAGGGTCACCAGCACCTCGTCCCCGATCGCATGGCCGTACTCGTCATTGATCAGCTTGAAGCGGTCGACATCGAGCATCAGCAGCGCCACTGGCCGGCTCTCGGCTAGGTTCTGCGTCAGCGCAACCTCGCTGCGCGCAAGGAAGGCGCGGCGCGACAGCGTCCGGGTCAGGAGATCCTGGTTGGCGGCGAGATCGAGCTCGCGCAGCAGGCGCGAGCGGGCGGCATTGATCCCCGCCACCATGATGGGCCCGAGCGAGAACAGTGCGACGCCGAAGCGATGCGAGGTGAGGGCGGCGGCATATTCGGTGGTACCCGGCGTCAGCGCGGACAGCAGCACGGTGCTCTGCCAGAGGCCGAGCCCGAAGGTCAGCAGCGCAGTCGGGAAGATGCCGTAGCTCAGTGCGCACCAGAGGATCGCCGGAACCGGGATCGCGATCGCGCTCGTGCCGCCGAATGCGGTCGCGACGAGGATCGAGGCGAGCAGGGTGACACCCGGAAGGGCTGTCCTTGGCCGCCATGTGCTCGGCGCGGCGTGCGCGGCCAGCCGTTTCGCCAGCTCGGCAAGCGGCGGAGCCGTCAGGGCCATCGGCAGGACCACGAGATTGCTGGAAAACTCGCTGGTCAGGAAGAATTCGAAGGCCTGCATCGGTGACTGGCCGAAATAGACGACGAGGCAGCCACCGCCGACAGTGGCGGCCGCGGCGGCGGCGGCGAAGGCGATCAGCAGCAGGAACAGCAGCGATTGCGGGCGTTCGAGCCGGCGATCCGGGCCTGCGACACGCTGGAACAGCAGATACCCGACGCTGGCGGTGGTCAGGTTGCCCGCCGTCAACCAGAGCGTGATGCCGATGCCGCCGCCCATCGCAAAGTCGGCGGCGAGATATCCGGCTGCCGCGCCCGCCCAGCCGAGCGGTCCGGCCCAGCCGGGATTGCGCACCATGACGCCCATCAGCAAGGCATTGGCCGGCCAGAAGGTCGAGAGGAAGCCGAGCGGCCGGGTGAGATGGCCGAACAGCGCGGCGGCGAAGACGATGCTCGCGACCAGTATCGCTGCACGCCAGGGAAGCAGGCGAGATGGCGCTGCTTGCTCCTGGTTGTGAGCGGGCCGGGGAAGAAGGGCACGAGCAAGCTTCATTGCCGTCGCAGCAAAGCAGACAAAGGTGAAGGCAAGCTGAAATGGCGGCCATAAACTGCGGTGAACAACTAGCTTTCGGCCCTGCCGCATGCACGCACGGCGGGGCGCGCATCGCCATTCATCGGGCCATCTTGCATGGCCTTGCCGACATAAAACGGTTAAGACCGGCTCCTCATTTCGGTTAAGCACGAGGCCTTGCGATGAATGCTCCCTTCAAGAACCTGATCGCTGGCGAATGGGCCGGCTCGCAGAACGCCTCGCGCAACATCAACCCCTCCAACACCAACGACGTCGTCGGCGAGTATTCGCAAGGCTCGGTCGAGGACCTGAACAACGCCGTCGCCGCTGCCAAGGCTGCCTTCCCGGCCTGGAGCCGCACCACCCCGCAGGAACGCTACGAGGTCCTGAAGAAGGCCTCCGACGAGATCCTCGCCCGCAAGGACGAGCTCGGCCGCCTGCTCTCGCGTGAGGAGGGCAAGACCCTGCCGGAAGGCATCGGCGAGGCGACCCGCGCCGGCCAGATCTTTGCCTTCTTCGCCGGCGAGTGCCTGCGTCTGAACGGCGAGAGCATCCCCTCCGTGCGCCCTGGCGTCGGCGTCGAGGTCACCCGCGAGCCGGTCGGCATCGTCGGCATGATCACGCCCTGGAACTTCCCGATCGCGATCCCGGCCTGGAAGATCGCTCCGGCGCTCGCCTACGGCAACTGCGTCGTGATCAAGCCGGCCGATCTCGTCCCCGGCTCGGCCTGGGCGCTGGTCGACATCATCCAGCGCGCCGGCCTGCCCAAGGGCGTGCTCAACCTGGTGATGGGCCGCGGCTCGGTCGTCGGCCAGGCGCTGCTCGAGCACAAGGACGTGCACGCGATCAGCTTCACCGGTTCGGTCTCGACCGGCCGCAAGGTCGCGGCCGCCTGCATCGCCGGCAACCCGATGAAGAAGGTCCAGCTCGAAATGGGCGGCAAGAACCCGCTCGTCGTGCTCGATGATGCGGATCTCAAGGTTGCGGTCGAGGCTGCAGTCCAGGGCGCCTTCTTCTCGACCGGCCAGCGCTGCACGGCCTCCTCGCGCCTGATCGTCCAGGCCGGCATCCACGACCGCTTCGTCGAGGCCTGCATCGAGCGGCTGAAGGGCGTCACCGTCGACGACGCGTTGAAGGCCGGCACCACGATCGGCCCGGTGGTCGACCAGAGCCAGCTCGACCAGAACCTGAAATATATCCAGATCGCCCGCGACGAAGGTGGCAAGCTCGCCTTCGGCGGCGAGCTGCTCAACCGCGAGAACCCCGGCTTCTACCTGCAGCCGGCGTTGTTCACCGAGACGACCAACGCCATGCGCATTTCGCGCGAGGAGGTCTTCGGCCCGGTCGCCAACGTCGTCCGCGTCAAGGACTACGAGGAGGCGCTCGCCATCGCCAACGACACCGAGTTCGGCCTGTCCTCGGGCATCTGCACGACCTCGCTGAAGCATGCGACGCACTTCAAGCGCAATGCCGAGGCCGGCATGGTGATGGTCAACCTCGCCACCGCGGGCGTCGACTACCATGTGCCGTTCGGCGGCCGGAAGGGCTCCAGCTACGGCCCGCGCGAGCAGGGCGCCTATGCCCGCGAGTTCTACACCACGGTGAAGACCTCCTACACGCTCGCCTGAGCTGGGACGTCATCCGGGAGTATCGGGCCGCGCCGCAAGCGCGGCCCTTTTCTTATCAGCTTGGGTATCGGTTCAATCGAACAGCGCCTGCTCCAGCCCGGCGATGCTCGGCAGCAGCAGATGGCTGAGCGGGCGCAGCGTCTCGGCGCTGCCGGCCCCGGTCAGGACTGCGACCCGCAGGCCTGCCCCGGCCGCAGCAGCCATGTGCATGTCGTGGCTGGAATCGCCGACGACGGCGACCGCATCCGTCGGCAGGCCGGTCGCAGCACAGAAGCCGTCGACCATGCCGCGTCCCGGCTTGGCGCCATGGCCGGAATCATAGCCGCACTGGAAAGCCAGATGCGGTTCGAGGCCGAAGCGCTCGGCGGTGGCGGCCACGGCTGCTTCGCTGTCGCTGGAGGCGATGCCGAGGGCGAGCCCGCGGCCGTTCAGGCTCGCGAACAGGGCGGAAAGATCGCAGACCGGCACGGCTGCGACGACTGCCGACCGAAAGAGCGTATCGAGCCGCTCGGTCAGCTCCGCCATGACGAACGGAGCGCCGGCCTCCACCCAGGCCTGCGCCACATCCTCGGTATTGCCCGAGGCGAGCAGCCCGTCGGAGGTGGCATAGCCGGTCGCGGGATCGACGCCGGCGACCGTCAGCAGCCGCGCCGCCAGCTCGGCGTCGCCCCGGGCTGCGAGCCGGCCGGCGCCGAGATTGGTCGGCGCCCAGCTCGCCTGATAGTCGATCAGCGTGCCGTCCTTGTCGAACAGGATGCCGCTTATGGCTGGTCTGGTCATGAGACTACCGGGATGACGTCGACCTTGACGTCGAGCTTCTGGTTGCCGGGCCCGACCAGCACGCCGTCGAGCGGCGAGACGTCGGCATAGTCGCGCCCTGTCGCGGTGACGATATGATCGTCGGCGACGACGAGGTCGTTGGTCGGGTCTAGCCCGATCCAGCCGGTCTCCGGCCCGCACCAGAGCATGATCCAGGCATGGGTCGCATCGGCGCCTTCGAGCCGTGGCTGCCCCGCCGGCGGGATGGTGCGCAGATAACCGCTGACATAGGCGGCCGGCAGGCCAAGGCCCCTCAAGCCCGCGATCATGATGTGGGCGAAGTCCTGGCAGACGCCGTGGCGCGCGGCGAAAGCCTCGCGGATGGGCGTCGAGACCTCGGTCGCCTCGGGGTCGTAGACGAACTCCTTGCGGATGCGTGCCATGAGCTCGCTCGCCGCCTCGAACACCGGCCGCTTTGTCGCAAAGCTCCTGCGGGCGTATCCGGTGATCTCCGAGACAGTCGGTGCGAGGCGGCTGGGATAGAGATACTGGGCCGGGGAGTCCGCTGCGAGGCTCTGCGCCTGCAGCGCGAGCTCGGCGACCTCCTCCCAGCCGCGCGTCAGGGCCGGGAAGGGCGCTGCCGCTCGCGCCACCTCGACCCGCGAGGTCATCTCGATCCTGAGTTCGCGGTGCGGCTTGGCGATTGTCAGCGTCGTCGTGCGATTGCCGAAGAAGCAGATCCCGTCGCGCCGTTCGGCGCCGCGCGGCGTCACCGCAAGCTGGCTGGTCAGGACGCGCTGGCCGACCCCGTCGCGCGGCAGCACGCGCAGGATGCAGCGGGCGAACGGCACCGGCCGGCTATAGCTGTAAGCCGTGAGATGGCGAATATCGTAGATCACACGGTGTTCCTTACGCCAGACGCGTCATCCGCGACCGTTCCGGTTTGGCGTTCTGCAGGAAATAGCGCTCGGCCACCGCGTTGGAGAGACCCATCAGCAATTGCTCGAAATAGAGGATGCCGGTGCGGTCGAGGCGGCTGGCTTCCGCGGTGCGGCATTCGGCGGCGAGCTTGAGCGCGAGCCGGCGCGGCTCCTCCAGCATGCCGTCGTCGTTGAGGCTCGGCAGTGCTGCGATCTCGGCATCGAGCTGCTCGATCTGGAAAGCCACGGAGCGCGGGTTATAGGGGTCGAGCATGACGAGATCGAGAACCGGCTGCAGAGCCGCGCCGAGCATGTAGCGCGAGCGATAGGTGATCTGCGAGTCCGTCAGGTCGAGCAGCGCATCGAGGCTGTTGCCCGGCGCGTCGTTCTCGACGAAATGGCGGGCGAAGCGGCAGGTGGTGACGCCGCGCTCGACCCGCCGGCCGATGTCGAGGAAGCGCCAGCCGGCGCCGCGCACCATGTTCTCCTGCGACAGGCCCGAGAAGGCGGCGAGCGACTTCAATCCGGTGTCGGCGATCTCGAAGGCCTCGCCCTCGCTGGTCGGCTTGCCGGGATCGGCGAGCTGACGCTGCAGGTCGCCGAATAGGCGCCAGGCATCGACCGAAAGCCGCTCGCGGATGACCGAGGCGGTACGCCTGGCTTCGCGCACGGAGGCTGCGGCCGAACCGTACTGGTCGAGATCGTGCAGGGCAGAGCGCGCCTGCGCTGCGACGGAGCGTGCCTTGGTCGCCGTGGGCGCCGCGCCCCAGGCGACGAGCAGGTTGGCGAGCCGCTTGATGGTCTCGGCATGGCCCGGCGCCTGGTCGTCGGCATTGATCAGGCGCCCGAGCAAAGCGCGCACCAGCCTGAGCGTCGCCTCGCTGCGCTCCAGATAGCGCCCGAGCCAGAACAGGTTGTCGGCGGCGCGGCTCGGCAGGATGCCGACGATGCGGCGGATCGCGATCCGGTCCGGGCTCGGCAGCAGCGTCACCTGCTCGACCGGCTGGTCGGACGTGATCCAGACGTCGCTGGAACGCACGCCCGAGCGCATCGTCACGGCGCGCGCATCGCATTCCTCGGAGATGCGGCAGAAGCCGCCGGGCATCACCTGCCAGCCATCGGGCGTCGCCGCCGCGAAGACGCGCAGCGTCATCGGCCGCGGCTCCAGCCGCCCACCCTGCATCACCGGCATGGTCGAGAGGCTGACCACCTCCTGGCCGACATAGTCGAGCCCGCGCTCGGCGATGCGGGCGCGCAAAGCCTCGCGCTCGGGCTTGCCGAGATCGGCGACCAGCACGGTGCCGCCGTCGAGCCCGTCGCCGGGCGCGCGGAACGCGGCGGAGACGCTCATCTCGTCGAGCCGGTCGAGCACGATGCCGCGCTCGCGCGGCTGGCCGCACCACCAGGTCGCGATGTTCGGCAGGATCAAATCCTCGCCCAGAACATCCCGTGCCAGCCGCGGCATGAAGCCCATCAGCGCCCGCGCCTCGACCACGCCGGAGCCGAGCCCGTTGGCGACGACAACGTTCTCGGCCCGCACCGCCTCGACCAGGCCGGGCACGCCCAGTGCCGAGGCGGCGTTGAGCTCGAGCGGGTCGGCGAAATCGCCGTCGATGCGCCGCCAGATGATGTCGGCACGCTTGAAGCCGGCGATGGTGCGCACATGCACCAGTCCGTCGCGCATCACGAGATCACCGCCCTCGACCAGAAGGAAGCCGAGATAGCGGGCGAGATAGGCCTGCTCGAAATAGCTCTCGTGCATCTGGCCCGGCGTCAGCAGGCAGATGCGCGGCTCGACCCGCCGGGCGCGTGAGACGAGGCCGGCGCGGAAGCCCTGGAAGAAGCCGGCGAGCCGCTCGACATTCATCGTCCGGAACAGATCCGGGAAAGCGCGGCCGAGAGCGAGCCGGTTCTCCAGCGCATAGCCCGCGCCGGACGGCGCCTGGGTGCGGTCGTTCAGCACCCACCAGCGCCCGTCCGGTCCGCGGCCGAGATCGGCGGCGTAGATCTGGAGCTGGCCGGCGCCGGCCGTGCCCTGTACCGGCCTGAGATAGTCGGGGCTGCCGGTGATGGCGGCCGCCGGCAATGCGCCCTCGGCGATCAGCTTGCCGGGCCCGTAGATGTCGCCGAGCACCGCGTCGAGCAGTTGCGCGCGCTGGGCGACGCCGGCGGCGATCGCCTGCCATTCCTTGCCGGTGAGCACGAGCGGGGCATGGTTCAGCGGCCAGGAGCGCTCGCCGGCGAGCGGGTCGCTCTCGTCGAGATCGCCATGGACGCGGTAGGAGACGCCGGTGTCACGGACATGCCGGTCGGCGAGGCCGAAGCGGCGCTGCAATTCGTCGGCCGAGAGTGCCGACCATTCCGCCAGGAACGGCTCCCAATGCGGCCGGATCGAGCCATCCGGCGCCATCAGCTCGTCATAGGCGCCGGGCAGCGGCCGATAGCCTGCGAGCAGGGCGTTGCGGCGCTCATTGCGCGTCCGCGTCGAACTCGATCGGCGCTGCAGAGCCATCCTTGACCTCAAACCCCCAGCGGGCGGCGCAGGTCGAGGGTCATCGGGAACTCCGGACTACGCTCTTCTGCGGGAATCGCCAGCGCCCCGGGACTATGGCCGATCGCCTCGAAGCGGGCCAGCCTCCGCGCCTCCGCCTCGTAGGAATTCACAGGCGGTGTCTCGTAATTGCGACCGCCGGGATGGGCGACATGGTAGACGCAACCGCTGAGCGAGCGGCCGGCCCATGTGTCGACGATGTCGAAGGTCAGCGGCGCATGCACCGGAATCGTCGGATGCAGGCCCGAGGCCGGCTGCCAGGCCTTGAAGCGCAGCCCGGCGATGCTGGTTCCGGCGGCGATCTCGGTCATCGGCAGCGCCCGGCCATTGCAGGTGATGATGTGCCGGCCCGGCGTCAACCCGCTCGCCTTGACCTGCAGGCGCTCGACCGAGGAATCGACATAGCGCACCGTGCCGCCGATCGCGCCTTCCTCGCCCATGACGTGCCAGGGCTCCAGCGCCTGTCGCAATTCCAGCTCGACGCCGCCCTGGTTGACCCTGCCGAAGAAGGGGAAGCGGAATTCGTGCTGCGCCGCGAACCAGGCCGGATCGAAGCGGTAGCCGGCCCGCTCCAGATCGGCGAGCACGTCGCGGAAATCCTGCCAGACGATCTCGGGCAGCATGAAGCGGTCATGCAGGCTGGTGCCCCAGCGCACGAGCTTGCCGGCCTGCGGCTCGCGCCAGAACCAGGCGATCAGCGCCCGGATCAGCAGCTGCTGCGCCAGCGACATCCGCGCATCCGGCGGCATCTCGAAGGAGCGGAACTCGATCAGCCCGAGCCGGCCGGTCGGCCCATCCGGCGAATAGAGCTTGTCGATGCAGATCTCTGTACGGTGGGTGTTGCCGGAGACGTCGATCAGGAGGTTGCGGTAGAGCCGGTCGACCAGCCAGAGCGGAATCGCCGGATCATGCGGACCGGGCGTCTGCGCCAGCGCGATCTCGAGCTCGTAGAGCTGGTCATGCCGGGCCTCGTCGATGCGCGGTGCCTGGCTGGTCGGGCCGATGAACAGGCCGGAGAACAGATAGGAAAGGGACGGGTGGCGCTGCCAGTAGAGCACGATGCTCTTGAGCAGGTCCGGCCGGCGCAGAAACGGGCTGTCGGCCGGCGTCACGCCGCCGAGCACGACATGGTTGCCGCCGCCGGTGCCGGTGTGGCGGCCGTCGACCATGAATTTCTCGGCGCAGAGCCGCGATTGCCTGGCTTCTTCATAGACGCCACGGGTGATCGAAACCGCTTCCGCCCAGCTCTTCGCCGGATGGATGTTGACCTCGATCACGCCGGGGTCGGGCGTGACCTTGATGACGCTGAGGCGCGGGTCATGCGGCGGCGCATAGCCCTCGATATGGACGGGCTGGCCGGTCTCTTCCGCCGTCGCCTCGATGCTGGCGATCAGGTCGAGATAATCCTCCAGCCGCTCGACCGGCGGCAGGAAGACGCAGAGCACGCCGTCGCGCACCTCGATGCTGAGCGCGGTCCGCACCGCTTCGGCGCCGAGCTCCTGCTCGACGATGTCCTGACGCGGGGGGTGCTGCTCGCTGCTCCCGGCCGGCCGCGCCATCTGGACTGGGCCGTCGAAGCCTGGCGGGGGATCGGCGGCGCGGGGTGCGCCGGGTGAACTGGCCGTGGCAGGCGGCAGCGGTCCACGCGGCTCCAGCGGGTCCTGCGGGTGGATATGCGGATAGGATTTCGCCGGGACATGCGGCAGCGATCCGAGCGGCAGCCGGAAGCCGACCGGTGAATCGCCCGGCACCAGGAAGAGCTTGCCGCGCCGGAGCTTCCATTTCTCCGAGCGCCAGCGCCGGTCGTTCGCCGCCGCCTGCCAGCGCTGCACCGGGATGACGTAGCCGCTCGGCTTGCCGAGCCCGCGCTCGAAGACGCGCACCATGCGGGCGCGCTCCTCCGGATCGGACAGCTTCGGGTCGAGCGGGTCGACATTCTCCGGGAGCTGACCTTCTTTCACCAGCCAGTGCCCGGTGTCCTCATAGGCGGGCAGTACATAGTCGGCACCGAGGCCGAGCCGCTCGGAGAGACCCGCGGCGAGCGTCTCGACCGCGGCCGAGGTCGGTACAACCTCGTGCTCGCGGTCGCCGCCCGTCCTGGCGCCCGGCTCGCGCGCGATCAGCGCTGCATTGCGCCAGATCGGCTCGCCGTCCTGCCGCCAGTAGAGCGCGAAGGCCCAGCGCGGCAGGCTCTCGCCCGGATACCATTTGCCCTGGCCGTAATGCAGCATCCCGCCCGGGGCGAAACGCTCGCGCAGCCGCCGGATCAGCACGTCGGCGCGCTCGCGCTTGGTTGGCCCGACTGCGGCGGTGTTCCATTCCTCGCCGGTCTGGTCGTCGATCGAGACGAAGGTCGGCTCGCCGCCCATGGTCAGCCGGACATCCTGTGCCTGGAGATCGGCCTCGACCTTCTCGCCGAGCGCGTCGAGCTCGGTCCAGGAGTCGTCCGAGAAGGGCAGGGTGATGCGCGGCACCTCATGGACGCGCGTCACGCTCATGTCGAAGGTGAACTGTGTCTCGGCATAGCTCGCCAGACCGCTGACCGGCGCGGCCGAGCGGTAATGCGGCGTCGCCGCCAGCGGCAGATGGCCCTCGCCGGTGAGCAGGCCGGAGGTCGGGTCGAGCCCGATCCAGCCGGCGCCGGGGATATAGACCTCGGCCCAGGCGTGCAGGTCGGTGAAGTCCTTGTCGGTGCCGCGCGGGCCTTCGAGCGGATCGATGTCCGCTTTCATCTGGATCAGGTAGCCGGAGACGAAGCGGGCGGCGAGGCCGAGATGGCGCAGGATCTGGACGAGCAGCCAGGAGCTGTCGCGGCAGGAACCGGATTGGATCGCCAGCGTCTGCTCGGGCTCCTGCACGCCCGGCTCCATACGGATGCCATAGGCGATCATCTGCTGCAGGCGGGCGTTGAGATCGACGATGAAATTGACCGTATTGGTCTTCTCGCGCGGGATGGTCGCCAGCAGCCCGGCGAGCAGCGGCCCGGCCTCCTCCTTGACCAGATAGGGCGCGAGCTCGTCGCGCAGTTCCTCGGGATAGGCGAAGGGGAATTCCTCGGCCTCGGCGGCGACGAAGAAGTCGAACGGGTTGATGATCGAAAGCTCGGTGACGAGATCGACCTCGATGCGGAACT
The DNA here is from genome assembly GCF_058986765.1 of Allobosea sp. GW821-FHT03A12. Taxonomy (NCBI): domain Bacteria; kingdom Pseudomonadati; phylum Pseudomonadota; class Alphaproteobacteria; order Hyphomicrobiales; family Alloboseaceae; genus Allobosea; species Allobosea sp. GW821-FHT03A12. Next base: position 900,008 of record NZ_JBYSVZ010000003.1, read on the forward strand.
CGGTCACCGGCTCCGGAAAGACATAGCGCGCCAGCCAGTTGCCGTTCGGATCCTGCTGCCAGTTCACGAAATGCTCTGCCGGCGAGACCTTGAGCGAATAGCTCTTCACCGCCGAGCGGGAATGCGGCGCCGGGCGCAGCCGGATGATCTGCGGGCCGAGCGTGACCGGGCGGTCGTAGCGGTAATGGGTGAGGTGGTGCAGTGCGGCGATGATGGCCAAGAGCGGGGACCCTGTTTTTGCCACGGGCCGGGCTGGCCGCTACCGTTACGATAGCGGCAGGGACCAGCGGGGCAAGCCCGTTCCTGCGCAGGAATGCGCCGCCAATTCAGGCCGTTGCGCAACAAGCGTGCATGCTGTGCGCCATTCCTCGAACTCCGCTCCGCCCCGGCTGGACATCGGCCATGATCTGGCCACAGAGTGCGCGCCAACGGGCGCCCGGGAGTGCCCGCAGACCACACAATGGGGATTTCCATGCGTCATGTAGCGAAACTGATGGCGGCTTCGGCCTTTGCCGCGCTGATGGCGAGCGCCGCCCTGGCCCAGACGCCCAAAGACACCATCGTCATGGCCAAGCAGATCGACGACATCATCACGCTCGATCCGGCCGAGGCCTTCGAGTTCTCCGGCGTCGAGGTCGTCACCAATCTCTATGACAAGCTGATCGGCGTCGATCTCAAGAACAACAATGCGCTGGTCGGCGAGCTCGCCGAGAGCTGGACCGTCAGCCCCGACAACCTGACCTACACCTTCAAGCTCCGGCCGGGTGTCAAGTTCCACTCCGGCAGTCCGCTCACCGCCGCTGACGTGGTCTATTCCTTCCAGCGCGCGGTCACGCTGAACAAGTCGCCGGGCTTCATCCTCACCCAGTTCGGCCTGAACAAGGACACCGTGCTCGACAAGGTCAAGGCGGCCGACGACAACACCCTCGTCATCACCGTCTCCAAGCCGTTCGCGCCGAGCTTCTTCTTGAACTGCCTGACCTCGGGTGTCGCCTCGATCGTCGATTCCAAGCTGGTCAAGGCCAATGAGAAGGATGGCGACTGGGGCAATGGCTGGCTGAAGCTCGCCTCGGCAGGCTCCGGCGCCTACAAGGTCCGCGCCTATCGCCCGAACGAGCAATATGCACTCGACGCCAATGAGGGCTGGTACAAGGGCGCGCCGAAGACCAAGCGCATCATCGTCCGCCATGTCGCGGAGCCGGCCTCGCAGCGCCTGCTGCTGGAGAAGGGCGACATCGACATCGCCCGCAACCTCTCCAAGGACCAGCTTGCCGCGGTCAAGAGCAATGCCAACGTCAACATCATCCAGGGCGACAAGGGTTACATCCTCTATCTCGGCCTGAACCAGAAGAACCCGAACCTCGCCAAGCCCGAGGTCCGCGAAGCGCTGAAATGGCTGGTCGACTACGACGCGATCGAGAAGAACATCGTCGAAGGCACCTATAAGGGCCACGAGGCCTTCCTGCCCAAGGGCTTCCTCGGCGCCATCGACGACAAGCCCTACAAGCTCGACATCGCCAAGGCCAAGGAGCTGCTCGCCAAGGCCGGCCTGCCGAACGGCTTCACCGTCACCATCGACACCCGCTCGGTCAATCCGATCACCGATATCGCCCAGGCGATCCAGTCGACCTGGGGCCAGGCCGGCATCAAGCTCGAGATCATCCCCGGCGACGGCAAGCAGACGCTGACCAAGTACCGCGCCCGCACCCACGACATCTATATCGGCCAGTGGGGCCCGGACTATCTCGACCCGCACACCAATGCCGAGACCTTCGCCATCAACGAAGACAATGGCGAAGACGCAAAGTCGAAGACGCTGGCCTGGCGCAATGCCTGGGACATCCCGGACATGACCAAGATCACCCAGGCCAACGTGCTGGAGACCGACGCGACCAAGCGCGCCGCCGTCTATGGCGAGCTCCAGCGCGACCACCAGAAGGTCTCGCCCTTCGTCATCATGTTCCAGCAGATCGAAGTCTCGGCACAGCGCAAGGGCGTCGGCAACTGGGTGATCGGACCGAGCTCCGACACCAATTTCTACGCCCCGATCACCAAGAACTGAGGCACCCGCCAGCGGAACCCGCCGTAGCCCGTCATCAGGCTGCGGCGGGTTCTTGCCATTGGCCCCGGCTTAATCCGGCCGAAGCCCTCCAAGAACAAGAAGGACGGAGCCGACGATGGTCGCCATCAGCGCACCGACGCCACCCGCCCCACCACGCGCCAAGAGCCGCGTGGCCCGCTGGGCCAAGATCCTCGGCCGCGAATTGACCACGGTCGCGATCACCATTTTCGGCCTGCTGCTGGTCACCTTCCTGATCGCGCGCGTCATGCCGATCGACCCGGTGCTCGCGGTGGTCGGCGATCGCGCGCCTGCCGATGTCTATGACAAGGCCCGCCTCGCGCTCGGGCTCGACAAGCCGTACTGGCAGCAATTTGCCACCTATATCGGCAAGGTCTTCACCGGCGATCTCGGCACCTCCGTGCTGACGGCGCAAAAGGTTACCGACGACATCAAGACGGTGTTCCCGGCGACGCTGGAGCTGGCAACGCTCGGCACCTTGATCGGCATGGCGCTCGGCATCCCGCTCGGCATCCTCGCTGCCGTCAATCAGGGCCGCTGGATCGATCAGATCGCCCGCGTCATCGGCCTGATCGGCTATTCGATCCCGGTGTTCTGGCTCGGCCTGATGGGCCTGCTGCTGTTCTATGCCAAGCTCGGCTGGGTCGCAGGGCCGGGGCGCCTCTCGGTCGCCTACCAGGATTTCGTCACGCCGGTGACCGGCCTCGTCATGCTCGATGCCGCCATGCAGGGCGAATGGGAGGCGGTGGTGGATGCCTTCTGGCACCTGATCCTGCCGGCTTCCGTGCTCGGCCTGCTCTCTGTCGCCTATATCAGCCGCATGACCCGCAGCTTCATGATCACCGAGCTGCAGCAGCAATATGTCGTCGCGGCGCGGGTGAAGGGCCTCTCGGAATGGCGCGTCGTCTGTGGCCATGCCCTCGGCAACGCCTTCGTGCCGCTCGTCACCGTGATCGCGCTCTCCTACATGCATCTGCTCGAAGGCTCGGTGCTGACCGAGACGATCTTCGCCTGGCCGGGGCTCGGCCGCTACATCACCAATGCGCTGCTCAACGCCGACATGAACGCGGTGCTCGGCGGCACGCTGGTGGTCGGCGCCGTCTTCATCGCGGTCAACCTGTTCTCCGATATCCTTGGCCGGCTGGCCGATCCGCGGGCGCGCTGAGGAGGATGGCCATGACCGATCAGACCGCCACCTCCGCCACCTGGCATTCCTGGCTGACCACGACCGCGCCGGAATCGCGTCGGCAGGCCAAGCTCGGCCAGCTCTACCGGCAATGGCTTGCCTTCAAGAAGAACCCGGCCGCCGTGGTCGGCCTGGTGATCGTGCTGGCGCTGCTGCTGCTCGCAGCCTTCGCTCCGCTGATCGCGCCGCATGACCCGCTGGCGCAGACGCTCGACCAACGCCTGCTCGCGCCCTCCGCCAAGCACTGGTTCGGCACCGACGCGCTCGGCCGCGACATCTTCAGCCGCGTCGTCTACGGCACCCGCGTCACGCTGGTGATCGTCATGCTCGTGGTCATCACGGTCGGGCCGCTCGGCCTCTTGATCGGCTGCGCCGCCGGCTATTTCGGCGGCTGGGTCGACACCGTGCTGATGCGCGTCACCGACGTCTTCCTCGCCTTCCCGCGCCTCGTGCTGGCGCTCGCCTTCGTCGCGGCGCTGGGGCCGGGCCTGGAGAATGCCGTCATCGCCATCGCCTTCACCGCCTGGCCGCCTTACGCCCGCGTCGCCCGCGCTGAGACGATGATCATCCGCAATGCCGACTACATCTCGGCGATGCGCCTGCAGGGCGCCAGCCAGATGCGGATCGTGCTGAAGCATGTTGTGCCGATGTGCGTGCCCTCGCTGATCGTGCGCACGACCTACGACATGGCCGGCATCATTATCATCGCAGCCGGCCTCGGCTTTCTCGGCCTCGGTGCCCAGCCGCCGATCCCGGAATGGGGTGCGATGATCTCGACCGGCCGCGAGCAAATCTTCGACCAGTGGTGGGTCGCGACCTTCCCCGGCCTTGCCATCTGCATCGTCGCGCTCGGCTTCAACCTGCTCGGCGACGGCCTGCGCGACGTGCTGGATGCGAGGTGAGCGGCATGTCTGATCAAGCTCTGCTGACGCTCGACGACCTGCGCGTCGACTTCCACACCCCGACCGGCATCGTGAATGCGGTGCGCGGCCTCTCGTTCAGCCTTGGCCGCGAGAGGCTTGGCATCGTCGGCGAGTCCGGCTCCGGCAAGTCTATGACCGGCCGCGCCATCCTCGACCTGATCCCGCATCCCGGCGTGGTCACGGCCAAGCGGATGGAGTTCCGGGGCAAGGACCTGACGACGATGGACAAGGCGAGCCGCCGCAAATTGCGCGGCCGCCACATCTCGATGGTGATGCAGGACCCGAAGTTCTCGCTGAACCCGGTCCAGACCGTCGGCGACCAGATCGCCGAGGCCTATCGCGTTCATCACAAGGCGAGTGCGCGCGAGGCCAAGGAACGCAGCCTCTCGATGCTCGAAGCGGTGCAGATCCGCGAGCCCGGCCGCGTCTACGATCTCTACCCGCACGAGGTCTCGGGCGGCATGGGCCAGCGCGTGATGATCGCGATGATGCTCATCGCCGAGCCGGAGATCCTGATCGCCGACGAACCGACCTCGGCGCTCGACGTCACGGTGCAGCTGCAGGTGCTGAAGATCCTCGACGATCTCGTCACCAGCCGCGGCATGGGGCTGATCTTCATCAGCCACGACCTGCATCTGGTGAAGTCGTTCTGTGACCGCGTCATCGTCATGTATGGCGGCAAGGCGATGGAGACGCTGCCGGCGGGCGAGCTCGACCGGGCCCAGCATCCCTATACGCGCGGCCTGCTCGGCTGCCTGCCCGATCTCGACCACCCGCGCGAGAAGCTCGCCACCCTCAACCGCGACCCGGCATGGCTGGCATGAGCACGAATTCAGCGATCAACGTCGACAAACTCAACGTCTCCTTCGGCGACTCGCATGTCGTGAAGGACCTCTCCTTCGCGGTCGAGCCGGGCGAGAGCTACGGCATCGTCGGTGAATCCGGTTCCGGCAAGTCGACCGTGCTGCGCGTTTTGGCTGGTCTCAACCGCGACTGGAACGGCGAGGTCGACATCCTCGGCAAGCGTCAGCCCAAGATCCGCGACAAGGCCTTCTACCGCGCCGTCCAGATGGTCTTCCAGGACCCCTACGGCTCGCTGCACCCGAAGAAGACCGTCGACGACACTTTGGCCGAGCCGCTCGCCATCCACGGCATCCGCGACGCCGAGGAGAAGATCAGCCGCGCCATGCAGGATGTCGGCCTGCCGACCTCCTTCCGCTTCCGCTACCCGCACCAGCTCTCCGGCGGCCAGCGCCAGCGCGTCGCCATCGCCCGCGCTCTCGTGCTGGAGCCGACGATCCTGCTGCTCGACGAGCCGACCTCGGCGCTCGACGTCTCGATCCAGGCCGAGGTGCTGAACCTGCTGCAGGCGCTGCGCCATGAGCGCAAGCTGACCTATATCCTGGTCAGCCACGATCTCGCCGTGGTCGGCCACATGTGCGAGCGCCTGCTGGTCATGCAGTTCGGCCGCGGCGTCGAGGAGATGACGGCGGCGACGCTTTCCGCCCGTGCTCCACAGACGGCCTATGCCCAGCAATTGCTGACGGCGAGCGAGGGGTTTCGAAGGGCGGGCTGAGAAAGGGCGTCATGCTCGGGCTCGACCCGAGCATTTCAGGCCGGAAGAGGCTCTGCCTGGCGCTCCATCGTTATAGGATTCTCGGGTCTGCGCTTTGCTCCGCCTGAGAATGACGGCGCACTGCGCCATCCCGCGCCTAAACCGTTTGGCAAGCTGCGTGCTTGGTCGCATTGTCGTCGCAGGATTCGGTTCGACTGGCGCGCTTTCCGATCGACCGGAACGGATCGATCGACGAGACTTCGCGCCGACCGCGTGTCGGCCGATCAGGAGTATGCCGCCATGGACGCCATCGCTGAACGCCTGCTGAAGCCGGAGGCTGCGCCGGAGCGCACGCCGGTCCCGCCTTTCGATCTGGTGATCTTCGGCGCCGGCGGCGACCTCGCCTTGCGAAAGCTCTTTCCGGCGCTGGCTCAGCGCAACGAGGAAGGCGTGCTGCCGGAAGAGAGCCGCATCATCGGCATCGTCCGCAGGCAGGAGGATGTCGAGGGCATCCCGAACGAGATCGCCAGCAAGCTCGCCGCCGCCGGCCTGTCGCAGGAGCGCATCGCCGCCTTCCGCCGCCGCCTGACCATGGTGCTGCTCGATGCGGTCAAGCCCGAGACCTATGGCGCACTCAAGGAAGCGCTCGGCGACTCCCAGCGCGTACGCTCCTTCTATCTCTCGACGCCGCCGGACCTGTTCATCCCTATCTGCGAGAACCTGGCGAATTCCGGCATCCTGACGCCGACCTCGCGCGTCATCCTGGAAAAGCCGCTCGGGCGCGATCTCGCCTCGGCCCGCGAGATCAACGACGCCGTCGCCCGCATCCTGCCGGAGAGCCGCACCTACCGGATCGATCATTACCTCGGCAAGGAGACCGTGCAGAACCTTCTGGTGCTGCGCTTCGCCAACACGCTGTTCGAGCGTTCCTGGTCGAGCCGCGACATCGACAATGTCCAGATCACCGTGGCCGAGACGGTCGGGCTCGAATCCCGCGCCGGCTATTACGACAAGGCCGGCCATCTGCGCGACATGGTGCAGAACCATGTGCTGCAATTGCTTTGCCTGTTCGCGATCGAGCCGCCGAACCAGCTCGAGGCCGACGCCGTCCGCGACGAGAAGGTCAGGGTGCTGAAGGCGCTGCGGCCGATCGTCGGCCCTGACGTCCAGCGTCACACCGTGCGCGGCCAGTACGGTCCGGGCGCGATCGACGGGCAGCGGGTCAAGGGCTACTCCGAGGAGCTCGGCCATGGCAGCGGCACCGAGACCTTCGTCGCGATCCGCTGCGAGCTCGACACCTGGCGTTGGGCCGGCGTGCCGATCTATCTGCGCACCGGCAAGCGCATGGCGCAGCGCTATTCCGAGATCGCCGTCACCTTCAAGCCGGTGCCGCATTCGATCTTCGGCCGTGCCCCGGGCTGCGAAGAGCTTTACGCCAACCGCCTGGTGATCCGGCTTCAGCCCAATGACGGCGTGCAATTGCAGCTGATGATGAAGGTGCCCGGTTCCGGCAAGCTCAAGGTCGTGCCGCGCCAGCTCGACCTGCGCTACGAGACCGCCTTTGACGTGCGCACCCCCGATGCCTATGAGCGCCTGCTCACCGACGTGATCCGCGGCGACCAGACCCTGTTCATGCGGCGCGACGAGGTCGAGCAGGCCTGGACCTGGGTCGATCCGATCCTCGCCGGCTGGCAGGAATACTATCCCCAGCCCCATCGCTATGCCGCCGGCTCCTGGGGGCCGTCGCAGGCGATCGGGCTGATCGAGCGCGAGGGCCGCTCCTGGGCCGATCCGGAGTTCGGCGAGTGAGTGCGGCCGGCCCGCTGGTCCGCCATCGGTTCGAGACGCTGGCCGACGCTTCCGAGGCGCTGGCCGAGGCAGTCGCCATCCGGCTGCGTGCGCTCGTCGCGGCGCAGGGCAGGGCGCTGATCGCCGTGCCCGGCGGTATCACGCCGGCGCGCTTCCTCGCGGCCCTCGGGGCGCATGAGCTGCCCTGGGAGAGCATCACGCTGATGCCGACCGACGAGCGTTTTGTCGCGCCAGACGACCAGGCTTCCAACGAGCGCATGATCCGCGCGGCCTTCGCGCCGCTGCGGGAAGGGCGGACCCCGTTTGTCTCGTTCCACAATGCCGGCGACGATCTCGCCGCTGCCGCGGCCAGCCTTGACCGCGTGCTCAAGGGCCTGCCGGCGCTCGACATCGTCGTCAGCGGCATGGGCGCGGACGGGCACATCGCCTCGCTTTTCCCCGGTCAGACGGCGGCGCTGTCAACGCCCGCCTCGGTACATGCGCTCGCCGCGACGCCGCGCGATCTGCCGCCCCGACTCTCGCTGTCGCCGGCCCGGTTGCAGGGCGCCGGCCATGTCGCCTTGCTGATCTCGGGGCCGGAGAAGGACGAGGTTCTGGCCTCGGCGGTCGAATTGCCGGCGGCCTTCCCGGTCGGTCTGCTGCTCTCGCGCCCGCAGGGGCTCGACGTCTACTGGGCCAAGGCGTAAGCGAGGCCGCGAAAGGAACTCTGCCGATGTCGATCGCTCCCGAAATTGCCCGCCTCAAGGCCTGCGGCGTCGTCCCTGTCGTCGTCATCGACGAGGCCGAGATCGCCGTGCCGCTGGCGGAGGCGCTGCTCGCCGGCGGCATCGACGTGATCGAGATCACCTTGCGCCGCCCGGCCGCGATGGCGGCGCTCGAAGTCGTCGCCAAGAAGGTGCCCGGCATCCTGCCCGTCGCCGGCACGGTGGTGACGCCGGCCCAGGCCGCCGAGGTCCATAATGCCGGCGCGCTCGCCGTGGTCAGCCCCGGCTTCACCGAAAGCGTCGACGGGGCCATGCGCAAGACCGGCCTGCCCTGGCTGCCGGGCGTCGCTACCGCCTCCGACTGTATGCGCGCCGTCTCGGCAGGCCGCCTGACCTGCAAGTTTTTCCCGGCCGAGCAGGCCGGCGGCGTCGCCGGCCTCAAGGCGCTCTCCGGTCCGTTCCCGCAGATGCAGTTCTGCCCGACCGGCGGCGTCTCGCTCGCCAATCTCGGCAACTACCTCGCCCTGCCGCAGGTGATCTGCGTCGGCGGCTCCTGGCTCGTCCCGGCCGATGCGGTCAAGAACCGCGACTGGGCACAGGTGACGAAGCTGTCGCGGGAAGCGCGCGAAAAGGTCGCGGGACTGCGCTGACCGTCATTGCGAGGAGGCTTCAGCCGACGAAGCAATCCAGGGGCGTAGAGCACGGCCGCTCCTAGATTGCTTCGCTACGCTCGCAATGACGACTCTACTAGAGCCCGACGCTCAATCCTCGTCCCGCACCGCGCTCCAGGCCAGTTCCTGTGCATAGGTGCGGATGTCGGCCGGCCAGCCCGCCGCCTGCCGGAAGAAGCCGATCTCGTCATTGGCGAAGAGCGCGCGTGTCGCCTCCTCGAAACCGGGCAGGTTGCCGGCAAGCGCGTTCATGAAGCGATAGGCGGCCTCGCGGGCGATCCTTCCCAGCGTCTCGCCGCGATCGCCGCGCCTGGCTTCGTCGATCAGGCGCCGCAGCGCCTGCGAGGCCCCGCCGGGCTGCGCCGACAGCCATTCCCAATGCCGCGGCAGCAAGGTCACTTCGCGCGCGACCACGCCAAGCTTCGGCCGGCCGCGCCCGCGTGGCTCGTCGCCCAGCCGCGCCACGATCTCGGCTGGCGTGCCGCGTAAGTCGAGATCGATCACCCGTCCGCTCGTATCGTCGAAGGTCAGCAGCGCCGCTTCTGGGCGTTCGCTGAGGCGTCGCTGCACGGCGAGGGCGACCTCGGCCAGGCGGCCGCGGGCTAGGATGGCGTTGCCGTCGAAGGCGGTCGAAAGGCGGTCGGCGTCGGACATGATCGGTTCCCGGTGATGTCATTAAATACCCGGATAAAAATACTTGAGTCAATATTGCCCGGATGATATTTGCGGCGACCTCAATCACGGAGGGCGCGATGCGTCACGAGGACAGGAAGGTCGCCGTCGCGGCCTATAAGGATCGCAAGGTCGTGGCCGGCATCTATCTGGTGCGTTGCCTTGCGACCGGAGAGCGCTGGGCCGGGCAGGCGCCGGATCTCTCGACGATCCAGAACCGCATCTGGTTCACGCTGCGCCATGGCAGCCACCGCCAGCGCAGCCTGCAGGCGGCCTGGAACGCCCATGGCGAGGACGTCTTCGTCTTTGAGGAGATCGAGCGGCTCGACGAGAAGGCGCTGGAGGCCGGCCGCGAGCGCGTCATGAAGGCGCGGCTGGCGCATTGGTGCGCGGAGTTGGGGGCGGAGGCGGTGTGAGGTAGGGCGCGGGACCCTCTCCTGGAAGGAGAGGGCAGGGTGAGGTGTGGCCGCTTGACCAGCGCCGCGAGGCCTGACCGCGCGGCGGGGTTCGGGCTAACGATGTCTTTCCGAACACCTCACCCCCACCCCTCTCCTTCCGGGAGAGGGGATCCCGCGCTTCCTCACCACGGTTGAGCCTCAGGCCGCCAGCCGCCCCACCACCAGATCGGCGATCGCCAGCGAGCTCGTCAGCCCGGGGCTCTCGATGCCGAGCAGGTTGACCAGCCCCGGCACGCCATGCACCGCCGGCCCGTCGACGCGGAAATCCACGATTGGCTCGGTCGGCCCATGCAGCTTCGGCCGGATGCCGGCATAGTCGGCGACGAGTGCGCCGTCCGGCAGGCCGGGCCAATAGGTCCGGATCGCCGCGTAGAACTTCTCGGCGCGGGCGGGATCGACGACGAGGTCCTGGTCGTCATCGACCCATTCGACATCGGGCCCGAACTTGACCCGGCCGGCCATGTCGATGGTGGCGTGGATGCCGAGGCCCGCCGCTTCCGGCACCGGATAGACCAGATGCGAGAAGGGCTGCTTGCCGAGCAGCGAGAAGTAGTTGCCCTTGGCGAAATACTGCTTCGGCACAAGCTCTGACGGAAAGCCGTCGAGCTTGCCGAGCAGGCGCGGCGCGTTATGGCCGGCCGCGTTGACCACGGTGTTCGCGGTATAGGTCGCGGGATCGTCGCCGCCGAAATCGACGCTGAAGCCGTCCGCCTCGCGCCGCCAGGCCAGGATCGGCGTGTTCAGGGCCAGCGAGCCGCCGGCGGCCTCGCATTCGCCGAGCAGCGACAGCATCAGCGCATGGCTGTCGACCGTGCCGGTCTCGGGCGAGAACAGGGCAATCTCGCAGGTCACCTCCGGCTCGAGCGCCTTCGCTTCGGCGCCATCGAGCCAGCGCACCGAGCTAACACCCGAAGCCTCGGCGCGCGCCGCGATCGTTTCCAGCGCCGGGCGCTGGCCGGCATGGGTGCCGACGATCAGCTTGCCGCAGGCTTTGTGCGGCAGGCCGCGCTCACGCAGATAGGCGTAGAGGCGCTGGCGCCCCTCGACGCAGACCCGTGCCTTCAGCGAGCCCGGCGGATAGTAGATGCCGGCATGGATGACCTCGCTGTTGCGGGCCGAGGTCTGCGTGCCGATCCCCTCGGCGGCTTCGGCGATCACGACCTCGCGGCCGGCGAGCGCAAGCGCGCGCGCCGTCGCGAGGCCGACGACGCCGGCCCCGATCACCAGGCAATCGATGTCGCTCATGCTGCGCGCTGCGGCATCGCCATCTCGACCAGGCTCGCCCAATAGGTCATGCCCACGGGAATCGCCTTGTCGTTGAACTCATAGGCGGGGTGGTGCAGCCCGGCCGACTCGCCATTGCCCATGAAGATATAGGCGCCCGGCCGCTCCTCCAGCATGAAGGAGAAATCCTCCGAGCCCATGGTCGGCGGTACGGTGGTGTCGATCGCCTCCTTGCCGAAGGCGCTCTTCGTCGCGCTGGTGACGAAGTCGGTCTGGCCGGCATGGTTGAAAGTGACCGGGTAGCCGCGCTCGTACTCGATCTCGAACTTCAGGCCGAAGGCCTGGCAGGTGCCGGTGACGATCTCGCGGAAGCGCTTCTCGGCGAGGTCGCGCATCTCCGGTGAGAGCGAGCGCACCGTGCCCTTGATCACCGCGTGCTGCGGGATGACGTTGAAGGCTTCGCCGGCCTGCAGCGCCGTCACCGAGACGACGACGGAATCGAGCGGGTCGGCATTGCGCGAGGCGATAGTCTGCAGCGAGGTGACGATCTGGCAGGCCGAGACCAGCGGGTCGATGGTCTCGTTCGGCTTGGCGGCATGGCCGCCGCGGCCTTCGAGCTTGATCAGGAAGCGGTCGGCAGCGGCCATCATCGGCCCCTTGCGGATGGCGAATTGGCCGATCGGCAGCCCCGGCATGTTGTGCAGGCCATAGACCTCCTGGACGCCGAAGCGCTCCATCAGGCCGTCCTTGCACATCTCGCGGCCGCCGCCGCCACCTTCCTCGGCCGGCTGGAAGATCACGATCGCGGTGCCGTCGAAATCGCGAGTCTGCGCCAGGTATTTGGCGGCGCCGAGCAGCATGGCGGTGTGCCCGTCATGGCCGCAGGCGTGCATCTTGCCCGGTACGGTCGAGCGATGCTCGAGATTGGTCTCCTCATGGATCGGCAGCGCGTCCATGTCGGCGCGCAGGCCGATGACCTTGCCGGAATCCTGGCCCTTGCCCTTGATCACGCCGACGACGCCGGTGCGCCCGATCCCGGTGACGACCTCGTCGACGCCCCACTCCTTCAGCTTGTCGGCGACAATGCCGGCGGTGCGCTGCACGTCGAAGAGCAGCTCGGGATGGCGGTGGAAGTCGCGGCGGATCGCGCTGATCTCGGGTTCGATCGCGGCGATGAGATCGGATTTGGCCATTGTGTCCTCGACAGGTCGCGGCCCTGCAGGAAGCAGGTCGGCAGAAAACGGGTTGCCAGGCGCGCACGCTAGCCCGGAGCCATGCGTCCTGTCCAAGCCGATTGCGGCATGAGGGGTGGGAGGCTGGCGAATGCATCGCGCTCGGCTGTCCATATCGCTGCGAAAACGTTAAGAGCCACGCAGCCGGAGACTGTCGCTCCGGGCGATTCCGAGCTGACGAGTGCTGCCATGTCCGAGGCGAACACGATCCGCGATGTCACCATCCCGGAGCTGCCGAACCATTATCGCGGCAAGGTCCGCGAGAATTACGACCTGCCGGATGGGCGCCGGATCATCATCGCGACGGATCGCCTCTCCGCCTTCGACCGCGCCATCGCCTGCATTCCGTTCAAGGGCCAGGTGCTGACTCAGACGGCGCGCTTCTGGTTCGAGCAGGCCGCCGACATCTGCCCCAATCACGTCCTCGACTATCCCGACCCGAATGTCGTGGTCGGCAAGCGGCTCGATATCCTCCCGGTGGAGATCGTGGTGCGCGGTTATCTCGCCGGCACCACCGGCACCTCGATCCTGACCATGTACAAGCAGGGCCAGCGTGAGATGTATGGCGCCCGCTTCCCCGATGGCCTGCGCGACAACGAAGCCTTGCCGCAGGCGATCATCACCCCGACCAGCAAGGCCTTCGACGGCGGCCATGACGAGCCGCTCTCGCCGGCTGAGATCCTGGAGCAGGGCCTGCTGACCAAGGCGCAGTGGGAGACGCTGTCGGACTATGCGTTGAAGCTCTTCGCCCGGGGCCAGAAGCTCGCCGCCGAGCGCGGCTTGATCCTCGCCGACACCAAATACGAGTTCGGTACCGATGCCGAGGGCAGGATCATCCTGGCGGACGAGATCCACACGCCCGATTCGAGCCGCTACTGGTTCGCCGGCAGCTATCCCGAGCGCTTCGCCAAGGGAGAGAAACCGGAGAGCTTCGACAAGGATTTCGTGCGCAACTGGGTCGCGGCGCGCTGTGACCCCTATAACGAGCCGATCCCCGCGATCCCGGACGAGCTGATCGCGCAGACCTCGCAGGTCTACATCAAGGCGTTCGAGACGATCACGGGCAAGACCTTCGAGCCGCCGGCGGCGGATGTGCCGCCGCTGGAGCGGATTCGGCGGAACCTGGCGCGCTATTTCTGAGGCAGGTTGCGGCTCGGCTGCCCCGCGCTGGCGCCACGGAACAGCCGCAGTGCGCGCGCGTTAATGGTTGACCGTCCTTGTCGTCGAGGGAGGCCGCCATGCGCCGCCTGATCGTTCTCGCCGTTTCGCTCGTTCCCCTGCTCGCCTTTGCCGCCAATGATGTCTCGGCCCAGGCCCTGAGTGGCGGCGTTGGCCCTGGCGGTGCCCGCGCGATCGGCGGCCTCAGTGGCGGAGGGCGGGCTCTCTCCGGTGGCGGCTTCGGTGGCTATCGTGCCGGCCTTTCAGGCGGAGGCTACGGCTATCGCGGCGGCTATTACCGCGGCGGCGGTGGCTGGGGTTACCGGCCGGGTGGCTGGTATGGCGGTGGCGGCTATTATGGCCGCCCGGGCTATTGGCGGCGCGGCTATTATGGCGGTGGCTGGGGGTGGGGCGCCGGAGCCCTCGCGGCGGGGGCCATTCTCGGCACGGCCGCGGCCTATCCCTACTACTACGGCACGCCCTATTACGACGAGCCGGCCTACTACTATCGCCGGCCCTATTACGCCGCTCCGGTGTCGTCGGGCGTTGGCGACTACTGCCGGACGCCGGTCAGGACCTGCCAGCTGATCAACCCGTCGGATCTCGGCGCAGGCTGCTCCTGCCGGGTCGCTGGCGGACGGGCACGCGGCACTGTCATTCCCTAGGAGTGGCGCACGAATCCGAGGGCGCGCCGGTGACCGGCGCGCCTTTCCTTTGTCTCAGAGCCCGAATTCCTGCCGCCAGCGCTCGATGTCGTCGAGCGCGACGTTCGAGCCGCACAGCACCAGCGCGATGCGCTCGCCCGGCTTGAACTGATCCTTGCGCGCCATCGCGGCCGCGACCGTGCAGGACGCTGCCGGTTCGAGCAGGACGCGGCCGTTCTGCAGCACCCAGACCAGCTCGCGCACGGCTTCGGCATCGGGCACCACCACGATCTCCTCGAGGAACTGGCGCGCCGCCGCCATGGTCCGCTCGGTCGCGAAGGGCGCGCCGAGCGTGCGCGCGATCGAGGTCGGACGGATCGGCACCGGCTTTCCGGCTTCGAGCGCCTGCGTCATCGTCGTCGCGCCCTCGGTCTCGACGCCGTGGATGCGCACGGCCGGGTCGAGGCCCTTCAGCGCCGCGCCGACGCCGGCCGAGAAGCCGCCGCCGCCGATCGAGATGAAGACATGGTCGATCCGCCCGCCGGCATCGGCCGCGAGCTCGAGGCCGACCGTGCCGTGGCCGGCGATGATCGCCGGGTCGTCATAGGAATGGACATGGGTCATGCCCTTGCCCTCGTACTCCTCGGCCTTGGAGAAGGCGGCGAGCGCATCCTCGCAGAGCTCGACCTCGCCGCCCGCTTCCTGCGTCAGGCGGATATTGAGCGGGGCGACGTTCTTCGGCATCAGCACCAGCGCCCTGATGCCGAGCATGCTGGCGACCAGCGAGACGGCGATGGCGTGGTTGCCGCCTGAGACGGTGACGACGCCACGCGCCCTTTCGGCTTCGGTGAGGCCGAGCAGCTTGTTGTAGCAGCCGCGGACCTTGAACGAGCCGGCGAGCTGCAGGCTCTCGACCTTGACCACGGTCTCGACGCCGAGCCTGGCGGAGAGACCGGCGCTCATGAAGGTTGGCGTGCGCCGGACCTTGCCGGCGATGCGGGTGGCGGCGGCCTGGATATCGGCGAGGGTGACGTCGAAGGACATGGCGGACTCACGCGCAAATTCGGTTGGCCGGCACAACAGCGCGCCGGGCGCAGCCCGGTCAAGCGCAGGATGGCGATTGACGACAGGCAATGCCCGCGTAGCCTGCCGGCACGGTTCATGCCTGTCGGCCAGTTCATTGGAGATTTTCACCCGTGCGTTATTCCCCCAAGGAGATGCTGGCCAAGCTGGTGTCGTTCAACACCGAGTCCTGGCGCAGCAATCTCGAGCTGATCCATTTCTGCCGCGACTATCTCGCCGCGCATGGGGTCGAGAGCACGATCGTGCCGAGCCCGGACGGCGAGAAGGCCAATCTCTACGCGACGGTCGGGCCGCAGGTCACCGGCGGCGTCGTCCTCTCCGGCCATACCGATGTCGTGCCGGTCGAGGGCCAGGACTGGAGCTCCGATCCGTGGACGCTGACCGAACGCGACGGCAAGCTCTACGGCCGCGGCTCCTGCGACATGAAGGGCTTCGACGCGATCGCGCTGGCATTGGTGCCGGAGATGCTGGAGGCGCGTCTGAAACGGCCCTTCCACATCGCGCTCTCCTATGACGAGGAGGTCGGCTGCATCGGCGCCGCGATCATGATCGACGCAATGGCGGAAGCCGGCCTGAAGCCCTCGGCGGTGATCGTCGGCGAGCCCTCGATGATGCAGGTCGTCACCGGCCACAAGGGCGGCACCCGCATGAAGACGACGGTGCGCGGCCACGCCGTGCATTCGAGCCGCGTCGACATCGGCGTGCCCGCCGTCATGGTCGCCGGCAAGCTGATCGCCTGGCATGATGACGTGATGCAGGAGAACAAGGCGAAGGCGAATGCCGGGATCGCGTTCGAGCCGCCCTATTCGACGCTGCATGTCGGCGTCGTCGCCGGCGGCACCGCGGTCAACATCACCGCCGAGCATGCGACCTTCAGCCATGAGGTCCGCGTCATGCCGGGCGACGACACCGACTATGTCGCGCGCTACCGGGCGAAGATCGCCGAACTGGAAGGGCCGATGAAGGCGATCGCGCCGGAGACCGGCATCACCATGGAGATCACCTCCCAGACGCCGCCGCTGGCGCCGGAGAAGGAGGGCGCGGCCGAGACGCTGTCGCGCCGCATTACCGGCGACAATGCCAGCCATGTCGTCGCCTACGGCACCGAGGGCGGCCTGTTCCAGGCGGCCGGCTGGTCGACCGTGGTCTGCGGCCCCGGCGATATCGCCCAGGCGCACCAGCCGGACGAGTTCATCACCGTGGCCCAACTGGACGCCGGCACGGCCTTCGTCCGTGCGCTGATCACGGAGCTGGCCCGCTGAGGGTGCAAAGGGCGGGGTGCTTCCTTGCGAGGGTTTGCTCCGCCCTTCGCAACTTCGTGCGTTGTATTAGTAAGACTCGCAACAAAGTTCGATCTGGAACGAAGTCGATCGGCCGCACTGGACGCGGGCTTCGAACCGTCATTAATCTGCCGCCTTCGTCGGCTTGCCGCCAAAATAAGCAGGCAGTCGGCACCGCTCCTGGGGAGGAGTGGTTTCTAGCCAACCGGGAGCAGTCTCACATGTCGTTCAAGACCCATTGCCTGGCAGCCGTTGCCGCCCTGGCCTTGATGTGCGGGGCTGTGCAAGCCCAGACCTTGCGATACGCCAACCAGGGCGAGCTCAAGTCGCTCGACCCCTACACCGTCAACGAGACCACCACCAACGCCCATCTCGGCCACCCCTATGAGGGTCTGACTGCGCGCGGCAAGGATCTCAAGATCGAGCCGGCTCTCGCCGAGAAATGGGAAATCTCGGATGACGGCCTGAAGTGGCGCTTCACCCTGCGCAAGGGCGTCAAGTTCCATGGCGGCGAGGATTTCACCGCCGATGACGTGATCTTCTCGGCCGACCGTGTCCGCGCCCAGGGCTCGAACTTCACCACCCGCATCCCGACAAGCGCCAAGTTCGTCAAGGTCGACGACTTCACGGTCGACGTGATCCTGACCACGCCGAACCCGATCCTGAACGCGCAGTGGGACACCTGGTACATCATGTCGAAGAAGTGGGCGGAGGCGAACAACGCCGTCGCCCCGACTCCCGCGGCCGCGACCACGCCGAGCCACGCCTCGCTCAACGCCAATGGCACCGGCCCTTACAAGATCGAGAGCCACCAGCCGGGCGTGAAGACCGTCTTCAAGCTCAACGAGAATTACTGGAAGAAGATCGAAGGCAACGTCAAGGAGATCATCTTCACCCCGATCTCCTCGGACGCCACCCGCGTCGCCGCGCTGCTCTCGGGCGAGGTCGACGTGATCGAGCCGGTTCCGATCCAGGACATCCAGCGCGTCAACGCCTCCGGCAACGCCCAGGTCCTGACCGGGCCTGAGCTGCGCACCATCTTCCTCGGCTTCGACCAGACCCGCGACGAGCTGCTCGAATCGAGCGTCAAGGGCAAGAACCCGTTCAAGGATCCGAAGGTCCGCCAGGCCTTCTACCAGGCGGTCGACATCGAGACGATCAAGAGCCGCGTCATGCGCGGGCTCTCGACCCCGTCGCCGCTGATGATCGCGCCGGAGCTGTTCCCGACCGCCGGCTTCACCCGCGCCAAGTTCGACACCGAGGCCGCCAAGAAGCTGCTCGCCGAAGCCGGCTATCCGCAGGGCTTCGAGGTCGGCATGGACTGCCCGAACGACCGCTACGTCAATGACGGCCAGATCTGCCAGGCCGTGGTCGGCATGCTCGCCCGCATCGGCGTGAAGGTGAACCTCAACGCCCAGCCCAAGGCGCAGTTCTTCGCCAAGGTGCTGAAGCCCGGCGGTTACAAGACCTCGTTCTACCTGCTCGGCTGGACCCCAGGCACCTTCGACAGCCACAATGTCCTCTACGACATCCTCGGCTGCCGTGACGTCGCCGGCTCCTCGCGCGGCGAGTCGAACCTCGGCAATTACTGCAACAAGAAGGTCGACGAGCTGACCGACAAGATCCTGGTCGAGTCGGACACCGCCAAGCGCAACGCCATGATCGGCGAGGCCTACAAGATCACCGTCGACGAGTTCTCCTACATCCCGCTGCACCAGCAGGCCCTGGCCTGGGGTGTGTCGAAGAAGGTGAAGCTCGCCCAGCGCGCCGACAATTCGGTGCTGCTCTACTACGCCACCAAGGAGCAGTGAGGGTTTGAAGGGCGCGCGGGCGGCAAGCTCACGCGCCCTTTCTCTATCTGCAGAATAGATGCCGTCCTGATCAGCTTGCATTGCAGGCCGGTCGGGAAAACGGTCTCTATCCATGGTTGGAGATGGTTTCCCGATCAGACTGATTTGACCTGATCGGACCCGGCTCCAGAGGCCGTTCCGCGCGAACGGCGTCGGTTTCCTTGTAAGGGCGAACATGCTCGCATTTGTCCTGCGTCGGCTGTTCCAGTCATTGATCGTGATGCTCGCGGTCGCGCTCATCGCCTTCACCATGTTCCGCTTTGTCGGCGACCCGGTGAATCAGATGGTCGGCGTCGACACGCCGCAGGAGCAGGTGGCGCAGCTGCGCCAGAGCCTCGGCCTCGACGAGCCGGTGGTCGCCCAGTTCGCGCGCTACATCTACAATGCTGCCCGGCTCGAATTCGGCGTTTCCTATCAGTTCCGCCTGCCGGTGATCTCGCTGCTCGGCGAGCGCGCCCCGGCGACGCTGGAGCTCGCCTTCATGTCGGCGCTGTTCTCGCTGCTCGTCGGCATCCCCATGGGCGTCTACACGGCGCTGCGCCGCGACAGCTGGCTGGCGAAGATCTTCCAGACGGTCTCGCTGGTCGGCATCAGCCTGCCGACCTTCCTGATCGGCATCCTCCTGATCTACCTGTTCTCGGTCACGCTCGGCTGGCTGCCCTCCTTCGGGCGCGGCGAAGTCGTCAAGATCGGCAATTGGTGGACCACTGGCTTCCTGACTGCTTCGGGCTGGAAGGCGCTGATCTTGCCTTCGATCACGCTCGGCCTGTTTCAGATGACGCTGATCATGCGCCTCGTCCGGGCCGAAATGCTCGAGGTGCTGCGCACCGATTACATCAAGTTCGCCCGCGCCCGCGGCCTCAAGACGCGCGCCATCCATTTCGGCCATGCGCTGAAGAACACGCTGGTGCCGGTCATCACCATCGCCGGCCTGCAGCTCGGCTCGATCATCGCCTTCGCCATCATCACCGAGACGGTGTTCCAGTGGCCGGGCATGGGCTTGCTCTTCCTCAAGGCGGTGCAGCAGGTCGATATCCCGATCATGGCCGCCTATCTCATGTTGATCTCCTTCCTGTTCGTCAGCATCAACCTGATCGTCGACCTGCTCTATGCGCTGGTCGATCCGCGCCTGCGCGCGACGATCGGGGCGCATTGAGGCCGGTCATGAGCGCGCAACCCGCTTCCCCCTCGAAACAGCCGCCCTCGCTCTGGGCCCGCATCCTCGACAGCGACATCCTGGCGAGCTTCCTGCGCTCCAAGGTGACGATGGTCGCCGCGGTGATCGTGCTGGTGCTGTTCATCGGCGCGTTCTTCTCGCCCTGGATCGCGCCGACCAACCCGTTCGATCCGGCGACCGTCTTCCTCTCCGACGCCAACATCCCGCCGGCCTGGCAGCAGGGCGGCGATCCCAAATTCATCCTCGGCACCGACGACCAGGGCCGCGATCTCTATTCGGCGATCCTCTATGGCCTGCGCGTCTCGCTGATCGTCGGCCTGCTCGGCGTCGCGCTGGCGGCGACGATCGGCATCACGCTCGGCCTGCTCGCCGGCTATCTCGGCGGCCGCGTCGACTCGCTGATCATGCGCATCGCCGACGTGCAGTTGACCTTCCCGGCGATCCTGATCGCGCTTTTGATCGACGGCGTCGTGCGCGGCATCTTCAAGCACGCCAACCGCGAGGACACCGCCCTCTACGTTCTGGTGATCTCGATCGGGCTCTCTTTCTGGGTGCAGTACGCCCGCACCATCCGCGGCTCGACATTGGTCGAGCGCAACAAGGACTATGTCCAGGCCGCCCGCCTCGTCGGCCTGCCGGCGCCGCTGATCATGCTGCGTCATGTCCTGCCGAACGTGATCGGCCCGGTTCTGGTCATCCTGACCATCAACCTGGCGCTCGCGGTCATCACCGAGGCGACGCTCTCCTTCCTCGGCGTCGGCCTGCCGCCGACGCAGCCTTCGCTGGGCACGCTGATCTCGATCGGCAACCGCTATCTGTTCTCCGGCGACTGGTGGATCGTCACCTTCCCGGGTGTGACGCTCGCCATTCTGGTGCTGGCGGTGAACCTGCTCGGCGACTGGCTGCGCGACGCCCTGAACCCGCGGTTGAGGTGAGCCGATGACCGAGACCGTTCTCTCCGTCCAGGATCTCACCGTCGAGTTCGTCACGCGCCGCGGCACGCTGCGCGCGCTCGACAAGATCTCCTTCGACATCGCCCGCGGCGAGGTACTCGGCGTGGTCGGTGAATCCGGCGCCGGCAAGTCGGTCACCGGCTCGGCCATCATCGGCCTGATCGATCCGCCCGGCCGCATCGCCGACGGCAAGGTCGTGCTCTCCGGCGAGCGCGTCGACCATCTCCCGCCCGAGCAGATGCGCCGCGTCCGCGGCAAGCGCATTGGCATGATCTTCCAGGACCCGCTGACCAGCCTGAACCCGCTCTACCGGGTCGGCGAGCAGTTGATCGAGACGATCCAGACCCATACCGACCTCAACGCGGCCGATGCCCGCAAGCGCGCCATCGCTTTGCTCGACGAAGTCGGCATTCCCGCGCCGGAGCGGCGCATCGACGGCTATCCTCACGAATTCTCCGGCGGCATGCGCCAGCGCGTCGTCATCGCGCTCGCGCTCTGCGCCGAGCCGGAATTCATCATTGCCGACGAGCCGACCACGGCGCTCGACGTCTCCGTGCAGGCGCAGATCATCGGCCTGATCAAGCGCCTCTGCAAGGAACGCGGGACGTCGGTGATGCTGGTCACCCACGACATGGGCGTCATCGCCGAGACGGCCGACCGCGTCGCGGTGATGTATGCCGGCCGCGTCGCCGAGATCGGCCCGGTGCGCGAGGTGATCAAGCAGCCGCTCCACCCCTATACGCAAGGGCTGATGGGCGCGATCCCCTCGATCACTGGCGATGCCGAGCGGCTCGTGCAAATCCCCGGTTCGATGCCCAGGCTTTCCAGCATCCCCCAGGGCTGCGCCTTCAACCCGCGCTGCTCCAAGGTGTTCGACCGCTGCCGGATCGACCGGCCTGAGCTCATCGATGTCGGCGGCCACCAGGTCGCCTGCCATCTCTACGACAAGGCCAAGGCGCCGGCCGGCAAGACGGAGATCGCGGCGTGAGCGAGAAAGCCTTCGTCCAGGTCCGTGACCTCAAGCGCGTCTTCGACGTCTCCAAGCCCTGGCTCAACCGTGTGCTGGAGCGCCAGGACAGGCAGCTGCTCAAGGCCGTCGACGGCGTCTCCTTCGACATCCGCAAGGGCGAGACCTTCGCGCTCGTCGGCGAGTCCGGCTCGGGCAAGTCGACCGTGGCGCGCATGGTCGTCGGCCTGCTGAACCCGTCCGGCGGTACGGTCTCGATCGACGGCGTCTCGATGAACGACGTCAACGTCGCCCAGGAGCGCCAGCGCCTGCGCAAGCGCATCCAGATGATCTTCCAGGACCCTTACGCCTCGCTCAATCCGCGCTGGCGCGTCGGGCGGATCATCGCCGAGCCGATCCGCGCCTTCGGCCTGATCCAGGGTGATGCCGCGATTGAGGCGCGCGTCGGCGAACTGCTCTCGCTGGTCGGCCTGCATCCCGACGACGGCAAGAAGTTTCCGCACGAATTTTCCGGCGGCCAGCGCCAGCGCATCGCTATCGCCCGCGCGCTTGCCTCCAATGCCGAGTTCATCGTCTGCGACGAGCCGACCTCGGCGCTCGACGTCTCCGTCCAGGCGCAGATCCTCAACCTGATGCGAGACCTGCAGGAGAAGTTCGGGCTGACCTACCTCTTCATCAGCCACAACCTCGCTGTCGTCCGGCACATGGCGACCCGCATCGGCGTGATGTATCTCGGCCGCCTCGTCGAGGTCTCCGACGGCAAGCAGCTCTTCGCCGCCCCGCGCCATCCCTACACCAGGATGCTGCTCGAGGCGGTGCCGGACCTCGCCATGATCGGCAAGCCGCGCGAGGGCGTGAAGGGCGAGATCCCGAACCCGATCAACCCGCCCTCGGGCTGCACCTTCCATCCGCGCTGCCCGCTGGTCTTCGATCGCTGCCGCATCGAGAACCCGCCGGCGATCGACGGCGTCGCCTGCCATGCGGTCAATGCGGGGCGGGAAGCGGCTTGAGCTTGGCCGTCATTCTCGGGCGAAGCGAAGCGCAGACCCGAGAATCTCGTGACGAGAAGGCGTTGATGGAGCTTCGCCCTGCCTGAGATGCTCGGGTCAAGCCCGAGCATGACGGCGAGGAGTCCTCTCTACTTCCCGGCCGGCAGGCTCGGCGCCTTCGGTCGCCGGCTGAGCGGCGCGACGGGGCGCTCGGTGCGGTACTGGCCGCGGGCGATCGCGGTGAACAGCAGCGCGACCGCGGTCAGCGTCATCAGCCACCAGGTCTGGAACGAGGCGAAGCCGAGCGCTGCCAGCGCGAAGGCGGTGACATAGGCGGCGACGCCGCCGGCGGCGAGGGCGCCCGGCATGCGGCCGGCGGCACTGACCGCGAAATAGAGGCAGAGCGCTGCTGTCGCCGCGCCGACAAGGCCGAGTTCGTACCAGGTCTCGAACAGGATCGTGGTCGGCACCTCCAGCGGCAGCGCCCCTGTGGTGCGCCCGCGCAGTACCGTGTCGAGCCCGTGGCCGGTGATGAGCTGCACCGGGCGGCTCGAGATGATGTCGGCCCAGATGTCGAGCCCGGTGCCGACCGTGCTGAACACCGCCGGCGAGAGCCGGAAGAACGGCAGCAGCAGGAAGGGCAGCAGCGGGGCGAGCAGCATCAGCCCGGCCATGATCCCGCCCATCAGCCGGGCGCCGACGATGCGGTTGGCGCTGACCGCGCCGAAAGCGATCGCCCCGCACAGCATCGCCATCGCCTCGCCATCCTCGATACGCGATAGCGCGAGCAGGCCGACCACCAGCGCCAGCCCCAGCGCCGTCAGCCCGCGCTCGCGCGACAGGAGCCAGGCGAGCGCCGGCCAGGCCATGATCAGCACGACGCTGACGCCGCGCTCGACGCTGCCGGCCGCGTCGGCCGCGCGCGAGTCGACCGGGCCGAGCGCCTCGGTCAGGAGCAGGCCGAGCGCGAAGATTGCGGCGGTGCCGGCACCGAGCGCCGCAAGGTTGAGGTTCGAGGCGCGCATGCGCTCCGGCAATGCCGCCGCGCCGGCAAAGCCGAGCGCCACCGCAAGGAAGAGATTCGCCGCCTTCTCGGTGGCCGAACCGGTATAGGGGCTCCAGACCAGGGAGAGCACCGCCCAGCCGACCAGCGCCCACAGCGTCAGCCCGGCGCGGCTGAAGATCGAGGACCGGATATTGCCGGCGAACCAGCGCGGTGCCTCGATCAGCGCGGCGATCGACAGAAGGATCACGCCGATCGGCACCAAGACGACCGCGGCGCGGCGCGAGACCAGCGACGCTAGCGGCAAAGCGAGCGCCAATGTCGCGAAGCCGATGCGGCGCAGAAGCAGCGCGGCGTCGGTCGCGGGATCGAGGGGCGTCTGGGCGTTCGGGCGGATCATGGGCAGGCGATGCTCGGCGAGCCGCGCCCGGCCGGGATGCCGGGAACAGCCCAGCCTACCCTAGCGCCCGTCGCGGCCTTCGACTGTAGGTGCGCTGCAACACTGGCAAAGCATCTCATGCAGATTGGAACGCCTAAAGTTCGCTGGCTGAGCCGGCCGCTCCATGGGATGAAAGGATCACGATGACTGCTCCGCTCGCCGCGATCGTCCATTCCTCAGGTTTTCCCAACGACGACCTGATGGCGGAGGGCGCCGACGTCCTGAAGCGTCAGGCCGCGGCCCGGCGATGGCCAGGGCAAGCGCTGCCTGCGGCTGGCCGGCGGGGGCTGCATCGTCTTCGACCTGGCAGCGTCGGGGGAGCGCGGCAGGCGTCGCTGCTAGGGGCAGGGGAGGGGACATGAGCTCTTCAATGGATCAAGGCTTGCTCGGATCATCACCCGAGCATCTGCTCGATACGGGTGAGACGCCGATCTGGTGGGACAAGCCTCGTCCGATGAACTATGCGCGCGCCAAATTCGGATTCAACATTCCGTTTTTCGTGTTCTTCACGGGTTTCGCGGTGTTCTGGATGTATAAGGCCTCGGAAGCCGGCGGCATTTTCTGGATGTTCGGCCTGCTGTTCTTTGGGGCGGGCCTGTGGGGTTTGAGCGAGCCTGTGCGACGGTATCTAGCGGCGCCACGAGTCCAATATCTTCTGACCGATCGCAGAGCGGTGATCGCGACAGATAGGTCAGTCAAAAGCGTCTCCTTGAGCAGGATCGAGTTCGTCGAGCTCAATCTTGCCGGGGATGGAGTGGGAGATGTCTTCTTCATCGCCGAGCAGGTGAAGGACGGCGAAGGGGGAACGAGCACACATCGCGACGGCTTCGTCGGTATCGCCGATGCGCAGAAAGTCGAGCGGGAGCTGAGACGGCTGCAGCAACTGGCCCTGTCATGACCCATAGCACCTTCGGCCTCCTGCTCGCCGGTGGGCTCGCGCACCGCATGGGCGGCGGCGACAAGCCGCTGCGGATGGTCGCCGGCCGCACCATCCTCGCCCATGTGATCGAGCGGCTGGCGCCGCAATGCGCCGGGCTCCTGCTCAACGCCAATGGCGATCCCGGCCGCTTTGCGGACTACGGCCTGCCTGTTGTCGCCGACGACGTGCCGGATTTCGCCGGGCCGCTCGCCGGCATCCTCGCGGGACTCGACTGGCTCGCCACGAACCGGCCGGGGACGGAATGGCTGGTCAGCGTCGCCGCCGACACGCCCTTCATCCCGCGCGATCTGGTCGTCCGGTTGCAGAGGGCGCAGGCAGAGGCCGGCGTGCCGCTTGCCTGTGCCGTTTCAGGCGGTCGGACCCATCCGGTGATCGCGCTCTGGCCGGTCTCGTTGCGCCAGGATCTGCGTCACGCGCTCACGGTCGAAGACGAGCGCAAGGTCTCGCGCTGGGCGGCGCGCCATGGTGTGGCCATGGCCGAATGGCCGGCCGAGCCGGTCGATCCCTTCTTCAATGCCAACCAACCGGACGATCTCGCCGAAGCCGAGCGGCTGCATGCCATGCTCGGCAACGCCTGAAGCCAACGAGGTTGGTCGCCTCTCACGTCAGCTCTCAAGCAAGGCCTTCAAGCGCGCGAGGTCGGCCGCGACCCATTCGGCGTCGCGGGCGAAGTCGTCATCGGTCATCTCCGGGCGCCTGAACAGCGTGAACACCACCTCGCTGCCGCTGCCATTGGCGAGCGCCCGCATTGGATTGTGCATCGGCGCGCCATTGTCAGGGATCACGGCGTGGTCGAGCACGCCGTAGCGGTTGGGCTCGCTGAACATCACCCGCATTGGACCCATTGGCGTCCTGGCGCGATAGGTCATGCCCTCGACATGGACGAACCCGTCGCCGAGCCCTTCCGCCCATTTTGGGAAGTTCGTGGGGTCGGCGAGGAAGCCGTAGACCTCCTCGATCGGCCGCTCGATCGCGATGCTGATATGGCGTGTCGGCAGGATGGGCATGATCGCCTCTCCATCGTTTTCATCAATCAATGATAGAACATAACATGAACAAAATTTCCTGTCATCGCGCATCGGTGATGGGCCGTGCGCGAGCCCGCCGCGGATCGATCAAGGATCCGCCGGCTTCGCCCGGCTTCTTTCCCAGCGGCGACGGATGAGGAGATTCGCGATGGAGCATAGTATCGGCGTCGGCCTGACGGTTTTCGTGCAGCACGGACGGGAGCAGCAGGCCGCCGACTTCTACAGCGAGGCCTTCGAAGCGCGGCAGCTCCGCAAGCACAGGGTCGATGGCGAGCTTGCCGGGGTCGAGATGCTCATCGGCGCAACGCGGGTGTCCGTCGCCGGCTCCAACCCGCGTCGTGAGGAGGAGCCGTCCTATGGCGGCCCGTTCTTCCCCAAGGCGGCCGGTGCGGTCAGCACGATCATCCAGCTCACGGTGCCCGATATCGAGGCCTGCTTCGCCCAGGCAATCGTCGCCGGGGCAGCGCTGCGCGACCGCGTCCAGACCGATGTCGAGGGGCGACGGGTCGCCTCGCTGTTCGATCCGTTCGGCCATATCTGGGTGCTGATCGAGCGGCAGGCGGAAATCACGGCTGTCAGCTCCGATCAACGCGCCATGCACGCTGATCGGCCTGTCAGCCCGGCACTGCGAGCTTAGCCTCGAAGCCGGCCGGTCTTACTCGATCACGATCCGCGGCGCGGCCCGGGTCGGCCCGGACAGGCCGGCCTTCACCTGCCGCGCCAGGGCGACATAGGCCTTGGCGTGGGGGCTGTCGGGGTCGCTCGCCACGATCGGGCGCCCGCCATCGGAGGTCTCGCGGATCGGCATGGCGAGCGGGATTTCGCCGAGGAATGGCACGTGGAGCCTTTCCGCCTCGTGCCTGGCTCCGCCATGGGCGAAGATGTCGGAGCGGTGGCCGCATTCCGGGCAGATGAAATAGCTCATGTTCTCGACGATGCCGAGGATCGGCACCTCGACCTTCTTGAACATGGCGACGCCGCGGCGGGCATCGAGCAAGGCGAGGTCCTGCGGCGTCGAGACGATGACGGCGCCGGCGAGCGGCGTCTGCTGCGCCATGGTGAGCTGGGCGTCGCCCGTGCCGGGCGGCATGTCGACGACGAGCACGTCGAGCTCGCCCCAGGCGACCTCGCGCAGCATCTGGGTGATCGCCGAGATCACCATCGGCCCGCGCCAGATCATCGGCGTCTCCTCATCGATGAGGAAACCGATCGACATGATTTTCAGGCCATAGGCCTCCATCGGCGCGAGCGTGCGGCCCGAGATCAGCCGCGGCTTGCCGGTGATGCCGAAGATCTTCGGCACGGACGGCCCGTAGATGTCGGCATCGAGCACGCCGACCTTGAGGCCGAGGGTCGCGAGGCCCACGGCGAGATTGGCGGTGGTGGTCGACTTGCCGACGCCGCCCTTGCCGCTTGCCACCGCGATGATCTGCTTGACGCCGGGAATGCCGGCCGCCTTCGGCACCGGCCCGCCGGGGCCTGGCTGGCCATGCGCCTGCCGGCGCGCTTCCGCTGCCTGCGACGGCGCACGTCCCGGCGCCTTGTCGGCGGTGAGGCCGACCAGCACCTGCGTCACGCCGGGAATGCCGCCGACCGCGCTCTCGGCCGCCTTGCGCACCGGCTCCATCGCGCCGGCCTCGGTGGCGTCGATGCCGATCGCGAAGATCACCTTGCCGCCGTCGATCAGGATGTCGCCGACGCGGCCGGATGCCGCCAGCGATTGCCCGCTCGCCGGCAGCTTCACCAGTTCGAGCGCGCGCAGGATGTCGTTTTGCGAAAGGGCCACGATCTGGGCTCCGTTGCTGGCGTGACGCTAGGCCGCGGCCTTGCGGATGTGGAAGGTCAGGAGCCGGCCCTCGGTGCTGCTATGTTCGAGCGAGGCGCTGCTTTCCCGGACGAGATTGGGGATGTCGATGGCGGCCATCGGGTCGGTGCACTCGACGACGAGCAGCGCACCTGGCGCCGCGCCGAGCAGCGCCTTGCGCACGCGCAGGGCCGGGTGCGGGCATTTGAGGCCGCGCAGATCGAGCGGGATCGACATCATCCTACGTGTCATATGATGGCTTTTCATGCAGCGGCAACAGCCCGCTCCGGCGCAGAGCGCGATCCGCGCCCGTGCACGACACGCGTGGCCGGCGAGCTTGACCGCCCGAACCGATTTGCACGATGACAGCCAAGCGCGCCTTGCGCCCGGCTTTTGTCTCTTGAGGATGTTCCTGTCGATGCGCGTGATCGGACTGGCGGGCTGGAGCGGGGCCGGCAAGACGACCCTTCTCACCAAGCTGATCCCGGAGTTCAACCGCCGCGGCGTCAGGGTCTCGACGATCAAGCACGCCCATCACGCCTTCGATCTCGACACGCCCGGCAAGGATTCATGGGCGCACCGGCAGGCCGGCGCCTCCGAGGTGCTGATCTCCTCGGCCAAGCGCTGGGCCTTGCTGCACGAACTGCGCGACGAGCCGGAACTGGGGCTGCCTGAGCTGCTGGTGCGGCTGTCGCCGGTCGATCTCGTCCTCGTCGAGGGTTTCAAGCGCGATCCGCATGCCAAGCTCGAGGTCTATCGCGCTGACAACGGCAAGCCGCCCTTGCATCCGGACGATCCCAGCATCGTCGCGATCGCCAGCGACACGCCCTTTCCGGATGCCGGCCGGCTGGTGATCGGGCTCGACGACGTGCCCGCCATCGCCGATTGTCTCTTCGCCAAGGCGCAGCCGCTGGGTGCGGTGCTGGCCCGGGCGAAAGAGGACTTGTGACGATGGCGCAGCTCAGCGCGCATGCCGACGGCCCCGTCCTGACGATCGAGCAGGCGGCCGAGCGTGCCGCCGAGCGCATCGTGGCGGTGGCCGGCACCGAGACCGTCGCGCTCGTCGCGGCAGACGGCCGCGTGTTGGCGCAGGATGTCGTCGCGCCGCTCGACCTGCCGCCTTTCGCCAATTCGGCCGTCGACGGCTATGCGGTCCGCTTCGCCGATCTGGCGACGTCCGGCGAAACGCGGCTGCCGGTCTCCGGCCGCCTTCCGGCCGGCGCCGACGCGGCCGGCGTCGCGACGGCGGGGATGGCCGTGCGCGTCTTCACCGGCGCGGCGATGCCGGCCGATGCCGACACCGTCTTCATGCAGGAGGACGTCGCGCTCGATACCGATATGGTCGTCCTCCCGCCGGGCCTGAAGCGTGGGGCCAATGCCCGCTCGGCCGGCGAGGACCTCCGGCGCGGCCAGTCCGCGCTCGCCGCCGGTCGCAGCTTGCGCCCGCAGGATCTGGCATTGCTCGCCTCGCTCGGCGTGACCGAGGTCGCGGTGCGCCGGCGCGTGCGGGTCGCGATCTTCTCGACCGGGGACGAACTCAGCGAGCCGGGGGCGGCCCTGTCGCCCGCCGGCATCTACGACGCCAATCGCAGCCTGCTTCGCGCGCTCGTGACCCGCGCCGGGGCGGAGATCGTCGATCTCGGCATCCTCCGGGATGAGCCGGAAAGTCTCGCCGGGCGCCTGCGCAAGGCGGCTGCCGATTGCGACCTGATCCTGACCTCGGGCGGCGTCTCCGCCGGCGAGGAAGATCACGTCAAGGCGGCTGTCGAGCGCGCCGGCGAGCTCGCCTTCTGGCGCGTCGCGATCAAGCCCGGCCGGCCTGTGGCGATGGGGCTTGTCGCCGGCACGCCCTTCATCGGCCTGCCCGGCAATCCGGTCGCGGTCTTCGTCACCTTCGCCTTCGTCGCCCGCACGGTGATCGCGCTGCTCTCGGGCACAGTGCCGGCACGTCTGCACGGCCTGCCGGTCAGGCTTGGCTTCGCTTACGAGAAGAAGGCGGGGCGGCGCGAATATGTCCGCGTTTCGCTGACCCAAGGTCCGGACGGCATTGCCGTGGCGCGCAAGCATCCGCGGGGCGGGGCGGGGGCCTTGATCTCGCTGACCGAGAGCGACGGGCTGGTCGAGCTCGCCGACGAATTGACAGTCGTCGCGGAGGGCACAATCGCGCCCTTCCTCGCCTATGAGATGCTGACGGGCTGAGTTGCCGGGGTGTGAGCATCAATCGCGCCGGAAGATCACCGTCGCCAGCCAGCCCAGCAGCAGTGCCACCGTGACCGTCGCCAGACCGTAGAGGAGCGGGCGGTCATGCGCGGCCGAGGTCATGCGCTGTTCCGCGCCGGTCTTCACCACCTCGAAATTCGTGGTCTGGCGCGCCAGGATCGAACCGCCGGCATAGAGCAGGACCTCGACCTCATAGGGGCCGGTCGGCGCGATCGCCGGGATCTTGATCTGTGAGCTGAACAGGGCCGGCGACAGGAAGGTGACGCCGCGCTCGTCGAGCGTATAGAGCTGCTTGCCCTCGAGGATCCGGATCAGGGCGTCGCGGAAGCGGGCGATGTCGAACTCGAAGTCGAAGCCGGTCGGCGGGCGCTGGGCATTGGCGAGGCCGATCTTGTCGCGCCGCGCCGCCTCTTCCGACAGGAACTCCTTGATCGGACGATTGGTCGCGACCGAGAGATAGATCGAGCGGTCCGGGAAGCGGCGCTGGTTGCGGTTGATCCAGATCGGGCCGACACGCTCCTTCTCGCGCACGATCAGCATGCGCTGCGGTCCGCGCACGGTGACGACGATGTCGTAGGGGTCGGCCCGCGCGACGGAGCGGCCGTCGCGCTCGACCAGGCCGAACACGGCGAGCTGGTCGCCGGTGAAGTTGGAGGCGATCGCGATCCGGTGTGTCGACAGCGCCGCGATCAACCCTTCCGCCTGCGCCGAGGCGCTGGCGAGTGCTGCAAGGCAGGCTGCGATGAGGGCGAGCGCGGCGCGTTTCATCGCTGCGCTCCTTCCGGCACGACCACCGAGTAGGGCTCGCTCGGCGGCAGGAAGAGCTCGACCGCGAAGCGCAGGCCGACCGAGAGGATCAGCAGCGCCAGCAGCAGGCGGAACGACGAGACGTTGAGGTTGCGCGCCGCCCGGCCGCCGAACTGGGCGCCGATGACGCCGCCGACCAGCAGCAGCATGGCCAGGATGATGTCGACCGACTGGTTGGTGACGGCGTGCAGCACCGTCGCGCCGGTCATGGTGACCAGGATCTGGAACAGCGAGGTGCCGACCACGACCGCCGGCGGGATCCGGAAGAAGTAGATCAGAGCCGGCACCAGCATGAAGCCGCCGCCGACGCCGAGCACGGCGCCGATGAAGCCGATGATGACGGCGAGCGCCGCGATCGGGATCACGCTGGCATAGAGCTGGGAGCGCGGGAAGCGCATGCGCAGCGGCAGGCCCATCCAGGGCGGGTGCGAGCCGGCCTCGCGCAGGCGGCGGGCCGGCTTGCCGCTACGATCGCGCAGTGCGGCGCGCACCGCGTCGAACAGCATCAGCCCGCCGATGCAGGTGAAGAGCGTGACATAGGCCAGGGTGATCACCAGCTCGAGCTGGCCGAGCCGCCGCATCGAGTTGAAGAACAGCACGCCCATGATCGTGCCGACGATGCCACCGGAGACCAGGATGCCGCCGAGCTTGAAGTCGAGCGCGTTGCGTCGCCAATAGGTCAGAACGCCGGTCATCGACGAGCCGGCGACCTGTGCGGCGACGGTCGCGACCGCTACGGCCGGTGGAATGTCGAGGAAGATCAGCAGCGGCGTCAGCAGGAAGCCGCCGCCGACGCCGAACAGGCCGGAGATGAAGCCGACCGCGCCGCTCAGCCCGAGCACCAGGAAAATGCTGATCGGCAGTTCCGCGATCGGGAGATAGATCTGCACGCTTCCAAACCTTGTCGGCCGTCGATGCCTTCCCATGTCGGACATGGTTCGCAAAAGTGGATACGACTTTTGCGACGAGAACATGCCCGACGTGCTGAGCCGGCACGGATTTCTGGCGCCCGGCCGAGATCGGCCGAACGGAAACTGCGCCGTAGCGGTGACGCTACAGCGGAAACCTTTTCAATGTGTGCAGTTTTGAGCGGCTTTCGGCGCAGGTCCGGCCTGCACCGAAGGCTCAGCCGCGGCCGGGCTTTACCGGCTTCTTGGCGGCGACCGGCGGCTCGTCCCAGCCCTTGGCCGGTTGCGCGACTTCGTTGGCGCTCGCCTCCAGCGGCTTCGGCTTCCAGCTCTCAGCCGCCGCCTTGGCCGCGGCGAGATCGCCGGCCGGCAGCCGGCTGGCCACCTCGTCGCGCTTGCGGCCGGCATCCTCGTCGCCTTGGGCGGCGGCGATCGCGAACCAGCGATAGGACTGGCCAAGATCGGCCGGCGCGCCGAGGCCGCGGCCGAGCAGGATGGCGAGATTGTACTGGCTGTCGCGCACGCCGTATTCGGCGGCCCGGCGGAACCATTCGGTTGCGGTAGCGTAGTCCGGCTTGCCGCCGGCACCCTCGGCGTAGAGCACCGCGAGATTGTGCATCGCCTTGGCGTTGCCGCGCTCGGCGGCGCGCCCATACCAGACCTTGGCAAGCGCCGGGTCGCGATTGGTGCCGATGCCCTTCTCGAACATGTTGCCGAGGCGGAACTGCGCCGGACCGAGGCCGGCGACGGCGGCGCGCTCGAACAGGCGCAGCGCCAGCTTCGGATCGCGGTTGCCGGGGCCGTCGGCTGCCTGTGCTGCGATCTGGTAGACGGCGCGGGCGTCGCCCGCGAGCGCCGCCTTGCGCTGGCCGGCGCTGCCGGCAGTCGACGGCAGGTCGCCGATCCCGGTGACGGTCTCCACCGCTTCGGACGGGCTCTGCAGCGGCAGCGACGCGACCATGGACGGCACGGAGGCCGCCGGCGGAGCTGACGGCTGCTCGGCGCTCGCGATCTGGGCCGGTGCGGGAACGGCGGCCTGCGCCGGCGTCGTGCCGATCTGCAGCGGCGGCAGGGCCGAACTCTGGTCCTTGGCCGGCGGCGCAGCCTGCTCGGCCGGCGCGCTTTGCGGTGCCGGCTTGGCCGCGGGGGCTTCGATGGGGGCGGGAGTAGCCGGCTCTGTCCGGTTGGCGCTCTCGCTGACGGCCTGCTTCTTGGCGCTCTGCTGGGAGCCCGAGAAGACCTGGGCGGCGCCGATCGCGAGGACCAGCGCGGCGAGGCCGAGCAGCAGCGGCCGCCGCCGCTTTTCCAGGATCTCCTTGAGGCGCCCGCCGCCGGAGGCGGATTTGGCCGCCTTGCCGGGCTTGGCCGTCTCGGACGCGGTCGGGTTGGCAGCGGCCGCTTCGCTGGCGGCCTTGGCCGAGCGGCGCGCGGCGGCGATCAGGCTCTGGCGGACGGCCTGCGGATCGTTGCCCTGCGGGGCCGGTGCATCGGGGCGCGGCCGGCCGGAGCCCGGCTCCAGCGGCAGGTCGAGCCCGCCGGTGCGCGGCAGCCGCGGCTCTGCGGCGAAGCGCTCGGCCATCGGCACGGCGGGGGCAGGTGCCCTGACCTCGTCGGACGAAGCGGGCGTCCGCACGCGCGGCGTGGGCACGGGCGCGGCGGGGCGGCGGTCGCGGTCCCCGCCCAGTTCGGCTTCGAGATCGCCAAGGCGGCCGATGATGGTTTCCAGCGTGCGATGGACGGCGCCGATCGCATCCTGGGTCTCGCGCCCGGTCGAGACATGGGTCTCGCGCAGGCCGCTCATCAGGTCGCTGAGCTCGGACAGGCTCGCGCCGCGAGAGGGCGGCAGGTCGGCCATAGCGGCGCGGGCCGCGCGCTCGGCCGCTGCCGTGGTGTCCTCGCGCATGCCCTGGAGGTGGACGACCAGGTCCTGCAGCGTCCGCTCGATGCCGTTTTCGGCCGAGCGCGTCGCGGCCTGCTGGTCGAGCCGCTGGGTCAAACCGGCGATCTGGCGTTCGAGCGCGTCGAAGGAGTCGGAGCCGGCGCCAGGCCGGCCGGCCTCGTCGATCTTGGCGGCGAGGCCGCGCAGCATGTCCTCGACCGGGCGCATGTCGACCCGGGCGAGGGGGGCGCCGCCTTCGTCCGCCATCTGGGCGAGCCTGCTGGAGGCGGCGAGCTGCTCGACGCGGTCGGTCAGCGTCTCGATCCGATCCTCGAGCCGGCTCGGCGGCCGGTCGGCCAGGTCCTCGAGCTTGATCACCAGCGCTTCGATGCGCCCGGCGAGCTCGTTTGAGGCTGGGCGGCCAATGGCGTCGAGTTCGCCGAGGCGAGCGACCAACTGGTCGACCTGCCCGTCGATCACCGAAGCCTTCATCGTGGGCAGCGAGTCGAGCTTCTGGGCGAGCGATTCGACCTGGCGCGACAAGGCGAGCAGCGGCGCACTGTCGCCGGAGCGCTCGCGCAGGCGGTCGCTGTGCAGGCTCTCGCGCACGTCCTCGATCGCCAGCGACAGGCTGCGCAGGTCGCGGGTGTCGTCGCGCAGGCGCCCGACATCCGACGTCAGCGCGTTGAGCTGCAGCGACAAATCGTCGAAGCGGCGGCCGTCCGGGGCCGAGACGAGCTCGCGCAATTCGGCCAGTTCGTTCAGGATTGGTGCGATCGTCTGGCGGTCGCCGCCGCGCGCAGCGAGTGCGTCGACCTTGGCGGCAAGATGGGCGACCTCAAGCTCGAAGCGGCTATAGCTCTCCTGCGGGCGGGCCTCGGAGAGCCGGCCGATCTCGGCCTCGATCCGTGCCAGCGGTTTCAGGACGGGATCGAGCCGGTCGCGCCCGTCGAGGCGGTCGAGCCTGGCCCCGAGCTCGCCGATCGCCCGTTCGAGCGGCTTGAAGGCGGCGCGCTGCTCCTCGGCCCGCATCGCCGGCTGGGCCGGGGCGATGCGATCGTTCAGCTGGCGCAGATCCTCGCGCAGGCTCGCGAGTGTCGGGGCGGGGGCAGCCGGGCGCTCGAAGGTCGCGGCGTGTGCATCGCTGTCGAGGGCGCGCTGGCGCGAGCGGATATCGGATACGGCGGCGGCGAGGCCGTCGCGGCTGAGCATGACCGGGCGCGTCACCTGCGGCGGAGGCGGTGCTGCCGGCCTGCGGCTGGCTTCCTCGGCTCGGCGCTCGATGTCGCTAAGCCGGCTGCCCATCGTCTTGATCGCGTCGGCGATCACGGCGGTGGCGCGCTCCTGACGCTCGACCGTGGTGCGCTCGCCCTGCGACAGGCGGCTCTCGGTGCGCTCCATCCATTGCGCGATCGAATCGAGCGCGCTTGCGGTGCGCGCATTGCTGTCGCGCGTCAGGCGCTCGGCCATGGCCGCCTGGGTGATGAACGCGTCCATGCGCTCGCGCGAGAGATCAGGCCTGGCGGGGGCGGCCTGCGGGGCCGCGGCCGTCTGCATGCCGCCCTGGGAGAGGCGGGCAAGGCGCTCCGAGAGCGCGGCGATGTCCTGCTCCTGCGCGTCCTGTACGACGGCGTCCGGCTCCCCGGCCTCTTCGCGGATCTTGCTGTCGAGCCACTCGCCGAGCGTCATTCCGGCGCGGCGCGCGGCGGTTTTCGCCGCGTCACGCGTGCGCGGATCGACGCCCTTGACGCTCCAGGGCAGGCTGGTCGCCATGTCACGCTCGCCTCGAGGGGCAATCTCGACCAAAGAGCGCTCGCTGCCCCCTCAGGCGGCGGCGCCCTTGCGATCTCGGCAATCATGAACATCGGGTTGATGCGGCTGACACTGGAGATCGCGGCACCGACTTTTCGCCGTCACGGTAAATAGAGCGTTAAGATCGAGGGGCCGGACGTTAATTTTCCGGAAACGCCTGTCGGGGCAGGTTGCCCGGGCCGGGTATAACGGTAACTTACCCCCGGCCGGTGGCTAACGACGTGACGTAAGGGAGCCGCCGCGCCTACATTGCCGGCAACGCAGGGGCGCCTTCCGATGGGTCGCCGTCCCGCTCCGCAACCTTAAGGAACCGACATGCCGCGCCAAAGCACAGCTCTGGCGGCCACACCAAGTCACGACGGCCGCTCCGCCTCCCTGCAGACCACGAATGCCAGCGAAGCCGATGGCTTCACCATCAGCGATCTCGCCCGCGAATTCGGCGTCACCTTGCGCACATTGCGCTTCTACGAATCGCGCGGCCTGCTCGCGCCGGCCCGCTCCGGCCTGACCCGGATCTATTCCGGACGGGACCGTGCCCGCCTCGCCCTCATCCTCAAGGGCAAGCAGCTCGGCTTCACCCTGGTCGAGATCCGCGCCATGCTCGCCAATGAGGAAGGCAAGGAGCTCAAGGGCAAGGAGCCGTCCGCCTCGGTCGGCGGCCTGCAGCTCAGCCGCAGCCAGATCGCCGAGCAGCTCGAATTGCTGCGCAGCCAGCGCGCCGAGATCGAGACCGCCATCGCCGAGCTCGAAGCGACCCTCGCGCGCCTCGACGCCTGAAGTAGCCCGGTCCTGCGACCGGCACACCTGCTACGATCACGATGCCCTGAACCCTCGCTGGTTCGGGGCATTTTTCGTTTGCAAGCGCTGCGTGCGGCGCGCCAATCTCTCCCGACTACGCTGTCCGAATGAAAAAGTTGGCATGGCCCCTTGGCAAGTCGCACCCAGATAGTTTATATATGAACTATCTCGAAGCGCCGCTGTCATAGGAAGCCGGCAAGCTTCGTCACCAAGGCTGCACGAAACGCCAGGGAGGGATGCGATGCCGGTCTACAAGGCGCCTGTCGAGGACACGCTGTTCCTGCTCAACGACGTCTTCCAGTTCGAGCGCTACAACAACCTCCCGGGCTTTGCCGAGGCGACGCCGGACCTGGTCGAGGCCGTGCTCGGCGAGGGCGCCAAGCTCTGCGAGGAAGTCCTCCAGCCGATCAACCATTCCGGCGACCAGGAAGGCTGCAAGCGCAACGCTGATGGCTCGGTGACGACGCCGAAGGGCTTCAAGCAGGCCTATGAGGCCTATGCCGCCGGCGGCTGGATCGGCCTTGCCATGGACCCTGAGTACGGCGGCCAGGGCCTGCCCTACACGCTCGGCGCGATCATGAACGAGTTCTCCTCCTCGGCGAACATGGCCTTCTCGATGTATCCGGGCCTGACCATGGGTGCGATGGCCGCGCTCTATGTCCACGGCACGGACGAGCAGAAGCGCACCTACCTGCCGAAGATGGCCGAGGGCACTTGGTCGGGCACGATGAACCTGACCGAGCCGCATTGCGGCACCGATCTCGGCCTGATCAAGACCAAGGCCGTGCCGAACGGCGATGGCTCCTATTCCATCACCGGCACCAAGATCTTCATCTCGGCCGGCGAGCAGGACATCACCGAGAATATCGTCCACCTCGTGCTCGCCCGCATCGAGGGCGCGCCGCAGGGCGTCAAGGGCATCTCGCTCTTCGTCGTGCCGCGCAACGAGGTCGGCGCGGACGGCTCGGTCGGCGCGAACAACAAGGTCTCCTGCGGCTCGATCGAGCACAAGATGGGCATCCACGCCAACTCGACCTGCGTCATGAACTATGACGGGGCGAAGGGCTGGCTGGTCGGGACCGAGAACAAGGGCCTCAACGCTATGTTCGTGATGATGAACGAGGCCCGCCTCGGCGTCGCGATCCAGGGGCTGGCCCAGTCCGAGGTCGCCTATCAGAACGCCGTCGCCTACGCCAAGGATCGCCTGCAGGGCCGGGCGCTGACCGGGGCCAAGAACCCCGACAAGCCGGCCGATCCGCTCTTCGTTCATCCCGACGTGCGCCGCACGCTGATGTCGATCAAGGCCTTCAACGAGGCCGCCCGCGCCTTCGTCATCTGGAACGCGATCAAGTCCGACGTCGCCCACCGCTCCGGCGATGACGCCGAGCGCCAGGCCGCCGACGACCAGCTTGGCCTGATGACGCCGGTGCTCAAGGGCGTGCTCACCGATGTCGGCTTCGACAATGCGGTGAAGGCCCAGCAGATGTATGGCGGCCATGGCTATATCGCCGAGCACGGCATGGAGCAGTTCGTCCGCGATGCCCGCATCGCCATGATCTACGAGGGCGCCAACGGCGTGCAGGCGATGGACCTGGTCGGCCGCAAGCTCGGCCGTGACGGCGGCCGCGCCATCATGGCTTTCTTCAACGAGGTCGGTGCCTTCGTGAAGGAGAACGAGGCCGACGAGACCTTGAAGCCGCTGCTGGTTTCGCTCGCCGCCTCGCTCGGCCATCTCCAGCAGGCGACGATGTGGTTCATGCAGAACGCCCTCGCCAAGCCGGACAATGCCGGCGCCGGCGCGCATGACTACATGCACCTGCTCGGCCTGGTCTCGCTCGGCTATATGTGGGCGAAGATGGCCAAGGTCGCGCAGGACAAGCTCAAGGCCGGCGCCAATGGCGCGAGCGAGCGCATGAACGCCAAGCTCGTCACCGCCCGCTTCTTCATGGAGCGTTCGCTGCCTGAGACCGCGGCGCATCTGACGCGGATCACCTCCGGCTCCGACGCCACGATGGCGCTGAGCGCCGAGCAGTTCTGAACGTGAAACTCATGCCCGGGCCCTGGCCCGGGCATCTTGCAGAATTGCCTCGTCATGAGATGGTCGGGCCAAGCCCGACCATGACGGCGGGGACCGAAACGAGCCGCAATCGCGGCCAGCCCGGGAGGCCTTGATGGCTGACGCCTTCATCTACGATCACGTCCGGACGCCGCGCGGCAAGGGCAAGGCCGATGGCTCCTTGCACGAGGTCACTGCGATCGAACTGGGCACGCAGACCCTGCGCGCCATCAAGGAGCGCAGCAATCTCGACACCAAGCTGGTCGAGGATGTTGTCTTCGGCTGCGTCGACCCGGTTGGCGAGGCCGGCGCCGATATCGCCCGCACCGTCGCGCTCAAGGCCGGATACGGCAAGGAAGTGCCGGGTGTGCAGATCAACCGCTTCTGCGCCTCGGGCCTCGATGCGGTGAACCTCGCCGCGGCGCAGGTCATGTCCGGCCAGAAGGAGATGACGATCGGCGGCGGCGTCGAGAGCATGTCCCGCATCGGCATGGGCGCCTCGGGCTTCGGCATCGCGGTCGATCCGTCCGTCGCCATCGACACCTATTTCATGCCGCAGGGCGTCTCGGCCGACCTGATCGCGACCAAATACGGCTTCTCGCGCGACGATGTCGACGCCTACGCCGTGCGCTCGCACAAGCGCGCCGCCCAGGCCTGGCAGGAGGGCCGCTTCAAGAACTCGGTGATCCCCGTCACCGACGTCAACGGCCTGATCATCCTCGATCGCGACGAGACCATCCGCCCGAACACCGACATGCAGGCGCTCGCCTCGCTCAAGGCCTCCTTCGTCCAGATGGGCGAGATGGGCGGCTTCGATGCGGTCGCGACCGCGGCGCATCCGGACGTCGAGTTCGTCAACCACGTCCACCATGCCGGCAACTCCTCGGGCATCGTCGACGGCGCCGCCGCGGTGTTGGTCGGCTCGAAGAAGGCCGGCAAGGCTGCTGGCCTCAAGCCCCGCGCCCGCATCCGCGCCTTCGCCACTACTGGCTCCGACCTCGCGCTGATGCTCACCGGCCCGGTCGACGTGACCGAGCTCGTCTTGAAGAAGGCCGGCATGACGCCGAAGGACATCGACCTGTTCGAACTGAACGAGGCCTTCTCCTCGGTCGTTCTGCGCTACCAGCAGGCCTTCGACATCGACGACGCCGTGCTCAACGTCAATGGCGGCGCCATCGCCATGGGCCATCCGCTCGGCGCCACCGGCGCGATGATCCTCGGCACCGTGCTCGACGAGCTGGAGCGCACCAACAAGCAGACCGCGCTGGTCACGCTCTGCGTCGCCGTGGGCATGGGCGTCGCCACCATCATCGAACGGGTTTGAAGCTCCCTCCCTTCCCCCCTTGTGGGGAAGGGCCGGGGATGGGGATGGTTCCGCCTGGCGATCGCTCACCAAGCGGCGCGACCCCCACCCCTATCCCCTCCCCACAAGGGGGAGGGGAAGCGCCACATCTGACAACGCCTCCAGTGGGAGGCCACCGGAGGGATCGTCCATGAACCTCATCAATTTCCGCTTCGAGACCGACGCCGACGGCATCGCCACCCTGACCTGGGACATGCCCGAGCGCTCGATGAACGTCATCACCCCGCAGGTGATGGAAGAGCTCAACCAAGTCGTCGACAAGGTCGCCTCGGATGAGGCGATCAAGGGCTGCGTCATCGTCTCCGGCAAGGAAGCCTTCTCCGGCGGCGCCGACCTCACCATGCTGCAGGGCCTGCGCGATCTCTATGTCAAGCTCGCCAAGGAGCAGGGCGAGCAGATCGCGATGCAGCGCTTCTTCGACGAGAGCCGCAAGCTCTCGTTGCTCTATCGCAAGCTCGAAACCTGTGGGAAGCCGTTCGCCGCAGCGATCCACGGCGTCTGCCTCGGCGGCGCCTTCGAGCTCGCGCTCTCCTGCCAGCTGCGCGTCGTCTCCGACGATGCCTCGACCCGCGTCGGCCTGCCCGAGATCAAGGTCGGCCTGTTCCCCGGCGCCGGCGGCACCCAGCGCGTCTCGCGCCTGATGCAGACCGGCGACGCGCTGCAGATGATGTTCAAGGGCGACCAGATCAAGGCACTGCCGGCGCGCAATATGGGCCTTGTCCACGCCGTCCTGCCGCGCGACCAGATCGTCGCCGCCGCCAAGGAATGGCTCAAGGCCAATCCGCAGGCGAAGCAGCCCTGGGAAGACCCGAAGTTCAAGCTGCCCTCGAACAAGGTGCATTCGCCGGCCGGCATGCAGATCTGGCCGCCGGCCAATGCGATCTATCGCCGCGAGACCAACGACAACTACCCGGCCGCCCGCGCCATCCTCAGCGCGGTCTATGAGGGCCTGCAGCTGCCGATGGACCTCGCCCTCAAGGTCGAGAGCCGCTACTTCGCCAAGATCCTCCGGACGAAGGAGGCGGCCTCGATGATCCGCTCGCTCTTCGTCTCGATGCAGGAGCTGAACAAGGGCGCCCGCCGCCCGGCCGACGTGCCGGCTTCGAAGCTGAAGAAGGTCGGCGTCATCGGCGCCGGCTTCATGGGCGCCGGCATCGCCTATGTCACCGCCAATGCCGGCATCGAGGTCGTCCTCGTCGATCGCGACGTCGAGGCGGCCGAGAAGGGCAAGGCCTATTCGCACAAGCTGGTCACCGACCAGATCACCAAGGGTAGAGCCAAGACCGCCGATCGCGACGCGCTGCTCGGCCGGATCAAGGCCAGCGCCGACTATGCGGACCTCAAGGGCTGCGACCTGATCGTCGAGGCGGTGTTCGAGGACCCCAAGGTCAAGGCCGAGGTCATTGCAAAGGTCGAGGCCGTGGTCGGCCCCAAGACCATCTTCGGCTCCAACACCTCGACGTTGCCGATCACCGGCCTCGCCGAGCACAGCGAGCGCCCGAAGAATTTCATCGGCATCCATTTCTTCTCGCCGGTCGAGAAGATGCTGCTGGTCGAGATCATCATGGCCAAGAAGACCGGCAAGAAGGCGCTCGCCATGGCGCTCGACTTCGTCCGCACCATCAAGAAGACGCCGATCGTCGTCAACGACACCCGCGGCTTCTACGCCAATCGCTGCGTCGGCAACTACATCCGCGAGGGGCACCTCATGCTGATGGAAGGCGTGCCGCCGGCGATGATCGAGGCTGCCGGCAAGCAGGCCGGAATGCCGGTCGGACCGCTCTCGCTCAATGACGAGGTCGCGGTCGATCTCGCCTACAAGGTGCTGAAGGCGACCAAGGCGCAGCTCGGCGACGCTGCCGTCGACCCGGCGCAGGAGAAGCTGCTCAACGAGATGGTCGAGAAGCATGGCCGCCTCGGCCGCAAGAACCGGAAGGGCTTCTACGACTATCCGGAAGCCGGTCCGAAGCGCCTCTGGCCGGGGCTCGCCGAGCTCACCAAGAACAAGCTCGAACCTGAGCTGGTCGACATGGAAGAGCTGAAGCACCGCCTGCTCGTCACCCAGGCGCTCGAAGCAGCCAAGACCTATGAGGAAGGCGTCGTGACCGATCCGCGCGAAGCCGATGTCGGCTCGATCATCGGCTTCGGCTTCGCCCCTTACTCGGGCGGCACGCTGAGCTACATCGACAATATGGGCGCGGCTGCCTTCGTGAAACTCTGCGAAGCGCTGGCCAAGAAGCATGGCGAGCGCTTCAAGCCGAACCGGCTGCTGAAGCGCATGGCCAAGACCGGCGAGAGCTTCTATGGCAGCGCCGAGAAGAAGGCTGCGGCCTGATCAGGCGAAGAGCCGTTCCCTCAGGAGCGGCTCCAGCCAGTCGGCGAAGACCTTGAACCGGCGCGAGAGATGCTGCCGGTGCGGGTAGAGCAGGGCGACCGGCATCGGCTCCGCCCTGTGCTCCGGCATCACCTCGACCAGTTCGCCTGCCTCGAGATGCGCGGCGACGTCATAGGCCGGGATCTGGATCAGCCCGAGCCCGGCAAGGCAGCAGGCGATATAGGCCTCTGCGCTGTTGACGGTGACACGGCCGGGCATTGACCGGCTATGCAGCCGCTCGCCCTCCAGCCATTGCCAGTCCTCGACCGCGCCAGTCGAAGGCGAGGCGTAATGCACCGCTTCGTGCCCTGAGAGGTCATGCGGGCTTTCCGGCACCCCGAGCCGCTCCAGATAGGCCGGGCTTGCCACATTGATCAGCCTGAGTTCGCCGAGATTGCGGGCGATCAGGCTGGAATCGCTGAGCGGCCCGACGCGCAGCACGCAGTCGACGCTGTCCTCGACCAGATTGACCGCCCGGTCGGTGACCCCCAGCGTGACGGAGATATCGGGATAGCGCGCCAGGAAATCGGGCAGGGCAGGGGCGATGATCAGCCGGCCGATCCGGCCGGGCACGTCGATCCTGAGCTTGCCGGCCGGCCCGTCGCCGGCGCTGCGGAACAATGCTTCCGCCTCCTCGACCTCGGCGATCAAGCGCAGGCAGCGCTCATAGAAGGCGAGCCCGTCCTGCGTCGGTGCGACATGGCGGGTGGTGCGGTGTAGCAGCCGCGTCCCGAGCCGGCCCTCCAGCAGGCGGATCGCCGCCGAGACCGAGGAGCGCGGCTGGCGGAGCGTCGCTGCGGCGCGGGTGAAGCTGGCGCATTCAACGACGCGGGCGAAGGTGGAAAAGAGCTCGATCCGGTCCATCGCCGGACGATGCAATTGTTCGTTCTGGCTGACAAGTCATGTCAGCTTATCCAGCTTTATCGAAACAATCGGCCAACTACCTTGCTGACAGGGCGAAACGAGTTCGCAGCACAGCAGGAGACAGGGCCATGGCCGACCACGCAATCAAGGGCAAGACCGTCATCATCGCCGGCGGCGCCAAGAATCTCGGCGGGCTGATCGCCCGCGATCTTGCAGCCCACGGCGCCAAGGCGGTTGCCATCCACTACAACAGCGCCGCGACCAAGGCCGATGCCGAGGCGACCGTCGCCGCGGTGAAGGCCGCGGGGGCGGAGGCTGCCGCCTTCCAGGCCGATCTCACCACGGCCGGTGCCGTCGAGAAGCTCTTCGCCGATGTCGTCGCCGCCGTCGGCAAGCCGGATATCGCGATCAACACCGTCGGCAAGGTGCTGAAAAAGCCGATGGCCGAGATCAGTGAGGCCGAGTACGACGAGATGGCCGCGGTGAACTCCAAGTCCGCTTTCTTCTTCCTCAAGGAGGCCGGCAAGGCGCTCAACAATGACGGCAAGATCTGCACGCTGGTGACCTCGCTGCTCGGCGCGTTCACGCCGTTCTACGCCGCCTATGCCGGCATGAAGGCCCCGGTCGAGCATTTCACCCGCGCCGCCTCGAAGGAATTCGGCGAGCGCGGCATCTCGGTGACCGCGATCGGCCCCGGCCCGATGGACACGCCGTTCTTCTATCCGGCGGAAGGGGCGGATGCGGTCGCCTATCACAAGACCGCAGCGGCCCTGTCGACGTTCTCGAAGACCGGCCTCACCGATATCGAGGACATCGTCCCCTTCATCCGCTTCCTGGTCTCGGACGGCTGGTGGATGACCGGCCAGACCATCCTGGTCAATGGCGGCTACACCACGAAGTAAGGCGCCGGCCGGCTGCTCTCTCCAGGGTGGCCCACCGCTTTCCTTGCCGGGAGCTGAAGCGTTCATTCAGCTCCCGTCTATCCTCGCAAGGCTATCAAGACGGCACGAGCGAGTTTCCCGAGTTGAGGAACGACGCATGCACATGGCGATGGTGATCGGCGGCGGGGTCGTCCTCCTCGGGCTGTTCCTGTTGTTCGGCAAGCTCTGGGGCGGAGCCGAACCGGCCTTTGCGACGGCGGCCACGCTCTTCATGCCGGCCTGGCTCGCGATCGCACTGGTCAACATGTGGGTTGGCGTCACCAAGGCCGGTTATTCGGTGCGCGAGGAATTGCCGATCCTGGCTGTCGTCTTCGTCGTGCCGGCGGCTCTCGCTCTGCTCGTCGCCTGGCGTGTCGCACGCTGAGGCGGCTGGTGTGCTGGCCATGGTGGCTCAACCAGCCAACTCAGGTCTTTCCCCGATGGTCGCTCGGAGCGGCACGGGGCTAGACTCAGTTGGCTTCGGATCGGGGACAACTTGAATTCATGCCTGTGCGGCCGATTTTGAACTTTCCCGATCCGCGTTTGCG
This sequence comes from Allobosea sp. GW821-FHT03A12, assembly GCF_058986765.1. NCBI lineage: Bacteria > Pseudomonadati > Pseudomonadota > Alphaproteobacteria > Hyphomicrobiales > Alloboseaceae > Allobosea > Allobosea sp. GW821-FHT03A12. The sequence goes on from NZ_JBYSVZ010000003.1 coordinate 944,386, forward strand.
CCTTCCAGCAGCCCCGGTCACACGTTTTGATATGGATCTGCGCGAGCTTGCAGACGATCTGCTCGACACGATGCGGGCTGCGCCCGGCATCGGCATCACTGCACCGCATATCGGCGTGTCGTCGCGGCTCGTCGTGCTGGAGCTGACGCCGGGAGAGGTTCGCGTCTATGCCAATCCGGTGCTGGACCAGGTTTCGCGCGAAACAATCCGCCACACCGAGGGCAGCGTCTCGATGCCGGGCGTCACCGACGAGCTCGAGCGCCACGCGCGCATCCGCGTGCGCTATGTCGATCTCGACGGGAATGAACAGAGCGAGGACGCGGACGGCCTGCTCTCCGTCTGCCACCAGCATGAGATCGACCAGCTCGACGGCGTCTTCTGGATCGACCGCCTGTCGCGGCTGAAGCGCGACAGGCTGGTGGCGCGCTACAACAAGCTGCGGCGGGGGTGACTCTCGTCATGCTCGGGCTTGACCCGAGCATCTCAGGCAGGATGAGGCGCTGAGGGGCGCCTCCTTGTCCAGAGGTTCTCGGGTCTGCGCTTCGCTTCGCCCGAGAATGACGGCAGTTCGGCTCAGTTCGCCACGGCCCGGATCACCCGGCGCAGCTTGCCGATCAGCTCCTCGACCTGGGCTTCCGTGATGATCAGCGGCGGCGAGAAGGCGATCGTGTCGGCGGCGGTGCGGACCATCAGACCCTCTTCGCGGAAGAGCCGATCCATTGCTTCGAAGGCGCGCTTGCCGACCCCGTCCGCCCGCGACGCGAGATCGACGGCGCCGACCAGGCCGAGCGTGCGGATGTCGACCACGTTCGGCTCGCCCTTCAGGCTCATCACCGCATCGGCCCAGCTATCCTCCATCGCCCGGGCGCGCTCGAACAGGCCCTCTTCGCGATAGATGTCGAGCGCCGCCAGCGAGGCCGCCGCCGCCAGCGGGTGTCCGGAATAGGTGTAGCCGTGGAACAGCTCGATGACGTTGTCGGGCCCGTTCATGAAGGCGTCGTAGATGTGCTTGCGCACGATCACGCCGCCCATCGGCACCGTGCCGGAGGTGACGCCCTTGGCGAAGGTGATCATGTCCGGGATGACGCCGTAGCGCTCGGCGGCGAAGGCGAAGCCGAGGCGACCAAAGCCGGTGATGACCTCGTCGAAGATCAGCAGGATGCCGTGCTTGTCGCAGAGCTCGCGCAGGCGCTTGAGATAGCCCTTCGGCGGCGGCAGCGCCCCGGTCGAGCCAGCCATCGGCTCGACGATCACGGCGGCGATGGTCGAGGCGTCGTGCAGCGCGACGACACGCTCGAGATCATCGGCGAAATGCGCGCCATACTCCGGCTCGCCCTTGCTGAAGGCCTGTTTCTCGCGGTCATAGGTATGCGAGATATGGTCGGTGCCGGTGAGCAGCCCGCCGAAGAATTTTCGGTTGTTGACCATGCCGCCGACCGAGATGCCGCCGAAGCCGACGCCATGATAGCCGCGCTCGCGGCCGATCAACCGGGTCTTCGAGCCCTTGCCCGAGACGTTCCAGTAGGCGAGGGCGATCTTCAGCGCCGAATCCGCTGCTTCCGAGCCCGAGCCGGCGAAGAAGACGTGGTCGAGATCGCCCGGCGCCAGCGCCGCGATCCGGGCCGCCGCGGCGAAGACCTTGGGGTGGCCGTACTGGAAGGAGGGGGCGTAGTCGAGCTCGCGCGCCTGCGCCTGGATCGCCTGGATGATCGGCTCGCGGGCATGGCCGGCATTGCAGCACCAGAGCCCGGCGGTGCCGTCCATCACCGGCTTGCCCTCGGGGGTGTAGTAGAACATGCCCTCGGCGCGGGCGACCATGCGCGGGTTCTGCTTGAACGACCGGTTCGCCGTGAACGGCATCCAGTAGGCTTCGAGATCGTTCGGCGAGCTGATGGCGCGCGGCGCTGAGGTCATGATCCGGTCCCGTTTTGGGTTTTAAGGCTTCTTCAACCTAGCAGCGCGGTCGGGGCTGTAAATCCACGCCGGCTCGGGGCATGCCTGCGTCCGGCGAGCGGCGGCCCGCCGCCAGGGGCAGGTGACGTTACGTCGTTTCTGGCGTAGTCTGAACAAGGGGGTAACACTGGACTACGCCCCAATGATTGAAGGCGTTGCCGGTCGGGACGGGAGCGAGCCTATCGCGCCGGAGGATATCCGCGCGCAGCTCGACCGCGTCCTCGCATCCGATATATTCCGCAGCGCGCCTCAACTGACCGCCTTCTTGAGCTATGTCGTCGAGCAGGCGCTGGCCGGTCGCGCCGGCGAGCTCAAGGGCTACACCATAGCGGTCGAGGCGTTCGGGCGCCCGGCCGAGTTCGATCCGCAATCGGACCCGATCGTGCGCGTCGAGGCCGGTCGCCTGCGCAAGGCGCTAAATCTCTATTTCGCGGCCGATGGCGTGCGCGATCCCCTGCGGATCACGATCCCTGTCGGCGCCTATGTGCCGAGCTTCACGCGGTGCGGCTTCCCGGAGTCGGAGGCGGCTGCCATGCCCGTCGAACCGGCCCGGCCCGCGCCCGTCGCCGCAAGGCGAGGGCAGACCTGGGCTTATGCGGCGCTCGCGCTGGTTCTGACCGGCGCGATCGCGTTCATGGCCTGGCATCTGGGCGGCGCTGCGCCGGAGCCGAGCGTGGCCATGTCGAGCGGCGACGCGCAGGCGCCGCGGCCTGCTACCTCCAGCGTGCCCGAGCAGCCCGTCTCGGTGCAGCCCGCCGAGCCGGTCGCGGCGCCGGCCAGCCTGCCCGTGGTTGCCGTGGTGATCGCCGGCGACATCGTCGACCCCGCCGTCGAGGATGCGGCGCGGCTGTTCATGCGCCATCTCGTCGACACCATGGCTCGTTTCGACGATCTGCTCGTGGTCAAGTCGCCGGGCTCGGCGCTGCGGCCGGAGGAAGGGGCCGATTACGTCCTGACCCTCAACACCTCGCGGGCCGGCGACAAGGTCGAGGGCTTCGTGCGGCTCAGCGCGGCGAAGGACGGACGCGTGGTCTGGACCACCTCCGGCGCGCGGAGTCTTGCGGCCGTGAGTGACGGCACCGAGTTGCGCCAGTTGGCGCAGAGCGTGGCGATCCGGCTGGCCCAGCCCTTCGGCATCCTGCATGCCGATTTCAGGCTCGCGACGCTGCCGGCCGGCATCGCCTGCATCTACCAGGCACTCAACTTCCGCCGGCATATGAAGGCGGACGACCATCTTGCCGCGCGCAACTGCCTCGATGCGCTGGTCGCGCGCGATCCCGACTTCCATCCGGCCTGGTCGCATCTGGCGCTGCTGACCGCGGATGAATACGCCTCCGGCCTGAACGCCCGGTCCGGCTCGCCGCTCGACCGGGCCCTGGCTGCCGCTGTCACCGCGGTGCGGCTGGCCCCGGCGAGCGCGCGGGCGCATCAGGCGCTGATGGAGGCGCAGTTCCTGCGCGGCATGACCGAGGAGGCGCTGAAATCCGGCCGGGAGGCTCTGACGCGCAACCCCTACGATCCCGACATCATGGCCGATCTCGGGGCGCGCTATGTCCAGCTCGACCGGGCGGCCGAAGGGTTGCCCCTGCTCGAGCGCGCCGTCGCACTGAGCAATGGTCGGCCCTCCTGGTATGACGTCTTTCTCTACTTCGCGGCGTATCTGACCGGCGCGAACAAGCTCGCGGAGAACCAGGCCTCGCTGATCCGGGGCGAGGAGACCCCGCTCGCCCTGGTCGCGCGGGCCGTGGCGAGCGCTGCTGCCGACGACCGGGCCCTGCTGGAGGAAGCCCTGCGGATGCTGGGCCAGGCCGAGCCGCTCTTTGCCCTCGATGCACGGCTCTTCCTGACCCGCAAAGGGTTCTCCTCGCCGGTCATCGATCGCATCCTGGCTGCCATCGCCCAGGCGGGGCTGCAGCCGCGCTAGGGCGGAAGTGGCGCCCTCGTGCATGGCGCTGTCGCGCAATCCGTCGATAGGCCTCGCAGTCGCTGAATCTGGCCGCTATTCTGTGTTCGTCGCAGCTGATTCGTAGCGTTGCGTTGCCCCTCAACCCCTTGCGCGATTTCAGCCCTTGGCTCGCATCCGCCTCAGCGCTCTCTCTCCGGCCGCCAGCGGCGTCGTCGGCTTTTCTTTGGGCGCCGCTGCCATCCTGCTCCTGCCGGGCAATCTCGCCAACGCATTGGGATTGCTGAGTGCCGGGCTCGGCCTCGCCGGGGCGGCGGCTCTGTCACGTCGCAACGCGGCGCGTGAGCGCGAACAGCTGCTCGCGGCGATCGGCGAGGTCAAGGTCCGCCTCGCCACCAACGCCATCCGCGTCGATTCGATGGCCAAGCGCCTCGACCAGATGCCGATGGGCGAGGCCGACGCCGCGCCGGCCAAGGCGATGCTGCACGAACTCACGGCCGAGGTCGGCCTGCTCGGCGATCTCCTGCAGCAGGTTGCGACGACCCTGGGCGAACATGACGACCAGCTCAGCCGGATCGAGGGCCGGCTCGCCAATCCACCGCCGCCGCAACAACCGGTACGGATCGCAGCGCTGGTTCCCGAACGCGTCGAGCCGCGCGCTCCGGAGCCTTTGATCGCAACACGGCACGACCCGGCCGAGGCAGCACAGCGCCGCGCCGCCGAGGAGCGCGCCGCCCTGATCAGCGAGGCCCTGGCGAAAGGGCAGGTCGAGGTCCATCTCCAGCCGATCGTCAGCCTGCCGCAGCGCCGGACGCGGGGATATGAAGCGCTCGTCCGGCTGAGGCTCGACGAGAAGACGCTGCTGCTCCCCTCCGAGTTCCTGACCACGGTCGAGGAGCGCGGCTTCGGTCCGACGCTCGATGCGCTCGTCCTGACACGGGCGCTGGCCATCGCCCGCCATCTCGGCAGCAAGCCGGGTGAGCTTTTCGTCTCCTGCAATTTCAGTGCGGCGACCTGGGGCTCGTCGCGCGCGCTGGCGGCGCTGTCGCGCATCCTGGAAAAATATCACGACCACATCGGCAATCTCGTCATCGAGGTGCCGCAGCGCGTCTTCCGGGCGCTGGAGCCGGCGAGCCTCGGCTTGCTCGGTGCCATGTCGGCCAATGGCGTGCGCTTCGCGCTCGACCATGTCGCCGATCTGCGTTTCGATCCGGTCTCGCTGCATGACCGCGGCGTGCGCTTCGTCAAGGCCTCGGCGGCGCTGCTGCTGGCCGAGGCGCGCGGCGGCAAGCTCGCCGACATCGCGGCGGGCGACATCGCCGTGCAGCTCGCCCGCGGCTCGATCCAGCTCGTCGCCGAGGAGGTCGAGGACGATCCGATGGTCGCCGACATGCTCGATCTCGGCATTGCTTTTGGCCAGGGCATCGTCTTCTCGCCGCCGCGCCCGGTCAGGCCCGAGGTCTTCGCCGAGCCGCAGCCGGCCGAGGCCGTGCCGGTTCCGAAGCCGGCCGCCATTATGGCGCCACCTGCCTCGGCCGAGGTGGTTGAGCACCCCGCCATGGCTCCGCCGGCGGTGAAGCGCGTGCCCTTCCGCGACATCCTGCGCCGCGCCACGGCCTGATCCTTTCTTCCGGGACCGAAGTGCTGGCCTGCGCCGGCGAAGCCGCGTAAACAGGCCGCGCCTGTCCGTGGGAGCTTTCAGCCGTGCCGTCATCGACCCGCCTTCTGTCCGGGGTTGCGCCCGTCATCGGCCAGTACGAGCTCTGCCTCTGCGATATCTGGGGCGTAGTCCATAACGGCGTTGCGCCCTTTGCCGCCGCCTGCGACGCCCTGGCCCGGATGCGCGCGGGTGGCGTCACCGTGGTGCTGGTCTCGAACGCGCCGCGCCCGCGCTCGGAGATCGCCGTCCAGCTCGGCAAGCTCGGCGTGCTCGGCGATGCCTTCGACGCGATCGTCACCTCCGGCGACGTGGCGCGCGACCTGATCGCCCACCGCGCCGGCGAGCCGCTTTATCATCTCGGCCCATCCCGCGACCTGCCGCTGATGGCAGGGCTCGACGCACCGCGTGTCGGGGCGGCACAGGCCCACTACGTGCTCTGCACCGGCCTGTTCGACGACGAGACCGAGACGGCCGAGAGCTATGCCGACCAGCTTGCCGATTTCGCCCGCCGCGGGCTGACGCTGATCTGCGCCAACCCCGATCTGGTCGTCGATCGCGGCGGGCGCATCGTGCCCTGCGCCGGCTCGCTGGCGGTGGCCTATGAGAAGCTCGGCGGCGAGGCGATCTACGCCGGCAAGCCGCATGCGCCGATCTACGATCTCGCCATCCGTATCGGCCAGGAACTGCGCGGCGAGACGGTCGAGAAGGCACGCATCCTGGCGATTGGCGATGCGATCCGCACCGACATCGCGGGCGCGGTGCAATATGGCCTGGCCTCGCTGATGTGCGTCGCCGGCATCCATGCCGGTGAGATGGCGGGCTTGTCGGAGGAAGCGCTGCAGGGCTGGTTTGGCCGGCAGAGCCACCGGCCCGACTACGCCATGCCGCATCTGGCCTGGTGAGGCGAGCGGCGCAGCCGAAAACTCACGCCGCGCAGGCGGCCTCGATCTTCGACTTCAGCGTCTGCGCGTTGAACGGCTTGACGATGTAGTTGTTCACGCCGGCCTTCTTGGCGGCGATGACGTTCTCGGTCTTCGATTCCGCGGTCACCATGATGAACGGCGTCTCGGAGATCGCGTCCTCGTTGCGGACCTGGCGGAGCAGTTCGTAGCCGGTCATCGGCTCCATGTTCCAGTCCGAGATCACAAGCCCGTATTTCTTGTCGCGCATCTTGGCGATCGCGGCATTGCCGTCGGAGGCATCGTCGACATTCTCGAAGCCGAGCTGCTTCAGCAGGTTACGGATGATCCGCACCATCGTCTGATAGTCGTCCACCACCAGGATCGGCATTGACGGGTCGACAGCCATGACGGCGCTCCAATCCAGTAGTCAGCAGGGCCCAACGGCGCCAGCGCGGGGCCGCTCTCGCAGAGCAGCGACCTTGGGTCAATTGTGATAGGTGCTCGGCGTTTCAAAGCCGTTAACCCGGTCGCGCAGTGACCATGCGGCATACTACCTTTGGCGGACGGGGGAACAAGGCAACAGGCACCAAAGTTCAATGGTGCGATGCAGCGAACTATGGGACGCTCTTCGCTCGTTTCCGGACGCAGGCGGTCCTTCACCGTGCTGCAGTTGCGAGAGCTGACCGATGATGGCGAGCACGCTCTATCAAGTCCATGCCTTCGAGGATCTGGCCGTCGGCCAGCGCGAAAGCCTGATGCGCACCGTGATGGAGCGCGACATCTCGCTCTTCGCCGACCTGTCGGGCGATGCCAATCCGATCCATCTCTGCGACCGCTATGCCGCGTCGACCAAGTTCGGCCAGCGCATCGCCCATGGCATGCTGACGGCGAGCCTGGTCTCGGCCCTGCTCGGCACGCGCTTGCCGGGACCTGGCGCGGTCTATCTCTCGCAGACCCTCAACTTCCTCGCGCCGGTGAAGATCGGCGACGTCGTCACCGCCCGCGTTGAGGTGGTCGAGCTCGTGCCGGAGCGCCGCCGCGCTCGGCTGTTCTGCGAATGCCTCGTCGACGGCAAGGCCGTGCTGGAGGGCGAGGCCTGGGTGGCGTTGCCGCGTGCGGCGGCCTAGAGGCTCTTCGGGCGGAGACGCGGCCTTGACGCTCCCCGCCGCTTGGGGCCAAACACGGCGGTAGCCGGGGCTTCCCGGCGTCGACCTTGCGTTCCATGACCTCATCCCCCGAGGCGGCACGTTTCCGTGCGCCGCCCGCCTTCGTCCTCGAACCCGGCAAGCCGGTGCCGGCCGATCTGCGCGGCCGGGTGCTTGCGCTCGGCAATTTCGACGGCGTCCATCGCGGCCATGCCGAGCTCGCCCGCGTCGCCGGCGAGATGGCGGCGCAGCAGGGGACGCAGGCCGCGGCGCTGACCTTCGAGCCCCATCCGCGCACCGTCTTTCGGCCGGAGCAGCCGGTGTTCCGGCTGACGCCGGAGCCGATCAAGGTCATGCTCCTCGCCGGCCTCGGGCTGAGCCTCAGCTTCATCGTGCCCTTCGACCGCGCCGTCGCCGGCATCCCCGCCGAGGCCTTCGTCGACGATCTGCTGCTCGGCCAGCTCGACGCCGCCGGCCTCGTCTGCGGCTACGACTTCCATTTCGGCAAGGGCCGCACTGGCTCGCCGGAGATGCTGCAGGCCCGCGCCGGCCAGGCCGGCATCCCCGTCGCCGTGGTGCCGCCCTTTGCTTTCCAGGGCGAGCCGGTATCCTCGACGCTCGTGCGCACCGCTCTCGAAGCAGGCGATATCGGGCATGCAGAGGCGCTGCTCGGCCGGCCCTGGTTCGTCCACGGCGAGATCGCCCATGGCGACAAGCGTGGCCGCGATCTCGGCTACCCGACCGCGAACATGCACCTCGCCCATGATTGCCGCCTGCGCTTCGGCATCTATGCGGTCCGCATGAAAATCGACGGGGTCTGGCGCGACGGCGTCGCCAGCTTCGGCAGCCGCCCGACCTTCGACAATGGCGCGCCCAAGCTCGAGACCTTTGTCTTCGACTTCTCCGGCGACCTCTATGGCAAGACGGTGGATGTGGCCTTCGTCGCCTTCCTGCGCGGCGAGGCGAAATTCGACTCGCTCAAGGCGCTGATCGCCCAGATGGATGCCGACAGCGCTAAGGCGCGCGGCATCCTGGCGACGACGCCGGCCTTCCTTCCCTGATCGCCGTTTGCTAGAAGCCGCTCATGTCCGCTCCGCTCCTCGTTTCGCCCCTGCGAATTACCGGCCCGGCTGCCGCCCTGCGCTGATAGCGCGGGCGCTTGCGCAGGCCGGGACGACGATCGCTTCCCCGTGACATCCCAGGATGGGCGCCGCACCGAATGCCGAGCCGCCATCCGCACAGCCGAGCCGGATCATGACCGACAAGACCGCCGAAAAGCCCGCGACCATCGATTATTCGCAAACGCTCTTCCTGCCGCAGACGGAATTCCCGATGCGCGCCGGCCTGCCGCAGCGCGAGCCGGAGCTGCTCGCCCGCTGGGCCAGGATGGACCTCTACCGCAAGCTGCGCGAGGCCGGGCAGGGGCGCGACCGCTTCGTCCTGCATGACGGCCCGCCCTACGCTAACGGCAACATCCATATCGGTCACGCGCTCAACAAGGTGCTGAAGGACCTGGTGACGCGCTCGCAGCAGATGCTCGGCTACGACTCCAACTACGTGCCGGGCTGGGACTGCCACGGCCTGCCGATCGAGTGGAAGATCGAGGAGCAGTACCGCGCCAAGGGGCTGAACAAGGACGACGTTGATGTCGTCGAGTTCCGCAAGGAATGCCGCGTCTTCGCCGAGAAATGGGTCGACATCCAGCGCAGCGAGTTCAAGCGCCTCGGCGTCGAGGGCGACTGGGACGATCCCTATCTGACCATGGCCTTCGGCGCCGAGGCGCAGATCGCCCGCGAGATCATGAAATTCGCCGAGAACGGCCAGCTTTATCGCGGCTCCAAGCCGGTGATGTGGTCGGTGGTCGAGAAGACCGCCCTGGCCGAGGCCGAGGTCGAGTACGAGGAGCACACCAGCGACACGATCTATGTCGCGTTCCCGATTGATCGCGACCGCACGGCGCACGGACCGTTTGTCGACGGCTTGAACGCGAAACAAGTGTTTGACGCGATCTTAGATGCTTCGGTCGTAATCTGGACCACGACCCCGTGGACGATCCCAGGCAACCGCGCGATCTCCTTCCATAACAAGATCGCCTACGGCCTTTATCGCGTCACAGCGGCCCCGGAGGGAAACTGGGCGAAAGTCGGGGCTAGCTACATTCTGGCTAAGAAGCTAGCCGCTGATGTGTTCAAGGCAGCCAAGGTCGAGGCCTTTGAGCCGGTCTGTGATGTTCCAGCAGAGTGGCTTGCCGAGGTCACCGTCGCCCATCCGCTGCGCGGCCAGGGCTACGAGTTCGACGTGCCGCTGCTCGACGGCGACCACGTCACCGACGATGCCGGTACCGGCTTCGTCCACACCGCGCCCGGCCATGGCCGAGAGGACTTCGACGTCTGGATGGCCAATGGCCGCATGCTGGCCGAGCGCGGCATCGAAACCCGTATCCCCTACACCGTCGACGCCGATGGCCGCTTCACCAAGGAGGCACCGGGCTTCGAGGGCGCGCAGGTCATCACCGACAAGGGCGAGAAGGGCAACGCCAACGAGGTCGTGATCAAGGCGCTCGCCGCGACCGGCAATCTCGTTTCGCGCGGACGCCTCAAGCACCAGTATCCGCATTCCTGGCGCTCGAAGAAGCCGGTGATCTTCCGCAACACGCCGCAATGGTTCATCGCCATGGACAAGCCCTATGGCGATGCCGGCGCTCCCGATCCGGCGGCGCCGGCCCCGACCGCCGGCGGCAATGCCGACACGCTGCGCAACCGCGCGCTCAAGGCGATCAAGGAAACAGAATGGGTTCCCGCCGCCGGCGAGAACCGCATCAACGGCATGATCGCCAACCGGCCGGACTGGGTGGTCTCGCGCCAGCGCGCCTGGGGCGTGCCGATCACCGTCTTCGTCGACAAGGAGAGCAAGGAGATCCTGGTCGACGCCAGGGTCAATGCTGCGATCGCCGAGGCCTTCGAGCAGGAGGGCGCCGACGCCTGGTTCACCGACACCGACGGCGCCCGCTTCCTCAAGCCGCATGGCTATGATCCCGCGAAGTTCGAGCGTGTCGTCGACGTGCTCGACGTCTGGTTCGATTCAGGCTCGACCCACGCCTTCACGCTGGAGAAGCGCGCCGACCTCAAGACCCATCGCGTCGTCGATGGCGGCCGCGACAAGGTGATGTATCTCGAAGGCTCGGACCAGCATCGCGGCTGGTTCCATTCGAGCCTGCTGGAGAGCTGCGGCACGCGCGGCCGCGCGCCTTTCGACGTGGTGCTGACCCACGGCTTCTGTCTCGATGAGAAGGGCGAGAAGATGTCGAAGTCGAAGGGCAACGTCACCGCCCCGCAGGATGTCATCAAGGACAGCGGCGCCGACATCCTGCGCCTCTGGGTCGCGGCGGCCGACTATTCCGACGATCTGCGCATCGGCAAGGAGATCCTCAAGACCTTCGTCGAGACCTACCGCAAGCTGCGCAACACCATGCGCTGGATGCTCGGCACGCTGGCGCATTTCGACGAGGCGATCCGCGTCTCCGATCCGGCCTCGATGCCGGAGCTGGAGCGGCTGATGCTGCACCGTCTCGCCGAGCTCGGCCCGCAGGTCGAGGAGGCCTACCGCACCTATGACTACAAGAAGGTGGTGAACCTGCTTTCGCAGTTCATGAACACCGAGCTCTCGGCCTTCTATTTCGACGTCCGCAAGGACGCGCTCTATTGCGATCCGCGCTCCAGCCATGTCCGCAAGAGCGCGCTCACCGTCGTCGACCATCTCTTCCGCTGCCTGACGACCTGGCTCGCGCCGATCCTGGTCTTCACCGCCGAGGAAGCCTGGCTCGACCGCTATCCGCAGGTGAAGGACGGCGACGGCTCGGTGCACCTGGAACTCTTCGCCAAGGCGGATGGTGCCTGGCTCGATCCGGAGCTGGCCGAGCGCTGGGCCAAGGTCCGCCGCGTGCGCCGTGTTGTCACCGGCGCGCTCGAACTGGAGCGTGCCGGAAAGCGCATCGGCTCCTCGCTGGAAGCCGCTCCGGTCGTTCACATCGCCGATCCCGATTTGCGCGCGGCGCTGAGCGGGCTCGATCTCGCCGAGATCTGCATCACCTCCGGTGCGCGGATCGCGGACGGGGAGGGGCCGGCCGAGGCCTTCCGCTTAGCCGACGTGCCCGGCGTCGCCGTGGTGCCGGCGCGCGCCTCCGGCATCAAATGCGCCCGCTCCTGGAAGTATTTCGACCCGGCGACGGCCGAGCCCGGCTTCCCCGAGGTGACGCCGCGCGACGCCAAGGCGCTGCGCGAGCTCGGGCGCGCGGCGTGAGTGCGCAGACGCCATCGCTGCGCCGCCTCGGCGTCTGGATCGTCGCGCTCACCTTCGTGTTCGATCAGGCGCTGAAGCTCTGGCTGCTCTTCGGCCTGAGATTGGCCGAAGAGGGGCCGTTCCAGCTCGCCTCCTTCCTGGAGATCGTGCTCGCCTGGAACCGCGGCATCTCCTACGGCCTGTTCCAGCAGTCGACCGATATCGGCCGCTGGGCGCTGGTCGTGCTCTCCATCGTCGCGGCGATCTGGCTCTGGCGCTGGATGTGGCGCAGCGACGACAGGTTGACCGTGGTGAGCCTCGCACTCATAATCGGTGGCGCGCTCGGCAACGGGCTCGACCGCATGGTCTACGGCGCCGTCGTCGACTTCGTGCACTTTCATGTCGGCAGCTTCAGCTGGTACATTTTCAACATCGCCGATGCGGCGATCGTCTTCGGCGTGCTCGGCCTGCTGTGGGAGTCGCTGAGGCCGGGCGCTGGCCGGTCCAAGCCGGCTTGAGCGCGCCTGCGAGGCGCCTGCACGCAGACCGGTCACAGCTGATTTACGGCAAATCAGCAAAAGGGCTCCCGATTTTGCCGGATATGGGTTAAAAGGCCCGCCATGCTTTTGCCGCGTCGTTCGTTCAATGACGTGGCTGGTATCGGATGGAGAGGTGAGATGGCTTATCGGATTCGCGCTTCGCGCATGCTGCTCGCCAGCAGCCTGTTGCTGGCGACGACCCCTGCTTTCGCCCAGGAAGGCATGCTCTTCAAGAATCTGGTCGAGGGCTCGGGCCTCTTCGGCAGCAGCAAGGCGGATATCGAGTACAAGCAGCGCGCGCCCCTCGTCGTGCCGCCGTCCTCCACCTTGCCGAAGCCGCAGGAAGCCGGCGCCCATCGCAGTGCCGCCTGGCCTGACGATCCGGATGTCGCCCGCCGCAAGGCCGAGCGCGACAGCTCCAACATCCTGTTCCAGAACACCGAGAGCTATCGCGCCAACACCCGGCCGCTGATGTCGCAGGAAGAACTGCGCCGCGGTCGCGTCACCGGCCGTACGAACGGGCCGGAAGGTATCGTCGCGGACCACAACAACTACAACAACCAGATCCAGCCGATCCGCGTCGGCCGCGAGATGGCCGCCCGCCAGTCCCAGACCGATGAGGCGAGTGTCGCCTATGGTAGCGAGCCCGCCCGCCGCTATCTGCACGAGCCGCCGACCGGTTATCGCCGCCCCGCCGGCACTGCGGCGCTCGGTCCGGGCGCGTCCGGCCCGCAGGAGGACAAGCAGGCGGTTGGCCAGCGCGAGTACCTCACCGGCCAGAAGGTGTATCAGTAAGCGCTTCGTTGCCGCGAGGGGATGGTTTCCCGTCGCCGCACGCCTTATCTATGATCGAGCTTCATCCGGCTCGGGTCCCTGCGGGCCCGGGCCGGATTGCGTCTTGATCCCTCAATCGTGCTGGAGCCTTCGCCGCTCATGACGGTCCATACCCCGACTGGCCAGACGTCACCCGCCAATGCAGCCAGCCCGGTCGAATCCTTTCGGCTCGCCAACGGGCTTCAGATCGTGGTCGCGCCCGACCACCGTGCGCCCGTCGTCACCCATATGGTCTGGTACCGCAACGGCTCCGGCGACGATCCAGCGGGCAAGTCGGGCATCGCCCATTTCCTTGAGCATCTGATGTTCAAGGGCACGGCGAAATGGCCGGCCGGGGAGTTCTCGAAGATCGTCGCCAGCTATGGCGGCCAGGAGAACGCCTTCACCTCCTATGACTACACCGCCTATTTCCAGCGCGTGCCGAAGGAGCACCTGCGCGCCATGATGGACTACGAGGCCGACCGGATGACCGGCCTCGCCTTCGACGAGAGCGTGGTCGCGCCCGAGCGCGACGTGGTGCTGGAAGAGCGGCGCATGCGCGTCGATGCCGATCCCGCCGCTCAGCTCGGCGAAGAGTTCTCCAGCGCGCTCTATGCCCACCATCCCTATGGCACGCCGATCATCGGCTGGGAGCACGAGATCGAGGAGCTCTCGCGCGACGACGCCTTCGCCTATTACCAGCGCTTCTATACGCCCGAGAACGCCATCCTGGTCGTCGCCGGCGATGTCGAGCCGGACGCGGTGCTGCGCCTCGCCCAGGAGACCTATGGCGTGATCCCCGCCCATGGCGAGGCGCCCCGCCGCAAGCGTCCGGCCGAGCCTGAGCCGCGCGCCGCCCGCCGTGTCGCGCTCTCCGATCCGCGCGTGCAGCAGCCCTCTTTGCGCCGCGCCTGGCTGGCGCCGACCTATGTCTCTGATCAGCGCGAGGAAGCCTTCGCGCTGGAGCTCGCCGCCGAGATTCTCGGCGGCGGCACGACCTCGCGGCTCTATCGCAAGCTCTGCGTAGAGCAGGAACTCGCGGCCGGCGCGGGCGCCTATTTCATGGGCTCGATGGTCGACCGCTCGGCCTTCCAGCTCTCGGTCAGCCCGCGCCCGGGCGTCGAGATGGCGGCGCTCGAAGCCGGGCTCGATGCCGCGCTCGCGGCCTTCATCGCCGAGGGGCCGACCGAGCTGGAGCTCGCCCGCGCCCGCACCCGCCTCGTCGCCGAGACCGTCTTCGCCCGCGACAGCCAGTCCTCGCTCGCCCGCATCTTCGGCTCGGCGCTGGCCGTTGGCGAGAGCGTGGAGGACGTGCTGCTCTGGCCGCAGCGGGTCGAGGCGGTGACGCGCGAGCAGGTCACCGAAGCGGTCCGGCGCTACCTCAAGCCCGATCGCTCGGTCACCGGCCTGCTCCTGCCCACCGCCGCCTGACATAGCGCCATAAGCCATTACGGGCGGGTCCTGGCCTGCCGTCGAGGATTGCCGATGAACCCTTCCCTAGCTCCCGCCACCGCCGCTCCCGGTCCCTCGCTCGCCGTCCAGCGCGTCACCGCCGCCTGCGGTGTCGAGGCCTGGCTGGTCGAGGAGCACAGCCTGCCGCTGCTCGCCCTCGACTTCGCCTTCGACGGTGGCGCCAACCGCGACCCGGCCGATGCGGCCGGCAGCGCCAACCTCGTCTCCGGCCTGCTCGACGAGGGCGCTGGCGATCTCGATGCCGAGGCCTTCCAGGGCCGCCTCGCCGACCACGCCATCAACCTCTCCTTCGACGCACGCCGCGACGATTTCCATGGCCAGCTGCAGACCCTGTCGCAGCATCGCGAGGTTGCCTTCGAACTGCTCGGCCTCGCCCTCAACGCGCCGCGCTTCGACGCCGATGCGGTGGCGCGGGTAAAGGCGCAGGTGATCGCCGGCCTGCAGCGCCAGGCCCAGAACCCGGATGTGATGTGCCGCAACGCGCTCTTCGCCGCGGCCTTCCCCGGCCATCCCTATGGCCGGCCCGAGCGCGGCGATGTCGCCAGCGTCGGCGGGATTGAGCCTGTGGCGCTGAAGGCGCTGACGCGCGACCTCTTCACTCGCGGCGGGCTGAAGGTCGTCGCGGTCGGCGACATCACTGCGAGTGAACTGTCCGCGCGGCTCGACGCTCTCTTCGGCACGCTGCCGGCCGGGACGCCGCGCGTCGAACCGACCGCGCCTTTGCCGGTCGCAGGGCTCGGCCAGACCCATGTCGTCGATCTCGATGTGCCGCAGACGGTGCTGCGCTTCGTCGGCCCCGGCCTGATGTGGGACGATCCCGACTTCATCGCCGCGACCGTGCTGAACCATATCCTCGGCGGCTCGGCCTTCACCTCGCGCCTGTTCATGGAAGTCCGCGAGAAGCGCGGCCTCGCCTATGGGGTCTCCTCCAGCCTTGTCCCGTTGCGCCAGAGCGGCTTCCTCGTCGGTGGCACCTCGACCCGCAACGATCGCGTCGCCGAATCCATGAGCGTGATTCGCGAGGAGATCGCCAAGCTCGTCACTGAAGGCCCGAGCGAGCACGAGGTCGAGGAAGCCAAGCGCTATCTGATCGGCTCCTATTCACTGCGCTTCGACACCTCCCCGAAGATCGCCGGCGAACTGCTCGGCCTTGCCATCCGCGGCGAGCAGCCCGACTTCGTCGAGACGCGCAACCAGCGCTTCGCCGCGGTGACGCTCGCCGATGTCCGGCGCGTCGCCCAGCGCCTGTTCGGCGAGGGCAAGTTGCTGGTCCAGGCCGTCGGCCGGCCGGTCGGGCTGGTCTGACGCTCCCGGCTGAGGAGCTCCTGTGACCATTCGCCGCCTCGATCCCGTCCTGGTCGATCGCATCGCCGCCGGCGAGGTGATCGAGCGGCCGGCCGCGGCGGTGAAGGAGTTGGTCGAGAACGCGATCGACGCCGGCGCCACCAGCATCGCCGTAACCATCCGGGCCGGCGGGCGCGAATTGATCCGCGTCGTCGATGACGGCATCGGCATGAGCCCGGAGGACCTTGCCCTCTGTGTCGAGCGCCACGCCACGTCCAAGCTGCCCGACGGCGACCTCTTTGCCATCCGCTCGCTCGGCTTCCGCGGCGAAGCTCTGCCCTCGATCGGCTCGGTGGCGCGCCTCTCTATCACCAGCCGCCAGCGCGATGCGGCGCAGGGCTGCGCGCTCGTGGTCGAGGCCGGTGCCAAGGGCGCGGTCAGGCCGGCGGCGGCCGCGCCCGGCACCCGCATCGAAGTCAGCGACCTCTTCATCTTCACGCCCGCGCGCCTGAAGTTCCTGAAGAGCGACCGGGCCGAGGCGCAGGCCGTCTCCGACATGCTGCGGCGGCTCGCCATCGCCCATCCCGAGGTCCGCTTCTCGCTCGAGGGCGAGCATGCCGGTGCCTTCGACTGGCCAGCCGAGCCGATCGGCAATGACGGCCATCTGCGTCGCCTCGGCCGCGCGCTCGGGCGCGACTTCCCGGAGAATGCCTTGCCGGTCGAGACCGAGCGCGAGGGCGTCCGGCTCTCGGGCTTCGCCGGCCTGCCGACCTTCCATCGCGGCACCTCGGCCGGCGTCCATATGGCGGTCAATGGCCGCCCGGTGCGCGACAAGCTGCTGCTCTCGGCGGTGCGCGGCGCCTATGCCGACGTTGTGCCCTCCGACCGGCACCCGGTGCTCTATCTCGACGTGCTCTGCGATCCCGCCGTCGTCGACGTCAACGTCCACCCGGCCAAGAGCGAGGTCCGCTTCCGCGATCCGGCGCTGGTGCGCGGCCTCGTGGTTTCCAGTTTGAAGGCGGCGCTCGCCGGCGCCGGCCATCGCGCCACGACCACCGGCGGCGCCCGCACGCTCGATGCCTTCCGCGCGGTCTTCTCGGGCGGCGGTTTCGGCGGCGGCGGGCCAGCCACGATCCAGCGCCCGAATTTCGGCAGCGTCGCCGACTGGCGCAGTCCTGAGCCGGCCATGCCCGCCCAGCCGATGCAGGCCGGCTTCGCCGATCTCGCCATGCCCTCGGCCGATGCGAGAGCCCATCTCGCCGAGCCACCGCAGGATGCGCTCGACCGGCCGCTCGGCGCCGCCCGCGCCCAGGTCCACGGCACCTATATCGTCGCCCAGACCCGCGACGGCATGGTCATCGTCGACCAGCACGCCGCCCATGAGCGGCTGGTCTATGAGCGGCTCAAGGCCGAGCGCGCCAGAGCCGGCATCGCTCGCCAGCCGATGCTGCTGCCCGAAGTGGTCGAGCTCGATCCCGTTGATGCCGACCGGCTCAACGCGGCGGCCAGCGATCTCGCCTCGCTCGGTCTCGTCATCGAGAGTTTCGGTCCTGGCGCGGTGCTGGTGCGCGAGGCGCCGGCCGCGGTCGCCGGCGGTGATCTCCAGGGCATCGTCCGTGACGTCGCCGACGCGCTCGCCGAGCATGGCGATGCCGGCTCGCTGGAGCGGCGGCTCGACCATGTGCTGGCGACGATGGCCTGCCACAACTCGGTCCGCGCCGGCCGTCGCCTGCGCCCGGAGGAGATGGACGCGCTCTTGCGCGAGATGGAGGCGACGCCGAACTCCGGCCAGTGCAATCACGGCCGGCCGACCTATGTCGAACTGAAGCTCAGCGATATCGAGAAGCTGTTCGGGCGGCGTTGAGAAGCTACCGCCGTTTCACGTTGGTTTGTATTCGCCTGTGTCAAGAAAATAGAGAGTCATACCCGCATCCCCTGCTTGCGGGTGCCATTTCTCGTCAACAATGGCCTGTAGTTCGCGTCGCGCTGCGAGGTAATCGACAGCGAGATTGGCGCGCGCTGCCGTCAGGCGCACTTGCATGTTCGAGTGATCGAACAGCCGCATCAAGACGCGCCTTTGGTCGCCAGGACGAGATTTCAGCTCATCTTGGATCGCCTGGATTTTGTCATATCGTCTGTTGAAGGCTGCGATCTCATTCCGTTCCAAGGCGTCATATTGCTCGATGCAGAGCGCTTCGAAGAGCCGCGTGAGAGCGCTTGTCGAAAGTGATGCGAGATTTACGGCGCTCATTTCAACCCCGAATTTTCTCATTGCAAAGTGGCCGACCCGCACCTGCTCGTCCCAGCTTTTGCCACGCAGGTATTCGCGCGGTGTAAGCCCGCCAAAGTTTGGGCTCTTCGTATTGTACCAGCCCGTAATCTCATGATGCTTGTATTTCGGCACGCTGACCACGTTGTCGGCGTCGTCGATCTGCGAGCGTGAGAATCCTTCACGGCCGCCGGCTCCTTGCTCGACGATGTGATGGTCCTCATAGCCTGGGCGCCGTTGGCCGGCATTCTGCTTGAGTTCCGAAAGCGTCTTCGGCGAATCCTGATAGGATGTGATGGAGGAGCGATATAGAGTCAGTGGCCGGCTGTGGTGATCGCAAGCCTATAGAATCAATCCAGGGGCGGCAGGGCGCGGCGATCTGAATGGTTTCGCTCGCCGTGACTGCTATGATGGTTTGGTCGCTGGAGCTGAGAGACATGCATGCGCGAACCCGCTGTCTACATCATGGCGAGCCAGCGCAACGGTACGCTCTATGTCGGTGTAACTGCGAACCTGACCGAACGCGCCTGGCAGCATAGAGAGGGATTGTTGCCTGGCTTCACCAAGCGATACGGCTGCAAGATCCTCGTCTTGTATGAACGGTACGAGCGAATGGACGAGGCCATCGGCCGCGAGAAGCAGATCAAGGGCGGTTCGCGCGCCAGAAAGCTTGCGCTGATCGAGACGATGAATCCGAGTTGGCGCGATCTGTATGAGGATTTGGCTGGCTGACGCCACCCGTCATTGCGAGCGAAGTGAAGCAATCCAGAGGGACTTGCCGCAGTGCCTGGCCGCCCCTGGATTGCTTCGTCGCTGCGCTCCTCGCAATGACGGTACGGCTCAGCTTACCCGCAAAAATCGCACCTGCGTCTCGCCATAATCGCGCCGGTCGAGCTCCTCGAACCCCTCCGGCAGCGTGATCTCGGCCTCGGCGGCTTCTTCCAGCAGCACCAGCGCATCGCTCGCCAGCCAGCCGCCCTCGCGCGCCGAAGCGAGTGCCTTCTCGCCCAGGCCCTTGCGATAGGGCGGGTCGCAGAAGACGAGGTCGAACGGCGCCATGCCGGTGATCGGGCCGAGCTTCGTCGCATCGCGGCGGAAGATGCGGCTGTAGCCGGCGAGCCCGAGTGCCATCTGGTTCTCGCGGATCAGCCCGCGCGCCTCGGCCCCGTCATCGACCAGCAGCGCGAAGGCAGCGCCGCGCGACAGCGCTTCGAACGCCATCGCGCCGGTGCCGGCGAAGAGATCGAGCACGCGCGCGCCATCGGCCGCACCGCCATGGCCATGCGCCAGCACGTTGAACAGCGATTCCCGCAGGCGATCCGAGGTCGGCCGGATCGCGCCGATGCCCGGCTTCGGGCTGGCGAGAGACCGGCCGCCGAAGCGCCCTCCGACGATGCGCATGGACTAAGCCTCAGCCGCGACGGTCACGCCCGCCGCCCGAACGCGGCGGACCGGAACGTGGCGGCCGGCCGCTACCACCGGGCCGCGGGCCGCGGCCGCCGGGACGATCCCCGCCCTGCCGGTCGCCAGCCGGCTTGCCGCGGAAGGGGCGGGCAGGGCGTTCGTCGGTGCCGGCGCCGCCGCTGGGCGGGCGCTTGCCGCGCGGCGGCTTGTCGGCCCAGTCGCCGCTGCCGCGCCAGGGCGCCTCGCCGCCGCGGTCGCGACCGAAGCTCTCTTCGCGCGGCGCCCGACTCGGGCGCTCGCCACGCGGCGCACGCGCCGGCCTGTCCTCGCGCGGCTCGTCCTTGGGCTTGGCGCTGATACGCTCAACCTTGACGCGACGCCCCTTGGGATCGGCGATCGCCTTGTCGCGCACGCGCGTTACGGCGCCGGTGGCCTCGCGCGCCTGGCGCTCCTCCTTGGGATCGGCGCCGCGCCGTGGCGGCGCCTTGCGCTCGCGCTGCGGCTCGGCCTCGACGTCGCGCCAGACGCCGCGCGTCCACGGCTTGTCCCCACGCAGCGGGCGCGCATCCTCGGCTTGCTCGGCCCGCTCCTCGCGGGGACGGCGGCGCGGCCGGTCGTCGCCGGCGGGTGCGGGCCGGCCACGGGCGGGCCTTTCGTCCGATCGGGTCTCGTCGCGCCGCGGCGAGTCGAAATCGACGCCGGCCTTGGCCATCAATTCGGTCCCGAGCTGGTCCTTCAGCACCTTGGAGCGCACCTCCTCGGCCTCGCCCTCCGGCAGGTCGCCGAGCTGGAACGGGCCGAAGGAGACCCGGATCAGCCGGTTCACCTGCAGGCCGAGATGCTCCAGCACCGTCTTGACCTCGCGGTTCTTGCCTTCGCGCAGATCGACGGTGAGCCAGGTGTTCGAACCCTGCTCGCGCTCGAACTGGGCGATGACCGGGCCGTACTGGACGCCTTCGATGGTGACGCCGCCCCTCAGCGTATCGAGCTGGGCCTGGTTGACCTGGCCGAAGGCGCGCACGCGATAGCGCCGCAGCCAGCCGGTCTCGGGCAGCTCCAGCATCCGCGCCAGCCCGCCATCGTTGGTCAGCAGCAGCAGGCCTTCGGTGTTGATGTCGAGCCGGCCGACCGAGAGCACCCGCGGTAGGTCTTCCGGCAGCGCGTCGAACACGGTCGGGCGCCCCTCCGGATCATGGTTGGTCGTCACCAGTCCGCGCGGCTTGTGGTAGAACCAGAGCCTTGTGCGCTCGCGGGCCGGCAAGGGCTCGCCATCGACCAGCACGACGTCGTTCGGGCCGATGTCGAGCGCCGGGCTCTCGATCACCTTGCCGTTCACGCTGACGCGGCCTTCCGCAATCAGCGCCTCGCTGTCGCGGCGCGAGGCGACGCCGGCGCGGGCCATCACCTTGGCGATGCGCTCCGGCTCCTGCGGCGCGGCCGGAGCCGAGACGGCCTCGGCGATCTCGGCGGCGTTGCGATGCGCCCGGTCCGGCCGGCTGCGGGTCGGATTGCTGCCGCGCGGCGCGTCGAAGCGCTTGCCGCCGCCGAAGCTGCGGCCTTCGCCACGATCGCGATCTTCGCGGCGCGGCGGGCGAGCGGTACGCGGGCCTTCGCTGCTGCGCTCGCGGAATGTGCGTTCGCTGCGGCCACGTTCATCGCCGCGATCCCGCGGCGGCCGGCGCTCCTCACCGTCGCGCGGACGGAACGACCGCTCGCCGCCTTCACGCGGCGGCCGGGACGGCGCACCGTCGCGGGCGGGACGCGCCGAGCGGCGCTCGTCGTCACCGCGTTCGCGGAAGGGGCGGTCGCCATCGCGCGATGGGCGCGACGGTGCGCCGTCGCGGGACGGGCGCCCGAAGCCGCCAGTCCTATCACCACGTGGCCGCTCGCCATCGCGCGGCGGACGGCTGGCGCGGCGCTCGTCGCTGCCACGGTCGCGGAATGGCCGCTCGCCGCCCTCGCGTGGCGGGCGCTCGCCGCTCGGGCGCTCGCGGAATGGCTTCTTCTCGAAGCGGCGCGCCGGGCGCTCGCCATCGCTGCGGCGCTCGGCGCCCTCGGCCGGTGCGCGCCGAGGCCGCTCCTCGCCATCGCGCGAGCGGAAGGGCGGCTTGCCACCGCGTCCGGGCGGCCGGCCACCGGGGCCACCGCGGCCGGGACCGCCATCGCGCCCGCCGCCGCGGCCGCCGGCTCCGCCGCCCTTGCGCGGGCCGCGGCTTTTCTGATTGTTGTCGTCGCTCATGGTTGCTCCTGAAGCCGGATCATCGCGGACCGGGTTGCGAAGCGATCCGGGACGGCAGCGGCTCTTGAATCTGGTATTAGCCGGCGCTTGTAGCAGGCGTTTTCGTGCGCTGCGACGGCAAAGATGAAGGTTCGATGGGATCGATCGACGCAAAGCAGATCGAGGTGGCGCCGATGGCGCTGGCGCTGACCGAAGCGCGCGCCGCGGCGGAGCGCGGCGAGGTGCCGGTCGGGGCGGTGATCGTCCGTGACAGGCAGGTGCTGGCGAGCGCCGGCAACCGCACGCTTGAACTGAAGGACCCGACGGCACATGCCGAGACATTGGCGATCCGGCTGGCCTGCGAAGCCATTCAGTCCGAGCGGCTGATCGATTGCGATCTCTATGTCACGCTCGAACCCTGTCCGATGTGCGCGGCGGCGATCTCCTTCGCCCGAATCCGGCGGCTCTATTTCGCTGCCTCGGATCCCAAGGGCGGGGCGGTCGAGAACGGTGTCAGGCTCTATCGCAGCCCGAGCTGCCATCATGCGCCGGAGGTCTATGGCGGATTGAGAGAGCGCGAGGCGGCAGAATTGCTACGCGATTTCTTCCGGGGGAAGCGCTGATGGCGGAGATGATCCGAGCTGCGAGCCCGGTCGATGCACAAGCCATCGCCGCGCTCAACCGCGCCGCCTTCGGTGGCGAGGACGAGGCCGGCATCGTCGAGCGCCTGCGCAGCGACGGCCTCGTTGCCGTCGAGCTGGTCGCGGAACAGGGCGGCGCGATCAGCGGCCATATCCTGCTGAGCTGGCTGCCGGCGATGATGGATGGCCGCGCCGTGAAGGCCCTGGCGCTCGCGCCGATGGCGGTGCGGTCAGGGCTGCAGAAGCAGGGTATCGGTGGCCGGCTGATCGCGGCGGCGCTCGATGAGGCACGGGCCGCAGGGGCCGAGGCCGTCATCGTGCTCGGGCACCCCGGCTACTATCCGCGCTTCGGCTTCTCGGCGGCGCTGGCGCATAACCTCGCTTCGCCCTTTTCAGGTGAGGCCTTCATGGCACTGGAGCTCGTGCCGGGAGCGTTGGCTGGACGGCAGGGCTCGGTCAGCTACCCATCTGCCTTTGGTCTGTAGCCGCCAAAGGCGATCCTAGCCCGCTGGGTCGCGGCGGGCTCCTGACCAACCGGGCGAATGCTTGGGCGGCTCCCATCAAAACTGAATTGCAATGTATTTCTACCAATTTTGATCGTATATATCAGGGTATCATGTAGTAAACATCTTAAGTATTTAGCTGATTGGTTAGTGCGATGGGCTTAGTCCTGATGGTGTAGGCAAAATCCAGGGCTGGTCAGATCCCGAATGCATCTCGTAAGCTGCCTTGTTTTTGCCTTGTGTCGTGGGTAGGTCGCCGCTGCACTGCTCAGCCAGACCAAGGAATGGTGGCTTGAGCCTCCCATTCCCCAAAGTCGGTATTTCTCCATTATGCGTAAAGTTGCGTTGGCTGCGCTGTCCGCGGCCTGTTGGTCTGTGTCCCCCTCCTTTGCCGCCGATACCCATCTCGCGATGATCTCGTTCCAGCCGCAGGTGAAGGGGCTCGGTTGCCTCAAGCCGGAAACCCTCGGCATGATCAAGGAACTCACCGCGAAGATCGGCCCGATCCAGATCACCTCGACCTGCGGCGGCCGCCACGCCCGCAACTCCCAGCACTATCGCGGCAACGCCATCGACTTCCGCCCGCTCGCCACCTCGCCGCGGAACGCTGCGGCCGCCGCCAAGAAGATCGAAGCGGTCGGCGGCGTCGGCTCCTATTCCAACGGCCTCGTCCATGTCGATGTCGGTGACCGCGAGATCGCCTGGTATGGCCACAAGCGCAGCCGCCGGCTGGCTTATGCTGGGCGCGGGCGTTAGCTCAGAGCATCGTCCGGGCGATCAGGTAGCCCCCGAGCGCCAGCAGTCCGGCGAAGAAGCAGAGCTTGAAGGTCGCCGCAGAGATGCGCTGGCGGATCGCCTGGCCGAACCACATCCCGGCCAGCGCCGGCAGCAGCGCCAGCAATGAGGCGCCGGCGACCTTCAGGTCGAGCGCGCCGGCGCCGACCAGTCCGAAGGACAGGGCGATCGTCGAGACGATGAAGGAGAGGCCGAGCGCCTGCACGAGCTCGTCCTTGTCGAAGCCGAGCGTCTGCAGATAGGGCACCGCCGGCAGCACGAAGACGCCGGTCGCCGCGGTGGCCGCGCCGGTGATGACGCCGACCAGCGGGCCGAGCCAGATCTCGGTCTTCTCGGGCACGCGCAGCTTGGCGGCCTTCAGCCCGACCAGCGCATAGAGCACCAGCGCGATGCCAAGCCAGAGCGTCGCAGAGCCGTCCTTGGCTTTTTCCAGCAGCCCGGCGCCGGCCCAGGTGCCGACGCAGGTCCCGGCCAGCATCGGCCAAAGCCGGATCGCGATCGCCTTGAGCTTTGGGCCGGTCAGCTGCCAGCTATTGGTGACGAGATTGGGAATGACCAGCAGCGCCGCGGCCTGCGCCGGCGCCATCACCACGCCGAGCACGCCGACGGCGATCGTCGGCAGGCCGAGACCGATCACGCCCTTGACGAAGCCGGCGAGCACGAAGGTCGCGGCGATGAAGGTGAGGAGCGTCGTCTGGTCCATGATCCTGCCGATCCGATCGATTGCGATGCCGCGACTTGTGGCAGGTCCTGACCCCGGCTGTCGCTCTTCGACACTACGGTCCTCGCCGTAGCGTCCTCGCTTGCCTCAGCGGACACGGACGTCATCATGGCAGCCACACTGGAGGCGTCGAGCCATGGCCACGCACGGACCCTATCTCGCCGAGATCGCCCATCTGATGGGCGATCCCGCCCGCGCCAACATGCTGCATGCGCTGATGGATGGGCGCGCGCTGACGGCGAAGGAACTCGCCTTCCTTGCCGGCGTCGCGCCGCAGACCGCGAGCGGCCATCTCGCCAAGCTGATGCAGGGCGGCCTGCTCGGCGTCGCCGTGCAGGGCCGCCATCGCTATTACCGGCTCGCCGGGCCGGAGGTCGCCGCGGCGCTGGAGGGGTTGATGGTGCTCTCCGGCGGGCAGGCGAACGGGCGGCGTTTGCCCTCACGCGTCGGCGCCGATCTCGCCCGCGCCCGCACCTGCTATGACCATTTTGCCGGCCGCCTCGGTATCGCCATCCATGACGCGCTTGTCGCTGGCGGGCATCTCACCGTGGCCGATGGCGGCTATGGGCTGACGCGTTCCGGTGTTGCGCTCTTCGCCGGGCTTGGGATCGACCCCGCCACCGCGAGCAAGGGAAAGCGCGCGGCGCTGCGGCCCTGCCTCGACTGGAGCGAGCGCCGTCCGCATCTCGCCGGCTCGCTTGCGGCAGCCCTGGCTTGCCGCTGCTTCGAGACTGGCTGGGTGAAGCGGGTGAAAGACAGCCGCGCAGTGATCCTGACCGATGAGGGGCGAGCGGCGCTGGAGGCCGGTCTGCCCGGTTTCCGCTGCGACGAGCCGGAGACGGTCACGCCGCCCGTTCGAGCGCCTCTGACAGCCTCCGCTTGACCTCCTCCTTCGCCGGCTCTGCGGCATCGAGGATCGCCTGCCAGCGGAAGAAGTCGAGCCCGCCGAAGCCTTCGCCGCCGGCCCGGATCAAGATATCTGGGGGCTGCCGCTCGATCATGCGCTGCACCAGCGCCCGCGTCAGGATCTGCGAGACACCAACCATTGCTTCCAATGGCTCCGGCACGCGGCTGTCGCTCACGGTCGCCGGCGCGCTGGTGTCGACCGCGAGCACGAGGCGTCCCGGGCCGAGCAGACGGTCATAGGGAAGGGGGTTGATGGCGCCGCCATCGATCAGCACGCGCCCGCCGATCGTCACTGGCTTGATGAGGCCGGGGATCGCCAACGAAGCGGCGACGGCCGGTGTCAGTGGGCCGCTGCCGAGGACGACCTCGTCATGCAGATGGTAATCGGTCGCGACCGAGAGGAACGGGATGCCGAGCTCCTCGAAGCGATCAGGCACGGCCTGTGGCCAGAACAGGTCGAGCAGGCGCTCGCCATCGATCAGCACGGGATTGCCGAGCCCGCCGCGCCAGAGATCGGCGATCTTGCCGATACGCGCTTCCAGCAGCCTGGCGATCACCCGGGCGCGGTCGCGAAAGCTCGCCTCGACATGGGCGCGCAGGTCCCGGCCGGAGAGCCCGGCGGCATAGGCGGCGCCGACGATCGCTCCCATCGACGAGCCGGCGATCAGCGCCGGCTTCAGGCCGAGCTCGTCGAGCGCCTCCAGCACCGGGATATGGCTGAGGCCGCGCGCCCCGCCCGAGCCGAGCACGAGGACAAGCTCGGGTCCGGACGGATCGGGCAGGCGGGCGAGGGGGCTGGAGACGCTGGTCATGGCCTGATGTTGCGGTGCGGGAGCCGCTCAGGCAACCTCCCTTGCGAGGAAAGGTTTCACCGCCGCGAGCGTATCCTGCGGATTCTCCTCCGGCAGGAAATGCCCGCTGGCGATCGCCTGACCCTCCGCCTGCGGCGCGAAGGTCTCGCGCCAGATTGCGAGCGGGCTTGCGCCCTTGGCCGGGATGCCGGCTTCGCCCCAGAGAACCAGCACCGGGCAGAGGATCTTTTTGCCCGCCCCGAGGTCGGCCTTGTCGTGGTCGAGATCGGTGGTCGCGCCGGCGCGGTAATCCTCGCAGGCGGCATGGATGCGCGCGGGGTCGTTGAATGACTCGGCATAGACGGCCATTGCCAGCGGGTGGAAGGCCTCTATCTTCTTGGCCCGTGTCCAGCTCGCGATCGTGTGGTCGAGCCAGCCGGCCGGGTCGGCCTGGATCAGCTTCTCCGGCACCGGCTCGGGCTGGGCCAGGAAGGTCCAGTGATAGACCTGCATGGCGCGCGCCGCGTTCATGCCCTCCCACATCGACACGGTCGGCAGGATATCGAGCAGGACGAGCCGCTCGACCCGGTCGGGATTGTCGAGCGCGAGGCGATAGGCGACGCGGGCGCCGCGGTCATGGCCGATCACCGCGAAACGGTTGAAGCCGAGCGCGCTCATCGTGGCGACGATGTCCTCGCCCATGCCGCGCTTCGTATAGAGCACCTTGCCGCCATCGCCATGCGGGGCGGCCGACCAGCCATAGCCGCGCAGGTCGGGGCAGACGACGGTGTGGGTCTTGGCGAGCTCGCCCGCCATCTCGTGCCATTCGGCATGGGTCTGCGGGAAGCCGTGGATCAGCACCACCGGTGGTCCCTTGCCGCCGACGCGGGCGAAGATCTTGCCGACCGGCCCGTCGATCCAGCGCGCCTCGAAACCGGGAAAGAGGGCGTCGATATTGGTCATGGCGTGGCTCTCCGCTGTGCTCGCGTCGCGCCACACTATCTAGGCAGCCTGCCAGATCCTGTCAGCCTTCGCGCTCGCGCTTCACCGCCTGCCAGCCGATGTCGCGGCGGCAGAAGCCGCCCGGCCAGTCGATCAGGTCGACGGCTGCATAGGCCTTGGCTTGCGCCTCGCTGACGGTCTTGCCGAGCGCCACGACGTTGAGCACGCGCCCGCCATTGGCGACGATCTCGCCATCCTTCGCCTGCGTACCGGCATGGAAGACCAGCACGTCCTTTTCGGCCGCGGCCTTGTCGATGCCCTTGATGACGCTGCCCTTCTCCGGCGTGCCGGGATAGCCCTTCGCCGCCATCACCACCGTCAGCGCGACGTCGTCGGACCAGCGCAGGTCGACCGCATTCAGCACGCCGTCCCGCGCAGCGAGTAGGGCCGGTACGAGGTCGCTCTTCAGCCGCGGCATCAGCACCTCGCATTCGGGATCGCCGAAGCGAGTGTTGTATTCGATCAGCTTGGGGCCATTGGCGGTGATCATCAGCCCGGCGAAGAGCACGCCCTTGAACGGCGTGCCGCGCCTGGCCATGCCGTCGAGCGTCGGCTGGATGATCTCGGCCATGACCTGCGCTTCCAGCGCCTTCGTCATCACGGGCGCCGGCGAATAGGCGCCCATGCCACCTGTGTTGGGGCCGGTATCGCCGTCGAAGGCGCGCTTATGGTCTTGGGCCGAGGCGAGCGGCAGGGCATGCGTGCCGTCGCAGAGCGCGAAGAAGCTGGCCTCCTCGCCGATCATCCACTCCTCGATCACGACCTCGGCGCCGGCAGCGCCGAGCCCGCCGGAGAACATCATCGCCAGCGCTTCATTGGCTTGCTCAACGGTCTCCGCCATGATGACGCCCTTGCCGGCGGCGAGCCCGTCGGCCTTGATCACCAGCGGCGCGCCGGTCTTGGCGACATAGGCCCTGGCCGTAGTCTCGTCGGTGAAGCGGGCGAAGGCTGCCGTCGGTATGCCGAATTCGGCGCAGAGCTCCTTGGTGAAGGCCTTCGAGCCTTCGAGCTGCGCCGCGGCCCTGGACGGGCCGAAGGTCTTGATCCCGGCTGCTTCGAGGTCGTCGGCGATGCCGTCGACCAGCGGGCCTTCCGGCCCGACCACGACGAGGCCGACGCCCTGCAGCTTGCAGAAATCAGCCACGGCGCGGTGGTCGGCGATATCGAGCACGACATTGTCGCCGCATTGGGCGGTGCCGGGATTGCCGGGGGCGATGAAGAGCTTGTCGCAGAGCGGAGAGGCCGAGATCGCCCAGGCCAGGGCATGCTCGCGCCCGCCGGACCCGATCAGAAGAATGTTCATCGCATCTCTCCGCTTGCTCAGGGCGCAATAGCTGCCATCCCTTGTCCGGGCAACGCTTCTGCTCGGGCCGTCCCATCGTTAAATACGGGTTCATGGACAGCGAATCGCCTCAGCCGGTCGGCAATGCCCCTGAATGGTCGGTCTCCGACCTCTCCGGCGCGCTCAAGCGCACGCTGGAGGATGCCTTCGGCTTCGTGCGCGTGCGCGGCGAAATCTCCGGCTATCGCGGCCCGGTCGGCTCCGGCCATGTCTATTTCTCGCTGAAGGACGCCAACGCCAAGATCGATGCGGTGATCTGGAAAGGCGTCTTCGGCCGGCTGAAGACGAAGCCCCAGGAAGGGCTGGAGGTGATCGCCACCGGCAAGATCACCACCTTCGCCGGCAAGTCGAGCTACCAGATCATTATCGATTCGCTCGAGCCTGCCGGCATCGGTGCACTGATGGCGCTGCTCGAGGAGCGCCGGAAGAAGCTCGCCGCCGAGGGCCTGTTCGATCCCGGCCGTAAGCAGCTCATCCCGTTCCTGCCGCGCGTCGTCGGCGTCGTCACCTCGCCGACAGGCGCCGTCATCCGCGACATCCTGCACCGGCTGGAGGAACGCTTTCCTCGCCATGTCCTGGTCTGGCCGGTGCGCGTCCAGGGCGAGAGCAGCGCGGCCGAGGTCGCCAATGCGATCGCAGGCTTCAACGCGCTTCTCGAGGGCGGCCGGATTCCGCGCCCGGACGTGATCATCGTCGCGCGCGGCGGCGGTTCGCTGGAAGACCTGATGGGCTTCAACGAGGAGGTGGTGGTGCGCGCCGCCGCCGCCTCGCTGATCCCGCTGGTCTCGGCGGTCGGCCACGAGACCGACGTCACGCTGATCGACCATGCCGCCGATCTGCGCAGCCCCACGCCGACCGGCGCAGCCGAGAAGGTCGTGCCGGTGCGGGCCGAATTGCTGGCGCAGGTGACCGACCTCTCGCGCCGCCTGTCGGGTGCGACGCTGCGCCTGTCGGAGCGCCGCCGCAACGATCTGCGCGCGCTCGCCCGTGCCTTGCCGACGCCCGAGACCCTGCTGGCGGCGCCGCGCCAGCGGCTCGACCTCGCCGCTGCCAAGCTCGGTCCGGCGCTGGCGCGCAATGCTCGTGCGTACGAGCAGCGTCTCGCCCAGCTCGACCGCCGCCTCCACACGCAGTCGCCAGCGGCAAAGCTCAAGACGCATGCTGCGAAGCTGGATGGTCTTGCTAAGCTCCTCGCGGCTGCTCGCGACAAGATCTTTCTGGTCGAGCGCAACAGGATCGCCAGAGCCCGAGATAATCTTCATTCCGTCCATACACGGGCGCTGCCAGCCTTCACGCGCCAGCTCCAGCGCCGCCGCGACCGGCTCGACAGCGTCTGGGCGCTCGCCGCCTCGCTCGGGCCGCAAGCCGTTCTGGCGCGCGGCTATGCGCTGGTGCGCGACGATGAGGGCAATCTGCTGCGCAGTGCCACGGCGGCGCGACCGGGATTGGCCCTCCAGGTCACGCTCGCCGATGGCAGTTTCGGCGCGATCGTGCCGGGTGGGGCTTCCCCGCCGCAGGCGCCGCGGCAGCCGACCCGCAAGGCCGTCGGCGGGAGCGGGCAGGGCGATCTGTTCTGAGATTCCGAAAACCGGTCATTCACCACCAATTTGGATGAGTTGGCTCCCGTTCAGATAGCGTTCAGCTAGCGCTGGCTAAACGCTGCCTGATAGCGGTTGGGGGAATGTTCCTTGATGCTCGCCGGTTTCCGGATACGCCTTGCTTGTGCCGTTGCCATGCTTGCGCCTCTGGGCCTGCAAGTGCAGCAGGCGAATGCGACCGAATTCGTCTGCAGGCCGTCGACGCTCTCCCGCGATGCCGCCGATCTCACTTCGGGCTGGAGCAAGAGCGGTGCTCCGTTGCGTATCCTCGCCATCGGCTCGTCCTCGACCGAAGGCATCGGCGCCAGCGGCAAGGACAAGACCTATCCGGCGCAACTCAGTACGCTGCTGCGCACCGGCCTCTCGGGCCGCCCCGTCGAGATGGTCAATGCCGGTATCGGCGGCGAGACCGCGCCGCAGACCTTGTTGCGTCTCAAGGCCGCGCTGACCGGCGGCCATTACGATCTGGTGATCTGGCAGGTCGGGACCAACGATGCCGTGACCGGCGGTGACCTCGGCACCTTCCGCAATCTCGTCACCGATGGCATCGCCGCCGCCAGGCAGGCCCGTACCCGGCTCGTCATCCTCGATCCGCAGTTCTATCCCGGCATCAAGGAGACGGCGCGTTATCGCGCCTATGTCGACGCCATCGCCGAAGTCGCCAAGGCCCAGGCTGTGCCGGTGCTGTCGCGCTATCAGGCGATGCTGGGCTGGTATCAGCGCGATGCCGACGGCTTCATGGCCGCGCTCGCAGGCGACCGCTTCCATATGAGCGATGCCGGCTATGGCTGCCTGGCGCAGGACATCGCCCGCTCGCTGCTTGGCGACCGGCCGGCGGTGACGCTCACCGCTTCGGCGCGCTGACGGTCGGCAAGATCTCGGCCGCCTGCTGCTTTTACTTGCCTATCAGGAAGGCCTTGACCCGCTTGATCGCGTCCTCGCGCGCGGCCGGGTCTGTGCCGATGGTGACCTTGCCGGTCCCGGAGGCCGAAAAGGCGACGCCTTCCTTCTCGCGCCGATCCAGGCGCGGATGGTCGAAGTCATGCACCGCGCCGGGGTAGAGCACGAGCTCGACCGGCTCGCCGCGGGCGCGCGCGGCCTTGGCGAGGAAGTCGCAAGGGGCGGGCGGGGTCCAGTCGTCGGCATCGCCCATGAGGATCAGGGTCGGCAGCCGAGCTTCGAAGCTGCCCGATTCCGATTGGGCGCGACAACCGGGATAGAACGCCACGGCGCGGGCGAAGTCCGGCTGGCGATCGGCCGGCCTGCGATCCTTGCGGATCGCGGCGAGCACGCTCGAGCCGCCGCCCGACCAGCCGAGCAGCGCGATCGCATCGCGTCGGACATCGGGACGGTCCTGCAGCCAGCGCCGCGCCGCCATGGCGTCGCCGACGCGTTCGCGGCTGGCGCGGATGGTGACGTCCTTGACGCCGCATTGCGAGCCGAGCCCACGCGAGCCGTAGCTGTCCGGCATCAGCACGATGAGTCCGGTCTGCGCCAAGCGCTCGCCCCAGTCGCTATGCCGCATCGAGAGCTTCTCGGGCTCGCGCCAGAGGCCGCCGCAGCCATGCAGCGCGACCACGGCCGGGAACGGTCCCGGGCCCGTCGGGCGGAACAGCACCCCGTCGAGCTGATAGTCATCATGCGGGATGCGGACGCGTTCATAGCCGCCCGCGATCGCGGGCGCCGCGAGCAGGGAAACAAGACCAATCGCCAGCAAGGCGGCGCGGGTCAGGCTGGACATCATCGCAACTGACGCTATCACAGAAAGACCATGCTGGAACAATGCGTTGATTCAGAGATGGTTGCGCCCTACTGCAACCCTTGCGCTAACCCTTCGCCGCTCCACCGTCCGGCCCCATGATGAACATCAACGAACGTCTGCCCCCTTCCGGATCCGAAGCGCTGGTCGATTACGGCCATGGCGAGTTCCGGGTTGTGCGTCCCGGCGCCTTCGTCCGCTGCGCCGTCACCGGCGCCGCGATCCGGCTCGAGGATTTGCGCTACTGGTCGGTGGACTGGCAGGAGGCCTATGCCTCCCCCGAGGCCGTGCTACTGCGCGTGCGCCGCGCGGGCCGCGCCTGAGCGGGTCTTTGCGAGGGCACTGCGCAGCAGCGCGTCGAGCGCGGCCTCGTTCTCGAAGACCAGCGTGACCGGCACGCAGAGCAGGAGCGAGCGCTCGGCCGCCGGCCAGAGTGGCGCCAGTT
Organism: Allobosea sp. GW821-FHT03A12; assembly: GCF_058986765.1. Taxonomy (NCBI): domain Bacteria; kingdom Pseudomonadati; phylum Pseudomonadota; class Alphaproteobacteria; order Hyphomicrobiales; family Alloboseaceae; genus Allobosea; species Allobosea sp. GW821-FHT03A12. Next base: position 976,730 of record NZ_JBYSVZ010000003.1, read on the forward strand.
TGACCAGGTCCTTCTCGGTGACGGCGACACGGCAGGCTTTCGCCTTCGCCTCGGCGATCAGCGCCGCGACTTCGCCCGCCGTATAGGCGTGGTGGTCGCCATAGGCGTGCTCGCCGATCAGCCGCGCTCCGGCGGCGCGCAAGGTCGCCGCGAATTTCTCGGGCCGGCCGATCCCCGAGACCGCCAGCACCGACAGGCCGGCGAGCTCGGCCTGGATATCGGCCGGCGGCATCAGGCTTGCTCGCAGCACGCGCTTTCCGACGGTCAGCGCTGGAACGGCGACATCGTCGCCCGCCGCTCCCTCTCCGATGACGACGAGGGCGTCGACATGCTCGAACTGGCCGGCGAGCGGCGCCCGCAGCGGCCCCGCCGGCAGGCACAGCCCGTTGCCGACGCCGACGGCGCCATCGACGACCGCGAGCCTGAGATCCTTGTGTAGCGAGGGGTTCTGCAGTCCGTCGTCCATCAGGACGAGGCTTGCGCCTGCCTCGCGCGTCAGCGCCGCGCCGGCGGGCCGCTCGCGCGCCACTACCGTCGGCAGGCGCGCGGCAAGCAGCAGCGGCTCGTCGCCGACATCCGCCGCGCTGTGCCGACTCGGGTCGACGCGCAGCGGGCCGGAGAGCTTGCCGCCGTAGCCGCGCGTCAGGGCGAAGGGCGCCTCGCCCATCGCAGCTAGCTTTGACGCGATCGCCAGCGTGGTCGGCGTCTTGCCGGCGCCGCCCGCGACGAAATTGCCGACGCAGATCACTGGAATGCCGGCCTGCGCGCCAGGGCGGCGCATACGCTTCAGGGTGATTGCGCCGTAGAGCGTCCCGAGCGGTTGCAGCAGCCAAGCGAGGGCGGATGGCGGGGCGCGCCACCAGAAGCCCGGGGCGCGCATCAGTCCAGGCTCTCGCGCTGGCCGATGGTGGCGCGCAGCAGCAGCGGCTCGATCGCCTGGACGGTCCGGTCGAGCGCGCCGCTGAGCTCGGTGCTGGTGCGGGCCGCGGCCCGGGCGGCCTGGCGCGCGGCAGCGGGGTCGCTGAGCCAGCGATGCACGCCCTGGGCGAGCTCCTGCCGGTCGGCGACCTCTATGGCGCCACCGCCGGCATCGAAGGCGGCGAAGAGGTCGGCGGATTTGTGGACGAGCGGGCCGTGCAGCAGGGCGCAGCCGAGCTTGGCCGGCTCGATCGGGTTGTGGCCGCCGATGGGGGCGAGCGAGCCGCCGATGAAGGCGACCGGCGCCAGCCGGTAGAACAGGCCGAGATCGCCGAGCGTGTCGGCGATGTAGAAGTCGATGTCGCGCTCGGGCAGGTGGCCGAGCGAGCGGCGGGCGCTCGAAACGCCGTTGGCCTGGGCGAGCGCCTCGACCTCGCCGCCACGATCGGGATGGCGTGGCACGACGATGGTGAGGAGCTTGGGCAGATGCGCCCTGACGCCGAGATGGGCGGCGAGCACGTCTTCCTCCTCGCCCGGATGGGTCGAGGCGGCGACCCAGACCGGCCGGCCGGCGGCGAGGCCGTCGAGCAGGGCCAGCGTGTTGGGATCGGCCGGTGGGGCGGGGACGTCGAATTTCAGGTTGCCGGCGATGCTGACGCGCGGCGCGCCGAGCTGGGCGAGGCGCTGTCCGTCCTCCTGCGACTGCGCCAGGCAACGATCGAAGCCGGAGAGCAGATGGCGCGAGGTCTGCGGGAACTTGTACCAGCGCCGGAAGGAGCGCTCCGACATCCGCGCATTGATCAGCACGAGCGGCACGCCGCGCTTGCCGGACTCGATCATCAGGTTCGGCCAGATCTCGGATTCGCAGATCAGGGCGAGGTCCGGCCGCCAATGGTCGAGGAAGCGGCGCATATAGCGCGGCACGTCGAGCGGCAGGAACTGATGGATCGCCCCGGCCGGCAGGCGTTGTGCCAGCAGCCGCGCCGAGGTCACCGTGCCCGAGGTCACCAGCACGGCGAGCCCGCGCCGCTGCAGCCGCTCGATCAGGGGCAGCAGCGTCACCGTCTCGCCGACGCTGGCGCCATGCAGCCAGACCAGCGTCTTGTCCGGGCGCTCGGCGCTGGGATAGCCGCGCCGCTCGGAGAGGCGCGCCGGGTCTTCCTTGCCGCGCCGGCGCCGCCAGAGCAGCAGGCCTGCGGCGGCTGGCTCGAGCAGGGCCGAGAGCGTGCGATAAGCCTGGACGATAAAGCTGCGGCTCATGCGGCCTCGGCCTTCGCCGCCGCCTTGGCGGCCTGGATCTCGCGCAGGCCGGCGCCGGGATCGCGCGCGCCGATCAGCGCATAGGCGCGCTCGTGCACGGCGTCGAGCCCGGCCTGGACGGCGAGGCGCGCCGCCTCGCAGGTCGCCTCGTCGGCATCGCGCGCAATCCAGACGGGATCGCCGACGACGATAGCGCCGCGCCCGAAGGGCAGGCCGATCGAGGCGCGGTCCCAGCTGTTGAAGTCGATCCGCCGGCTGGTCACCACCGCGATCGGATGGATCGGCCGGCCCGAGGCGCGCGCCAGCTGGACGATGCCGGGGCCGCAGATGCGGGCGCGCTTGGGGATGTCGGCAGTCAGCACCATGGTGTCGCCGGCGGCGAGCCGGCGGACCATGGCGAGGAAGGCTGGCGCGCCGCCTTTCTCGCGAACCTTCTTGCCCGAGGCGCCCGAGCCGCGGATCGCGCCGATGCCGAGCTCGCGCAGCGCCACGGCGTTGAAGCCGCCATCGCCATGGCGCGAGACCAGCGAGCAGGACGGCATCCACTCCGGCCGGGCGAACGGGATCATGACGTGCTGGCCGTGCCACATCGCGATGATCAGCGGCAGCTCGCCGCGCACGCGCTCATAGACGTCGGCCGGCTCGACGACGAAGCGGTTCGTGCGCCTGACCAGGCGCAGATAATAGGCGAGGCTGCGCCCGAGCGCCTCCTGCGCGAACTTCGTCTTGAGCAGCGAAAATCCCATCGAACCGGACTACGGCGCCTTTCGGATCAGCGTTGAGCCGTCGACGGATCGAGCAGGCGGTGCAGGTGGACGACGAAATAGCGGGTCTGGGCCTGGTCGACGGTCTGCTGAGCCTTGGCCTTCCAGGCAGCGTGGGCGGCTGCGTAATTGGGGTAGACGCCGACGATGTCGAGCTTGGAGAGATCCTTGAACTCGACTCCGTCGAGCGAGCTCAGCTCGCCGCCGATCACGAGGTGCAGCAGCTGCTTGTTGTCATGGCTCGTGCTCATCATCCGTCTCCGGCCGGGGTTCTGACATCTGTGTCGAAAGCAAGCCGGGGCACCGCCGGATGTCCTCCGACCTGCCCCATCTTTCGTTTTTGCCGTGCGATCAGATAAGCCATCAGCCGCTCGCGCGCGAGGGCCGATTGCCAACAAATTGCGGTTATTTCCGGCAGTTTCTGCCCTGACGCCGCGGCAGCGGCGTTGCGCCGCGCTTCAGCTCCGCTGCGGCTGGCTCTCGCGCAGCCGGCGCAAGGCCTGCGCCAGGGGCGCGGCGAGGCTGTTTCCCGACGCCATCAGCATGCCATGGACCGGGATTTCGCGATTATAGCCGAGGGGCTCGCCGTCGGAGGTCGTGACCTGCCCGCCCGCTTCGGCGAGCACGAGGTCGGCGGCGGCGAGGTCCCAGTCGCGCGCGTCAGGCGAGACCAGCCCGGCGTCGATCGTGCCGTCGGCGATGCGCGTCAGGCGCAGCGCCAGCGACGGGATCTTGTCGGCGGCGATGAAGCTCTCCTGGCGGGCGAGCGCTTCGAGCATCGGCTTGGGCCCGGCGATGCGGGCGCCGGCGAGCGTGGTGAGCCCGCTCGTCCGGATCGGCTTGCCGTTGCTCCGGGCCCCGCCGCCCTCGGTCGCTGTGTAGGTCGTCTCTGCCGCGGGCGCGTGCACCACGCCGAGAACGGGGCGGCCCTCGTCGAGCAGGGCGACGCAGACCGCCCAGTCGGGCGAGCCGGCCATATAGGCGCGGGTGCCGTCGATCGGGTCGACCACCCAGACGAAGCGGCGTGACAGGCGGATCGTGTCGTCGGCCGTCTCTTCCGAGAGCCAGGCGGCCTCCGGCAGCAGCGCCGCGAGGCGCACATGCAGGAAGGTGTCGACGCCGATATCGGCCTCGGTCACCGGCGAGCCACCGGCCTTCGACCAGGTCTTGGCGGCGGTCTTCGCGCCGGGGCGGAACAGGTCGAGCGCGAGCCCGCCGGCCTCTCGGCAAGCGGCCTCGACGGCGGGCAACAAATCCCCGGCGATGGGTAGAGGTGTCGATGTCATCGGGCTTCGTTACGGCCTTGCGGGGCGGCTGAACAAGGAAAAAGCCACCATTGCGAGAAAGATTCCGTCAAGCATCAACCGGGAAACCGGCCGGAAGAGGGCGGAAAACCGCCCCGTCACCTTTGTTTAACCCTCCAGCTTAAGCGCTCGGACAATCCTTCCGGCCACTCTCCTCCCTGCAAAGCACGAGAACCCCGCATCGACAGAGGGTTCCGGGCAGCAGGGATTAGAAGAGAGGCGTTAAAACCGATGGCCAGCGTCACGCCGGCTGCGGGGGAGGCTGGCTGCGTGCCCGCCTTCCCCGGCAGCGCACATAACCAGAGCGGACAGCCCTCGCAGCCGGCGCAGGCGCCGCAGCAATCCGAAGGGCCTCGCATCGAGCGTGTCGGGCCGGTGCGCATCCTGCGCGGCGGCAAGGGCTGGCGCGGCATCGCCTTGCGCCTCGTCGGCGGCGTGATCGCCGATGATGACCGTTTCCAGCTTGCCCTGACGGCGGGGGACGGCCGTTCCGTCGTCGTCGCCGTGATCGATCAGGACGATGCCATCGCCGTTTGGCGCGATGCCGGCCGTGCCAGCGGCCTGCCGCTGCTGCTCGAAACCAGCGACGGCGCGATCACCGAACCCTATCCGCAGGTCGGCCGGGTCGCGCTCGGCGCGATCCGCATCCGCCGCCGGCATGCCCTGCTCGCCGGTCGCCGCCCGCGTTTCCTGACCCGGCGCAAGACCGGCCGCCTGCCGGAGCGTCCCGTGGTGATCAGGGGCGAGATCCTGTCCTAGAGCGCGTTCCGATCAGCTTGCACTGCAGGCTGATCGATGAATCCGGCTCTAGAAGGCGAACTTCACCAGTGCATCGAGCGCAAAGCCGGCCGCCAGCAGCAGGCCGGCATGCCAGTTGGACCGGAACAGCTTCAACGCCGTCGGTCCGTCGGCGCCGGCGATGCTGTGAACCTGCCAGCCCAGGTGCAGCGCGAATGCCGCCAGCCCGATGAAGGCGACCGGTCCCGCTCCCGCGAACCAGGCGGCGACGCCGGCGAGCGCGATCGTCATGCCGTAGCAGAACCCGACCGCCTGCTGGGTGAAGGCGCCGAAATAGCGCGCGCTCGACTTGATCCCGGCGATCACGTCGTCTTCGATGTCCTGCATCGCATAGATCGTGTCGTAGCCGATCGTCCAGAACACCGCGGCGGCATAGATCAGATAGGCTGGCGCATCGAGGCGTCCGAACACCGCGCTCCAGCCGACGAGCCCGCCCCAGGAGAAGGCGAGGCCGAGCACGAACTGCGGCATGTTGGTGATCCGCTTCATGAACGGATAGATCGCGACGATCGCCAGCGAGGCGATGCCGGCGATCACCGTGAAGCGATTGAACTGCAGCAGCACCACCAGGCCGACCAGCGACAGCCCGACCATGAAGACGGCCGCCTGCTTTGCGCTGACCTGGCCGGAGGGCAGGGGGCGGCCGCGGGTGCGTGCCACCTGCGCGTCGAGCTTGCGGTCGACGATGTCGTTGAAGGTCGAGCCGGCGCCGCGCATCACGATCGCGCCGACCAGGAAGAGCAGGCAGTGCCAGAGGTTCGGGAACGGCAGCCCGGCCGCGATCGCGGCGAGCCCGGCCGCCCACCAGCACGGCAGCAGGAGCAACTGCCAGCCGACTGGGCGCTCGATCCTGGCGAGCTTCAGATAGGGCCGCAGGCGCTTGGGCGCGCGCGTGTCGACCCAATGGCCCTTGAGGGCGTCGGGAAGTGGGGCGTCGGTGGCGTTGGGGGACGACGCCATCGTGGCGCGCAATGCTCTAGAGCGCGCCCTGCGGCACGCGCATCGGGCCGCCGGTAATGGAATCGGTACCGCCGAACGGGTTGGCGCCCTGTTGCTGCTGCGCCTGCTGCTGGGCGCGGCGCTGCATCTGCGCCTGCTGCTTCACGGCGTTGCAGGCCTGGCCGCGAATGGTGCCGGCCTTCTCGTTGTCGGCCTTCATGCCGTCGACGAAGCTCGCCGGAATCTGGCACCAGTCCTGGTTGGCGGTGGCGAACTTGATCAGGGCATTGCCGTTGCCGACCAGGCGGCCAAGGATGCCGCAGGCCTGCTGCGGCGTCATCTTGCGCTTCGCCTTGGCGTTGGCATTGAGCTGCCCGACGATCGACTGGCGCTCCTGCATGAGCTTCTGGACGTTCTCGCAGCCCGAGGGCACCTGCGCCAATGCCGGCTCGGCCAGGCCCAGCCCAGCCAGCGCCATCGCCAGCTTCAGGGTCGCGTATCGCCGCATCATCCGCTCCGCTCTTGTCCCGTCACCCACGCCCGTCCCGGCGTCGCGGGCCTTTCCATAACAGTGAGAGCCGTGCACCAACAAGCGCCGGCTCGCATTTCACCGAGATTGCTTGCCGATAGCGTGGGATTGTGGCGACTTTCGCGCCATTCTGACGGGATCGGATTCGAAGAGCATGCGGGATTTCACCAAGCACCGGCTATATAGCGAGGCGCCGCTGGCAGCGGGCGCCGTGCTGGAGCTCGCGCGCGACCAGGCCAATTACCTGCTGAACGTGCTGAGATTGCGCAGCGGCGACAGCATCCTCGTCTTCAATGGCCACGACGGCGAATGGCTCTGCGCGATCCGGGCGGAAGGGCGCAAGCAGGCGAGCCTGGAGGCGTTGGAGCAGACCCGCCCGCAGCCGCCGGCGCCCGATCTCCTCTACCTTTTCGCGCCGCTGAAGCATGCGCGGCTCGACTATATGGCCCAGAAGGCGGTGGAGATGGGGGCGGGGGTGCTCCAGCCGGTGCTGACCCGCTACACCCAGGTCTCGCGGCTCAATCTCGAAAGGCTCGCCGCCAATGCGGTCGAAGCGGCCGAGCAATGCGGCATCCTCGCCTTGCCGCAAATCCGGGCGGAGCAGCCGCTCGCCGCTGCACTGGCCGCGCTCGAGCGGGAGCGGCTGCTAATCTTCTGCGATGAGGCGCAGGAGCCGCAGAGCCCGGTCGCGGCCTTGCAGGGGGCGCCGCGCGGGCCGCTCGCCGTGCTGATCGGCCCGGAGGGCGGCTTCGACGAATCGGAGCGCGCCTTGATCCTGCAGCGCGAGCGAGCGCTGCGCCTGTCGCTCGGCCCGCGCATCCTCCGGGCCGACACGGCGGCGGTCGCAGCCCTTGCCGTCGTCCAGGCGACCTTGGGCGATTGGTCCGCCAAATAACCCCGTGATTTGTGTGCTGCCGGCTTCTCCTCCGCCGGTTGGAACGCGATGGCGGCTTCCGCGTTTAGGCGTGGAAACTGCGCCACCGGTCGCAGTTCCGACTCATTGACTGGCAGTCTGGCGCCGCTGCTTCGCTCCGGAGCGGCCGCCACGGGGGAGAGACATCATGGTGAGCAGCGCCTACCGCTTCGGCATCGAGGAAGAGTATTTCCTGTCCGATGCCGAAAGCCGCGGCGCCGTGCGCAAGATCGCACCGCGTTTCATCGAGGCGGCGCAGGCTGCCTTTCCCGACGAGTTGCAGCGCGAGATGCTGCAATCGCAGATCGAGGTGGCGACGCCGGTCTGCGAGAGCATGACCCAGGCCCGCCATTCGCTGCGCCGGCTGCGCTCGGGGTTGTCTGGGATCGCGCGCGAGCACGACATGCTGCTGCTTGCCTGCGGCACCCATCCGAGCGCCGTCTGGGCCCGCCAGCGGGCCACCGAGGCCAAGCGCTATGACGGCATCATGCGCGACCTACAGATGCTCGGCAGCCGTAACCAGCTCTGCGGCCTGCATGTCCATGTCGAGGTGCCCGACGAAGACCAGCGCATCTCGATCATGGTCCGGATGCTGCCTTTCCTGCCGCTGCTGCTGGCACTCTCGACCTCCTCGCCCTTCTGGCAGGGACGGCGCACCGGGCTGATGGGCTACCGGCTCTGCGCCTATGCTGAATTGCCCCGCACCGGCCTGCCCGAGCTCTTCACGGACGCCGCCGACTACCGCGCTTATGTCGACACCATGGTCGCCGCCGGCGCGATGCGCGATTCCAGCTTTGTCTGGTGGGCGATCCGGCCTTCGCATCAGCATCCGACCTTGGAATTGCGCGTCGCGGACAGCTGCACGCGGCTCGACGACACACTCGCCATCACCGCGCTCTATCGCTGCCTTGTGCGCCATCTCGCCCGCAAGCCGGGGCTCAACGCCGACCTGACCGCCGCCTCGCGCGCGCTTGCCGGCGAGAACATCTGGCGCGCCCAGCGCTATGGCGTTCATGGCGGCTTCGTCTGTGAGAAGCGTCGCGCCATGCTGCCGGTCGGGCAGGTGCTGGATGAGGTGCTCGATCTCCTCGACGAGGATGCCGCTGCGCTCTGCTGCGGTCTCGATCTCGCTCATTGCCGCACCATCGTCGCCGGTGGGACCAGCGCCGACATGCAACTCGCGATCTTCGAGGAGGCGCGTGCCGGGGCAGGCGGCCAGAGCGCCGGGCTCGTCGCGGTCACCGACTGGATCGCGGCGCAGACGCGTGCCGACGATGCCGACGACGACCGGTTCGCACCGAAGGGTGCAAATCTGCTGCGCGGAGCCGCCTGACTGCTTCGTGATCATGCGTTGATGCAAGGTCGGCAAGCGCCTGCACGCGTTTGCGGTCGTTGTCGGATGGTCGCCGCTCGCCTATTGCTGGCGCTCCTCAGCGCATGGCGCGGCGGAGCATTCGCTCCGCTCGGCCTGTCGCACCGTTCGATCCGGCGTGTTGCTTAGGCTGCCTGACAGGGCCGTCGACGCGCCGGTGCATGCATGCCGGAGCGCCCATGGCCCGCGACGTATCCGATTCGACTCCGATCAGCTCGAAGGCCGAACTCGTCGGCTGGATCGCGCAGGGTGAAAAGCCGGCTTCCGACTTCAGGCTCGGCACCGAGCATGAGAAATTCCCGTTCTATCGCGACGATCTCAGCCCGGTCCCGTACGAGGGTGCAGTCGCCGGCCGCAGCGGCGGCATCCGGCAATTGCTCGAGGGCATGCAGCAGCGCCTCGGCTGGGAGCCGATCCTCGATGCCGGCCATGTCATCGGCCTTGCCGGTCCCGATGGCGGCGGCGCGATCTCGCTGGAACCCGGCGGCCAGTTCGAGCTCTCCGGCGCGCCGCTTGCAAATGTGCATGAGACCGCCCGCGAGCTCGACCAGCACCTCGCCGATCTGAAGGCGGTTGCCGAGCCGCACGGCATCGGCTTCCTGCCGCTCGGGCACTCGCCGCTGTGGACGCGCGAGCAGACGCCGATGATGCCGAAGCGGCGCTACCAGATCATGAAGAACTACATGCCGAAGGTCGGCACGCGCGGCCTCGACATGATGTTTCGCACCTGCACGGTGCAGGTGAACCTCGACTTCGCCGACGAGGCCGACATGGTGCGCAAGCTGCGGGTCTCGCTCGCCTTGCAGCCGCTGGCGGCGGCGCTCTTCGCCGCCTCGCCCTTCAGCGAGGGCAAGCTCAACGGCTTCCAGTCGATGCGCTCCGAGATCTGGCGCGACACCGACAATGCCCGCTCCGGCATGCTGCCCTTCGCCTTCGACGAGGGCATGTCGTACGAGGCCTATGTCGACTGGGCGCTCGACGTTCCCATGTACTTCGTCAAGCGCGGCGACACCTATCACGACGTCGCCGGCGCCTCCTTCCGCGACCTGCTCGCCGGCAAGCTCCCGCAATTGCCGGGCGAGCGCGCCACCATGTCGGACTGGGTCAACCATCTCGGGACGCTGTTCCCGGAGGTGCGGCTGAAGCGCTACATCGAGATGCGCGGCGCCGATGCCGGCCCGGTCGAGATGCTGAACGCGCTGCCGGCCTTCTGGGTCGGCCTGCTCTATGACGATGCTGCGCTCGCGGCCGCCTGGGAGCTGGTCAAGGGCTGGAGCACGGAGGAACGCCAGCTCCTGCGCGACACCGTGCCGAAGGCCGGTCTCAACACCAGGATCGCGAACCGTCCGCTACGGGAACTTGCCCGCGAGGTGGTGGAACTGTCGCGCGCCGGTCTCGCCCGCCGGGCTAAGCTCGACGAAAAGGGTCGCGACGAGACGATCTATCTCGAACCGATCGTCGCCATCGCCCAGAGCGGGCGCACGCTCGCCGAGCGTCTGGCGGTGCGCGAGCAGGGAGCCTGGGGCGGCAAGGTCGAGCCGGTCTTCCCGGAACTCGCCCTGTAGCCGCTGAAGTCGAGCGAGACATGTGTCGGTGATCGCGTGTTTTGCGCTTCGGATTAACCAATTGTCCGGAGTTTTGCGCTAATCTGGCGGGTATGGAACGCTTTTCCGCCCTGGTCCTTGAATTCCTGCGCGACAGTCGCGGCGCGACCGCGCTCGAATACGGCTTCATCGCGTTCTTCGTCTCGATCGCGGCGATCGCGACGATCCGCCAGATCGGCCCGCTACTGGATGCCAAATACGCCAGCATCCTGCCGGGACTGCAGTAAAAGCTGGCTTGCCTGCGCGCGTTCCGGCGCGCCGGCCTCTCGCATCCGTGCCGCGACTCTCCGTTCAACTTTAACTGCATTTTACCATACCGCCCGAAGGCTTTGTGGTTTGACGGCTTTTCCCCGCGATACCAGTGACATTCACGGGTTCTGGAAAGGTTTTCTCAATCGCCCCGCGCCTAGCGTCGAGGCAATCGTCCTGTTGCTTGCGTGTAGCGTTGCGAGGCCCTTCGATGCCAGGCCTGTTCCGATCTTTCCTCAAGGATGCCCGCGGCGTCAGCGCGCTGATGTTCGGCTTGGCCGCGCCGGCGATCGCGCTTGCGGTCGGCGGCGGCATCGATTTCAGCCAAGCGGCGGCACGGCGGCAGCGCGTGGCAAGCGCCATCGAGCTCGGCTGCCAGCAGGCGGCCAAGGATATTTCCAAGCTGGCCCAATCCAATCCGAACCAGAATTTCACATCGACCGCCAACCAGGTCATCTCGTCCTGGACGAGCGGCCTCAATGGGAACGGTGTCAGCAACGTCAGCGCGACGAGTTCGATCGCCAACAGCATCATCACGGTCAATGCCAGTGCGGCGAGCGCCAATGCGTTCGGTGGCATCCTCGGCTACAGCAGCATTTCCCTGAGTGTGCAGAGGAGCTGCAACATCGTACTGGCCTCGACGCAGACGGGCACGGTGCTCTTCGCCGAATCGTTCGAGAACAATCACAACGTCGCCTCGAACAGCTGGACCGTGTTGAAGAACTGGAACGGCTGGACGACGCAGAGCAGCCAGGGCGGAATCGAGATCAACGGCATCCCTGAGCTCGCAGCCAACACGATCCGGTTCGGCAATTTCTTCGCCGAACTCGATTCTGATTGCTTCGGCGTAAAGAATTGCAGCTCGAATTCGAGCATGTGGCGCGAATTCACCAATCTCGCGGTCGGCGATTACGAGCTGAGCTACTGGTACATCTCGCGTGTCCGCAATCCCGCCTATGCCGGCCAGGTCCTGTGCGCCTACAAGACAGACGCCCAGGCGGTGTGGGACAAGCTCAAGGCGGCGACCTGGGAAAGCCAGACCAACCGTATCGAGGTCTTCTTCCAGCAGAAGAAGTCCGGCGCCTACACCACGCCCTCCAAGGACGTGGACAAGGCCACCGACCAAGTCGATGTCTGCGTGCACACCGACCAATGGACCGAGCGCAAGATTCCGTTGAAGATCACGACGGCAGGTACCTACCGCATCTTCTTCCAGGCAGCTGGCCGCGAGGACACTTATGGTGGCCTGCTCGACTACATCCGGTTCTGCAGCACCAAGTGCCCGTGACGAGCGCCCGCATGGCCAGAAGCCGAGCACCATCGACCGGAACGAGACGCTTGGCGGCGCGGCTGAGCCGATTCCGGCGCGACGCTGCCGGCTCGACTGCGGTCGAATTCGCCTTCATCGGCTTGGCCTTCATCGTCCTGTTGCTCGGCATCTTCCAGTTCGCGCTCGCATTCATGGCGCAGATGTACCTTCACGACGCCGTATCCGAGGCGGCGACCGGCAAGACAACAGCAACCTATGCCGGAAACCGTGCCCAGGTGGTGACGCAGATCTGCGGACGAATGATTGCGCTCGACAACTGCGCCGCCAATCTTCTCGTCGAAACGCAACCGCTGGCGAACTACGCGACCGGAACACCGCCGATCACCGGCGCGGCCTTTGTCGCGGGAGCCGCCGGGACGCTGATGCTGATCAGGGCGCGGGGGCCTGTCGTGACGTTCGTCCCCGGATTGCCGACGCTGTATGTCAGCGGGGCGGCACTGTATAGGAAGCCGTGATGCGAAGGCTCGCCGATTTCTTCCGCCGCGGTGCGCGGCGCGGCATCGTCAGGGATCAGAGCGGTGTCGCGGCCGTCGAATTCGCTTTCATCAGTACCGGCATGTTCGCACTGCTGTCAGGGGCGGTCGATCTGACCTATGCCATCACCATCCAGCGTGATCTCAATCGGGTCGCGGCGGAAATTGCGCAGGTCCTCGCGGCCTGTCCGGATGAGGCCTGCCTTGTCCAGACGGTCCAGTCGGTTGGTCCGCACAGCGGGGCCATTGTTCCCCAGATGTCGACGATACAGATCGGAATGGCCTATTTTCAAAAGAAGAACAACGTGATCGACGGCAACAGTTTCGGCGGCACGATGACTTATCTGCCGGCCGACATGAACACCCGTGCTCTGTCGCTGCTTGGCGATCTCGACCAGGGTGTAGGGGTTCTAGTCAGCTATACCCATCAGCCGATCATCCTCGGTCTCGCCGATGATTGGGGCTTCACCGTTAAGAATTTCAGCGCCTCGGTGGTGACACTGCGGCGGCGCGCTTGACGGCCTGAGCGCCGCCTACTCCGCCGCCACCTTGAAGCTCTGCAGATTGTCCAGGCTCTGGATGATGTGCTCGGCGAGCGCGTTCGACAGGATCGAGGGGTCGTGCCGCGTGCGCAGCAGGCCGATCTTGCAGGAGGGCAGGGTGGAGAAGCCTTCCGCCGGCCCCAGGATGCGCATGCCGGGCCGCACAGCGCTTTCCGGCAGCACCGAGACGGCGAGCCCCGCCACCACCGCCGCGCCGACCGCGGTCGAATTCCAGCTGGCATAGAGCACGCGGAAGCGCCTGCCCTTGCTCTCCAGCGCCTCGACCGCCGCCTGGCGCCAGTTGCAGGTCGGTCGTCCCAGCGCCAGCGGCAGCGGGTCTTCCTCGTGCACGCAATGGCGGGCCGAGGTCACCCAGAGCAGCGGTTCGATCCGGATGATCTCGCCCTGGCCGCGCCCCTCGACATGGGTGATGATGGCAAGGTCGATGTCGCCGCCGCCGATCCGTTCGGCCAGCATCGGCGTCGGCTCGCAGACCACGGTGACCTCGGTGCGCGGATTGGAGCGGGCGAAACGCGCCAGGATCTCCGGCAGATAGCGGTCGGCGTAATCGTCGGGCACGCCGAGCCGGATGCGGCCCTTGAGGTCGGCCTCGGTGAAGCTGGCGACGCATTCGAGGTTGAGCCGGACGATGCGGCGGGCGTAGTCGAGCAGGCGCTCGCCATCCTCGGTCAGCTTGGCATGGCGTCCGTCGCGGCCGAAGAGCGGCCGGCCGACGCGCTCCTCCAGCCGCTTCATCTGCATTGAAACGGCCGATTGCGTCTTGAAGACGATCTCGGCGGCGCGGGTGAAGGAACCGGTGTCGGCGATGGCGACGAAGGTCTTGAGCTGATCGGCGTCGAGCACATGGGCCATGGCCGGCCTCCTCCCAGAGGTTCATCAAGATCGGTTGTGTTTAGTATCATAACCATTCGTTTGGCTGATGGCCAGCCTGGAGTTATCGTTTGGGCACTCTCCCGCTGATGCCTGATCGACCTCGGTTGGGCCGGGAGGTGAGTTTCTACGTCCAACCCCGAGGAGGCCGTCATGCTGGTCATGACCTTCGTCACGAAGACCTTGTCTGCCGTTTCCGGCGGCGCGGCGCGTGCTGCCGCCCATTCGGTCACGGGCACGAAAAACCTGGTGCGCGCTTTCCTGCACCGCCGAGAGGTGATGCGCCTCAGCGACCTCGACGAGCGCGGGCTGAAGGATATCGGCCTCGTTCGCTCCGATATCGACGGTGCGCTTGCGGTCTCCTGGCTGAGCGATCCGTCGAGCGTGCTGCAGGCCCGCTCGGATCAGCAGCAGTCCGCCGCCGCGAGCCGGCGAGAGGCCGGGCTTCGACGTCCCGTGGTGATCCAGGCCGCGGTGCGGCCAGGCGCGAAGGAGATCAAGATCGCGTGCAACGCCTGACCCCTTGGCGTGACGCGTCCCTGCGGGCGGTGGCTTCGGCTGCCGCCCTTTTTCGTGCCGAGGCATGCAACCTGGCCGCGATCGTTAACCGGCTTGCGCGTGGTGTAACGCTTCCTTCAGCAAGTTCGGACACATTTACGCCGCATTGCGCCGAGTACGGCGCCCCGATCCCTCGCCCCGGGGTTTTCCATGCGACGCTTTCGCTTCCGCCTGCATGATTTGAGGATCCGAACCAAGATCGCCATTCCCATGCTCGTCATGGGCGCGATCGGCATCGGCTCGGCCGTTTATGGCGCGTTCGAGTTCGGCAAGATCGAGAAGAACTATGGCGATCTGATCTCGCAGCGTGCTACCGCCCTCCTGGATTCGGCCCGCGCCACCGCCTCGATGGGCGAGATCGTCGGCAATCTCTACCAGGCGATCGCCTATCCCGAATTCATGAAGCAGAATGCGACCAGCATCGATGAGGTGAAGGCCGCCTACGCGGCTTCGCTCCAGGCGCTGGTCGAGGCCAAGATCAGCTTCCCGCAACGCGCCGAGAGCTTCGACGAGCTGAGCCGGCGCCTGCAGGCCGCCAAGTCCGACATCGATCAGGTCATCGGGCAGGCCGGCCGCGACGAGGACCTAGCGGCGCTTTCGATCATGTCGCAGCTCGACAAGACGATCACCGGGATCGTCGAGGACGCGGCCAAGCTCAATGACGAGATCAGGAAGGACACAGAAGCGGCTTCGGAGAGGCTGAATGCCGACTCCGATCGCGTCAACCTGATCGTGATCGGCCTCAGCGTCGCCGGGACCTTGCTCGGCCTGATCGCCGGCGCGCTGCTGACCACCGGCGCGATCACGCGCCCGCTGGAGCGACTCAAGCTCCGCATGGGCCAGATCGCCAATGGCGACCATGCCGCTGAGATCGAGGGGCAGGATCGCAAGGACGAGGTCGGCGAGATGGCCCGCGCCGTCCAGGTGTTCAAGGAGAATGGCCTTGCCGTCCAGCGCCTCGAAAGCGAGACGGAAGCCGGCCGTGCCGCGGCGGAACGCCAGCGCCTCGCCGCCGAAGCCGAGCGCAGCACTGCCGCAGCGCTGCAGCAGCGTCTCGCGGTGGAGCAGGCGGTCGTGGTGAGGGCCCTGGCCGAAGGGCTGACCCGGCTGTCCCAGGGCGATCTCGGCGCCCGCGTCGAGGAGGAGGTGGCGGCCGACTATGTCGCGCTGAAGCAGGATTTCAACAGCGCTGTCGGCCATCTCGCGCAGACGATCGCGACGATCCAGGCGACCTCGGTCGAGGTCGGCGTCGCCGCCCGCGGGATCAATTCCGGCGCCGACGACCTGTCGAAGCGCACGGAAGAACAGGCCTCCTCGCTCGAGGAGACCGCCGCCACCACCGAGCAGCTCGCCGCCTCGGTCAAGGCTTCGGCGCAGGCGTCGCGCCAGGCCGTCCAGCTCGCCAACGAGGCGACGGACGTCGCGGTGAATGGCGGGGCCGTCGCCGGCCAGGCGGTCGATGCCATGGCGCGGATCGAGCAGACCTCGCGCAAGATCTCCGACATCACCTCGGTGATCGACGAGATCGCCTTCCAGACCAATCTGCTGGCTCTCAACGCTTCGGTCGAGGCGGCGCGCGCCGGCGAAGCCGGCAAGGGCTTCGCAGTCGTGGCCTCCGAGGTGCGCACGCTGGCACAGCGTTCGGCCGATGCCGCCAAGGACATCAAGGGACTGATCAGCGAGTCGGGGGCCGAGGTCGAGCAGGGCGTCGGGCTGGTGCGGGCCGCCGGTGACGCGTTGCACCGGATCGTCGAGGCCTCCAGGAAGGTTTCGGCCACGGTTTCCGACATCTCGGCCGCAGCAGCCGAGCAGGCCAATGGCATCGACGAGATGAGCCAGACTGTCGCCCATATGGACGAGATGACGCAAGCGAATGCGGCGCTGGCCGAGGAGAGCGCGGCCTCCGCGACCTCGCTGAGCGGTCAGATCGGGCGGCTCAACGAACTGGTCGCCAGCTTCCGGACTGGCAGCGACGGCCGCTCGCTGGCGAGCGGGCCTGCTGCTGAGGACGCTTATGAATGGGACGAGCGTTTGCGTGCCTGACAATAGGCCGCATCACGGAAATTGATGAGCGGCGGCCCTTAGGCCGCCGTTCGTTTATCGCTCAGCCCTTGCGCTGGCCACCGCCGAGCATCGTCTCGAAGATCGAGCGCAGGGCGTCCTGCTGGCTTGCCTGGACCTGGCGGCCGTGCTCGAACATCTGGTTCAGTGCATCGAGCCCGATCGAGCCCGGGCTGGCCTCGTTCGACGCTGGCTGCTCCTCCGGCTCGGGCTGAGGAGCGGGACGGCGCGATCGCGGCGCCGGCTGCGGGCTGGCCTGTGGGGCCTGCCCTTGTCCCTGGCCACCGAACATGCCGCCGAGGATCTGGCCGAAGATGCTGCCCATGTCGGCAGGCATGCCGGGCATGGCGCCGCCGAAGGGCCCGCCGCTCTGTGCCTGGCCGGCTTGGGGATTCTGCCCACCGAAGAGACCGCCGAGGATCTGTCCCCACGGATTGGCTGCGTTCGGCTGCTGCGCCGGGGGCTGCATGCCCGGCATCTGGCCGCGCATCATCTCGGCGAATTGCCCGAGAATGCCGCCAAGCCCCTGATTGTTCACCGATTTGAACAGCCCGCCCATCACGATCGAGGCGATCACCGGCAGCATCTGCTTCAGGATCGCCTGGCCGACGCCGCTTGTCGCCGCCGCCTGCGCCGCAACGGCATTGGCGACTTCCTTCGAGCCGAAGAGCTGGCTCATCACGTCCTGGCCGAGCGGCATCGCCCTGTCGGGAATGCCGTCACCGTCGCTGTCATACATCTGGCCGAACGGCGTCGCCGTCATCATCTGGGCGAGGTTGCCGAAGGCGTAGGGATTCTGGGTCTGGCGCTGCAGCCCCATGGTGAAGGCCGGCAGCAGCGCGTCGAGCGCCGCCTGCGTCTGCTGCATCGAGAGCCCGTATTGCCGCGCCAAGTTCTGCATGGCCTGGCCGTTCTGGGCCGACTGCATCATCTCGAACAGATTCATCATGGCGCGCTCTCCCCTTAGAAGCATGGAGACGGATTCACCGACCAGGCTGTTCCAGCCCGGTCAGATCCGGCTCCTGCGGGACCAGCCCGCTCTCCGCCCGGAAACGATAGCAGCAGGCGGCCGTCAGGCAAGCGACGGCCTTGCGGCCGCTTGCGCCGCGCCTTCGAGCCGGGTGATGCCGCGATAGGCGGTGACGAGCGCGGCGATGCCGAAGAGCACCGCGCCCAGTGCCGCGCCGGCGACCGCGCCCTTGGGGCCGGCATGCTGCGCGCCCAGCCAGGCGAGCGGCACCGTACCGAGCGTGGCCCGGCCCCAGCTGAACAGGGTCGAGTAGAACGGCATGCCGAGATTGTTGAAGGCGGCATTGGCGACGAAGAGCGCGCCGACGAAGAGCCACATCGGCCCGGCGATCAGGCAGAAGAAGGCGACGAGCTCGGCCGTCTCGCCGCCGGTGCCGAACAGCGCGGCGATCTGGTGGCGCAGCAGCGCCAGCAGCACCGCAACCACGGCGACATAGGCTGCGGCGAAGCCGACCGCATCGGTCAGCGCCCGGCGCATCCGGTCATAGCGCTGCGCGCCCCAGTTCTGCGCCAGGATCGGCCCGACCGCGCCCGACAGCGCGAACAGCACGCCGAAGGCGACCGGCACCAGCCGGTCGATGATCGCGCTCGCCGCGATCGCCTGGTCGCCGAAGCGGGCGATGATGCCGAAGAAGCAGGCATTGGCGATTGGGTTGGCGAGATTGGTCAGGATCGCCGGCGCCGCGATCGCGAAGGTTGGCCCGACATCGCGGCGCAGCGCCGCCAAGCTCGGGCGCGCGATCATCTTGTGGACGCCGATCACGCTCTGGAAGCCGATGACGAGGAAGACGATGCGCGAGAACACGGTCGCCCAGGCGGCGCCGTCGGGGCCGAGCTTGAAACCGAAGATCAGCAGCGGGTCGAGCCCGGCGGTGACGATGCCGCCGGCCAGGGTGACATACATCGCCCGCTTGGCGTCCCCGACGGCGCGCAGGATGCCGGAGAGCCCCATGCCGAGCGCCATCAGCGCATTCGAGGGCAGGGTGATCCACAGGAACGAGGTCGCGACGGCCAGCGATTCGCCGTGGGCGCCCAGCTTCGGCAGCAGCCAGGGCAGCAGCGGCAGCATCAGCAGGCTGACGATGAGGCCGCAGACGGTCATCGCCGTCAGCGTCGAGCCGGCCATGCGGCGGGCCCCCTCGCGGTCGCCGGCGCCGAGCGCCCGCGCCGTCAGCGCGGCGACAGCGATCATTAGCCCGACATTGATGGAGACCATCAGGTAGAGCACGATCGTCGCGTAGCCGACGCCCGCCGTCGCCTCGGGCCGGCCGAGGCGCGAGACATAGAGCAGCGACAGGAAGTCGACGACGAAGATCGCGACCAGGCCGACCGAGGCGGTCGTGGTCATCACCGCGACATGGCGCAGGGTCGAGCCGGAGACGAAGACGGCCTGCTGTGGCTTTGCCGGTGCGTTCACTCGGCCGGCTCCCCGACCCCGCCGACGGCGACCTCGGCGCCGCCATCCTCGATGACCTCTTGCGTCTCCTTGGTGAGTGCCTTCGACTTGCTCTTCGGAGCGACGATAGGCTCGGGCGTGACGCGCGGCACCTTGTCGATCCCGGCGGCGATGCCCTCGCTGAACTGGATCTCCATGCGCTGCGCATCGCGGTCGCGCACATGCTCGATCACGAAGCCCGCCTCCTCATAGCTGAGGCCGAGCGCCTCCAGCGTCACGCGGCCGAAGCCGAGCGCCGATTCGAAAGTCTCGCGCATCTGGTAGTCGACATCGGCGCGCATCAGGTCCATCGCATGGACGCGGTCATAGGCGCGGGCATGGATGCGCGCGGCCGGGAATTCGACCTTGGCCATTTCGACGATGCGCAGCGCCGCCTGCCGGTCGTCGATGCAGATGCAGACCACTTTCGCCTTGCCGGCGCCGGCGGCGCGCAGCACATCGAGGCGCGTGCCGTCGCCATAATAGATCTTGAAGCCGAACTTGGCGGCGGAACGGATCCGCTCGATGTCGGAATCGATGATGGTGACGTCGAGATGCTGCAGCAGCAGTGCCTGCGTCACCACCTGGCCGAAGCGGCCGAAGCCGATCACCAGCACCGAGGGTGTCACCCCGTCGAAGGTCTCCTCGATCTCCTCGGGCGGCGGCGCGTGGGCCGCGAGCCAGATGTCGATCAGCTTGGCCGCGATCGGGCCGATCAGCATGCTGAGCGCGGCGATCGCTGTCGCCAGCGCGCCCTGCTTCTCGTCGAGCAGGCCGAGCGAGGCGGCGAGCGGCAACAGCACGAAGGCGAATTCGCCGGCCGGGGAGAGCAGGGCGCCGGCTCGGATCGCCTCGGTGGTCGAGGAGCAGGATGCCCGCAGGATCGCCGCCGCCGCCGCGATCTTGAACAGCACCAGCAGCGGGGCCGCCAGCGCCAGCAGCAGCGCGTTCTCGGCGACCAGTTTCAGGTCGATCGACATGCCGACCGCCATGAAGAACAGGCCGAGCAGCACGCCGCGGAACGGCTCGATATCGGCTTCGAGCTCGTGCCGGAAATGCGAATCCGCCAGCAGCACGCCGGCGAGGAAGGCGCCCATCGCCATGGAGAGCCCGACCTGCTCCATCAGCAGCGCCGCGCCGAGCACGACCAGCAGGGCGGCGGCCGTCATCACCTCCTTGGCGCCGGCCTTGGCCAGCAGGCGGAAGAAGGGGTTGAGCGCATAGCGGCCGGCGAGCACGACGACAGCGATGGCAAGCAGAGCGAGCCCGAGGCCGGTCAGCGCCTTGGCCGAGCCGCCGCTATGGGCGGCCTCCGTCGTCGCCAGCAGCGGCAGCAAAGCCAGCATCGGCGCGATCGAGATGTCCTGAAACAGCAGGATGGAGAAGCAGCGCCGGCCATAGGGCTCGGCGCCGTCGCCTCGTTCTTCCAGCAATTGCAGCGCGATCGAGGTCGCGGAGAGGGCGAGAGCCAGCCCGACCGCCAGCGCACCGGCGGGACTGAGCCCGAGCTTCCAGGCGACGGCGCCGATCACCGCCGCGCTCAGCAGCATCTGCGCGAAGCCGGCGCCGAGGATGTCCTTGCGCATCGAATAGAGCCGCTCCGGCTGCAATTCGAGTCCGACCAGGAAGAGCAGCAGCACGACGCCGATCTCGGCGGTGCTGCGGATCGTGTCGGGGTCCTTGATCACCGCCAAGGCCGAGGGGCCGATCACCACGCCGGCGGCGAGATAGCCCAGCACCGCTGACAGGCCGAAGCGGCGGAACAGCGGCACCGCTACCACCGCACCCGCACAGAAGGTCAGGATCGAGGGCAGATAGCTGGCATGCGAGGCGGCATCGGCCATGCAGGAACTCGTGCTAAAGCGAAAGGGGGACGTGCGGAGGCAGGTGGCCTGACGTGTGCAATGTAGGGCCTATCCTTGCATCCTGCGAGGGGCTGCTGCGCATGGGCCAACGCATTGCGGCGCCGGGCTTCCTTGACATCGCCGATGCCAGACGGACAAGAAGGCGCGATCCCTTCGGAACCAGCACCCCAGTGACCGCCAAGCCGCCGCTCGACATCCTGCTCTGCGCCCCGCGCGGCTTCTGCGCCGGCGTGGTCCGGGCGATCGATGCCGTCGAGAAGGCGCTCGCCATGCATGGCGCGCCGGTCTTCGTGCGCCACGAGATCGTGCACAACAAATACGTGGTCGAGTCGCTGAAGCGGAAGGGCGCGGTCTTCGTGGCGGAGCTCTCGGAGGTGCCCGACGCCACCCGGCCGGTGATCTTTTCGGCCCATGGCGTGCCGAAATCGGTGCCGGCGGAGGCGCAGGCGCGCCAGTTCTTCGCCATCGACGCCACCTGCCCGCTGGTCACCAAGGTGCATCGCGAGGCCGAGGTCCATCACAAGCGCGGCCGGCACATCCTCCTGGTCGGCCATGCCGGCCATCCTGAGGTGATCGGCACGATGGGACAATTGCCGGAAGGCGCGATCACGCTGATCGAGACGCTCGAGGACGTCGCCCGCCTGGTTGCTCCCGAAGGCCGGGAGCTTGCCTATGTCACCCAGACCACGCTCTCGGTCGATGACACCCGCGAGATCGTGCAGGCGCTGCAGGCGCGCTTCCCGGCGCTGATTGCTCCGCACAAGGAAGACATCTGCTACGCCACCACCAACCGTCAGGAGGCGGTGAAGCGCGTCGCGCCGCTGGTCGACGGGCTGATCGTGGTCGGCTCGCCCAATTCCTCGAACTCGCAGCGCCTGCGCGAGGTGGCCGAGCGGGCCGGCTGCCCGGTCTCGCGCCTCGTTCTGCGCACCAACGAGATCGACTGGTCGCTCTTCGGCGACATCCGCCGCCTCGGCATCACCGCCGGTGCCAGCGCGCCGGAGGTGCTGGTCGAGGAGATCATCGACGCCTTCGCGGAGCGCTACGAGGTCACGGTCGAGACCGTCTCGACCGCCGATGAGAGCGTCTTCTTCCCGCTGCCGCGCGAATTGCGCGAGCCTGCCCCGTCCGCAGCCAAGTGAGCTGAGTATCTAGCGTGGCCGTCTATACCGAAGTGCCCGATGACGAGATGGCCGCCTTTGTCGCGAGCTATGGCATTGGCGACCTGCTCTCGGTGAAGGGCATCGCCGAGGGCGTCTCGAACTCCAACTTTCTGCTCCACACCAGCAAGGCCTTCTATATCCTGACGCTCTACGAAGAGCGGGTCGATATCGCCGACCTGCCCTTCTTCATCAGCCTGATGGAGCATCTGGCGGTGCGCGGGCTGATCTGCCCGCAGCCGGTCAAGGCGCTCAACGGCTCGGCGGTTGGTCGCCTTGCCGGCCGTCCAGCCGCGATCGTGACCTTTCTGGACGGGCTGTCGGTTCGGCGCCCGAACGCGACGCATTGCGCCGAGCTCGGTCGTGGCCTGGCGCTGCTGCATCAGGCTGGCGCCGATTTTCCGATGGAGCGGGCCAACTCCCTGTCTGTGCCCGACTGGCGTCCCCTGGCCGAGCGTGCCGGCGCCGCCGCCGACACCGTCTCGCCCGGCCTTGCCAGGCGCATCCTGGCCGAGATCGGCATTCATGAGCAATCCTGGCCGCAGGACCTGCCGCGTGGCGTGATCCATGCCGATCTCTTCCCGAACAATGTCTTCTTCATCAAGGACAGGCTGTCGGGGCTGATTGACTTCTATTTCGCCTGCACCGACGCCTTTGCCTACGATCTCGCAATCTGCCTGAACTCCTGGTGCTTCGAGGCGGACTCCTCGTTCAACCTGACCAAGGGCCAGGCGATGCTGGCGGGCTATGAGAGCGTGCGCCGGCTCGATGATGTCGAGGTCGCAGCCCTGCCGGCGCTCTGCCGCGGTTCGGCGCTGCGCTTCCTGCTGACCCGGCTGGTCGACTGGCTGAACGTTCCGCCGGGCGCGCTGGTCAAGCCGCTCGACCCACTCGAATACGACCGCAAGCTCGTCTTCCATCAGCGGGTTTCGGATGCACGCGAATACGGATTGAGACGATGAGCGAGCCCGTCGAGGTCTGGACAGACGGCGCCTGCTCGGGCAATCCCGGCCCCGGCGGCTGGGGGGCGATCCTCAGCTACAAGGGCAAGGAGCGCGAGCTCTCCGGCGGCGAGGCGCTGACCACCAACAACCGCATGGAGCTGATGGGCGCGATCTCGGCGCTGGAGACGCTGACCCGGCCTTGCACCGTCGCGCTCCACACCGACAGCCAGTATCTACGCCAGGGCATCACCAGCTGGATCCATGGCTGGAAGAAGAACGGCTGGAAGACCGCCGACAGGAAGCCGGTCAAGAACGAGGAGCTCTGGAAGCGCCTCGACGCCGCGCTGAAGCAGCACAAGATCGAGTGGAAATGGGTCAAGGGCCACGCCGGCGACGAGATGAACGAGCGCGCCGACGCGCTGGCGCGCGCTGGCATGGCGCCGTTCAAGCCGGGGCGGTGAGGGGCGGCGGATGTTCCGATTGAAGCTATCGAGAAACGCCGGACGCCGCTGACCCTTCGGCCGCCGCCTTGCGAACACGCTCACTGTAGTCCGTCATTGTGTAGAGGTAGGATTTCAGCAGCGCACCATCATGCTGAACGTCCCCGACGAATCTCATGCCGATTTTTTCGGCGACCCGGATGGATGCGGAATTGGCTGGATCGATGTCTGCAACGATTTCAGACAGTCTCAATTCGGAGAATGAATGGCGAGCGACAGGCAATGCAGCCTCGGTCGCGTAGCCTCTCCCCCAGGTTAGCTTGTTAAGGCGCCAGCCGATTTCGATTTTTGGGCCTACGCCATCGTAGGGGATCAGCAGTATCCATCCCAGGAACCGATCCGGCTGGGCCTTGTCGAAGATGGACCAATAGCCGAGGCCATCTCCGAAGTTCCTCTGTATGCGATCTCTGAGGAAGCGCTCGTGACGTGCCGAATCGCTCCAGGGGCCGGCTATATGCCTGGTGACGTCCGGATCGCGATCCATCGCCAGACAGGCGTCGAACTCCGCCATGGTGCGTGGTCGGATCGACAAGCGCTCGGTCTCGAAGGTCGGTAGCATCATCGGCTCCAGTTCCGATCGCTAGTATCGGGACAGGATCACTCTCGCTGCAATAGGCGAGAGCGGTTCGATGACTTCGCCCTTTTGTTGCCGCTTCCGTGAGCCGGTGCCCTCAGCGCCAGCCTAACCCTGGCGCGACATGCTTCAGGATCGCCTCGATGACATGGGCGTTGTAGTCGACGCCGAGCTGGTTCGGCACCGTCAGCAGCAGCGTGTCGGCCTCGGCGATCGCCTCGTCCCGCTTCAGCTCCTCGATCAGCTTGTCGGGCTCGGCCGCATAGCTGCGCCCGAAGATCGCGCGCGTGCTGTCGTCGATATAGCCGATCGAATCGTCGCTCTCATTGCCGCGGCCGAAATAGGCGCGGTCGCGGTCGTCGACCAAGGCGAAGATGCTGCGGCTGACCGAGACGCGCGGCTCGCGCGCGTGACCGGCCGCTTTCCAGGCCTGCCTGAAGAGGCGGATCTGCTTGGCCTGCTGGATGTGGAAGGGCTCGCCGCTCTCGTCGGTCTTCAGCGTCGAGCTCTGCAGGCTCATGCCGCGCTCTGCCGCCCAGATGGCCGTGGCGTCGGAGGAGGCGCCCCACCAGATGCGCTCGCGCAACCCTTCCGAATACGGCTCGACCCGCAGCAGCCCGGGCGGATTGGGGAACATCGGGCGCGGATTGGGTTGCGCGAAGCCTTCGCCGCGCAACACGTCGAGGAAGACCTCGGCATGATGGCGCGCCATGTCGGCGTCGCTCTGGCCCTCGGCCGGCTGATAGCCGAAATGGCGCCAGCCATCGATGACCTGCTCGGGCGAGCCGCGGCTGATGCCGAGCTGCAGCCGCCCGCCGGAGATGAGATCGGCGGCGCCGGCGTCTTCGGCCATGTAGAGCGGGTTCTCGTAGCGCATGTCGATCACGGCGGTGCCGATCTCGATGCGCTTGGTCCGGGCGCCGACGGCGGCCAGCAGCGGGAAGGGCGAGCCGAGCTGGCGCGCGAAGTGATGCACCCGGAAATAGGCACCGTCCGCGCCCAGTTCCTCGGCCGCGACGGCAAGGTCGATCGACTGCAGCAGCGTGTCGCCCGCCGAGCGGGTCTGGGATTGCGGCGAGGGAGTCCAGTGCCCGAAGGACAGGAAGCCGATCTTTTTCATCGCGTGACGCCTGTGAACCAGCGAAAGCGCGGAGCTAGTCCGCGACAGGAAAACGCCCGAGCGGCCGGCGCCGTCGGGTGTGCTTCGTCACCATATAGGCAGGATTCGCCTGATTGCCGCGGCGTCCGCGCACAGGCGCCAATGCTGCGATGCAATCCTGGCCGCAGCTGCCGGGCAGTTCGTGGGCCTGCCCAGCGATGACGAAGCCTCTTTCGTCAGAACCGCATCTCGACCCTGCCCTTGAGGGCATGGTCGCGCGAGCGTTCGCCGATCGCGGCGGAGTAGGTCAGGCCGAGCGCGGTGGCCTGCGAGATGCGCCAGTCGAGGCCAGCCTCGGCGACGAGGGCCTCGCGATCGATCCTGGCGGCGAAGACCGTGGCCGGGGTGGTGCCGGCGACGAAGGCGGTGCGGGCCTGCGGGGTGAGCTCGCCAAAACCGTGGCGCCAGCCGAGCATGGCGCGGGCGAACAGCGGCATCGCCCCGATCTGCGCCTCGGCCCGCAGGCCGAGCGTGGTGAAGCCAAGCGTCTGGTCGGAAGAGAGCACGCGCAAAGCCGCCGCGCCGCCACGCTCGGTGCCGGCATCGGTGCTGACCCGGATCAGGGCGAGCTGCGCGAACGGCTCCAGCGCGACGCCGCTGAAGGCGAAGGCATAGCCGAGCTCGGCGAAGCCCTGCATCACCGAGCCCGGGCGCTGCAGCCGCAGGAGGTCGCCGAAGCCGCGGATCGCAACCTGGCGGCGGATATCGCTCTCCGACCAGCTATAGGCGGCGCCGGCATCAAAGCGCAGACTGCCGAAGCGGGCTCCAGCATAGAGCGCGGCATGGCCGCTTTCGAGCCTGCCGCTCGACAGCCTGGCATCGAGATCGAAGCGCGACTGGCTGTAGCCGCCGGCGACGCCGATTTTGAGCGATGAGCCGGGCGCCTCATAGAGCATCAGGTCCGCCCCGAGCAGGGCGCCGCCGCTGCGGCGGTTGAGCGAGGCGGCATTGCCGTCGGCATCGGTGTTGCCAGTGCTGCCGAAGGCCGTGCCCCAGACCGCATAGCGCGGCTGTGGCACTGGCGCCGGCATGGTCACCGCGCCCTTGCGGCCGGGCAGGTCGGCGCTGAACGAGGCTGCGACCTGCCCCGGAGCCTGCTGCGTCAGCAGCGGGCCGCGCAGATGGCCCAGAATGGTGTCGCGCACCAGCCGGCTCTCGTCGATCATCACCGAGACGGCCTGCGCATGGGCCTCGCCCGAGAGCAGGTCGAAGCCGGCCCGGGCCTCGGCCGCCGTCCCCGAGATCAGCGTGTCATAGATCGGATTGCCGACGCCGAGCCGTTCCGCCGCAATCGCGATGAAGCCCTGGTTGCGGGTCTGCGCGATGGAGGTGCTGCCCGTGCTGGGGCTGGAGCCGCCACCGCTCGTGCCACCACCGTTATCAGGGCCGAAGGAGTTGCTGTTGCGCGTCATC
Source organism: Allobosea sp. GW821-FHT03A12 (assembly GCF_058986765.1). Lineage (NCBI taxonomy): Bacteria > Pseudomonadati > Pseudomonadota > Alphaproteobacteria > Hyphomicrobiales > Alloboseaceae > Allobosea > Allobosea sp. GW821-FHT03A12. The sequence continues at coordinate 1,003,314 of NZ_JBYSVZ010000003.1, forward strand.
GTCAGCCGGACGTTCTGGCTGTCATAAGCCAGCGATGGCGTCAGGAAGGCGAGGTTCGAGGTGACGTTCGTGAAGGTTCCGCTGACGCCGCCCGAGGCGGTCAGGATGGTGTAGCTGGTCGCCGCCGCGTAATTGCCGTTCTCGGCCAGCACCTGCACCGTGCCGCCGGCGATGCTGGCGTTTCCGGACGCCACGATCCTGTCGCTCTGCCCGGCCGCGTTGACCTCGACCTGATAGGTCGAGCCCGAGGCGAAGGCGACATTGCCGGAGACATTCAGCGTCCCGATCGAGTTGCCCGGTGCGACCGTGGCGCCGCTCGCGACCGAGAGCGTTCCGACCGTGCCGGAGCCGCCGAGCGCGCCGCCACTCAGCGTCACCGCGCCGGTGATCGAGCCGTTCACCACGAGCTTGCCGCCCGAGACCGTCGTGCCGCCGGTGTAGGTGTTGGAGCCCGTCAGCGTCAGAGTGCCCGTGCCGGTCTTGTCGAGCGCGCCATTGCCGCTGATCGTACCGGAGAATGTCGTCGAGGCATTGCTGCTGCCGGCCTTCAGCGTCGCGCCGTTGCCGATCTGGATCGCGCCGGCTCCGGCGATCGAGCCAGCTGTTGCGACGACGCCAGGCACATCGCTGACTTCAAGCGTCGCGCCGGCTGAAACGGTGAAGTTCGAGTTCGCGGAAAAGGCCGTCGACGAGCTGCCGACCAGCGTTCCAGCCTGGACCAGCGTGTCGCCGGAATAGCTGCTGTTGTTCTGTAGGGCGAGCGTGCCGCCGCCGCTCTTGGTCAGCCCACCCGTGCCGGTGATGGCGCCGGTCCAAAGCACGGCGCGTCCGGCCTCGACCTCGATGCCGCCGCCGGTGCCCGCCAACGTCACTGCGCGCGCCAGGGTAATATTGTTCGTCACCAGCAGCGTGCCGCCATTCAGCGTCAGCCCACCCGAGGCGTCGCCGAGATTGGCGTTGGAGGACACCGACAACTTGCCGCCGCTGATCGTCGTCCCGCCGGAATAGGTGTTCGCTCCGGTCAGGACCAGCGTGCCGGAGCCGGTCTTGGTCAGGCTCCCGCTGCCGCCGATGTCGCCGCTGAGAGTCAGGATCGTCGAGGAGGCGACCTCCACCCCGCCGCTTGCGGAGGTCAGCGCCACCGTCCGCGCCGAAGTGAAGCTGCTTGTGACGAGCAGCGTGCCGCCATCCAGAGTGAGACCGCCCGAGGCGTTGCCGAGATTGGTGTCGGACGACACGGAGAGCTTGCCGCCCGAGATCGTCGTGCCGCCGGTATAGGTGTTTGCCCCGCTCAGCGTCAGCGTGCCGACCCCGGTCTTGATCACGCTGCCATTGCCGTTGATGACATTGTCGAGGGTGGCGTCGGTCGGCTGGGCGAAGGTCAGCGTGCCCGCGTCCATCAGGATGCCGCCGATCAGCCCGGAGGAGGCGTTGCCGAAGGTCAGCGTGTTGTTGCCGCTGGTGAAGCGGATCGCCCAGCTGCGCGTGACGCCGTCGCCGGACATCCCGCCCGCGATCGTGCCATTATTGGTGATCGAGAGATTCGCGCCAACGACACCGATGCCGCCGGCGCCATAGGCGCCTGGGCCGCCGCTGGTGGCTGGATTGTTGACGCCCCTCCCGCCGCCATTGCCGCCCTGGATCGTGCCATTGATCGTCAGGGTCGTCGTCTGGCTGCCATCGGTGAAGCTCAACCCGACGCCACCGGAGCCGCCGCTGCCGCCAAAATCCCAATAGGTGTTCCCGCCGTTCCCGCCATTGCCGCCTGTGATCGTGCCGGATACGACCCCTGTGGTTCCGGCCCCCGTGACCACGGCGCCCCAGCCGCCGGCACCGCCGCCACCGCCGGCGCTGGACATGTCTCCGTCAGCGCCGTTGCCGCCATTGCTGCCGGTGCTGTTGCCGACGGGCAGACCGACCCCGACCGAGCCGTGCACGCCGCCTGTGCCGCCAAGACCAAGCGTCGGATGGTGATTCCAGGTCATGCCTCCGGCGCCGCCGGCCGTCGCGCCGGCTCCGCCGCCGCCGCCGCCGGCATATTGTTGGAAGCCATTGCTACCTGCCCCGCCCACACCGGTCGCGCTGTCGGTCCCAGCAAGGCCGCCGGTATTGGAGTTGCCCTCAGGATTGCCGCCGCGCCCGCCATTGGCCGCTGCCGGGCCGGCAAGAAGCAATAGCGTCAGGGTGAGCAGGGACACCGACGACGCCGCGACGGCAGGCATGCGGCCGAGCGACGACGCGCGGGCCGGCACGGCCTCCGGGCGATCCGGATCGATCAGCTGCATTCAAAACCCACCCCAACCGATGAGATTGCCCGTCTGCATGCGCATGGCAATGAACAGCCGTTCACATCCGGCCAAATCGATGGGGTGTGGCGGATTTGCCGCGTGGGGCGCGGCAGGAGCGAGGACTGACTACGATCGAGGGCAGGGCGGCCTGCGCGTTAGCCCAGCGGCTGGCGGTAGACGATGAAGCCGGATTTCTGCGCGACCTTGTCGTAGAGCTCCTGCGCCTGCAGATTGCTCTCATGCGTCTGCCAGTAGACGCGGAAGAGGCCTTGCTTTTCTGCCATCTGCCGGACGGCCTCGATCAGCTTGCGGCCGACGCCGTGCCCGCGCGCCTCCTCGCTGGTGAAGAGGTCCTGCAGATAGCAGATCTCCTTCGGGCTCCAGGTCGTGCGGTGCAGCACATAGTTGACGATGCCGATCGCCCGGCCGTCGCGCTCGGCGATGAAGCCGCCCATCGGCTCCTCGCCGCCTGTCAGGCGCGCGAAGGTGGTGTCCGTCGTCTCCGGCGTCAGCGACGATTTGTAGAAGGTGAGATAGCCCTGCCAGAGCGGCTCCCAGGCGGCGCGGTCATCGGCCGTGAGCGGGCGGATTCTGATCTCTGACATGGCGTAGCGTCTCCTCGATTTTTCGGGAGGCTAGCGGCGGTCGTCAGCGCTGTCTCATGACAAGCACAGATCGGATCGATCGGATTTCGTGCTGGGGTTCGTTCGGCGTCATGCTCGGGCTCGACCCGAGCATCTCAGATCGGAGAAGGCGCCAGCAAGCGCCTTCTCGTCAGGAGATTCTCGGGTCTGCGCTATGCTTCGCCCGAGAATGACGAGCTCGGCTCAGAGCTGGTTCAGCATCGCCTCGGCGCCGGAGACGTCGGCCTTGCCCGGCGCGTCCTCGACGTTGAGCGCGGCGACCACGCCGTCCTCGACGACCATCGAATAGCGCTGCGAGCGGGTGCCGAGGCCGAAGCCCGAGCCGTCCATCGACAGGCCAATCTCCTTGGCGAAGTCGGCATTGCCGTCGGAGAGGAAGGTGATGACGCCGGCCCCACCGGTCGCCTTGGACCAGGCGTCCATGACGAAGACGTCGTTGACGCCGGTGACGAAGATCTCCTCGACGCCCTTGGCCTTGATCTCCGCGGCCTTGTTCACATAGCCCGGCAGATGGTTCTTGTGGCAGGTCGGCGTGAAGGCGCCCGGCACGGCGAAGAGCACGATCTTGCGGCCCTTGAACAGGTCGTCCGTGGTTTTGGCAGCCGGCCCGTCGGCCGTCATCACGCGAAACGTCGCCTGCGGAAGCTTGTCACCGACCTTGATCGCCATGGGTGTTCTCCTGCGCGCGGCGGCGTGCCGCTTCGAGCGCAGGGTTACGGCTTCGCGTTGCCGATGTCGAGTTCGAGCCGCGTCTCGACCGATTGCGGTTTTCCGCGCACGGTAATGATCAGCGGGGTCGGGCCGGTCGCGCCCTTGGGGCGTTCGACGATTTTGAGCTTTGCGGCGACGGTGCCGTCCGGCTGTGGCATCAGCACCGGCCGGCCGAAGGACCACATGCCCGCGCCTTCGACGAAGACGTCGTCGACCGAGCCGCCCTCGGGCGCCTTCAGCAGCAGCTTCACCGCGGCGTCGCTATGGGTGACCTCGAGGATCGACAGGCGGTCATCGGCCGCGCCCAGCTTGACCGCATGCGGAATCCGCGCCTCGAACTGCTCGAGCCGGGGAGAGGTCACCGAGGTGACGCCCGGCTCCAGCCAGAGGCGCGCCTCGCCTTTGGCGGGAACGCAGATCTTGTCGCAGACCGCATAGTCGAGCTTCAGCACCACAGTGACCGGCCGCGCCGGATCGATCGGCTGGACCGAGACCGGCACCACCACCTCACCGACATAGCCGATGCCGGAGCCGGCGCCGTCCTCGAAGCGCTCGGGGGTCGGCCAGCGCACGTCGAGCCCGCCGACATTCTCCGAGCCGCTCCAGTCGAAGACGGGCGGCACGCCGGCATCGCCGGGGCTGCGCCAATAGGTCTTGAAGCCCTGCGCCATCGTGATCTCGACGCCGACCCGCTGCTTGCCCGACGGGGCGGTCGCGCCGGCGATCAGGCGCATCGACGAGTAGGCGGCCTTCGACCATGGCGAAACCGCGGCGTCCTGGGCGGAGGCCGGGGTGCCGAGCGCCAGCGCGGCGAGGAAGGAAAGAGCCGTGATCGTTTTCACGTGGTCTGATTTAGGCGATCCAGTCGCATTTTGCGAGGACGATGGCGGTGCTGTGATGCATCCGAGCATGGCCAGCTTTGCGCCAGCATTGCGGCGAGGGCTGACCGGCACCGGGGAGAGCCGTCCGGCTAAGCCGGAATATCCTTGGCCGCCCGGCACCCAAAAATGCTCCCACTCCGACCGAACATGTCTTAGCATGGGAGCCATGAATCTCGGATCGAACCAGCGCATCAGCGGCCGCAGCTATCTCGACGGGCAGTGCCTGATCGCTATGCCGGGCATGAGCGACCAGCGCTTCGCCCGCAGCGTCGTCTATCTCTGCGCCCATTCCGAGGACGGCGCGATGGGCATCATCGTCAACAAGCCGGCGGCCGACACGCATTTTCCCGAATTGCTCGTCCAGCTCGACGTGATCCCGCCCGACCAGGCGATCCGCCTGCCAAGCCAGGCCGAGAGGGTGAAGGTGCTGCGCGGCGGGCCGGTCGAGACCAAGCGCGGCTTTGTCCTGCATAGCGCCGACTTCTTCTTGGAATCGGCGACGCTGCCGATCGACGACGGCATCTGCCTGACGGCGACGCTCGACATATTGCGTGCCATTGCCGTCGGCACCGGGCCGGAGAATGCAGTGCTGGCGCTCGGCTATGCCGGCTGGGGCGCGGGGCAGCTCGAATCGGAGATCCAGTCCAATGGCTGGCTGCATTGCGCTGCCGACCAGGCGTTGCTCTTCGACGACGCGCTCGACACGAAGTACGCCCGCGCGCTGAGCAAGCTCGGCATCGATCAGGCCTTCCTGTCGAAGGACGCCGGGCACGCGTGAAAACGCGTCATGCTCGGGCTTGACCCGAGCATCTCAGGCCGAAAGAGGCTCCGACCAGCGTCTTCTCGTCAGGAGATTCTCGGGTCAAGCCCGAGAATGACGGCCCGCTCTTAAGCCGCTTCGAAGGACGAACTCGACGCTCCCACCAGTCGCCGTGCCTCCGCCGCCGTCATCGGCTGGCCGAACGTGTAGCCCTGCGCGTATTGGCAGCCGAGCTGGTAGAGCTCGATCGCATCCGATTCGGTCTCGGCGCCCTCGGCGACCACGTCCATCTGCAGATCGGCGGCGAGCTGGACGATCGAGCGCAGGATCACCGGCGGCTTGCCGTTGCCCATCTGGCGCACGAAGCTCTGGTCGATCTTGATGGTGTCGAAGGGGAAGCGCTGCAGATAGGACAGCGAGGAATACCCCGTTCCGAAATCGTCGAGCGACAGGCCGGCGCCGAGGTCGCGGATGCGGCTGAGCATCTGCGCCGCATATTCCGGATTCTCCATCACCAGGCTCTCGGTGATCTCCAGCTTGAGCGTGCCCGGCAGCACGCGCCGGCGCGCCAGCACGGCCTTCACGTCTTTCAGCAAATCATGGCGCAGCAATTGTCGGCTGGAGACGTTGACGCTGGCGAAGATCGGCGGCTCGACCTCGAGCGCGGCCTGCCAGGCGGCGAGCTCGCGCGCGGTCCGGTCCATCACATAGACGCCGAGGTCGACGATCAGCCCGCTCTCCTCCGCGATCGAGAGGAAGTCCTGCGGCAGCAGCCGGCCCTCGCGCGGATGGTCCCAGCGCATCAGCGCCTCGAAGCCGGCGATGGTCCGGTCCTCCAGCCTGACGATCGGCTGGTACATCACCTGGATCTCGCCGCGCTCGATCGCCCGGCGCAGGTCGCTTTCCAGCGCGAGCCGGTCGTTGCGGTCGCTGCGCATCGCCGGAACGAAGACCTCGACCAGGTTGCCGCCCTGGTTCTTGGCATGCGCCATGGCGAGCTCGGCGTTCTTCAGCGCGTCGTCCTTGCGTGCCATCGGCGTGCCGTCGAAGAGCGTCAGCCCGATCGAGGGCGTCAGCACGATCTCGCGCTCGGCGAAGGTGATCGGCGTCGAGACGGCGCGGCGGATCAGCTCGGCCAGCGCCAGGATGCGCTCGGGATCGCTCTCCGAGACGATGATCATCGCGAAGATGTCGCCGCCGATTCGCGCCAGCGTATCCTGTGTCCGCAGCAGACGGCCGAGGCGGCGCGCCAGCGTCAAGAGGATCGAATCGCCGGCCGAGAATCCGACCGATTCGTTGACCTGCTTGAAGCGGTCGATGTCGATGACGATCACGGTCGGGCGGATGGCGTCGTCGGCCCGGCTGAAGCCGAACACGGCGGTGAGCCGGTCCTGGAACAATTCGCGGTTGGGCAGGCCGGTCAGGTTGTCGTGCACGGCGTCGTGCAGCATGCGCTCCTGGGCGGTGCGCTGCTCGGTGACATCTGCGAGCGTGCCGATGACGCGGATGACCTCGCCGTCGGAGCCGATCACCGGCCGGGCCTTCAGGCTGAACCAGTGATAGGCGCCATTGGCGGCGCGCAGGCGGAAATCGAGCTGCAGCTTGCCGCGGCGCTGCTCGATCACCGCGTCGAGCGAGACCCGGTAGCGGTCGCGGTCGGCGACATGCATGTGTTCGAGCCAGCGCGCGGCCGAGCCTTCGAGCGCGCCCTTGGACAGGCCGAGCAGGATCTCGGCCTGCGGCGAGACGAAGATCTTGTCGGCCGAGACGTCCCAGTCGAAGACGAGGTCGCCCGAGCCGGAGAGAGCGAGCGCCCGCCGCTCGGTATCGGAGACCAGGCCCTGCGCCAGCGCGCCGCCGGCGAAGGCGTGCTGCACCACGGTGAAGCCGATCAGCAGCACGATCAGCACCAAGCCGCCGATCAAGGAGGGCGGCACGAGGTCGCGGGTGACCTGTCCGACCACGGTGAAGCCGGCCGCGGTCACCCAGACCAGCAGCAGGAACCAGGTCGGGATCAGCATCACCGCCCGCTCATAGCCATGAGTGGCGAGGTGCAGGATCAGCACGAAGCCGATCGTGGCGACGGCCGCGATCGAGATGCGGGCGATGCCGGCCGCCATCGGCGCATCGAACACCGCGAGCCCGACCAGCCCTGCGAGGCCGAGGATCCAGATGAAGGTGATGTGGCTGTAGCGCACATGCCAGCGCGACAGGTTGAGATAGGCGAAGAGGAAGACGAGCAGCGTCGCCGCCAGCACCACCTCGGCGCCGGCGCGGTATATGCGTTCGATTGCCGGCGTCAGCGGGAAGATGCGCTGGAAGAAGCCGAAATCGAGGCCCGCATACGCCAGAACCGCCCAGGCGAGCGCGGCAGCGGCCGGGAAGATCACCGCGCCCTTGACCACGAAGATGATGGTCAGGAACAGCGCCAGCAGGCCGGCGATGCCGATGATGATGCCCTTGTAGAGCGTCAGCCCGTTGGTCTTCTGGCGATAGGCCTCCGGCTCGAACAGGTAGAGCTGCGGCAGGTTCGGCGATTTCAGCTCGGCGACGAAGGTGACGGTGGTGCCAGGGTCGAGCGTGATCTGGAAGATGTCGGCGTCGGGCGCTTCCTCGCGCTCAGGCCGCAGGCCCTGGCTCGCGGTGATCGCCTCGATGCGGCGGTCGCCGAGATCGGGCCAGATCACGCCCGAGCCGATCAGGCGATGGAACGGGGCGACCAGCAGCCGGTCGATCTGCTCGTCGGAATCATTGGTCAGCGCGAACACGATCCAGTCCGGCCGCGCCCCGGATTCGCGGGCCCGGACGGCGATGCGCCGGACGATGCCGTCGGCACCCGGCGCGGTCGAGATCTGGATGACGTCGCCATCGGCCTTGTTGCGCTCGACCACGTCGGTGAGGTCGAGCACGGGCACGTCGAGCGGCACGCGCTGCGCCTCGACCGCCAGCGCCGGTCGCAGCAGCGTGAGCAGCACCAGCATCAGGAGGCCGAAAACGGCGATGCCGGACCGGAGGAAGCGTGATGTCGCTGACAAGATGGGCTCTGCGGGGAACTCTTCAGGCGTGATGGTCAGTGGTATCGGCGGGACGTGGCGAGGGCAAGGCAATGCCGGGCTGTTCACAGCTTGCGATCGATATCGGGGCGGCGCAGCTCGGAGGCGAGGATGCCGTAGAGCAGATGGTCGGCCCAGACACCATTGATGCGCAGATAGCCGCGCGCCTCGCCCTCGCGGGTGAAGCCGACACGCTCCAGCAGACGGCGCGAGGGTTCGTTGGTCGGCAGGCAGGCCGCTTCGACACGGTGCAACGCTAGCTCCGAAAAAGCGAAGTCGAGCGCGCCGCGCACCGCCTCGGTCATGTGGCCCTTGCCGGCATGGCGCTGGCCCATCCAGTAGCCGAGCGTGCAGGCCTGGGCGACGCCGCGCCTGACCAGGCCGAGGGTCAGCCCTCCGAGCAGCGCCTCGGAGCGGGCGTCGAGGACGAATAGGGAATAGGCCTCGTCGGTCGCGATCTCGCGGGCGGCGCGCTTGACCCGCAGGCGGAACGAGGCGCGGGTCAGATCGTCCTCGGTCCAGACAGGCTCCCAGGGGGTGAGGAAATCGCGGCTCTCCATCCGCAAGCTCGCCCAGGCCGAGTAGTCGCCGGCGAGCGGGGCGCGCAGGATCAGGTTCTGCGTCCTGATCAGCGGCCGCGCCGGCGGGTCGGTGGCGAAGCGGAAGAGGGCCATGGTCAGGCGGCTCGCGCCAGCATAGCGCGCAAGGCGGCCACTGGAGCGAGGTCGTCGAGCGGGCCGACGGCCGCGACCGTGACCACGCCGTCGAGCAGCGCCTGGCCGGCCGCGCGCACATCGGCGAGGCTGACGGCGTCGAGCCGGCGCGCCAGCTCTTCGCGCGGGATCGCCCGGCCGAAGACCAGCACCTGCCGCGCCATCTGCTCGAGCTTGCCGCCGGGGCTTTCGAGCGAGGCCAGCAGCCCGACCTTCATCTGGGCCCGGGCCCGGGCGACCTCGGCTTCGCTGACGTCGCGGGCCGCTTGGGCGAGGCAATCGAGCGCGACCTCGACCAGTTCGCCGACATCCTCCGGCGCAGTGCCGGCGCTGATGCCGAAGACGCCGCAATCGGAGAAGGGCCAATGGAAGGCGTCGACCGCATAGGCGAGGCCGCGGCGCTCCCGCACCTCCTGGAACAGGCGCGACGACAGGCCGCCGCCGAGCACGGCCGAGAAGATCTGCAGCGGGTAGTGCACGCCGTTGGTGAACGGCTTGCCGGGGAAGCCGAGGACGACATGGACCTGTTCCTCGTCACCGTCGATGCGGGCTTCGCCACCGTGATAGACGGCCGGCGTGCGCGCCTCGGGCGCGGTCGCGGGCCGTACCGGCAGCGCGGCGAGCGCCTGTTCCGCCAAGGCGACCAGCTCATCATGGTCGACGGCGCCGGCCGCGGCCAGAACCATGTTGCCGGCATGGTAGTGCCGGTCGAGATAGGCGCGGATCGCTGCGGGCGTGAAGCTCTTCACCGTTTCCGCCGTGCCGAGGATCGGCCGGCCGAGCGGTTGCTCCGGGAAGGCAGCCTGCAGGAAGCGGTCATAGACGAGATCGTCCGGCGTATCCTGCACGGCGCCGATCTCCTGCAGGATCACGCCCTTCTCGCGCGCCAGCTCCTCCTCGCTGAGGGCGGGCGCGGTCAGGATGTCGGCGAGGATGTCGACTGCCAGCGGCAGGTCCTGGCCGAGCACGCGAGCGGTGTAGCAGGTGTATTCGACCGAGGTCGCAGCGTTGAGATCGCCGCCGACGCTCTCGATGTCCTCGGCGATCTGCAAGGCGCTGCGCCGGGCCGTGCCCTTGAACGCCATGTGCTCGAGCAGATGGGCGAGACCGTGCTCATGCGGCAGCTCGTCGCGCGCGCCGGCGCCGATCCAGATGCCGAGCGAGACGGTCGAGGCATGGGCCATGCGCTCGGAAACGATGCGCAGGCCCGACGGCAGCGTCGTCAGGCTGACGGCCGGGTCGTGGCCGGCTTCGCCCGGCTTCACGGACTTTTCTGTCTTGGCCTTGAGCGTCTTGGCTGCGGTCATGCCGCGGCACTCCTGACAGCCCGGGCCCGCTCGGCGATGAAGCGTTCGAGCTTGCCCTGGTCGTTCGGCAGCAGGCTGAAGCGCTCCTTGCGCTCCATCAGATCGGCAAGATGCGCCGGCAGGGCGGGCGTGACGCCGCTAGCCGCCGCAACGGCCGCCGGGAACTTGGCGGGATGGGCGGTCCCGAGCGCGACCACTGGTGTCGCCGGGTCGTTCGCCAGCAGCTTGCGCGCCGCGGCGACGCCGATCGCGCTGTGCGGGTCGAGCAGGTAGCCGGCCTCGCGCCAGGTCGTGCCGATCTCGGCTGCGATCGAAGCCTCGTCTTGCGAGACCGCATCGAAATCGGCGCGGATGCGGGCGAGTGGCTCGGCGGCGATCTCGAAGCGGCCGGACTGCACCAGCGACTGCATCAGCCGGCGCACTGCCGCACCGTCGCGGCCATGCGCCTCGAACAGCAGCCGCTCGAAATTCGAGGAGATCTGAATGTCCATCGAGGGCGAGGTCGTCGCGGCGACGCCGCGCATCTCGTAGACGCCAGTATCCAGCGTGCGCGCCAGGATGTCGTTGCTGTTGGTGCCGACCATCAAACGGCCGATCGGTAGCCCCATCTGCTTGGCGATCCAGCCGGCGAGTATGTCGCCGAAATTGCCGGTGGGCACTGCGAAGGAGACCGGCCGGTGCGGCGAGCCGAGCGCGACGGCAGCGGTGAAGTAGTAGACGACCTGCGCCGCGATCCGCGCCCAGTTGATCGAGTTGACGCCGGAGAGGCGCAATTCGTCGCGGAAGGCGTGATGGTTGAACAGCGCCTTCACCAGGTTCTGGCAGTCGTCGAAGGTGCCTTCGACGGCGATGGCATGGACGTTGGCGGCTTCGACCGTGGTCATCTGCCGACGCTGCACGTCGGAGACACGGCCATCCGGGTAGAGGATGAAGACGTCGACGCGTTCCAGCCCCTTGAAGGCGTCGATGGCGGCGCCGCCGGTGTCGCCCGAAGTCGCGCCGACGATGGTGGCGCGCTCGCCGCGCTGGGCCAGGACATGGTCCATCAGCCGCCCGAGCAGCTGCATCGCCACGTCCTTGAAGGCGAGCGTCGGGCCGTGGAAGAGCTCGAGCGAGAACAGGTTGTCGCCGAGCTGGACCAGCGGGCAGACGGCCGGATGGCGGAACGTGCCATAGGCCTCGCCGATCATCGCCTTCAGCGCATCAGCGGCGATGTCGCCGTCGGCCAGCGCGCCGATGACGCGCTCGGCGACCTCAGCATAGGATTTGCCGGCGAAACCGGCGATCTCCTGCGCGCTGAAGCGCGGCAGGGCTTGCGGCAGATAGAGGCCGCCGTCACGGGCGAGTCCGGCGAGCAGCGCGTCGGCAAAGGAGAGCGACGGCGCTTCGCCGCGGGTCGAAATATGCAGCACGGTTCTTGATCTCGGATGGCGTGCTGATCCTATAGGCCTGTTGGCTGGGGAGGGCAAAGTCCGGCTGCGCAAACCTGCCAACCGCCCCGAGACCTACCCCGAAAGTTCGGTCCAAAATGCGCGAGTCGTCCCGGGCGACCGGAGGGAGACCCGGGACCCATTCCGGAACCTTTTTCGGAAAGGCTCCGGAATGGATCCCGGATCTCCGCTGCGCTCCGTCCGGGATGACAGCGTGGTTGGTTTTAGGCTCTTACTCAGCCACCACAGGCTTCCTGCGCGCCTGCAAGGCATAGGCCGTAAACACCCCGATCAGCGTCAGCGCCAGCCCCCACCAGGTCAGCGCGTATTGCAGGTGGTTGTCCGGGATGCGGCCGATCAGCTCGTTGACGTCGACACCGGCCGGCGGGGTCAGTCCGTCGCCTTGGCGCTCTGCCTCCAGATAGAAGGGCGCGATCGCTCCGATGCCCAGCGCCGCGGCGATGGCCTCGGGATCGCGCGTGTAGAATTCGCGCTGCTGCGGCAGGTCGGCAGGCGTGAAGCTGTTACGCGTCTCGGCTGCGCGCAGATAGCCGGTGATGGTCGCCGTACCTGTCGCGGGTGCGATCGCCGCGAAGCGGCTCTCCGGCACGAAGCCGCGATTGACCAGGATCGTCATGCCGTCATCCAGGCGAAAGCCTTGGAAGATCCAGCGCCCGAAGCCGGAAAGCTGGCGCGAGCCGGGCGGGCCGGCAGCGATGGTGGTGCGCACGCTGGCCATGCCGTCGAGATAGCTTCCCTTGGCCTGGGCACGCGTGAGGTCGAGCTTCGGCCAGCCGCCATTGGCGGACAGCTGCACCGGGACAGCCTTGGCCTGCGTTTCCAGTCGCTCGATGAAGAAGCGCTTCTCGCTCATGCGCAGCCATTGCCAGGTGCCGAGCGTGCACAGCACCGCGACGCCGACGATGGTGAGGAGCGCCGGCAGCAGGAGCTTGGGCCGGGGCGTGGAGGAGGCGGACGCGCTCACTTCTTCAGCCTGCCTTCCTCAGCCTTGTGGGCATATTGCAGGGCGACCGCCAGCCCCTTCATCGGCCGCAGCAGCCCGAGGCAGGTGACGAGCGCCAGCGGCAGCCAGAGTAGCAGGTGCAACCAGATCGGCGGCGTGTAGGCGATCTCGACATAGAGCGCGAGGCCGAGCACGAAGAAGCCGGCGATCAGCATGATGAACACGGCGGGGCCGTCGGCCGAATCGGCGAAGGAAAAATCGAGCCCGCAGGCGGCGCAGCGCGGCTTCAGCTTGAGATAGCCGTCGAACAGCTTGCCCTCGCCGCAGCGCGGGCAGCGGCCAGACAGGCCGGTCGCGTAAGGGGAGGGCGGTGTGATCTGCGGCTGCGCCATCGCGGCCTCCTGCAAACGGAAAGGGCGGCCTCGCGGCCGCCCCTGTGTCAGGTTCGCGGCCGCTTCCGGCCCGACTGTCAGTGTGCCGCGGGCGTACCCGAGCCCCAGACATAGATCGAGGCGAACAGGAACAGCCAGACCACGTCGACGAAGTGCCAGTACCAGGCGGCAAACTCGAAGCCGAGATGCTGGTTCGGCTTGAAATGGCCGAGATAGACGCGCCACAGGCAGATCGCCAGGAAGATCGTGCCGATGATGACGTGGAAACCGTGGAAGCCGGTCGCCATGAAGAAAGTCGCGCCGTAGATGTTGCCCTTGAAGGCGAAGGCGGCGTGCGCGTACTCGTAGGCCTGCGTGATCGTGAACAGGATGCCGAGGATCACGGTCAGCCACAGGCCCTGCTTCAGGCTCTTACGGTCGCCCTGGATCAGGGCATAGTGCGCCCAGGTCACGGTCGTGCCGGAGGTCAGCAGGATCAGCGTGTTGAGCAGCGGCAGGTGCCAGGGGTCGAAGGTCTCGATGCCCTTCGGCGGCCAGTGACCGCCGGTGAACTCGGCGCGGGCGTACTGGATGTGCTCGCCGGTGAACAGGCTGGCGTCGAAGAAGGCCCAGAACCAGGCGACGAAGAACATCACCTCGGAGGCGATGAACATCAGCATGCCGTAGCGGTGGTGCAGTTGCACCACGCGGGTGTGGTGGCCCTCCGTCTCGGCCTCGCGGATCACGTCCATCCACCAGGCCAGCATGGTGTAGAGCACGCCGAGCAGGCCGGCGCCGAAGACCATCGGGCCGATGTTCATGCCCAGCAGCGGCAGCGACTTCATCCACATCACCGCGCCGATCGCCATGATGGTGGCGCTGGCCGCACCGACGAGCGGCCACGGGCTCGGATCGACGAGGTGGTAGTCGTGGTTCTTGGTATGGGCCCCGGCCATCGTGCTCAAGTCTCCGCGTCCGTAGAAGTGCAGCGCTTCCTGCGCAGCTTTATAGTTTCGATTGGTTGCCGTCACCCTTGCTTTCCGCCACCGGCTGCCCGTTCTTCGACGGGAAGTAGGTGTAGGACAGGGTGATCGATTTCAGGCTGGCGAGCTCGCGGTTCAACTCGATCTCGGGATCGATGTAGAACACCACCGGCGCTTCCAGGGTCTCGCCCGGCTGCAGCGTCGTCTCGGTGAAGCAGAAGCACTGAATCTTGACGAAATAGGCGCCCGACTGGTTCGGCTGGACGTTGTAGGTCGCGATCCCGGTCATCGGCCGCGAGGACGTGTTGGTGATCTTGTAGAACACCGTCTGCGTCACGCCGACCTGCGCCCTGATCTCCGTCTTCTCCGCCTCGAAGCGCCAGCCCAGCGCCGGCGCGACATTGGCGTCGAACATGACCGAGACGATTCGATCGCTGGTCTTGCCGGTGGCGGCGGTGCCGACCATCGGCGTGCCGGCAAAGCCGGTGACCTTGCAGAACAGGTTGTAGAGCGGCACTGCGGCGAAGGAGAGCCCGGTCATGGCGAGCACGGCGGCGCTGCAGGCGAGGACGGTCCGGCGGTTGCGGGAAGCGGTGCTCATCGCGTCACAGCGGCCGGTTGAGGACCGCCGGCCCGGTCTTGGCCAGCGTCACGATGAAGAAGAACAGCACGAGCCCGCCGAGCACGAGCGCGAGCGCGACCGAGCGGCGATTGCGCCGCGCCATGTCCTCCGGCGAGAACGGCGCCGGCGGCTGCTTCTTGCCTTGCGGGTCCTGGCTCATCCCAGCACCTTGGGCAGAGCCCACATCAGGCCGAGGCCGTTCTCGGCCAGCAGCACGGCGAAGAGTAGGAAGAGATAAAGGATCGAGAAGCCGAACAGAGCATAGGCGGCCTTGTTGGCGGCTTCACCCTCGGTGACCTTCAGCACGCGCAGCGACAGGCCGATCATGGCCAGGCCGGTGGCGACCGAGACGATCAGGTAGATCAGCCCGCCGAAGCCCATCAGAGCCGGCAGCACCGCGACCGGGGCGAGCACCAGCGTATAGGCGACGATCTGGCGGCGGGTGGCGGCCGGGCCGGCGACGTTCGGCAGCATCGGGATGCCGGCGCGGGCGTAGTCGGCCGACTTCACCAAAGCGAGCGCCCAGAAATGCGGCGGCGTCCACAGGAAGATGATGGCGAACAGCACGATCGAGGTCATGCCGAAATCGCCGGTGACCACCGCTTCGCCGATCATCGGCGGGAAGGCGCCGGCGGCGCCGCCGATCACGATGTTCTGCGGCGTCGCCCGCTTCAGCCACATCGAATAGACGACGGCGTAGAAGAAGATGGTGAAGGCCAGCATCGCCGCCGCGAGCAGGTTGGCGACTAGGCCGAGTACCAGCACCGAGCCGATCGAGAGCGTCAGGCCGAAGGCGAGCGCCTCCGAGGGCAGGATGCGGCCGGCAGGGATCGGCCGGCCGGCGGTGCGGGCCATTACCGCGTCGATGTCGGCGTCCCACCACATGTTGAGGCAGCCCGAGGCGCCGGCACCGACCGAGATCGCCAGCAGGGCGGCAAAGCCGATCACCGGATTGACCGTGCCAGGCGCCGCGACCATGCCGCCGAGCGCCGTGACGATCACCAGGAACATCACCCGCGGCTTGAGCAGCGCGAAGAAGTCCCGCGCCTCGCCGGTGGAACTCAGCGCGACGCCGTCGTCAGCCTGGTTGATCTGATCGAAGGCAGCAGACATCGAAATACGTTCACTTCAACTCTTGGGGATGCCCTGGGGGCATCGGTTGCGGAATCCGCCCGTCTCCGGAACGCCTGGGACCAGGCGCTCGGGGGAGAGGCGGCGGCGGGCTGTTGCGCCCGCCGCCGGTGTTTTCAGTGGTCCGAGCCGGCGATGCGCGGCAGCGTCTCGAACTGGTGGAAGGGCGGCGGCGAGGACAGGGTCCATTCCAGCGTGGTCGCGCCTTCGCCCCACGGATTGTCGCCGGCGAGCTCCTTCTTGGTGAAGGCGACGATGACGCCGTAGATCCAGACCAGCAGTCCGGCCGCGAAGATGTAGGAGCCGATCGACGACCAGAAGTGCCAGCCGGCGAACGCGTCGGGATAGTCGACATAGTGGCGCGGCATGCCGGCGAGACCGAGGAAGTGCTGCGGGAAGAACAGCAGGTTCGCGCCGATGAAGGCAATCCAGAAGTGCAGGCGGCCGATCCAGTCCGGGATGATGTAGCCGCTCATCTTCGGGAACCAGTAGTAGAAGCCCGCGAAGATGCCGAACACCGCGCCGAGCGACAGCACGTAGTGGAAGTGTGCCACCACGTAGTAGGTCGCGTGCAGCGAGCGGTCGAGGCCGGCATTGGCCAGCACGACGCCGGTGACGCCGCCGACGGTGAACAGGAAGATGAAGCCGATCGCCCAGACCATCGGCGCGGTGAAGCGGAGCGAGCCGCCCCACATCGTCGCGATCCAGGAGAAGATCTTCACGCCGGTCGGCACCGCGATCACCATCGTCGCGAACACGAAGTAGCGCTGCGTGTTGAGCGACAGGCCGACCGTGTACATGTGGTGGGCCCAGACGATGAACCCGACCACGCCGATCGCGACCATGGCGTAGGCCAT
The DNA here is from genome assembly GCF_058986765.1 of Allobosea sp. GW821-FHT03A12. Taxonomy (NCBI): domain Bacteria; kingdom Pseudomonadati; phylum Pseudomonadota; class Alphaproteobacteria; order Hyphomicrobiales; family Alloboseaceae; genus Allobosea; species Allobosea sp. GW821-FHT03A12. The sequence continues at coordinate 1,020,029 of NZ_JBYSVZ010000003.1, forward strand.
GCCGAGATAGCCGAAGATCGGCTTCTTCGAGAAGGTCGAGATGATGTGGCTGATGATGCCGAAGGCCGGCAGGATCATGATGTAGACTTCGGGGTGGCCGAAGAACCAGAACAGGTGCTGGTAGAGCACCGGGTCGCCGCCGCCGGCCGGATCATAGAAGGTCGTGCCGAAGTTGCGGTCGGTCAGCAGCATGGTGATCGCGCCGGCGAGGACCGGCAGCGCCAGCAGCAGCAGGAAGGCGGTCACCAGCACGCCCCAGGCGAACAGCGGCATCTTGTGCATGGTCATGCCGGGCGCGCGCATGTTCAGGATGGTCGTGATGAAGTTGATCGCGCCCAGGATCGAGGCCGCGCCGGCAAGGTGCAGCGCCAGGATGCCGAAATCGACCGAGGGGCCGGGATGGCCTGTCGACGAGAACGGCGGATAGATCGTCCAGCCTGTGCCGACGCCGTGCGCGCCGGGCGCGCCCTCGACGAACATCGAGATCAGCAGCAGGATCAGTCCCGCCACCGTCAGCCAGAACGAGATGTTGTTCATGCGCGGGAAGGCCATGTCCGGCGCGCCGATCATCAGCGGCACGAACCAGTTTCCGAAGCCGCCGATGAGGGCGGGCATGACCATGAAGAAGATCATGATCAGGCCGTGGCCGGTCACGAAGACATTGTAGCTCTGGCCGTTGGCGAAGATCTGCAGGCCCGGCTGCTGCAGCTCGATGCGCATCATGATCGACAGGAAGCCGCCGATCAGGCCCGCGATGATCGAGAAGATCAGATAGAGCGTGCCGATGTCCTTGTGATTGGTCGAGAGCAGCCAGCGGCGCCAGCCCGTCGGGGTATGGTGCTCGTGGGCGTGGGCGTCGTCATGCCCGTGGGCGTGGGGAGCCGCGGTAGCCATGGAATTCGTCTCCTCCTGCGAATGCGGTTCGCGTGAGTTCTTTCAAGATGTCGGGTTCAGCGGGCCGCTTCGGCGACCTTGCTGGTGGCGTCTGCCGCATTGGCGAATTTCTGCTTCGCTTCCGCGAGCCAGGCCGTGTAGCGCTCCTGGCTGACGACGCGGATGGCGATCGGCATGAAGGCGTGGTTCTGGCCGCAGATGAACGAGCACTGGCCGTAGAAGATGCCTTCGCGATCGGCCCGGAACCAGGTCTCGTTCAGGCGGCCGGGAATGGCGTCGATCTTCACGCCGAAGGCCGGCAGCGCGAACTTGTGGATGACGTCGGCGCCGGTGATCTGCAGGCGCACGATCTTGCCGACCGGAACGACCGCCTCGTTGTCGACGGCGAGCAGGCGGGGCGCCTCGGTCTCGGCGATCTTCTTCGACGAGATCGCCTCGGCGCGCTGCTTCTCGTCGAGCATCAGCGAATCGAAGCCGAAGCTGCCGCCGTCCTGCGGGTACTCATAGGACCAGTACCACTGCTTGCCGGTGACCTTCACGGTCATGTCGGCCTGCGGAATTTCGAGCTGCAGCTTGAGCAGGCGGAAGGAGGGGATCGCGATCACGACCAGGATCAGGACCGGGACGATCGTCCAGGCCACTTCGAGCAGCGCGTGGTGAGTCGTCTTCGAGGCGACCGGATTACGCTTCTCGTTGAAGCGCCAGGCGACATAGACCAGCAGCGCCAGCACGAAGAGCGTGATGATGAAGATCAGGACGTTCACCCAGTCGTGGAACCAGTGGATGAACGTCATCACCTCGGAGTTCGCCGGCTGCAGGTTCATCTGCCAGGGATGAGGCATGCCGTTCTGGGCCGATGCGACGGCCGGCGAAAACGCCACCAGAGCAGCGGCGAAGGCCGCCAGGGCGTTCCTGAGAGGAGTGGTCACAAATCGCATCGGTCCGACATAGCTCCTGTGATGCCGCGCGATCTGCCTCCGTCAGCTTAAGACAGGCGCGCGCCGGGGCAGCCACGTCTGGCCGACCCGGTTCTTCGGCATTGCGATAAATCAAAGATCACGCTTGCGCCAGTGGGGCAATGACAGCCTGTGACGCAGCCCGTGCGGCATAAGTACGCGACATATGCATGGACGCGCGGTGGCCGATCTGCGCAGCCTGCAGTCAGTCTGCCACGAGTCTGCCACGCGGACGCACGTGATCCTTCGCCTTGACAGGAATCGGGACGCATGGTCGGAACGCATTCTCGCGTGGCGGGGGCGCCGTTTCGGTGTGGGTGTGCGCACATTCCCACGCCTGTAAGGAGAGGATGACAGGGATGCGCTCATTGATCGGTCCCGTGGCCGCGGCGCTTGCCGTCCTCGGCTGCGGCTGGCTTTCGGCCACGCCGGCCCACGCGCAAGGCGCGGTACGCTCCACCCATGGCGATTGGCAGATGCGCTGCGAGACGCCGCCGGGCGCCAAGGCCGAGCAATGCGCGCTCGTGCAGAATGTTGCGGCCGAGGACAGGCCGAATCTGACCCTGCTCGTCATCGTGCTGAAGACGGCCGACCAGAAGAGCCGCCTGCTGCGCGTCGTCGCCCCGCTCGGCGTGCTGCTGCCTTCCGGTCTCGGCCTCAAGATCGACGACAAGGATATCGGCCGCGCCGGCTTCGTGCGCTGCCTGACCACCGGCTGCGTCGCCGAGGTGGTGATGGACGATACCCTGCTCGGCCAGCTCAAGACTGGTAAGAGCGCCACATTCATCGTGTTTCAGACGCCGGAGGAGGGGGTCGGAATCCCGGTTTCGCTCAACGGATTCGGTCCCGGTGTGGAGGCTTTGCCGTGATTGATCGCTTCGCTGGCCGCGTCGGCCGGTTCGCTTTGCCTGCCGCTCTGGCGCTCGTGCTCGCCGGCTGCGGCTCTTCCGGCTCGTCGGGCACCGGCGAGCCGAGCTCCGCGCAGAAGCTCGGCAATATCCTGATGTTCCAGTCGACCACGCCGCCGCCGGCCGATCAGTTGCCGACCGATGACGATGTCAACTTCATCTGTCCGCAGGTGATCATCTCCGATGGCGGCGCCGCGATCCGCGCCCAGTCGGGGGCGGACAGCGGCAGCCTGCGCAGCCAGGTCTCGATCACCACCGTGGCGCGCGAATGCACCCCGGTCGGCAAGGATGGCGCCTTCACCCTCAAGGTCGGCGTCGAAGGTCGGATCCTGATCGGGCCGGCCGGCAGCCCCGGCAATTATGGCGCGACGCTGTACACGCAGGTGATGCGCAACAACCAGGTGATCGCGCGCCGTAGCGCTCGTGTCGGCGGTGCCATCCCCGGCGGCCAGACAGGTGCCGACTTCTCGCATGTCGAGAGCAACATCTCCGTCCCCGCCGGCTCCGGCGAGGTCGAGATCATCGTCGGCCTGAATCCGGGCGGCGGCGAGCCGGCGCGGCGCCGGCGCAGGTAAGCGGCACGCTGCCGTGAATTCGGGCGGGTGGGCCGATTGACTCGGCCCCCCGCTCGTCTATTGCTGGCTCAGCCGCATCATCCCCGCGGGAGAGACCGGGGCCGGACTTGTCCGGACCCGGCGCCGAAGGCGCAACCGCCCCGGAAACGCTCAGGCAAACGGACCGCGTGGGAATTGGCGCTCTGGAAAGCGGCGGGCTTTTGAAGCCCGCCCACCGACGGGGGTAACCCGCTTGGGCTTCGGCCCAGTGGGGAAATCTCTCAGGTCCCGAGACAGAGGGGGCGCGCTCCGGACGAATCCGTCCGGGGCTCGCGCTCGATTCTGTTGAGGGGATGCCATGGCTGCCGAAGCCGAGACTGCAAGCACCGAGCCGCTGCTCAAGACGCCGCTGCGCGCCCGCCATGTCACGCTCGGCGCGCGCATGGTGCCGTTCGCCGGCTACGACATGCCGGTGCAGTATCCCGCCGGAATCATGGCCGAGCACAACTGGACGCGCGAGAGCGCCGGCCTGTTCGACGTCTCGCATATGGGCCAGGCTTTCCTCGTCGGTCCCGACCACGAGACCACGGCCCGCGCGCTCGAAGCGCTGATCCCGGCCGATATCGTCAACCTGCCGCCCGGCAAGCAGCGCTATTCGCAGCTGCTGAACGAGGAGGGCGGCATCCTCGACGATCTGATGGTGACCCGCTCGGCCGATCCGGACGAGGACGGGGCGCTGCTGCTCGTCGTCAACGCTGCCTGCAAGACCGAGGACTACGCCCATATCGAGGCGCGGCTGCCGGCCCATGTGAAGCTGGTCAAGGCCGAGCATCGCGGCCTGATCGCCCTGCAGGGCCCCAAGGCCGAGGAGGCGCTGGCGGCGCTCAATCCCGAGGCCGCCGAAATGGGCTTCATGACCCTGCGCACGCTGAAGCTCGGCGGCGTCAAGGCCAACGTCAGCCGCTCCGGCTATACCGGCGAGGACGGCTACGAGATCTCCGCCGCGGCCGACCGGATCGGCGAGATCTGGGACGCGCTCCTGCTCGATGCGCGCGTCAAGCCGATCGGCCTCGGCGCCCGCGATTCGCTGCGCCTTGAGGCGGGCCTCTGCCTCTACGGCCACGACATCGACACCACGACCTCCCCCGTCGAGGCGGCGCTCAACTGGTCGATCCAGAAGCGCCGGCGCGAGGAGGGCGGTTTCCCGGGGGCCGCTCGCATCCAGCGCGAGTTCGCCGAGAAGCCGGCTCGCATCCGCGTCGGCCTGCTGCCGGAAGGTCGGGCTCCGGCCCGCGAGGGTGCGGAGATCGCCACTGCCGACGGCACCATCGTCGGCAAGGTCACCTCGGGCGGCTTCGGCCCGACCCTGAACGGCCCCTGCGCCATGGGCTATGTCGCCAGGGAGCATTCGGCTCCCGGCACGAAGCTCGACCTGATCGTGCGCGGCAAGCCCCTGCCGGCGACCATCGCCGCGATGCCTTTCGTCCCCAACCGCTACAAGCGCTGAACCCACCTGTTTCGTCGGAGGAAACCATGGCCGAGACCCGCTACACCAAGGACCACGAATACATCCGCATCGAGGGCGACACCGGCACGGTCGGCATCACCGACTACGCCCAGGGCCAGCTCGGCGATGTCGTCTTCGTCGAGCTGCCCACCGTCGGCAAGGCGCTCGCCAAGGGCGGAGAAGCTGCCGTCGTCGAGAGCGTCAAGGCGGCCTCCGAGGTCTATGCGCCGGTCTCCGGCGAGGTCGTCGCCGTCAACAGCGAGCTTGAAGCCGCGCCGGGCACGGTCAACGAGGACCCGGCCGGCAAGGGCTGGTTCGTCAAGATCAAGCTGGCGAACACCGGCGAGCTCGATGGCCTGCTGAGCGAGGCCGAGTACCAGGACTACGTCAAGACGCTCTGAAACCGTCACTCTGGTCCGGAGAGCCCCAACCTCCGGACCAGAAAGCACTGGTCGAAGAGATGCTCGGGCTGAGCCCGAGCATGACGCCATTCAAGGAACCTCCATGCGCTATCTCCCCCTGACCGAGACCGACCGCGAGGACATGCTCGCGCGCATCGGCGTAACCGATGTCGATGCGCTCTTCTCCGACGTGCCGAACGGCAAGCTGCTGAAAGAGCCGCTCGACCTGCCCCGCGCCAAGGGCGAGCTTGAGGTCGAGCGCATCCTTGGGCGGCTGTCGGCGAAGAACACCGCGGCGGGCTCGGTGCCGTTCTTCGTCGGGGCCGGTGCCTACAAGCACCATGTCCCGGCGACGGTCGATCATCTGATCCAGCGCTCGGAATTCCTGACCAGTTACACGCCCTATCAGCCCGAGATCGCGCAGGGCACGCTGCAATATCTCTTCGAGTTCCAGACCCAGGTCGCGGCGCTGACCGGCATGGAGGTCGCCAACGCCTCGATGTATGACGGCTCGACCGGCACGGCCGAGGCGGTGCTGATGGCCCACCGCGTCACCCGGCGGCGCAAGGCGGTGCTCTCCGGCGGCCTGCACCCGCATTACACCCAGGTCGTCGAGACCCTGTCCGAGATGGCCAGTGACGAGGTCGTGGCGCTGAAGCCCGACGTCCGCGCCACCGAGGACATCCTCGCCGCGATCGACGACAGCGTCTCCTGCGTCGTGGTGCAGTCGCCCGACGTCTTCGGCAACCTGCGCGATCTCAAGCCGATCGCCGACAAGGCGCATGCCCATGGCGCGCTGCTGATCGCGGTGTTCACCGAGGTCGTCTCGCTCGGCGCGGTGATCCCGCCCGGCGCGCAGGACGCCGACATCGTCGTCGGCGAGGGCCAGTCGATCGGCAATGCCCTGAACTTCGGCGGCCCCTATGTCGGTCTCTTCGCCGCCAAGTCGAAATATGTCCGCCAGATGCCGGGCCGGCTCTGCGGCGAGACCGTCGATGCCGATGGCCGCCGCGGCTTCGTGCTGACGCTCTCGACCCGCGAGCAGCATATCCGCCGCGACAAGGCGACCTCGAACATCTGCACCAATTCCGGCCTGTGCGTGCTGGCCTTCACCATCCACATGACGCTGCTCGGTCAGGCCGGCCTGACCCGGCTCGCCGAGGTCAACCACGCCAATGCGGTGAAGCTCGCCGACGCGCTCGCCGGCGTGAAGGGCGCCGAAGTCCTGAACGAGAGCTTCTTCAACGAGTTCACGGTGAAGCTCGCCAAGCCGGCGGCCGAGGTGGCCGAGGCGCTCGCCGCCAAGGGCATCCTCGCCGGCGTGCCGGTCTCGCGCCTGCTGCCGGGCGCCGGGCTCGACGATCTCCTGATCGTCGCCAATACCGAAGTGAATACGGATGACGATCGGGCGGCCTTCGTGGCGGCGCTCGCGGAGGTGCTGTGATGCTGAACCGTCAGGGACGTCCCACCCAGGCTGGCGAGGGCGAGAGCCAGCGTCACGAGACCTTCACCGGCAACAAGGCCCTCCAGCAGATCGAGCCGCTGATCTTCGAGATCGGCCATCACGAGACGACCGGCGTCGATATCGACAAGCCGGCGCCGTTCAAGAGCCGCCTCGGCAAGCATGCTCGCCAGGGCGAGATCGGCCTGCCCGGCCTCTCCGAGCCGGAGGCGATGCGCCATTATGTGCGCCTCAGCCAGAAGAACTACGGCATCGACACCGGGCTGTTCCCGCTCGGCTCCTGCACGATGAAGCATAATGCCCGCCTCAACGAGAAGGTGGCGCGGCTGCCGGGCTTCTCCGACGTGCACCCGCTGCAGCCGGTCTCGACCGTGCCCGGCGCGCTCGACGTCATGCTCGAGCTCGCCCGCTATCTGATGACGCTGACCGGCATGCCGGCGGTGGCGCTGTCGCCCAAGGCCGGCGCCCATGGCGAAGCCTGCGGCATGATGGCGATCAAGGCCGCCATCGCTGCCAAGGGCGAGGGCGCGACCCGCAACGTCGTGCTGGTTCCCGAATCGGCTCACGGCACCAACCCGGCGACCGCGGCGCTGATCGGCTTCTCGGTGAAGGCCGTTCCGGCCCGTCCGGACGGCACTGTCGCGGTCGAGGACGTCAAGGCGCTGCTCGGCCCCGAGGTCGCCGCGATCATGCTGACCAATCCGAACACCTGCGGCATCTTCGAGCCGCAGATCGTCGAGATTGCCGCGGCGATGCACGAGGCCGGCGCCTATTTCTATTGCGACGGCGCCAATTTCAACGCGATTGTCGGCAAGGCGCGCCCGGGCGATCTCGGCGTCGACGCCATGCACATCAACCTGCACAAGACCTTCTCGACCCCGCATGGCGGCGGCGGTCCGGGCGCCGGCCCGGTCGTGCTGTCGGAGCGGCTGGCGCCCTACGCGCCGGTGCCGTTCATCCATGTCGAGGGCGGCAAGTCGCGTCTGGTTGAGCACAAGGCCGATGCGCCGGAGGGGAACGACCCGTTCGGCCGCATGACCGCCTTCCACGGCCAGATGGGCATGTATGTGCGGGCCTTGGCCTACATGCTCAGCCATGGCGCCGACGGCATGAAGCAGGCCTCGGAAGACGCGGTGCTGAACGCCAACTACATCCGCGCAGGCCTCGCCGACCTGATGTCGTTGCCCTTCCCCGACCACCCCTCGATGCACGAGGCGCTGTTCGACGACGACTGGCTGAAGGGCACTGGAGTCACCACGCTCGACTTCGCCAAGGCGATGATCGACGAAGGCTATCACCCGATGACGGTGTATTTCCCGCTCGTCGTCCACGGCGCGATGCTGATCGAGCCGACCGAGTCCGAATCGAAGGCCTCGCTCGACCTGTTCATCGCGACGCTGCGCGACCTCGCCATCGCTGCCAAAGGCAACGACAAGAGCCGCTTCACCGCTGCTCCGCATCATGCCCCGATGCGCCGCCTCGACGAGACCAGGGCCGCGCGCCAGCCGGTGCTGAAATGGGAAAAGCCCGCGCCGGTGAAGGAAGCGGCGGAGTAAGGCCGGCGTTTCCTGCTTCTGATCGGGTCGCTCGACCCGATCAGATCCGATGTCTTCAGGCCTCGTCCCAGGGATCGATGATCGTCAGCCCGAGGCCGGTGAAATGTCTGACGTTGCGCGTGGCGATGGCGAGGCTGTGTGTGGCGGCTGTCGCCGCGAGAAACCCGTCCATGATCGACATGTTCAGGCCAGTGCGGCGAGATTGCGCCATCACGTCGCCCCAGAGCGCTGCGACCGGTGTCGAGATCGGAAGGAGCCGGTTCCCGAAACGCGCCGGCAGCTCAGCCGCGACCCATTCGCTCAAGCGGATGCGTCGGCGGCCTTCCGCCATCAAGGCCACGCCGCGGTAGAGCTCGGCAATCGTGATGATGCTGAGATAGAGGCCTTCCTCGGGGGTATCCTGGAGGAAGCGTTCGACGGCAGCTGATGGTTGCGGCTTCTGCGGCTCGGAAATGACGTTGGTATCGAGCAGTATTTTCACAGCTCGATGTCGCTCGGCTGATCTGTGAGGCGCCTGAGGTCGAGGTCAGCCCCCCGTAGTGGTGAGTTCTGCAGAAACTCCAGCAAATTGCCCTTCGGCGCCGTCTTCTTCTCCCACTCCTCCACCGACACCAGCACCGCTGCCGGCTTGCCGTTGCGGGTCACCGTCTGCGGACCTTCGGACTTTGCCTTGTCGATGAGCTCGGAGAAGTGCGCCTTGGCGTTGGCGACGCTCCAGCTCGCCTTCGATGTCGCTGTCATGCACCGCCTCCCCAAGAAATGACCATGATGACTATATGGGTCATCTACGGCGTCCGGCAAGCCGAGCTGACTTATGGTCACCTTTCCGGCCTGCCTTAAGGCTTCCTTGACCATATGCGAGGGAAGCTTCCGACGGCGTGTATCCTCGCGCCTCGGAAGCTCGCCCATGTATCGCGTTCGCCTTCGCCATATGCTCGCCGCCGCGGTCTCCTTCGCGGCGATGCTCTCGGCCTCCCGCGCCGAGGAGCCGGGCTATGGCCCCAAGACCTATGACCGCACGCTCGAGGCGCTGATCACGCATGAGGACATCGCCGGCCGCGGCGGCTGGCCCAAGATTCCCGGCTCGGCGAGCGCGCTGAAGCCTGATTCGCAGGGGCCGGATGTCGCCCTTCTGAAGAAGCGGCTGATGCTGAGCGGCGACCTGCCGCCCGATGCCCTGCCGGGCGATGTCTATGACGCGACCGTCGTCGCCGCGATGAAGCGCTTCCAGCGTCGCCATGGCCTGTCGGATCTCGGCACGGTCGGCCGCCTCACCTTGAAGGCGCTGAACGTACCCGTGGAAGTGCGCCTCAACCAGCTCACCGCGACGCTGGAGCGGCTCAAGGGCAACGGCTTCAGCTTCACCGATCGCTATGTCGTGGTGAACATCCCCGGCGCCAGCGCCGAGGCGGTGGAAAAGGGCGTGGTGCAGCGCCGCCATCTCGCTATCGTCGGCCGGCCCGATCGGGCCTCGCCTGTGCTCCAGGCCAACATCACCTCGGTCAATCTGAACCCCTACTGGACGGTGCCGATGTCGATCGTGAAGGCCGACATCATCCCGAAGATGCGCAAGGAGCCGGACTTCATTGCCAAGTCCAACATGAAGCTGCTCGGCGCCGAGAACCGCGAGATCGATCCGGCCAGCGTCAACTGGGCGAGCCTGAGCAACCCCTATTTCTACGTCCGGCAGGAGCCGGGCCCGACCAATTCGCTCGGCCAGCTCAAGATCGACATGCCGAACAGCGAGGCGGTCTACATGCACGACACGCCGAAGAAGTCGCTGTTCCGCAACGATGTCCGCTTCAACTCCTCCGGCTGTGCCCGCATCGAGGGCGTGCGCGACCTCGCGGCCTGGCTGCTCGAAGGCACCGAATGGACGGAGGCCGCGATCGAGGCCGAGATCGCCAAGGGCGAGCGCAAGAACATCACGCTGAAGAAGGCGGTGCCGGTCGCTTGGGTCTACATGACCGGCTGGCAGGATGCCGAGGGGCTGGTGCAGTTCCGCGACGACATCTACGGGCTCGACACGCCGCAGGGCATCGTCACCTCGACGATCCAGCCACGCCGGCCCAAGCCCAAGCCGGTCGTCGCTCCGGCAGGCGCTGCCCCCGCCACGGTGAAGCTGCCTCAGCCGGTCGTCCGGCCGGTTGCGCCGAAGGCTGCGGCCGCTCCCGTCGCCGCGCCGCGTCCGGCGCCCCCGACGGCTGTCGCCATCCAGTAGGGCAGGGCAGTCCTTCCTGGTCAGAAGAGTCAATGAAAAACGCCGCGGTCCGAGGACCGCGGCGTTTTCGTTTCTCGCAATGGCGCAGCGGCTCAGTTGAGCTTGGCGCGCACGTCCTTCAGGCCGGCGGCGATCAGGTCGGCACCGGCCTTGCCGGCGACCTGGCCACGCAGGATGACCTCGGCGGCGCGGGTCGCAGCCTCGGCGGCGGCGGCACGGACCTCGGCGGTGGCCTGCGTCTCGGCCTGGGCGATCTTGTCCTCGGCCGACTTGGTCCGCCGGGTGACGAACTCCGCCAGCTTCTCCTCGGCGTCCTTGGCGAGGCGCAGGGCCTCGTCCTTGGCGTTGGCGACGATCGCCTCGGCCTCGGCCTCGGCGGCCTTGCGCTTGCCTTCGAACTCGGCGAGCAGCAGCTCGGCCTCGTGGCGCAGGCGCCGCGCCTCGGCGAGTTCGCGGGCGACAAGCTCACCACGCGCGTCGAGCGCGCCGGTGAGGCCCTTGAGAGCACCCATCTTCACCGCCATGGCGAGGAAGATGACGGTCGAGACGAGGACCCAGAAGGTCGGATTGCTCAACATGGTGCTCAGCCTCCCAGCGCGGTCTTGACCGCCTTGGCGGCGTCGGCCGGGGCCGGAGCCGTGCCGGTCAGGTGGCTGACGATAGCGCCGGCCGCGTCGGCGGCGATCGCCTCGACATGGCTCATCGCCTCGGTCTTGGTGGCGACGATCTTGGCCTCGGCATCGGCGAGCTTGGCGGAAAGATCGGCCTCGACGCTCTTGCGCCGCGTGGCGCTGTCGGCGTTGACTTTCTCGCGCGTCTCCTGCGCGATCGCCTGTGACTTGGCGCGGGCTTCGGCAAGCGACTTCTCATAGGCCTGCCCGGCCTCTTCGGCCTTGGCCTTCATCGCGGCTGCTTCGTCGAGGTCGCCACCGATCTTGTTGGCGCGGTCCTCGAGGATGCTGCCGAGACGCGGCACGATGACCTTGGCGGCGAGCCAGTAGAGGAAGCCGAAGGTGATCGCGAGCCAGAGCAGCTGCGAGGCAAAGGTTTCGCCCTGGAAAGGCGGGAAGCCGCCGCCATGGGCGGGAGCCGCGCCGCCATGGGCGGTCGTTCCGGTGGTCGTGGCTGGCGCTGCCATCACTGAACCTCATCCGGCCGCGCGAGCCCGGACGGTTCGCACGGCGATAGGGAAGGGAGGCGGGAGCCCGCCGCGTGGCGCCTTATGAGGGGCGCCGCCTGCGGCAGGCTCGGGTAGCGTTCGCGATCAGACCGCGAAGAGCAGCAGCAGCGCGATCAGCAGCGAGAAGATGCCGAGCGCTTCGGTCAGCGCGAAGCCGAGCAGCAGGGTGCCGCGCTGGCCATCGGCCGCCGACGGGTTGCGCAGGGCGCCCGAGAGGAACTGGCCGAACAGGTTGCCGAGGCCGATGCCCGCGCCGGCCATGCCGAGGCAAGCGAGACCAGCGCCGATGTACTTGGCTGCGACGGGATCCATGGAAATGCTCCTTAGGGGGATAGTTGTGACAGTCGAGGGGTGAACTTGGGGATCAGGGCCGATCAGTGGCCCGGATGCAGGGCGTCGTGCAGGTAGATGCAGGTCAGCACGGCGAAGACATAGGCCTGCAGGCCGGCGACCAGGAATTCCAGCGCGATCAGCGCGATGGTCAGCACGAGCGGCAGCGGCGAGAGGATGGCCCAGCCGCCGGCGAAGAGCAGCGTCGCCACGAAGCCGGCGAAGATCTTCAGCGCGATGTGGCCGGCGAGCATGTTGGCGAAGAGACGGACCGACAGGCTGATCGGGCGCGAGACGAAGGAGATCACCTCGATCGGCACCAGGATGATAAGCATCAACGGGTGCACGCCCTTCGGCACGAACAGGCCGAAGAAGTGGGCGCCATGCTTGGCGATGCCATAGATGATGACGGTGAAGATCACGAGCGCGGCGAGCGCGGCGGTGACGATCAGGTGGCTGGTGACGGTGAACGAACCCGGGATCATGCCGAGCATGTTACAGACCAACACGAACATGAAGAGCGAGAACACCAGCGGCATGAACTTCATGCCGTCATGGCCGGCCGAGTCTTTCACTGTGTTGGCTACGAACTCGTAGCCCATCTCAGCCAGCGATTGCAGCCTGCCTGGAACCAGCGAGCGGTTGCGCGTGCCGTAGACGAAGAGCAGCACGATGATGGCGACGGCGGCGACCATGAACAGGGCGGAATTGGTGAAAGCGATCTCGCTTCCGCCGATCTTGCCAAGAGACACGATCGGTTTGATCTCGAATTGTTCGATCGGACCAGCCATCTGTCGCCCTTGTTCCTGCCATAAGACGGCCCCTTTCGGGACCGAGCCTCAGTTCTGCGCGCCCGACTTATCGTCAGTGCGCGATTTCATCAAGCCCGCAGCGCGCACGACGTTCATCACGCCAGCGCCGAAGCCGAGCATCAGCAGGGCGATCATCCCGAAGGGCGCCGTCCCCAGCCATTTATCGACGGCCCAGCCGAGCCCGCCGCCGACAATGATGCCGGCAACGAATTCCGTGGAAAGCCGCATCGCCTGACCGATTCCGCTGGAATCGGCGGACGTGCTCTCGCGCCGGATTTCGGCTTCCGTCTGGTTGGTCGCACGCTTCAGGCCCGCATCTAGGGATTTGAGCCGGCTTTCGAGGCTCGCATCCTTGTCCGCAGGCCGCTCCGGGCCTGAACCTTGTCCGTCCTGGCCCGTCATCACCGTTCGACCGCCGTCATGACACGACCCTTCCGTGCTCGGTCCCCGAAGAAACCGGACAATACCGGAATTGTCGCTGATTTGCGCTGCCTGGCCGGTCGATCCGGAACCGGATCGTCGTGGCGGGCGCTCATCGGATTGCCGATCGCTCCGCGCGGTGAAAAAAGCTCCGCCACCCGGAAAAATCGGGCGCACCATATTGACGGGGTCATATGGTGTCAAGTTGAGCAGGTCGTGATTAATGCCTTGAAAAATAAAATGATTTTAGAGTGTCGCAGGGCGCTTTGGACGATTCTTGTGCGCCGCGGCAATAATGTCAGACCGCCTCGCGGATGCGCTCGGCCGTGGCGAGGTCGACCGATACCATCTGGCTGACCCCGCGTTCGGCCATGGTGACGCCGAACAGCCGGTCCATGCGCGCCATGGTGATCGGGTTGTGGGTGATCAGGATGAAACGCGTCGAGGTGTTGCGCGCCATCTCCTCGAGCAGGTCGCAATAGCGCTCGACATTGGCGTCATCGAGCGGGGCGTCGACCTCGTCGAGCACGCAGATCGGCGAGGGATTGGTCAGGAACACCGCGAAGATCAGGGCGGTTGCGGTCAGCGCCTGCTCGCCGCCGGAGAGCAAGGTCATCACCTGCGGCTTTTTGCCCGGCGGCCGCGCGATGATCTCGAGCCCGGCTTCGAGCGGGTCCTCCGAATCGACCAGGGTCAGGTCGGCTGTGCCGCCGCCGAACAGCACCCCGAAGAGATGCTGGAAATGGCCGTTGACGATCTCGAATGCGGCAAGAAGCCGCTCCCGTCCTTCACGGTTGAGCGCTCCGATCGCCTGGCGCAGGCGCCGGATCGCCTCGGTCAGGTCATCGCGCTCGGTTGCGAGGCCGCTGCGCTTGCCCTGGACTTCGGTGAGTTCGTCATCGGCGCGCAGATTGACCGCGCCGAGCCGCTCACGCTCCGCCTTGAGCCCACCGAGCCGGCGCTCGACATCCTCGGCATCCGGCGGCGTATCGCCGACCTTCAGCCCGGCGAGCTGATGCAGGCCTGCGACCTCCGTCTCCAGCCCGTCGACGATCTGGCGCACGACATCGGCGAGGCGCTGCCGCGCTGCCTCCAGCCTGGCCTCCGCGCTCGCACGAGCCTCGCGGGTCGCCGACAGCGCTTCCAGCGCCGCACGTGCCTGCCGGTCGGCTTCCGCCTGCGCGACTTCGCCTGCGGCGAGCTTGTCGGCGGCGGTACGCCGGTTGCCCTCGGCAGTCTCGATCTCGGCGAGGAGCCGGCGGCGCTCGACCAGGAAGGTGTCGGGCGCCTCCAGGAGGGCCTTGTGCTCGGCCGCAGCGGTCTCGATTCGCCGGCGGGTATCGGCAGCGCTCTGCTCGCTGGTGGCGGCCCGCTCGCGCCAGGCGCGCAGGTCCCCTGCGATCGCCTCGCGGCGGCGGCTGCGCAATTCGGCCTCGCGCCCCTGCGTCTGCACCCGCGCCCGCGCCTCGGAGGCTGCCGCACGCCGCTCGCCCAGTTCGGCCCGGGCGGCGAGCAGGGCGCCTTCCAGTTCGGGCGCCGGGGCGAGGCCCCCTAGATCCTGATTCGTGGCTTCGGTTTGCGCCTGCGCGTCGGCGATGTTCTGGCCGAGCCGGCCGATCGCCTCGGTCAGGGCCGAGCGGCGGGCCGCCGTCTCGCCGGCCTTGCGCTCGGCCTGGGCCAGCCGCTCGCGCGCCTGGTCGAGATTGCGCCTGGCCTCGCGGGCTGCCTCCAGCGCCTTCGTCTCGGTCTGGGTGGCCGCCTTGGTGCGTTCGCTCGCCTGGTCGAGACCATCACGCGCCGCTTCGGACGCTTCGCGCGCCACCTGCGCCTCGCGTTCGAGATCGCCGAGGCGATTCTTCTCGGCGAGCCGGCGGGCGGCGGGAGAGGGCGCTTCGGCAGCGCTGGTGAAGCCGTCCCAGCGCCAGATATCGCCTTCGCGCGAGACCAGCCGCTGGCCCGGCAACAGCTTGGGTCGCAAGGCGACGCCATCCGCCCGGGCGACGACGCCGATCTGGCGCAGGCGCCGGGCGAGTGCCGCGGGTCCGCGCACATGCCTGGCGAGCGGCTCGACGCCCTCTGGAAGGGCAGGGTCGCTCTCGCCGCTGCCGCTGTCGGACCAATGCGCCGGCGCGGCGGAATCGGCGGAGGCGTCGAGATCGTCGCCGAGCGCTGCGCCCAGCGCTGTCTCGTAGCCCTTGGCCGCAGCGATCGAATCGAGGATCGCCGGCCAGCGTCCGCCGGCCGCCGGAGCGAGCAGTTTCTGGAGGGTGCGGACTTCGGTTTCCAGGCGTTGCGCCTTGCGGTCGGCTTCCGCGACCGGCCCGCGTAGCCGCGCTTCCTCCTCGCGCGCGGCAGCGAGAGCGCTGCGCGCCGCACCCGCAGCGGCATCCGCGCTCTGCATCGCCGTTTCCGCGGTCGCAACGGTGGCACGCAAGCCGTCGAGCGAGGCGGCGGTGCCGTCGGCATCGAGCGCAGCCTGGTCGCGCTGCAGCCGCTCGCGCTCTGCCGCGTGGCGGGTCTCGCGTTCCCTGGCCTCGCGCAGGGCCCGTTCGAGCGCACCGCGTCGGGCGCTCAATTCGGACAGCCTTGCCTGCACTGCCGCATGCTCGGCTTCGGCGGCCGCCAGCGCCTTCTCGGCTTCGGCGAGCTCGACGGCTGCCGTCTTGCTGCTGCCCGTCGCGGCTTCGGCCTCCAGCCGCAGGCTCTCATCCTCGGCCGTCAGGCGCGACAGGCTGTCGCTTGCATCCTTGCCGAGGCTGTCCTGCCGGGCGAGATCGCCCTGCAGTTCGGCGAGCCGCTTGGCCAGTTCCTCGGTGCGCTGCCTGGCGCGCCGATTCTCGGCCTCGATTTCGTCGAGGCCGCGCTTCAAGCGCACAAGTGCTGCTGCGGCCGCGGCCTCGCCCTCGCGCAGCGCCGGCAGGGCATGCGCCGCGATCGCCTGCAGCCGGGCCGCTTCCGCCTGCACGCCGGTCTTGTCGGCGACCTCACGGACGGCCGCTTCGAGCGCCCGTTCGGCTCCGGCTTCCTGCGTCCGCGCTTCGTGATGGGCGATCAGCGCCAGCACGGCCTCGGCCTTGCGGATGTCCGAGGCGAGGTTGCGGTAACGCGTCGCCTGGCGCGCCTGGCGTTGCAAAGCCTCGACCTGCCCGTCGATCTCGGCGAGCACGTCTTCGAGCCGGTTGAGATTGTCCTCGGCGCCCCTGAGGCGCAGCTCGGCCTCATGCCGGCGGCTGTGCAGCCCGGCGATGCCGGCGGCGTCTTCGAGGATACGTCGGCGCGATTGCGGCTTGGCCGAGATGATCTCGCTGATCTGGCCCTGGCGCACCAGCGCCGGCGAACGCGCGCCGGTGGCGGCGTCGGCGAAGAGGAGCTGCACGTCGCGGGCGCGCACCTCCTTGCCGTTGATCCGGTATGTCGAGCCTTCCTCGCGCTCGATCCGGCGCGTCACCTCCAGCACCTCAGCCTCATTGAAGGCGGCGGGCGCCTTGCGGTCGCTGTTGTCGAGGGTGAGTGCGACCTCGGCCATGTTGCGGGCCGGGCGCTCGGACGAGCCGCCGAAGATGACGTCGTCCATCCCCGAGCCGCGCATGTTCTTGAACGAGCTTTCGCCCATCACCCAGCGCAGGGCTTCGACGAGATTGGATTTGCCGCAGCCGTTCGGGCCGACGACGCCCGTCAGCCCCGGCTCGATCTGGAATTCGGTCGGCTCGACGAAGGTCTTGAAGCCGGCGAGCTTGAGGCGCGTCAGATGCATCGACGCGCCATCAGGCTATCGGGCCGCTCAGCTGCCGAGCAGCGGCTCGAGGATCTTGTCGAATTCGGCGAGGCTGAGTGCACCGGAGCGCTTCTGCCCGTTGATGAAGAAGGTCGGGGTGGAGTCCACGCCAGCCTTGGCCCCACCTTCCTTAACCTGCGTGACAGCGTCGTAAATGTCCTGACGTTTCAGGCAGGCCTCGAAAGATTCCTGTGTGAAACCGGCCTGCTTGACCAGGCTCGAGAGCGCATCGACGGGCTTTTCGGTGAAGGCCCAGTTGCGCTGCTGCGCGAACAGCAGGTCGGTCAGCGGGTAGTATTTGTCGGTGCCGTTGCAGCGCGCCAGCATGAAGCCGGCGGTGGCGAGCGGATCGAGGGGGAACTCGCGCAGCACGAAGCGCACCTTGCCGGTGTCGATGTACTTCGCCTTCAACGCCGGCCAGGTGTCCTTGTGGAAATTGGCGCAGTGGCTGCAGGTCAGCGAGGCGTATTCGATGATCGAGACCTTGGCGTCGGCATTGCCGAGCCAGACATCGCCGAGCGGGTTGGCGACGCCGGGAAGCGTCTGGGCCGAGGCGCCCTGGCTGGCGAGAAGCGGCGAGAGGGCCAAGGCGGCGGAGCCGATCAACACCTGGCGGCGGCTGGTCATGCGGAAATCCCTGTGGCGAGTTGGTCGCTGCGGACCATAGTCGCCAGCAGGATTGTGGCAAGATCGGTTCGTCGCATCCCGCTCACGAAGCCGTGTCGTCGCCCGCGGCCTGGCGCCGCTGCGCGATACCGCGCCCGAGCCGCGCCAGCGCCTCGCGCAACTCCGCACTTTCGACGCCCGCGACCTGCGCATCGATCCGCGCCAATACGGCCGGATCCGGCGGCGGAGCCGGCTTTGGCGCAGACGGCAGCGCGACGGGCCCCTGCTTCAGCACCAGCTTGCCGACGGCGCGCCAGCCGAGATGGCTGTTGACGCGTTCCAGCACCAGCGGCCCGAGCTGCTGCATCTCCAGCGCAAAGGCGCCTTCGACCCGCACCACCAGTGTCGCTGGATCCGAGGCTTCTCCGGGTGCGCCACGCCGCCGCGGCCAGTCGATCTTGAGCGGCCGTGTGCGCTGCGCCAGCCGCTCGCCGACGATCTCCGGCCAGAAGGCGACGACCGAGCGTCCCGCAAAACCCTGCGCGGCGAGCGCAGGCGCGAGGCAGTCGTCGATCAATTCGGCGAGGGGCTTTGCAGGCATGGGCTATTTTGCGACGGGAGCCGTGCGGCGGCAAGCAGATCAACCAGCCGCCCTGTGGGCGCGCCATTCCGCTGCGGTGATCTCCCAGATTTCCGCGGGATGCTCGCCGGAGACGAAGCTGTGCGTCTCGACACCGACCATGCGCATGCCGCTGCTCTGCGATATCCGGCGCGAAGCGATGTTCTCCACCGCTTTCGGCGCCCGTAGCAGATCGCGCCCGAGCACCTCGAACCAGAAGTCGGTCGCGGCGACGACCGCCTCGCTCATCAGGCCTTGGCCGCGCCATTCGGGCGCGATCCAGAAGCCGCGATTGTTCTTCTCTCCGATCAGCAGGCTGATCACGCCGATTAGCCGTCCGGGGTCCGCTTTTGGGCGCAGACTCCAATGCCATTCCTTGCCCTCGGCCATACCGGGCAGCGCGACACCGCGCAGGAAGCTCTCTGCGCCATCGGGCGGATAGGGCCAGGGGATATGGCTGGCGAGGAAGCGCACGATCTCCCATTGCGGAAAAACCGTCTGGATCGCTGCCGCGTCGTCGAGCGCCAGCGGTTTGAGCAGCAATCTTTCGGTTGCGAGGTTGGGAACGACATTGGCCATGATCGACAGGATTAGCTGCAATTGCTCAGTGGGTCAGCCAGCGAAATGCCCGTTTCAGGAAGGCACGGCCATCGGCCCGGACCGGCGTTCCGTGCGCCATCAGGATCTTCTCGGCAGGCCATGACAGCAGCCGCTCGGCAGCTGCTCGGGCCGCCTTCCTGTCGGTGAAGGCGAGGCGGAACTTCCTCGGCACGGAGGGTTCTGAAGCGAGCATCAGGTCCCATTTCGCGATGAGCGCGCGCCAGCCGCTGAACCAGCGCGGCGGAAACTGCTGCAGCAGGTCGGTGAACAGCACCGTGCCGCTCTTGGCATGAAAGAAGACGACTTCGGTCGTGATCGCATTGCCCGCCATGACGACATGGGCGATCTCGTTCGCCCAGGGCAGGATCGCCTGGTCGGTGACCTCGGTGTCGAAGGCGAGGTCTTTGCGCTTCTGCTGCAATCCGGGCGCGGCATAGAGGCGAGCCTCGGGATAGGCCTGCTTCCAGCTCGCGATGAACAGGTCGTGCAGGGAGTTGGGCGCGACGAGATGGCGGACGGAGCCGAGCGATGCGAGCTCCGTCTTGAGCTCGTCGCTCAGCGCGACTGGCGACCAGACGAACAGCTCTCCGTCAGCGAGGCGGATCACGGCCATGCGTGTCGGGTAGTTGAAACCGAGCGCGGCCGTCACTTGCGGACCGCTCGCGATCCAGATCTCGGGACCGAACTCTTCCAGCATCGCCATCACGACCGCTCCACCTCATCCGGTCTGCGAGAGATTCCCGCCGGCCGCAGACATTCATATGACGGTTCATACTGAGCTTGCCTGTCCCGCCCGACGCATTACACCGGACATCATGGACGCCCCCGCTCCCCAGCCCCGCGCCGCCGATCTCCTCGCCTGGTATGACCGCCACCGGCGCGTCCTGCCCTGGCGGGCGCTGCCGGGCGAGCGGGCCGACCCTTACCGTGTCTGGGTCTCCGAGATCATGCTGCAGCAGACCACGATCGCGGCGGTGAAACCCTATTTCGAGCGCTTCATGGCGCGCTTCCCGAGCGTCGAGGCCTTGGCCTCCGCGCCGTCTGAGAACGTCATGCAGGCCTGGGCCGGTCTCGGCTATTACTCCCGCGCCCGCAATCTCCATGCCTGCGCCAAGGCGGTCGCGGATCAGCATGGCGGCCGCTTCCCCGATACGGAAGAGGGGCTGCGCGCTTTGCCGGGCATCGGCGTCTATACGTCGGGAGCCGTCGCGGCGATCGCCTTCGACCGGCCGGCGGTTGCGGTCGACGGCAATGTCGAGCGGGTGATCACCCGGCTCTTCGCGATCGAGGACGAGATGCCCTCAGCCAAGCCGCTGATCCGCGAGCGGGTCCTGGCCTTGCTGTCGCATGAGCGGCCCGGCGACTTCGCGCAGGCGCTGATGGATCTGGGCGCCACGATCTGCACGCCGCGCTCGCCGGCCTGCGGGCTCTGTCCCTGGCGCGAGCTCTGCCGGGCGCGGATCGAGGGCACGCAGGAGAGCTTCCCGCGCAAGGCGGCGAAGAAGACCGGCAAGACCCGCTATGGCGTGGCCTTCGTCGCGATGCGCGAGGATGGCGCGGTGCTGGTCCACACCCGGCCGGCCAAGGGCTTGCTCGGCGGCATGGTCGAGGTGCCCGGCAGCGACTGGCGGGCCGACTATGAGCCCGGCGATGCCCTGCGCGATCAGCCGGTGCCGGCTCAATGGCGTCGGCTGATGCTGCCGGTCCGCCATGTCTTCACGCATTTCCCGCTGGAGCTGACGGTGTTCGCTGGGCGCGTGCCGCTGGAAACGCAGGCGCCGGAGGGCATGCGCTTCACCCCGTTCAGCCGGCTGAAGGAGGAGGCGTTCCCGAACGTCTTCCTGAAGGCGCTCGAAGCGGGACTGGAAGAGTTGCAGCGGGCTTAGGCCGCTGCCATCTGCGTCCTGATCTCACCGCGCAGGACATCGAGCAGCATGGCTTTGCCCTCGCGCTCGACATGCCAGAAGGTCCAGCCATTGCAGGCCGGCAGCCCTTGGGCCAGCGCACCGACCTTGTGGATCGAGCCGACGGCGGGACCGAGCACCAGCGTGCCGTCGGCGCGGATGATTGCGCTGTGACGGCGCTTCTCGTCGAAGACGGTCTCGCCCGCCCTGACCAGCCCGGCCTCGACCAAGCTGAGGAAGGGCACGCGCGGCTCGCTGCGCTTCGACGGCGCGGTGGCGAAGGCTTCCGGCGGCAGCGGCTGCACCGCGGCGATGCGCTCGCGCGCCGCCTGGGCATAGACCTGCTCGCGCTCGATGCCGATGAAGTGGCGGCCGAGCGCCTTGGCGACGGCGCCGGTCGTGCCGGTGCCGAAGAAGGGATCGAGCACGACGTCGCCGGGATTGCTGGCCGAGAGCAGCACCCGGGCGAGCAGCGATTCGGGCTTCTGGGTCGGATGGACCTTGGCGCCCTTCTCGTCCTTCAGGCGTTCCTCGCCAGTGCAGAGCGGCAGATACCAGTCCGAGCGCATCTGCAGGTCGTCATTGCCGCCCTTCAGCGCCTCGTAGTGGAAGGTGTATTTGGACGCTTCGCCGCGCGCCGCCCAGATCAGCGTCTCATGCGCATTGGTGAAGCGCCGGCCGCGGAAATTCGGCATCGGGTTGGCTTTGCGCCAGACGATGTCGTTCAGCATCCAGAAGCCGAGATCCTGCAGGATCGAGCCGACCCGGAAGATGTTGTGATAGGAGCCGATCACCCAGAGCGCGCCGTCCGGCTTCAGCGCGCGGCGGCAGGCCGAAAGCCAGGCGCGGGTGAAAGCGTCGTAATCGGCGAAGGAGGCGAACTTGTCCCAGTCGTCGTCGACGGCGTCGACGAGGCTGTCGTCGGGTCGGCGCAGATCGCCGCCGAGCTGGAGATTATAGGGCGGGTCGGCGAAGACGAGGTCGACGCTGCCCGGCGGCAGGGCCTCGATCGCGGCGACGCAATCACCGACGATCACCTGGTCGAGCGGAAGCTCGCGAGGCGGGAGGATCTGAGAGGGAAGAAGGCTCTTGGCCTTCATCCGGGCCCCCAGCGCGGGCCGTCCGGTACGCGAAACCTGAATCCGGACGGGAGCGCTGGCGGTCCCGGTACGCGAGGTACTCATGACGCCAAGACCGTTACGCAACTTCAACAGTCGCGATCCTGGCCGGTCAGGGTAAAGGTCGGGTTTCCAGCTTGAAAAAAATGCGTCCCATTCTGGGGCTGCAGATTTTGCCTAGCCTATTGATTATGTTTGGAAATTTGTAACGGAAGTTAAGGAAGGGTAACCGGCCCGGAGCTGCCGTTGGGGGAGGCGTCCAACGGGCGCGCCTTCCCTTCTCCCCTTGCGGGAGAAGGTGGCCCGGAGGGCCGGATGAGGGGGCGCACTACCCTATCCGGCGTCAGCGCATATCAAGCGCGAAGGCTGTAATCGTCGCGCGACCACTCATCCGTCTCGGCTTCGCCGAGCCACCTTCTCCGGCAAGGGGAGAAGGGAGGCGTGGCTCGTCATTGACGCTATCCCGCCCGCGCCCAGAAGCCCTTGATCGGCGCGAAGGAAAAGCGATGTGCGGGGCAGGGGCCGTGTTCCTTGATGGCAGCGCGGTGCTTGGCCGTCCCGTAGCCGGCATGACCGGCGAAGCCATAGGCCGGATAGAGCAGGCCGAGCCGCGCCATCATCCGATCGCGCATCACCTTGGCGACGATCGAGGCTGCGGCGATCGAGGCGATCAGCCCATCGCCGCCGATGATCGCCTCGCAGCCGCAGGCCAGCGCTGGCGGATCGTTGCCGTCGACCAGGACGAGATCGGGCGAGAGCGGCAGCGCCCCGACCGCGCGCCGCATCGACAGCAGGGTCGCCTGCCGGATGTTGATCGTGTCGATCTCGGTCGCCGAGGCGCTGCCGACGCCGACCGCCAGGGCGCTGGCGAGGATTTGGACGCAGAGCTCTTCGCGGCGCTGGGCGCTGAGTTCCTTCGAATCGGCGAGCCCGTCCGGAATCGCCAAGGGGTCGAGGATGACTGCGGCGGCGACGACCGGGCCGGCGAGCGGGCCGCGCCCGACCTCGTCCACGCCGGCGACGCGGGCGCGCCCGGCAATCATCGCGGCCTGCTCGCGGCTGAAATCGGCGGTCATGGCTTCGCTATGCCAGATCAAGGCTCGAAGGTCTGCCGCTGCCAGTGCCACATCCACAACTCAGCCGGGCTGCAGAAAGAAGGCGCGCAAGGCTTCCGCAGCCGCCAGCGGGCGAGCTTCCGGGAAGAAATGCCCACCGGGAACGGCCTTACCTTCCACATGATCCGCCCAGCGGCGCCAGATCGCGAGCGGCCCGCCATCGGCTTCATACCATTGTGCCAGAGCGCCCTCGGAACTCCACAGGGCGAGCGTGGGACAGGTGATGCGCCGCTCGTTTCGCTGGTCCTCGGCGTCGTGCTCTCGGTCGATTCCGGCCGCGGCCCGGTACTCCTCGCAGATCGCGTGGATATGGCTGGGATCGCTGAGGGCGGCGACGTAGGCGTCCCGCGCCGCGGCTGAAAAAGTCGAGGCTGGCGTGCCCCAGCCGTTCAGCGCACTGTCGATGATCGCGTCCGGGGCTGCCGCGAGCAGCCGCTCCGGCAGGGGCTCGGGCTGGGCGAGCAGCGTCCACGGCCAGAATCCGAGCGCAAAGCGGGCGTCGGCACGGTCCCAGGCCTCAGCTGTCGGCACGATGTCGAGCACGGCTACCTTCGCGGTCCGCTCCCGATGGTCGAGCGCCAGGCGGTAGGCGACGCGGCCGCCACGATCGTGTCCGGCCACACAGAAGCAGCGAAAACCCAGCTTCTCCATGACTGCGACCATGTCGGCGGCGAGGGCACGCTTGCTGTAGGGGGCGTGGTCGGCGGTCGAGGGCGGGCAGGAGCTCGCGCCATAACCGCGCAGGTCGGCGCAGATGACGGTGAAGTCCTTCGCTAGAAGCGGAGCGACGTCCCGCCACATCAGATGAGTCTGCGGAAAGCCGTGGAGCAGAAGAAGCGGAGGGCCCGAGCCCTTCCGGCGCAGGAAGATCGTGGCCTCGTCCGTTTCAATCGTCTCGCTGCTGAAATCGTCCATGACGGCCTCCGCCTCATGAAGCAAAACGCATGGCGGTGCGATCGGTGCCATCAGATGCTGGGCTGGGGCGCTCAGAACAGACTGAGCTGCGCCTTCTCCTTCTCCGGCTTGACGAAGAGATCGGTGCGCAAGCGTAGCCGCGTGCTGTTGAAGCCGAGCCGCTCGGCCGCCATTTCGAAGCGCCGGCCGATCATCCAGGCATAGGGGCCGGAGCCGACCTGGCGCTGGCCCCAGGCGGCGTCATAGTCCTTGCCGCCGCGGGTCGAGCGGATCAGCGAGACGACATGGCGCATCTTGTCGGGATGATGCGTCACCAGCCAGTCCTGTACGATGTCCTTCACCTCGAGCGGCAGGCGCAGCAGCACATAGCCGGCCTCACGAGCTCCCGCCGCCTTGGCGGCGTCGAGGATGCGCTCGATCTCGTGCTCATTGATCGCCGGCACGATCGGCGCCACCAGCACCGTCACCGGGATGCCGGCCTCCGAGAGCTTGCGGATCGTCTCGATGCGCTTGGCGGGAGCGGCGGCGCGCGGCTCCATGTTGCGGGCGAGCTTGGGATCGAGCGTCGTCACCGAGAGCGCGACCTTGACCAGCCCCTTCGCCGCCATCGGCGCGAGGATGTCGAGGTCGCGCTGCACCAGCGCGGATTTAGTGACGATGCCGACCGGATGGTTGAACTTCGCCAGCACCTCCAGGATCCCGCGCATGATCCGGAGCTTCTTCTCGATCGGCTGGTAGGCGTCGGTATTGGTGCCGATCGCGATGGTGCGTGGCTGGTAGCTCGGCGAGGACAGCTCCTTTTCCAAGAGCAGCGCCGCGTCGGGCTTAGCGGTCAGCTTGCTCTCGAAATCGAGGCCAGGCGAGAGGCCGAGATAGGCATGGCTCGGCCGCGCGAAGCAGTAGACGCAGCCATGCTCGCAGCCGCGATAGGGGTTGATCGAGCGGTCGAACGAAATATCGGGCGAGTCATTGCGTGTAATGATCGTGCGCGGCTTCTCGACCGAGACCTCGGTCTTGAACGGCGGCAGCTCGCCGAGCGAGCCCCAGCCGTCATCTTCGCTGATGCGCTGTTCGGCTTCGTAGCGGCCGCCGGGGTTGATCGTCGCGCCGCGCCCGCGCCGCCGCTCCGGGTCGATCTGGCTGCCGACATAGGCGAGCGGGTCGACCGGCGCCGAGACCGTGCCCGACTCGGCGTCGCGGCGCTTGAGCGGTTGCGTCCTGGCTGAGGGCCTGGCCTGCAGCATGGTTTCGTCTCCCGGCGGAATCGGTGGCTCCGAGACCAAGGAATGTGAACATAAAGGGAACAAAAGGCAAGTGACAGGATTGCGACATGTTGCAGTGCGTCATAAGCTGTCAGTCCATGATCACCGCCGTCATCCGGGCCAATCGTGACGCCGAGGCGCTCGCCGCGACCTTGTCCGTACTGATTCCGGCGGTCGCCAAGGGCGTGATCGGCCATGCCGTGGTGATCGACGAAGCTGACGATGCCGCGATCGCGCGCCTCGCCGACGAGACTGGCGCCAGCTATGTCAGGGCGAAGAACGGCGAGGCCTGGTCGTCCGGCGCTGCGCAGGCGCGCGGCGATTGGGTGATCCTGCTCGAAGCCGGTGACCTGCCCGAGCCAGCCTGGACGCCCAGCATCGAGCGGCATTTGCTGACCTCGGCGGCGCTGCCGGCTTTGATGCCGCTGCGCGGCATGGCGGCGGCCTTGCGCGAATGGGGTGCGGTCTCGCTGCGTTCGCGCGGTGTCAGGGCAGGGTTGCTCGCGCCGAAGAAGCAGATCCTCTCCGGCCGGCTGGCCCGCGCGCCGCGCCGGCTCACCGTCCGCCGCGAGCGCGCTGCGCGCTGACGCTCAGAGCTGGTTGGTGCGGAAGGTGTCGCAGCTCTGCAGCGAGCCGGACTTGAAGCCCGTGTTGAACCAGCGGGTGCGCTGGGCCGACGAGCCGTGCGTGAAGGAATCCGGCACGACCACGCCACGACCCTGCTGCTGCAGCTTGTCGTCACCGATCGCGGAAGCCGTCCGCATCGCCTCGTCGATGTCACCGGGCTCGACCCGGTCCATCGCCTGGAGATTGTAGGCCCAGACGCCGGCGAAGCAGTCGGCCTGCAATTCGACGCGCACCGAAAGCGCGTTCGATTCGCGCTCGGAGAGTCGCTGGCGCAGCTCGTTCACCTTGGGCAGGATGCCGAGCAGGTTCTGGATGTGATGGCCGACCTCGTGGCCGACGACATAGGCATAGGCGAAGTCGCCGCCGCCGCCGAGCTTGCGCTGCATCTCCTGGAAGAAGGAGAGGTCGAGATAGACCCGCTGGTCGTTGGGGCAATAGAATGGGCCCATCGCCGACTGGGCAGTGCCGCAACCCGAGCGATCGACGCCGCTGAACAGCACCAGCTTGGGCGGTACGTATTTCCGGTTGGCCTGCTGCGGCAGCACCTTCGTCCAGATGTCCTCGTTCTGCGCCAGCACGGCCGAGATGAATTTGCCCATCTCGTCCTGCGGCGGCCCGGCCGATTTGCGCTGCTCCTGCGTCGGCGCGCTGCGCCCGCCGATGCCGCCGATCATCTCGGCGCCGCCGATCAAAATGCGCGGATCGATGCCGAGCGCCCAGCCGAGCAGGCCGAGCACGACCATGGTGCCGATGCCGATGCCGCCGCGCCCGCCGGGAAGGCCGGCATATTCGCCACCACCCCCGCCGCGCCGGTCCTCGACGTTCTCGGACTGGCGGTAATCTTCCCAACGCATGCACGAACCCTTTTTGTAGCGCCGCCAATGTCGGCGAGGACGCGGCGGAACTCAAGCGTTGCCGTCAGCGCGGCTGCCCGCTATTTGGCCTCGCCGCGCGAGACGTCGGTGATCATCCGCGCGAGCAGGTAAAGCCGCGGCACGATCGAATCCAACGCGACATATTCATTCTGGTTCGAATGCGAGCCGAAACCCCTGAGGCCGAAGCCTTCGATCACCGGCCCCTTGGCCTGGAGCGCGGCATAGGCAGCGTCGGTTCCGCCGCCGGTCGCTCTTTCCGCGATGGTCAGCGGCCGGCCGATCTCGTCGAAGATGCGCTTGGCATGCGCACCGAGCGCCTTGCTGGCCTCGGTCGGCGCCAGAGGCGGGCGCCCGCGCGTGAAGGTCGCCTCCACCACCGTATCGGGGATGAGCTTGTTCTGGATGCGCTCCTTCACCGCCGCCTCGATCAAGTCGAAATCGGCCATGCGCAGCGCCCGCATGTCGCCTTGCGCCTTCGCCTCTGCCGGAATCGCGTTGCTGACCAAGCCGGCCGAGGCGAGCGTCCAGTTCAGCTTGAGGCCCATCTCCGGCTTGGAGAGATCGCGCATCTGCAGGATCTGGTGGGAGAGTTCGTAGAGCGCGTTGCGGCCCATTTCCGGCGAGCTGCCGGCATGCGAGGCCCGCCCGGTGACCTTGAGCTGCACCGAGCCGATGCCACTGGTGGCGAGGCGGAGCGTGTCCTGGGCGATATTCGAGCCCTCGCAGGAAAACACCGCATCCTGTTCGGCCGCGATCTTCGTGATCAGCGCCCTGGAGCCCGCCGAGCCGATCTCCTCGTCGCCATTGATCAGGACGGTGAGCGTGCCGTAGTCCCTGGCCGCGATCTTGTTGAGCAGCGCGACGGTGTGGAGGATCAGGGCGATGCCGTGCTTGTCGTCGGCGATGCCGAGGCCATAGGCCTTGTCGCCCTCGATCCGGAAAGGCTGCTGGGCCAGCATGCCCTTGGCGTAGACCGTGTCCATATGCGCCAGCAGCAGGATCTTCCTGGTGCCGCTGCCCTTGAAGCGCGCGAGCGCGATCTTGCCGGGCGATCGCGCCGGCTCGGCCGAGTCGATCAGCTCCGTCTCGCCGCCGAGGGCCTTCAGGCGATCGGCGATCAGGGCGGCGATCGTCGCCAGCCCCTGCGCATCCCGCGAGCCGGATTCGATCGAGACCAGCTTTTCGAGCGTCGCGAGATAGGCTGGCTTTTCGGCCTCGGCTGCGTCGAGAACGGGCTTTTGCGGTGCTGCCAAGGCCGGAGCGGCCAGCAGCAGCGCGGCGATCACGGCGCTGCGGGCGATTCTGGTCGCGAACATCATGTCCTCCCTCGCCGGTTCCGTCAGAGGCGTCTCAGTTCCTGCGCCTGCCGCCGGAAACGCTCAATGATAGCCCGCATCGGCTTTCACCTTGCCCCGGAACGTCCAGTACACGAAGGCCGTGTAGAACAGGATCATCGGCAGCAGGAAGGTCACGCCGATCAGCACGAAGACATGCGAGGACGGTGCTGCCGCCGTGTCCCAGATCGTCAGGTCGGGCGGCACGAGATAGGGATAGTTCGAGATCGCGAGCCCGAGGAAACAGAGCAGGAAGATCGCGATGGTGAAGGCAAAGGGCGTGAACTCGTGCGCCCCGTGGAGGCGCTTCCAGGCCATGTAGCCGCAGAAGGCGGTCAGCACCGGGAAGGGCCAGAGCAGCATCAGGTTCGACGGCGTGAACCAGCGTTCGGCGATGCGCGGATGCGCATAGGGCGTCCAGAGCGAGACCAGCGCGGCGAAGGCGAGCAGGCAGAGCAGCAGGGTCTTGGCCTGGCGGCGGGCGCGATCGGCAACCGGCCCCTCGGTCTTGAAGACGAGCCAGGTCGCGCCGAGCAGGGCATAGCCCACGACGACGCCGGCGCCGCACATCAGCGAGAACGGCGTCAGCCAGTCGAACGGGCCGCCGGCGAACTGCCTGTCGGCGACCTTGATGCCCTGGATCAGTCCGCCGAGGATGACGCCCTGGGAGAAGGCGGCGGCGGTGGAGCCGAGCCAGAAGGCGAGATCCCAGATCCGGTGCCTGGGCTTGGCCACCCAGCGGAATTCGAAGGCGACGCCGCGGAAGATCAAGGACAGCAGCATCAGCGTCACCGGCAGGTACAAGGCCGGCATGATCACGGAATAGGCGAGCGGGAAAGCGACCCAGAGGCCCGCGCCTCCGAGCACCAGCCAGGTCTCGTTGCCGTCCCAGAACGGCGCGACCGAGTTCATCATCTGGTCGCGCTCGCTTTCGTCCCCGGTCGTCGGGAACAGGATCGCGATGCCGAGGTCGAATCCGTCGAGCACGACATAGAGCATCACGGCGGTGCCGATCAGCCCGGCCCAGATCACGGGGAGATACCATTCCATAATAGTTCTCCTCAGCTTGCCGGCTGGATCTTGTCGTCGCCGGGATGGCCGTCACCGAAGATGGCGGAGGCCGGAGCCTGCGCCGCCTTGAGCGGCCGCTTCGATGGCTGCTCGGGCGGATCCTCCGGGCTGATCTCGTCCGGCCCCTTGGCGACCAGGCGGTTGATCAGCGCGATGCCGGCGGCGAAGACGACGCAATAGACGAAGACGAACAGCGCCAGCGAGATCGCGACCTCGGCGGTGGTGATCGGCGAGACCGCATCCTTGGAGCGCAGGATGCCGGTGGCGACCCAGGGCTGGCGCCCGACCTCGGTGACGAACCAGCCGGCGAGAATGGCGACGAAGCCGGCCGGCCAGCTGTACTGGGCGATCCACAGCCAGCGCCGCGACTCGAAGAGGCGGCCGCGCCACCAGAGCCATGCTCCTACCCAGCCGAAGATGATCATCAGCGTGCCGAGCCCGACCATCAGCCGGAAGCCGAAGAAGGGGATCAGCACCGGCGGGCGGTCCTGCACGGCGAAGTCCTTCAGGCTCGGGAACAGCGCATCCATGCTGCCATGGGTGAGCAGGCTGGCGACGCCGGGAATCGCGATCTCGAAGCGGTTGAGCTCGGCCTTCTCGTCCGGCCAGGCGAAGAGCACGAGCGCGCCGGGCTTGGAGGAATCCCAGTGCGCCTCGATGGCGGCGAGCTTGGCCGGCTGGTAGATTGCGGTCTGCTTGCCGTGGAAGTCGCCGATCAACGCCTGCAACGGCGCGGTCAGCGCGATCATCAGGATCGCCATGCGCACCATCGTCCTGGCCGATTCGGTTCGGTGGCCGGCAAGCAGATGGCGCGCCCCGGTCGCCAGCACCACGAAGGCGGTGGTCAGATAGGCGGCGGTCATCATGTGCGCATAGCGCAGCGGGAAGGTCGGGCTGAACACGATCTTCATCCAGTCGACGGGGTAGACGATGCCGTCGCGGACTTCGTGCCCGACCGGATACTGCATCCAGCTATTGGCCGAGAGGATCCAGAAGCCCGACAGCGCCGTGCCGCCTGCGACGATGACGGCGGAGAGGAAATGCAGCCAGGGCGGCACCCGCTTCCAGCCGAAGAGCAGCACGCCGAGGAAGGAGGCCTCCAGGAAGAAGGCGCTGAGCACCTCGTAGCCGATCAGCGGACCCAGTACATTGCCGGTGACCGCCGAGAACCGGCTCCAGTTCGTGCCGAACTGGTAGGACAGCACGATGCCGGAGACCACGCCCATGGCGAAGGACACGGCGAAGATCTTGGTCCAGAACCGGGCGAGGAGATGGAACTTCTGGTCGCCGGTCTTCAGCCACAGGCCGAGCAACGTCGCGATATAGGCCGAGAGCCCGATCGTGAAGGCCGGGAAGACGATGTGGAAGGAGATCGTGAAGGCGAACTGGATGCGTGACAGCAGAAAGGCGTCGATTTCCATCGCATCGCTCCGGCGTGCCGGCCACGGATCGCCATGGCCGAATGACCCTGCTGGTTGCAGCGTCTACTTTGCACTCGGAATAATCAAGGCGATGCGACAGGGCAGCCGGTGCCGATGCCGCAGTGGCATCGCGCCGCTGCGTCAAAGCGCGGCGAGGGCGGCCTTGAGCGCGCGCAGGTCGCGCCAGGCCAGGCGCTTCTGCAAGGGCTGGCGCAGCAGGTAAGCCGGGTGCAGCGTCGCGATCGCCCGGATCATGCGCGTGCCGGTGTCGTATTCCATCCAGCGCCCGCGCGAGGCCAGGATGCCGGAGACGCCCAGCAGCCCCTGCGCCGAGGGGCCGCCGATGCAGACCAGGACATCCGGATCGACCAGTTCGATCTGGCGCTGGATGAAGGGCAGGCAGATCGCGACCTCCTGCGGCGTCGGCGTGCGGTTGCCGGGCGGGCGCCAGGGCAGGAGATTGGCGATGTAGACATGCTCCTGCCGGTTGAGCCCGATCGCCGCCAGCATCCGGTCGAGCAGTTGTCCTGAGCGGCCGACGAAGGGCAGGCCGATCCGGTCCTCGTCGGCGCCGGGTGCTTCGCCGACGAACATCACCTTCGCGGCCGGGTTGCCGTCGGCGAAGACCAGGTTCTTGGCGGTCGCCTTGAGCGGGCAGCCCTCGAAGCTCGCCAGTGCCGTCTTGAGCGCGTCCAGCGTCGTCGCCTCGCGCGCCAGCGCCCGGGCCGACAGCGCCGCCTCGTCCGGCGGGGTGGCCGCAGCCACGGCCACAGGGCGCCGTGGCGCCTGCTGCGCAGTGGAGACTGAGCGTGCGACAGGCTGTCGCGCCGGTTCCGGTGCGGCTGCGAAATGGTCGTGCGACGTCTCGTCGAGCGCCTCGGTCACACCCATTTCGGCGTACCAGGCGATCAGTTCGGCTGCGGAGACGGCATCGAGGGACATGGGAGGCAGGATACCGCGCCGCTTGGGCCGAAGCGAGCCTGTTCGCTGTTGCAAAATGAACGGGAGCCCCGGATAGAGGAATTCCAATCAACTTGGCGGCAGTGCTTGGCGGGTTGATCAAGATAGTTCATATATAAACTATCTAACAATGAAGACGCGCGGGTGGAGGGCAGGATGGATCTGAAGGAAGCGCAGAGCACGCCGCGCGAGAGCATGGACTATGACGTCGTCATTGTCGGCGCAGGTCCCGCCGGGCTCGCTGCCGCGATCCGGCTGAAACAGCTCGACGAGGCTATCTCGGTCGTCGTGGTCGAGAAGGGCTCCGAGGTCGGCGCGCACATCCTCTCCGGCGCGGTCATCGATCCGATCGGGCTCGACAAGCTCCTGCCGGACTGGCGCGAGGACGAGGCCCGCCCGCTGCATACCCAGGTGACTGAGGACGTCTTCTATTTCCTCGGCCCGGCCGGCGGCGCGCGCCTTCCCAATTTCGCCATGCCGAAGCTGATGAACAATCACGGCAACTTCGTCGGCTCGCTCGGCCTGGTCGCGCGCTATCTCGCGGCGCGCGCCGAGGCGCTCGGCGTCGAGATCTATCCGGGCTTCGCCGCCGCCGAACTGCTCTATAACGAAGACGGCTCGGTCGCCGGCATCGCCACCGGCGACATGGGCATCGCCAAGGACGGCACGGTCTCCGACCGCTTCACCCGCGGCATGGAATTGCGCGGCCGCTACACGCTGCTCGGCGAGGGCGCGCGCGGCTCGCTCTCCAAGATAGCGATCAAGCGTTTCGCGCTCGACGAGGGCCGCGAGCCGCAGAAATACGGCATCGGCCTCAAGGAAATCTGGCAGGTCAAGCCGGAGAAGTTCAAGAAGGGGCTGGTGCAGCACTCCTTCGGCTGGCCGCTCGACATGTCGACCGGCGGCGGCTCCTTCCTCTACCATTTCGACGACAACCTGGTTTCGGTCGGCTTCGTCGTCCATCTCAACTATTCCAACCCGACGCTCTCGCCCTTCGACGAGTTCCAGCGCTTCAAGACCCATCCGATGATCCGCGACGTCTTCGAGGGCGCCAAGCGGCTCTCCTACGGCTCGCGCGCCATCACGGAGGGCGGCTGGCAGTCGGTGCCGAAGCTGACCTTCCCGGGCGGGGCGCTGATCGGCTGCTCGGCCGGCTTCGTCAACGTGCCGCGCATCAAGGGCAGCCACAACGCCATCCTCTCGGGCATGCTCGCGGCCGAGCATCTCGTGCCGGCGCTGGCGGCTGGGCGCTCGCATGACATGGTCGACGGCATCGAGGACAGCTGGCGCGCCTCCGAGATCGGGCGCGATCTCAAGCTGGTGCGCAACGTCAAGCCGCTCTGGTCCAAGCTCGGCACGATCGGCGGCGTCATGCTCGGCGGCATCGACATGTGGATGAATCAGCTCTTCGGCTGGTCGCCCTTCGGCACGCTGAAGCATGGCAAGCCGGACCATGCCACGCTGAAGCCGATCGGCATGGTCAAGCCGATCGTCTATCCCAAGCCCGACGGCAAGATCTCCTTCGACAAGCTCTCCTCGGTCTTCCTCTCGGCGACCAATCACGAGGAGGACCAGCCGGCGCATCTGAAGCTGACCGACCCCAACGTGCCGGTGCTGCAGAACCTGCCGATCTATGGCGAGCCGGCGCGGCTCTATTGCCCGGCCGGCGTCTACGAGGTTGTCTATGCCGACCCGGAGAAGCAGTCTCTGCCGCGCTTCGTGATCAACGCGCAGAACTGCGTCCACTGCAAGACCTGCGACATCAAGGACCCCGCCCAGAACATCACTTGGACCGTGCCAGAAGGGGCCGGCGGTCCGAACTACTCGAACATGTGATCGCGCTGGCGGCCGATTCTGTTTTGGCCCTGAAATTTGAAAGGCCGCGCGGCTTGGACCGCGCGGCCTTTTTCATTGTTTGCCCTGAAATGGGGACGAATCAGCCCTTGCGGACGATCGGAGCCGGCTTCTCGGGTTCCTTGGTGGCGCAGCCGCCGGCAATGCCGGCGAGCGTGAGAACGGCCGCGAGCGCGAGCGAGACCTTCTTCATCTGGGAGCACCTTTGACGAATCGCCGCGAAGTCGCGGCAAAGCCAAGGCTACGCCTGAAAAATTGACCGAATCCATCAAACCGACCGGCCTGGCCCGGGCGGCTGTGTCTTTTTCACGTCAGCGTGACAACGATAACGCAGAGCGGCGTGCAACTCTTGTCGGCAGGCCTGGAAACGGCCATGTTGACCGCCTAATCGTTCAGGTCACGGTCCCGTCCACGGACCAGTCCCCGGCGGCCGGGGCGGACCGAGGGAGAATGTCGAACGTGACGTTTCAGATCAACGGCCGTAGCGCCGCTCTTGTGCTGGCGTTTGTCGCGGGTTTGCATGTCGGCATGCCGGCTCTCGCGCAGGCGCGCCCGGTCGATAAGTTCGAGCCGGCCGAAAGCCTCGAAGGTAATTATCTCGCGGCCGTGGTGGCCGGTTCAGCCCGTGATCTCGGTGCGGCCTCGATCTATCTGCGCGAGGCGATCCGGAACGATCCGCAGAACAGTGAGCTGCTTGAGCGTGGCTTCGTCGCCTTCCTCGCCGACGGCGCGATGAACGAGACCTTCCGCGCCGCCGAGAAGCTGATCCAGCGCGACGCCACCAACGGCCTTGCCCAGCTCGCGCTCGGCGTGCGCGCGCTGAAGCAGAAGAACTACGCCGCCGCCCGCACCCAGCTGCAGCGTGGCGGCCGCGGCCGTTCCGCCGACATCACCGCGACCTTGCTCGCCGCTTGGGCCTATTCCGGCTCTGGTGAGACCAATCGCGCCATCGATACGCTGGAGCGCCTCAAGGGCGAATCGACCTTCGACCGCTTCCGCGATTTCCATGCCGGGCTGATCCTCGACATCGCCGGCCGTCGCAACGATGCCAACCGCCGGCTCAAGGCGGCCTATGAGGCCGAGAAGACCAATTTGCGTCTCGTCGATCTCTGGGCGCGCCAGCAGGCGCGCACGGGCGACAGCGAGGCAGCCCTGGCGACGCTGAACGATTTCGAGCGCAACGTCCGCCCGAACCATCCGGTGGTGCGCGACGCCATCGCCAAGATCGGCAGCAAGGAGCCGCTGCAGCGCATCGTCGGCAACACCCAGCAGGGCGCCGCCGAAGTGCTCTACGGGCTCGCCAGCGCCGGGATCCTGCAGGGCGACGAGGCGACCGCGCTGCTCTATCTGCGCTTCGCGGTCTACCTCGATCCCGGCCACGACCTCGCCGTTCTGACGCTGGCGGACATCCTGGAGCGCGCCAAGCAGACCGAGGATGCGGTGCAGGTCTATCGGCGCATGCCGGAGAACTCGCCGCTGCGCCCGGTCGCCGACATCCAGATCGGGCTCGGTCTCGAGCAGCTTGGCAAGACCGATGAGGCGACCAAGCATCTCGAGGGGATCATCGTCGCTCGCCCCGACGACATCGACGCGATCTCGGCGCTCGGCAACATCTATCGCTCGCGCAAGCGCTTCGAGGAGGCCGCGGCGACCTATGACAAGGCGGTCGCCAAGCTCGGTACGCCCAGCCGTGCCAACTGGGACCTCTTCTATTCGCGCGGCATCGCCTATGAGCGCACCAAGAAATGGCCGCAGGCCGAGGCCGACCTGCGCAAGGCGCTGGAGCTGATGCCGGAGGCGCTCGGGCGCGAGCGCGCTTTGGTGCTCAACTATCTCGGCTATTCGCTGGTCGACCAGAACCTCAAGCTCGAAGAGGCGCTCGGAATGCTGCGCCGCGCCGTCGAGCTTCGGCCGCGTGACGGCTACATCATCGACTCGCTCGGCTGGGCGCATTACCGCCTCGGCCGCTATGAGGAGGCGGTGAGCGAGCTGGAGAAGGCGATGGAGCTGCGTCCCTCCGATCCCGTGATCAACGACCATCTCGGCGACGTCTACTGGAAGACCGGGCGCTATCTCGAGGCGCGCTATCAGTGGAACTACGCCCGCGATCTCGGCCCGGAGCCGGAGGACCTGGCCCGGATCCAGCGCAAGATCGAGAAGGGCCTCGAGGATCCGGCGCCTTCCGCCAATGCGGCCGAGCCGAAGAAGGATGGCGGCTGACCCTTGTCCGCCGGCAGACTGGCGACCCGCGCCCCGGCCAAGGTCAACCTCTCCCTGAGTGTCCTCGGCCGGCGCGCTGACGGCTATCATGAGCTCGACAGCCTCGTCGCCTTCGCCGGTGTCGGCGACGCGCTGAGCCTGACGCCGGGCGAGCCTGGCGATATGCAGATTTCGGGACCGTTTGCCGCCGGACTGTCGACGGGGCCCGACAACCTCGTCCTCAAGGCCGAGCGCGCATTGCGCGAGGAGATCGCCGGCCTGCGCTCCGGCCGCTTCCACCTCGTCAAGCGCCTGCCGGTCGCCTCTGGCATCGGCGGCGGCTCGGCCGATGCCGCGGCAGCGCTGCGCCTGCTGGCACGGCTCAACGACTTGCCATTGTCACACCCCGCGTTGCTCGCCGCTGCCGGCCGGATCGGCGCCGACGTTCCGGTCTGCCTGGAGGCGCGCGCCCGTATCATGCGCGGCATCGGCGATCAGCTCGGTCCGCCCTTGCGCCTGCCGCGGCTGTTCGCGCTGCTGGTCAATCCGGGTGTCGCGGTCGAGACGGCGCCGGTATTCCGCGCGCTCGGCTTACAGGCAGGGCAGGGACATGCGGGCGCCGTCGCGGCGCTCAAGGCGGAAGCGGCTTCGCTGACGACCCCGGCATCCCTGATCGCTGCCTTGGCCGCCACCGGCAACGATCTCGAAGCGCCGGCCCACGCCGTCGCGCCGGTGATCGGCGAGGTGCTGTCAGCGCTGTCGGCCTCGCCCGGCTGCCGGCTGGCGCGCATGTCGGGCTCGGGCGCGACCTGCTTCGCCCTGTTCGACGATTGTCGCGCAAGTGCCGCGGCGGGAAAGCGCCTGGCGCATGACCGGCCGGATTGGTGGGTGAAGCCTACGATGATAGGTTGAGCCCGCTTTCGAGACCTCGCAATGCTCTATGCCGCCGTCTTGCCGTTGATTGCCCTGATGTTCGCGGCAGGGCCGGCGCTCGCACAGGCCAGGCAACCGGCGACGGACGTGGTCGTCAATGTGGAGCAACAGGCCGAGGCCGAACGGTTGCGAGCCTGTCCCAGCGGTCGTTGGCGCTGGGACGGAAATGAGTTTGAAACGCCAGTAGTCCGGGCCGCAAAGGAACTGGATGTCCCTGGAGGACGTCTGATCGGCATCGACCGCGGCGAATGGGGTGG
The DNA here is from genome assembly GCF_058986765.1 of Allobosea sp. GW821-FHT03A12. NCBI lineage: Bacteria > Pseudomonadati > Pseudomonadota > Alphaproteobacteria > Hyphomicrobiales > Alloboseaceae > Allobosea > Allobosea sp. GW821-FHT03A12. The sequence continues at coordinate 1,056,675 of NZ_JBYSVZ010000003.1, forward strand.
CGAGCTCCGTTTCCGGTTACTCACGGGGCAGGAGAGTGTTCTTTCTCACGACAACGTCGTGGGTCTGTTGCCGGTCAAGGATGGCGCGATCATCCTGTTCGGCCTCACCCACCTTGGCATGAATCGTGGCTATGCGATGTTGGCGCGACAGAAGGACAACGTCTGGTCGCTGACCTTGATCGACAAGCTGCCTGGCAGGCCTGTCGCCATCAGTACGCTCGGAGACAATGGGGGTGTGCTGGGCGAGCACTTCGCCGTAGCAACCCGCCCCGGAGGCGACATTCGCGCCAAGGCGTCCATCACAATCGTCAATAGGCGTTTTGCTTCAAACGGAGCACGTTGCATTGGTGAGCGGCAGCGGCGCGGATCAGGGTAGATTGCAGTCAGGTGTAGTCGTGCGGTGGCACGGACCAATCTGCCGCGTCGTTCGCTCGTGAGGTGGTGATGCGTCCATTGCATGGCCGGTCGGATTGGTGGGTGAAGCCGACTGTGCTGAGATAAGCGCCACCACTCGCCCGGAAGGCGCATCATGACGCTGGCCTCTTTCCTTGCCTATGTCGGCGTCGCGGTGCTGGTGATCTGCACGCCGGGCCCGGACACCGCATTGACCATCCGCAACACCCTGTTCGGCGGCCTGCTGACCGCGTTCGGCGTCGCGACCGGACTGTCGCTCTGGGCGCTGGCGACCAGCCTCGGCCTCGTCGCGCTGCTGGTGGCGAGCGAGCCGGTCTTTCGCGCCATCCAGTATGCCGGCGCCGCCTATCTGATCTATCTCGGCCTCATGGCGCTGAAGGAGGCTTTTCGCGGCGGTCCGGCCTCGTCGGTTGCTGCTGAGCTGTCGCCGCCGCGCCGGCTCGCCCCCGCGACGGCCTACCGGCAAGGGCTGGTCAGCAATCTCGGCAATCCCAAGATCGCGGTCTTCTTCGCGAGCCTCTTGCCGCAGTTCGCGGCTGGCCGCGGCAGCTTCACCACGCTCTTCCTGCTCGGTCTGGTCTTCGCCGCGATGACGCTGCTCTGGCTCTCGGCCTATGCGCTCGTCGTCGCCAAGGCCGGCGACGTGCTGCGGCGCTCGCAGGTCAGGCGCGTCATCGAGGCGGTGACGGGCGGGCTCCTGCTGGCGCTGGGCTTGAGGATCGCGGCGGAGCAGCGCTGAACGGCCGAGCCCGTTCTATCGCAGGCTGGGCAGCAGCCCCTTGAGCATCAATAGCCCTATCGTCGCGACGGTCGTCGCATCCCGGATCGCGCCGCTCTCGATCATCGCAACGACCTCCGCCACCGGGATGCGGCGCGTGACGAGCCCTTGCTCTTCGTGGTCGAGGCGCTGCGTTACGGCGGTGAGCTGTCGTGCCAGGAAGACGTGGCAGCCCTGGTTTGAGTAGCCGTAGCATTCGTAGAGATAGCCGACGCGGATGATCTCGCCGGCTTCGAGCCCGGTCTCCTCGCGCAGCTCGCCGCGGGCGACGTCGAGCGGATCGGCTCCCGGCGCGGTTTCCCAGGAGCCTTGCGGCACCTCCCAGAAGCGCCCGCCGACCGGGTAGCGGTATTGCTCGACGAGGTGAAAGTCGCCGTTCTCCTCGATCGCGGCGATCGCCACGAAATCGGTCTTCTCGACGACGCCGTAGATGCCCGTCGATCCGTCCTGGCGGAGGATCTCGTCTTCTCGGACCCTCATCCAGCGGTTCTCATAGACGAGCCGGGACGACAGCGTCTTGATTTCCGCCTTCGGATCGGAGGTCACAAAGGATCGCCTCAGTGCGCCCGCGCCACGCAGAAATCGACGGCGTCGTTGAGCGCCTGTTTCATCGGCGATGACGGGTAAAGGCCGAGCGCGTCCTTCGCCATCTTGGCGTAGTGGCGGGCGCGCTCGATCGTGTCGGCCAATGCGCCGTGCTTGCGCATCAGCGCCTGCGCGGCCTCGAGATCGCCGTCACGGACCTCGCCTTCCTGCAGGGTGCGACGCCAGAAGGCGCGCTCGTCCTCGTTGCCCCGGCGGAAGGACAGGACCACTGGCAGCGTGATCTTGCCCTCGCGGAAGTCGTCGCCGACATTCTTGCCGAGCTGGCCCGAGGAGCCGCCATAGTCGAGCGCGTCGTCGACGAGCTGGAAGGCGATGCCGAGATTGAGCCCGTAGCTGCGGCAGGCGGCGGCCTCGCCCTTGGACGAGCCGGCGATCACCGGCCCGACCTCGCAGGCGGCGGCGAAGAGCTCGGCAGTCTTGCCGCGGATCACGGCGAGGTACTCGTCCTCGGTCGTCTCGGTGTTCTTGGCGGCGGCGAGCTGCATCACCTCGCCCTCGGCGATGACGGCTGCGGCGGTCGAGAGGATGTCGAGAGCGCGCAGCGAGCCGACCTCGACCATCATCTTGAAGGCCTGGCCGAGCAGGAAATCGCCGACCAGCACGCTCGCCTCGTTGCCCCAGAGCATGCGGGCCGCAGCCTTGCCGCGGCGCATGTCGCTCTCGTCGACGACATCGTCGTGCAGCAGCGTCGCCGTATGCATGAACTCGACGCTAGCCGCGAGCTTGACATGGCCCTCGCCGCGATAGCCGCACAGCGCCGCCGTCGCCAGCGTCAGCATCGGCCGCAGGCGCTTGCCGCCCGAGGAGATCAGATGGTTCGCCACCTCCGGGATCATCGTGACCTCGGAACCGGTGCGCGACAGGATCATCGCGTTGACGCGTTCCATGTCGGCGCGCGTCAGCCCGACCAGCGGCTCGATGCCGCCCTGGCTGGTGTCCTTGTCTTCGAAAGCTACGACGACGCCCACGCGCAAACTCCGGCCTCATTCCCGCGCAACCGCGCGCTATGCCCTTGCCACAAAGGTCGCATGCGTGGCCAGCCCCGGCAATCCTTTCGCGACGCAGCAGTTTGACGCTGCGCTGCGGCCTTGCCGTTCCCAGATGCGATCTTTGCGCTTGCGCATGCGCCCCCCGAGAGGCTCCATGATGGCATGCACGAACTCGTCCGCTCCAATGACCTCGTCCTGCTCGGCGCCATCGAGGCGCTGCTGGCCTCGGCCAATCTCGATTGCCTGATCGCCGACCAGCACATCAGCTCGCTCGAAGGCATGATCGGCGCCTTTCCGCGCCGCCTGCTGGTGCGCGAGCAGGACAGCAGGCGCGCCCGTGCCTTGCTGGTCGAGGCGGGCTACGGAGATGAGTTGCGCCCCGCTCCCTCGCGATGACGGAAGCGTCCATGGCCGAGCGGTTTCCTGCTCTCGGCGAGATTGCCGAAGACCGCCTGTTCGGCGGGCGTTTGCGTCTGCTGCAGCCGGTGAAGGGCCATCGCGCCGGCTCGGATGCCGTGCTGCTGGCCTCGGCGATTCCGGAGCTGGGGGCAGGGCCGCTCTCCGATTTCGGCGCCGGCGTCGGCACGATCGGGCTCGCCGTTGCGCTGCGCCAGCCGGCGCTGGAGGTCGTCCTGGTCGAGCGCGATCCGGAGCTCGCGGCGCTCGCGGCCCGCAATGCCGGGCTCAACGGCCTGGACGGACGGGTGCGCGTCGCGGTCGGGACGATAGGCGAGCGTAATGCCGATCTCGCTCGCGAAGGGCTCGCGGCAGCATCCATGGCCTGGGTCGCGATGAACCCGCCCTTCTTCGAAGCCGGCGAGGTGCGCGCTTCGCCGGTCGCCAATCGGCGCGTGGCTCATGTCGCCGGGCAATCCCTGGGCGACTGGCTGAAAGCGGCCCGCCACGTGCTGAAGTCGGGCGGCGGCGTCAGCATCATCCACCGCGCCGAGGCGCTGGGCGTGATTCTCACGGGGCTGGAGACGGGGTTCGGCGCAGTCGAGATCCGCCCGGTCCACAGCCAGGCCGACCGGCCGGCGATCCGGGTGATCGTCTCGGCCCGCCTAGGCAGCAAAAAACCGGCAGCTTTGCTGCCGGCTGTTGTTCTCAACGGTGCGGATGGACGCTTCACCGCTTTCAGCGAAGCGCTCCATCGTGGCGAGGCCGTGCTCGCCTGAAGCTGCGCCTCAGCGGCAGATGCGGCGCTCGCGCACCACCCAGCCCCAGCCGTCCCAATAGCGCACGGGGCGGCTATAGCAGCGCGGGCCGTAATAACCGCCACCCCAGCCATAGCGCGGTCCACCATAGCCATAGCGCGGCCCGCCATAGCCGTAGCGGGGACGGCCATAGTAACCACCGCCGCCCCAGCCGGGATTGCTGTAGCGCGGGGCAAAGGGATGGCGGCTGCCGCTGCCGGGATAGCCGTAGCCGCCGCTCAGCGCCTGCGCGTCGGCCGGAGTCGCAGTGACTGCGCCCATGCCGAGGCCTGCCACGCCGAGCGCCGCAGCGGCCGAAAGTCCAAGAACGAGTTTGCGAAGCATGGTTACCTCCTTCGCTGATCTGCCCGGCCTGTGCCGGGGCAATCGGGCGTCATCGTGGCGCCAAGCTTGCGGTCGCGGGGCTGAACGGAGCGTGGCTGCGCCGTTCAGCCCATCTTCATCCGCCGTGGCTTGCCGTCAGCGGCAGACGCGTGTCGACCGGATCACCCAGCGGCGGCCGTTCCAGACGCGCTGGTCGACGATGCGGCAGCGCGAACCGTAATGCGGACGGCCACCGTAATGCGGGCGGCCATAGCCCGGCCGCGGACGGACATGCGAGCCACCGCCCCAACCGGGACGGCTGTAGCGTGGCGCGGATGGGTGGGTGCTGCCGCTGCCCGGGCGCCCATAGCCGCCGCTCAGCGCCTGGGCGTCGGCGGGAGCCGCGGTGATGGCGCTCATGCCGAGCGAGGCGACGCTGAGGACGGCGGCGGCCGAGAGGCCGAGGAAAAGCTTGCGGAGCATATCGTATCCTTCTTCATGAACGGGGCCGGCCTGTGGCGCGGCGATCGGGCGTCATTATGGCCGCCGGCTCGCCTCGGGGCCTGACGGAGCGTGCCGCCAGGCCCTTCGAGGGCAGTTGCCGTCAGCGGCAGACGCGCACCGGGCGGATCACCCAGCGCCAGCCGTTCCAGACGCGCCGATCGACGAAATAGCAGCGCGGACGATAGACCGGGCGGCCGTAATAGCGGCGCGGGCCGTAATAGGGCCGGCCGTAATACTGGACCTGCTCCATCTGGCCCGTGGTGGCCGGGACGCTGCCCGCCGCGATCGGCGTGGCATTGGCCGGGGCGACGGCGAGGCCGGTGAGGAGGGCGCCGGCACCGAACAGGGCGGCGGCGATACGGTTCGACAGCATTGTGTACTCCTGCTTGTCGCGTCGGCCCGGCTCAAGCGCTCGCCCCGAGCGCCGCGGACCGTTCGATGGTGCGACAATAGCCCGAGCTATATGAACGCGATGGTTGGCAAAGGGTTCATGCCTCATTCATGCCCGGCGGCTTGACCATGAGCGCCGCCAGCCCCTAATCACGCCGCACGTTTTTCGACAGTTTAAAAGGCTGATGCCCTTGGCCGCGTCCTCCGATCCCATGAACCCGACCCGCTCCTTCCAGGGATTGCTGCTGACCTTGCAGCGCTTCTGGGCCGAGCGCGGCTGCGTCATCCTCCAGCCCTACGACATGGAGGTCGGCGCCGGCACCTTCCACCCGGCGACGACGCTGCGCGCGCTCGGGCCCAAGCCCTGGAAGGCGGCCTATGTCCAGCCTTCGCGCCGGCCCAAGGACGGCCGCTATGGCGAGAACCCGAACCGGCTGCAGCATTACTACCAGTTCCAGGTGATCCTGAAGCCGTCGCCGCCGGACCTGCAGCAGCTCTATCTCGACTCGCTCAAGGCGATCGGCGTCGATCTTGCCCTGCACGATGTCCGCTTCGTCGAGGACGACTGGGAGAGCCCGACGCTCGGCGCCTGGGGCCTCGGCTGGGAGTGCTGGTGCGACGGCATGGAAGTCAGCCAGTTCACCTATTTCCAGCAGGTCGCCGGCGTCGAATGCGCCCCGGTCGCGGGCGAGCTGACCTATGGGCTTGAGCGCCTCGCCATGTACGTCCAGGGCGTCGAGAACGTCTACGACCTCAACTTCAACGGCCTCGAGGGCGAGGACCGCATCTCCTATGGCGACGTCTTCCTGCAGGCCGAGCAGGAATTCTCGCGGCACAACTTCGAATACGCCAACACCGAGACACTGTTCCGCCATTTCAGCGATGCCGAGGCCGAGTGCAAGGCGCTGCTCGCCGCCGGAGAGGCGGGTGAGGGCGCCAATTCCGCGCAGCACACACTTGCTCTGCCGGCCTATGACCAGTGCATCAAGGCAAGCCATGTCTTCAACCTGCTCGATGCGCGCGGCGTGATCTCGGTCACCGAGCGCCAGAGCTACATCCTGCGCGTGCGCGAGCTCGCCAAGGCCTGCGGCGCCGCCTGGCTGAAGACCGCCGGCGGGGGAGCGAACTGATGCCCGATCTTCTGCTCGAACTCTTCTCCGAGGAAATTCCCGCCCGCATGCAGCGCAAGGCTGCGGAGGACCTGAAGAAGCTCGTCACCGATGCGCTGGTCGAGCGTGGCCTGACTTATGAGGGCGCCAAGGCCTTCGCGACGCCGCGCCGCCTCGCGCTCACCATCGCCGGCCTGCCGGTGCGCGGCCGCGACGTTCGCGAGGAGCGCAAGGGCCCGCGTGTCGGCGCGCCCGAGGCTGCCGTGCAGGGCTTCCTAAAGGCTGCCGGGCTGACCTCGCTCGACCAGGCGACCATCGTCAGCGATCCCAAGAAGGGCGACTCTTACGTCGCCGTGATCGAGAAGCCCGGCCAGGAGACGGTCGCGGCGATCGCCGAGATCGTGCCGGCGGTGATCCGGTCTTTCCCCTGGCCGAAATCGATGCGCTGGGGCAAGGCCTCGGCGCAGGGCGGCTCGCTGCGCTGGGTTCGCCCGCTGCATTCGATCCTCTGCACCTTCGGCGCCGAGACCGAGGATCCGGAAGTCGTGCCCTTCGAGGTCGACGGCATCAAGTCCGGCAACGTCACCTATGGCCACCGCTTCCATGCGCCGGGGCCGATCACGGTCAAGCGCTTCGACGATTACGTGCCGAGCCTGGAGCGGGCCAAGGTCGTGCTCGACGCCGATCGCCGCAAGGAGATCATCCTGGCTGATGCGAAGAATCTCGCCTTCGCCGCGGGGCTGGAGCTGGTCGAGGACGAGGGTTTGCTGGAGGAGGTCGCCGGCCTCGTCGAATGGCCGGTCGTGCTGATGGGCGATTTCGAGGAGCGCTTCCTCGAGATTCCCGGCGAGGCGATCCGCGCCACCATCCGCGCCAACCAGAAATGCTTCGTGCTGCGCGATCCTGCGACGGGCGAGCTCGCCAATCGCTTCATCCCGGTCTCGAACCTGATGGCCAGCGACGGCGGCCTGGCGATCACCGCCGGCAATGGCCGCGTCGTCCGCGCACGGCTCTCCGATGCCGCCTATTTCTGGCAGACCGATCGCGGCCCGCTGCCCGATCTCGACACGCTGAAGGAGAGCGCCGAAAAGCTCGGGCTCGATCTCGCCAAGCCGCTCGACCAGCGCATGGCCAAGCTCGACAAGCTCGGCGTCGTCTTCCACGCCAAGCTCGGCACGCAGGGCGAGCGCGTCCAGCGCATCGCCGCGTTGGCGAAGGAACTGGCCCCGATCGTCGGAGCCGATCCGGCGCTCGCCGAGCGGGCCGCCAGGCTCGCCAAGGCTGACCTGCCGACCGAGATGGTCGGCGAATTCCCCGAATTGCAGGGCCTGATGGGCCGCAAATACGCCGAGCTGCAGGGCGAAAATGCGTCGGTCGCCGCCGCGATCGAGGAGCACTACAAGCCGCTCGGCCCGTCCGATCGCGTCCCGACCGATCCGGTCTCGGTCGCCGTCGCGCTCGCCGACAAGCTCGACACGCTGGTCGGTTTCTGGGCGATCGACGAGAAGCCGACCGGGAGCAAGGACCCCTATGCGCTGCGCCGCGCGGCGCTGGGGGTGATCCGGCTGGTGGTGGAGAATGGGGCGCGGCTGGAGCTATGGCGGACTTTCTTGCGCTGCCTAACCCCCTATACGAAGGCGGCCGTCCGCTCGGCCTCGCTAGGAGAGCGAACCCTCGCTGCCGAAATGGCTAGCAGAATTGGGTCAGAAGTTTTTGCTGATGCTTGGAATACATACGTCGCTGAGAAAGGGGAGGTCATTAGTGAAGAGGCGCAAGCCGTTGCGCTGTCTCTCTGCAATGATCTCCTCTCCTTCTTCCACGACCGCCTGAAGGTGATGCTGCGTGATCAGGGCGCGCGGCATGATCTGGTCGATGCGGTGCTGGGGGAGGGCGCGTCCGCCAATGACGACCTCCTGCTGATCACTCGCCGCGTCGCCGCTCTCGGCCGCTTCCTCGATACCGAGGACGGCAAGAACCTGCTCGCCGGCTATCGCCGCGCCGCCAATATCCTGAAAGCCGAGGAGAAGAAGGACGGCGAGGGCGCTTTCGCGGCTAAGGCCGATCTCCAGCTCATCGCCGATGCCGGGCTGATCGAGGAGAAGGCGCTCGCGGTCGCACTCGCTCAGGCGACGCCGAAGGCGGAAGCCGCAATCGCCGCCGAGGACTATGAGGGCGCCATGGCGGCGCTCGCAGAGTTGCGGCCGGCGGTCGATGCCTTCTTCGACAAGGTCACGGTCAACGATCCCGATCCGGCCCTGCGCGCCAATCGCCTCAAGCTGTTGAACCAGCTGCGCGAGGCGACCCGAGCCGTGGCGGATTTCTCGCGGATCGCTGGCTGAAGGACGCGGGGAACCCTCTCCTGTAAGGAGAGGGCAGGGCGAGGTGTGGGCGGCTAGACCAGGTCCGCGGGCGCTCACCGCGCAGTCAGGTTCGAGCTAACGTTTTCACTTCGAACACCTCACCCCTACCCCTCTCCTTCCAGGAGAGGGGATCCCCCGCTCCGCTCGTCGACGCACTGGCTAGTAAAGCCCTAGCCAGCTACCCTTCCGGAACTTTTTCCCACCGCTCTACGTTCTCTTGCCCGAGGCAGCTCGCTGCGAATGCGTCGCAGCTTGCGCCTCGGGGGGCCGGCTTTCGGCCGCGATAAGAGGATTTGAGCCATGAGCATTCTGATTTCGCTGTTGATCACGATCCTGGTGATCGCCCTCGTGCTTTATCTGGTGCGGATGCTGCCGGTGGACGGCAATATCAAGAACATCATCCAGATCATCGTCATCCTCATCGGCATCCTCTCGCTGCTGCGTTATCTCGCGGTCTTCTAGAGCCCGTTCCGATCAGCTTGCGCTGCAAACTGATCTGTAAAACGGTCTCTGAGCTAAGCATGCGAGACGGATTCACCGATCAGGTTGTTCAACCTGATCGGATCCGACTCGGCCCAAAGGGGCCGCCGTCATGCTCGCCCCGTGGCGAGCGTCCATGCGAACATCGCCCGCGACTGGCGAGCACATGGATGGTTGGGACAAGGCCCGGCCGTGGCGGTGGTGACGTCTTCAAGCGGCAATTGACGAAAATCCCGCGCTGATCCAGACTCCCATTGGTCCAGAGGGCCCCGGACGCGACCCGTCCCGGGGCCCTTTCCCGTTCGAGACCGAGCGATCGCCGCGATGACTTCGCAGAACCGCACCAGCCATATCCGCCTGACCTCGCATCCCGAGCCCGGCAGCGCCGCCGCCCGCTTCCCGATCCATTGGGGCGCCGGAACGCCGCAGGAGCGAGGACCGGTCATCGCCTCGACCACCAACCCGGCCGACCGCAACGTCATCGGCGCCCATGGCGGCTCCTATTCGGTCTATCGCGCGCTCGCGATTTCCGCCCGCGCCATGAACCCGGCGCAGCGGCCCGATCTGACCAACACCCATCCGACCTCCGACATCCTGCCGCAGCCGCAATGGTTCGACCCGGGCCGGATCGTCTCGCTCGATCCGTTCGGCCATCGCGTCGCCCAGGATTTCGGCAAATGGATCGGCGAGGGCATCGACATCCGCCCGACCATCGCGGTCACCAAGGCGCGCCTCAACCTGCCCGAGATCCTCGCCGCCATGGCCGGCCACCGGCTGGCCGCCGACGGCCATATCCTGCACGGGTCCGGCGACATCAGCGTCACCAAGATCGCGGTCGACCCGGTCTGGCACCTGCCGGGGATCGCCGACCGCTTCGGCACCAGCGAGAACGAGCTGCGCCGCACCTTGTTCGAGCAGACCGGCGGCATGTATCCCGAGCTGGTCACGCGGCCTGACCTCAAGGTCTTCCTGCCGCCGATCGGCTCGATCACCGCCTATGTCATCGGCGAGGTCTCGGCGATTTCGGACCCGAAGAAGACGCTTGCCTGCCGCGTCCATGACGAGTGCAACGGCTCCGACGTGTTCGGCTCCGACATCTGCACCTGCCGGCCCTATCTCGTGCATGGCATCGAGGAAGCCGTTAAGGAAGCGCAGGGAGGCGGCGTCGGCCTGATCGTCTACAACCGCAAGGAGGGCAGGGCGCTCGGCGAGGTCACCAAGTTCCTCGTCTACAACGCCCGCAAGCGCCAGGAGGGCGGCGATTCCGCCGCGACGTATTTCGAGCGTACCGAATGCGTCGCCGGTGTGCAGGACGCCCGCTTCCAGCAATTGATGCCGGACGTGCTGCACTGGCTCGGGGTGAAGAAGATCGACCGGCTGATGTCGATGTCGAACATGAAATACGACGCCATGGTCGAGAGCGGCATCGAGATCGGCGAGCGCGTCGCCATCCCGCCCGAACTGGTCCCGCCGGATGCCTCGGTCGAGATCGAGGCCAAGAAGGCGGCGGGCTACTACTCGCCGGACGGCGCGCCCGGCGACAACGCCCTCAAGGCCACTATCGGCCGCGACCTCGAGAAGTTCTGATCCGCCTATGCCTGACAACAATCCCGAAGCCGTCCGCCTGCTGCTCAAGCCGGCCGCCGTCCGCGAGCGCGCCCATGAGATGCTGCGACTCGGCCTCGAAGGCCGGCTCGCGCATTTCAGCGTCCATCCCGAGCGCCTGCCGGGCTGCGCCGCCTATGTGCTCGAGACGATCCGCCAGAACTATCCGGCGCTCGACATCCCCTTCCACGCCCGCTGGCGCCATTTCGTCATCGCCGGAATGGATCGCTGGACGGTGTTGGATGCCGGCGCCCAGTTTACTGATGTAAGGGTGAGGGGCCGCGCCGCCTACGACCTTGCGGTCGTCAGCGTCCTGCTCGATGCCGGCGCCGGTGCCGATTGGCGCTATCGCGACGCGGTCACCGGCCAGAGCATCGGCCGCTCGGAAGGACTGGCGCTCGCTTCGCTCGACATGTTCGCTGCCGGTGCCTTTTCTAGCGATCCGGCGCAGCCGCTGCGGGTCGACAGCGAGGCGCTCAGGCATCTCGACGCAGCGGCGCTGGCTGCAGGCTTCCAGGTCTCGGACGCCAATCCGCTGGTCGGCCTCGAAGGCCGCGCCGCCCTGCTCAACCGCCTCGGCGAGGAGTTGGAGAGGCACGGCCTGACACGGCCGGGCAACCTGTTCGACCGGCTGGTCGAGGCGGCCGAGGGCCGCTCGATCCGCGCCGCCTATATCCTCTCGCAGGTGCTGGAGGTGCTGGGCGGCATCTGGCCCTCGCGTTTGGCTTACGCCGGCATCGCGCTCGGCGACAGTTGGAAGCATCCGCTGATCGCGCCGGGCGAGGTGACCGCCGGCATCGTGCCCTTCCACAAGCTCTCGCAATGGCTGAGCTATTCGCTGATCGAGCCGCTGCAATGGGCCGGCATCCAGGTCGTCGACATCGACGATCTCACCGGCCTGCCGGAGTATCGCAATGGCGGGCTCCTCATCGATCTCGGCGTGCTCGAACTGAAGGAGCCGTCCGATGCCGTGCGCGGCCACGAGGTCGGTTCGCAGCTCGTGGTGGAGTGGCGGGCGCTGACGGTTGCACTGCTCGACAGGATCGGCGAATTGGTGCGCGCCGAGCTCGGCCTGAGCGCCGAGCAATTGCCGCTGGCCAAGGTGCTGGAGGGCGGCACCTGGGCCGCTGGCCGTCGCATCGCTCGCGAGAAACGCGAAGGCGGCGGTCCGCCCTTGACCATCGTCAGCGACGGCACGGTATTCTAGACAATAACGACAAGACCAAGGGGATCAGGATTGCATGGCCACGAGCGCTAACGGCGTCACCGTCGTCGACCACCCGCTGGTGCAGCACAAGCTGACGCTGATGCGCGAGAAGGACCGCTCGACCAAGAGCTTCCGCCAGCTGCTGAACGAGATCGGCATGCTGCTCTGCTACGAGGTCACCCGCGACCTGCCGACCGAGATGATCGAGATCGAGACGCCGCTGCAGAAGTCTATGCAGCCGGTGATCTCAGGCAAGAAGCTGGTCTTCGCGCCGATCCTGCGCGCCGGCGTCGGCTTCCTCGACGGCATGCTGGAGTTGGTGCCCGCCGCCCGCGTCGCCCATATCGGGCTCTATCGCGACCCGGAGACGCTGCAGGCGGTCGAGTACTATTTCAAGGCGCCCTCCGACATCGCCGACCGCATGATCGTGGTGATGGACCCGATGCTGGCGACGGCTAACTCGGCGGTGGCGGCCGTTGACCGGCTGAAGGAGCGTGGCGCCAAGGATCTGCGCTTCGTCTGCCTGCTCGCGGCGCCCGAGGGCATCGCGCGGATGCGCGATTCCCATCCGGATGTGCGGATCTGGACGGCGGCGATCGACGAGCGCCTCAACGATCACGGCTACATCGTCCCCGGCCTCGGCGACGCCGGCGACCGGATGTTCGGCACGCGCTGAGCATCTTCGCACGAAGCAGAGGCCGGTTCGCGTCAGGAAAATGCGATCGAACAAAGACTGAGAGCATTTCCGCGTTTCTCCGAAACGCGGAAATGCTCCAGCGTCATTCGATGATCTCGACCACGCGGTGGGTGCGTGGTTCGACGACGACGGCTTCGCCGTTCACGACCGTATAGCGATAGCCGGGCGCGCCATACGTCGTGGGCACGTTGTGATAGACGACGCCGCGTGCCGGGAGCACGACACCGACCTCGACCGGTTCGGCATAGCGATACGACCGCATGTGCTGCGCCATCACATAGTTCCGGAAGGCGGCATCGTCGTTGATCATCCCGGCAGCGTGAGCCCGCGGGGGTGCAGCCAAGGTGTCGAACGGCATCAAGTTCGTATCTCTGCCGACGAGGGCCGGGTCATGAGTGACCCCGCCGGTCGGGTCGCGGATGATGGGCCCCGTCTCTTGGGCGAAAACGGTTGCGGGAATGGCTGCAAGAGCGGCAGCAAACAGAATCCGCTTGATCATGATCGACCTCCGATATCTGCGTAGCCCCACAGCGAGAATGCGTGTCGCTTGCGGCAGTTCCGTGCTTCGGCAATCACAAAAACGCGAATGGCCCGCCCCGTTGCCGGGGCGGGCCTTGCGATCCGGGGATGGTCACTCAGGTCGTGATGACGCGAGCAGCCAGCGGACCTGCCTCGATCATTCAATGATCTGGACGATGCGGCGGGTCTGCGGCTCGACCAGCACGGCGCGGTTGTTCACCACCGTGTAGCGATAGCCGCTGGCGCGCTCGCCGAACTCGGCCGGCACCTCGCGATAGACCACGCCCTGCTGCGGCAGCACGGTGCCTACGGCGACCGGCTCGGCATAGGTGTAGGACGGCACGCGCTGCTCGACCACATAGGTTCGGAAGCGCGGGGCGTTGTCGCCGATCACCGCGCCGGTGAAGCCGCCGACCACGGCGCCGCCGACGCCGCCGACCACCGCGCCGACCGGGCCGCCGACCACGGCGCCACCGACGGCACCGGCGGTCGCGCCGCCGACGATGCCGCTGGCCGCGCCGCCCTGGGCGCCGTCAGGATTCTGGGCAAAGGCCGCCGCCGGAACGATGGCGAGGGCGGTGACGAGAGCAAGCTTCTTGAACATGTCCGTTTTCCTTCCAGAGTGGAAACCTCGGAGGGAGGAACGGGAAGCTACCGGGCTGGGTTCCGCCGTATCGGTCACAAGCTGTGAACGATCGTGACCAGCAGCTACGGATTCGGCTTTTTGAACAAGGCGTTGACGTCGATCACGATTTCGATCCCAGCGGCTCGAAAATCGCAGACTTGCGTGCGTTCCGGCATGCGTCCGGGGTTGTCGAACAGCTCGCTGACCGTCGCCTCCTCCGACAGGAACAGGAAATCGGCATGGCTTCCATGCTCGGGATAGGCGTCGATCGCGTGCCAGGTGCCGCGATGGAACAGCACGCCTTCGCCGTCGAGCCGGAAGGCGCACAGCGACTCGGGCACCGGCGGCGTGTCGGACGGTTCGGCGACGACGATGATGGCGGGCGGGCCACCGAGCGGCTGGCGCGCTTCGGTGACATGCAGATGCCGCTCGACCAGCGCGACGATGAAGGGGCGTGCATGGTAGCGCACGATCTGCAGCCGCGGCCGGCTTTCGGCGGCGAAAGGCTGGATCCAGATGTCGTAGCCTTCGCGGCCGGTATCGCGCGCTCCCGCGGGAGACAGGACGCGGCCATAGGGGGCAAAGGCTTCGGTGGAGATCGGGGAGACGGGCAGGGGGATGCGGCGCATCTGCGCATCGTAGAACGTCGCCGCCAAAAGAAAACGGCGGGCCGAAAGCCCGCCGTCCGCAAGTCCATGCGCGGTGCGCTTACTGCTTCGGCGCGGCGGCGAGCACCGGCGAGAGCTTGTCGGCATCGCGCTTGATGATGGCGGCGAAGCCGGCCGGGGTCCGCTCTTCCTTGGTCGGCATCACGGTGCCGAGATCGAGCAGGCGCTTCTTGACGCCCTCGTCGTTCAGCGCCTTGTCGAGCGCGTCGACCAGCTTGTCGACGACATCCTTCGGCAGGCCCTTCGGCGCCGCGATGCCGTTCCAGGCTTCGATCTGGTATTCGGGCAGCCCGGCTTCCTTGGTGGTGGGCACGTCTGGCAGGGCAGGGGAGCGCTCCGCCGAGGCGATAGCATAGGCCTTGATCGTGCCAGCCTTGATCTGCTCGGCGACGCTGACGATCTGGTCGCACATGAAGTCGACCTGGCCGGAGACGAGATCGTTCAGCGCCGGGCCGGTGCCGCGATAGGCGACCGAGTTCAGCTTCGGCACGCCGAGCTGACCCTTGAGCAGGGTGCAGGTCGTCCACGACACCGAGCCGACGCCGGCATGGGCCTCGTTCACCTTGTCGGTGTTGCCCTTCACATAGGTGACGAACTCCTTGAGGTCCTTCGGCGCGAAGGCCTTCTTGGCGACGATCAGGATCGGCGTGCCGCCGGCGAGGCCGATCGTCGTCATGCCGTTGATCGGGTCGTATTTCAGGCCGGGGTAGGTGGCCGGCGCCGCGGAGAAGGTGCCGAGGTGTCCCATCGCGATGGTGTAGCCGTCCGGCGCAGCCGACACCGCGCGAGCGATGCCGGTGGTGCCGCCGGCGCCAGCGACGTTCTCGACCACGATCTGCTGGCCGAGCGTCTTCGACATGTTCTCGCTGACGATGCGGGCGATGATGTCGGTCGGTCCGCCAGCGGCGAAGGGCACGATCATGGTGATCGGCCGCTCCGGATATTTTGACTGGGCCTGTGCCGGCAGCGTGAAGGCGAGCGCTGTGGCAAGACCGAATATGAGTTTCTTCATGATCAATCTCTCTCCCTTGAAATGATGTGGCGAGAATGCCGGCGCCGGGGCGCCAGGCAACCCCGTCATTCGGTGAAGACCTCGTCGCGCTTTTTCGACATCGACGGCAGCAGCGCGATGACGAGGATGGCGACGGCGACCAGCAGCAGACCGGCCGAGATCGGCCGCTCGATGAAGGTCATGAACGAGCCGCGCGAGATGATCAGCGCCTGCCGGAGCTTCTCCTCCATCAGCTTGCCGAGCACGAAGCCGAGCAGCATCGGGGCGGGTTCGAAGCCGAGCTTGATCAAGAGGTAGCCGAACAGGCCGAACAGTGCCGTGAAGGCGACGTCGACGGGCTGGTTGTTCACCGAGTAGATGCCGATCGAGCAGAAGATCAGGATCGCCGGGAACATCAGCCGGTAGGGCACCTGCAGCAGCTTCACCCAGACACCGACCAGCGGCAGGTTGATGATCAGCAGCATCAGGTTGCCGATCCACATCGAGGCGATCATGCCCCAGAACAGGTCGGGGTTCTTGGTCATGACCTGCGGGCCGGGGATGATGCCGTGGATCGTCATGGCGCCGACCATCAGCGCCATCACCGCATTCGGCGGGATGCCGAGGGTGAGCAGCGGGATGAAGGCGGTCTGCGCGCCGGCATTATTGGCCGATTCCGGTCCGGCGACGCCCTCGATCGCGCCCTTGCCGAAGCGCGAGGGATCCTTGGCGAGCTTCTTCTCGATCGTGTAGCTCGCGAAGGGCCCGAGCACCGCGCCGTTGCCGGGCAGGATGCCGAGGATGCCGCCGATGAAGGTGCCGCGCAGGCACGGCGCCGCCGACTGCTTGATGTCGTTCCAGTCCGGCAGCAGCTTGCCGATCTTCGACTTGACCACGTCGCGCGCTTCCGGGTTCTCCAGATTGCGCAGCACCTCGGCGAAGCCGAACACGCCCATCGCCAGCACGGCGAAGTCGATGCCGTCCGAGAGCGGCGGGAAGCCGAAGGTCATGCGCTCCTGGCCGGTCTCAAGGTCGGTGCCGATGGTCGAGAGCAGGAGGCCGAGCATGATCATGCAGAAGGCCTTGAGGATCGAGCCGCGCGCCAGCACGACCGCGAAGCACAGGCCCATCACCATCAGCGAGAAGTATTCGGCCGGGCCGAACAGCAGCGCGAGCCGGGTCAGCGGCGCACCGAGCGCGGCGATGATCACGGTCGCGACGCAGCCGGCGACGAAGGAGCCGATCGCGGCTGTGCCGAGCGCGACGCCGGCGCGGCCCTGCTTGGCCATCTGGTGGCCGTCGAGGGTCGTGACGACGGCGGTGGCCTCGCCGGGGATGTTGACCAGGATCGCGGTGGTCGAGCCGCCGTATTGCGCGCCGTAATAGATGCCGGCGAGCATGATCAGCGCGCCGACAGGGTCGAGCCCGAAGGTGATCGGCAGCAGCATGGCGATGGTGGCGACCGGGCCGACGCCGGGCAGCACGCCGATCAGCGTGCCGACCAGGCAGCCGACGAAGCAGAGCGCGATGTTCTTCAGCGTCAGCGCAACGCCGAAGCCGAGCGAGAGGTGTGCGAGCATCTCACTCATGGATCAGATTCCCAGCAGCCAGGGCGCCAGCGGGATCGGCAGACCCAGCGCGTATTTGAACATCAGGGCGCAGCCCGCCGTCATCGCGATCGCGAAGATGATCAGCTCCTTGGGCTTCACATCCTCTGCCGCGAGGCCGGAGATGATCACGACCAGCGGGCCGGAGACGAGCATGCCGAGCTGCGGCACTTTGAGCGGGCCGATCTCGAAGCCGCGGATGGTCAAGCCGAACACGACCGCCGCACCGAGCACGAAGATCACGCCGCGCCAGGACCAGCCGGCGAGCTTCTCGCCATTGTAGCGCAGCGAGTTGAAGGCGAGCAGCGCGCCGAGGCCGGCGCAGATCCAGGCGAAGGCCTTGGGCAGCATGCCCGGGCCGATCTGGCGCAGCGTCCCGGTCGGAAGGTCGCTCGACAGGATGAGCGCCAGCCCGGCGAGCGCGATCATGAACAGGCCGGCGGCCAGGTCCTGGGTCGAACGGACGCGCCAACCTCGCGCGGCCTCGATCTTGTTCAGACTCATCAATGTCCTCCGGCTCGGGTGGTTGCTGTGCGGATGGCAGGTTTCCTGCCACGCCCGTTGACGCTGAACGGCAGGACGTGGCCCTCGTCGATCAGGGTCACGCTCTCGCGCAGGATGGCGAGGAAATCGTCGCGGGCGGCGAGCTTCTGGTGCGGGCGCCAGGCGACGCCGACGAGCGCGCCGGGCGGCGGCGGGTCGAGCAGCGCGCCGCGCAGGCGCCGCATGGTGACTCCGGGAAAGCTCAGCCGCGAGACCCAGTCCGGCGCCAGCGCCATGCCGAGCCCGGCTGCGACCGCCGACATCATCGCCGGCTTCTCGGTCGCCTCGATGGTGACGTTGGGCACCGCGCCGACGCTCTCGAAATAGGCCATGACGAGGTCATAGGCGAAAGGGCGGATGCGCTTGGAAGGCACGACGAAGGGCTCGCCGACCAGGTCCTGCATGGTCAGGTACTCGCGCGCGGCCAGCGGATGGCTCTCGCTCAGCACCACGATCGGCCGCTCGACGCGCAGGATCTCGAAGGCGCAGTCGGTCGGCTTGCGGGGCGGGCGCAGCAGAGCGAGGTCGAGCTTGCCGGCCTCCAGCATCTGCACCAGCGGCGCCGTCATCGCCTCGACGAACTTGATCTCGATGCCGGGATGGCGTGAGCGGAACGTCACCAGCGCTTCCGGCACGAAGCTCGACGAGGCCGCGTCGATCGCGCCGACACGCAGCACCTTGCTGGAAGCCAGCGACGCCTCGCGCACCGAGCGCGAGGCGCGTTCCATCCGGACGAGGATAGCCTTGGCCTCCTCGAGCATGATCAGCCCGGCGCGGGTGAGCGCGACCTGCCGGGTGGTGCGGGTCAAAAGGCTGACGCCGAGCTCGTCCTCGAGCGCGCTGATCTGGCGTGAAAGGGCTGGTGGTGCGAGGCCGAGCCGCTCGGCCGCCCGGCCGAAATGCAGCTCTTCCGCCACCGCGATGAAGCATCGCAGTTGCCGCAGGTCCATGGTTGTCGCGCTCCCCTCTGGCGTATCGCTTTTTGTGATATCTGCCAGTCGTTTCGGTTATGCCCTTTAGCGCCTGGCGCCAGTTTTGCGACCCTAGAGCAATTCATAATTTATTGGCAACAAAGCCCGCGACAATGAACGCGGCATCCACAGAGGTGAATACCGCTTCAGCATCCGGGCAAAGTCGTAGTGAATTGATTTTTCGGGAGTTTATGGGTCTTGGCTGAGGCCGGTCAAGCCGTCGGGGCGTCCGCTCGCCTCGTGCTCCACAATCCGGCCACGCGGCCGTCGATCAGGGCGAGTCCGACGAAGATCGCGGCCATGCCGGCGAAATGGCGCGGCAGCAGCTCTTCGCCGAGCAGACCGGAACCAAGCAGGATGGCGCTGACCGGGATCAGGAAGGTCACCAGCATGACATTGCTCGCCCCGGCAGCGCGCATGATCCGGAAGAAGATGATGTAGGCGAGCGCTGTCGAGATCAGCGCAAGGCCGATTGCGGCGAGAATAGCCTGCTGCGAGGGCATCGGCAGCGTCCAGGGCGGGTGCAGGACAAAGACGATGGGGACGATCATCACCGTCGAGGCCGTGAGCTGCCCGGTGGCGGCGACCAGCGGCGGCATGCCGCGGAAACGCCGCCCGAACAGGCCGGAGAAAGCGTAGGAGACGGCGGCGAGGATGCAGGCGAGCTGCGCCGCGAGGTTGGAGCCGAGCCCTCCGAGCGCATCGGGGCCCATCAGGATGCCGACGCCGATCAGGCCGGCGAGGACGCCTCCCAACTTCAGCCCGGTCGCTTTCTCGCTGGCGAAGCAGTGCATCACCAGCACCGAGAAGATCGGCGTGGTCGCGTTCAGGATCGAGGCGAGGCCACTGGCGATCTGCTGCTGCCCCCAGAGGAACAGGCTGAACGGGATCAGATTGTTGAGGATGCCCATGCCGAAGAAGGCGAGCCAGAGGCTGCGCCCGACCGCCATGGAGTGGCCGGTGATCCGCACCACCAGCAGCAGGGCCAGCGCCGCCAACCCGACGCGGACCTGCACGACGGCGAAGGGCGGCCATTCCGCCACGGTGAGCTTGTTGAAGAAGAACGAGCCGCCCCACAGGATCGAGAGGGCGATTAGCAGGAGCCACTCGGTCGGGCCCATGCGGAGCGAGGGAGCAGGAGTCGGCTGTGTCATGGCGCAATCTGTCCTCGCAGGGCGGGTCATCCTGCGTCAGTAGGCGGCCGGGCAGGGCCCGGCCACCCGATTTCCGCCAAGCGCCTCAGGCTGGCTCAGCGTCGCGCAATGCCCACATCGCCTTGAAGGCCGGGCGCTGGTGCAGCTTGTCGAGCCAGGCCTTGACGTTCGGAGCGGCGTCGAAGAGCTGCGTCGCCGGCTTGGCGTAGCGGATGATCTCGGCGGTGTTGATGTCGGCCACGGTGAAGCGCCCGCCCATGACATAGCCGTTGCCGTCCGCCAGCGTCTTGTCGAGCACGGCGAATGGCGCGGCGAGTGCCTCAAGTGCCTTGCCGACGAGGGCCGGATCGCGCTTCTCCGGCGGATAGGCGGCGAGATGGTAGGTCAGGTTGAGCGCATGGGTCTCGCATTCGGTCGCGGCCCAGAGCGCCCACATCGCGGCGAGCCCTTCCTCCTGGACGTCCTTCGGCGCGACCGGGCCGCCATGCTTGCGGGCGAGGTAGAGGTTGATCGCCAGCGATTCATGCATGACGAAGCCGTCATCGTCGATCGACGGGATATGGCCGTTCGGATTGACGACCATGAACTCGGGGCTGCGGGTATGCACGGGCGCATCGGCCGCCTTCGGGTCGGGCAGGCGATAGGCCTGGATCACCGGCACGTGCTTGAAGGTGATGCCGAGCTCGTTGGCGAGCCAGACGTTGCGCGTCGCGCGCGAGCGATAGCAGCCATAGATGGTCAGTGACATGGGCAGGATTCCGGCGGGCGGGAAGGGGCTCCGAATCCGGCGGATGCGGAGAAGAAAATTCTATAGCATCGGACCGAAAAGTGGAATCCGCTTTTCGGGCAAATCCGATGCGATAACAATGTGCTAGATCATCGTGATCGCGTCCGTTCGAACGCGCGATGATCTCGGAAGCTCAGCCCAGCTGACGCAAGGTCTCGCGGGCAATGATCAGCCGCTGGATCTCGGAGGTGCCTTCGTAGATTCGGGTGATGCGGGCGTCGCGCGCATAGCGCTCGACCGGGAAGTCGCGGCAGTAGCCGGCGCCGCCATGGATCTGGATCGCCGCGTCAGTGCAGCGATGCGCCGCCTCCGAGGCGAAGAGCTTGGCCATCGAGGCTTCCTTGGCGAAGGGCTCGCCGCGATCCTTCTTCGCGGCAGCGTCGAGGATGAGCAGCCGCGCCGCATGCAGGTCGAGCTCGCGGTCGGCGATCATCCACTGCAGCCCCTGGAACTCCGAGATCGCCTGCCCGAACTGCTTGCGCTCGCGGGCATAGGACTTGGCGGCGTCCATCGCGGCGCGGGCGATGCCGAGCGAGACCGAGGCGACGCCGATGCGCCCGCCGGCGAGCTCGCCGACCGCAACGCGGAAGCCGTCATTCTCCTTGCCCATCAGATTGGCGGCAGGAACGCGCGCACCATCGAAATGGATCGTGTTCGTCGCCGAGCCGGTCTGGCCCATCTTCTTTTCGGCCTTGCTGACGCTGACCCCTGGCGTATCGGCCGGCACCAGGAAGACCGAGATGCCTTTGCCCTTGGGGGCCTCAGGGGCGGTCACGCCCCAGACCACGAAGAGCCCGGCATATTCGCCGGAGGTGATGAAGATCTTCTGGCCGTCGAGGACGTAGTCGTCGCCGTCGCGCCGGGCACGCAGCTTCATGCCGGCGGGGTCGGAGCCTGCTCCGGCCTCGGTCAGGCAGAAGGCGCCGGCCGGATAGGTGCCGTCGGCGAGCTTGGGCAGATAGGTCGATTTCTGCGCCTCGTTGCCAACGGCCTGGATGACTTCCCCGACCATGTTGGTGACCGAGGTCGTGACCGCCGTCGAGGCGCAGGCGGCGGCGAGCTCCTCCAGCGCCAAGGCGAAGGAGACGGTGCCGGCTTCGGTCCCGCCGAACAGCCCCTTGACGTTCAGCGCCATGAAGCCGTTCTCGGCGAGCAGCCTGAGGTTGGCGAGGAACTCGTTCCGGCCCTCGCCGCGGTCGAGCCGCTCGGCCAATGGCGCCAGCCGGTCGGTCGCGAGCTTGCGCGCGCTCTCGCGGATGAGCTCTTCCTCCTCGGTCAGGGCAAAATGCATGGCGGCTGCTCACTCATCGGGGACGGAAACCCCGACCTTAGAGCGCGCGGCGATGGCCGCCAATGCGCGACAGCGCCCGCCGGGGCGTGCGCAGGCGGGCGCTGTGGCTCCGTTCAGGCGGCCGGGCGCGCGACCACGCGATTGCGGCCGGCCGCCTTCGCCTCGTAGAGCGCCTGATCGGCGGCTTCGACGAGATCGAGCCAGCTCCCGGCTGCCGGGACCATTGCGGCGACACCGAAGCTCGCGGTCACGTCGAGCGGCGCGCCGTTGTCGAGTGTGAAGGGCCTGGCGAGGAGGGCGCTCCTCAGGCGTTCCGCGATCTGGTCGGGCTTCGCCGTTGGGTCGGGCAGAATGACGGCGAATTCCTCGCCGCCGAAGCGGGCGATGATGTCGGTCGGTCGCAGGGCCGCCTGCAGCCGGCGGGCCGTCTCCTTCAGCACCTCGTCGCCGGCGACATGGCCGTAGCGGTCGTTGATGCCCTTGAAATGGTCGATGTCGAGCAGGATCAGCGGCAGGGGCTGCTGCGCCGGGCGTTCGGCCAGCAGGCTCGCCGCCCGCTGTTCGAGGGCGCCGCGGTTGAGGATTCCAGTCAGCCCGTCCGTTTCCGCCAGTTGCCGGAGCTGGGCGGTCAGCCTCAGTTTTTCCTGATCGAGCGCGTCACGTTCGATCAGCTTGCTGCGTAGCGTATCCAGCGCCTTGAACAGGCTGCGGACTTCACCGCGCGCCCCAGGCGCGACGTAAGGCTGCCCTGTCTTGCCTGCCGCCAGGGCCATGACGGCGTCGCGAGCCGAGAGCAGCGGACGGAACAGCAATGTCTGGCTGGCGGCGACGAGGACGAGCTCGAGCAGTAGGGCGATCAGGGTGATGGCGCTGATGATGATCAGGAGCTGGCGCGCATGCTCACCATCGGCCTTCGTCCGCGCCATGGCGGAGTCCAGATACATGTCGCGCAGCCGTTCCAGCGAGGCGAAGGTCGGCACGATCTGGTTGGTGAAGCTGATCGTGTCGAAGCCGTAATTGCCGTCGCGGCCAGTGGCGAGGATGTCGCGATAGATCGCCATGCCCCGGCCGAAGAAATCCTCGTTCACGGCGCGCCGCATCGCTGCGATCTGCGGATCGGAGTTCTCGCCGCTCTGCTGCTCGACCAGTTGCCAGAAGCCGAGCACGCGGCCATAGGCGATGTCGTGCGCCGTGCGCTGCTCGGGGGTGATCGGCAGGCGCGCCGCGATCGAGGGGATGATGTTGGAGCCCATGCGGCCGACCTGCTCGCGAATGTCGCTGAGCATCCGGGCGATCAAGGCGGTGCCGACGAGATGGTCCGATGCGGTCGTGTTGAAGTCGCCGATCGCGGCGTCGACCAGCGCCTGAGCCGTGTCGACGACGGCGAACATCGCCTGGACGACGTCGCGGAAGTCCTGCGGTTTGCGGGCTTGCAAGGGCTGGCGGTCAAGGGTGTCGGCCAGTTGCCGAGCATGGGCCAGCGATCGTCTCGTCTCGGCCAGCTGCCGCGAAAAGCCGAGGATCGCGGAGAGGCGGTCCAGCGCCGCGTCGGTATTGGCTCGGAAGCTGGCGAGGCGCTTGCGCGAGGGACTGTCGCTGCCCGGCTCCTCACCGAGCACGCTGTTGACCGGGCCGCGCTCGGCCGAGAGATGGTTCACGGCGCGCATCACCAGCTGGAAATGCTCGAGCCGCGTCTCGCTGAGGCGGGTGGCCCGGAGCTCGCGGTAATAGGTCGTGATCAGGATCGCGCCGAGAACCACGGAGCAGCCGAGGATCACCGCGAGGGCCGCCCAGAATCGGTAGCTCAGACTATGACGCTTCGACATGCTGTGACCGGCACGAGTTCGACGCTCGCTTTGCGAGCGTGTCGACGCCGTCGAGCCGGATGGACACATGGTGTCCGCCCGGCTCCAGCTACGGCATCCTCGAAAGCTGTGTGGTGCCTTCCTTAAGATTCTGCTTCCGTCGGCCCGCGTTCCGAGCCGCTTGGCGCAGTCAGCTCGCCAGCACTCGCTGCGGCGGGAAGGTGACCTCGACCAGCGTGCCTTCCTTCTTGACGCTGGTGATGGAGAGCGCCGCCCGGTTCGCTTCGACCAGCGCCTTGGTCAAGGGCAGGCCAAGGCCGGTTCCGCCGGACTTGCGCGTCGTCGGCACCTGCCGGAACGGCTCCAGCGCCAGCTTGATCTCGTCATCGTCCATGCCGATGCCGGTGTCGCGGACCCGCAGGATCGCCTCGCCCTGGTCGCCGAGCGCGGTCGAGACGATCACCTGTCCGCCGGCATCGGTGAACTTCACCGCATTGGAGAGCAGGTTGATCACGATCTGGCGCAGCGAGCGCTCGTCGGCGACGACCGGCGGCAGCTTCGGCGCCAGCCCCGAGCGCAGCACGACGCGGCCACGCTGCGCCTCCGGCTGGAGCAGGTTCACCGCCGACAGCGCGATCTCGTTGAGATTGACGCTGCCGAAGTCGAGGTCGAGCTTGCCGGCCTCGATCTTGGCGAGGTCGAGCAGATCGTTGACCAGGCTGATGACGTAGCCGCCGGACTGGTGGATGTCGCGCAGATATTCCTTGTAGCGCTCGTTCTCGATCGGTCCGAAGCGCTCCTCGGCCATCACCTCGGCAAAGCCGATGATGGCGTTGAGCGGGGTGCGGATCTCGTGGCTGATCTTGGCGAGCACGTCGGATTTCTGCGCGCTCGCCTTCTCGGCCGCCTTGCGGGCCTCGACCAGCTCGCCTTCGGTCTTCTTCCAGGCGGTGATATCGCGCAGCACCGCGCAGAACTTGCTGTCCGGCCCCTCGGCGATGCGGCCCATGGTCATGAACAGCGGGATGCGCCCGCCCTGGCGCACGCGGCCGATGACCTCGCGGCCATCGTTCATCAGCGAGGCGACGCCGCCGCCGATCAGCCCGTCCAGATAGTCGAGCGCCGGCGAATGGCTTTCCGGCGCGAAGAGCAGGGTGAAGAGCTCGCCGGCGACCTCGCGCTGGTCATAGCCGAACAGCGCCTCGGCGCTCTTGTTGAGCGCGAGGATGCGTCCGCGCCCGTCCACGGTGACGACGCCGTCGGTGGCGGTGTCGAGCATGGCGGCGAGCTCGGAGACGCGAGCGTCGTTCGCCTGCCCCTCCAGCCGGAGCTGCTCGAGGCGCGAGGCGGCCTCTTCTTCTTCTGCCGCGAACTCGGCCGCGAGCTCCTGCTCCTCGGCCTCCTCCGGCGTCAGTATCTTGAGGTCGCCGCCCGGGACGCTGTTGCGGAAGGCCATCAGCGTCGCCGCCTCGCCTTGCCAGCTCACGCTGGAGAGCCGGCCGTCGACGCTGATCAGCCCGCCCTTGCGGTCGACCAGGATCATCGCGCCGTCGCTGCTGTGGCTCACGCCCCTGATCAGCTTGCTGACGCCGCCCGCCGCAGTGAGATCGTCGAGATCGGCATAGTCCAGCAGGTCGAGCAAGGTGCGGTTGGCGTAGAGCGCGGTCTCGTCGCGATTGACCAGCACCGCGATCGGCAGGCGGTCCAGGATCTCGGCATGGGCGTTGGCGACGCGTGCGCGCCGTTCCGAGGTCGCGGGCGGCGACGGAGCCGCGGCCGCTGTGACGGTGGGCTCCTCCTTCGCCTCGTTCGCGTCCTTTTCCCGCACGCGCAGCGGCGTTGCGGCCGGCAGGCGCGGCTCCCCGGGCTCGTTCTCCTCGCCGGCGATGCGGGCGCCGAGCGCCTTGGCGATCTCGCGGAAGGCGTTGCGCTCGGCCGAGGAGAGCAGGGTCTTCGACGGTTCGAGCACCGGGCGGACGGCAGCCAGATGGCCGTTGCGCAGCGGCACGACATTGGCCGCCGGCGCCTCAGGAGCCGGCTGTGGCGGCTCGCTCGCCTCGGGGGTATCGCCACTGTCTTCGGCTTGCTCCGCCAGGGCGTCGTCGATCGAAGCCGTGGGCTCGGCCTGCACGTCCTGGGCTTCTGCCGGCGCAGTTGCTTCAGCGGGTACGTCCGCATCAGCCGGTTCGCGGTCAGTCTCGCCCTCGTCGACCTCTGCGCGAGCCGACTCAGCCGGCATCGCCTCGACGGCTTCGTTTGAAGGAGCAGCAGCCGCGGTGTCTTCCACAAGAGCCGCGACCGGCAGTTCTGCCGCCGGGACATCGATCTCCGGCGCTGCGGACGCAGCTTCTTCTTCCGGCGCTTCCCGCTCGGGAAAGGCCTCGTTGGCTTGCGAGCGCGTCAGGCCGAAGCCGCGAAAGCCGGCGGGATTGCGCTCGCCGTCGAACAGCGGAAAGCCCGAGAGCTCGACACGCGCGCCTTCGGCGGGGGACACGCGCCACAACACCGCCCGGCCGCTCCAGGTCGAGGAGGTCGCGAGGCGCGTCGCCAAGTCGCCATCGAGGTCGACGATGTCGCTCGCGAGCAGTGCGGGCCAGTTGCGCCCCTGTGTGGTGCACGCAGTCTCGGGGCCGACGAGCTCGGCGAAGTCCTGCGACAGGCTGACCAGCGTCCCGTCGAGATCGCTTTCCCAGAGGAAGCGTAGATTGGCGCGGCGTTGCCGCATAGGTGATTCGGCTTCGGCACCCGTCGCGGGCGATGCCGTCGCGGGCACAGCAGAGGAGGGCGCGCCAGCTGCCGGCTGGGCCAGCGCGTCCTCCTTCGGAACGACGATGCCGAGGCGGCGCAATTCGGAAGCGGTGACGCCGATGGCGAGCGCCGGACCGGAACCGGTCTCGACACGCTTGCAGCCGCAGGTCACGAGCCCCGCCAGCGAGGCGCCGAGCCGCAATCTTTCCAGCCTCAGTGCCGTCGGCGAGGCAAGTCCGCCGGCGAGCAGGCGCAAACGCTCGCGCGTCGCTGCCGGCAGCCGCGCCGCTCCGCCGAAGGAGTCGAGCAGCGCCCGGCCGCCGGCATTGGCGAAGGCCGGCGCATCGGCGCCGGCTGGCCAGAGCAGCAGTGCCCCTTGACCGGCGAAGCCCGCGAGTGCGGGATCCTGCGCCAGGGCGCCGGCAAGGCCGTTCCAATCCTGTCCGGATTCGCTCATTCCGCTCCGCTCATCTGCTGGCGACTCCAGCCCGCGCGAATATACCTAACAAATCTTTAATAGACGCGCGAGCAGGGCGAATCCATGTGGGAACCTGCCCTCTCCCCTGACGTTTCCAAACAGCGTTAATATGCCCCCGCTGCCTTCTCGCGGGCGGCATTGTCATTGCACTGCAATAATGATATTGCAGTGCACAATAGCGGCGCGACGTCGGAGACGGCGCGAACGCCAGGCTCGGTCGCAGGAGGACCCACCATGGACGGCAAGCTTCCCTACGAAGTTCCCACCGAGATGCGCGAGTTCGCCGAGAAGAGCGTCGACCAGGCCCGCAAGGCGTTCGACGGCTTCATTGGTGCCGCCCAGAAGGCGGTCGACAGCGCTCACGGCTCGGCCGAGTCGGCCCGCGTCAACGTGCAGGACATGACCAAGAAGGCGATGTCCTATGCCGAGAACAACATCGCGGCGGCCTTCGATCTCGCCGACAAGCTCGTCAAGTCGAAGGACATGAACGAGGTGCTCCAGCACCAGTCCGAATTCCTCAAGGCCCAGATGGCCGCGCTGCAGACGCAGCTCAAGGACGTCGGCACCAGCGTGCAGGACGCCGCCAAGAAGGCGGCCGAGACCGCCGCCAAGGCGACCAAGCTGAAGTGAGGCCTTGAGCGCCGCGGGCGCGGAGCAGGCTTTCACGACGAAACGGCCGGGCGCCGGCGCATGATTCTGCGAGCGGTTGATACATCCCGCCGGAGCATGCCCGGGGTCCGGTTTTGTCGATCGCGCAGGCGCGCCCTGCCGGAACCGTGAAGGAGAGATCCGATGGCTAAGCAGACTATCCCTGGCAAGGCGCCGATCAGCCTCGCGCCGGTCAAGGCCCTGAGCGAGCCGAAGCCGGCTGCGCCGGTCGTGCCGGTCAAGGCTCCCGAAGCCAAGCCGGCGGAAGCCGCGCCGGTGGCGGCGGTGAAGCCCACGGCCGCGCCTGTCGCAGTTGCGCCCGTCGCCAAGGCCGAGGCCAAGCCCGCTGCCATCGTTCCCCAGTCCGCCGCTCCCAAGCCCGCCGCTCCCGTGCCGGCTGCCCCGCAGCCCATCGCTCAGCCGGTGGCGAAGCCTGCTGCCGTCGTGGCTGCGCCCGTCGCCAAGGTGGAGGCTGCCGCCGCTCCCAAGCCCGCCGCTCCCGTCGCGACCGCCCCGCAGCCCGTCGCCCAGCCGGTGGTGAAGCCGGTTGCCGTGGCTGTCCCGGCGCCCGCAGCGAAGCGTGCTGCCGATTCTGCCAAGCGCGTCGCGCCGCAGAAGACCAAGGTCGCGAAGCCGGCCGCCAAGGTCGCCGCTCCTGTCGCAAAGATCGAAGCCGGCAAGGCCGCGGCTGCGAAGCCTGCGCTGACCAAGCCGGTGGCTGTGCCGGCGCCGGCCAAGCGCGTCGCCGAGCCGGTCAAGGCGCAGCCCGCCCCCGCCAAGGTCGAGCCGGTTGTGGTGAAGCCGGTGGCTCCTGTCGCCGCAAAGCCCGCTCCCGCGCCGGCCAAGCTGGTCGAAGTCACTCCGCCGGCCAAGCCGGCTGCTGCGCCTGCCGTTGTCGCGCCCGTGCTCGCCAAGCCGGTCGAGGCGACGAAGCCGGTCGCCATCCCCGCTTTCCCGGCCATCGCCTGGCTCCAGCCGACGCTGGCGCTGACGCGCGCCTTCGGCGCGGTCCAGGCCAAGGTGCTCGACCATGCCTGCGCCGAGCTGAAGGCGACGCTGGGGGAGGTCGAGACGCTGGCGCGCACGCAGAGCGCCGCGGACGCCGTCGCGCTCCAGGCCAAGGCCTTCCGTCGCAGCTACGAATCCTTCGCCGCCCATCTCGGCGATCTCGCCGCGACGGCCCGCCAGGAGCTGCCGCGCCGTTGATTTCGAAAGCCGGCGTGGTTTTCCACGCCGGCCTGCATTTCGCCGTTGCATTCGGCGAGGCGTGGCACTAGGTTCCGCGCCGTCCCCGGACCGCTTCCGAGCGCCGCGACACAAGGCGCAAGCCGTGCAGCCATAGCTCAGTTGGTTAGAGCGCTAGATTGTGGATCTAGAGGTCCCCCGTTCAAGCCGGGGTGGCTGTACCATCTTCCTCCTCCATTCCCATCGTTCCCGAGATTGCGCGCCGGCCCTGCGCTGGCCTAGCTTGCCGCGCCGCGCGGCATAGCGCCGCCAGCTTCGGGAGTGCTCCATGCCCAGCAAGATCGATCTCCTCAATCCCGCCTCGCTCTCGCCGCCGACGGGCTATTCGCATGTCGCGATCGTCAAGTCGGAGCGGCAGATTCATGTTTCCGGCCAAGTCGCATTCGATCCCATGGGCAAGGTGGTCGGGGAGGGCGACATCGCCGCCCAGGCCGAGCAGGTCTACGCCAATCTCGCCGCCGCCCTGGCCGCCGCCGGCACCGACTTCACCAAGGTGTTCAAGCTGGTGACCTATGTCGTCGGGCTCTCCACCGAGAAGGCGGTCGCCGTGCGCAAGGTCCGTCTGAAATACCTCGGCGAGGGTCCCTATCCGGCGAGCACCATGGTCGG
Source organism: Allobosea sp. GW821-FHT03A12 (assembly GCF_058986765.1). NCBI lineage: Bacteria > Pseudomonadati > Pseudomonadota > Alphaproteobacteria > Hyphomicrobiales > Alloboseaceae > Allobosea > Allobosea sp. GW821-FHT03A12. Next base: position 1,086,020 of record NZ_JBYSVZ010000003.1, read on the forward strand.
CGTCACCGCGCTCGTCGATCCACGCCTGCTGATTGAGATCGAGGCGATCGCGGCGCTCGATTGAGGCGCCGCCCGCAGGACTTGCGGCAAGCCAACCCGCTCGCCATATCTCGGTCACGCGGTTGGGTTCGCCTTTCGCGTGCGGGGTGCTGCGCAAGCGGGCTCCGATAGTTCCAGAGGCGCCTTTCAAAGGGCTTCGTGATGACGCGTCCGCCTAGCCTGTCGCATCCCTTCCTGCTCGGCTTCGACGATATCGAGCGGGCACTCGACCGTGTCGCCAAAGGCGCCGGCGATGGCTATCCGCCCTACAATATCGAGCGCATGCCGCGCACGGAGGATGAGCCCGACAAGCTCAGGATCACGCTCGCGGTGGCCGGGTTCTCGCGCGACCAGCTCGAGATCACGCTGGAGGAAAACCAGCTGACCATCCGCGGCCGGCAGGTCGACGACAAGACGCGACACTTTCTGCATCGCGGCATCGCCGCGCGGCAGTTCCAGCGCTCCTTCCTGCTCGCCGACGGCATGCAGGTCCTGGGGGCTGATCTCTCCAACGGGCTGCTCGCGATTGATCTGGCCCGTCCGGAACCGGAACGGCTCGTCCGGCGTATCGATATCATGAGCCGCGACTAGGCCCCTGAGGGCTACAGAAGGTCTTTACGAGGGGGCATGCGGTTTGCCTTCCGTTCATGATCAAGGATGCACAATCAAACCGCCTCGCACTGCTCTGAAGGAGGGCGCGATGACTGAGACCAGAAACAACCCTCTGACCACGGCCGAATTCGCCGCCCTCGGCAACGGCCAGGTCGCCTATCTCAAGCCGATCATGTCGGATGAGTTGGCCCGCATTTTCCCGCAGGCCCCGGACATCGAGCCTGGCCTGCAGCTCTTCGCGCTGCTCGCGGCCGATGGCGCACCGATCCTGGTGACCGATTCCCGCGAGGCCGCGACGGCCAATGCCTGGGAGCACGATCTCCGGATGGTCAGCCTGCACTGACCCGAACTGTCTATGCCGTCGCGGGCGCGATGCCCTCGACGGCGGCGACGAGGCGGGCGATGTCCTCCGGCGTCGACAGGCGATGGTCGCCGTCCTTGATCAGGGTCAGCACGACCGGATCGTGCGGCAGGTGCTCGATCAGCCTGAGCGCCTGGCCATAGGGCACATCGGGATCCTTCATTCCCTGCAGGATGTGGACGGGGCAGCCGGTTTCGAGCGGCTGCCCGAACAGGAGATGACGCCGCCCGTCCTCGATCAGCGCGCGTGTGATCGGCATCGGCTCCGGCGAGTATTCCGACGGCCGCTGCCAGACGCCGTCCCTGATGATCGTCTCGCGGATCGCCTCCGGCATCTGCGCCCACATCAGCTCTTCGGTGAAGTCGACCGCCGGCGCGATCAGCACGAGGCCGGCCGGCTGCAACCGCGGTGCGGTCATGCGCAGTTTCAGCGTCGTCAGAAGTGCGACCCAGCCGCCCATGGAGGAGCCGACCAGGACGGCGGGACCCTGCGCGTGGGCGGCCAGCACCGCCTGCGCATCCTCGATCCAGTGCGACATCGTCCAATCGGCGAACTCGCCACTGGATTCGCCATGGCCGGCATAGTCGAAGCGGATGAAGGCGCGCCCCGTGCGCTCCGCCCAGGCGGCGAGCGCCTCAGCCTTGGTGGCGCGCATGTCCGAGCGCAGGCCGCCAAGCCAGACCACCGGCGGGCCCTTGCCGGCCAGCGCCAGCACCGCGATCTCGCGGCGCTCGCTGCCGGTCCCGACGCTCAGAAATTGCGGCTCAGGCCTCATCACTCTATTCTCTCCTGTGATGAACCGGGCGAAAGCAGGCATCGCGTGCTGCAATCCCGCCCGATTTAGTGATCATCACGACCTCGATAGCATCGGCGAGTCGCCAAGCAGAAGGCCCATTCAAGCAGTGAACACCTCCCTGCGTTCCGGCGCGCAACTCTCCCTGCCGTCGACCGAGACGCATCCGCTGGCCGGGCGCACCGTGCTGCAGATCATCCCGGAGCTGGAGGCCGGTGGCGCAGAGCGCACCGCTGTCGACATCGCCGCCGGGCTGACCGAGGTCGGCGCGCGGGCGCTGGTCGCGACGGAGGGTGGGCGGCTCGTCGCCGAACTGCAGGCCAAGGGCGGCATCTGGCTGCCATTTCCGGCCGCAGCCAAGAACCCGGTCTCGATGCTGCTCAACGTGCGCACCTTCGCGCTGCTCTGCAAGCGCGAGCGGGTCGAGCTCGTCCATGCCCGCTCGCGGGCGCCGGCCTGGGTCGCGCTGGCGGCGACGCGAGCGCTGAAGCTGCCCTTCGTCACCACCTATCACGGCTCCTACAACGCCCGCTCGTCTGTGAAGAACCAGTACAATTCAGTGATGGCGCGCGGCGACGTCGTCATCGCCAATTCCGGCTACACCGCCGACCTGATCCGCGCCCGCCATCCCTTCGCCCGGGACCGCATCCGCGTCGTCCATCGTGGCACCGATTTCTCTTCCTTCGCACCATCGGCTGTGAGCCCGGAGCGGATCAGCGCCCTGCGCAGTGCCTGGGGCGTCGAGCCGCATCAGCGCATCGTGCTGCTGCCGGGCCGGCTCACTAGCTGGAAAGGCCAGAAGGTGCTGATCGAGGCGGCGCGCCAATTGCGCGATGCCGGGGACGAGGACACCGCCTTCATCCTCGCCGGCGATGCGCAAGGGCGCGATGGCTATGTCCGCGAGCTCGACGACGCCATCGCCAAGGCCAAGCTCGAAGGCCGGGTCCGCCGCGTCGGCCATTGCTCGGACATGCCGGCCGCTTTCCTGGCCGCTGCGGTCGTCGCTGTGCCCTCGACCGAGCCGGAAGCCTTCGGCCGCGTCGCCGTCGAGGCGCAGGCCATGGGCACTCCGGTCGTCGTCTCCAATCTCGGTGCCGTGCCGGAAACGGTGCTGGCGCCGCCGCAGGTCGCGCCGCAGGAGCGCTCCGGCTGGCATGTCCCGCCCGATGATGCGGCGGCGCTCGCAGAGGCTCTGCGCGAGGCGCTGGCGCTGCGCCCCTCCGCCCGCGATGCGCTGGCGCGCCGCGCCCGGCTGCATGTCGAGCGCCACTTCTCATTGGCCTCGATGGTCAATGACACACTCGATGTCTATTGCGCCCTGCTCGGGCGCTGAACCCGTCTGATCCATTGACAACGCTTCGCGTTGTGCAATGTGTCTCACCAACGGCGCGATGCGCGCCATTCACAGGAGAATACAGCCATTCGTCGTCCCTTCCGTGCCGCACCAGCCCCCGTCAAGGACGGTCCCCGCGCCAACCGCGACATTCGTGGCGTCCGCGACGTCCAGCTCATCGATGATACCGGCGCCAACCGTGGCGTGGTCTCGTTCTTCGAGGCGCTCAAGATTGCTGAGGACGCCGGTCTCGATTTGGTCGAGATCGCCCCCAATTCTGTGCCGCCCGTCTGCAAGATCCTTGACTATGGCCGCTTCCGCTTCCTCGAGCAGAAGAAGGCGTCCGAGGCGCGCAAGAAGCAGCGCACCATCGAGATCAAGGAAATCAAGCTTCGCCCCGGCATCGACAAGCACGACTACGACGTGAAGATGAAGGCGATGCACGGCTTCTTCGAGGAAGGCGACAAGGTGAAGGTCACCCTGCGCTTCCGCGGCCGCGAGATGGCGCACCAGGACCTCGGCGTGAAGGTGCTGGAGCGGGTCAAGGCCGACACGGTCGAGGTCGCCAAGGTCGAGAGCGACTGGCAGCTCGAAGGCCGCCAGATGGTCATGGTGCTCGCGCCCCGATAAGGCGCGGGGCCTGCGCGCCGCGCTTATGGCGTCGCATTCGGATCTGCCTTCCACCAAGCCCGGCCGTCTCGGCCGGGCTTTGTCGTTTCGTCGGTGTGCTAGCTGACGGAGCGGATGATCTCGCGATAGGTCGTCTCCGGGAACGCCTTCAGCGTTTCCGAGCGGACATTGCCGAGCATGGCGAGCCGCAGGCAGAAGCGCGCCTGCGCCGCATCGTCGGGCGCCTCGCAGACCAGGACCATGTCGTATGTGCCCATGGTCATGAAGAAGGCTCTGAACTCGCCGCCCATGTCTTTCAGCACCTGCTTGGCCGCATCGAGGCGGTTGGGCGAGTCCTTGAGGTTGCGTGCGCCCTGGTCGGTCCAGTTGAGCAGCATGATGTAGGTGGTCATGGCGCTTCTCCCCGAAAGGCCCGGCCTTTCGTCGGAAGCTGCCTACGGCGGCCCGCTTGTCGCCGTGCGGTTCCGGATGGGCCGTTGACCATCCGCCGGGCCTGCCTCGCCACTCTAGCACCGCCGGCGGATAGCGGGCAGCGCCTATGGGTTGAGCAGCCGCTTGAGTTTCCTCACTGCGCTGTCCGGCGTCGTCAGGACCGGCTTGCCTGTCGCTGCCGCGACCGCCGGAGCCGCCCGCGCCAGGCTGAACTGCGCCAGCGCGACCGCGTCGCACTCCGCCAGATCGCGCGCAGCCAGTCCCGCCAGCCGGTCGTGCTCGGCTGCGTCGCCGCGATCGAGCGCGGCGAGCGCGCCCTCCGCCAGCTTCGGCGTGACCGTCAGCGATTCCGGAAATTCGGGCGGCATCGATTGCAGCGACGGCCCGAAACTGGCGAGGAGGCCAATTCGGCCGCCGATCGCCATGGCTTCCTCGATCATCGCCTCGTTCGGCTTCAGCACGGGAAGAGGTGACAGCGCGCGCTGCACCGCCTCGATGCAGGGCCCGAAGGCCGAGCAGGTGAAGAGGACGCCGTCTGCGCCGGTGGCGCGTGCATAGCTGGCTAGACTCAGAAAGCGCCCGGTCATCGCCTCTGTGATCCGCCCGTCGCGGGCGAGATCGGCCGAGAGGCTGTCGTCGAGCAGGTTCATCAGCGTGGCCTCTGGCCACAGCCGCGCGAACGCCGCCTCGATTGGAGGCGGCGAATGGCGCAGCGCATGGATCAGCGCGATCCGCATGATCAGCCCTTACCGGATCGGATGCGGATATTGCAGCCCGCCACGCGAGGCGAGGTCGTTCAGACCGCGCTTCAACTGCAGCTTCGAGCCCGCACCGACATTGCGCTCGAAGCTCTCGCCGTAATTGCCGATATGTTTGATCACGCGATAGGCCCAGTCATTGCTGAGGCCGAGGCCCTCGCCGAACTTGCCCTCGACGCCGAGCAGCCGCTTGATCTCGGGATTGCCCGATTTCAGCTGCTCGTCGACATTGGCCTTGGTCACGCCGAACTCCTCGGCGTTGAGCATGGCGTAGTGCACCCATTTCACCAGCGCGACCCAGCTCTCGTCGCCGCGCTTCACCGCCGGGCCGAGCGGCTCGCGCGAGATCAGCGTCGGCAGCACGACGAAGTCGTCGGGCTTGGAGAATTTCAGCCGCTCGGCGGCAAGGCCCGAAGTGTCGGTGGTGAAGGCGTCACAGCGCCCGGCCTCCAGCGCCTTGACGCCCTCCTCATTGGTGGCGAAGCCGATGATCTCGTATTTCAGCTTATTGGCGCGGAAGAAGTCGGCGAGGTTGAGCTCGGTCGTCGTGCCTTGCGTCACGCAGATCGAGGCGCCCTCCAATCCCTTCGCTTCGGCGACCCCGAGCGACTTGCGGACCATGAAGCCCTGGCCGTCGAAATAGTTGATGATCGGCCAGGACATGCCGGCTGAGGTGTCGCGCGACATCGTATAGGTCGCGTTGCGGGCGAGCATGTCGACCTCGCCCGACTGCACCACGACGAAGCGCATCTGCGGCGTGGTCGGCACGAACCTGACCTTGTTCGGGTCGTTGAAGATCGCCGCGGCGACGGCGCGGCACAGATCGATGTCGAGCCCGTCCCAGCGCCCGTCCGGCCCCTGGATGCCGAAGCCGGGCAGGGCGATGTGGTTGCCGCAGATCAGTTCGCCGCGCGCCTTGACGCGGTCGAGCGTGCCGGTCTGGGCACTCGCCGCGCTGGTAAAGCCGAGCGCGGCGAGCCCGGCCAAAGCCACATGTTTCAGTCGTTTCATGATCGTTCCCCTGTTGTGGAAGTACCGGGCTCTTGCCGGCCCGGATCGTGGTGAGCCTTCAGGCCGGTCGGGCCGAGGCCAAGGTCGCATCGAGCGCGTCGCCGAGCCGCTCGACGATGGTGTCCACGGTCGCGGCGTCGATGATGAAGGGCGGTGCCAGCAGGACATGGTCGCCGGCGGTGCCGTCGGCCGTGCCGCCCATCGGGTAGATCAAGAGGCCGCGCTCCTGCGCCGCCTGCTTGATCCTGGCGTTGAGCTTCAGGGCCGGATCGAAGGGCGTCTTGCTCGAGCGGTCGGCGACGATCTCGACGCCCCAGAAATGGCCGCGCCCACGGATGTCGCCGACATGATGGTGATTGCCGAAGCGCTCGCGCAGGCGCTGCTCCAGCCGCGCGCCCTGCCTGCGGACATTGGCGAGCAGGTCGTCGCGCTCGATCACCTGCTGCACCGCCAGCGCGGTGGCGCAGGCGAGGGGGTGGCCGACATAGGTCTGGCTGTGCGGGAAGATGCCCGAGCCCTGCCTGACCGCTTCGACGACCCGCTTCGAGGCCAGCATGGCGCCGATCGGCGCATAGCCGCCGCCCAGTCCCTTGGCGATCGCCATCAAATCGGGCGCGATGCCTTCCTGCTCGCAGGCGTGCAGCGAGCCGGTGCGGCCCATGCCGCTCATCACCTCGTCGAGGACCAGCAGCACGCCATGACGATCGCAGATCTCGCGGATGCGCTTGAAATAGCCGGGCGCGGCCGGCACCGCGCCGAGCGTCGCGCCGACCACCGTCTCGGCGACGAAGGCGCAGACCGTTTCCGGCCCGAGCTCCAGGATCTTCGCCTCGAGCTCGTCGGCCATACGCAGCCCGTATTCCTCGCTGGTCTCGTCGGCGCGGCGGCCGCGATACTCATAGCAGGGCGAGATATGATGGCCCTGCATCAGCATCTGCTCGAAGGGAGCACGATCCTTCATCCGCCCGCCGACCGAGAGCGCGCCGAGCGTGATGCCGTGATAGCTCTGCTGCCGCGAGATGAAGTTGACTCGGCTTCTCTCGCCCTTCTCCACGAAATAATGCCGGGCCATCTTCAGGCAGGCTTCGATCGCCTCCGAGCCGGAGCTGCAGAAATAGACCGACTCCATCCCGGCCGGCGCCCGCGCAATCAGATGGTCGGCGAGCTCTTCGGCTGCGTCGGTGGTGAAGAAGCTGGTGTGGGCGTAAGCGAGCTTGTCGATCTGCGCATGCATCGCCGCCAGCACGTCGGGATGGGCGTGGCCGAGGCAGGAGACGGCAGCCCCGCCCGAGGCGTCGATATGCTCGCGCCCGTTGCGGTCGCGCAGCACCATGCCCTCGCCGCCGGTCGCGGCCGGATAGCTCTTGTTCAGCATGCGATGCAGGATGTGGCTCATCGATGGCCTCGCCTGATGGATTTGGGGGTGAGGAAGGTGCCGGCCGCGTCGAGGGCGGCTTCATGGCGGGCGATCGCGTCGAGCGCGGCCTTGCCCTTGCGCGCGGTCATTAGCGCCGCCAGGCATTCGACCGCGGCGAAAGCCGGCGTCATCGTGTGGAAGAAGGACGGCGTCTCGGTCCGGACCAGCAGCGCGACGTCGGCAATGGCGGCGAGCGGGGAGAGCGCGCTGTCGGTCAGCGCCACCACCTTCGCTCCCCGTTGCTGCGCAATTTCGGCGGCCTGCACGGTCAGGCGCGTATAGGGGGCGACCGAGACGGCAAAGAGCGCATCGCCCGGGCCGATCCGGCGCAGCGCGTCGATGCCGCGCCCGCCGGCGCCGTCGGCGAGTACGGAGCCGGCGCCGATCAGGTCGCGGATATAGTCGAGCATAAAGGCGGCCGGGAAAGCCGAGCGCAGGCCGAAGCAGAATACAGTCTGCGCCTCGCTCAAGAGGTCAGCGGCTTGCTCGAAGCGGGCGAGCGCAAGCGGCTCGCGCAGCGCTTTCAGATGCTCGGTCAATGCCGCGAACATGTCCTGTGCGATCGCGCTCGGGCCTTCCTCGCCATGGCGCTGCATCAATTCGCCGGCGCGGCCGGCAAAACCCTCCGGTCGCCGCCGCAACGCTGCCGCGTGGACGGCACGGAGTTCGTCATAGCCCTTGAGGCCGAAGCGTTGCGCCAGCCGGGTGAGGGTGGCTGGCGACAGGCCGGCGCGCTTGGCCTGCTCGCGCGTCGTCAGCAACGCGACATCGGCCGGATGATCGAGCACCCAGCGCGCCGCCGCCTGCAATTGCTGCGGCAATTGCTCGAAGCTCTCGGTGAGGCTCGCCGTCAGGCCGGGCTTGTCCATGCGGTGGACGTTAGCAGGGGAGATTAGAATCTGAAACAGATTCTTTGGCATAGTCAGATTGAAACATTTGTTTCACATTGTGCGACGCCTGTGCAGACACCGAGCCCTGCTCAGCTCCGAACCAGCAGCCCGTCGAGCATCAGGTTGAAGGCCTCGATCGCCTTGCGCGAGGTCGCTTCCGGCTCGGGCGCGTTCGCGATCCATTGGGCGGCGTATTGCGTCGCGCCGGCGATCAAACGTGCTCCCGCCTCGGGATCGATCGGGGTGATGACGCCACTCTCTGCCAGCGTTGTTAGGCTCTCGGTCATCGAGCGGATGCATTCGCTGAGTGTCGGCCAATCCCAGGGATCGCCGAGCACGGCCGGCCCGTCGCGCAGCATGATCCGCTGAATCTCGGGATCGAGCGCCAGCTCGATGTAGGCTGTGCATTCGTCGCGAAAGCCGGTCCAGGGATCGGACGCCTTCGCCGAGACCGCCTGCATATGCGCGTTCATCTCACCGTCGATCTCGGCGATTACGGCCACCAGCAGGCCCTTCTTGTCGCCGAAATGATGGTAGAGCGCCCCGCGCGTCAGCCCGGCCGAGGCGGTGAGATCATCCATCGAGGTCTCGGCATAGCCGACCGTGCCGAAGGCGGCGCGCGCCGCGGCGATCAGCTTGGCCCGCGTCTCGGCAATCATCTGGCTGCGCGGCTTGCGCATCGTCCATACCCCTTTCGCATACGGCGCGTATGTGAATTGACATACGCTTCGTATGTAATTATTCATGTCACATACGCAACGTATGTCAATTACGCTTTGATGTGACGGAGACGTCCATGCCTAACCCCTATCGCGAGATTTTCCGGGCCCCCGGCACGATCGGCTTCTCGGCCGCCGGCTTCGTCGCCCGCCTGCCCCTGTCGATGGTGACCATCGGCATCGTCACCATGCTGTCCCAGGCGCGAGGCGAGTACTGGCTCGCCGGCGGCGTCGCCGCGACCTTCGCGCTGTCCAATGCGCTGATCGCGCCGCAGATCTCGCGGCTGGTCGATCGCCATGGCCAGAGCAAGGTGCTGATCCCCGCGACGCTCGCGACGATCGTCGCGCTGATCGGGCTGATGCTGGCGACCCGCTTCGAGGCCCCGATCTGGGTGCTCTTCCTCTTCGCCGGCCTCGCCGGCCTGGAGCCGAGCATGATGGCGATGGTGCGCGCTCGCTGGACCGAGATCTATCGCGGCACGCCGCAGCTGCGCACCGCCTTCGCCTTCGAATCGGTGGTCGACGAGATGGTCTTCATGGTCGGCCCGGTGCTGGCGATCGGCCTCAGCGTCGTCTGGTTCCCGGAGGCCGGGCCGCTCGCGGCAACGATCCTGCTTGCCGTCGGCATGGCCCTATTCGTGGCGCAACGCGCGACCGAGCCGCCAGTGCATCCGCAGGGCTCCGATAGCAGCGGCTCGGCGATCCGGTTGGTGCCGGTGCAGATCATCGCGCTGCTGATGGTCGCGCTCGGCGCGGTCTTCGGCACGGCCGAGGTCACGGCGGTCGCTTTCGCCGAGGCGCAGGGCAACAAGGCGGCGGCGAGCCTTGCGCTCGCGGCCTACGCCGCCGGCTCCTTCATCACCGGCCTCGTCTTCGGCGCGCTGCGTCTGCGCCTGCCGCTGACCACGCAGCTGCTGCTCGCGATCGGCCTTGCCGCCGCGACGACGCTGCCGCTGCTGATCGTCTCCTCGCTCTGGATGCTGGGCGTCGTGCTCTTCATCGCCGGCGCCTCGATCTCGCCGACCGTCATCGTCGCGATGGCGCTGGTCGAGCGGCACGCGCCGCCCTCGAAGCTGACCGAGGGCATCACCTGGGTGATGACCGGAATGGGCGTCGGCATGGCGCTCGGCTCGGCCCTGTCGGGCTGGCTGATCGACACCTATGGCGCACGCAGCGGCTTCTACGTCTCGGTCGCCGGCGGCTTCTCCGCACTGGCGATCGTCGCGGCCGGGTTCTGCATGCTCACTGAGCCGCGCCGGGAAGCGGCGAGGGCATGGACGGGCTGAAGGCGAACTGCGCCTGAAGCCCCAGCCCATTAAAAAGGGCGGCCTCCCGGAAGGAGGCCGCCCGATCTGTCTGCAAGGTAAGCTCAGCGGATCGGCGGGGCGTATTGCAGCCCGCCCTGCGACCAGAGCTTGTTGACGCCGCGCGGCAGCGGGTTGCGGCTCTGGGCGCCGAAATGGCGCTCGAAGCTCTCGCCGTAATTGCCTACCGCCTTGACGATCCGCACCACCCAATCATTGGTCAGGCCGAGCGACTCGCCGAACTTGCTCTCGGCGCCGAGCATGCGGCGCACTTCCGGGTTCTGCGAGCTCTTCGCCAGTTCCTCGGCATTGGCCTGGGTGACGCCGAGCTCCTCGGCATTGATCAGCGCGAACACGGTCCAGCGCACGATGTCGAACCAGCCCGTATCGTTCTTGCGGACCCAGGGGCCGAGCGGCTCCTTGGAGATCACCTCCTGCAACAGGATGTGCTCGTCCGGCTTCTGCAGCTTGTTGCGCGTGCCGGCGAGCGAGGAGAGGTCGGTGGTGTAGGCGTCGCAGCGCCCGGCCTCGTAGGCGGCGACCGTCTCTTCCAGCGTGGCGAAGGCGACGGTCTCGAACTTGATGTTGTTGGTACGGCCGTAGTCGGCGAGGTTGAGCTCGGTGGTCGTGCCCTGCGCGACGCAGACCGAGGCGCCGTTGAGCTCCTTGACCGTGTTCACGCCGAGCTTCTTGCGCAGGATGAAGCCCTGGCCGTCGTAATAGTTCACCGCCGTGAAGCTCAGGCCCTGGCCGATGTCGCGGCTCAGCGTCCAGGTGGTGGTGCGCGCCAGCACGTCGATCTCGCCCGATTGCAGCGCTACCAGCCGGTTCTTGCTCGACAGCGACAGGTATTGCGCCTTGTCCTGGTCGTTGAAGATCGCGGCCGCCAGCGCGCGGCAGACATCGGTGTCGAAGCCGCTCCAGACGCCCTTGTTGTCCTGCAGCGAGAAGCCCGGCACGCCTTCGCTGGTGCCGCAGATGATATGGCCGCGCGCCTTGATCCGGTCGAGGGTCGACTGGCCGCCACCCTGGGCGAAGGCGGACACGGCGGAGGCGGCCACGAGCGCAAGGCCCGCAGCCAGGCTGAGGAGGGGTGTCTTCACGGTGATTGTCTCCGGCGGGAATGCGGCTGCGATGGTTGGAAACCGTTACAGTTATATGACGAATTTCAAACGGCTGCGAAGGCGGCCGGTGTCAGGCTTCTGCTCCGGAAAGCGGATTTCGCTACAGCTGCAGGCTCTTGCCAGCTCCAGGCTTTTCTGTCATAGGCCCCACCTTCGATCGCCCGGCTGATAAGGGCTGCCGTGGCGGTCGTACTTTGCTTCCCAAAGCAAAATTGAAGCGGCGCATTGTTCGCGCTCGCGACCTATGAGGAGCTGAAATGCCCAAGATGAAGACTAAATCGGCCGCCAAGAAGCGGTTCAAGGTCACCGGAACCGGCAAGGTGCTCTACGCCCAGGCCGGCAAGCGTCACGGGATGATCAAGCGGACCAACAAGCAGCTCCGCAATCACCGTGGGACGAACGTTCTTTTCGAAGGCGATGCCGCCAACGTGAAGAAGTACTTCCTCCCCAACGGCTGACGTCCCCTAACTTTTCCGGAGATCAAACATGGCTCGCGTGAAACGGGGCGTTACGTCCCACGCCAAGCACAAGAAGACATTCAAGGCCGCCAAGGGCTTCTATGGCCGCCGCAAGAACACGATCCGCGCCGCCAAGGCGGCCGTCGATCGGTCGATGCAGTACGCCTATCGCGACCGCAAGAACAAGAAGCGCACCTTCCGCGCGCTCTGGATCCAGCGCCTGAACGCTGCGGTGCGCGAGCACGGCCTGACCTATTCGCTGTTCATCGGCGGCCTCGCCAAGGCGGGCCTCGAGCTCGACCGCAAGACCCTGTCGGCCCTCGCGATCGACGACGCTGCCGCCTTCGCTGCGGTGGTCGAGACGGTCAAGGGCGCGCTCGGCGCCGAGGCCAAGGCCGCCTGAGCGGACTGACCTCAACGGAATACGAAAGGCCGGCGGAAACGCCGGCCTTTTTGTTTGGGCTACTGCTTTGCCGTCATTGCGAGCGTAGCGAAGCAATCCAGGAGGACCTGGCGCCGTGCCGCCCCTGGATTGCTTCGTCGCCGTGCTCCTCGCAATGACGACGCTACGTCTGCACCTTGTCCACCGCCTTCGGCGTCCAGCTCTCGCCGGCACCATCGACGATGCGCTGATAGGCCTCTTCGGGGCTGTCGGCATAGCAGAACAGCTTGAGGTCCTCCGGCCGGATGAAGCCCGCCTCGGCCATCCGGTCGAGATTGATCAGTCCCTGCCAATAGGCGCTGTCGTAGAGCACGATCGGCACCGGCGGCATCTTGCCGGTCTGCACCAGCGTCATGATCTCGAAGAGCTCGTCGAGCGTGCCGAAGCCGCCGGGGAACACGACCAGCGCCGCCGCCCGCATCGCGAGGTGCATCTTGCGCATCGCGAAATAATGGAAGCGGAAGGTCAGGTCCGGCGTCGACCAGGCATTCGGCTCCTGCTCGTGCGGCAGGGTGATGTTGAAGCCGATCGAGACCGCGCCGGCCTCCGTCGCTCCGCGATTGGCCGCCTCCATGATGCCGGGGCCACCGCCAGTGGCGATGACGTGGCGCTTGCCGCTCTCCTTGCCGTCGAGCGCACCGCCGCGCTCCGAGGCGATCCGGGCAAAGCTCCGCGCCGCCTCGTACCAGGGATTGCCTTCGCGCACCCGCGCCGAGCCGAACACGACGATGGTCGAGACGATGCCGCGGGCGCGCAAGGCATCCTCGGCCTTCTGGTATTCGAGCATGAAGCGCGCCCCGCGCATCGAGTCGCCGAGCAGGAAGTCCTGGTCGAGTGCGGCGATCCGGTAGGAGGGTGAATTCTTCTGGGCGCTGTTGTCGGGCATGATGGCCTCCGGCTGGCGCGTCGTCCGTTCGACCGGAGCTGGTCGAACGGTCTGGCCCGCGCCGACTCAATCAGCTCTATCTGCCCCGACTCATTATGGTCTCGACAGGTATTTGTGCAGCACCGCCGTCATGCGTTCCGGCGATGTCCCGTGTGGCAGCAGGGTCAGGAAGCGGCCATCGGGACCCATCAGATAAGTCAGGGAGCCGTGGTCGATCGTGTATTCCCCCACTCCGTGATGCGCTTGCGTCAGCTTGCGGCGGTGGACCTTGTAGGCTTTCGCGGCGGCTGCGATCTCGGCCTCGCTGCCGGATAGTCCGATCAGCCGTGGGTGGAAGTTGGCGACGTAGGTCGCCATCACTGCAGGCGTGTCGTTGATAGGATCGACGCTGATGAACAGCGACGTGATCTGTTCGGCGAGCGGGCCGAGCCCATCGAGAGCCCCGGCGATCACCGGCAGGTCGACGGGGCAGGTGTCGGTGCAGTGGGTGAAGCCGAAATAGACCAGCATGAAGCGGCCGCGGAAGTCGGCGTCGGTGACGCGCTTGCCGGTGTGGTCGGTCAGCGCGAACGGGCCGCCGAACTGCGCCGCCAGCGGATCGGGCGCTGCGCTTGCGGTCGGGGAGGCGGGCGCCGCCTTGTGGTCGTGGCCGAAGGCTCTCGTCGTCAGCGTCATGCCCAGCCCGACGAAGAGGTTTCGGCGTGTAATACGTGCGCTCACGGCTTCGGTTTCGGCTGGAGACCCTTGATCCCGAACGGCCCGTCCGCGGCGATGATCCGGTTCGCCTCCGGATCGGCGCGCCACCATTCCTCGGCCTTGCCGTTCTTCGCCTCGAACTCGATCTTGAAACGCTCGGCCGCGATCCAGTCCTGGTCCGGTCGCTCGCGCAGACGCTGGACGAAGAACAGGGTCACCGCCGGGTTCTCGATCAGCAGGCCGTCGGCCTCGATCTCGCGGCCGCAATAGGGTGCAAGGTCGCTGGTCGCCCCGGCGAAATCGATGTTCGATTTCGCCACCAGCCTGAATGTGCCGTCGGCGAGCAGCAGACCCAGTTGCCGTTTGCCGCCGCCGCAATCGGGTACGCAGCGGCCCTTGAGTTGGCAGAGCGCATCGACGACGCGACCTTTCAGCACGGCCTGCTTCTCATGCGGGATGTTCCAGGGCTCGGCAGCAATGACGGGCCCCGCCGCCAGGCCGGCTGCGATGATTAGTGCCTTGAGGCTGCCTCGCATGGCTTCAGTTCCCGAACGGCTGGATGCCGTGTTCCTCCTGCGTCATGGTGATGACGCCCTTGTCGTCGGCGATGCGATCCACCAGCAGGTACTTCACCCCGTCGCGCTCCAGCAATTCGCCATCGACCGTGACCTCGTGCGTCGCCATCTTTGCCACGCGCGGATTTCCGGCGCTGTCCTCGTCGTCGCCGATCTTCAGGATCAGGTAGAGATTGCCACCGGCGTCGCGGATCGCGACCGGGATGCCGCCGAGCGCGCACCAGATCGCGCATTGATGATGGGCCGTGCCCTTGGCGAACATCAGGCCGCTGATCGTGCACCAGCTGTCGCTGATCTCGCCGGTGACGGTGACGCGCTGGCCGCTCTGCTGGGCCGATGCCGGAAACGCGGCAGCGAACAGGCCGGCAAAAGCCGTGGAAAGAAGCACGCTTCGCCGAGCTTGAGACAAGATTGTCATCTTTGCACGCGATCCCGGAATTCGGGTGGCATTTCCGTGCTGGCGAGATGCTTTGCCAGCACGATTGCCCCTAGCCTCACCGCCGCCGACACCATAGAAGATGCCTCGCAAACGGACCAGAGCAGGCATGAACGACATCGACACCCTTCGCGATTCACTTGTCGGTGAGATCGAGGCGGCGAGCGACGAGGCGGCGCTCGAGCAGCTGCGTATCGCGGCGCTCGGCAAGTCCGGCTCGGTCTCCGGCCTGCTGAAGACGCTCGGCACGATGACGCCGGATGAGCGCAAGGAGCAGGGGCCGCGCATCAACGGCCTGCGCGACACCGTCCAGCAGGCGATCACCGCCCGCAAGGACGCGCTCGGCGAGGCGGCACTGGAGGCCAGGCTGGCGAGCGAGCGGCTCGACATTTCGCTGCCGGTGCGCGAGGGGCCGGAGGCGCGCGGGCGCATCCACCCGATCAGCCAGGTCATCGACGAGATCACCGCGATCTTCGGCGACATGGGCTTTGCCGTAGCGGAAGGCCCCGACGTCGAGACTGACGACCTCAACTTCACCAAGCTCAATTTCCCGGTCGGCCATCCGGCGCGGGAGATGCACGACACCTTCTTCTTCGCGCCGGACGCCAATGGCGAGCGCAAGCTGCTGCGCACCCACACCTCGCCTGTCCAGGTGCGCACGATGATGTCGCAGGAGCCGCCGATCCGGGTGATCTGCCCGGGCCGGACCTACCGCATGGACTCCGACCAGACCCATACGCCGATGTTCCATCAGGTCGAGGGGCTCGTCATCGACAAGAAGACCCATTTCGGCCACATGAAATGGGTGCTGGAGGAGTTCTGCAAGGCGTTCTTCGAGGTCGAGGGCGTCAAGATGCGCTTCCGGCCGTCCTTCTTCCCGTTCACCGAGCCGTCGGCCGAGGTCGACATCCAGTGCTCGCGCAAGGACGGCGAGATCCGCTTCGGCGAGGGCGACGACTGGCTCGAAATCCTCGGCTGCGGCATGGTCCATCCGAACGTGCTGAGGAATTGCGGGCTCGACCCGGATGTCTACCAGGGCTTCGCCTGGGGCATGGGCATCGACCGCATCGCCATGCTGAAATACGGCATGCCGGATCTGCGGCCCTTCTTCGAGGCCGATATCCGCTGGCTGTCGCATTATGGCTTCCGTCCGCTCGACCTGCCGACCCTGACCGGCGGTCTGACCTCTTAAACCTCCAAGACTGTCCGAAAGGGGAGACGCATGAACGCGGCGCAATGGGCCGGACTGATCGCGGCGCTGATGGTCGCCGCCAATCTGGTCTGCCTGGGCATCGCCTTCGTGCGCCTGCGCCGCAAGCAGGCGCCGTCGCGCCTGCAGAAGCTGGCGCCGCCGGTGACGATCGTGCGCCCGGTGCGCGGCATCGAGACCTTCAGCCGGGAGACGCTGACCTCCGGCCTCGAGCTCGACTATCCCCACTACGAGACGATCTTCTGCGTCGCCGATGGCCATGACCCGATCGTGCCGCTGATCGAGGAGCTGATCGGAGTCTATGGCGCCGATCGCGTCCGCCTGATCGTCGGCGACGTCGCGGTCAGCGCCAATCCCAAGCTCAACAACTGCGTCAAGGGCTGGGAGGCGGCGCGCCACGACTGGGTGATCCTCGCCGATTCCAACGTGCTGATGCCGAAGGACTATGTCCAGCGGCTGATGGCCTCCTGGCGCGAGGACACCGGGCTCGTCTGCTCGACCCCGGCCGGCTCGCGGCCAGGCTGCTTCGGCGCCGAGGTCGAATGCGCCTTCCTCAATACCTTCCAGGCGCGCTGGCAATATGCCGGCGAGGCGCTCGGCTTCGGCTTCGCCCAGGGCAAGTCGATGCTCTGGAACAAGCCTTTCCTCGACGCCAATGGCGGCATCGCCGCGCTCGCGGCCGAGATCGCCGAGGATGCTGCGGCGACCAAGCTGGTACGCAAGGCCGGCAAGCATGTCCATCTCGTCGGCCAGCCCTTCGAGCAGCCGCTCGGGCCACGCAACCTGCGCGATGTCGTGCAGCGCCAGTTCCGCTGGGCCCGCCTGCGCCGCGTCACCTTCCTGCCGTTCTTCGCGCCCGAGATCCTGGTCGGACCGCTGGTGCCGGCCGTGCTCGCCGCCTTCGGCGCGCCGGCCTTCGGCTTTCCCGCCTGGCTGGGCGTGCTCGCCGTGCTGGCGCTCTGGTATGCCGGCGAGATCGTGCTGGCCAGGAGCGTCGGCTGGTTCGTCAACTGGCGGACGCCGCTGGCCTATCTGGCGCGCGATCTCGCTTTCCCCGGCATCTGGGCCTATGCCTTCGTCGCGCGCGAAGTCAGCTGGCGCGGCAATGCCATGAAGATCAAGGCCGATGGCGAGGACGAGCTCAATCAAGCCGTCCCGGCGCTCTCGACAGTCACGATGCGTAGCGACGGAAGACCATGAAGTTCACCCTCTCCTGGCTCAAAGAGCATCTCGACACCACCGACTCGCTCGACACCATCACCGAGACGCTGACCCGCGTGGGGCTCGAGGTCGAAGGCGTCGAGGACAAGGCCAAGGCGCTCAGCGCCTTCACCATCGCCTATGTCATCGAGGCCAAGCAGCACCCGAATGCCGACCGGCTGCGCGTCTGCATGGTCGACACCGGCTCGGGTGAGCCGGTTCAGGTCGTCTGCGGCGCGCCCAATGCCCGCACCGGCATGAAGAGCGTGTTCTCACCGCCCGGCACCTATATCCCCGGCAAGGACATCACCCTCGGCAAAGGCGTGATCCGCGGCGTCGAGTCGAATGGCATGCTCTGCTCGGCCGCCGAGCTGCAGATCTCCGAGGATCATGACGGCATCATCGACCTGCCGGCGGATGCTCCGCTCGGCCAGCCCTACGCGACCTATGCCGGCCTCGACGATGCCGTGATCGAGATCGCGGTGACGCCGAACCGCGCCGATGCGCTCGGCGTTGCCGGCATCGCGCGCGACCTTGCCGCCGCCGGCCTCGGCACCATCAAGACCGCGCCGGTCGAGCCGGTGCGCGGCGCCTTCCCGTGCCCGGTGGCGCTCAAGCTCGATTTCGCCGAGGAGGACCGCAATCTCTGCCCGGTCTTCGCGCTCAGGCTGGTGCGCGGCGTCAAGAACGGCCCGTCGCCGGAATGGCTGCAGGCGCGCCTGCGCGCCATCGGCCTGCGCCCCATCAATGCGCTGGTCGACATCACCAATTTCATGACATTCGACCGCAACCGGCCGCTGCACGTCTTCGACGCGGCCAAGGTCAAGGGCGATCTCGTCGTGCGCCGCGCCAGGGATGGCGAGGAGGTGCTGGCGCTCGACGGCCGGACCTATGCGCTCACCTCCGACATGGTCGCGATCTGCGACGACAACGGTGTCGAATCGATCGCGGGCGTGATGGGCGGCGAGCATTCCGGCTGCGACGAGAGCACCACCGACGTGCTGATCGAGAGCGCGGTCTGGAACACGCTCAACATCGCCCGCACCGGCCGTGCGCTCGGCATCAACTCCGATGCCCGCTACCGCAACGAGCGCGGTATCGATCCGGACTTCACCCGTCCCGGCCTCGACATGGCGACGCAGATGGTCATCTCGCTCTGCGGCGGCGAGCCCTCCGAGGTCGTCTTCGCCGGCGAGTTGCCCGACAGCCCTGGTGCAATCGACTTCCCCTGGTCCGAGGTCAAGCGCCTGACCGGGCTCGACCTGCCTCAGGTCGAGATG
Organism: Allobosea sp. GW821-FHT03A12; assembly: GCF_058986765.1. Lineage (NCBI taxonomy): Bacteria > Pseudomonadati > Pseudomonadota > Alphaproteobacteria > Hyphomicrobiales > Alloboseaceae > Allobosea > Allobosea sp. GW821-FHT03A12. Next base: position 1,104,626 of record NZ_JBYSVZ010000003.1, read on the forward strand.
AAGCTGGCGCTGACCTCGCTCGGCTTCCACGTCTCCGGCGCCGGCGACCGCGTCAAGGTCGCGCCACCGTCCTGGCGCGCCGATGTCGAGGGCAAGGCCGATCTGGTCGAGGAGATCCTGCGCATCGCCGGGCTCGACAGGGTCGCGCCTGCGCCGCTGCCGCGCATCAAGGGCGAGGTGATCAAGCCGGTCCTGACCGTGCTGCAGAAGCGCACGCGCGCAGCCAAGCGCCTGCTCGCCAGCCGCGGCCTGGTCGAGGCGGTGACCTGGTCCTTCATATCGCACGCCGCGGCCAAGCTCTTCGGTGGCGGCTCGCGCAAGCTCGTGCTCGCCAACCCGATCGCGGCCGATCTCTCCGACATGCGGCCGTCCTTGCTGCCGGGGCTGATCCGCTCGGCCCAGGCCAATGCCGATCGTGGCTTCGGCGATGTCGCCCTGTTCGAGGTCGGCCAGGTCTTCCAGAGCGACGAGCCGGAAGGACAACTCATCGCCGCCGCCGGCCTGCGCCGCGGCACCGCGAAGCTTGAAGGCGCCGGCCGTCATTGGGACGGTGCGTTGAAGTCCGTCGACGCTTTCGACGCCAAGGCCGATGTGCTCGGCCTGCTCTCCGGCCTCGGCGTTCCCGTCGGTGGCCTGCAGATCGTCGCCGGCGGTCCGGCCTGGGCCCATCCCGGCCGCTCTGCCACGCTGCAGTTCGGCCCCAAGGGCGTGATCGGCGCCTTCGGCGAGGTGCATCCGCGCGTGCTCAAGGCGCTCGACGTCAAGGGACCGCTGGTCGCCTTCGAGATCCATCTCGATGCGCTGCCGCTGCCCAAATACAAGCCGACCAAGGTCAAGCCGAAGCTGGTGCTTTCGGACTTCCAGCCGGTGACGCGCGACTTCGCCTTCATCGTCGACAAGGCGGTGGCGGCGGGCGAGATGGCCAAGAGCGCCCAGAACGCCGACCGGGCGCTGGTCTCGGATGTCGGCGTCTTCGATCTCTATGAGGGCACGGGCGTCGAGCCGGGCAAAAAGTCCGTGGCGCTGGCGGTGACCTTGCAGCCGACGCAGAAGACGCTGACCGACACCGAGATCGAAGCCGTCGCAGCCAAGATCGTCGCCGAGATGGCCAAGCGCTACGGCGCCGTGCTGCGCGGATAAGGACCGTCCTGGTCGGCCTTGAGCCGACCATCTCAGGCCGGAAAGGGCGCCATCTGGCGCCTTTTTTGTTATGAGATTCCCGGGTCTACGCTTTGTTTCGCCCGAGAATGACGCCTGGAGCAGCCCGCACCGTTCCCGTTATTGACCAGAATTATGAAATAATCGGCGCAAGAAATCGGTTGAAAATACGGGTATCGGCTCTGATTGTTGCAATCCGAGAGGCCTGATGTCGCTGACCGAGCTCCCTGTCGCGGACGATCTGTTTCCCGGCTTCCGGCTGCTCGATGTCGCGACGACGGGTGCGCGCATCCGCGTCCGCACCGGCGGGGAGGGGCCGCCGCTACTGCTGCTCCACGGCTATCCTCAGACCCACATCATGTGGCGGCGCGTCGCGCCGGCGCTCGCGCAGCGCTTCACTTTGGTCTGCCCGGACCTGCGCGGCTACGGCGATTCGCAGAAGCCGCCGAGCGCGGCCGATCACGCGCCTTATTCGAAGCGCGCAATGGCGCAGGACATGGCCGAGGTGATGAGCGCGCTCGGCCATGAGCGCTTCTGCGTCGGCTCGCACGACCGCGGCGCCCGCGTCGGGCACCGGCTGGCGCTCGACCATGGCGAGCGGGTTCTGAAGCTGGCGACCCTCGATATCGCGCCGACGCGTGAAATGTATCGCGACACGAGCGATGCCTTCGCCCGCGCCTATTGGCACTGGTTCTTCCTGATCCAGTCCGCGCCGATGCCGGAGCGCATGATCGGCGCCGATCCGGAGTTCTATTGGACGAGCCGGCGCGCCTCGGACATGAAACTGTTCGAGCCGGCGGCGCTCGCCGAATATCTCCGCTGCTTCCGCGATCCGGCGATGATCCATGCCAGCTGCGAGGACTATCGCGCCGCGGCGACGATCGACATCGCCCATGACGATGCCGATGGCGGCAGGAAGGTCGCCTGTCCGCTGCTGGCGCTCTGGGGCGAGCGCGGCGCGGTCGGCAAATGCTTCGATGTGCTCTCCCTTTGGCGCGAGCGCGCTGCCGATGTGCGTGGCCACGCCTTGCCGGGTGGGCACTATCTCGCGGAAGAATTGCCTGATCTCGTCGTCCAGGAATTCACCGCCTTCTTCGGAGAAGCCGCATGAGCCGCACCAACCGCGTCTATCGCATCGCCGCCATCGCCGGCGACGGCATCGGCAAGGAGGTCATGCCCGAGGGCCTGCGCGTGCTCGAGGCGGCTGCGAAGAAATACGGATTCGAGCTCCGGCTGGACGAGTTCGATTTCTCCTCCTGCGACTACTACGCCAAGCACGGCAAGATGCTGCCGGACGACTGGAAGGAGAAGATCGGCGGCCATGACGCGATCTTCTTCGGCGCCGTCGGCATGCCCGCCCAGGTGCCGGACCATATCTCGCTCTGGGGCTCGCTGCTGCTGTTCCGCCGCGAGTTCGATCAGTACGTCAACCTGCGCCCGGTGCGGCTGATGCCGGGCGTTCCCGGCCCGCTGGTCGGCCGCAAGCCCGGCGATATCGACTTCTTCGTCGTTCGCGAGAACACCGAGGGCGAGTACTCCTCGGTCGGTGGGCGCATGTATGGCGGCACCGAGCGTGAGATCGTCATTCAGGAGACGGTGATGAGCCGCGTCGGCGTCGACCGCGTGCTCAAATACGCCTTCGAGCTGGCGCAGCGCCGGCCGCGCAAGAAGCTGACCTCGGCGACCAAGTCGAACGGCATCTCGATCACCATGCCGTATTGGGACGAGCGGGTGAAGGAGATGGCCAAGAACTATCCCGACGTCGCGGTCGACCAGTACCATATCGACATCCTGACCGCGCATTTCGTGCTCAACCCGGACCGCTTCGACGTGGTCGTCGCCTCCAACCTGTTCGGCGACATCCTCTCCGATCTCGGCCCGGCCTGCACCGGCACGATCGGCATCGCGCCATCCGGCAACATCAACCCGACCGGCGAGTTCCCGTCATTGTTCGAACCTGTGCACGGCTCGGCGCCGGACATCGCCGGGCAGGGCATCGCCAATCCCGTCGGCCAGATCTGGTCGGGCGCGATGATGCTCGACCATCTCGGCGAGCATGAAGCGGCCAAGGCGATCGAGGCGGCGATCGAGCGCACGCTCGGCGATGCCCGCACCCGCACGCGCGATCTCGGCGGTAGCCTAAAGACTGAGGCCGCCGGCAAGGCGATCGAGCAGGCGCTGGCTTGACGACAACGCTGGCGCTGACCACAAGCAGTGATCGGCGCCGAAAAGACGTAAGACTAAAGGAGGAGGAACAAGGTGCCCGATCTGACGTTTTCGCTGCTCGACGCTGCGCTCTGGGGCAAGCTCTTCGAGATAATCGCGCTCAACATCGTGCTGTCTGGTGACAATGCGGTGGTGATCGCACTTGCCTGCCGGGCGCTCGCGCCCGAGCAGCGCGCCAAGGGCATCGCGCTCGGCGCCGGCGTTGCTGTGCTGCTGCGCGTCGTCTTCACCGTGCTGATCGCCTCCCTCCTCAACATGCCGTTCCTGCACATCGTCGGAGCGATCCTGCTGGTCTGGATTGCGGTCAAGCTGATCATCGAGGACGGCGAGAGCGACGAGAATGCCGTCGCCGCGAGCAGCAAGCTCTGGAAGGCGGTGCAGACCGTCGCCATCGCCGACATCGTCATGAGCCTCGACAACGTGCTCGCCATCGCGGCCGTCGCCAAGGATTCGATCCCGCTGCTGGTCGGCGGCCTGATCATCTCGATCCCGCTGATCGTGCTCGGCGCCTCGCTTATCACCTCGCTGCTGACCCGTTTCCCGATCCTGGTCTGGGCCGGCGCCGGCCTGCTCGGCTGGGTCGCGGGCGAGATGTTCGAGAGCGACCCCTGGCTGGTCGCCAAGCTCGGCGAGACGCTGACCCATCAGCTCGAATATCCGGCCGCGATCCTGGGCGCCCTTCTGGTGCTTGGTCTCGGCTATTTCCTCAAGCAACGCCGGCCAGACCCGGCACACTAAGAACAAGGGGCCGACCGACCTATGGATTTCGCATCTTCCGCCTTCTGGACGTCGTTGCTCCAGATCATCTGGATCGACCTCCTGCTCTCCGGCGACAATGCGGTCGTCATCGCGCTCGCAGTGCGTTCGCTGCCGGAGAAGCAGCGCAAGGTTGGGATCTGGCTCGGCGCCGGCGCCGCAGTGGGTCTGCGCATCATCTTCGCGGTGGTCGTGACCTACCTGCTCGCCGTGCCCTTCCTGAAGGTCGTCGGCGCGCTCCTGCTGTTCTGGATCGCGATCAAGCTCGCCAAGGGTGAGGAGGAGGCGCACAGCGATATCGCGGCCAGCGACAATCTCTGGAAGGCGGTACGCACCATCGCCATCGCCGATGCGGTGATGAGCCTCGACAACGTGCTCGCCATCGCTGCGGCGGCCCGTGGTCATTTCGAGCTCTTCATCTTCGGCCTGCTGCTGACCATCCCGCTGATCATCTTCGGCGCCCGCATGCTCTCGACCGTTCTCGAGCGCTTCCCGATCCTGATCTGGCTCGGCGCCGCGCTGCTCGGCTGGATCGCCGGCGAGATGCTGCTGAGCGACATGGCGGTGCTGCAATGGCTGCAGGCGAACATGCCGAACTGGGTCGTGAGCGTGCCGCCCTCCGACGTCAACCCGATCGGCCTCCTGCCGGCCAAGGCGCCATTCTATACGGCGGCGATCCTCGGCGCGCTGGTGGTGGTCGTCGTCGGCTACCTCCTGAAGAAGAAGCCGGTCGACCAGCCGGGCTGAAAAATCAGGCTCGATCCAGGACAATGAATGCGGCGGCCATGGTTTCATGGCCGCCGTTTTTCGTGAGCCGGACGAAACCACTCGCTGTGCGGCCGTCCTGCTTATCGGAGACGACGAAACGTTCCGAGCCATCGAGGTGAACTGCGAAGCTTTCGGGCGCGCGGATGAAGCCGGTGCCGAGCGCTTTCACATAGGCCTCCTTGGCGCTCCAGAGCTGGGCGAAGGCGAGAGGCCGGGCAGGGGCAGGCAGGTTTTCCAGCCAGCGGCGCTCGGCGGGGTGCAGAGCGGCAAGGGGCGGCTCGCTTGCGAGCGCAACCCGCTCGACATCGATGCCGACCGGCCGATGTGCCAGCGCGATCGCGACGAGGCCGGTTCTGGTCGCAAGAGAGAGGTGCAAACCCGAGCCACGCGGGCGAACGATCAGCGGTCGGCCCGCCGGCTCATGCCCGATCTCGACAGCATCGTCCGGCAGGCTGAACTGCCGTGCCAGCACCTTGCACGCCACAGAGCGTCGCAAGGCGGAACGCTCCGGCAGGTTCGCAGGGTCTGCCTGCGTCGCGATCAGCCATGCGGCCGGCAGGGCAGGGGCCGTCTCGTCGATAGAGGAGAGCCAGAGCATGGACGGGTTCTAGCGCGGCGGTCGCCGCTTGTCCCACTGCCGACGGCCTCTCACCGGCTTGCATGGGTCAGAGATCCATGACGTTGACGTAACTGTAAGGCGCTGCACGAAAGCGTCTCAGATCTCAACAAATTCAACTCTGTATAACCTCACTCGATTGTTGACGACGCAAGGTCAGTCATGACGATTGATGTCATACGCCTTGCCGAACTGCGCAGGGATCTGTCTTGGCTTGATTATTGGGGGGATGACGAAGGTGGATCAGGCTATTCTCGAACGCAGACGTTATATCGGGCTGGGTGCAGCGGGCGCCGCGATCGGGCTCATCGCCGGCATTGTTGCTCGCCCGACCTTCATGGGCATCAAGATCCCCCTTTCGGTCATCACCAGCAAGTATCCCGGGGATGTGCCGTTCAAATCGGAGCTGCTGACCCATCTCGGCCTCTATCTCGCCGCCGGAGCCGGCATCGGCCTGGTGGCGGCGTTCGCCCTGATCTCGATGTCGCGGGGCACGACCGCGGCTCCGGCCCGGGCGGAGGCCTTCGACAGCAAGAAATGGCAGACCCTGGTCGAGATCGACCCGGAGATCGCAGCGCAGGTGAAGCGGATCGCGCCATTCGGCCAGGTCTATGTCGACGAACTCGCGGAGAAATACCTGTCGATCGGCGACAAGGCCTATCTCGGCCAGATCGCTGATGCCGTTGCAGCGCGGGCGGAAAGTGCGCTGGCCGAGAAAAAGGCGGCCCGAGAGAGTTCGACCAACGAATACATGGGTTACGGCTATCGCTACGACGCTGACAATCGCTTCTGGGGCGAGATCAAGGCCGGCTCCGGTGATTTCCGCGCCTTCATGACCGAAGGCATGTTCCGGACGGCCGTCAGCAACTACGTCTCGCGCGGCGCACCGCCGATCGAGGCGAGCGCCCTTGTCCAGGCAGAGCCTGCTGTCCCCACGGCATAGCGGCGCTGGAACAGTTTTCGCCGCTCGATCAAGTCGGGTGAATGTTCGGCCGCATCGGCTGCCCGCGCCCGCGGGCAGCCTCCTCACAATCCCGCAGGATCGGTTCAATACTGCAACTGATTGGCGACGGGAAGCTGCGGGTGGGACGCCTTATCGTCGATGACAGGAGAAATCCATGCTGGGGGGAATTGTCGGCCGGTCGGGCCTGCTCGCGCTTGCGGGCATCGTGTTCACGGTCACCACCGCTTCGGCGCAAGGCTGGGGGCCTGCTACCGGCGACGAGAAAAACGCCGCGCAGGGCTGTGCCGTCATGCCCGGCGACGAGTACGTCTGCACCTTCGTGCGTTGCGATGCCAAGGGCAGCCTGAACTTCTATGCGGCCGCGCCGGGGCCGGACATCACGGGCAACGTGGTGATGGACATCGATGGCCAAAGGTTTCCGATGACCTTCCGGGGGCCCGGCTCTCCGCACCTGGCCCATACGAACAAGGCCGATGCCCCTTCGCCCGGTTTCTTCGCGGCCTTGAAGACCGGGAAGATCCTGAAGATACGGGATGCCGGGCTCAAGGCCGGCTACGACACGATCCCGCTGCGCAATGCCGATCGTGAAATCGGTCGCCTCGGGACGATATGCGGTATCGCCGCGGCGGCGCAGGCGCCCGCTCCAGCAGCCGTAGAACAACCGCGACCGGGAGCTGCCGAAGGCGCAGCCTTCTGCAAAGCCAACCTCGCCTCCGCGCCTCCCGGCATGATGCTCGGCGAGGTCGAGCAGTTCTGCACCTGCATGGGCGTGCAGGAGACCGCCATGTTGAGGGGCGACATGACCGACGCGGCCAAGGCGTCCCTGCGGCCGCAATTGCAGCAGATGTGCGTCGCGATCGTCCGCAATCAGGCGCAGGCACCGGGGCAGGCCGCTGCACCGGCGGTGCCTTCCGCCACACCTCCGGCGCCTCCGGTCGCGATCCAGCCCGCCCCGGCGGCCTCGCCAAGCGATGCTGGCGTGCCCAGGAACCCGTTTTTCGGCCTCTGGGCCGAGAGCCAGAGCATCTGCGCCGAGGCGGGTGGTAACGACATTCCTGACGTCGACGGCTTCGTCTTCATCGGCGAGAAGACTTCGTATGATCGCCACAGCCGTTGCCAGATCACCGGGATGAGCGGAGGTGCGCAGGAGCGAGCCTACAATCTCTCATGCTCTGGCGAAGGCGAGGCGAAGAAGTTCAGCGACAGGATCAACTATGCCCTTCTGGCATCCAACGTCATCGAGCGGAGGCGAGCGTCCGGGCCGTCGCTGAAGCTGACGCTCTGCACGAGGGACACGCCCGGCTGGGTCAAGCAGGTCGGCCGCTCGCTGTTCAAGATCGTCGAAGCCCCGGCCCAGGCGCCGACGCCCATGCCGGTCGAGAAGCACAGGGCGTTGACGATCGCGAGCAATCAGGGCGGCGCGCCGATCGCCTATGTGCGGGCGATCCCCAGTCAGGAGATGGCGGAGTCAGGGGAGACGCCGCCTCCGCCCAAGGTCGAAGCCCTGCTGCTCTATTGCCGCGCGAAGGACAGTGTCGGGGCCCGCGTGCTCTTCAAGCCGGGCGTGCGCGAGAGCGTCGTCAGCATCGGCTCGGCGGGCCATCGCGACGATTTGAAGCTCGATCAGAACGGCGCCGTCACGAATTTGGACCGCTGGACGTCGTTCGTGAAGAAATCGGAGTTCTTCGAACGGAAGCCGGACATCGCCTCCGGCCCGCTCCATGTCGAGCTCGACCTTCCCAAGAAAGGGAGCCGAAACAGCATGGCGTCGGATCCCGGCGGCTCGGTCAGCCTTGCCGGGCTGACGTCGGCGCGAGCCCGGATGCGGGCCTTGTGCTCGGATGCGATCACCAGGGGAGCGCCTGCCGGCAGCTACGACACCACCGGCATCGACGGCTTTCCCGAGGAGGCGCTGGTCGTCCCTTCTCCCGGACAGGCTTCGGCCGTGGCGCCACAGCCCAAGCCCGCCGCGCCGGCGCTGGGCGAAGCCGAATGCCGCGCTTTGCTGAAGCGTACCGGCGACGCCATGATGCCCAGGATGCAGCAGCTCATCCCGGCGCTGAACAACGTCTCCTCGCCGGCGCAATTCTGCAGCGCGTCGCGGCAGACCGTCGCCTTTCACAACGAGGTCAAGCAGAGGATCGCGGCCTGCAGCGCCCATGGTTTCGTCAAGAAGCTGATCGGCGAATCGAACACCGCCATCAGCACCGCCCGGGCGCAGATGCGGCAGGTCGGTTGCTAGGAATTGTCTGTGATGTGCGGAGCGGAGATCGGGCGAGGCCCGGCGCCGCGCCGCCTTGGATCGGGGGATGTCCATGGTTGGGCGCACGACCGGCCGTTTCGGCCTGCTCTTGCTCGCAGGCTGCCTTTTCGCGGCTGGCGCCGTCACGGCCCAGACGTCGCCGTCCCCCCGACCGGACGATCTACGCCGAAAGGTGACTGAGGGCACCGAATTCTGCCGGAAGACCCTCGCCTCGGCCCCGCCCGACATCAAGATCGGGGAGGTCGAGGAGTTCTGCGCCTGCATGGGCGTCCAGGAGGCGGCGATGGGCGAGATGGCCGAGGCCGGCAAGGTCTCGCTCCGGCCCCAGCTGCAGCAGATGTGCGTCGGCACCCTGCGCAGCAGGCAAGGGCAGGGTGCCGCATCGCCAGCTCCGGCCGTGACGCCGGCAACACCGACTCCCTCGGGGCCGGCGCCGATGACGGCCGAACCGCCGCAGACGGCGCCTCCTGCGGCGCCGGCCGTCACCCGGTTCGAGGCCTGGTCGCTCACCACCAATCGTGCCGGGGCGCCAATCGCCTATGTTCGGACTGTCGCTTTCCAAGACGTTCCCAGCGCGAAGGCACCGCAGCCGGCGCCCGCGGTGGACGCTTTCATCATGTACTGCCGGGCAAAGGATGCGATCGGCCTTCGGGCCCTTGCCAAGCCGGGTCTTCGCCTCGATCGCGTCGAGTTCGTCATCGGGGGCTGGGGGATGATCGTGAAGCTCGGCGCGAACGGTGTCGCGAATCCCAAGGATTGGACGCAACTGGTCAAGGACCTCGCCGAGGCCGACAAGCACAACCCGCCACCCGATCAGCGCCAGAACTTCGATCCCTACATCGAGTTCCAGCTGTCTCGCCAGCAGAATGGCCCGTTCGGGGGGCGGGTGAACGTCGACGGCATCGGCGCAGCGCGAGTGCGGCTGCGCACCTTGTGTGCCGATGCTGCCGCCACGGGCGGGCCGGTCGGAAATTTCGATACGACCGGCATCGAAGGTTTCCCCGATGAGACGACCATCCCCACCGCACCGAACAGGACGCCTGCCGGCGTTTCGGTCGTTGCGCCGAGGGCACCTGCGGTGGAGGCGAAGCCGAAGGCCACGCCAGACTGTGCAGCCGCCTTCGAGCGAAACTACGCTGCCTTGCGGCGGAAGGAGCTCGACCTGGCAGGGCAGACCGGCGCGGTCATGCAAACTCAGCCGCGCTTCTTTTGGGATTTCTGTCCGATTACCCGGCAGGAGATCGCCGCGGCAAAGCAGATACTTGCTGCGGCAAATGCCTGCCCGTCTCATCGAAACGCTGCCGGGATCAAGTCCCAGGCCCTCGCCAAGCTTGCCAAGCGCCAGGCGGAACTGCAGCGCCCCCGGTGCATGTAGCCCGCACCATCCCGGCCACCCCGCGAGGACATATGCTTCAGCGGTCCGGATTCGGATCGCCGAAGCGCCGCAGTTCCGCCGTCGTCGCGCTCTGCGTTGCCCTTGACGCCGCTTTACTGACCGGCTGCAACACTTTCGAGAAGATCGCCAGTAAGCGCTTCCTGGGCCTGTCGTGCCGGCAACGGGGCCTTGCGCAGGCTCCTGTCGCGTCCTGGAGCGGTTTTTGCTAGCCAGCCGTGATCCACGGCGAAACTGCCCCGAGGCCCATGCCTTCCTCCGACGACAGATCCGAGCCGCAACCTGCGGCCCAGCTCACCCTGGCCGGCATGCGGCTCGGCTTGCGCCGCGTCTCCGTGCTGATGCCGGGCGTGATCGTCTTCGCCGTCGCCTTCGGCGCCGCCGCCTCGGCCAAGGGCCTCAGCCTGTTCGAGGCGGTGCTGATGAGCGCGCTGGTCTATGCCGGCGTCTCGCAGCTCGTCGCCATGGAGCTCTGGCGGCCGGAATGGACCTGGGGCGCGATCTTAGCGCTCGCGTTCGTGACGGCCACGGTCAACGCCCGCACCATCTTGCAGGCGGCGTCGCTGCAGCTCTGGTTCGCGCGCTATCCCTGGTTCGTGACCGCCTTCCAACTCTCCTTCTTCACCGACGCCAACTGGCTGGTCGGCACGCGCTATCATGGCGAGGGCGGACGCGATGTCGGTGTCGTGCTCGGCGCTGGCCTGGCGCTCTGGGTCGTCTGGGTCGCCATGACGGTCCCGGGCTATCTGCTCGGCACCCTCGTCGCCGATCCCCGCAAATACGGGATCGACATGGTCATGCCGATCTTCTTCGCGGCGATGATCGTGCCGCTCTGGCGCGGCAAGCGCGCCGCGCTGCCCTGGATCATCGCCGGCATCGTCGCGCTCGTCACCGCGCGGCTGGTCGATGGCTATGCCTTCATCATCGTCGGCGCACTCTCCGGCGCCGTGGCGGGAGCCTTGCTCGATGACCCTGCCTGAACCCGGAAGCTGGGGCCCCTATCTCGCCATCCTCGGCATGGCGCTGGCGACCTACCTCTGCCGCATCTCCGGCGTCGTGCTGATGAGCTTCATCCCGCTGACACCGCGGGTGCGGCGCGGGCTCGCCGCCCTGCCGGGCTCGATCGTGGTCGCGACCGTGCTGCCGCTGATCGAGCGGCTCGGCCTCGCCGCTGGGCTCGCACTGCTCGCGGCGATCGCCAGCATGGTGATCAGGCGCAGCGAACTGCTGGCGCTCGTGACGGGCATGGTGGTGGTCGCGCTGATGCGAGCGGCCGGCTTCTGAGGTCGGGGCGCGATCGCGCAGGCGTGTGAGCGAAGTCGTGCCTGCCGCGGCGATCCATCACTGGCTACGATCGCACCCATCACAGCAATCGTTCGCCGGCCTGTTGACGCCGCTTTGCCTGCGGCAGACGGTGCCGGCCGGAACCTTATTGAGCGGAGCGCATGATGGCCTGGTATTCGCAGACTTGGACCTGGTTCGACGGTGAATGGCGCGAGGGCAATCCCGGCATCATGGGGCCGCGCACCCATGCCGCCTGGCAGGCCTCCTGCGTCTTCGACGGCGCCCGGCATTTCGACGGCGTCTCGCCCGATCTCGACCGGCATGCCGCGCGCGTGAACCGTTCCGCTCTCGCGCTCGGCCTTAAGCCGACCGTCTCGGCCGAGGAGATCGTGGCCAAGACGGCCGAGGGTGTGAAGAAATTCACCAGCGGCACTGCGCTCTACGTCAAGCCGATGTACTGGGCCGAGGCGGATGGTCCCTCGACCATCATCGGCGACCCGGAATCGACCCAGTTCGCACTCTGCCTGTTCGAGGCGCCGATGGGCGATCCCGGCAAGGGCTTCTCGGTGACCAAGGGCGCCTTCCGTCGCCCGACCCTGGAGAATGCGCCGACCGACGCCAAGGCCGGCTGCCTCTACCCCAACAATGCCCGCGTCCTGCGTGAGGCCAAGGGCAGGGGCTTCGACAATGCGCTCGTGCTCGACATGCTCGGCAATGTCGCCGAGACCGGCACCTCCAACATCTTCCTCGCCAAGGACGGTGTGGTGAAGACGCCAGCTCCGAACGGCACCTTCCTGAACGGCATCACCCGCCAGCGTACCATCGGCCTGCTGCGCCAGGCCGGCGTCACCGTCGAGGAGACGACGCTGCGCTATGAGGATTTCGAGCAGTCCGACGAGATCTTCTCGACCGGCAACTACTCGAAGGTGATCCCGATCTACAAGATCGACGATCGCGAGCTGCAGCCCGGCCCGATGTTCCGCAAGGCGCGCGAGCTCTACATGGACTTCGCCCACAGCAAGGGCGCCTGATAAGCAATCCTCGAAGAGGATTGCGTATTCCGCTCGTTGGACATCACGCAAGTGCATGATGTCCAACGATGGATAAAGCCGGCATCGCGAAGCGACTTGCCGGATTTCAGACGAGGCTTCCATGGCCCGGCTTGCCACCCGCCTGACCGAGCGCCTGGGGATCGAGCATCCGATCCTCTCGGCGCCGATGGCCCTGGCGGGCGGCGGGGCGCTCGCCGCCGCTGTGACCCGCGCCGGTGGGCTCGGCCTGATCGGCGGCGGCTATGGCGACGCTGGTTGGCTCGCCACGCAATATGCCGCCGCCGGCAATACTCGGACCGGCTGCGGCTTCATCACCTGGTCGCTGGCGAAGCAGCCGCAGCTGCTGGGTGAGGTGCTGGCCCGCCAGCCTGCGGCGCTGATGCTCTCCTTCGGCGATCCCACGCCTTTCGCCAAGGAAATCGCGGCGGCCGGCGTGCCGCTGATCTGCCAGTGCCAGAGCCTTGCCCATGTCCGCACTGCGCTTGAAGTGGGCGCGGCGATCATCGTCGCGCAGGGCGCCGAGGCCGGCGGGCACGGACACAGCCGCGGCACCCTTCCGCTCGTGCCGGAGGTCGCCGATCTGCTGGCGCGTGAAAGTCCGGACACGCTACTGCTCGCCGCCGGCGGCATCGCCGACGGACGCGGCCTTGCCGCGGCGCTGATGCTGGGCGCTGACGGCGTCCTGGTCGGCACGCGCTTCTGGGCGAGCCGCGAAGCGCTGGTCCATCCCAATCATCATGCTGCGGCGCTGGCCGCGAGCGGCGATCAGACGGTGCGCTCGGCGCTGCCCGACATCGCCCGCCGGCTCGACTGGCCGAAGCCCTTCGACATCCGCGTCAGCGACAACGCCTTCATCGCGACATGGCGCGGCCGCGAGGCTGAACTGCGCGCCGCGATCGAGGAGGAGGCGCCGGCCTATCGCGAGGCCTTCATGGCGGGCGATCTCGACAAGGCGGCAGTGGTCTTCGGCGAGGCGGCGGGGCTGATCTCGGACATTCCGTCGGCGGGCGAGATCGTCGCGCGCATGGTCGATGAGGCGGCTGGTCGGCTCAAGTCCGGCGCCCGGTTGATCGCAGGCTGAGCTACCGCAGCAGCCGCCAGAGCCCGGCCGACCTCAATCCCCCAAGCGCGACCACGCCATAGATGCCGGCCGCGACCAGGCTGAGGATCGCGAGCGCGATCAGGCGCGGCTCGTAGGGGAACCTGATCAGCAGGCCGTAGAGCGGCTCGGCCAGCAAGCGGGCGACCAGCGCGGCGAAGCCGGCGGCGACGCCGACGATGATGATCAGCAGCGGCAAAGCGCGATCGGGATTGGTCCAGCCGCGCTTCAGCGCCAGGCCGTAGAGCGCTCCGAGATTGATCCAGGCGCCGACGGCGGTAGAGAGGGCGAGGCCCGGCGCGCCATGGCTGCGCCAGAGCAGCAGCTTCAGCCCGACATTGGCTGCGATGGCGGCGAGCGAGACCAGCATCGGCGTCGTGGTGTCGCCGCGCGCCTGGAAGCTCGAGACCTGGGCGCGGATCAGGACGATCGCCGGCAGGCCGATCGCATAGGCGAACAGCACGGCGCCTGCCGCCTGCGTCGCCGCATCGTCGAAGCGGCCGCGCTCGAACAGCGCCGCGACGATCAATTCGGGGATGGCGAGGAAGGCGGCGGCAAAGGGCGCGGCGGCGACGAGCGTCAGCGCGATCGCGCGGTTCTGCGCCGCTTCCGCCCGGGCCTCGTTGCCGTTGGCGATGGCGCGGCTCATCGTCGGCAGCAGCACGGTACCGACACCGATCGCGATCACGCCGAGCGGCAACTGGTAGAGGCGCTCGGCATAGTACAGCGCCGAATAGGCGCCTGCGGGCAGGAGCGAGGCGATGATCGTGTCGGCGAAGAGCGCGATCTGCACGCCGGCCGAGCCGATCACCGCCGGTCCGAAGGCCTTGAAGAAGCCCCTGACCTCGCCATCGAGCCGCGGCCGCGTCAGCGCCGCCGAGACGCCCGCCTGCCGCGCCGCGATCCAGAGCAGCAGCCATTCCAGCACGCCGGCGATGGCGACGCCCCAGGCGGCGGCATGGGCCGCGCTCGGGAACAGGAAGGCGACGAAGAGCGCTCCGATCAGGCAGACATTCAGCAGGATCGGCGCGGCCGCAGCAGCAGCGAAGCGGTCGACGGCGTTGAGATTGGCCGAGAGCAGCGTCACCAGCGTGACGAAGAGAAGGTAGGGGAAGGTGATCCGCGTCAGCGTCACCGCGAGGTCGAAGCGGGCGGGATCATTGACGAAGCCAGGCGCCAGCAGCCGCACCAGCTCCGGCATGAACGGGATCGCGAGCCCCGCCAGGACGATCTGGACGAGGAGGTTGAGCGAGAAGACGCGGTTCGAGAATTGCGCGGCGGCCGCTTCGCCCGATTGCTCGCGGATGCGGCTATAGGCCGGGATATAGGCCTGGTTGAAGGCGCCTTCACCGAAGATGGCGCGGAAATGGTTGGGCAGGCGCAACGCGACTGAGAAGGCGTCCATCAGCCCGCTCACGCCGAGCGTCGCCGCCAGCACGGTATCCCGCAGGAAGCCGGACAGTCGCGAGAGCAGCGTGAAGCCGCTGACGGAGAGGATTTTTCTCAGCATCGCGCCACTCGAGCCCGCCACGATCGGCGGTCCCCTTTGCAGCTAGCCGCATAGCTGCGTCGCGGGAGATGGTCCAGCGCGTGGGCCCACGCCATCCCCGTCATTGCGAGCGCAGCGAAGCAATCCAGGGGCGGCAGTGCTCTACGTCCTCCTGGATTGCTTCGTCGCTTCGCTCCTCGCAATGACGGAGCGCTACCCGATCCCCGGCGGCAGCGCGTCGCAGCGTGGGTGGGCGCTGTCGTGCCTGTCGAAGCCGACGCGCTCGCCGACCAGATAGAGCGGCCGGCGCTTCACCTCGGCGAAGATGCGCCCGACATATTCGCCGATCATCCCGAGCGAGATCAGCTGGATGCCGGAGAAGAACATGATCGAGACGATCAGCGAGGGAAAGCCGGGCAGGTCGGTGCCGAACAGCAGGGTCCGGACCATGAAATACAGGCCGGTCAGGGTCGCCACGATCGCGATCGCGACGCCGAGCCAGGTCGCGATCTTCAGCGGCACCGTCGAGAACGAAGAGATGCCGTCGAAGGCGAAGCTGAACAGCTTGCGGAAGCGGAACTTGCTCTCGCCATGGGCGCGGTCGGCGACCGCGAAAGGCACGCCGGTCGCCCGGAAGCCGACCCAGGCATAGAGGCCCTTCGAGAAGCGGGCCCGCTCGGGCAGGGCCCGCAGCGCCTCGACCACGCGCCGGTCGAGCAGGCGGAAATCGCCGGCGCCCTCCGGCAGTTCGGTCTCGCCGAAGCTGGCGAAGAGCTTGTAGAACGCCTTGGCGAAATTGCGCTTCAGCGGGCTCTCGCCCTCGCGGTCGGTGCGCTGGCCATAGACGTTGAGGAAGCCCTCGCGCCATCTCGCCAGGAAGGCGGGGATCACCTCGGGCGGGTGCTGCAGGTCGGCATCCATGATCACCACGGCGTCGCCATTGGCATGGTCGAGCCCGGCTGCGATCGCGACCTCCTTGCCGAAATTGCGGCTGAACGAGATCGCGCTGATCCGGCTGTCCTGCGCATTGAGGGCTCGCAGCGCCGCCAGCGTTCCGTCGCGGCTGCCGTCGTCGACGCAAATGATCTCCCAGGAGGCGACATGGGCGTCGAGAATTGGCTCGAGCCGTGCGACCAGCGGCGCGAGATTGTCGGCCTCGTTGTAGACCGGTACCACGATCGAGAGCTCCGGCCGCGGAGTGAGGGCCGGCGTCGTGGTGGAGGCGGAAGCGGGCGCGATCGCGGACAAGACTTTCAGGACCCTTGTTGCTCGGCTAGGGCTGTGGAACCAGCCGCAGGCTCCATATACCAGCGCTGATGAATAGGGGGTAACAGCCGGCATGATCCGCAGCTTCGTGCTTTGCGCCGATGATTTCGCCATGACCGACGGCGTCAGCCGCTCGATCCTGGAGCTGCTCGCCGCCGGCAGGCTCTCGGCCACGGGGGCGATGACCAACCGGCCGCACTGGCCACGCTTGGCCGGCGAGCTTGCAGCATTCTCCGGCCGGGCCGATCTCGGCCTCCACCTCAACCTGACCTGCGCCGCCCCGCTCTCGGCCATGCCGACCGTGGCGCCGTCGGGCAGCTTGCCGAAGCTCGGCGAACTCGCCCGGCTGGCGCTGCGCTCCGGCGCGGCGCGCGCCGAGATAGCGGCCGAGATAGCCCGCCAGCTCGACGCCTTCGAGCAGCATCTCGGCCGGGCGCCCGATTTCGTTGACGGCCACCAGCACGTTCATGTCCTGCCCGGCATCCGCCATCAGGTGCTCGATGCGCTGGCGGCCCGCTATCCGGCCGGCTCGGTCTATCTGCGAGACCCCAGCGATTCGATCGCGGCGATCCGGGCTCGCGGCATCGCGGTCGGCAAGGCGCTGACCGTCGCCGGGCTCGCCATGGGGCTGCGCCGCGCCGCCGCCCGGCGTGGCGTCCCGGTCAATCGCGGCTTCTCGGGCTTCTCCCCCTTCGACCCCCAGCGCGATTTCGCAGTCGATCTCCCACGCTTCCTCGTTCGGCCGGGGCCGGCACATCTGGTGATGTGCCATCCCGGCCATGTCGACGACGAGCTCGTCACGCTCGATCCGGTGGTCGCGACGCGCCCGATCGAACATGCGGCGCTGATGGTGTTCGCTCCGCAAGGATTGCGGATCGGTCGCTTCGCTGCTGCCGCTTGATCGCGGGTCCTGTCGCCGCGCGTGCAGGACGCGTCGACTGCAATCGAAAATTTACGCCGTTCGTTCACTCTGTGATGTGGCAGTCCCGACAGCTTGGGGATGTCGCTGTCTGGAGTCCGCGGAAGATGAGCGTGATGGCCTGGTTTCAGTCGCGGGCGCCGCGATCGCATGCGGTCGCACCGCAGTTCGGTCAGGTCGAGCGGGTGATGCGCTCGCTCAGCAGCCAGATCGCCGGGGCTGCGGTCGCCATTGTCGCCGTCGCGATCGTCTTCGTCGTGATCGCCGCCGCCCGCTACAACGAGGCCAAGACGCGCGGCGATCTCGAACAGAAGATGATGTCGCTGACCGCGATGATCGCCCATGCTTCGCCGCCGCTGATCCTGGCGCGCGACACCATCACCTTGAGCTACATCCTGGAATCGCTGAAGCGCGATCCCGATTTCGACGCCGGTTTCGTCGCCGACGATCTCGTCGCGCTCGCCTCTGCCGGCCGCAATGACGAGTCGCGCCTGTCGTTCACCCCGAACAAGCTCGGCCGACAGCTCGGGCGTGAGGCCTGGGACCTGCTCGCCGAGCAGGACACGCTGCGGCTCGAGGACAAGACCTATGTGACACAACTGCTCTCGGTTCGGGTCGGCGGCTTCAAGAAGCAGATCGGCTATGTCGCCCTGCGCTTCGACAAGACCCGGCTCATCGCCCGCTCGGCCTGGGAGCAGTTCCTGACGATCGGGATCGGCATCGCCTTGCTCGTGGTGCTCGGGCCGCTGCTCTGGATCTCGCTGTCGCGGACGATGCGGCCGCTGAAGAGCATGACGCGGGCGATCGTCGGCATCTCCGACGGCAAGCTCGACACGCCGATCGACGCGGCCGGCCGCCAGGACGAGATCGGGGCGATCGCCAGGGCGCTCGGCGTGCTCAAGCTGCGCCTCGCCGAGCGGGCGAGCCTGCAGCAGCAGCAGCTGACGACGGAAGCGGAGCGCCATAGCCAGCAGAAGCGCACCGAGGAGGCGATCGCGCTGTTCCGCGGCGAGGTCGGCGTCGCGCTCGAAGCCTTCAAGAGCAATGCCGACCGGATGGGCGAGGCCTCCGACGGCCTGGCACGGGTTGCGGCCGAGTCGTCGGAGCGCGCCGCCCGGGCCGCCCAGAACTCGCACGGCGCTTCGGCCAATGTCGAGAATGCTGCCCAGGCGGCCGAGGAGATGGGCGCGGCGATCCGCGAGGTCGAATTCCAGATCCGCCGCGTCCGCACCGAGATCGTCGAGGCGGCGTCCGCCTCCCGCGATACGGCCGGCACCGTCCAGGCTCTGGATGAGACGGCGCGGGCGATCGGCGAGGTGGTCAATCTCATCCGCGATATCGCCGCGCAGACCAATCTGCTGGCGCTGAACGCGACGATCGAAGCGGCTCGGGCCGGCGAAGCCGGGCGTGGTTTTGCGGTGGTCGCGGCCGAGGTGAAGAGCCTGGCTTCGCAGACCGCCGACGCCACCGACCGGATCGTCAGCCAGGTCGGCGCCATCCAGGGCGCGACGACCGAGGTCGTCGACGCGATCCAGAACATCGCCACACGCATGGGCGCGATCGAGAGCTTCGCGAATTCGGTCGCGACCTCGATCGAGCAGCAGGCGATCGCTACCGGCGAGATCGCCAGCGGCGTCGCCATGGCGAGCACCTCGGCGCTCTCGGTCTCCAGCGATCTCAGCGTGCTGGCGGACAGCGTCGAGGAAACCGGCCGCTCGGCCGATCAGGTTCGCCATGCCGCCGGCGAGGTCTCGGCCCAGGCGATGCGGCTTGATTCGACCGTCGACCAGTTCCTCAAGCGCGTCGCCGCTTGAGCCCGGGCGAAAACGAAACGGGGCCCCGCAGGGCCCCGTCGAAACTTACCGATCGGAATGACGATCAGGCCTTGGCGCCGTCATAGAGCTCGGCGACGTAGTCCCAGTTCACCAGGCTGTCGAGGAAGGCCTTGAGATAGTCCGGGCGGCGATTGCGGTAGTCGATGTAGTAGGAGTGCTCCCAGACGTCGACGCCGAGGATCGGCGTGCCGCCATGGACCAGCGGGCTCTCGCCATTCGGGGTCTTGCTGACGGCGAGCTTGCCGCCCTTCACCTCGAGCCAGGCCCAACCCGAGCCGAACTGGCCGACGCCGGCGGCGACGAAGTCTTCCTTGAACTTGTCGACCGAGCCAAAGGAATCGACGATCGCCTTCTCCAGCGCGCCCGGCAGCTTGCCGCCGCCATTGGGCTTCATCCACTTCCAGAAGTGGAGGTGGTTGTAGTGCTGGCCGGCATTGTTGAACACGGCCGGGTTCTTGCCGTAGGAGCCCTTGACGATCTCCTCGAGGGATTTGCCCTCGAATTCCGTGCCCTTGATCGCGTTGTTGCCGTTGTTGACGTAGGCGAGGTGGTGCTTGTCGTGGTGGTACTCCAGCGTCTCCTTCGACATGTAGGGCTGGAGGGCGTCATGCGCATAGGGAAGATCGGGCAGGGTAAAGGACATGGGGCCTCTCCTTGGGCTGTCGAAATCGCGACGTGAGAATGGCTGTAATGACGCAACGCTTGGGCAATGATTGCCCGGCGGAACACCCCGCCATTCGCCTGTTAGTTAAGCCCCTCGGCCGGCAGCGGCAACCGCCGGACCCTGAGAAATCCGGCAAGGTCGGCTTGCGACGTGCGGGGAGGGCGCGTGCAGGCCGTTTGGTTGGCAATACCGCATGGTATCGATAGGTTAACCGGCGAGGCGGCAAGCTGTCGCAGCTCGTCTCGCCCCAAAGGAGCAAGCGTTGGTCAGGCTTTTCGTGGTTCTCGGGTTCGCCCTGCTGGCGGGCGGCGCCTATGCCATCGTCGATGGCTGGCCATATCGTGTCCTGGAACGTGGCTTCACTGAAGTCATCCTGGGAGGACTGTCGCTCGTCGCGGGCCTGATCCTGCTCGCGCTCGCGGCGGTTCTCGCGGAGGTCCGCCGGCTCAAGGGGCTGGTCAGCGGCGTGATGGCAGTGGCGACGCTGTCCGAGCCGCGGGCCAACGAGCGGCCGACGCCGAGCCCGGCGCCAGCGCGCCCGGAGCCCGTGCTCGATAAGGCGCCTGAGCCCGAGGCGAAGCCTGTCGGCATCGCCACCACATTGGCCGTCGGCGCAGGTGCGGCTGCTGTGGCCGGCGCGCTCACTAGCCTGGCGAAGACCGAGGAAAAGCCGGGCGAGAAGGCCGCTGCCGACGCGGATCAAGCCGTGAAGGCGCAGGGGGACGACAGTTCCCGCTCCAATCTCGCCGAGGCGGTCGCCGAGCCGGTGCAGGCGCCGTCGACCACGGCCGGCGACATCGACGACTGGCTGCTGCCTCCGGTCTCTCCGGTGCTCGATGTCGCCCCCGCGGATGTTCGCCCGTATGAGCCAGGCGCGGACGACGAGGCGAACGAGAAGGCCGAGGACACGCAGGACAAGCCGAAGCATCTGGACACCGCCGACACCGACGAGACCTCGCATACGTCTGGCGCGAAAGTCGCTGACATTGCCGAACCGGACGCCGCGGTGGATGAGCCTGGCGCCAAGCAGGACGATGACGAGCGCGACGACACCTTCGAGCCGGAGGCCGTGCCTGCGTCGAGTTCCGAGGACCAGCTCTGGTGGCCGCGCATCGACCGCCCGACTCGGGAGGAGCCGACCTCTTCCGTCGACGATGAATTCAACGCGCTGCGCGACCAGCTCGCCGGCGTCGTCAACGCGCCCGAAGTCGAGCCGCCGCGGCGTGATCGCGGCACCCCGGACGTCGCCGAGAGCTGGATGGCGCCGCGGCCCTGGCCGCCGGTGACCCAGCCGCGCGATCCCGGCGCGCTGAGCGAGGTCGAGACCGAGCCCGCCGACAAGGCGGCGACGGAGGAGACGAATGTCGGGCACACGCCCGAGGAGAACAAGCCTTCTGTGTCCGCGCAGGAGACGGCATCCGAGTCGGAGCCGATGTCGCAGGACGTCGCCGAACCCGTCTCCGTCGAGGCGGACGCGTCGCCGGTCGAGAAAGCCGAGCCATCAGCCGACGGTGCCAAGACAGCCGATGCCAAGGCAGCCGAGGCCAAGGCAATAGAGGCCAAGCCGGACGAGGAGCCTGCGGCATCCGACGAGGGCGTGATCGGCGCCTATCAGGTCGGCGAGACGCAGTTCACCATGTTCGCCGACGGCTCGATCCATGCGCGCACGCCGGATGGCGACTATGTCTTCGCCTCGATGGACGAGCTGAAGGCCTATCTCGCCAGCGAGAAGGACAAGCTCGGCGCCTAGCTTGAGCCCGCCGTCTCATCGGCCGTGTCCCAGCCACCGCCTGCCGCCGTGATGGCGAAGGCATAGGCGAGGGCGGTCTCCTTCAGCGAGTCGAAGCGTCCGGCCGCCCCGGCATGGCCGGCGTCCATATTGGTGTGCAGCATGATCGGGCCGCCGCCGGTCATGGTCGCGCGCAGCCGCGCAACCCATTTCGCCGGCTCCCAATAGGTCACGCGTGGGTCGGCCAGCCCGCCCGTCGCCAGGATCGGCGGATAGGCTTGTGCCTTGACGTTGTCATAGGGCGAATAGCCCAGGATCGTCCGGAAGGCGGCGATGTCCCGGATCGGGTCGCCCCATTCCGGCCATTCCATCGGCGTCAGCGGCAGGCTCTCGTCGAGGATGGTGTTGAGCACGTCGACGAAGGGCACCTCGGCGATGATGCCCGCGAACAGCTCTGGCGCGAGATTGGCGACCGCGCCCATCAGCATGCCGCCGGCGCTGCCGCCTTCGGCGACGATGCGGCCGCGGCTGGTGAAGCCCTCGGCCGCCAGCATCTCGCCGGCAGCGATGAAATCGGTGAAGCTGTTGGGCTTGTTCTGGCGTTTGCCGTCGAGATACCAGCTCCAGCCCTTGTCGGTGCCGCCGCGGATATGGGCGATGGCGTAGACGAAGCCGCGATCGACCAGGCTGAGCGGCCGCGTCCGGAACGAGGCCGACATCGCTGCGCCATAGGAGCCGTAGCCGTAGAGCAGGCAGGGTGCCGAGCCATCCAGCGTCAGGTCGCGCCGGTGCAGCAGCGAGACCGGCACCCTGGCGCCGTCCTTGGCCGTCGCGAAGATGCGGCGCACGACATAGGCTTCGGAATCGTGGCCGGAGGGTACCTCCTGGCGCTTCACCAGGGTACGCGCGCCAGTGGTGAGATCATAGTCATAGGTCTCGGCCGGCCGCGCCATCGAGGCGTAAATGAAGCGCAAGCGGTCGGTCTCGAACTCGTAGCCGGCATCGACGCCGAGCCCATAGGCCTCCTCGTCGAAGGCAATGCTGCTCTCCGCTCCGCTCTTCAGGTCGCGGATGACGATGCGCGGCAGGCCCTCCTCGCGCTCCAGCCGGATCAGCCGGCCGGCGAGGCAGATATGGCTGAGAATGAGCCGGCCGCGCTTGTGCGGCACGAGATCGCCCCAGTTCGACGGCGAGGGATCGCTGAGCGGCGCGCTTACGATCTTGAAGTCTTCGGCCCCGTCGGCATTGGTCAGGATCAGCAACGCGTCATCGTGATGCTCGACGCTATATTGGCGCCCTGCCAGTCGCGGCGCGATCAGCCGGGGCTTGCCGGCCTCGTCGGCAAGATCCACAAGACTGACCTCCGAGGTCTCGTGGTCGCTGCTGGAGATCAGCAGGAAGCGGCGCGACTGGGTCTGGTCAATATCGGCGAACAGGCCGGGATCGGTCTCTTCATAGAGCAGTTCGTCCTCGCTCTGCGGCGTGCCGAGCCGGTGGCGCAGCACGCGCGTCGGGCGGTGGTCGTCATCAAGCGCGACATAGACGAAGGCGCTGGAATCGGCGGCCCAGATCATTTCGCCGGAGGTGTCGGCAATCGCGTCCGGCAGGTCCTTGCCGGTGGTGAGATCGCGTACCCGGATCAGGAAGAGCTCCGAGCCGGCCTCGTCGGCGCTCCAGGCGAGGAGGTGATGGTCGGGGCTGTGCTCGGCATCGCCGAGATCGAAGAACTCCTTGCCCTCGGCGAGGGCGTCGGCATCGAGCATGACCTGCTCGCGCCCGGCCTTGCCGCCTTCGTTCGCGCGCGGCTTGCGGCAGATCAGCGGGTGTTCGCCGCCGCGGCGGTAGCGGCTGTAATAGAGGAACGGCCCGTCCGGCTGCGGCGGCTCGCTGTCGTCTTCCTTGATGCGCCCGCGCATTTCTTTGATCAATTCGCGCTGGAGCGCCTTCGTCGATGCCATCAGCGTGTCGCACCAGGCGTTCTCCGCTTCGATATGCTTGCGGATCTCGGCGGGCAGGGTGTCGGGGTCGCGCAGCACGTCGCGCCAGTTTTCGGCGCGCAGCCAGGCATAGTCGTCGTTCAGGGTGACGCCATGGACGGTACGGCTCTGTGGGCGGATCGCGGCAATCGGCGGTGAGGCGACCTTGCCTTGGCTAGTCATGCTTGGTCTCCGGACTCGTTTGATCATTTCCAAGGATGCGATCCATATAGGGATCGTTCCATCTTTGCCGATGATGACAGGTAGAGGTCGAGGCAGACACTGACAAGGACAACCTTTTGGCGCAAATGCTGCAGCGCAAAGCGCTCTGGTTACGATCTGCGCTCACAAAATAAGCAATAATATGTCTCGGCGAATGTATTCGAATCCTTGTCAGGCCACTTGCGATATTGAAGGACATGGCTTAGACGAGTGCCGGCTGGTCCGTTTTGCATGATTCTATTCCGGCGGAAATTCGACCGTTCGTCGGCGGCGATCAGGGAGGGCGCTTGCGCCTGGAAACAGAGCTAGGAGCAGTCACCGCTACGACCGGTCAATATAACAATGGAGCAATGCCATCATGGCTGACCAAGACGGTTCCGATTTCATCGAGCTCACGGCAGATATCGTTTCCGCCTACGTGTCGAACAATTCTGTTCCTGCCTCCGAACTGCCGGCGCTGATCAGTGATGTTCACGCCGCTCTCAATCGCGTCGTCGGCGGCGCTGCACCGGTTGTGCCGGTCGAGGCGCCCAAGCCTGCCGTCGCGGTGAAGAAGTCGATCACGGCCGATTATCTGATCTGCCTGGAGGACGGAAAGAAGTTCAAGTCGCTCAAGCGCCATCTGCGTACGCAGTACAACATGTCGCCCGAGCAGTATCGCGAGAAGTGGGGCCTGCCGCCCGACTATCCGATGGTCGCGCCGAACTATGCCGAAGCGCGCTCGCAGCTTGCCAAGAAGATGGGTCTCGGCCAGCAGCGCCGCAAGCGCCGCTGATTCACCGCAGACCAAGCTGCATCGTCGCCCATGCAGTGGAGCCGCCGGCTGAGCCGGCGGCTTTTTTGTTGGGTTCGACTTCCGCGTGGGCATTTGCCGGCACGGTTGCTCGGCCGGCTCGAACGATGCGCTGAACGTGCTCCGATAAGCGATCAGAAATCTGTCATGCGCGGGGAAACCTCTCCTTCCAGAAGGGGGCCCCCGCGCTTCTCTATTCGCTGTCGCCCAGGGCCAATCGTCGCAAACCCGGAATTGTCAGGAGCCTGTCGCAACGGCTCATCGCGTGCTTGTCGCAGAAGACATAGGAATATATACCTGTGAGCGTCGCGGTTGAATTCGGGGAGGCGATGCCCGCAATGGAACATATCATGAACAATCTGATTGCCAAGCGGCAGGAACCTGTCAGCTGTGCGGCATCGGCGCGGTTGGTCGAAGCGGCTGTCTGCGGCGCGATGGGCCTGCCCGCCGGTGCTCTGCGAGCCGGGCGCGGGCCGCACAGGATCGCCTTTGCCCGTCAGCTTGCGATGTATCTGACGCATGTCGGCTTCGGTCTGACCCTGACCGAGGTCGGGGCCTGTTTCGAGCGCGACCGCACCACCGTGCGTCATGCCTGCGTCCTGATCGAAGACCGGCGCGATCTGCCGGTCTTCGACCTGGCCGTCACCGCGCTCGAGACCGGGCTGGCGCACCTCGCTGTCGGTCTGCAACTGGGGTTCGGCCCGGAGGCGGCGCGATGAATGCCGGTGACGATCGCAACCAGTCGCCGTCCCGCCTGCTGCGTCATCTGAGCGAGCCGGGTGCCTACGGCGTCGATTCTCCGCTCGGCTGTGGCCGGATCGCGCTCTACCGTCGTGGCGCCGGCGGAGCGACGCTCGGGGCCGGCTATGTCGAGGCCGCTGAGGTGGAGGCTCTCGTCGCGGCCGGTTTCGCCGGCTGGATCATCGAAGCGGGCAAGCGCCGGCTGCGCCTTGCCGGCACCGAGCCTGGCAAATCCCGCGCGACGACGACGGTGATGGTCGACGGAGAGGCGCAGCAGGTCGTGCTGGATGAGCGCGAGAGCCCGCTGCTCTGGCTCCATCGCCGTCCGGGCAAGGATGGGCAGCCCCAGATCTCGGCTGCCGAATTCGCCGCCGGCGAGCGCTTCCGCGCCGATCTGACACTGGCGCAGATGCTGCCGCGGGTGACGGTCAATTGGGATGCGGGCCTTGCCGCCGGCACCCATGCCTCGGCGCGCGGACCGGCCGAAGCCTCCGATTCCAGCCTCGCGGCGCGCCAGCGCGTGCGCCTCGCCTGCAAGCGCCTCGGCCCCGAATTATCGGGGCTGGCGATCGATGTCTGCGGTTTCCTCAAGGGGCTCGACCAGGTCGAGCGCGAGCGTAAATGGCCGGCGCGCTCGGCCAAGGTCGTGCTGCGCCTGGCGCTGGCGGCGCTGGTCGAGCATTACGGGCTCGGCGGGAAACAGGAGCGATCGGCGAGCCATGCCTGGCGCGGGCCGGACGCGCGCCCGACGATCCAGGCTCCGCCTGAACCGCGCGACTAGAGCATTTTCGAGCGAAGTGGACACCGGTTCGCGTGAAGAAATGCAACACAAAGACTTAGAGAAATTCCGCGATTCGAAGAATGGCGGAATTGCTTTAGGCGAGTGCCGCGCGGGCGTCGCTCTTGATCCGCTCCATCATGGCGCGCACGCCGTTTGAGCGCTGCGGCGTCAGATGGGCGGCGAGGCCGAGGCGCTCGTAGATCGCGAAGGCGTCGGTCGCCAGGATCTCCTGCGCGGTATGGCCGGAATGGATGGCGATGGCGAGCGCGACCAGCCCGCGCACGATATGGGCGTCGCTGTCGCCGCGGAAGCTGAGGCGCGACGCCTCGCCAGGGCCGCCCTCGCTCTTGGTCTCGAGCCAGACCTGGCTGGCGCAGCCGCGCACCTTGTTGGCGTCGCTATGCGCCTCTTCGGGCAGCGGCGCGAGCGTCCGCCCGAGCTCGATCAGATAGCGGTAGCGATCGTCCCACTCGTCGAGCAGCTCGAAATTGGTGACGATCTCGTCGAGGCTCTCGCTCATGAATTCCGCTAACGGCCTCCGGCTCATCCCGCCGGAACAAGGGGCGGGGACGGCGAAGCTCTTCGGCCTGTCGCGTGGCGAGGTCAAGCCTCAGCGGTGTCGCGGTGGCGTCTCGCTGCTGCGGGTCGCGGCATTCGCCGCCAGGGCAAGCACCCGAGCCCGGGTCTCCGGCTCCAGCCCGGCCAGAACCTCGGCGGCTTCGCGGATGCTGGCCGCGCCTTGCAGCGCCGCCTTGGGATCGATCTTGGCGAGGATGGCGATCGCGGCCTTGGCATCGACCACGAGCGCATCGGGCTCGCTCTTCGTGCCGTGCACGGGCGAGTACAGCGCGATTGCGCCGACGATCGCCAAGCTGCGCAGAAGATAGGCCATCTTACGTCCCCGTCCGGTTCCAGGCTCCCCAGCCTACGGATGAGCGAACCATAGCGCCTGGGTCGAAAGATCAGGTGTCGTCGACAGCGTCGATTTGAATCAAAGGCGGGTTATCGTCTTCAGCTTCCATTCACCTTGCCGCGAACAACAGCCTAGCCTCGGCAGGTGTGTGGCGACCTGTGCAATTTGTTGAAAAACAAAAGCTATTTCTGCCTTCGCCATGGAAGCGCCAGGTTTCCGGCTCCGCCGCTTTAAGCCCCGCTTAAACGGCAGCCGCGAGGATCGGGTCAACAAGGCGGGGCGAAAGCGCCGACGGCCGGCAGAGGTGCGCGTTTGCGGTTTTCCAGTTTGATGACGGCGGTGAGGGCGCAGGTCGCGGCGATGGTCCATCCATCGGCGCTGGCCGATTCGCTCGAGCGCATGCGTCATGAGCGCTTCATGCTGAGCAGGCTCGCCGCCTCGGTCGCGGCGCTCAGCCTGATGCCGGCCTATATCGCCTGGCGCGGCCGTATCGGCGCGCTCGAACTGCTTGTGCTCGTCGCCATGGCGCTGCCGCTGTTGGCCGTGTTCCTGCTCTCGCGCACCGGGCGGCTTGATCTCGCGCATTGCCTGTCCGGCGCCGCGCTGACCTTGCTGATCACCACGCTCGCCTGCCTGACCGGCGGGGCTGCTTCCCCGCTGCTGCTCTGGCTCGCCGCGGTGCCGGCCGAGGCGATGTTCTTCGGCTCCCGTCCCTATGTGGCGCGTGCCAGCGCGCTCGCTGTGATCGGTCTCGGCGCCGTCGTCGCCCTGCAGGGAACCGGCATGATCGCACAGCCGGCGCCCTGGACCTGGCAGGCGATGCCCGTCTTCGCCGCCGTCGCGATCCTGCATGCGGCGCTGATCACGGTCGGCTTCCTCTATCGCCGCGACGACGAATTGCGAGAGCACCGCGCCTCCGACGCCCGGGCGCAAATGATGCTCGAGCATGTCGGCGATCTCGTCACCTGGCACGATGCGGCCGGCGCCGTCGTCTTCGCCAACGAGGCCGCCCGCAACCTGACCGGAGCCGAGCCGGCAGGACTCTTCGGCCGCGGCCTGTTCGAGCGCGTCCACATCGCCGACCGGCCGCTCTTCCTGAAGGCGCTGAGCGACGCCGCCCATGGCAGCGGCCGGGCCAGCGCCTGCTTCCGCGTCCTCTTCGTCCCGGCGGGTGCCGATGGGCGCGGCACTGCGAGCCCGGTGGTCCGCTGGCTCGACCTCAGCGCGCGGCGCATCGAGCAGTCCGGCCCGCATGGCGCCGCCGCCGTCGTCTGCGTCAGCCGCGACGTCACCGACCGGCATGCGATCGATGAGGAGCGCGAGCGCAACCACGCCGAGGCGGTCAAGGCGAGCGACGTCAAGGGCCAGTTCCTGGCGACGGTCAGCCATGAGCTGCGTACCCCGCTCAACGCCATCATCGGCTTCTCGGAGATGCTGGGCGGCGATCTCGGGGTCTCCTTCAGCCCGGCGCAGCGCCAGGAATACGCCAGGATAATCCATGATTCCGGCCAGCACCTGCTCGATGTGGTCAACACGCTGCTCGACGTCTCCAAGATCGAGAGCGGCGCGATGACGATCGAGCAGGATGCGCTCGACATGGCCGAGCTCGCCGAAGATTGCTGCAATGTCGTCGCGCTCAAGGCCAGCAGCGGCACGGTCACGCTCGAACGCATCGTCGGCCCCGAGCTGCCGCAGCTGCTCGGCGACCGGCGCGCGTTGAAGCAGGTGATGCTCAACCTGCTCTCGAACGCGATCAAGTTCACGCCGCCCGGCGGGCGCGTCACGCTCGCTCTGGTGCGCGATGGCGGGATGATCGACCTCTCGGTCTCCGATACGGGCATCGGCATCGCCGCCACCGACCTGCCGCGATTGGGTGATCCCTTCTTCCAGGCCAAGTCTTCTTACGACCGCGCCCATGACGGCACCGGCCTCGGCCTGTCGGTGGTGCGCGGCCTGGTCGGCCTGCATGGCGGCACGCTCACCATCGAGAGCGCCCCCGGCAGCGGCACGCGCGTCGGCGTCCGCCTGCCGATCGGCGGTGTTGCTGCCACGAACGAGCCGGCCCGTATCGCAACCTTCGCTCGCGCGCCGCGCCGCGGCCTCGAGACCAAGCAACCCGTTCGCCTGACCGCCTGACCCGAGAGTTCAAGACCCATGTCAGCCACGCTTGCCGCCCGTGCCCGCTCCGATGCGACGCTGTCGATGCCCGTCCGCCGTCCCGCCGGCCGACGCGCCGCGCCGTCGCTGCCGGCGCGGCTGCTCCGCTGGTTCACGAAGCGCCCGGGCCGTGGCCTTATCGTGCTGCTGTTCGCGGCGGCCTCGGTGTTGATCGTTCTGAACGCGGTGCTGTTCCAGAAGGGCCGCCATCCCGCCCCGATGTTGTCGCCGCCCTCGCAATCGGCGGCGCGGCCGGCCGAGCAGCGTCGCGTCGAGACGCCGGTCGTCGCGGAGCCTACCAATGCGGCAGCCGCCCCGCAGGCAGTGATGCCGCCGGCGCGGCCCGGCACCCTGGCACCGGCTGCCCGCGACGCGGCGCCGCGTCCGCCGGCGCCGGTCGCTCCCGCCCAGCCGCGCCAGGCCCAGGCGGCGACAGTCCCGGCTCGTTCGGCTCCCGCCGCCCAGCAGGCGGCGCGCGATCCGATCGCGGACCTGATCAACGGCGCCGATATCCGCCCGCCGGCGGACATCAAAGGCCAGCGGCGCTGAGCCGCGGTCTTGCCGCGCCTGACCAGCGATTTCTGGGTTTCGGCCTATCTACGCCAGGCCGCGTTTGACAGGCTCGTCGCGGTGCTGCGCCGGCGCGGCGCGCGCGAGGCCGGCGCCATCTTCGTCAAGCTCGACCGCCTCGACGGCACCGCGGCGCTCTATGGCCCAGCTCCGCAGGCTCTGGCCGACGAGACAGGCGAGCGACGTTTCCAGCTCATCCTCGACGCCGATCCGCTCGCGATCGAGGATCGGGTCGCGCGCGAGGTGCGCTTCGACAGCGATCTCTGGCTGGTCGAGATCGAGAACCGCGCCGGCGATGCTCGGCTGGATGTCGTCGAAAGCTAGCGTTCAGTCGGCGCCGCCGCCGAGCCTGCGCCTGACCTCCTGAACGATGCTGCGGGACGGCGTTCGCTCGGCGCCGGGGCGTGCCGAGGTGCCGCTTGGGTCCATGGCGGGCTGCAGGGCGCCCGATCTCGTGCTGCGCGGCGCGATCCCACCGATCTGCTGGGCGAGCCGGCGCGCCACCGCCGGCTGCAGCGCCCGCATCAGCTCGACCAGGGCGAAGATGCGCTCGACCGAGCGGGCCGCATCATCGCCGAGCCCGATCAGGAAGCGCGTCGCATCCTCCGGGCTCGCTCCGCAGCCGATCAATGCCAGCGCGGCGAGTTGGCGCGATGAATCATTCGCCATCGCGGTCGCGAAACGAGCATCGCCGCCGAAGGCATCCGCCAGTGCGGCGAAGGCGCCATTGCGATCGGACAGTGCTGTCGCGATCAAGCCGGAGAGCCGGTCGCCGGGAAGTGTCGCCGGGCGCGGCGAGGGTGCCAGTGCCTCACGGGCCGTGGCGGCGTCGATCATGGCGAGACGCTTCTCCAGGCTCGCCTGCAGGAAGAGCGGCATCAGCTCCGATACCGGCAGGTCGGCTCGTGCCAACAGACTTGCGCCGAGGGGCGGCGTGCCGACGGCGCGCGGCAGCAGCAGGTCGAGCGCGGCATGCGGCAGCATTATCGCATCGTTCGCGACCAGCGCCGCATCGATCTTAGCGCTGTCGCAGCCCGCAAGCGTGATGCTGGCGCTGCTGGTGAGGTCGTGTCGGCCGGCAAGGGCGGTCCTGGCCTCGTCGTCGCCGTCGGCCGCGATCTCCTCGATCTCGGCCGCGGTGAGCGGCATGCCGTTGCCGATCAGCGCGGCCAGCACCTCGCCGCCGCGGGCGCGCAAGGCTGTGAGCACCTCGCGCGGCGCATGCGGCCAGCTTGCGAGCTTGCGGGCGAGGATCGTCGCCGTGGCGTCGTCGACCACCGGGATCAGGGCCTCGGCCATGGCGCGGAAGGCCTCCATGTCCTCGGGCGAGGGGCGTGGCGTCGCCAGGAGCAGATCGGTCTTCACCCGCAATGCGACCTGCCGCAGGTCGAGCCCGCCATCGCTGGCCAGCCTGGCGAGTTCGGCAAGGTCTGTGGCGATGCGGGACGGCATGGGCGATTCTCGTCGGCAAACTGCACTTTTGCGAAACTTATCCCCGATGCGTTAGCACGGCGTTAACCATGATGGCGCTTGATGGTCTTGAGGATGGCTGGCGCGATGTGTGCATGCAGCCATTCGGGCTTCCGCGTTGTCAGCGAATTGGGCGCAGGCGCCAGCAAGGGAGGCGCATCATGGCAGACGTCATTCCTTTCGCGCCGCGCAGGCGCTCAGCCAGCCAGGGGACCGCAGCGGCGGGCCCGTTTGGCCAGATCCTGTTCTTCACCGGCGTGCGCTACGAGCGCCAGCACGAGCCGGCCGCGAGCAAGCCGCCGCGGCGGCCGCGTCCCGCCGGCCGCGGTGAACGTGAGAGCCGGCGCAGGCGTCCGGGGTGAGGGCAGTCGTCGCACCTGCGGCATTGTCCTGCCTTCTGCTTGCCGGCTGCTCGACCACCGGCGATCTCGGCCGGCCCCGCCCCAACATCTTCGCCGACCAGCTTGCGCCGGCGATCGGCGACTGGAGCGCGCGCTTCCGCGGCGAGGCCTCGTCCTGGTTCCATCTGACCGACGACGAGGAGCAGTTGCGGACCCGCGCCTGGCGGCTCGTCCTGCCCGCGCATGAGAAGAGCCATTTCGAGCGCGAGGTCTCCAAGCTCGCCCATGCCCGCATCCTGCCGGTCGAGGCCCAGTCGGACGACTTCACCGCCTATCAGCGTGCCTTGGTCTCCGGCTCCTTCGCCTCGCAGGCGTCGCGCTACAACCGGCTGAGTGAGGACGCCAATGGCGACCGGCTCCTGCTCGCGCAGTTCCGCGCCAATGCCCTGCGGGTGATCAATGCCGATCGCGCGCGCCTGCGTACCCTCGACGCCTCGCAACAGCTGCCGCCCGAGCAGCGCGACCCGGCCTATGACCGCGTCGCCGAGAACGAGGGGCTGATGCTCTGGGTCTGCGAGCGTGCCCGCTTCCGGCTGAAGAGCTACCGCTATGCGCTCGAAGCCCTGGTCGTCGAGATGCCGTCGCGCGAGGCGGTCCGGGCCGAGCGTGCCATCATGGGAATGGAGAGCGAAGTCGGTCCCGCCTGCAACCTGCCGCTGATCGGCGTCTTCGGCGGCAAGGGCGAGGGCGGGCCGTCGCGGGCTCCCGTCGTCTACAAGGGTTAGCGGCTCATCCCCGCAAGCGCGCGCGTCGGTCGATCGAAAGCCGCGTCGTCCGCACTGCGAAAAATGGTTCCCATCCCGCTCGTATTAGGTCTAGCCTGCCGATCATGAGCCGGCGATCGGTGGGGTGATCGCATGTCAGTGACAAAAATCAGATTTGCGGCTTCGGCTGCAGCGGAAGCGCCCTCCGATCCGCCTGTCGATCAGGGGCATCGCCATGAGGCCGGCGTCATTGCCTCGAGCGTCTATGCCCATGGCGTGCGCATCGCCGACATCCCGATCGAGGAAGCCGGCGAATGGTCGCGCAAGGACGGCCATGTCGTCTGGATCGGGTTGTTCGAGCCCGAACCCGCGCTCCTCAAATGCGTGCAGCAGCAGTTCAATCTGCATCCTCTGGCGGTCGAGGACGCGACCAATGCCCATCAGCGGCCGAAGCTCGAGCAATATGGCGATGCGCTCTTCGTCGTCGCCCGCACCGCCCAGATGGTCGACAAGCGCATCGCCTTCGGCGAGACCCACATCTTCGTCGGCCACGGCTACATCGTCAGCGTCCGGCACGGCGCCTCGACCTCGTATACCTCGGTCCGGCAGCATTGGGAGACCTGCCCGACCTCGCTGGCCAAGGGCGAGGACTTCATCCTCTACGCCATCCTCGATTTCATCGTCGACAACTACATGCCTGTGCTCGAGGCGATCCATGACGAGGTCGAGGAGATCGAGGACAAGGTCCTCGCCAAGCCGATGACGCGGGCCGACATCGAGCGGCTCTACATGCTCAGGCGCGACCTCCTGCGGCTGCGCAATGCCGCTGGCCCGCTCGTCGAGGTCTGCCAGCGCCTGACCAATGGCAGCGTCCCACAGGTGCGCCCGACGCTGGCGCCGATGTTCCGCGACGTGACCGACCATGTCCGCACCGTGCAGGAGAAGATCGACAGCCTGCGCGAGGTGCTCGCCTTCGCCTTCGAGGCGAGCCTGCTCGTCGGCCAGAGCCAGGAGAATTCCATCACCAAGCGGCTCGCCTCCTGGGCGGCCATTCTCGCGGTGCCGACGGCGGTCGCCGGCATCTACGGCATGAACTTCAAGAACATGCCGGAACTCGAGATGCACTACGGCTACTATGTCGTGCTGGCCTTCATCGTCACCGCCTGCAGCACGCTCTACTGGCGCTTCAAGCGCAATGGCTGGCTCTGAATGGCGGCACTATCGGGCCTTTTCAATACGCTGGCCCGGCAAGGCGCTGATATGCGCGTCATTGACATCGGATACTGCAAGTTGAACCTTCTGGTTGTGATCGGCTGGCTACGCCGATAGGCGCGCCGCCGGGCACTGCATTGTTGACCTTGAGGCATGAGGGAGCGAGACAATGGCGGCCGCGGCGGAAACCAAGAAAAGACCACCGATCACCATGTATGTGCTGATCGGCATGATCCTCGGCGTCATCGTCGGCTATATGTGCAACATCAACTACCCGGACCCGAAGGTCGCCGGGCAGATCGCCGACAACATCAACATCATCACCACGGTGTTCCTGCGGCTGATCAAGATGATCATCGGCCCGCTGGTGCTCACCACGCTGATCGTCGGCATCGCCCATATGGGCGACACCTCCTCGATCGGCCGCGTCGGCATCAAGGCGCTCGGCTGGTTCATGATCGCCTCGCTGGTGTCGCTGGCGCTCGGGCTGATCCTGGCGAACCTTCTCCAGCCCGGCCACAATATCGGCCTGCCGCTGCCCGATGTCGGCGCCGCGACCAATCTCAAGACCTCCTCCTTTACGCTGAAGGACTTCATCACCCATCTCGTGCCGAAATCGGTGGCCGAGGCGCTCGCCACCAACGAAATCCTGCAGATCGTGGTGTTCTCGCTCTTCGCCGGCATCGCGCTCGCCTCGATGGGCGAGACCGGCAAGGCCCTGACCGAGATGATCGATCAGATGGCCCATCTGATGCTGAAGATCACCGGCATGGTGATGTATTTCGCGCCGATCGCCGTGTTCGCCGCCGTCGCCTCGACCATCACCACGCAGGGGCTCGGCATCCTCGTCACCTTCGCCAAATTCATGGGCTCGTTCTATCTCGGCCTGTTCCTGCTTTGGGGGCTCCTGGTCGTGGTCGGCTTCCTGATCCTGGGGCCGAGCGTCATGAGGCTCGTCAGCCTGGTCAAGGAGCCGTTCCTGATCTCCTTCTCCACGGCGAGTTCGGAGGCGGCCTATCCGAAGATGCTGGAGGCGCTCGATCGCTTCGGCGTCAGCCGCAAGATCTCCAGCTTCATGCTGCCGATGGGCTATTCCTTCAACCTCGACGGCAGCATGATGTACTGCACCTTCGCGGTGCTGTTCATCGCCCAGGCCTATGGCATCGAACTGTCCTGGGGCACGCAGATCTCGATGATGCTGCTGCTGATGCTGACCTCGAAGGGCATGGCCGGCGTGCCGCGCGCCTCGCTGGTCGTCATCGCGGCGACCCTGAACCAGTACAACATTCCCGAAGCCGGGCTGCTGCTGATCATGGGCGTCGACCAGTTCCTCGACATGGGCCGCTCCGCCACCAACGCCGTTGGCAATTCGATCGCGGTGGCGAGCGTCGCCAAATGGGAGGGGCAGCTCGGCGAGCCGATCGACGATCCGGTTGCCGCCGGAGCTTCGGGCGCTCTTGCCGGGCAGGCCGCCTGATCCGGCAGCCGCTCATCCAGGGATCACGGGGCGGCCATGCGGCCGCCCGAAAGGAGCGACGATGCGACGGCTCTTTGTCGGCCTGATCGCCGTATTCGGGTGCCTCGTCGGGACGGCGGTCTCCGCGCAGACCCAGTCGAACGCGCTCACCGGTACTCTGAAGAAGGCGCGCGATGCCGGGGCGGTGATCATCGGCTATCGCGAGGCTTCCTTCCCCTTCTCCTATCTCGACGTCAGGCGCGAGCCGATCGGCTATTCGATCGATCTCTGCCGGTTGATCGTCGACGCGATGAGCGACGAGCTCGGCCGCGAGCTGCAGCTGAAATGGGTTCCGGTCACCTCGGCATCGCGCTTCGATGCGCTGACCAAGGGCGAGATCGACCTCGAATGCGGCTCGACCACGCAGAACCGTGAGCGGCAGGGGACCGCAGCCTTCTCGCCGGTGATCTTCGTCGCCGGCACCAAGCTCATGGTCCGCAAGGATGCCGGTATCCGCTCATTCCGCGACCTGAGCGGGAAGACCGTGGTCGTGACCGCCGGCACCACCAACGAGAAGGCGATGAATGATCTCCAGGCGCGCTTCAAGACCGGCGCCACGATCGTCACCACGCCGGATCATGACCAGTCCTTCGCGCAGTTCATGGCCGGGAAGGCCGATGCCTATGCCGGCGACGACATCCTGCTCTACGGCATGATCGCGCGCGCCAAGGCCGAGGACAAGGTGATGGTGGTCGGCGACTTCCTCTCCTACGACCCCTACGGCATCATGTTCCGCCGCGACGATCCGGCGATGGCGGCGCTGGTCGACAGGATGTTCCGCACCATCGCCGAGAGCCGCGAACTCGAGCACAGCTATAATCGCTGGTTCATGCACAAGCTGCCGGGCGGAGAGCGCCTGCGCCTGCCGATGAGCGCGCAGCTGGAATCGATCTTCGGAACGCTGAGCGCGAAGCCTGATTAGCGTTCGATCGGGGTGAGACCGTCATTCCGGGGCAAGCGCGTAGCGCTTGAGCCCGGAACCCATGAACATGACGTTGCCGAACGGTCGCTGCCAATTGCCGAAGCGCCCTGACGCCGATCCCTCATGATCATGGATTCCGGGCTCGGCCCTTTGGGCCGCCCCGGAATGACGGGGCGGGCCCTAATCCGCCAGCCCGCAGGCGACGCCGGTCGCCTGCGCTTCCGCCTCGCTGCGGTCGAAGGCGCGGCGGACCACCACCCTGGCGACAACGAGCCCTTGCAGCGACGGCGAGACCACGCGCAGCTCCCGCGAGGTCTCGCCTTCCTCGTCATTGGCCAGCCGCTCGTCGAGCTGCTCCTGCGTCATCACCACGAATTCGAGCACGCCGCGGATCGCGGCCCGGTCGGTGATGGCATAGGCGACGCCGCCGCCACGGCGATGGACGGTGAGGCCGAGCGGCAGCGAGCCGGTACGCGCCACCACCCGCAGCGGACCAGCCGCAAGGTCGTAGCTGCAGACAGCGGCGACGCTGTTGGGATCGCTGTCGAGGAGGGCAGGCAGGCCCGCAGGCGGCGGCGTCACCAGTTCGGCGCGGCCGTTCGCGCCCAGCGCCGCATAGACGGTTGCCGCATCATGCGTCGCTAGGGTGGGTATACGCAGCACGGTGACGATGTGGACGATGCCGGCGAGCAGCAGTCCGGCCAGGGTCAGCAGCACGAGCCGCAGCAGGCCGCTGCCCAGCCGCGACAGAAA
The DNA here is from genome assembly GCF_058986765.1 of Allobosea sp. GW821-FHT03A12. Lineage (NCBI taxonomy): Bacteria > Pseudomonadati > Pseudomonadota > Alphaproteobacteria > Hyphomicrobiales > Alloboseaceae > Allobosea > Allobosea sp. GW821-FHT03A12. The sequence continues at coordinate 1,141,238 of NZ_JBYSVZ010000003.1, forward strand.
CCGGCGCGGCGCATCCGCGTGGGTCGCCGGCGGGCGCTTCGCGGCCGGCATGACCCGGCTATCGTCGATCGCGCTCATCGGCAGTCGATCCTGGCGATGCGGGGGAGGGTGTCGGGCCTGAGCTCGCCGGCATGGCTCGATATCGGCGTGTCGTAGAGGCGCAGGCGCAGCTGGAAGCGACCTGCGGCCGGCAGCGGCAGCCAATTGCCGGCCTCGGGCGTCGCCGCCAGCACGATCCGCATGTTGCCGCGCTCGCCACGCACGATCTCGGCATCGGTGAAGCTCTCGCGCTCGACCGGCAGCTGCAGGGGGCGGCCCCGCGGGTCGGTGACGCCCAGCGACCAGCCGCGCGCCGGTGGCGTCGCCCCGCTGACGAGATAGCGGCAGCGCGCATCAAGTGCCTGCCCGGCATCGTCTTCCCCGGCAATCAACTCCAGCCCTTCGCCGGCGCCGAGCGGCAGGTGCACGCCGCGCGCCAGATAGGCCCGCATATAGGGATCGATGTCGCGCGCGCCGCTGTTCGGCCAGCTCGTCCAGGCGCCGACCTGCGCACGGCCGAACCAGGGCCGCTCCGCCACCGCGTAGCGGGCGGAGACAAGGCCGAGGCCGGCGCCGAGCGCGATCACATAGGCCAGCGGGAGGACGCGCATGGAACGATCCGGGTCCGCATGGGGAGCACGCTAGCGTATGGCGCTGAGGCCGGGCGCGGCCTCGCGGGTCCCGACCTGGACCGAGGCCCGGGCCGTCCGCGGCGTCTCGACCGCCTTGAACATCGCGCCGACCGAGGACAGCACCTCGAAGGATTTGCGCGGCATGTGGCCGGCGCTGGCGCCCGCTGCCGCGCCCGGATCGGCGGCTTTCGCTACCGCCGCCTTGGCGTCGCCCGGCTGCGGCGTCACGCCCGGGATCGGCTTCAGCTCGATGCCCTGATGCGCGAAGCCCATGATCTCCTTCCAGGTCATCGCCGGCAGCGAGCCGCCGGTCATGTTGTTGGTCTCGGAGGAATCGTCATTGCCGAACCAGACCGCGCCGACGAGGTTGCCGGTGTAGCCGACATACCAGGCGTCCTTGTAGCCATTGGTCGTGCCGGTCTTGCCGGCGCTGACGACGCCGTCGAGCGCGGCGCGCCGGCCGGTGCCGGCGGTCGGCACGGTCGAGAGCATCTGGTTCATCTCGAACGCGACCTGCGTGCTCAGCACCTGCGCCGGCGGCGGCTCGTCGCGGTCATGGCGGTAGATCTCCTCGCCGGCCGAGTTGCGGATGTCGAAGGCCGCATAAGGCTTGGCGCGCTTGCCGCCATTGGCGAAGACGGCATAGCCGGCGGCCTGCTCGATCACGGTGACCTCGCCGGCGCCGATCGGCAGCGAGACGGTGTCGGTCAGCGGCGTGGTCAGGCCCATGGCGCGGCAGGTCTCGACGATCTTCATCCGGCCGATGCGGGCGGCGCGGGCCTCGTGCGTCTCGCCGGTCGCCTTGCCGATCGCGATCGACATCTGCACCGGGATCGTGTTGATCGACTTCGCCAGCGCCACCGTCAGCGGCATCGAGCCGGCATAGGAGCGCCCGTAATTGTTCGGGCACCAGTTGCCGATGCAGACCGGCCGGTCGGTGACGATCGTGGTCGGCTTGTAGAGCCCGGCGCTCATCGCCGCCGCGTAGACATAAGGTTTGAACGAGGAGCCGGGCTGGCGCAGGCTCGACGTCGCCCGGTTGAACTGGCTCGCGCCGTAGTCGCGTCCGCCGACGATGGCGCGCACCGCCCCGTCAGGGTCCATGACCACCGTCGCCGCCTGCCGCGCGCGATACGCCGGGCCGTGCTGGCGCAGCACCGACTCGATCGCCTCGTCGGCACGCTTCTGGATCGCCGGGTCATGCGGGGTCTTGACCGTCAGCACCCGTTCCGGGCCGAGCTTGCCGTCCTCCGCGAGCTTGCGGATCTCGTCGAAGGCCCAGTCGAGATAGTAGTCCGGGCTGGCATCGCGCTTGCGGTCGATCGGCGTCGCCGGGTTGCGCCGGGCGGAATCGACCTGGCCGGCGGTCATGAAGCCGGCATCGACCATGGCGCCCAGCACATCGTTGGCGCGCGCCCGTGCCGCCGGCAGGTTGACGTGCGGAGCGAACTTGGTCGGCGCCTTGAACAAGCCAGCGAGCATTGCCGCCTCCGCCAGCGTCACGTTCTTCACCGACTTGCCGAAATAGTATTCGGCCGCCGCCGCGACGCCGAAGGTGCCGCCGCCCATATAGGCGCGGTCGAGATAGAGCTTGAGGATCTCGTTCTTGGTCAGCCGGTATTCCAGCCAGAGCGAGAGGAAGGCCTCCTTGATCTTGCGGTCGAGCGAACGCTCATTGCTGAGGAACAGGTTCTTCGCCAGTTGCTGGGTGATCGAGGAGCCGCCCTGGACCACGCCCGAGGCACGGGCGTTGACGGCGACGGCCCGGAAGGTGCCGATCACGTCGATGCCGAAATGGTCGTAGAAGCGCCGGTCCTCGGTCGCCAGTACTGCCTTGAGCAGGTGGTCGGGGAATTCCTCCAGCTTCAGCGAATCGTCATGGCGCGCGCCACGATGGCCGATCTCGGAGCCGTAGCGGTCGAGGAAGGTGACGGCGAAGACCTGGTTCTTCAGCGCCTCCTCGCGCCCTTCGCGGAAGGCCGGGATCGCCAGCATCAACATGACGATCGCGCCGGCGATGCCGACATTCAGCCCCTCGCTGGCGAATTCGGCGGCGAGCCGTTTCGGGCCGCTGACGGTCAGCCGGTCGGTGAGGCTGCGGATACGTTCATAGATCTCGCCGGCGCGGTGGCCGGCCGCATAGAGCGAGGCGTCGATCCACGAGTCGGCGCTCAGCGCGAGGCGCTTGAGACGGGTCGTCCAGCTCGCTTTCCTGAACTCCATCACGGTCGTGCGGCATCCTGAGCCTGCCGCGGGCGCGTGTCCGCGGTGTCCCGGGCCGGCCGGCGAAGACCGAGCCCGATCTCAGAAGGTAAGGGCTCGGGGCTCGGAACGGAAGTATGCGAAGGTGTGGTTGTCCGACAAAAAGGGTGTGTCGCCGAGCAATCAGCCCTTGGTGGCCAGCACTGCGAAGCGGGTCGAGGAGGCCAGCCGGAGCGCGTCGTGCAGGGCAGCGTTGCGCTGCTGCGCCCGGACCACCTGTGCATAATCGGCCGCCTCGATCCGCGAGAAGCCGGCCTGGCGCAGCATAGTGCCGAGCCGCTCGAAGCTCAGGCCCTCTCGGAAGAAGAAGCGCTTGGTGATCGAGTCGAAGGCGTCGCGATCGGCGGCGTGCGGGGTGGCGCCGGCGCGCTCGCGCAGGAAGGTCGCGGCGCGGTTGATCAGGCCCTGCAGCCAGGAGCGATTGATCCAGTCGCCGTCGATGACGAGCAGCTTGCCGCCGGGCTTGAGCACCCGGAACCATTCGGCGAAGGCCGCTTCAGGATCGGTCAGCGTCCAGACCAGATGGCGCGTCACCAGCGCGTCATAGGTCGCATCGTCGTCGAGCAGGTGCTCGGCATCGCCGGCGAGGATGCGGGCCTTGTCGCCATGCTTGGCGCGGGCGCGGGCCAGCATCTCCTCGGAGAAGTCGATGCCCGTGACCGTGTGGCCGAGCGAGAGCAGTGCGCGGGTGATCTCGCCGGTGCCGCAGGCGAGATCGAGCACCTCGCGCGGCTGCGTGCCGAAAGATTGCCGCAGCAGCGACTGGAAGGCGGCGAGCTCGGCATCCGATTTGATGGCATGGCCGACCTGGCTGTCGAAGCTGGCGGCCCGCCCGGACCAATAGGTCCGAATCTCCTCCTTGAGGGAGTAGTTGGCGCCAGGATTGGAAAGGCTGCTGTCTGACATCGGCGGTTCGTCAAGTTGAACTGGGAGGGTGTTATTCTGCCGCCTGGGCGGGAGCAAGCTGCGTATCGCCGCGGCTGCGCCTGCGGGCCGAGCCGTGGACGACAATGAAGGGCGTCTCGCCCTCGTTCGCCTCGACCCGCGCGACGACGCCGTAGACCTCTTCGAGCAAGGCCGGCGTGATGATCTCGCGCGGGGCGCCGAAGGCGGCGAGCCGGCCTTGCGACAGCACCATCACCTTGTCGGCGATGCGCAGCGCCTGGTTGAGGTCGTGGATCGCGATCAGCACGCAGATCTGCCGTTCTCGCGCCAGCCGCGAGACGAGGCTCAGCACCTCGAACTGGCGGTGCAGGTCGAGCGCGCTGGTCGGCTCGTCGAGCAGCATGATCTCGGGCCGGCGCACCAGGGTCTGGGCGATCGAGACGAGCTGGCGCTGGCCGCCCGAGAGCTCGCCGAGGCCGTGGAAGGCGAGATCGGCGATGTCGAGCGCATGCAGGGCTTCGTCGATCGCGGCGAGCTCGTCGTCGCCGACGCCCCAGGATCCGCCCTGCTTGCGGGCGAGCAGGATCGATTCGTAGACGGTCAGCACTGCATTCACCGCGGTGTCCTGCGGCAGATAGCAGGGCGTCTTGCCGGCGGAGCTTTCGACCTGAACTGCGCCGGCGCCCGGGATCAGCCCGGCGATCCGGCGGAACAGGCTCGACTTGCCGGCGGCGTTGGGGCCGATCACGGCGACGACCTCGCCGCCCTTCATCTCGGGCGTGGTGATCCCCGAGAGGATCTGGCGCTTGCCATAGGCGACGCCGACATCGCTGAGCGCGAGGCGCTTCACCATGAGCGCCTCCGGCTGGTCAGGATCAGGCTGAAGAAGAACGGCACGCCGACCAGTGCGGTGACGATGCTGATCGGGAAGATCAGCCCGGGGATCAGCGACTTCGAGACCACCGAGGAGGCCGAGAGCAGGGCCGCGCCGGCCAGAGCCGAGGCCGGCAGGAAGAAGCGCTGGTCCTCGCCGATCACCATGCGGGCGATATGCGGGCCGACGAGGCCGATGAAGCCGATCGTGCCGACGAAGGAGACCGGCACCGCCGCGAGCAGGGCGACGAGCAGCATGGTCTCGAGCCGCAGGCGCCTGACGTCGATGCCGAAGCTCGCCGCCTTCTCGTCGCCGAGCCGCAAGGTCGTCAGCGCCCAGGCCCGGCGCGCGAACAGCGGCAGGCAGAAGACGAGCACGGTCGCGGTGATGGCGAGCTTGTGCCAGTTCGCCTTGGTCAGCGAGCCCATCATCCAGAAGACGACGGCCCCCAGCGCCTGCTCCGAGGCGAAGAACTGCAGCAGCGAGAGCAGGGCATTGAAGGTGAAGACCAGCGCGATGCCGAGCAGCACCACCGTCTCGGTGGTGACGCCGCGGCGCTGGCTGAGCAGGTGGATCAGCAGCGAGGCTCCCATCGCCATGATGAAGGCGTTGAGCGGCACGATGTAGTCGATCGCGAGCGGCACGATCGAGACGCCGAAGACTAGCGCCAGCGCCGCCCCGAAGCTCGCCGCGGCTGAGATGCCGAGCGTGAACGGGCTGGCGAGCGGGTTGTTCAGCACCGTCTGCATCTGCGCGCCGGCGATGGCGAGCGAAGCGCCGGTGACGACCGCCATCAGCGCGACCGGCAGGCGGATGTCCCAGATCACGACGCGGACCGCAGCCGGGGCGGTCGAGGGCGAGATCAGCGCGTTGACCACTTCGATCACGCTGTAGCGGGCCGGACCGAGCATCAGGTCGACGATCAGGCAGACCAGCAGCACGGCGGCGAAGCCGGCGAGGATCAGCTTGCGGCGCAGCGCCAGCGCCCTGTAGGCGTCGCGGCCCTGGGCGCTGCGTGGAGCTTCCACCTGCTGGGTCACGATCTCGTCCGCGCTGGCGGGGGCCAGACTCATTTGCCCGCCTCGAGCGAGACCCAGAGGCCGGGCTCATAGGGCAGCGGCAGGAAGCGCTCGTGCAGCACTTTCATGGTCGCGCCCGGATCGACGTCCTTGAACAGATCCGGATGCAGCCACTTAGCGATCTCCTGGATCGCCACGAACTGGTAGGGGCTGTTGTAGAACTGGTGCCAGATGCCGTGGACGCGGCCGTTCTTGACCGCTGCGGTCTGCGCGAAGGCCGGGCGCTTCATCAGGTTGGTCAGCTTGCGCCGCGCCTCGGTCATATCGGCGCCGTAGCCGAGGCCGACCCAGGCGCCGCCGGGGACATAGCCGTCCCAGTTGCTGCCGGTGACGATCACGACATCGGGATTGTCGGCGACGATGCGCTCGGGGTTGACCGTGCCGAAGGTGCCGGGAATCAGCGGCTCCGCCAGGTTCCGGCCGCCGGCGAAGTCGACCATCTTACCGAAGTTCTCATTGCCGAAGGACATGCAGCAATCGTCGGAATAGCCGCCGGCGCGCTCGATCATGACGAGCGGGCGCTTGAGGTCCTTGGCACCGGCCAGGCGATCGGTCACGACCTTGATCTGCTCGGCGCGAAACTTGATGAAGTCTTCCGCCACCTGCTCCTTACCGAAGAGCTTGCCGATCAGCCGCATCGACGGCTCGGTGTGCTCGAACGGCTTCTCGCGGAAGTCGACGTAGACCACGGGGACGCCGACCGAGGCGAGCTTCTCGACCAGCTTGGCCTCGTCGCTGGCGATCTTGGCCTCGATGTTGAGGAAGAGCACGTCGGGCTTGAGCGCGATCGCCTGCTCGATGTCGAAGGCGCCTTCCTTCATCCCGCCGAAGGTCGGCAGCTTGGCGATCTCAGGATAGCGTTTCGCATAGGCGCGAAAGGTTTCGGGATCGGCCTTGCCGAGATCGTCGCGCCAGCCGACGACGCGCTTGAACGGCTCGTCCTTGTCGAGCGCTCCGACGAAATACATCTGTCGGCCCTCGCCGAGGATGATCCGCTTGACCGGTGCCTCGACCTCGACCTTGCGGCCGACGATGTCGGTGACGGTGACCTTCTCGGCCAGCGCGGGCAGGCTGGTGACCGCCAGGCCCGCGGTGATGGTAAAGGCGCGCAGCAGATGTCGGCGGGTCAGCATCGAAACGGCTCGTGAACGAGGGAATTCTTCTCTCCGTTAGGGCGATCCGTGTATTGGGTCAATTTTCATAGCTTATAATTCCTCTAAACAAAGATTAGAATAAATATAAGAAATGTGACCGGGATGCGCATGATGCGGCGGTTGCACGCTTCCCTCCATGGCTTCGCCGGGGCATAAGCGGTCATGGCCGACGCGATGACCGACAGCACGCCCTTCTGGCGCAGCAAGACGCTCGAGGAGATGACCGAGGCGGAGTGGGAATCGCTCTGCGACGGCTGCGGGCGCTGCTGCCTGGTCAAGCTCGAGGATGAGGACAGCGGCAAGATTCACGCGACCGATATCGGCTGTCGCCTGTTCGATGCCGGGACCTGCCGTTGCCATGACTACGCCAATCGCTCGAAGACGGTGCCGGATTGCGTCACGCTGACGCCGGATGCGGTGCGTACCCTGTCCTGGCTGCCGCCGACCTGCGCCTATCGTCTGCTTGGGGAGGGCAGGGATCTGCCCTGGTGGCATCCGCTCGTCTCCGGTGATCCTCAGACGGTCATCGCCGCGGGCGTGTCGGTCCGGGGCAAGGTCCACGCCAATGAGGACGAAGTCGGCGAGGAGGAGATCGTCGAGCGCATCGTCGCCTGGCCGCTGCGCTGGCCGAAGGCGGCGCGTGGCGAAAAGCGTTGAAAGCGCTCGTGCTGTGGCGACGTTGGGTCAACTTGCCACGGCATGCTCATTGATTGTTCATCCGGTTTTCGGCATGACCACCCGCGCATCCGGTGCGCTGCAATAAGCGGGTACCGCAAATGCGAAACCATGTGGGCGCGCCGGCGTTGTTGATGCCGGCGACCAACCTTGGGAAAGGCAGGCTATGGCAGGGCAGAAGTGGGTCTACACCTTCGGCGACGGCAAGGCCGAAGGCGAGGCGGGCATGAAGAACCTGCTCGGCGGCAAGGGCGCGAACCTGGCCGAGATGAGCAATCTGGGGCTTCCGGTGCCTCCGGGCTTCACCATCACCACTGAGGTCTGCACCTGGTATTACGATCACGACAAGAGCTTTCCGGCCGAGCTGGACGGTGAGGTCAAGGATGCGCTCGCCGGCATGGCCAAGCTGACGGGCAAGACCTTCGGCGACCCGGCGAACCCGCTGCTGGTCTCGGTCCGCTCCGGCGCCCGCGCCTCGATGCCGGGCATGATGGACACCGTCCTCAATCTCGGCCTCAACGACGTCACCGTCGAGGCGGTGGCCAAGGCCTCGGGCGATGCCCGCTTCGCCTATGACAGCTATCGCCGCTTCATCACCATGTACTCGAACGTCGTGCTCGACATCGACCACGGCCATTTCGAGGAGGCGCTCGAGGACTACAAGGAGCGCAAGGGCCTCAATCTCGACACCGATCTCAAGGCCGATGACTGGAAGGTGCTGGTCGGCAAGTACAAGGAGATCGTCAGGAAGGAGCTCGGCTCCGACTTCCCGCAGGATCCGCAGCAGCAGCTCTGGGGCGCGGTCGGCGCCGTCTTCTCGTCCTGGATGAACGCCCGCGCCATCAAGTACCGCGAGCTCAACAGCATCCCGGCCTCCTGGGGCACGGCGGTCAATGTCCAGTCGATGGTCTTCGGCAATATGGGCGAGACCTCGGCGACCGGCGTCGCCTTCACCCGCAATCCCTCGACCGGCGAGAACGCGCTCTATGGCGAGTTCCTGATCAACGCCCAGGGCGAGGACGTCGTCGCCGGCATCCGCACCCCGCAGGACATCACCGAGGCCGCCAAGCTCGCCGCCAAATCCGACAAGCCTTCGATGGAGAAGGCGATGCCGGAGGCCTATGCCGAGCTCTGCCGCATCTACGGCATCCTCGAGAAGCATTACCGCGACATGCAGGACATGGAGTTCACCATCCAGGAGGGCAAGCTCTGGATGCTGCAGACTCGGTCCGGCAAGCGCACCGCCAAGGCGGCGCTCAGGATCGCGGTCGAGCTTGCCCGCGAAGGCCTGATCACCGAGACCGAAGCGGTCGGCCGCGTCGAGCCCGGCGCGCTCGACCAGCTCCTGCATCCGACCATCGACACCAAGGCCGAGCGCCGCGTGCTGACCGCCGGCCTGCCGGCTTCGCCCGGCGCCGCCGCTGGCGAGATCGTCTTCACCTCCGAGGCGGCCGAGGCCGGCAAGAAGGCCGGCAAGAAGGTCATCCTCGTCCGTGTCGAGACCTCGCCTGAGGACATTCACGGCATGCACGCCGCCGAGGGCATCCTGACCACGCGCGGTGGCATGACCTCGCATGCCGCGGTCGTGGCGCGCGGCATGGGCAAGCCTTGCGTCTCCGGCGCCGGCCAGATCCGCGTCGACTACGCCAAGGGCACGATGAGCGTCGGGCCGACCACGCTGAAGGCCGGCGACTTCGTTACCATCGACGGCAGCAACGGCCAGGTGCTGCTCGGCGAGGTCAAGATGCAGCAGCCCGAGCTCTCCGGCGATTTCCGGACCCTGATGGGCTGGGCCGACAAGGTCCGCCGCCTCAAGATCCGGGCCAATGCCGAGACGCCGCGCGACGCCAAGGCGGCCCGTGAGTTCGGCGCCGAGGGCATCGGCCTCAGCCGCACCGAGCATATGTTCTTCGATGCCGGCCGCATCCTCTCCGTGCGCGAGATGATCCTGGCCGAGGACGAGAAGGGCAGGCGTGCCGCGCTCGCCAAGCTGCTGCCGATGCAGCGCCAGGACTTCGTCGAGCTCTTCACCATCATGCAGGGCCTGCCGGTGACGATCCGCCTGCTCGATCCGCCGCTGCACGAGTTCCTGCCGCAGACCGATGACGAGATCGCCGAGGTCGCCGCAGCCATGGGCACGACCGTTGACAAGCTGAAGCGCCGCGCCGCCGAGCTGCACGAGGTCAACCCGATGCTCGGTTTCCGCGGCGTGCGCCTCGCCGTCGCCTATCCCGAGATCGCCGAGATGCAGGCGCGCGCGATCTTCGAGGCGGCGGTGATCGCTGCCAAGGAGACCGGCCACCCGGTCATTCCGGAGGTCATGGTTCCGCTCGTCATGGGCGTGCCCGAGCTCGACCTGGTCAAGGGCCGGATCGATGCGATGGCGGAAGCCGTGAAGAAGGAGAGCGGCAGCGCGTTTACCTATCAGGTCGGCACCATGATCGAGCTGCCGCGTGCCGCGCTGCGGGCGGAGGAGATCGCCAAGAGCGCCGAATTCTTCTCCTTCGGCACCAACGACCTGACGCAGACTGCGCTCGGCATCAGCCGCGACGATGCCGGCTCCTTCCTCGGCTCCTACACGGCCCGCGGCTTGCTCGAATCCGATCCCTTCGTGACGATCGACCAGGACGGCGTCGGCGAGCTGGTCCGGATCGCCGTCGAGCGTGGCCGCAAGGCGCGGCCGGACATCAAGCTCGGCATCTGCGGCGAGCATGGCGGCGACCCGGCCTCGATCGGCTTCTGCGAGAGCGTTGGGCTGGATTACGTCTCCTGCTCGCCCTTCCGCGTGCCGATCGCCCGGCTTGCCGCCGCGCAGGCGGCTTTGGGGGCGATCAAGGCCAAGGACGCCTGAAACGCTCCTCGTCATTGCGAGGAGCAGAGCAACGAAGCAATCCAGGGGCGGCAGAGCTCGACATCTCCTGGATTGCTTCGCTCCGCTCGCAATGACGGGAACCAGTCGTGAAGACACTCACCACCATCGGCTTCGATGCCGACGATACGCTCTGGCAGAACGAGCAGTTCTTCCGGCTGACGGAAAATCGTTTCGTTGCCCTGCTGGGCGAGCATGGCGAGGCGGCCGAGATCTCCGGCAAGCTGCTCGAGGCCGAGAAGCGCAACCTTGCCTTCTACGGCTTCGGCATCAAGGGCTTCACGCTGTCGATGATCGAGACCGCGCTCGAGATCACGCGCGGCCAGGTGCCCCCGGCGGTGATCGGCGAAATCCTTTCGGCCGGCCGGGAGATGCTGGCCCATCCGGTCGAGACCCTGCCGCATGCGCAGGATACGCTCGCTGCGCTCGCCGGCCGCTACAGGCTAGTGCTGATCACCAAGGGCGATCTCTTCGACCAGGAGCGCAAGCTGGCGCAGTCCGGCCTCGGCGACTTCTTCGACGCGGTCGAGATCGTCAGCGACAAGAGCGCCGCGACCTATGAGAAGCTCTTCGCTCGCCATGGCGACGGGGCAGGGCGGGCGCTGATGGTCGGCAATTCCTTGAAGTCCGACATCGTCCCGGCGCTCACCGCCGGCGCCTGGGCCGCGCATGTGCCGCACGAATTGACCTGGGCGCTGGAGCATGCCGAGGAGCCGGCCGGGGAGGCGCGCTTCCGCAAGCTCGCCGATCTCGGCGGGCTGGTTGATCTGGTGCGAGAGATCGGCTGAATTCGCGCACCAGTTTCGGGAGGGGTGAATGCCGGACGACCCCGTCGAGCGCCTGCGCCGCATCTGCCTCGCTCTGCCCGGCGCCAGCGAGAAGGAGGCCTGGGGCGATCCGACCTTCCGGGTGCGCGATCGCATCTTCGCCATGGTGAAGTCTGGCGACGGCCGTTGCTCGCTTTGGTGCAAGGCGCCCGATGGCAGTCAGGAAGTGCTGGTTGGCGCCGATCCCCGACGCTTCTTCGTGCCGCCCTATGTCGGGCACAAGGGCTGGGTCGGCATGCGCCTCGATGATGGTCCCAACTGGGACGAGGTCGCGGCGATCGTGGCGCGTTCCCATGCTCTGACTGGGCCGAAACCGCGCCCTCGCCGGGGCTGACGGCCCGTTAGCTGGACCAGCCTTGCAATTTGTGCTAGCTCCACCGATGTAAGACGAGATGCGGCCGGTTCTGGCCAATCCTCCGCGCGGGTATTCCGACCGGCGGGCCACTTCAGATCCACCACACGTCGATACAAGGCCATGGCAAGGCGTCCGCGCGTCCGGTCATGGGTTCCACGAATACGCGGATCTGAAGTGCAAGGATTAGTCCCGATATGAACAAGGGCACCGTCAAGTGGTTCAACGCCACCAAGGGCTACGGCTTCATCACCCCTGAGGCTGGCGGCCCGGACGTTTTCGTCCACATCAGCGCCGTCGAGCGCGCTGGCCTGCGCGAGCTGCGCGAAGGCCAGGTCGTCTCCTACGAGCTGATCGCTGATCGCAAGACCGGCAAGTCCTCGGCTGGCAACCTCGTCGCCAACTGAAGACCTCTTTCGGGCGGGCCATCAGTGTCCGCCCGTTTCCAGACGCAGGCCATAGCCTGCGATACACGACATCCCCCGGCGCAGTGGCTAGCGGTTCGCCGGGCGGAAAGAGACCATGCGTAGACCGAGACGGCATGTCGAGGCGCTTCCGTTCACCACGTGCGCCCCATTTCGTTCGGCTCAGAAAGACCTGATTTGACCAAATTTACTGACCTCGGCCTGGCCGAGCCGCTTCTCAAAGCGCTCGCCGCCGAAGGTTATGAGACGCCGACGCCGATCCAGGCGCAGGCGATCCCTTCCATTCGCGATGGCCGTGACCTGCTCGGAGCCGCCCAGACCGGCACCGGCAAGACGGCTGCGTTCTCGCTGCCCATGCTGCACCGGCTGCTCAACCAGCCGCGGCGCATGCAGCCGCGCTCGGTGCGCGCTTTGATCCTGTCGCCGACGCGTGAGCTCTCGGCCCAGATCGAGGCCAGCATCCGCAACTACGCCCAGTTCACCTCGCTGAAGTCGACGGTGATCTTCGGCGGCGTGCCGGTCGGCAAGCAGATCCGCGCGCTCGGCCAGCATGTCGACATCCTCGTCGCGACCCCCGGCCGCCTGCTCGACCTCGTCGACCAGCGCGCCGTCTCGCTGCGCGAGATCGAGTTCCTGGTGCTGGACGAAGCCGACCAGATGCTCGACCTCGGCTTCATCCATGCGCTGCGCAAGATCGCGACGCTGATCCCGAAGCAGCGCCAGACCCTGCTGTTCTCGGCGACCATGCCGAAGGCGATCCGCGAGATCGCCCAGGCCTATCTGACCGATCCGGTCGAGGTCGCGGTCGCGCCCGTCGCCACCACCGCCGAGAAGGTCGAACAGCGCGTCATCTTCACGGAAGCCGGCCAGAAGCCGGCCTTGCTGGCGAAGACTTTGAGCGTTCCGGAAATGGAGCGCGCCATCGTCTTCACCCGCACCAAGCACGGCGCCGACAAGGTCGTGCGCCAGCTCGAGCAGGCCGGCATCAAGTCCGCCGCGATCCATGGCAACAAGAGCCAGGGTCAGCGCGAGCGGGCGCTGGGCGCCTTCCGTGACGGCGAATTGCGCATCCTGGTCGCGACCGACATCGCCGCGCGCGGCATCGATGTCGACGGCATCAGCCATGTCGTCAATTTCGACCTGCCGAATGTGCCGGAGACTTATGTTCACCGCATCGGCCGCACGGCGCGCGCCGGCGCCTCGGGCCTCGCCATCGCCTTCTGCACACCGGAAGAGCGCGGCGATCTCGCGGCGATCGAGAAGCTGACCAAGATTGCGCTCACCCCGATCGGCGATGTGCCGCATTGGGATGGCCGCACCCCGAAGAAGCCGCCGCAGAACCGCGGCGGCCGCGGCCAGGGCCGCCCGCAGAACGGGCAGCCGCAAGGGCAGGGACAGCGTCGCGACGGCCGGGGCGCCCCGTCCCATGGCCGTAACGGCCAGCGCCAGGAGCAAGGCGAGCGTCAGGCTCAGCCGCATCGCGAGCCCCGTGCGAACCAGCCGCGCCAGCAGCAGGCGCGTCCGGAGCAGCAGCGTCATGAGCGTCCGGCCCAGCGCCAAGAGGCAGGCGGCGCACGAAAAGACGCGGCTTCCGGCAAGGAAGGGCTTGGCGGCGTCGCGTTCTTGCAGCAAAGAACGGGACAACGACGCACCGGCGGCGGCGGGCGGCGCCCGAACTGACAGGCGCCGTAACCGCTGGGGCTGGGCCGCTACAGGTCTGGCCCCGCGCCGAGGACAAGACGAAGGATCAGCGAATGGCGAAAGAAGAACTGCTCGAATTCGACGGCACAGTGGTCGAGGTGCTCCCGGACGGCAACTACCGGGTGAAGCTCGACAATGACCACGTCATCCTGGCCTATGCGGCCGGCAAGATGAAGAAGAACCGCATCCGCACCATCGCCGGCGACCGCGTGGTCGTCGAGATGTCGCCTTACGACCTCGACAGAGGCCGCATCAATTTCCGCCAGAAGACCGCCAGCCCCGGCCCGATGCCGCCGCGGCCGCAGAACTTCCGTCGGCGCTGACACGCATGCGCTTCAGCCGGCCCGAGCAATTCTTCATCGCGGCCGGCATCGGGCTCGGCGCGCTTGCTTCGCTCGCGGTCAACACCGGCTGGATCGCCAAGGGTGGCTCTTTCCCGCCCTTCGTCTACGTGCTGCTGGCCCTCGCTCTGGTCGAGATCATCGCCGGCTTTGCGACGAAGCAGCCGCCCGGCACCCTGTTCTCCATGCCCGCCCGCATCCTCGCCTTCGCCCTCGGCGTCGGCGTGCTGATCCTGCTGACGGGCAGCTTGGCCTGAGCCGGCAACGACGTTTCAAACTCAACATCGTCCATTCGCGTCATGCTCGCCCTTGTGGCGAGCATCCACGTCTTGAACACCGCACGCGATCAGGGAAGCGAAGGCGTGGATGGTCGGGACAAGCCCGACCATGACGGCGAAGGGCGGCTTGCGCGACGCTTCAGCGTTGACCCCAGGCAAGAAAAAAGCCCCGGCCGAGGCCGGGGCGTGAGGTGTCTGTTACGTGGTGACAGGTACTACGAAGAAAACTCGAAAACTCAGTAGCCAGCCCTTGCCCAATGCTGCGAGCCGGGGCTGACCAGAACCTGGCGCTGGCGCGTCGCATACTCGGCCGGCACGGTCTCGTGCTCGACCCGCGAGGCGCTGACCATGACGCGGCGGCTGCGCTGGCCGTAGACGGCCGGAATGACGTCGTAGTCGACCGAGGCCGGCGAGACTTCGACGGTGCGCTGCTGATAGCCATATTGCGCGGGGACATGCACCCAGCAGCCGGTGGTCTGGCCATAGGCATCGCGGGTGACTTCCCAGCGCTTGGTCGCCGGCGAGATCAGGACCTTCTCGGAAACGGTCCGGTACTGCGCCGGGATGTGGCGGGCGACGCGGCGCTCCGGCTGGAGCACCACCTGCTCGCTGACGGTGTCGTATTGCGCCGGAATGACCCGCGAGAAGGTGCGCTCGGGGCGCACGACATAGCTCTCGTCGACGGTGCCGTAGACCGGCGGGGTCGAGACCAGCTTGTAGCAGGAGCCGCTGCCGCAAGAGCTGACCGGCGCCCGGTAGCAGGAGGAACTGGTGCAGCCACCGGCGAGTGCCGGAGCGGCGAGGCCCATCAGCGCCGTGGTGGCGAGAGCCGAAAGCGAAAGAAGCCTGAACGTCATAGCTGACCCCAACCCTGCGTTGCGCAACGCTGCCGCTGCGTCGTTGGGGTAAGAAAGCCTGAGACGATCTATGAAGACAAGGTTAACTGCAAAACAAGGTAAAATTAACCAGTTTTGCGCGGGCTGGCACCGTCTTGTCGGCTAC
The DNA here is from genome assembly GCF_058986765.1 of Allobosea sp. GW821-FHT03A12. Classification (NCBI taxonomy): domain Bacteria; kingdom Pseudomonadati; phylum Pseudomonadota; class Alphaproteobacteria; order Hyphomicrobiales; family Alloboseaceae; genus Allobosea; species Allobosea sp. GW821-FHT03A12. The sequence goes on from NZ_JBYSVZ010000003.1 coordinate 1,156,633, forward strand.
TGAGATATGCACGGCCGGCCCAGTATTCGACCCCGTTTTCAGGCCGGCCTGCGCAGGGGCAAGCAGCAGAACCGGCCTGTCAGGAAAGGGCTTTCGACTTCGTTCAGTCGATCGCGCCGCGCTTCATGCCGAAGCCTTCGATATAGCAGCTGCAAGGCGTATTCGCCGGCGCCGGCCTGCTGGCCTCGCACGAGCCGCGTGAGGTCACGCAAGTATCGCTGAAGCGCTGGCGATAGGGCCGCTCATAGCCATAGCGCGGGCGGTCGTAGCCATAGGGCGGTGGCGGCCGGTCATAGTCGTAGCGCGGCGCCGGCCGGTAATAGGGATCGTAATACTGGGCGTTCGCGCTGGTCGCGGACGAGATCGCCGCGCCGACGAGGGCTGCGATCGCGAGGGTCCTGAACATCATGGCTATCCTCCTGGTCTCCTTGCGGCCATGGCCGCAGGCCGGATCCTGGGCAGGAGAATAGGGGGCGACCGATGAACAATGGCTGAGCGTCGAGCGTCTCAGCTGCCGGCCTTCATGTTCGCCGCCCAGTATTCCTCGACCTGCCTGACCAGCGTCGGCGGCAGCGGGACATAGCCCAATGTGGCGGCGTCGGCCGCGCCGTTCGTGAAGGACAGGCGGAAGAAGTCGAGCACCTCCTGCGTGCGGCGCGTCTGCGGCTTCGGCACCAGAGCAAAGGTGGTGGCGACGATCGGATAGGCTCCTGCGCCAGGCGCATCGGTCAGCATCAGCGAGAAATCCTTGGCCTTGACCCATTCGGCGCTCGCCGCAGCCGCCGTGAAGCTCGCCTGGTCCGGCGTGACGAAGACGCCCGCCTTGTTCTGCACCAGCGCATAGGCGAGGCCGGCGCGCACGACCTGGCCGAATTCGACATAGCCGATCGCGTTCTTGGTCGATTTCACCGCATCCGCCATGCCCTGGCTGCGCTGCGCGCCAGTGCCGACGGGCCAGGGAACCTGTGTGTTGACGCCGACCTTGTCGCGCCATTCCGGGCTCGCTTTGGCGAGATAGTCGGTCCAGTTGAAGCTCGTGCCCGAGCCGTCGGCGCGATAGATCACGCTGATCGGGGCATCCGGCAGCTTCAGCTCGGGATTCACCGCCTTGAGCGCCGGATCGGACCAGAGCTTGATCCGGCCGAGATAGATCTCGGCGAGGAGCGGGCCGGTGAAGCGGATCTGGCCGGGGCCGATGCCGTCGAGGTTCACCACCGGGGCGATGCCGCCCATCACGATCGGGAACTGGATCAGGGCCGAGCGCTGCAATTCATCGGAGGAGAGCGGGCGGTCGGAGGCGCCGAAATCGGCAGCGCGCTGGGTGACGCGGACCTCGCCGCCGAGCGAGCCGATCGGCTCGTAGTCGACGCCGATGTCGAGCGGGGTCATCTCGGCGCCGTCCGACTTGGCGACGCGATAGTTCTGCGCCCATTTGCCGATGATCGGGAAAGCGAAGCTCGACCCGGCGCCGGTGATAGGCTCGGCTGCAGCAGGTATCATGGATGAGCCGAGAAGGGCGCCGGCGATAGCCAGCCTGGCCAGGAGCTTCATCAGTCTCTCTCCCCGATCGGAGCCCGGCAGCGGGCCGTGGCGAACGGGGTGACGCTAGGGCGGGGCGGTGACGCCGCGATGACGCGTGCCCAGCTACAAAAAGACCCCGCGGGCGCCGGCCCGCGGGGTCTCTCTTCGATAGCGACACCCACTTCACAGCGGGCCGTGCTGCTACCGGTCAGTGCCAGGTCTGGCGGCCGTACCAGTCATCGACATCGGTGCGGGCCTTGTCCTTCGCGATCCCATAGCGCTCCTGGATCTTGCCTTCGAGCTGGTCGCGCTTGCCGGCGATGACGTCGAGATCGTCATCGGTCAGCTTGCCCCACTGCTCCTTGACCTTGCCCTTGAGCTGCTTCCAGTTCCCTTCGACGCGGTTCCAGTCCATCGGACGCTCCTCGTGTTTGTAATGGGTGTGCCAGAACAACGCGTGGATGACGGAATGGTTCGGCAGAAAGCCACATCGCCGTCAAATGCCGGGCCTACAGGCGCTCCTGATCGCGGCCCGCCAGCCGTGCCCGCACGCGTGGCGTTGCCCAATCCAGGAAGGCGCGGACCTTCAGGCTGCGCAGGCCGCCTGCGGCATAGGCGAGGCTGACCGGCAGCGGTGCCGGGGCAAAATCCTCCAGAACCGCTTCGAGAGTGCCCTGCCGAAGCTGGTCCTCGACCTGGTAGGACAGCACGCGCACGAGGCCGAATCCGGCCAGCGCCGCATCGATCGCCGCGGTCGTCGAGTTCACCGAGAGCCGTGCTCTGGGTTCCTCGCCGAGGGCCGGGTTGTCGCCGCGATAGCGCCATTCCGGGGTGACCGAGAAGCCACGGAAGGAGATGCCGTCATGGGCCGCGAGGTCCTCCGGCGTCCGCGGCCTGCCGCGGCGATCAAGATAGGCCGGACTGGCGCAGATCACGCGGCGGACCTCGCCGACCTTCGCCGCGATCAGCCCCCCGCCATCGAGATGGCCGATCCGCACGGCGACGTCGATATGCTCGTCGCTGAGGTTGATCTGACGATCCTCAAGATGGAGCCTGAGCGAGATCTCGGGGTTCTGCTCCAGGAAGGCGAGGGCGACCGGCATGACATGGCGCTGGCCGAACAAGGTCGAGGCTGTGAGGCGTAGTTCGCCGCGGGGCGCGCTGTATTCGCCGGCAGCGATACGCTCGGCCTCCTCGACCTGTTCGAGAATCCGCCGGCTGGCTTCAAGATAGGCCCGGCCGGCCTCGGTCAGCTCGGTGCCGCGCCGGGTGCGCAGCATCAGCTTGGCCTGCAGATGCGCTTCGAGATCGGCGATCTTGCGGCTGACGGTGGCGAGCGGCATGCGCAGCTTGCGCGCGGCCGCCGACAGGCTCCCGGCTTCCACGGTCGCGAGCAGCACTGCCATGGCGTCGAGGCGATCCATCAGCCTTCCATATTTCGGGAGGTTGTCTCCATAGTTTGTCCATAGCACCCGATCATCGGGAGGAATACGTCAATCTCCACAAGGCGCCGCTCTTGGCGCCGATGCTCGGACGAGCCCAGGAGTCGACGATGACCGGTCTTTCACGCAGGGGATTTTCGCTGGGCTTCCCGGCCCTGGCGGCGGCTGGCGCTGGCCTGTCGTCGGTCGGTCTGGCGCAGGCGCCAGCCACGGCCGAGCGCGCGGCGCCCCCGCCCTTGGCGCAGCTCAGGATCGGCCGCTTCACGGTGACCGCGCTGAGCGACGGCTATGTCGATATGCCCTATGAGTACTTCCCCGGCCGCTCAGCTGCCGAGGTCGAGGCGCTGGCGAGGGCGCAGTTCTCGGCGCGGCCCGGCGGCATCCGGATGATGTTCAACCAGTACCTGATCGAGGACGGCAGGAGCCGCACCCTGATCGATGCCGGGCCGGGCGGCACGATCGGCCAGTCGGGCAGGCTGCCTGCGGGCCTGAGCGCGCTCGGCCTCGACCGCGGCAGGATCGACGCCGTGATCGTCACCCATATGCACCAGGACCATATCGGCGGCCTCGTCGCCGGCGAGCGGGCCAATTTCGCCAAGGCCGAGATCTATGTCGACCGGCGCGAGCTGGCGCACTGGACCAGTCCGGCGACCCGCTCGGCCTCGCCCGCCTATCTCCAGAACGGCATCAAGCTCTCCGGAGAGGTGGCCCGCCTCTATCCCAAGCTGCAGGCCATCGACGGTGAGCGCGAGATCGTCCCCGGCGTCTCCATCGTCGACCTTGCCGGCCACACCCCGGGCCATATCGGCGTGCGCATCGCCGATGCCGGCCAGAGCCTGGTCATGGCCGGCGACATGCTCTTCCCGGTGGTTCACCCGGCCGGGCTGGACGTGAATTTCCTGTTCGAGCAGGACCGCCCGGCGGCTCAGGCGATGCGCACCCGCTTCTTCCAGCGTGCGGCTGCGGAAGGCTCGCTGATCGCCGCGACGCATATGCCGTTCCCGGGGCTCGGCCGCGTCGTCGCCGATCAGGGCCAGTATCGTTGGCTGCCGGCCGCCTGGGCTTTTCAGGACTAGAAGGCGCCATCCCAGGGTCATGAGCGAGGCCGGGATCAGTCCCGGCCTCGCCGCAGCAAGAAATCGGCGATCCGCTAAAATGCGAGCTAAATCCGTATCAGTCGGCCAAGGGCCTGCAGGTTAGGGAGGAGCATCACAGCCCAGAACAGGCCATGACATACTCATCGCAAGACATCACGAACGCCCTCCTGCGGATCAAGGAGGATGGGTTCGTCCTCGACAACGACGCCTTCGGCTATGCCGCGATCAGATGGGACGCCCGCCGGCTCAAGCGCGATTTGCGCGAAGCCGGCTATGCCGGCGCCGATTTGGTCCAGGGCCGGATGACGAACGAGGGCGAGTCGATCTGCTGGCTCTACAACCCCGACATGGTCGCCAAGGATAGGGTCGATCGCCTCGCCGCGGCACGGCATTCGGCGTTGTACGGAGAGTAGCTGTCGCAGCTGGACTGGTTTGGCTTGGTCTAGCCAGTCTCGTTGCGCGATCGCTTGCGTTCTACGCTGCGCGAAAAGCAGACGGAAACCGATCGGACGCCCCTCACCGGCGGAGCGCTCGCGTGTTCGTCTTATAGGCTGGGTCAACGCGATGCGTCTTGATCAGCCTGATGGCCGGGTTCGCGATGGGCTGCGCTGCCGGCTCAAGCCCTGGTAGCAGCTTCAGGTCTTCGCCCGATCGGATCGGTCCATCATCCTCGTGGAGGAGGCGCTCGGAAACACGGCGCCGGACATTCCGGAAAGCACTTTCGGGGGTATCCGCAAGATCGGAACAAATCCAGCCGCCTTCAATTGTTAGAATTCCCCTGGTGAGGCGACATAGCTATGGTTGCATCATGCCGGAATCATCCGGGGCGGTGCCAGCTATACGGGGCTCGACATGCGTAGTGGGTTCAAGGCGCGTGCAGCTGGAAAGTGCTTTCGCACGGCCAGTGTCGCAGCTTTGGCGTTTGGCTGCGGCGCAGCACCTGCGGCGCTCGCCGGGACATATTACGTCAGCAATTATACCGAGCTCGTGAATGCCGTGACTGCCGCGAATGCGAGCCCCGATGCCAGCTCCGTCATCATCCTGACCCAGAACATCAGCATGGCCGGGCCTCTCAGCTCGCCCAGCAAGAATCTGACCGTCGATACCCGCGGCTTTACGATCACCGAGAGCGCCTCGATACCGGGTACGCTGGGCTCGCACCTCACATTACAGGGCTCCTTCAAGGGAACAGATGTATCGGGCCCCGGTGCCGGTGGGGCAGGGTTCAGTCAAACCTCCCAGTCAAATCGCAGCATTATTACGAACAACGGTTCGATCACGGGCGGCTCTTCAGCGTGGGTATCCGGCGGGGTCGGGGTCTCGTTGAGCGGCGGCGGAGGCGTGTTCGTCAACAATGGCAAGGTCACGGGTGGGTTTGGCGATGTTGCAGGCGGGAGCGGTCTGACGGTCAGCGAATACACCGTGGTCAATTCCGGTACGATTGAAGGCGGTAGTACGTGGGGCTTCGGTGGAGGCGGCGTTGGCGTTGATCTTGGCGGCCCCAGCGGCGGGTCTGCTTCAAGCTTGACCAACACCGGCACCATTCGCGGCGGCTTTGCAGTGAGCAACGGCTATAATAATTTTCCGGGCGGAATCGGCGTCGCCGTTCGGAACAGCAACAGCCCCATTGTCAATTCCGGACTGATCGAGGGATGGGGCTCCTCGGCAATCATGGCCACTGGTGAAACTGTCTCGCTCAATATCGTGAACTCCGGCACGATCCGGATATACAACCCTCAGAATGGTGGCACCCAGATTGCCATCGGGTGGGCAAGCGGTGTCACCCCTACGACCGGTTCGCTCACCCTGGAATTGCAGGCCGGATCGGTCATCGAAGGCAAGGTCGTAGCGAACGCGGCCGGTGGCAATGACGTGCTGCGGTTCGGGGGCTCCGGCGACTGGAACCTCGGCGGTGGCATCGGCAGCACCGGCCAGTATCAGAACTTCGACAAATTGGAGAAGACCGGCTCCAGCACCTGGACGATCACCGACGGTGGCGATTTCTCGGGCACGACGACGATCAGCGAAGGCGGGCTGATCGTGAACGGCTCGCTCGCCAACTCGGCGGTGACGGTTGCGTCGGGCGCGCGGCTCGGCGGCTCGGGCACGGTCGGGGCGACGACGGTCGCGTCCGGCGCACGGATCACGCCCGGTAATTCGATCGGCACGCTGACGGTCAACGGCGCCTATGTCCAGAGCACCGGGGCGGTCTACGAGGTCGAGCTCGATCCGCGCACCACGAGCTCCGACCGCATCGACGTGAAGGGCACTGCCACCCTCGCCAATGGTGCGACCATCTCGGTCGTCAACTATACTGGCGGGGCCTATATCCCCGGCCAGCGTTTCACCATCCTGACCTCGACCGGTCTGACCGGCAGCTATGGCAATACCGACCTCGTCATCTCGCCCTTCCTGAGCCTGCGTAACGGCACCGATCCGACCAATGCGTATCTGACGGTAGTCCAGACGCGCTCGATCGCCAGTCTCGGCACCACTGCGAACGAGATTTCGATCGGCGGGGCCATCGACAGCCTGCCGGGCGGCAATCTCGTGCTGACCCAGCTGACCAATGCGCCGACGATCGAGTCGGCCCGTGGCGCGCTCGGCTACCTCACTGGCGAACTCCATGCCTCGGCCCGCAGCGTGCTCCTCGGCGAGAGCTGGCAGTTGCACAACGCGGTGAACGATCGCCTGCGCGCGGCCTTCGGCACGGTTGGCGCTGCTCCGATGGCGACCCTGTCCTATGGCTTCACTGCCGATCTCGCCCCCGCCGCGAAGGGGCCGATGCCGAAGCCACCCTCGATCGAGCGCTTTGCTGTCTGGGGCCAGGGCTATGGTTCCTGGGGCCGAACCGGCAGCGACGGCAATGCCGCGAGCCTCTCTCGCTCGACTGGCGGCTTCCTCCTCGGCGCCGATGCCGCGATCTTCGAGAGCCTGCGCCTCGGCGTCGTCGCCGGCTACAGCCGCAGCCGCTTCTCGGTGAACAGCCGACTCTCCTCGGGCGAGAGCGACAATTACCATCTCGGCCTCTATGGCGGCGGGCAGTGGGGCGCGCTCGGTCTGCGGCTGGGCGCGAGCTATACCTGGCACGAGGTCGCGACCCGCCGTGGTGTCGTCTTGGCTGGGCTCGGCGACCTCCTGCGCGCCGACTACGATGCCGGCACGGCGCAAGTGTTCGGCGAGCTCGGCTATCGCATCGATCTCGGCCAGACCGCGGTCGGTCAGGTCGCGCTGGAGCCCTTCGCCGGCTTGACCTACGTCATGCTGCGCAGCAACGGCTTCATCGAACGGGGTGGAGCCGCGGCGCTGTCCGGCTACAGCGACGACACCGGCCTCGGCTATGCGACATTGGGCCTGCGTGCTGCGACGACCGCTCGTCTCGCCGGCCTGGATGTCACGCTGCGCGGCGGGCTCGGCTGGCGCCACGCCTTCGGCGATGTCGACCCGAAGGCGACGCTCGCCTTCGCCGGCGGCAACCCGTTTAGCATCGCCGGCCTGCCGATCGCCCGCAACGCCGCCCTCGTCGAGGCCGGGCTCGACTTCGCGCTCAGTTCCAACACCACCCTCGGCGCCTCCTACACCGCCCAGCTTGCGAGCGACACGCAGGACCACGCCTTCAAGGCAAACCTCGCCATCAGGTTCTAGCCGCGGCAAATGCCGGCAATGTTGGCGATCGAAACCGGATACCGAGCGTCTGCTGGGTTTCGAGTTCGCCAGTGGCGGGAAGGCGCGCAGGAATGGCGCGGCACTCGGCCTCTATGGTGAATGGCTGTCGGCGTGGACGTCCGCGCCTATCGTCTCTGCTGCGTGCAGCCGGGCGTCGGGGCGTCCTGTTCGAGGGCCGCCGCCTGGCCGTCATAGTCGCTCGCCATCTCGGTCAGGCGGGCCGCGCCCTCGCTGTCACGGGCCGTGTCGGCCCAGCGGCGGCACATCAACGCCTTCACGCGCAGGGCCTGAGCCTGCCGAACTCTGTCATAGTCCATGGCGGCGCTCCAACACACCAGATCACCAACGCAGCTTGCGACCGTCAGGAGCGAAAACGCTTCGATCGCGGGAGTGATCACGCGAGCCTGAAGGGCCTGAAACGGGTTACCGTTCAAGCGGGCTTTTGGATGCACAGGCCGAAATCAAGAGCGTCGAGCTGCCGTGGTGCAACTGCGTATCGTCTTTGAGTTCACCTTACTATTTGATCGGCAAAGTACCACCGCATGTTGTCGGCAGCGTTAATGGCAAAAGCCAGCAGCGATCGCCCCGTACGTTAAGCATATTTCTCAACGAAGACTGGCGTGAACCGAAGTTCGGCGCAAATCAACCTAACGGAAATGGCGAGTGGCTGTCTAAATAGCTAGAATCGACGCGTAGCGCACGAATGTCGCCGACGTCAGGCGATGAGCGTAATCGATCGAGGCGAACGCCGAATATTGCCGTGTCGGGTGGCCAGATAAAGCGCCAGCTATGTCTGCCCCGGCCGCAGCTTGTAGAAGACGTGCCGGCCGATCGTGTCCATCTTCTTCAGCTTTCGCGCCCAGTAAGGTCTCACGTAATCAGCATGATAATGCGTGGAGGCGCCGACCTCGGCCAGGTAGGTGGTGCCATCATAGACCTCGCGGGCGATGCGGACCGCGTCGCGCCAGGGGCCGGGCTCGGTGATGCGCAGCGACTTGCCCTCGCAGGCGAAGGTGAACTGGCAGGCGAGATAGCGGCTGGCGTTCTGGTAGACCGTGCCGCAGACGCTGTTCGGGTAGAGCCCGCTCTTGACCCGGTTGAGCACCACCTGCGCCACGGCGGCGCGGCCCTGCTCGCCTTCCGAGCGCGCTTCGAAATAGACGGCTTCGGCCAGGCAGCGCTGCTCCTTGGCCATGTTCTCGGGCGCGATCAGGCTGGTGTAGATCTGCTTCTCGGCGAAATCGACGGTGCGCAGGTCCGTGGGTGTCCCCGGCGTCGATTTCGCGACGCGGCTGCGCGATTTCGGCTCGGCGGCGACCGGCGCCATCTGCATCGGCGTGGCGGAGGCGCCCCCAGCGATGCCGGTGGCTGTCGGCGTGCTGGAGGACTGGCCGAGCGCGGCGGGGACGGATGGCGTCGCGCCGTCGAGGTTTTCCGGATTCAGTTCGCCATGGCGCGGAGCGCCGTTGCTCTTCGGAACAGCCGTCGGCGAGGAATCGGACAGGGCCGGGTCGGTCACGCCCTCGTCGCGCAGGAAGGGCTCGAAGCCGAGCGGCGGTTCCTCCGGGCTTTCCAGCGCCTCGAGCGAGAAGCCGCCCGAGATCAGCCCGGGTTGGGTGTCGCCGAACACGACCTGTTCGAGCTCGCCGGGCGGGCCATTGCGGGTCAGCGTCGGGCGCAGGGACACGATCGGGTCGCCCTTGCTGCTGCGGTCGACCTGCGGGAAGGCGCTGGCCGAGCGTTTCATGTCCTCGCGCGGATGGCGCGGGTCGATCGCGAAGGTTCGCTCGGGTGTCTCGAAGGAGAGGCGGGCCGGCTGGATCAGCCTTGCATAGGCGCGCTCCGGCATATGGAAGGCGCTGGCGGCGACGAGCAGGGACGGTCCATCAGCGAGATCGGAGAGCGGGCCGGGAGCGGTGCGCGGGATCAGCGAGCCCGGCGGGCCCAGCGGCCCCGGATTCTGCCCGGCCGAGGCGGTGAAGGAGACGAGCATGCCGGCCGAGAGCGCCCAGGGGGCGACGGTCGCCAGCGCCCAGCGCAGCTTCTGCCAGCCCATTCGCTTCGATCGCCGACGCAGACGCAACGGACCTAGGCCCTCATATCGAGAAGACGAAAGACGAGTGGCCGCGAATCCGATGATGCAAATTCGCGACAGTTGGATAATCCCTTGTCAGGGTTGAAGGGGGGTTAACGGCCACCGGTTCGACACGCCAAGCTCTCCGCCAAAAGACGGCTTTCGCGATCGACGATTCTTCCCTTATGCTGCGCCGCAACAAAGGGAGAGAGACATGAACGCCACCGCCATCAAGGCTGATTCCGAAGCCAATGCCGTCGCGCTGATCGCCGCGGCGCTGCCGGGCTTCGAGACCTTGCTGGAGGAGGCAATTGCCGCCGTCAGGCAGAAGGTGCTGGTCGATGGCCGGATTTCCTCGGCCAGGCTGGAGCAGGAGCAGCACGCCGCTCACGGCCTCTCCTGGCTCGCCACCTATGTGATGGGCCTGCGCGAGCTTAAGGCCTATGGCGAGCGTCTGCAGGAAGAGGATCGCTATGGCGCGATCGAGGATTACGCCATCCGGATCGGCGCCGGCGAATACGCTGCCCAGATCTTCGGCGGCATTCCGATGAGCCAGGGCGAGATCGTCCGCCTGCCGACGCTCGGCCTCTCGGCCAAGGCCGTCGCCGCCGCCTGCTCCGACGCCGCGGAGGCGCTGATCGCCGAGGGCAATACGCCTGAGAACCGCGCCCGTTTTGTCGCGCTGTTCAGCCAGAGCCAGGGCCTCGCCAGCGTCGGCGATCCCGGCCTCGACGAGACGCTGGAGGCGATCCGCTCCGAGATGCGCCGCTTCTGCGAGCAGCAGGTGACGCCGCATGCGCATGAATGGCATCTTCAGAACGAATACATCCCGCTGCCCGTCGTCGAGCAGATGGCCGAGCTCGGCGTCTTCGGCCTGACCATCCCCGAGGAATTCGGCGGCATGGGCCTGTCGAAGGTCTCGATGTGCGTCGTCTCCGAGGAGCTCTCGCGCGGCTATATCGGCGTCGGCTCGCTCGGCACCCGCTCGGAGATCGCCGCCGAGCTGATCCTCAACGGCGGCACCGACGAGCAGAAGGCCTATTGGCTGCCGAAAATCGCTTCCGGCGAGATCCTGCCGACCGCGGTCTTCACCGAGCCCAATACCGGCTCGGATCTCGCCTCGCTGCGCACCAAGGCAGTGAAGGACGGCGACAGCTGGAAGGTCTATGGCAACAAGACCTGGATCACCCATCCCGTCCGCGCCGACATCATGACGCTGCTGGTCCGCACCGATCCGGATGCGCCGGGCTATCGCGGCCTCTCCATGCTGATCGCCGAGAAGCCGCGCGGCACGGATGCCGAGCCGTTCCCGGTCGAGGGCCTGACCGGCGGCGAGATCGAGGTGCTCGGCTATCGCGGCATGAAGGAATACGAGCTCGCCTTCGACGGTTTCGAGGTGAAGGGGGAGAACCTGCTCGGCGGCGTCGAGGGCCAGGGCTTCAAGCAGCTGATGCAGACCTTCGAGGCCGCCCGCATCCAGACCGCGGCGCGCGCGCTCGGCGTCGCGCAATCGGCCTTCGATCTCGGCCTGCGCTATGCTCAGGAGCGCATCCAGTTCGGCAAGCCGCTGATCGCTTTCCCGCGCGTCGCCGACAAGCTCGCCATGATGGCGGCCGAGCTCGTCATCGCCCGCCAGCTCACCTATTTCGCCGCCCGCGAGAAGGATGCCGACCGACGCTGTGACCTCGAGGCCGGCATGGCCAAGCTGCTCGGCGCCCGCGTCGCCTGGGCGGCGGCCGACAACGCCCTGCAGATCCATGGCGGCAACGGCTTTGCGCTGGAATACCCGGTCAGCCGCGTGCTCTGCGACGCCCGTATCCTCAACATCTTCGAGGGCGCCGCCGAAATCCAGGCGCAAGTGATCGCGCGCAGGCTGGTTGAGGGGTGACGGGAAGCCTCTGGCCTAAAGGCTCGCCGCCGCCCGCGCTGCCTGGTCGTACTGTCCCGACAGCGAGCGCATCGCGGCAGCGATCTCCGACAGGCGGGCCGGGTCGACGCCGGTCGCCAGCACTGACTTGACCAGCAGCTGCTCGCGGATCTGGGCGTAGCGCCTGCAGGCCTCTTCTCCGGCCGGTGTGATGGCGACAGTCTTTTCCTTGCCCTTGCGCCCGCTCTTCAGGAGCTTCAGGCGCTCGAGCTTCTTCAGCGAGTAGTTCACCAGATGCGTGTCCTCGATGTTGAGGACGAGGCAGATGTCGGCGAGGCGCTTGGCCTTGCCGCGGTGGTTGACGTTGTGCAGGACGAGCACGTCCATCGGCGTCAGCTCGGGAATGCCCGCCGCCGTCATGCAGCGCAGCATCCAGCGCTGGAAGGCATGCACCGTCATCGTCAGCGCAAACTCGAACTCCGACAGCGCCGGCATCGCGCCGGAGGCGAGATGGCCGGAGGAGACGATCGGGCCGAGGTCGTCGGAAGGGTGCATGCTGTCTCTTGCTGGAAGGGGCGTAGGGAACCCTCTCCTGTAAGGAGAGGGCAGGGTGAGGTGCAGGCCATTCGACCAGTTCCGCGAGCGCCAACCGCGCGGTCGAGTTCAAGCCAACGTTTTCAGTCCGAACACCTCACCCCTGCCCCTCTCCTTCCAGGAGAGGGGTTCTGTCGTGGTTCCCGCGTCGATGCGGGAGCCAGCCTCACATCTTCTTGTAGGCGTCGATGATCGCCTGGCCGTCGGCGCCGGCCTTCTTCAGCCAGTCGGCGGTCAGCGTTTCGCCGGCCTTCTTGAAGCCGCTGGCGAGCGCGGCCGACGGGGCCTGCACCTTCATGCCCTTGGCCTTGAGCTGGTCGAGATACCAGTTGGTCTTCTCTTCCCACATCTTCCAGCCGCGCGCTTCGGCCGTCGCGGCCGCCTTCAGGATCGCCTCCTGCGTCGGCTTGTCGAGCGCGTCGAAGGCCGCCTTGTTGACGAAGGTCGCGTCCTTCGGGATCCAGGCCTGCACGTCGTAGAAATGCGTCAGCGTCTCCCAGGCCTTCGAGTCGTAGCCGGTGCCGCCCGACGACATGAAGGAGTTGACCACGCCGGTCGCCAGCGCCTGCGGCAGTTCGGCGGCCTGGATCGTCACCGACTGCATGCCGAGCAGTTCGCCGAGACGGGCCGTGCCGACATTGTAGGCGCGCCACTTCAGGCCCTTCATGTCCTCGATCGTGCTGAGCTCCTTCTTGGTGTAGACGCCCTGCGGCGCCCACGGGACCATGAACAGCAGCTTGACGCCCTGGCTGTCGAGCTTCTTCTCGACCGCCGCCTTCGAGGCCTTGTAGAGCTTCATCGAGTCGGCGAACGAGGTCGCCAGGAAGGGCACCACGTCGATGCCGAAGACCGGGTCCTCGTTCTCGTGCAGCGAGATCAGCACCTCGCCCATCTGGGCCTGGCCGCTGGCGACGGCGCGCTTGATCTCGGGCGCCTTGAACAGAGCCGCGCCGGGATGGACGGTGATCTGGAGCTTGCCGCCCGTTGCGGTCTCGACGTCCTTGGCGAAGAGGACGAGGTTTTCCGAATGCGGGTTGTCGGACGGGTAGGCGGCCGGCAGGTTCCACTTGGTCTGGGCGGAGGCCGGGGCGGCGAGCGCAAAGGCGCTGCAACCCAAAGCGAAGGCGGCGATGGCGGTTCTGCGGTTGAACATGCGTCGTTCCTCTCTCTTTTGCTTGGTCTTGAACTCAATCGGGGAAAGCGAGCTTGGGCAAGTAGAGCACGATCTGCGGGAAGGTCGTGATGATCAGCACCGCGACGTTGAGCAGAATGAAGAACGGGAAGGCCGCCTTCGCAACCGTCCAGGTGTCCTTGCCGCTCATGTTCTGCAGCACGAACAGGTTGAAGCCGACCGGCGGCGTGATCTGCGCCATCTCGACATGGATGACGAGGTAGACGCCGAACCAGACCAGGTCGAACCCGGCTTCCTTCACCATCGGCAGCACAATCACCGCTGTCAGCACGATCATCGAGATGCCGTCGATCAGGCAGCCGAGGATGATGTACATGCAGGTCAGCGCCAGCACGAGCATATGCGGCGAGAGCTGCTGGCCCTTGACCCATTCGGCCAGCGCCGCCGGGATGCCGGTGAAGCCCATCGCCGCCGTGCAGAAGGCCGCGCCCGCCAGGATCAGCATGATCATGCAGGTGAGGCGGGTCGCGCTCATGATGCTTTCGAGCAATGCGGCCCAGGTCAGCGTGCCACTCCACCAGGCGAGGAAGAGAGCACCGGTGACGCCGAAGGCGGCGCATTCGGTCGCCGTGGCGAAGCCGAGGATCAGCGACAGAAAGACCGCGGCGATCAGCAGCAGGCAGGGGGCGAGCTTGGCTGACTGGCGCAGCTTCTCGCGGAACGGCATGGAAGGATCGCGCGGCGGCGTCTTTCCCGGGTTGAGCCAGGACCAGATGATGACATAGCCCATATAGAGCGCCATCACGAGCAGGCCGGGCAGGAAGCCGCCGAGGAAGACCTGCAGCACCGAGACGTTGGCGGTGACCGCATAGACCACCATCGGGATCGATGGCGGGATCAGCAGGCCGAGCGTGCCGGAGCCGGCGAGCGTGCCAAGGCTGAGGCGCTCGTCATAGCCGCGCTTCTGCAGCTCGGGCAGGGCGATCTTGCCGATGGTGGCGACGGTCGCGGCCGAGGAGCCGGAGACCGCCGCGAAGATGCCGCAGCCGACGATATTGGTGTGGATCAGGCGCCCGGGCAGCCATTGCAGCCAGGGCGACAGGCCTTGGAACATCTGTTCGGACAGCCTTGTCCTGAACAGGATCTCGCCCATCCAGATGAAGAGCGGCAGGGCGGCGAGCGTCCAGGACGCAGTCGCGCTCCAGACTGTCGTCGCCAGCACCTGGCCGATCGGGACATTGGTGACGAGGTTCATCGCCAGGAGGCCGACCAGGCTGAGGCCGACGGCGATCCAGACGCCGCTCGCCAGGATGCCGACGAGGAAGAGCAGCAGGACGAGCGAGAGTTCGGGCAGGGACATCAGACGCCTCCACCCTGCGCGACGCGCTCGACCAGTTCCTCGACGGATTTCGGTGGCTCGGGCTGGTAGGTCGGCCTGCCGCCGCGGGCGACGATGACGAACTCGTCAAGCAGTGCGATCAGCAGGATGCCGAGGCCGATCACCATGGCGAGCTGCGGAATCCAGAGCGGCACTGAAACGACGCCGGTCGACATGTCGTCGAAGCGCCAGGAATCATGGGCGAGACGCCCGGCTTGCCACGTGAAATAGCCGATGAAGGCCGATGCAACGGTGAGCGAGACCAGTTCGGCGACCTGCCGCGGCCTGCCGTGCAGCCGCTCGATCAGCAGGCCGACGCGGATCATCTCGCCGCGCTTGAAGGTGTGGGCGAGCCCGAAGAAGGCCATTCCCACCAAGGCCCAGGAGGCGAAGTCGTCGCCGGAGGGAATGTTGAAACTGATCTCGCGGCCGATCGACAGGAACATCATCAGCAGGAAGATCGCGACGAGGCTGATGCCAGAGAGCCAACCGGAGATCAGATAGAGCGCGTCGAGGAAGCGGCGGATCATGCGCGCGCCTCGTGACGATGCGTCGCCGGGCAGGGCCGCTCGGCCATGCGCAAAGCGACTGTTGCCAGGACCGGTCCTGTCATGAAAGCCTCCCCTCGATCGGCCCGGCCCCTCAGCCATGTCCCGATCACTGGCGTCGATCCTAATCGGCGAAATGAGCTTGTCAACGTTTCATCGACGATTTATCGATGAAACGTCAAAGAGCCACTATGGCCAATAATCGGGGGATCAGATGACGAGCGGCCGTTGGGACTTCTGGATCGACCGTGGCGGCACCTTCACCGACGTGATCGGCCGCGACCCTGCAGGCAAATTATATGCCCGCAAGCTGCTTTCCGAGAATCCCGGCGCCTATCGCGACGCCGCCGTCCAGGGCATCCGCGACCATTTGGGCCTGAAGCAAGGCGAGCCGATCCCGGCCGGCACGGTTGGCGAGGTCCGCATGGGCACGACGGTCGCGACCAATGCGCTGCTTGAGCGCAAGGGCGACCGCACCTTGCTGGTCACCACCAAGGGGTTCCGCGACGCGCTGCGCATCGGCTACCAGGCGAGGCCCGACATCTTCGCCAAAGAGATCATCAAGCCCGAGCAGCTCTACGACGCTGTGGTGGAGGTCGATGAACGCGTCCTCGCCGACGGTTCGGTCGAGAAGGCCGCCGACGAGGCCGCGATCCGCGCCGCCTTGCAGGTTGAGTTCGATGCTGGCTTCCGCGCCGTCGCCATCGCCTTCATGCATGGCTACCGCTACCCGGCGCATGAGCAGCTGGCAGCGAAGGTCGCCCGCGAGATCGGCTTCCCGCAGGTCTCGGTCAGCCATGAGGTCTCGCCGCTGATCAAGCTGGTCGGGCGCGGCGACACCGCCGTAGTCGACGCCTATCTCTCGCCGATCCTCGCCCGCTATGTCGCGCAGGTCTCCGAGGAGCTCGACATCGCCCGCACCGGCGCGCGGCTGATGTTCATGATGTCCTCGGGCGGTCTCACCGCGGCCGAACTCTTCCAGGGCAAGGACGCGATCCTGTCGGGTCCCGCCGGCGGCGTCGTCGGCCTCGCCGAGACCGGCCGCTCGGCCGGCTTCGACAAGGTCATCGGCTTCGACATGGGCGGCACTTCGACCGACGTCGCCCATTTCGACGGCGAATATGAGCGCGCCTTCGAGACCGAGGTCGCCGGCGTGCGCATGCGCGCCCCGATGATGCTGATCCACACGGTCGCGGCCGGTGGCGGCTCCATCCTCCACTTCGACGGCTCGCGTTTCCGCGTCGGCCCTGATTCCGCTGGCGCCAATCCCGGCCCGGCCGCCTATCGCCGTGGCGGCCCGCTCGCCGTGACCGACGCCAATGTCATGGTCGGCAAGCTAATCCCGTCCTATTTCCCGGCGATCTTCGGCCCCGGCCAGGACCAGCCGCTCGATGTCGCGACCGTGCGCGAGAAATTCGCTGCGCTCGCGGGCGAGGTCGGCGATGGCCGTTCGCCCGAGGAGGTCGCCGACGGCTTCGTCCAGATCGCCGTCGCCAACATGGCCGAGGCGATCAAGAAGATCTCGGTCCAGCGCGGCTACGACATCACCCGCTATGCGCTGAACTCCTTCGGCGGTGCCGGCGGCCAGCATGCCTGCCTCGTCGCTGACGCGCTCGGCATCAAGACCGTGCTGCTGCACCCGTTCTCCGGCCTGCTCTCGGCCTATGGCATGGGCCTCGCCGAGATCCGTGCCACCCGCACCGCGGCGCTCGATGTGCCGCTCGATGCCGAGGCGAAGGCGGCGATCGGTACGCTGGCCGACAAGCTCGGCGCCGAGGCGAAGGGCGAAGTGGCAGGGCAGGGCGTGGCCGAGGCTGACATCGCCATCCATGTGCGCGCCCATATCCGCTATGCCGGCACCGACACCGCGATCGCGACGCCCTTTGGCAGCCGCGCCGAGATGCAGGACGCCTTCCAGGCGGCACACAAAGCCCGCTTCGGCTTCATGGACGAGACCAAGGCGCTGGTCGTCGAGGCCGTCGAGGTCGAGGCCGTCGGCGGCGGCGCCCGCTTCGAGGAAGCCGCGGCTGCCGAGAACGGTGGCGAGCCTGGGGTCGCCGAGCGCACCCGCTTCTTCTCGAAGGGGCAATGGCATGATGTGGCCATCGTCCGGCGCGAGGCGATGGCGCGGGGCCAAGGCATCGCCGGCCCGGCGATCGTGATCGAGCCGAACCAGACCGTCGTGGTCGAGGATGGCTGGACCGCGAAGCTCACGGCCAAGGACCATCTCGTCCTGACCCGCAGCAAGGCACTGGTGCAGCAGGCGGCGATCGGCACCAAGGCCGATCCGGTCATGCTCGAGATCTTCAACAACCTGTTCATGTCGATCGCCGAGCAGATGGGCGTGACGCTGCAGAACACCGCCTATTCCGTGAACATCAAGGAGCGGCTCGACTTCTCCTGCGCCGTCTTCGACCAGACCGGCGCGCTCGTCGCCAATGCGCCGCACATGCCGGTGCATCTCGGCTCGATGGACCGTTCGGTCGAGACGGTGATCTCGAACAACCCGGTGATCCGTCCGGGCGACGTCTACTGCCTGAACGCGCCCTATAACGGCGGCACGCACCTGCCCGACATCACGGTCTGCACCCCGGTCTTCGACAACGAGGACAAGAACATCCTGTTCTGGGTGGCGAGCCGCGGCCATCATGCCGATGTCGGCGGTACAGCGCCGGGCTCGATGTCGCCGCTGGCGACCAATATCGAGGAAGAGGGCGTCTATATCGACAATTTCAGAATCGTCGATCAGGGCCGCTTCTGCGAGGAAGAGCTGGTCAAGCTCTTGACCGGCGCGCGCTATCCGGTCCGCAACGTCGTCCAGAACGTCAACGACCTGAAGGCGCAGATCGCCGCCAACGAGAAGGGCGTGGCGGAGCTGCGCAAGATGATCCGTTCCTTCGGCCTCGACGTGGTGCAGGCCTATATGGGCCATGTCCAGGACAACGCCGCCGAAAGCGTCGCGCGTCTGCTCACTCGCCTGCACGACAGCGAGTTCACCTATCCGATGGACCAGGGCTGCGCGATCAAGGTGAAGATCACCATCGACCGCGACAAGCGCGAGGCGACCGTCGACTTCACCGGCACCTCGCCGCAGCGCGAGGACAATTTCAACGCGCCGGCGCCGGTCACGCGCGCCGCCGTGCTCTATGTCTTCCGCGTCATGGTCGACGATGCGATCCCGATGAATGCCGGGTGCCTGCGTCCGATCAAGGTGATCGTGCCGGAGGGCTCGATGCTGGCGCCGCGCTATCCCGCCGCCGTCGTCGCCGGCAATGTCGAGGTCAGCCAGGCTGTGACCAACACGCTGTTCGGCGCGCTGGAGGCGATGTCGTCCTCGCAGGGCACGATGAACAACCTGACCTTCGGCAACGACCAGTACCAGTATTACGAGACGATCTGCTCGGGCTCGCCGGCCGGGCCGGGCTTCAACGGCACCTCGGGCGTCCACGTCCACATGACCAATTCGCGCCTGACCGATCCGGAGATTCTGGAGACGCGCTTCCCGGTCGTGCTCGAGGACTTCCACATCCGCCCGGGTTCCGGCGGCAAGGGCGAGTGGAATGCCGGCGACGGCACCAGCCGCACCATCCGTTTCCTCAAGACGATGGACTGCGCCATCCTGGCTTCGCACCGCAAGGTCCGTCCCTTCGGCATGAAGGGCGGCGAGCCCGGCGAGCTCGGTAGGACGCTGGTGCGGCGGCTTTCGGGGGCAATGGAGGAGTTAAAGCCGAGCGATCAGACCCTGCTTCAGGCCGGCGAAGCGGTCACCGTGATCACGCCGACTGCGGGTGGCTACGGAAAGCCGAAGGGCTGAAGAGGAGCAATTCGTGGCTCTGCCGTCATTCCGGGGCGCTTCGCTGCGCGACGCCCCGGAATGACAGATAGAGGTTCCGCTCAGGCCAGATCGGTCTTCGCGAAATCGTTGCCCTTGTAGAGCAGGGCCGCGCCATATTCCTTGGCGCAGGCATAGGCGAAGCAATCGCCGAAGTTGAGCTTGGCCGGGCTGCCGACCGCTCGCCCATAGCGCTTCGCCGCCTCGATCGCGGCCCGGCCGATTGCGGGCGAAATCTCGATTTCGCGTGCCTTGATGTTCGCGGCGAACAAGGCGACGCTGCTCTGAGCCTGGTCGATCAGGGACGAATCCAGTTCACGGCCTGTGTCGCGCGCCTTTTTTGCCGCCAGTGACATCACGGCCTCGAACAGGCCCGGTGGCGAGATGAGAAACGGAGCTTCGGCAGCTTCGAGTCTGTCGAGTAGAATCTCTGCATCATCCTCCCGCCCGAGGATCGCAACAATCACAGACGCATCCAGATAGGTCACGTCTCGTCCCACATTTCGTCGAGGAAGGCCTTCACGTCAAAATCGCTTTGACCCTGTCCCATCGCGTCGGCGAGGGCGAGACTGGGTGCTATCCGTTCGCGCAGCGGACGGGCGCTTTCCACCCGTTCAAGCTCCTGTTCGAGGGCGCGGCGCACGACTTCCGTCTTTGTCCGCGCGCCGGTCGCCTTCTGCAGGCGGGTCGCGAGTTCGTCGACGGCGCGGTCGCGGATGTAAAGGGACATGGATTGATCTTCATATGAATATTCACATTAGGCAAGTGAATATTCATATGAGCGATGGCGATTGCATGTCGTCGGTTCGCGCAAAGACAGCCGGCACGCGCCGCCGCTCTGGAAAGGATAGGGCGAGAGGCTTAGGTCTGAGACCAACAGGAGACCGACCATGCCCCAGACCTGGATGATCACCGGTGCCAATCGCGGCATCGGCCTGGCGTTGACGATGGAATTGCTGCGGCGGGGCGATCATGTCGTCGCCGCGGCGCGCGACCCCTGGGGCGGGGCGCTGGCGGAGCTCGCCGGTGTCCATGTCGGGCAACTGACCCCGCTGGAGCTCGACGTCACCTCCGACAAGAGCGTCGCCGCGGCCAAGCAGGCCTTCGATGGCCGGCCGATCGACGTGCTCGTCAACAATGCCGGCGTCTATGGTCCGCGTGACAGGCAATCGGCGCTCGACATGGACTTCAAGGCTTGGCGCGAGGTCTTCGAGGTCAATGTCTACGCCCCCTTACGGGTGGCGCAGGCCTTCCTGCCCAATGTCGAGGCGGGCTCCGGCCGCAAGATCGTCACCATCAGCAGCCGCATGGGCTCGATCGGCTCCAACCCGTCAGGCGCCATCGCCTATCGCTCCTCGAAGGCGGCGGTGAACATGGTGATGGTGGGTTTCGGCAATGCGGTGCGCGATAGCGAGGTCGCGGTGCTGCTCTTCCATCCCGGCTGGGTCCGTACCGACATGGGCGGCGGCGGGGCCGATATCCCGCCGACCGAGAGCGCCGCCGGGCTGATCGCCACGATCGACGCCTCCGGCATGCGCGACACCAACAGCTTCCGCAACTGGAAGGGCGAGGAGATTCCCTGGTAGGAAGCTCAGCTGCCGCGGGTCGAGGCGAGCCAGAGCCCGCCGCCGATCAGGAAGCCGCCGCTGACCTTCGACATCAGCCGGACGCGCCGCTGCGACAGGAAGCGGCCGGCGCGGCCGGAGAGGATCGCGTAGGCGCCGTCGCTGAGCGCGGCGAACAGCATCGTGGTCGCGCCCATGATCGCAATCTGCGTGGCATGGTCGCGCGCCGGATCGAGGAACTGCGGGAAGAAGGCGCCGAAGAAGACCAGCGTCTTCGGATTGCTCAGCGCGACCAAGAGCCCCTGCAGGAAGAAGCCGCCGCGCGGCGGGCGCGCCTCGATCGCGCCTTCGGCGGCCGCTCCGGCGCTGCGGTACATCTTCCAGCCCAGCCAGATCAGGTAGGCGGCGCCGGCGAGCCTGACCCAGTCGAACCAATGGCCCATCGCGGCGATCACCGAGCTCAGGCCGACGCCGACGATCGCGATCATGATCGCCAGGCCCGCCTGCGTTCCTGCCACGTTGAGAAGCCCGGCGCGGCTACCATGCCTCAGGCTGTTGGCGATGATCAGCGTCACCGTCGGGCCGGGCACGATGATGATCACCAGGCATGCGACGAGATAGGCGGCGAAGAGTTCGAGTGACATCGGGTAGCCTCCGAAGGCTTGGCGGCCGCCTTGAAGGCGGCGCGTCATTCCTCTCCTGTTTGGGCCGGCCTGTCGAGAGAGGGAGGGGCGCGTGACAGATACGGATTTCCGGACCGTCCCGCTGACGCCGGAGCATTGGCCGGCGCTGGAGGAGCTCTTCGGCCCGCAGGGGCCCTGCTATGGCTGCTGGTGCAATCATTTCCGCATGCCCCAGAGGTTGCGCAAGCCGCTGCTCGGCGAGGGCGCACGCCAGCTCTTCGAGGAACGGGTGGAGAAAGGGCCGCCGCCGGGCGTACTCGCCTTCGCCGGCAATGTCGCCGTCGGCTGGCTGCAGATCGGGCCGCGGGCGCATGTGTCGGAATGGAATAATCCGCGTCGCGCCTCGACACCGCTGCCGGATGCACCCGCGGCGGACGAGCGCAACTGGGCGGCTTCCTGCTTCTTTGTTCGCAGGGGTTATCGCGGCAAGGGCGTCACGACGGCGCTGCTCGCTGGCGGGCTCGACTTCGCCCGGGCGAGCGGCGCGCGCCTGGTCGAGGCTGCGGCGATGGACAATGCGGAGAAGCGCAGCACCGAGGGCCTCTATGTCGGGCCGGAGAGCGTGTTCCAGCGCGCCGGCTTCACCGAAGTCGCCAGGCAGAAGCCGGGACGACCGCTGATGCGTTTCATCTTATAGCGAGAGCGTCGTCGCAGGAGAATCGAAAGGGCGGTCTGTCAAGTCAAAAATTTTAGATTTTTTAGATACTTAGCTGGCTCCGTTAAGGATCTGTTTGTCTCGCATTTGCGAAAGCTCTGCCCGCTGACGAAGCGGTGAAGACGATGCGGCCGTTCGGGCTCACAGCCAAGATCACTGTCCTATTCGCGATCTTCGGGATCGCCGCCGCGCTCGGCCTTGCCAGCGCGGTCAGCGGACTCGATTCCGTTCATGAGATCGACCGCGAGGCGTTCGCCGGGCAACAACTCGCCAACAAGGCAGCGCTGCTGTCTAGCCGGGTCGCGCAGGCGTCGCTGCTCAGCCGTTTCGACGATGCGAGCGAAACCCGGGCGGTCCAGACGGCGCTCGACCAGCTCGACGAGGCGGTCGAGCTGGTCGATTCGGCGCGCGCCAACCTGATGTCGTCGCTTCCAGCAAGCCAACTCCAGGCCAACGCCTCGCTCGACCCGCGCATAAAAACCTTCATCGCCTTCCAGCGGGACATCGTCGATATCGGTCGGCGTGTCTCGCCCAAGGCTGCGCTGATCGAGGCCTCCGCCGTCGAAGCGCGCGAGAACGTCCGCCAGATCATCATGGCGACGGCGCGGCTGCGCGACGATCTCGACCGTCAGGCCGGCCTTGCCGCGAGCCGCGCCGGCGACTTGGCAAGAGAGGTCAGGCTGCGCGTGATCCTGATCGCCGCCGGCCTGCCGCTGGCTGGCGGACTGCTTGCGATCCTGCTGTTGCGGACCTATCTGACCCGGCCTTTGCGCGTGCTGATGGAGACCATCGCCAGGGTCAGTTCCTCGGATCGGGTCGTCGAGGTGCCCTATGGCAAGCGCCGCGACGAGATCGGCCAGCTTGCCCGCACCGTGCGCACGCTGAGCGAAGTCCGCGCCACATTGGTCACCCGCGATGCCGAGGCCGATCTGGCGCAGCAGCACCGGCAGCACCGAACAGATGAATTGCACCGCATTGCCCAGGAGTTCGAGGCCCGTATCGGCCGCCTGCTCGCCGATATCGGCCGGTTGAGCGAGGGGCTGCGTGCGGCGCTCGCCTCATCCGCCCTCCGTGCCGGCCAGATCTCCCACAGTGGCAACGCAGCCGCCCAGGCCGTCGCCGGAGCCGGCGACGAGGCCGAGCGCATCGCCGATGCCGCGGTGCGGCTGGAGGAGGTGGTCGAGCAGATCAATCGCGAGGTCCGGCGGGTGTCCGAGACCGCGAGCCTCGCGACCCGCGACGCCGCCGGCACGGTCGGCCTGGTCGGCCGGCTGACCGAGAATGCCGGCAAGATCCGCGATGTCGTCCAGCTGATCGAGGCGATCGCGCGCCAGACCAACCTGCTCGCGCTCAACGCCACGATCGAGGCGGCTCGTGCCGGCACGCATGGCCGCGGCTTCGCCATCGTCGCCAGCGAAGTGAAGGCCCTGGCGACCCAGACCGCCGATGCGACAGCGCAGATCTCGACCCGGATCGCGACTGTCGATGTCGCACTGTCGCAGGCCGCTCAGGCGATCATCGGTATCGCCAACCGCGCCGGTGCCGTCGAACAGGCGAGCACCGAGATCTCGACCATGGTCGCCTCGCATACCGGTCTGCTGCAGGGACTGGGCGAGACCATCGCGCGCATCTCGGTGGTCACCGGGCAGGCGGCGGCCGCAGTGACGACGATCGCCGGCGCCGGCGTGCAGACGGCGTCCCATGCCGAGCAGGGGGCGAGCGGCGCCCGCCAGCTCGACGAGCGCATCTCGGCCCTGCAGGCGGAGGCTGACGAATTCGCCCGGCGCCTGCGCGCCGCCTGAACCGGCTTGCCTTGGCCGCCCGACTCGCGGCCTTGTGCGCCATGCCCAAAAGCATCCGCATCACCCCATGAGCTGGTCGCCGCAGCAGGACGCGGCGCTCGCCGCCGTGGCCGATTGGCTCAAGGTCGGCTCGCCGCAGGTCTTCCGCCTGTTCGGCTATGCCGGCGCGGGCAAGACCACGCTCGCCCGCCACATCGCCAACGACGTCAATGGGATCGTCGTCTTCGCCGCCTTCACCGGCAAGGCAGCGCTCGTCTTGCGCAACAAGGGTTGCGAGGGCGCGCAGACCATCCATTCGCTGATCTACCGCTCGCGCGGCGTCGACGAGGAGAGCCCGACCTTCACGCTGAACCGCGAGAGCGCGGCCGCCAAGGCCAAGCTGATCATCATCGACGAGTGCTCGATGGTCGACGAGGAACTCGGCCGCGACCTGCTCTCCTTCGGCACGCCGGTGCTGGTGCTCGGCGATCCAGCCCAGCTGCCGCCGGTCAAGGGCGGTGGCTTCTTCACCGAGCATGAGCCCGATGTGATGCTGACCGAGGTCCACCGGCAAGCGGCCGACAATCCGATCGTGCGCATGTCGATGATCGTGCGCGAAGGCGGGAGGCTCGAGGTCGGCGACTATGGCGCGAGCCGGATCATCAGGCGCGCCGAGATCACGCCCGAGATCGTGCTCTCGGCCGATCAGGTCCTGGTCGGCCTCAACAAGACGCGCCGGCTCTACAATGCCCGCATGCGTCAGCTCATGGGCCATGTCGCCAATGTCCCGGCTGTCGGCGAGAAGCTGGTCTGTCTGCGCAACGACAAGAGCAAGGGCCTGCTCAATGGCGGCGCCTGGATCGTGCAGGAGTTGAAGACCTCGAAGAAGGGCCTCGTCACCATGCGGGTGACGCCGGAGGACGACACCGGCGGCAAGCCGGTCAAGGTCTCGGTCATGCCGAATTTCTTCGACGGCACCGAGGACGAGGTGCCCTGGGAGCTGCGCCGCCACACCGACGAGTTCACCTTCGGCTACGCCCTGACCGTCCACAAGGCGCAGGGCTCGCAATGGGACAACATCGTCATGTTCGACGAGGCCTTCGCCTTCCGCGAGCACCGGGCGCGCTGGCTCTATACCGGCCTGACCCGTGCGGCCGAGACGATCACGGTGGTGATGTAAGCTCAGCCAGCAGGCGGGCGCGCTCGAGGTCCTTCGGGCGCCCGAAGCCTTCGATGATGCGCTGGAGTTCGTCCCGCTCGGGGACGTAGACGGTGGCCGGGCCGATCGAGACCGCCTGCCGCGTCGCCGGCCAAACCGGGCGCCACGCATCGCCGACGCGGTGCTCGAAGCCGGCTATCAGATCGACCGGAACGGGCGGCGCCTGCCATTTGGCCAGAACATCCGATCGGAACAGCGGGTTCGGCGGAGCCGGATAAGGCTCGATCCCGATCCGCGGCAGGATCCGGCCGATATCCTCGACGCTGAGCAGGACATCGACGTCGGCGACGGTGATCGGCTTGGCGCCATGCAAGGCTGCTGCGGCACTGGCGATGATCCACCAGGGATCGCGCGCACTCTTCATGATCGCAGCGACGGAGCCGAGAGTCTCGATCAGGGGGGCAGGTAGGCTCATGAGCGGCCTATAGCACGAGTGCTTTCTCTTCTCCTGTGCGGATTCAGCCGCGAAACCGGACGAGGCGCGGGGAACCCCTCCCCCTTGTGGGGAGGGGCAGGGGTGGGGGGCGTAAAGCCTGAGCAATTCGTTGAAATTCAGAGCACCGCCGCTGCTGCCAGCTCTTCTTGCCGCCAGTCACCAGGCGGCACCACCCCCATCCCCCCAAAAGGGTGAAGGAGGAGCCCACGCTCACAGCCTTTCGCGGAGCAATCCAAACGGCGCAGGAACCGTCGCGGCGAGCCGGCGCCAGACCGTCACGGTAGATTGGAATTGCGTGAAACGCTGCTGGCGGAGAAGAATTTTCTTGGTATGCGATGGTCTCGTGCTGGCCCGGCAATGCATCGGAACCCGAGATGATCGCAGCTTCGACCTTTGACTTGCACATCGACCGCCGCGGCAGCAACTGCGCCAAATGGGACAAGATGGAAGCGATCTACGGCGTGCCGGCCTCCGACGGCATCGCCATGTGGGTCGCCGACATGGACTTTCGCCCGCCGGCCTGCGTGCAGGCCGCGGTCGAGGCGATGGCCGCCCATGGCATCTACGGCTATTTCGGCCACGAGAAGACGAACAGTGATGCGATCCGCTGGTGGATGCAGGAACGCCATGGCTGGACGGTCGAGCCGGAGGCGATCTTCACCACGCATGGCCTGGTGAACGGCACTGCGCTCTGCGTCGACGCCTATACCAAACCGGGCGATGGCGTTGTGCTGATGACGCCGGTCTATCACGCCTTCGCCCGCGTGATTAAGGCCGCCGGCCGCGATGTCGTCGAATGCCGGCTCGCGCAGGAGGCCGGCCGCTATGTCCTCGACATCTCCGCCTGGGATGCGCAGATGACCGGCAGGGAGAAGATGCTGGTCCTGTGCTCGCCGCATAATCCCGGCGGACGGGTCTGGAGCCGTGACGAGCTCCGCCAGATCGCCGATTTCTGCGTCCGCCACGACCTGATCCTGGTCTCGGACGAGATCCACCACGATCTTGTCATGCCCGGCTACAGGCACATGGTCATGCCGCTCGCCGCGCCGGAGATCATCGATCGTCTGGTGATGATGACCGCGACGACCAAGACCTTCAACATCGCCGGCGCCCATGTCGGCAACGTCATCATTCCCGATGAAAAGCTGCGCGCGCCCTTCCGGGCCCGGATGAACGCGCTCGGCATCTCCCCGAACTCCTTCGGCATGGAGATGTCGACGGCCGCCTACAGCAAGGAAGGCGCTGCCTGGGTCGATGCGCTCTCCGCCTATCTCGACGGCAATCGCAAGGTCTTCGACACGGCCATCAACGCCATCCCCGGCCTGCGTTCGATGCCGCTGGAGGCGACTTATCTCGCCTGGGTCGATTTCTCCGGCACCGGCATGGAGCCGAAGGATTTCATCGCCCGCGTCGAGAAGCAGGCGAAGATCGCGGTCAACCACGGCAACAGTTTTGGCGCCGGCGGTGACAGCTTCCTGCGCTTCAACCTGGCGACCCAGCGCGCCGTCGTGGTCGAGGCGGCCGAGCGCCTGAAACAGGCCTTCGCCGACCTTCAGTGAAGGCGGCTTCGGCTCAGAAATGCGCGAGATAGCCACCGTCGACCGGTAGCGTCACCCCGGTGACATAGGCCGCTTCCGGCGAGCACAGGAAGGCGACGGCGCCGACCAGCTCGTTCGGAACGCCCCAGCGCCCGATCGAGGTGCGCTGCGCCAGCATGCCGGCGATGCCGGGATCGGCGACGAGGCCGGCATTGGCCTCGGTCGCGAAGAAGCCGGGCGCGACGGCATTGACCGTGATGCCGCGCGGGCCGAGCTCGGCCGCGAGCGCGCGGGTGAGCGCCTCCAGCCCGCCCTTGGTCGCGATGTAGCCGGGATCGCCGGCGCGCGCGATCGAGCCGGCGATCGAGGTGATGTTGACGATGCGCCCGCCATCCGGGATGTGCCGGGCGAGCCGCCGCACCAGGTCGAAGGGCGCCACGAGATTGACCTCGAGCAAGGCCCGGAAGGCGGCGCGGTCGAGCGCATCGAGCGGCCTGCGGTCGCGCAGGCCGGCATTGTTGACGAGGATGTCGATGCGGGGATGACGCGCGAGCAGCGCATCGAGCGCTGCTGCTGTTGCCTCTTCGTCGGCGAGGTCGGCGGCGAAGGTCGAGACCGCGAGGCCTTCGGCGGCCAGCTCTCCAGCAGTGATGTCGAGCGCAGCCTGGCTGCGACCATGGATCACCACATGGGCGCCGTGCGCGGCGAGCCCCTTGGCGATCGCGAGGCCGAGGCCCTTGCCGGCACCGGTGACCAGGGCCGTTCGTCCGTCCAGATCAGTCATCGCCTTTCGCCGTCAGCCTTGCAGGTCCGCCGAGCTTGTCGCCCGGCGGCGTCCTATCGCGTCAGCATCGGCCCGATCCATCACAGCCGCTGCGAGGTCGTGCCCTTGGCGACGATCGGGCCGGTCGGGCGCCCGGTGGGCGAGCCGCTCGCCGGTTCCAGCGTGATCTCGAAGAGCTGGCCATTGCCGAGCGGCAGGTTGTCGAGCCGCAAGGGCGTCGAGCGGGCGCGGTCGATCAGGCCGACCGAGCGCGGGCCGACGGCGCGGTCCCACAAGGTCCAGATTTCCAGCGCCTTGCCGGCTGGCACGTCGATGCTCTGCAAGGGCAGCATCTCGACGCGCCCGTCGGCGAAGGTATTGACCACGGCGGCGGCGGCATTGCCCTCGGTCAGTAGCACCGCGACCATCAGCGGCTGACGCTTGGCGCGGTCGAGGGCGCCGACAAGACCGACCGCCAGCAGCACGGTCGCCAGCGCACCGGCGAAGGCGGCGCCGCGCCAGACGAACAGGCTGTTCCACCAGTCGGCGAAGCGACTGGAGCCAGCCACCGCCGGGCGGGCTGTCGCCGCCGAGGCTGCCGGCTGGATCAGGCCCGCCAGTCCGGCCTCGATCCGGGGCCAGAGATCGACGGATGGAGTGAGCGGCGTGGCCGTCGCATCGAGCGCGAAGAAGTGCAGCCGCCAGCGCTCGACCGAGGTGGCGAAATCACGATCCGTGTCGAGGCGGCGCTCGGCCTCCGCGGAATCGGCCCCGTCGAGCAGGCCGAGCACATATTCCCCGGCGAGTGCGTCACGCTCAGGCGGGCTGAGTTGGTCGTCGCGGGAGGGGCTCATCCGAGGCACTCCTTCAACGAGAGCAGCGAGCGGCGGATCCAGGATTTCACCGTGCCGAGCGGCAGTTTGAGGCGGCCGGCGATCTCGCCATGCGTCAGCCCCTGGACGAAGGCGAGCAGCACAAGGCCGCGCCGCTGCGGCGAGAGCATCTCCAGGCAGCCGCGCAGTGCGCTGGCATCAGACAGTTTCGCCATCACCGTCTCCGGATCGTCCTCCTCGCTCGCGGTCTCCTCGGCGATCGGGGTGTCGCTGGTCTCGGTCCGCTTCTCGTCGCGCAGGATCGAGAGCGAACGGTTGCGCAGGATCGCGTAGATCCAGGTCAAGCCGGCGCCGCGCTCGGGGTCGAAGCGACCGGCATGCCTGAAGATCAACACGAACGCGTCCTGCACCGCTTCCTCCGCCAGGGCCCGGCGCTTCAGCAGACGTTGCGCCACACCGAGCATACGCGGCGACTCGGCCTCGTAGATGCGGCGGAGTGCAGTTTTATCGCCGGCGGCGCAGGCGAGCAGCGCGGCTTCGATCTCGCCGGTCTGTCGCGGCTGCGTAGCGTCAGTCGCCATCCGTCTCCCCGATCTCCGGCCGTCCTCTCTCGGGTGCGGCGAGCCCATTGATACGCGATAGCGGCCGCTTTGGATGCCGTCCCAGCTTTTATTTTTTCGTTCGCATCTGGGTCGCGATCCGGCCGCTATCCGCCATGGGTGCCGCGTCAAAGCAAGCGCAGGCCGACCCTTTTTTGAGATCGCGACACGAACCGGAGGACATCACATGACCAAGGCTCGCAACCTGCTTCTCGCTTCGACCATTCTCGGCGCAGCTTTCGCCGCGACTGCTGCCCAGGCCGGCACGCTCGCCGTGCTGACCGGCGACGACACGCTCACCATGGTCGACACCGCGACCCAGAAGGCCGGCAAGTCGATGAAGGTCAGCGGCATCAACGGCAAGATCGCCGGCATCGATGTCCGCCCGGCCGACGGCATGCTCTATGCGCTCGCCACCGACGGCACGATCTACACGGTCGACAAGGCTGGCAAGGCGACGATGAAGTCGAAGATGGACACGGTGCTTCCTGCCAGCACCATGGCGACGGTCGACTTCAACCCGGCCGCCGATCGTCTGCGCGTCATCGGCGCCGACGGCACCAACCTCCGCGTCAATGTCGACGACGGCAAGACCACGGTCGACGGCAAGCTGAAATTCGCCGAGACCGACATGCACAAGGGCGAGACGCCGATGGTCGTCGCCGGCGCCTACAGCAATTCGGTCAAGGGCACCAAGGAGACGGCGCTCTACGACATCGACGGCAAGATCGGCGGGCTGCTGAAGCAGGCGCCGCCGAATGACGGCGTGCTCGGCGCCATCGGCAAGCTGGGTATGACCCCGAAGGCGATCGCCTTCGACATCGAGACGGCTGCCGATGGCAGCAACACCGGCTGGCTCGTCGCCGATGGCGGCCTCTACAAGGTCGACCTCGCCACGGGCAAGGCTGCCATGGTCGGCAAGATTGCAGGGATCAGCGCGGCGGTGCGTGATATCGCTGCGATGCCTGCGATGTGACCTGAGCGCATCCTTCAATCGGTAGGAGGCCGCCGTTCTCTAGGGAGCGGCGGCCTTCTCCGTTGGCGAGGCGGCCGGGCTTTCGCCATAGTTGCAGTGAAGTCTGTGCTTTGGCGACGCAGATGGCGGAGGCGAGGGCATGGCGGATTGGTCAGACCCGCGCTTGAGGATGCTGGCCCTGCAACGCTTCGGCCTCGGCTTGAAGCCGGGGCAGGGCGGAACGGTCGCAGATGCCCGCGAGCGCCTGCTCACGGAGGTTCGCAGCGAAGGGGCTCCCCAGCCGCGCGTCAGCTTTTCCGGCGCGGCGCCGATCGGCCGGGCGCTCTACGCCTTCGAGGATGAGGAGCGTGCGGCGCGCGAGGCAAAGCGCGTCGCCGCCCAGCAGGGCGGCGGGCAGCAAGGCATGGGGCAAAGCGTGCAGATCGCTGCCGCCTCGCCAATGCCCGGCCAGCCGCAGGGCTCGATGGCCAAACCGCCGCCACCGGAGCCGCCCTTTCCGGCAAAGGTCTATCGCGAGGAGATGGTCGCCCGCGTCCAAAGCACGCTGGAGGCCGAGACCGGCTTCGCCGAGCGGCTGGTGCAGTTCTGGTCGAACCATTTCTGCGTCTCGGTCGCCAAGGGCAATTTCGTCCGCGCCATGGCCGGCGCCTTCGAGCGCGAGGCGATCCGCCCCAACATCTTCGGTCGTTTCGAGGACCTGCTGGTCGCGGTCGAGAGCCATCCGGCGATGCTGACCTTCCTCGACAACCAGCTCTCGATCGGCCCGGATTCGCGCGCCGGCAAGCGCCGGGGCCGCGGTCTCAACGAGAACCTCGCCCGCGAGATCATGGAGCTGCACACGCTCGGCGTCTCAGGCGGCTATACGCAAGCCGACGTCACCTCGCTGGCGCGGATCATCACCGGCTGGACGGTGGTTGGACGCGACGCCCGCCTCGGTTTCCCCGGCTCCTTCGCCTTCAATCCCGGCCTGCACGATCCCGGCGGCCAGAAGCTGCTCGGCAAGGTCTACCGGCAGGAGGGCAAGGAGATGGGCATGGCGGCGCTCGCCGACCTCGCCCGCCATCCGAGCACGGCCAATTTCATCGCTCGCAAGCTCGCCCGCCATTTCGTCGCCGACGAGCCGCCGCAGGCGCTGGTCGCCGAGCTCGCCCGGGTCTTCCGCGAGACGGGCGGCGACCTCGCCGTGCTCTCGCGCGCACTGGTGACGTCGGAATCTGCTGCGACCGCACCCGCGACCAAGCTGCGAACGCCGCAGGAGTTCCTGGTCGCGTCGTTCCGGGCACTCGGCCGCAAGCCGGATTTCGGCCAGATCGCCGGGCCGCTCGGCGTGATGGGCCAGCCGCTCTGGCAGCCCTCCGGCCCGGACGGCTATCCTGATACGAATGCAGCCTGGGCGACGCCTGAGGGGATCAAGACCCGCATCGATGTCGCTGCCCAGCTCGGCCGGCAGGCGGCCGGCTCGGTCGCCGATCCGCGCACGCTGGTCGAGGAGGTGCTCGGCCCGCTCGCGTCGCCGCAGACACGGCAGGCGGTGGCGCGGGCCGAGAGCAAGCCGCAGGCGCTCGCGCTGCTGCTGATGTCGCCTGAATTCCAGCGGAGGTGAGCATGGGCGCTGACGATTGCGAACGGATGACGCCCTCGCGCCGGGCCGTGCTCGGTGCTGCGAGCGCGCTCTTCGCCTGGTCCTACATGCCAAAATTCGCCCATGCGGCGGCCGGCTCGCGCGATTCCCGCTTCCTGCTGGTGGTACTGCGCGGCGCGCTCGACGGGCTCTCGGCCGTGCCGCCGCTCAGCGATCCCGGTTATGCCGATCTGCGCGAGGGCATCGCGCTCGCCAAGGACGGGCCGGAGGCGGCGCTGCCGCTCGATGGCTTCTTCTACTTGCACCCGGCGATGCCGAACCTGGCGCGGCTCTATGCCGAGGGGCAGGCGGCGATCGTCCATGCCAGCGCCACCGGCTATCGCGAGCGCTCGCATTTCGACGGACAGGACGTGCTCGAAAGCGGGCAGGGCGGCCCGGGCAAGACCGATAGCGGCTGGCTCAACCGGCTGATCGCCAGCCTCCCGGCGGGCGAGGCGGTCTCGCGCCATGGTGCGCTCGGTGTCGGCGTGGTGCCGCCGCTGGTGGTGCGCGGCTCGGCGCCGGTGCTCGGCTGGGCGCCGCCGCGCATGGCGCGGGCTGGGGCCGATCTCGTCCAGCGCCTCGGCGATCTCTATGGCGAGCGCGATCCTGCTCTGGCGCTGGTGCTGAAGCGGGCGATCGAGACCGAATTGATCGCGACGAAGCAGGGCGCCGAGCAGCCGCGCGGCGGCGGCGGGCCGGACAGCGCCGAAGGCATGAAGCGTATCGCCGAAGGCGCCGCCCGGCTGGTCGGTGCCGAGGATGGCCCGCGCATCGCTGCGCTGGCGTTCGAGGGCTGGGATACGCATGCGAATGAGGGCGGCGCCAAGGGCCGGCTTGCAACCCTGCTCGGCGGCTTGGATGGTGCGCTCGCGACCTTCGAGAGCGGGCTCAAACCCGTCTGGAAGGACACGGTGGTGATGGTCGTCACCGAGTTCGGCCGCACTGCCCGCGTCAACGGCACAGTCGGCACCGATCACGGCACCGGCACGGTCGCCTTCCTGGTCGGTGGCGCGGTCAAGGGCAGGCGGATGATCGTCGACTGGCCGGGCTTGAAACCCGAGCAGCTCCACGAGCAGCGCGACCTCAGGCCGACCACCGACATCCGCGCAGTTGCGAAGGGGGTCGTCGCCGACCTGTTTGGGCTGTCGGGACCTGTGCTGGCCGAGAAGGTTTTTCCGGGCACCGGCGGATTGGCGCCGATGCAGGGGCTGGTGGTTTAGCCTTGGCGTCATGCTCGGGCGAAGCGTAGCGCAGATCCGAGCATCTCTTTCAGGAGATTCCCGGCTCTCCGCTTCGCTACGGCCGGGAATGACGCCCTGCGATCACGCCCAAGCCCGCCCCTTCAGCTTCTCCTCATAGGCGTCGATCTTGCTCGACTTCTCCATGGTGAGGCCGATGTCGTCGAGGCCGTTGAGCAGGCAGTGCTTGCGGAACGGGTCGATCTCGAAGCGGACCTCGCCGCCATCCGGCCCCTTGATCGTCTGGCCGACGAGATCGACCGTCAGCGTCGCGTTCGAGCCGCGATCGGCGTCGTCGAACAGCTTCTCCAGATCTTCCTGGCTGACCACGATCGGCAGGATGCCGTTCTTGAAGCAGTTATTGTAAAAGATGTCGGCGAAGCTGGTGGAGATCACGCAGCGGATGCCGAAGTCGAGCAGCGCCCAGGGCGCGTGCTCGCGCGAGGAGCCGCAGCCGAAATTGTCGCCGGCGACCAGGATCTCGGACTTGCGATAGGCCGGCTGGTTGAGGACGAAGTCGGGGTTCTCCGAGCCGTCCTCCTTGTAGCGCATCTCTGAGAACAGCGCGGTGCCGAGCCCGGTGCGCTTGATCGTCTTCAGATACTGCTTGGGGATGATCATATCGGTGTCGACATTGATCACCTTCAGCGGGGCAGGTGTCGAGGTCAGGGTGGTGAAGGGCTGCATGGCGATACTCCTGAATAGGTTTGAAGCGACTTTGAGCCGGCGGGTCAGCCCACCGCGCGCTCGATCGCGTCCATGTCGTCGTCGTCGAAGCCGAAATGGTGGCCGATCTCATGGACGAGCACGTGGGTGACGATGGCGCCGAGCGTCTCGTCATGCTCGGCCCAGTAGTCGAGGATCGGCCGGCGGTAGAGATGGATGGTGTTGGGCATCTGTCCGGTCTGCGGGGCATAGCCCTGCTGCGGCAGGCCGATCCCGGAGAACAGGCCGAGCAGGTCGAAGGGACTCTCGGCTTCGAGCTCCTTCAGCACGTCGTCCTCGGGGAATTCGGTGACGTTGATGACCAGGTCGGCGCAGAGCTTGCGAAAATCCTCGGGCAGGCGGTCATAGGCCGCCTGCGCCAGGATCTCGAACTCGGCGGTCGAGGGCGCGCGCACGCCGTCCCAGTCGAGGCTTTGCGAGGCCTCGCCCGAAGCGGCGGTCTTGATCGAGGGAACGCTGCCCATCACCAGATCTTCAGTTGATGCCCGAGCCACCAGGACAGGCCGATGAAGGCGATCAGCGAGAGGCCGCGGCCGATCCTGCGGCCCCAGAGCTCGATGTTGTCGCCTTCCGGCGCATCCTTGCCGGAGAAGTGGTCGGCCGCACGGCCCATCGAGGAGCCGAGGAAGCTCTCGGAATCGCGCTTGACGCGACCCAGCGCTTCCTTGGCCTCGTTGGCGCGGGCGGCTTCGCGGGGATCGGTGCTCATGACGTCCTCCCGCGATCCCGACCGCTTCAGCCCAGCGTGCGCACGTCGACGAAGCGGCCGGTCAGGGCCGCTGCCGCCGCCATCGCCGGCGAGACGAGGTGGGTGCGGCCGCGATAGCCCTGGCGACCCTCGAAATTGCGGTTCGAGGTCGAGGCGGCGCGCTGGCCCGGCTTGAGCTGATCGGGGTTCATGCCGAGGCACATCGAGCAGCCCGGCTCGCGCCATTCGAAGCCGGCGGCGATGAAGATCTTGTCGAGCCCCTCGGCCTCGGCCTGCTGCTTCACCAGACCCGAGCCTGGCACGATCATGCCGTAGTCCAGGCTCTCATGGATCTTCTTGCCCTCGACGATCTTGGCGACGGTGCGCAGATCCTCGATGCGGCCATTGGTGCAGGAGCCGATCCAGATCACGTCGAGCGGGATTTCGGTCATCTTGGTGCCGGCGGTCAGGCCCATATATTCCAGAGCCCGCTTCTTCGAGGCGCGCTTGACCTCGTCTTCGATCTGCTCGGGATCGGGCACGGCGCCGGTCACCGAGATCACGTCCTCGGGGCTGGTGCCCCAGGAGACGATCGGCGGCAGGTTGGCGGCGTCGAGTCGGACGATGCGGTCGAAATGCGCGCCCTCGTCGGAGCGCAGCGTCTCCCAGTAGCGCAGCGCCTCGTCCCAGGCGGCGCCCTTCGGCGCCTTGGGGCGGTCCTTGAGATAGGCGTAGCCCTTCTCGTCCGGCGCGACCATGCCGGCGCGGGCGCCGCCCTCGATCGACATGTTGCAGACGGTCATGCGGCCTTCCATGGTGAGGCCGCGGATCGCCTCGCCGGCGTACTCGATCACCGAGCCTGTGCCGCCGGCGGTGCCGATCTCGCCGATGATGGCGAGGGTGATGTCCTTGGCGCCGACGCCCGGAGCGGGCTTGCCGTCGACCTGGACCAGCATGTTCTTGGCCTTCTTCTGGATCAGCGTCTGGGTGGCGAGCACATGCTCGACCTCCGAAGTGCCGATGCCATGGGCCAGCGCGCCGAAGGCGCCATGCGTCGAGGTGTGGCTGTCGCCGCAGACGATGGTGGTACCGGGCAAAGTGAAGCCCTGCTCGGGGCCGACGATGTGGACGATGCCCTGGCGGATATCGAGCTCGTTGAAGTACTCGACGCCGAATTCCTTGGCGTTCTTGGCCAGCGCCTCGACCTGGATCCGGCTCTCTTCCTCGGCGATGCCCTTGCTGCGGTCGGTCGTCGGGATGTTGTGGTCGACGACGGCCAGCGTCTTGCTAGGCGCATGGACCTTGCGGCCGGTCATGCGCAGGCCCTCGAAGGCCTGCGGGCTGGTGACCTCGTGGACGAGGTGGCGGTCGATATAGAGCAGGCAGGTGCCGTCGTCCTGGCGGTCGACGACGTGGTCCTCGAAGATCTTGTCGTAGAGGGTGGTGGGGGCCTTGGTCGCAGTCATGGCTTCATCGCCTTCGGTATGGAAATCGGTAGCGGCCCATAAAGGGCCAGCACGCATCGCAACGGCCTGTCGCCGGCCGGACGGCCGGTCTCAGGCGAGCGTAAGGCCTGCTGCGAGCGAGGCCGTGAAGCGGCCGAAAAAGCGCCAGGGCAGGCGGGCATGGTCATGCAGCGCGGCGAAGCCCTGGGTGGTCGGAAAACGGCGCGGGTTCAGCGTGCGGCGCATCACGCGCCGGACTTCGCCCCTGTTCTGCCGCTTCACCGTCATGGCTCGCTTCTACCAGTTCCAAACTGCACCGGCAACGCGCTGGAGCTGTCGCAGCGGCAGCCGCGTAGCGCGTTCCGTGCAGGGCTGATATCTAGCTGCTCCCGCAGCGCCGCGAAAGGGCGGCTGCGCCGGCAAACGGACTGGTGATGCGATGGCGCGCTTCTTCCCCTTCATGCTGCTGGCGGTCATCGCCTATGGCGTCACCGTCGCGGCGATGGGCATCCCGCTCTCGCAGGAGCTCCTGAACTTGCGCCTGCCTTCCGGCACCGCCTTCATCCTCACGGTCAGCGAGTTGCTGCTCACCATCTCGACGGTCGTGCTGTTCTTCGAATTGATGAACGCGACCAGCGCCAAGGCGAGCTCGATCCTCAACCATGGCCTGTCCATGGTGGTGTTCATCGCCTGCGGGCTGATCTTCCTGTTCGTGCCTGGGTTCGGCACCGGCACCTTCGTGATCATCACGCTGATGTCGCTGGTCGACGTGATCGCCGGCTACTCGATCAGCATACTGACCGCCCGGCGGGACATGACTTTGGGGAACAACGAGTAGGCGCGCCGCCCGTCACTGCGAGGAGCGGAGCGACGAAGCAATCCAGAGGGCGTCGAGCGAGACCTTCTGGATTGCTTCGCTACGCTCGCAATGACGGCTGAGACCTAAAGCTCGCTGCGCAGCTGCCACAGCTCCGGGAAGAACGAGCGCTCCAGCGCGGTCTTCAGGAATTTCACCCCGCTGGAGCCGCCGGTGCCGGGCTTGAAGCCGATGATGCGCTCGACCGTCTTCATGTGGCGGAAGCGCCATTGCTGGAACTGGTCCTCGACATCGACCAACTCCTCGGCGAGCTCGTAGAGATCGAAATAGCGGTGCGTGTCGCGATAGATCGAAAGCCACACCGCTTTCACCCCTTCGTTCGCGACATGGGGCTGGCTCCAGTCGCGCTCGACGCAATCCGGGGGGACCGGCAGGCCGCGGCGGGCCAATAGCCGCAGCGCCTCGTCATAGAGGCTCGGCGCATGCAGCAAGTCCTGCAGATGGGCGTGGTGCTCCGGGTGATGCTTGTGCATCGCCAGCATGCGCGGGTCCTTGGCGCCGAGGCGGAATTCGAGCGCGCGATACTGGTAGGACTGGAAGC
Organism: Allobosea sp. GW821-FHT03A12; assembly: GCF_058986765.1. Taxonomy (NCBI): domain Bacteria; kingdom Pseudomonadati; phylum Pseudomonadota; class Alphaproteobacteria; order Hyphomicrobiales; family Alloboseaceae; genus Allobosea; species Allobosea sp. GW821-FHT03A12. The sequence continues at coordinate 1,193,971 of NZ_JBYSVZ010000003.1, forward strand.
CGGAGGACTGGCCGAGCGCGTCGCGGAAGGCGAGGTAGTCGGCCGGGGTCATGGTCGAGAGCACGTCCCAGGCGGTGACGAGCTGCGCCTGGATGCGCGAGACCCGCGCCAGCGACTTGAAGGCCGGCTGCAGCTCATCCTCCCTGATCGCGGCGATGGCGCCGTCGAGCTCGTGAGTCGCGAGCTTCAGCCAGAGCTCCTGCACCTGGTGGATGGTGATGAACAGCAATTCGTCGGGCGCATCGCTCAACGGCTTCTGTGCCGCGAGCAGGAGGTCGAGGCCGAGATAGGAGCCGTAATCCATCCGCTCCTTGAAATCGGTCTGCATGCCCGGCTCGATCCGGCTCTGGTGATCGCCCGTCCCGCTGGTCATGATGCCGCCCTCGCTCGCCTCGCGCCTTGACTGGAGAGAGGCACAAGATATTTTAAGTTTAAAGTATTTTGTCGGATCGGCAAGGTGGCGGAGCCTGATGATGGACCAGATGACGAATGCTCCCGTAGGGCTCGGATTTCCGCCATTCGACCTCGCCGCCGAGTTCTCGCATTTCCGCCAGAACTGGCCTTCCAGCCTGCATTTCGCCGCCCACAGCCATCATTTCTGGCCGGATGCCACCCGCGAGGCGCATTTGCGCGCCTGGGACGATGCTGCCCGCCTCGTCGACGGCAAATGGCAGGAGGTGCTGGGGCCCGTCTGGCAGAAGCTCGCGCAAGGCGTGGCGCGGCATCTCAATCTGCCGGGGATCGACGGACTCGTCCCGGCCAACAACACCCATGAATTCGTCAACCGTTTGCTCTCCTGCCTGCCGCGCGAGCGCAAGCCACGCATCTTGACCAGCGATGCCGAGTTCCATTCCTTTCGGCGCCAGATCGAGCGGCTCGCCGAAGACGGCCTGATCGAGTTGACGGTCGTGCCTGCGGAGCCCTTCGCGGGCCTGGCTGAGCGGCTGGTCGCAGCGGCGCAAGCTGGCCCCGGCCCCGACATGGTCTTCGTCAGCCAGGTCCATTTCAACTCGGGCTATGCGCTGACCGATCTGGAGGCGCTGGTCGATGGCGTCTCGGCACCAGGCCGGCTCGTGGTCATCGACGGCTATCACGGCTTCCTGGCCCGCCCGACAGATCTCTCGGGGATTGCTGACAAGGCCTTCTACATCGCCGGCGGCTACAAATACGCGATGTCGGGCGAGGGCGCCTGCTTCATGCACTGCCCGCCGGGTTTCGCCATGCGTCCGCGCGATACCGGCTGGTATGCCTCCTTCGGCGCGCTCTCGGGCAAGCAGGGCGAGATCGGCTATGCCGAGAATGGCTGGCGCTTCATGGGCGCGACCTTCGACCCATCTGGCCTCTACCGCATGGGCGCGATGTTCGACTGGCTCGATGCCAGACGCCTCGACGCAGCCGCGATCCACGCGCATGCCCATGCCTTGCAGGCGATCTTCGCCGAGGGGCTGGCGAAGCAGCCCTGTGGCGTGCTCGCCCTCGAGAACTTGGTCGTGCCGCTGGATGAACCGGCGCGCGGCAATTTCCTCACCTTCCGCCATGCCGACGCGGCGACCTGGCACGAGAAGCTGACGCAGGCCGGCATCACCGTCGACCTGCGCGGCGATCGCCTGCGTGTCGGCTTCGGGCTCTACCAGACCGCGGATGATGTGAAGCTGCTGCTGGAGCGGCTGCTGACGTTGCGGTAGGCTCTGTTCCCGATCAGCTTGCACCCTGCACTGATCACGCGGACGGAGCTGACGCATGAAGACTCTGCCGGCCCTGGTGATTGCTGCCGCTCTCGCTTCGCTCACCCCCGCCTTCGCGCAGACGCCTGCCAAGGAGGTCGCTTCTGCGGCCGTGCAGAAGGAATTCGGCGACTTCATCGGAAAGTTCCGTGCGGCGCTGAAGGCTAATGATCCGGCGGCCGTCGCAGCGATGACGAAGCTGCCTTATATGGCCGACGTGTCCATCAGCGACGCGGCGCAATTCCGCGCCAAGGCCTGGCCGCGCGACTTCGGCGCGAAGAACCGCGCCTGCCTCCAGCGCGCCAAGCCGGTCTATGATCGCGACGGCAACAGGAACGAGATCTACGCGATCACCTGCGGCGGCAGCATCTTCACCTTCACCAAGACATCGTCCGGCTTCCAGCTCACGGATGTCGACGTGGCCGACTGAGCAGGTGTGGGGACGCGTCAGCGCTGCGAAGTATCGACGCTGACCACGACCGACATCCCGGGCGAGAGCTGTTCGGCCAGCGCCTGACCGGCATCGATCGCGATCCGCACCGGCACGCGCTGGGCGATCTTGACGAAGTTGCCGGTGGCGTTCTCTGGCCGGATCACGCTGAATTCGGAGCCGGCCGCTGGGGAGAAACGCTCGATCGTGCCGGTCAGCCTGGCATGGCGCAGCGCATCGACGGTGAAACTGACCTTCTGGCCGATGCGCATGCCGGGCAGTTGTGTCTCCTTGAAATTGGCGATCACCCAGACCTGGCTCGGCACCAACGCCATCAATTGCGTGCCGGCCGAGACATATTGCCCGAGCCGGGCCGAGACCTCGCCGAGGCGCCCGTCCTGCGGCGCGGTGATCCGGGTGTTCTGCAGGTCGATCTCGGCGAGATGGACGGCCGCCTCGGCGCCCTGGACCGCGGCTTCCAGCGACGCCTTGTTGACGATGGCGCTCTGCACGTCCTGGCGGGAGACGTCGACGGCGGCGTTGCTTGCCGTCAGGCCGGCCTTGGCCTGGTCGAGCGCCTGCAGGCTCTGGTCGGCATTGGTCTGGTTGACGACGCCGCGCTCGCGCAGCGGCTCGATCCGGCTCCAATTGGCCTCGGCTGTGCGTAAGGCGGCCTCGGCGCTGGCGACATTGGCCTCGCTGGCGCGCAGGCGCGCCTCGGCGGCGTGGCGGGCCTGCTCGGAATTGGCGAGCGCGGCATGCTGCGCGGCGAGGCTGGCGCGGGCCTGCTCCAGCCGCTGCTGGAAGATGCGCTCGTCGATCCGGACGAGAAGCTGGCCCTGCTTGACCGTGGCGAAATCCTGCACGGCGACCTCGGCGATGTAGCCGGCGAGCTGCGGCGCGATCACCGTGACCTGGCCGCGCACATAGGCGTTCTCGGTGGTCTCGATCGCGCTGGCGAAGGGCGGCAGCCGCCATGCGTAGAGGATGACGCTGATGCCGGCGAGGCCGACGGCGAGCGCGACATAGGTCGAGACGGAGCGGAAGATGCGGGTCATGGCTGGGGCGCGGGGGCAGGGGCGGCGGGAGCGGCGAAGCGTTCCCGCAGGCGCAGGACGGCAAGATGGGTGAGGAGGCCGATCAGCGCGCTGCCGGCGATCATCGCGATCAGCAGGAAGGCGTCGTTATAGGCGAGAACGGTCGCTTCCCGGGTCGCCTGCTGGGCGAGCAGGGTGACGCCTTCGGCCCGCGTCAGCCCGAGATCGGTGAGGACATGGCCATAGGCGCCGCCAAGCTGCTGGACGCGCTCGGCGACGAGCGGGTTGGCCAGCGAGAAATGCTCGGCGAGCTGGCTGTAGTGGAAGCTCGTCCGAAGCGTGATGAAGCTGCCGAACAGGGCCGAGCCGAGCAGGCCGCCAATGCTCTGGGTGAACAGGAAGATCACGAAGAAGCTGAGGATGTAGACCGGCCCGCGCGCCAGCGCCGGAGCGAGGCCCTGTCCCATCGCCGCCGGCAGGAACAGGGCCGAGCCATAGGCGACCAGCGCCTGGCTCAGATGGATGTCGTCTGGCCGGGTCAGGCTGGTGGCGCTGCTGTCGAGGAGCGCGCCGGTCATGATGCAGACGAGCGCCGCCGCGTAGAAGGCATTCTCCCGGCCGGGGCGCAGCAGCGCCGCGCAGGTGAAGCCGCCGGCCAGGATCGCCGCCAGGATCACGCCATAGAGTGGCAGGGTCTGCTCGTTCTGGAAGCCGAGCGCCTGGAAGAAATTCGAGGCGCCGACCGTCTGCTCGGCCAGCACGACACGGAACAGTAGCAGTACGGTGGCGTAATGCAGCGTCGCCGGGCTGGTCAGCCAGCGTATGTCGATCAGCGGGCTCTGTCGGTGCAGCTCGATGATCGCCGCCAGCATCAGGCAGAGGATTGCGCCGGCGAAGAGCCAGCCGAGCCAGGGTGCCTCCAGCCACCAATAGATCCGCCCGAGCGAGAGCGCGACGGCGATCGCGCCGAAGCCGAGCGCGATCAGCAGATAGCTCACCCCGTCGAGCGGCCCGATCACCTTGACCCGCGGCGGCGTCGTCAATGGCAGGGCGTAGACCAGGCCGAAGGCGACCAGCGCCAGCCCCATCTCGAACAGGGTGAGGCCGTGGAAACCGCCGATCTCGAGCAGCGTCGGCGAGATCAATCGCGTCACGGGAATGCCGAGGGTGGTGTTGGTCAGCGCCAGCGACAGGCCGACCGTCAGCTTCTGGCGCGGCTGCAGCGGCTCGATCATGTAGAGGAAGGCGAGCGAGGACATCGGCGCGGCGGCGATCCCGCTCATGAAGCGCACGACCAGCGCCGATTGCAGGTCGTGCACGAAGAAATTGAGCAAGGCGGCGATGACGAAGCCGGCGATGCTGATCTCGGCGAAATTGCGCAGGCCGTACTGCATCCTGATCTTGATCAGGGCGATCGAGAGCGAGACGTTCGGCGCCATATAGGCGGCGATCAGCCAGTTGGTCTCGGCCACGGTGGCGCCGAGCTCGCCCTGGATCTGGTAGACATTGGTCGTGACGAGATTGGCGCCGACCTGCTGCGTCATCGCCAGCATCGTCGCGGCCAGCATGTAGGCGAGCGCCCGCGCCCGGCTCATGCTCGCCGCCGCGGCGGGCGGCGGTGGCGCCGCAGCTTGCGGAGCGGGGGAGGGCGCGTTCATCCGGCCGCCCCGCGGTTGGCGACGATGTTCCGCGACATCCGGGAGAGCACGCGCAGGGCGATCTCCAGCTCCTCCCTGTCGACCCCATCGAGCACATCGGCGCGCAATTCGGTCAGGAAGGCAAGGATGTCCTCGGCCTGGGCCCGTGCCGCTTCGGTCAGGAACACCCGCCGGGCCCGCCGGTCGCCGGGGGCGGCGCGGCGCTCGATCATGCCGGTGCGTTCGAGCCCGTCGAGCAAGCGCACCAATGTCGGCTGCTCGATGTCGAGCAGATCAGCGAGATCGGACTGAATCGGCCCGTCGGCCTTGGCGAGCTGCATCAGCAGGCGGGCGCGCGAGAGCGTCAGCCCCATGTCGCGGGCGCGCTCGTCGACCAGCGCCCTGAGCTTGCGGTTGGCAGACGCCAGTTCGGCGGTGAAGGCGGCCTGAAGCTCCGGAGAGTCCATAGCGTTCACATAAATAGCTTGCTAATGATGCGCTTACATATCAATGCTTATAGTGCATGACAATCGCTGATCTGCCGATTTGATATGCGTCAATAGAATGCCATGCCGCGTCAGCGTCATTGCGAGCGTAGCGAAGCAATCCAGGAGCGGCAGGGCTCTACGCCCCTGGATTGCTTCGTCGCGATGCTCCTCGCAATGACGGAGGCGCGGGCAACAAAAAAACGCGGCCCGGAGGCCGCGTTCCTGAAATCCCAAAAAAGGAAGAGCGGCTTACTTGCCCTTGCTCTCGCCCTTGGCCGGCTTGGCATCGACGCGCTCGGCGATACGGGCCGACTTGCCGCGGCGATCGCGCAGGTAATACAGCTTGGCGCGGCGAACCTTGCCCTTGCGGACGACCTTGATCGAGTCGAGGTTCGGCGAATACAGCGGGAAGACGCGCTCGACGCCCTCGCCATAGGAAATCTTGCGGACGGTGAAGCTCTCGTTGAGGCCGCCGCCGTTGCGGGCGATCACGACGCCTTCATAGGCCTGGACGCGGCTGCGCTCGCCTTCCTTGACCTTGACGTTGACCTGCACGGTGTCGCCGGGCTGGAAATGCGGGATTTCCTTGCTCTCGGCGAGCTTGGCGATCTGCTCCTTGTCGAGCTGCTCGATGATGTTCATGGCTATCTCCATGGCCGTGTTCGCGCGGGTAGCGCGGGCTTTCGGCTCGCTGTTTTCAGTTGAGGGCGTGGCCATACAGCAGGCCGGCGGGTTTGTCGAGACGCCGCGATGGTCGCGCCAAGCCAGTTCCCGCTCATCTTGCGCAATGTCGTCGGCAAGGCCAGGAGATTCAGCATGCCGGCCGAGATTCTGTCCTATGCCTCGCTGTTCACCCTGGCGGTCGGGCTGATCGCCGGCACCGTCGGCGGCGTGGTCGGGACCGGTTCCTCGATCATGCTGCTGCCGGTGCTGGTCTGGTCGTTCGGGCCGAAGCAGGCCGTGCCGATCATGGCGGTGGCCGCGGTGATGGCGAATCTGGCGCGGCTCGCCGCCTGGTGGCGCGAGGTCGATTGGCGCGCCTTCCTCGCCTATGCGCTGCCTGGCATCCCGGCGGCGATGCTCGGCGCCCGTACGCTGCTGCAATTGCCGGCCGCGGCGATCGATATCGGCCTCGGCCTGTTCTTCCTGCTGATGATTCCCGGGCGGCACTGGCTTGCAGCGCGCCAGATCAGACTCGGCCTCTGGCAGCTCGCTTTGGCCGGCACGGTGATCGGCTTCCTGACCGGCCTCGTGCTCTCGACCGGGCCGCTCAGCGTTCCCGCCTTCGCCGCTTACGGCCTGAGCAAGGGCGCGCTGCTCTCGACGGAGGCTGCGACCTCGCTGTTCATCTACCTGACCAAGGTCGGGACCTTCCGCAGCTTCGGGGCGATGCCGCTCGCGATCTTCGCCAAGGGGGTCATCGTCGGCTCCTCGCTGATGCTCGGCGCCTTCATCGGCAAGGCATTGGTACGGCGCATGGACGAGCGCACCTTCCAGCGCCTGCTCGACGGGATGATGCTTTTCTCCGGCCTGTTCCTGCTGCTGGCTGCGTTTCGCTGACTGCTTCCGGCAGGCCGCCGCGGGCTGTATGCAAGCTGCAGGGTTATGGATAGCGGAGCAGCATCATGTCCGAGAGTTCGATCAAGACCGCCCTCGTCACCGGGGCCGCGCGCGGGATCGGGCTCGCGACGGCCAAGCGCTTCCTCGCCGACAACTGGCGCGTCGCGCTGCTCGACATCGACGAGCCGGAACTCGCCAAAGCGATGGCCGATCTCGACGCGCCGACCGCGACGATGTCGATCGGCTGCGATGTCGCCATGCCCGGGCAGGTCGCCGAGGCGGTCGACGCGGTGGTCGAGCGCTTCGGCCGGCTCGACGCGCTCGTCAACAATGCCGGCACGGCTGTGTTCAAGCCATTGCTGGAGACGACCTACGCCGAATGGCAGCGCGTCCTCGCGGTCAACCTCGACGGGCCGTTCCTGACGACGCAGGCCGCCGCGCCGGTGATGGCCGATAATGGCGGCGGCGCCATCGTCAACATCACCTCGATCTCGGGCCTGCGCGCCTCGACGCTGCGCGTCGCCTACGGCACCAGCAAGGCGGCGCTGGCCCATCTCACCAAGCAGCAGGCCGCCGAGCTCGCCGGGCTCGGCATCCGCGTCAACGCCGTCGCACCCGGCCCGGTCGAGACGGCGATGGCCAAGGCCGTGCACAGCCCCGAGATCCGCGCCGACTATCATGACGCCATCCCGCTCGCTCGATACGGAGCAGAGGAGGAACTTGCCGAAGCGATCTTCTTCCTGTGCAGCGATCGGGCGAGCTACATCACGGGCCAGGTGCTCGCCGTCGATGGCGGTTTCGACGCGGTCGGCATCGGGCTGCCGACATTGCGTGGCCAGCGTCGCAACCGCTAGCCCAGCAACCGGGCCAGCGCCTCCTTCAGCGTGACGCTGCCGCGGCGCATCTCGCCGACATCCTCGAAAGCGGCGCGGCCGGCATTCATCGCGTCATAGAGCCCGGCGAGCTCGCGCGCATGGCTTGCGCTTAAGCCCGCGGCGACGAGCCCCGGTTCCCATTCCTCGCGCGGCGTCGGCACAGCCATGACCGGTTTGCCGAGCAGCTCAGTCAGCGCCTGCGCCGTATCCTCCGGCGAATACTCCGCCGGCCCCTTCAGGTTGACGATACGCTCGCCGGCAAGCGGGCGAGCGAGCTCGGCGGCTGCCTGCCGGCCGACATCGAGCGCGGAGACGGTCTCGCCAGCGGCGTCGAGCGGCTGGCGCATGCTCGGCAGGATACCGTGCTCGGCGGCGACACCAAGGACGCTACCCCAGTTCTCCATGAACTCGGTGGCGCGGATGAAGGTCAGCGACGGTGCCGCCCCGCGCAGCGCCTGCTCGAAATCGTGCAGCGCCCTGACGATGCCGGTGCCCTCCGTGCGATGAGCCCCGCTCGACGACAGCGCCACGACATGCGGCACGCCGGCGCGGCGGATCGCCTCGGCGATCGCGGCGCCATTCTTTGCCGCAGCGGCGAAGACGTCCTCTGCCGCATGCGGCACCGGGTTGAGCACATAGACAGCCTCAGCGCCGGCAAAAGCCGCCGTCAGCGCCTCGATGTCATCGAGATCGGCCTTGGCCAGGACCGCGCCTTTGTCGGCCAGCGCAGCTGCGCCGCTCGGCTCGCGGACGATCGCCCTGACCGCATGACCCGCTGCGAGAGCAGCCTCCAAGGCCGCGCCGCCCGTCTGTCCCGTCGCTCCCATGATCGCAAACATGATGTCCTCCTTCGGTTGCCGAGGAGGGCATAACAGGGCAGTATCCAAAGCATAAGTACGCACAATTTTTATACCAGATTGGAGCTGAAGATGCGTCCTTCGCTCAAGGACATCCCCTATGTCTGGTGCCCGGTTGAGGCGACGATCGACGTCATCGGCGGCAAGTGGAAGGCGCTGATCCTGTTCCAGCTGACGCAGGGACCATGCCGCTTCAACGCGCTGCGCCGGCTCCTGCCGCATGTGACGCAGCGGATGATGACCCTGCAGCTGCGGGCGCTGGAGGAGGACGGCATCATCTCCCGGAGCGTGCAGGAAACGGTGCCGCCCAAGGTCGAATATGCGTTGACCGAGCGTGGCTGGGCGCTGGCGCCGATCTTCGAGGCGATGACGCTGTGGGGACAGGCGCATGGTTCGCGCCGGTCCGAGCCGGCCTGAGCCCGCGGCAACATTCCGCTTGCGCCGGCTCCGGAACGGCGCGAACCTGCCTTCCGACATCCCTCTTCGACGGCCGCCCGACCCTGTCGGGCCTGAGCGACCGCCGCCTTTCCGGCGTGGGCGCTCCATTCCCGTTCCCGCCGGTCAACCGCCGCCTCGGACGAAAAGGCCCCCAGGCCGTCATCCGCGCGCGGCCAGAACCGAAGGAGGACGACATGGCTGCGACTGCCAGCACTGGAGGAAACCCATCCGGCGTCAGAGGCAGGGGGCCGCGATGCATCGCGCTCGTCGGTCCCTTCCAGAGCGGCAAGACCAGCCTGTTCGAGAGCATATTGGAGCGTTGCGGCGCCGTCTCGCGCGCCGGCTCCGTCAAGACGAAGAACAGCGTCGGCGACTCTTCGCCCGAGGCGCGCTCGCATCAGATGAGCACCGAGCCCAATGTCGCCAGCGTCGACTTCATGGGCGAGCGCTACACCTTCATCGACTGCCCCGGCTCCGTCGAGTTCCTCCAGGAAATGCGCCATGTCCTGCCGGCGGTCGATGCCGCGGTGGTGGTCTGCGAGGCCGATGACCGCAAGGCGCCGGCGCTGGAGCTCGTGCTGCGCGAGCTCGAGGAAGCCGACATCCCGCGCTTCCTCTTCCTGAACAAGATCGACACCGCCTCGCGGCGCGTGCGCGAGACGCTCGGATTGCTGCAGCGCGCCTCGCGGACGCCGCTGCTGCTCCGGCAGATCCCGATCTGGCAGGGCAGCATCGCCGTCGGCTTCATCGACCTCGCGCTGGAGCGGGCCTTCATCTATCGCGAGCACGCGCCGAGCGAGGTCGTGCCGCTGGCGCCCGAAGAGGTCGAGCGTGAGCGCGACGCCCGCTTCTCGATGCTGGAGAAGCTCGCCGACTACGACGACGAATTGATGGAAGGCCTGCTCGGCGACATCGAGCCGCCGCGCGACCTCGTCTTCGACGATCTCGCCCGCGAGCTCAAGGAGCGCCACGTCGTGCCGGTGCTGATCGGCGCGGCCGAGCGCGGCAACGGCGTGACCCGCCTGCTCAAGGCGCTCCGGCACGAGGCACCGCCTCTGGAGGTGACGCGTGGGCGGATCGGCGTCGTCGACAGCGGCGCGCCGCTGGCGCTGATCATGAAGACTTGGCAGTCCGGCCAGGGCGGCAAGCTCTCGCTGGCGCGCGTGTTGCGCGGCCGGATGGCGGAAGGCGATGTGATCACCTCCTCCGGCGGTGTCGAGGCCCGCATTGCCGGCGTGCTCGAGCTCAAGGGCGCCGAGCAGCAGCGCCGCCCGGCGGCGGAGGAGGGCGAGACCGTCGCCTTTGCCCGGCTCGAAGGCGTCCGCACCGGCGACGCGGTCGCGGTCGGCAAGGTCCGGCCCGATGTCGTCAGCGCCGTCGCGCCGCCCGAGCCGGTTCATGCGCTCTCGGTCGGCGTCAAGGATCGCAAGGACGATGTCCGGCTCACCACCGGCCTCGCCAAGCTGATCGAGGAGGATCCGGCGCTCGCGCTGGAGCACCATCCGGAGTTCGGCGAGATGCGTCTCTCCGGCCAGGGCGAGATGCATTTGCGTGTCGCGCTCGAACGGCTCGCTGGCCGCTACGGCGTCAATGTCGACAGCGGCGCGACGCAGATCGGCTATCGCGAGACTCTGCGCGGCAAGGCGAGCGCCCGCGGCCGGCATCGCAAGCAGAGTGGCGGCCATGGCCAGTTCGGCGATGTCGTGCTCGAGATCGCGCCGCTGCCGCGCGGGGAGGGCATCCGCTTCGTCGACCGCATCACCGGCGGCGTCGTGCCGAAGCAGTACATCTCCTCCGTCGAGGCCGGGGTGCGCGATTATTGCCAGCGCGGCCCGCTCGGCTTCCCGCTCGTCGATATCGAGGTGACGCTGACCGACGGCTCCTACCATACGGTCGATTCCTCCGACATGGCCTTCCGCCAGGCGGCGCGCATCGCGATGGGGGAAGCCTGCCCACAGGCCAGGCCCGTGCTGCTGGAGCCGATCCTGGCGGTCGAGATCGTCATTCCCTCGGACGCGATGTCGCGGGCCTCGGCGATCGTCTCGGCCAGGCGCGGCCAGATCCTCGGCTATGATGCGCGGCCGGGCTGGCGTGGCTGGGACCAGATCAACGCGCTGATGCCGGAGGCGGAGATGGCCGGGCTGATCGTCGAACTGCGCTCGGCGACGGCGGGGGTCGGCTCCTTCAGTGCCCGCTTCGACCATCTCGCCGAGCTCGCCGGCAAGCCGGCGGATGCGGTGGTCGCGGCGCAGGCGATGGCTCAGGCGCGCTAGAGGCCATCCAGCCTGCCGGCGAGGTAAATTGGCCGGAACAGAAGTAAATAGACTAAAGTCTATGAACTAAAAGATGATGACGATTCCCCGGTCAGGCCGTTCCAGCCTGACCGGTTTCCGCCCGGGCGTTGCGGTGGCGCTTGGCTTGCCAGCCGGTAAAGCACTGCCATCACCCAGTTGCAGTATGAAGGTTTATATGTAAACCTTTTTGGCGGCGGGTGCTTGCGCCCGCCTTTAGGCTTGCGCAGTGTAGCGCGGGACAATCGGACGGTGCGGACCATGCCGGCGGGCAGCCGGTGTCCGCCGCGCGGCATCGACACCCGGCAACAGGGCGGGCCGCAGAGGGAGGATGAGGATGACGGCTCTTTCCGCGGTTCCGGTGGCATCGGATGCGCGCCCCTGGCTGGCGCATTATCCACCGGCCGTGCCGCCGGTGATCGACGAGGCAGGGATCGGCACGCTCGCCGACCTGATCCGCAACGCCTGCGAGGCCTACCCCGATCGCCAGGCCTTCGAGAGCTTCGGCAAGTCGATCACCTTCGCCGAAGTCGGGCGCGCGGCACGGGCCTTCGCCGCCTGGCTGCAGGCGCAGGGTTTCAGGAAGGGCGACCGCATCGCGCTGATGATGCCGAATATCCTGGCCAATCCGGCGACGATCTTCGGCACGCTGCTCGGCGGCTTCACCGTGGTCAATGTCAATCCGCTCTACACCGCCCGCGAACTGACCCACCAGCTCAACGATTCCGGCGCACGCGCGCTGGTGGTGATCGAGAACTTCGCCCATGTCGTCGAGGAGGCGCGGCCGAACCTCAAGCTCGACGCCATCATCGTCGCCACCGCCGGCGACCTGATGGGCTTCAAGGGGACGATCGTCAATTTCGTCGCCCGCAAGATCAAGAAGGTGGTCAAGCCCTACAACCTGCCGGGCGCAGTGCCGCTGAAATCGATCTTCGCCGCGCCGTCGCAGATGAGCCCGGTCGCGGTCGCGCCCGAGGACGTCGCCTTCCTGCAATACACCGGCGGCACCACCGGCGTCGCCAAGGGCGCGACGCTGACTCACCACAACGTCGCCTCCAATGTTGCGCAATGCGCGCTCTGGCTCGGCTGGGAGCTCGAAGCGCCGCACGGCCGCGACGACTATCAGCACGTCATGGTGACGGCGCTGCCGCTCTATCACATCTTCGCTTTGACCTGCTGCTGCATGTTCATGCTGCGCATCGGCGCCAAGAGCCTGCTGATCGCCAACCCGCGCGACATCGCCGGCTTCGTCAAGATCCTGAAGGGGAGCCGGTTCACGCTCTTCTCCGGCGTCAACACGCTCTACAACGCGCTCGCCAGCCATCCCGAGATCAAGGATGTAAACTTCTCGGAGCTGCGCTTCGCCATCGCCGGGGGCATGGCGACGCAGGCAGCCGTCGCCAAGCGCTGGAAGGAGGTCACCGGCCGGCCGATCATCGAGGGCTATGGCCTGTCGGAGACCTCGCCGGTCGCCTCGGTGAACCGCACCGATATCACCGAGTTCACCGGCACGATCGGCTATCCGCTGCCCTCGACCGACTTCGCCATCCGCGACGCCGAGGGCAACGACGTGCCGGCCGGCCAGCCCGGCGAGATCTGCATCCGCGGGCCGCAGGTGATGGCCGGCTACTGGAACCGGCCCGACGAGACTGCCAAGGTTATGACTGCGGACGGCTATTTCCGCTCCGGCGATGTCGGCGTCTTCCTGCCGGATGGGCAGATCAAGGTCGTCGACCGGATGAAGGACATGGTCCTAGTCTCCGGCTTCAACGTCTACCCTAACGAGGTCGAGGACGTGTTGGCCAAACACCCCGGCGTGCTCGAATCGGCGGTGATCGGCCTGCCGGATGAACATTCCGGCGAGGCGGTCACAGCCTTCGTGGTCAAGCGCGACGCGGCCGTCACCGCCGAAGAGCTGCGCGCCTTCTGCAAGGAGAATCTCACCGGCTACAAGGTGCCCAAGCAGATCATTTTCCGGGATTCGCTGCCCAAGACCAATGTCGGCAAGGTGCTGCGCCGGGCGCTGCGCGAGGAGATCGCCGCGCAGAAGGGGTGAATCCACAGCCTTCATCGTGAGGAGACCGCGTTAGGGGCCGCCTCGAAGGATGAAGGCTTCAGGAGGGAGCGGGCCTTATTCCGGCGCGTGGATCGTCGCGCGCAGGGCCTTGAACTGCGGCAGGGCGGCGGCGAGGCTGGCCGGGTCGGTGGCGCAGATCAGCGCGGTGCGGCCCTTGGCCGTCTCCAGGGTCGAGGTGAACATGCGCACATTCTGCGCGTTCGGCCCGGCCTTGGGCGTTACGATCAGCTCGACGCCGGTGAAGCCCTGGTGCTCGAACAGCTTGAAATCGGAGACGGTGCCGATCGTCTCGAACATCTCGCGATAGAGCTGCTGCCACTCCGGCCTGGTCATCTGCTCGTTGACGATGTCGCGCGTCAGCTGGGCGTTCTGCGTCGAGGGCTTGAAACCGAGCGTGCAGAGATGGCCGGTGCTGTTCACCGCCTTGGGCGTGCCGGTCTTCGAGGAGATGTCGATCGTCACGTCGAATTGCGGATGCGGCTTGCCGGCTTCCGCCTTGAAGCCGGCAGGCGGCGCAACCGAAAGCCCGCTCGCGGCGTCGCCATAGGATTGCGCGGCGGCGCCGCCGGCGGACAGGATGGCGGCGAGGGCGGCGGACAGGCGAAGCGATCTGGTCATGGTCACGGGCTAGTTCCGGATTGCGACGGCAGCGAGACGGATGAAGCGCTGCCGGCTATGGCCGGGGAGGGGAGCCCGGTCAAGCAGCCAGCAGCGATTTGCCGGCCTGGGCATGGGCAGTCACCGGCAGGATCTGGCCGGGTGCGACGCCATGGCCGAAGCGCACCAGGGTGAAGTCCTCGGCCCGGCCGGTATCGCCGCGCTCGGTCAGGACCGAGAGCGGCCGGCCGATACGCGCGGATAGATGCCGGGCATGGGCGGTCTCCGCGGCCTCCCGAAGACGGGCCGCGCGCTCCTTGATCTCGCCGCCGGCGACCTGCGGCATGCGTGCGGCCGGCGTGCCGGGCCGCGGCGAGAACGGGAAGCCGTGGACATAGGACAGGCCGCAGTCCTCGATCAGCGCGAGCGTGCGGGCGAACATCGCCTCGTCTTCGGTCGGGAAGCCGGCGATCAGGTCGGCGCCGAAGACGATGTCGGGCCGCAAGGCACGCATCTCCCTGCAGAAGACGACCGCGTCGCTGCGGCTGTGCCGGCGCTTCATCCGCTTCAGCACGAGATCGTCGCCCGATTGCAGCGACAGGTGCAGATGCGGCATCAGCCGCGATTCCCCGGCGATGAGATCGCGCAGCTCGTCGTCGATTTCGACCGCATCGAGCGATGACAGGCGCAGGCGCTTCAGCTCGGGCAGGGCGGCGAGGATCGCGCCGACAAGCGCGCCGAGCGTCGGCCCGTCCGGCCGCTCCCGGCCAAAGCTCGTCAGGTCGACGCCGGTCAGCACGATCTCGCTGGCCCCCTCGGCGACGAGGCGGCGCGCCTGCGCAACGACTTCGCCGACCTCCGCCGAGCGCGCATTGCCGCGTCCGAGCGGGATGACGCAGAAGGTGCAGCGATGGTCGCAGCCGTTCTGCACCTGCAGGAAGCCGCGCGTGTGCTGGCCGAGTGCCTGTGTGCGGTGAGGAGTGGCATCGCGCACCTGCATGATGTCGCCGACTGCGATCTTGCTGGCCGGCTCATCCTGTGCGCTGGCAACGCGCAGGCTGTTGGAGCTTGCAAGCATCCGCCAGCTCGCTGCGTCGAGTTTCTCGGCATTCCCGAGCACTCGCGCCACCTCCGGCATGGCGGCGAAGCGCTCGGGCTCGATCTGTGCGGCACAACCAGTCACCACGATCGGGCGCTCCGGCATCTCACGAGCGAGCCGGCGGATCGCCTGGCCGGCCTGGCGCACCGCCTCCGCCGTCACGGCGCAGCTGTTGATCACCGCGACGTCGGAGAGGCCGGCAGCCCGTGCCTGTCGCTCGATCGCCTCGCTCTCGACGATGTTCAGCCGGCAGCCGAAGGTGACGAGCTCGACGCCCATCAGGCGACGGCGGCGAAGAGGCCGGGCTCCAGTGCGCCCTCCCAGTCGAGCGCGGCCGGGCCGGTCATCAGCACATGGCCGTCGCTCTCGCGCCACTCGATCACGAGGTCGCCGCCGGGCAGGCTGACAGTCGCCTTGCGCTCGGAAAGCTCGCGGCGCACGGCGGCGACCAGCGCCGCACAGGCGCCCGAGCCGCAGGCCCGGGTGATGCCGGCGCCGCGCTCCCACACCCGCAGCACGATATGGTCCGGCGCCTTGACCGCGGCGAGGCCGATATTGGCGCGATCCGGGAAGATCGGGTGGTTCTCCAGCAGCGGGCCGATCTGCTCGAGATTGAAGCGATAGGGATCGTCGACGAAGAACACCGCATGCGGATTGCCCATGCTGACTGCGCAGGGCGTATGCAGGATCGGATCGTCGATCGGCCCGATCTGCAGTTCGAAGCGGCTGGTGTCGTCGAAGGGCTCGGCCAGCGGGATCTCGTCCCAGGCCAGGCGCGGCGCGCCCATGTCGACGGTGAAGACGGCCTCCGACAGCCGCGCCACCGGCAGCAGCCCGGCCTTGGTCTGCAGCAGGAGGCCGTCACGCCCGGCTTGTCCCATCTCGGGGTCGGCGGTCATCGCCCAGGCGACGCAGCGCGTGCCGTTGCCGCAGGCGCCGGCTTCCGAGCCATCGGTGTTGTAGATGCGGACATAGGCGTCGGTTCCGGACACCTTGGCGTCGTGCAGGACCATGAGCTGGTCGAAGCGGGTCTGCTCCTGGCTCGCGATCGCGCGCGCCTCGCTTTCGGAGACGACGTGCTTCGTCCCGCGCAGATCGAGCACGGTGATCTCGTTGCCGAGCCCGTTCATCTTGAGGAACCGGCGATTGGCGAGGGCGTTCATATCGTCACAAGTCCATGATGCTGGCGGTATATGAGGGCGATGCCGAAAAAATGCCACCCTTCGCGATCTTCCTGCCGTAACGGGATCGTCGTAGCTTGCGGCACGGCGCGAATCGGTCGTGTCAGCTCGGGACATTCGGGTATGCGGCAGTCGAGATTCAGCGCGCTTTTCATGGCGCTCGCCCTTGCCTATCCGGCCGCTGCGCAAACGCGCGTCGCACCGCCCACAGCCGTGGAGAGCACGCCGCTCGCCGCGCCGCCGGGAACGGCGACGCCGGCTCAGAACGCGCAGCCGGCCCAGCAGGCGCCAACACAGAGCCAGGGCGCCCAGCCGGTCCAGGCCGAGCCGCAGCCGGTGCAGCCGCCTCCGGCGCCGCAATCACCCGTGACGCCGCAGCCGGTCCAGCCCGCTCCTGCGGCGCCGGCCGAGCCGCAGCCCGTCCAGCCGCCCCCGACCTTGCCCAGCCCGCAGCCGGCCCCGCCCGTGCAGCAACAGCAGACCGGTACGCCCGATTCGAACGCGACGCTCGCCGGCAAGAAGGGCGATCCCTCCGATGTCGACGAGATTCAGCTGACGGCCAAGCCGGTGCTGCTGTTCGCCGGACAGGCGAGCTGGGACCAGGGTTTCCAGAAGCTGGCCGAGACCATCGCGCTCCTGCGAGCGGAGGCCGACAAGGCCGGTTTGAAGGTCGCGGGTCGGCCGCTCAGCCTGTTCGTCGAGACCGACGACAACGGCTTCAAGTTCGAGGCGATGCTGCCGGTCGACAAGGCGGCGACGACGCCATTGGCGAATGGCGTGCGCAACGGGCAGTCGCCGGTCGGCCGCTCCCTGCGCTTCGTCCACACCGCGCCCTATGACGACATCGATTCGACCTATGAGACGATCACGGCCTATCTCGAGGCCAAGAACATCGTCGTGAAGGACGCCTTCCTCGAGGAGTATGTCAGCGACCTCAAGGACCCCGGCGATCCGAACCTCGAGATCAACGTCTACGTCCAGCCGAAGTAAGGCAGCGCCTTTCCCGTCATGGTCGGGCTTGTCCCGACCACCCACATCACGGTCCGGCCTTCACGCTTCCCACACCAGCCCTGGCCGCATCGGCCGGAAGCGTTCCTCCGGCAGCCCCGCCTGCTCCAGCGCGATCGTGAGCGCCTCGGGCGGGCGGGTGACGCCTTCGTCGGTGAGCTGGAAGGTGCCCCAATGGTGGCCGAGCGCCTGCTCGGCCCGCAATGAGCGCATCACCTTGACCGCCTCTTCCGGGTTCATGTGGTTGTCGCTCATGAACCAGCGCGGCTCATAGGCGCCGATCGGCAACGCGGCCAACCGGAACGGACCATGCTCTTGGCCGAGCCGCTCATAGAGCGAGCCGTCATGATAGCCGGTGTCGCCGATATGGAAGAGCTTGCCGGCCGGCGTCTCGATCACGAAGGAGCACCACAGCGCCATGCGCCGGTCGAAGGCGCCGCGGGCCGACCAGTGATAGCTCGGCACCAGCGTGGTCGCGACCTTGTCCGACAGCTCCAGCCGCGCACCCCAGTCATGCGCTTCGGCCCGCATGCTAGCCTCGCGCGCCTTGACGATCACATCGTTGCCGAGCGGCATGATCATGCGCGGGTTGTCGCGGGCATGGACCAGCGCCAGCGTCTCGACGTCGAGATGGTCGTAATGGTTGTGCGTGACCAGCACGATGTCGATCTTCGGCAGGTCATTGAACGCGACGCCCGGCGCGTTCACCCGCTTCGGCCCGAAGAAGGAGAACGGGCTGGCCCGCTCCGAAAAGACCGGGTCGATCAGGATGTTGAGACCGGCGACCTGGTAGAGGAAGGAGGCGTGGCCGAGATGGACGACGCGCAAGCCCTCGACGCGGGCCGGCGGCTTGTCCTGCGGCGGCGCCTCGTATTGCGCAGGGAAGACCTCGCGCTCGCGCTTCGAGAGCTGCCAGCGCAGCACATCGGCCAGACCCTTGGTGACCGGCCGGCCGTCAGTGAAGACCAAGCCATCGAAATGGTCGCTGACCGGGCCCTGGTAATAGGGATTGCGCGAGCGCGCATAGGAGGCCCAGGCGAAGCCGGAGGAGCCGAGAAGGGCGGGGATGCCGAGGAGGCGCAGGAGCTTGCGTCGGGTCATGGCATAGTCAGGTTGTGCGCGGACCGCGCAGCGTCAAGGCCATGCCGTCCGTTTCAACACAACTTGATCGCCGTCACGTGCAGCCAGCGCGTCGACTCCTTGTCATAGCTGCCGCCTTCATCCTCCTCGATCTCGATGCGATCCCAGCCGTCCTTGCCGTAGGCCGTGCGCAGCCATGCGGCGTCCGGATAGTTGAAGAAGCGGCCGAAGCGGTCGCGGCCCTCCGCCTCGCCGGCCTTGTAGCTGGCGTAGAAGACGCCGCACGGCCGCAAGGCCCGCTGCACCCTGGCGAGGATGCCGGCCAAGGTCGAGCGCGGCACATGCAGCAAGCAGGCATTGGCCCAGACGCCATCGAAGGCCGCATCCGCCGCAAGGTCTTCGAACAGCAGCACCGAGACCGGCCGGCGCAGGCGCTTCTGCGCCTCGGTTGCGAGCTCGGGCGAGCCGTCGGTCGGGGTGACGTCGAGGCCGAATGCGAGCAGGGCTTCGCTATCCTGCCCGCCGCCGCAGCCGAGTTCGAGCACCTGGCCGCCGGCGGGCAATTGCTCGGCGAAGCGTCGCAGCCGCGCCTCGCCGAGTTTGCGGGCGCGCCCGGCATACACCTCGGCTTCGGCTCCGTAGAAGCCGAGCGTGTCCGCGTCACGTTCGCTCATGCCTGATGTCTCAGTTGCTGCCCGAGCGCACCGCGACGGTGGCGATGCCGGCTCCGATCAGCAGCGTGCCGCCGGCCTTGTTGAACAGGCCGATGGCGCGGGGATTGCCGACGAGGGTGCGGGCGCGCGAGGCGATCAGCGCGTAGCCGAAGGCGTTGGCGAAGGCGAGGGTGATGAAGGTCGCCTCGAAGATCAGCATCTGCGTCCAGAAATCCGCTTTCGGATCGAGGAACTGCGGTAGGAAGGCGACGAAGAAGGTGATGCTCTTCGGGTTGAGCGCCGTCACCAGCCAGGCATGGCCGAGCATCTTCAGCGCCGAGGTCGCGTCCCGGCGCGGCTCGGCATCGAGGCTGCCGCCGGCGCGGAAGAGCTTGACGCCGAGATAGATCAGATAGGCCGCGCCCGCCCATTTCAGCGCGGTGAAGATCGTTGCGGAGGCGGCCAGCAGCGCGCCGACGCCGAGCATGGACAAGGTCATCGCGGTGAAGTCGCCGAGCGCGACGCCGACCGCCATCGGCAGGGCGGTGCGCCAGCCCTGGCCGAGCGCGTAGGAGATCACCAGCAGGATGGTCGGGCCGGGGATGACGAGGAGGACGGCGGTGGCGGCGGCGAAGGCGGCCCAGGCTTCGAAGGTCATGATGTGAAGGCTCCGCTAAAAACCAGAGCCATCACCAGAGCGGGGCGCTTGTAAAGCGGAAATTTTGGCGGCGCCCGGCGCCGCCATTCTCGGCCTGGTCAGCGGCCGGCACCGTTGATGATGCGGCAGAAGGCGGTACGAATATAGGCTTCGTCGGAGACCTGGCCGCTCTGGAGCTGGTAGAAGATCTCGACGATGGTCCCGTTGCCGGCCTTGCGCGCGGTTCCCTGAAGGCGCTGCAGCCGGCCCGAGCCTGCGCCGTCCTTGAAGCCCGTCACGGTCCCTTCCTCCTGATCGACCGTGACGTCCGAAAAGCCTTCCGCGGCCATGCCGCGCTTCAGCCCGTTGAGCGCCTTGGCCGGAGCGGCTTTGACGATGCCGGAGGCGCGGTAGTTGATCCCCGTCAGGAAAGGCTCGCCGCCTGCCGCGAATGTCTTCTCGCAGCTCTGGGCGAGGGCGCCGGTAGTGCCAGAGAGCAGGAACAGCGCGACCCCGGCACAGGCAATAGTCGTCTTCATCGTTCTCAATCCCATCTCGAATCGGCGGCGCCGACAGCGCCGCGCATTTGTCGATGTCTGGGCCGGTTTAGAGCGGCGCGCCCCAGCGGAAGGTCGTCGTCCCGCTGCCACGCACCGGCACCAGCGGTCCCGCCGACATTTCCTGTCGCTTCTCCGGATCGCCTGCCAGCACCAGCGTCCACCAGGCGCCGTAGCGGGTCTGCGGGTTCTTCGCCAAGGCGATGCCGATGCGCGTCGCCTGCGGCATCGAGAGATTGGCCTCGTGGCCGGACGATTTCTTCCAGCCGTCGAAGGCTTCCTGTGTCGAGTAGTAGCCGGCGCCGAGATTCTCCGCGGCGCGCACCGTGTCGAGGCCGGCGGCATTCACGCGGGAATTGAAGCTACCGGCGGCGCTGTGGGAGAGGTCGTCGCTCGCCGCCATCGCATCGGACTGGTGCTGGGCCATCGCGGTCAGCGTCGAATCGAGCCTGACAGGGCCGAGACCCTTGCCGGCGCGATAGGCGTTGAGGATGCGCACCGCCTCGGCCGGATCGGCCTTCACCGCGGCGAGGCGCTCGATCTTGCGTGGGCTCGGCGCCGTGGTTTCGCGCTGCGTCCCGGCGCAGCCGGCCAGAAGCAGGGCGATGAGGAGGGCTGCGCCCGAATGTCTTGTCATGCGATCGATCTCGGCATTTGCTGTCGCCCGATAAGCCGGGGCGGGGAAAGTTGGGCGCGCTTACCGCAGCCCCAGCCGGGAGAAAACCCCATGAGCGATGACGAACAGGCGATCCGCGACCTCGTCGAGACCTGGATGAGCGCGACGAAGGCGGGCGACGCCGCGGCCGTGCTCGACCTGATGAGCGACGACGTGGTCTTCATGGTTCCCGGCGCCGAGCCCTTTGGCAAGGAGGCTTTCGCCGCCGCGCTGAAGGGGCTGGGGATGATGACGATCGAGGGCCGCAGCGACATCCATGAGCTCGCGGTGCTCGGCGACATCGCCTATCTGCGCAACCAGATCGAGATGACCGCGACCGCGCCGGACGGCAAGGCGACCCGCCGCTCCGGCTGGACGCTGACCATCCTGCGCAAGGGATCGGACGGGCGCTGGCGGCTCTCCCGCGACGCCAATCTGCTGACGACGCAGGAGTAGGGGCGAGGCCTCTTTTCCTGCGCGAGCTTGACTTTCGCCGCATTTGTCCGCTTTAACGCGCGCATTCGTTTCGCCGACATCGCCGAAACCTCATCCGCCGACCGGGCCGCTCACCGAGCTGCCATGAGCCCGGAGGTCAACGCCCGACAGCGCGTCTGCGCCCTCGGGCGCGAAACCGTTTGGCGGTAATGTAGGATTTTGCGGTCGATGCCGGCAGACAAGGATAGGGCATCCGCCGCATGTTCGGCACGCTGAGCGACAGACTTTCCGGCATCCTCTCGGGCCTGACCCGCAGGGGCGCGCTGACCGAGGACGACGTCAACGCCGCGCTGCGCGAGGTGCGCCGGGCGCTGCTCGAGGCCGACGTCGCGCTCGAGGTCGTCCGCTCCTTCACCGACAAGGTGCGCGAGCGCGCCGTCGGTGCCGAGGTGCTGAAGTCGGTCACGCCCGGCCAGCAGGTCATCAAGATCGTCAACGACGTGCTGATCGACACGCTCGGCGGCGAGGGTGAGGGCATCACCTTCGACGCCGTGCCGCCGGTGCCGATCCTGATGGTGGGTCTGCAGGGCTCGGGCAAAACGACCTCCACGGCGAAGATCGCCAGGCGCCTGACCGACCGGGACAAGAAGAAGGTCCTGATGGCCTCGCTCGATACGCGCCGCCCGGCCGCGATGGAGCAGCTCGCCATCCTCGGCAAGCAGGTCGGCGTCGAGACGCTGCCGATCGTCGCCGGCCAGTCGGCCGTGCAGATCGCCCGCCGCGCCGTCGAGGCCGGCAAGCTCGGCGGCTACGACGTCGTCATGCTCGACACCGCCGGCCGCGTCACGCTCGACGAGGCGCTGATGGCCGAGGTCGCCGAGGTCAAGGCGGCGACCAATCCGCATGAAGTCCTGCTCGTCGCCGACGCGCTGACCGGCCAGGACGCGGTCAACACGGCGCGGGCCTTCGACGGCCGCGTCGGCCTCACCGGCATCGTGCTGACCCGCATGGACGGCGACGGCCGCGGCGGCGCCGCGCTCTCGATGCGCGCCGTCACCGGCAAGCCGATCAAGCTCGTCGGCACCGGCGAGAAGACCGACGCGCTCGAGGATTTCCATCCCTCGCGCGTCGCCAATCGCATCCTCGGCATGGGCGACATCGTCGGCCTGGTCGAGAAGGCGGCGGCCACCGTCGACGCCGACAAGGCCCAGGCGCTGGCGCAGCGCCTCGCCAAGGGCAATTTCGATCTCGGCGACCTGCGCACCCAGCTCCAGCAGATGGAGAAGATGGGCGGCCTCGGCGGGCTGATGGGCATGCTGCCCGGCATGGCGCAGATGAAGAATCAGATCGCCAACGCCAAGATGGACGACAAGGTCATCGCCCGGCAGATCGCGATCATCAACTCGATGACGGCGGCCGAGCGCCGCAATCCCGACCTGCTCAAGAACAGCCGCAAGAAGCGCATCGCCGCCGGCTCCGGCACCTCGCCCGAGGCGATCAACAAGCTGCTCAAGATGCACCGCCAGATGGCGGACATGATGAAGCAGATGGCCCGCCAGAAGGGTGGCATGCTCGGCAAGCTCGGCAGCATGTTCGGGCTCGGCGGCGGCGGCATGCCGGCCGGCATGCCCGACCCCTCGAAGATGGATCCCGCCCAGCTCGCCGAACTGCAGAAGCAGCTCGGCGCCGGCGGCGGCATGCCTTCGCTGCCCCCGGGCGGCTTCCCCGGTCTGCCCAAGGGCGTCACCCCGCCCGCCGGCATGATGCCGAAATTGCCCGGCCTCGGCAGCGGTCTGCCCGGCCTCGGCAACAACCCGTTCAAGAAGAAGTAATTCTACCGCTCGAACCAAAGGAAGAAGAGCAATGTCCCTGAAGATCCGCCTGACCCGTGGCGGCGCCAAGAAGCGCCCGTACTACCGCATCGTCGTCGCCGACGCCCGCTCGCCGCGCGATGGCCGCTTCATCGAGAAGATCGGCGCCTATGACCCGATGAAGGCCAAGGACTCGCCGGAGCGCGTCGTGCTCGACCTCGAGAAGGCCAAGGCCTGGATCGCCAAGGGCGCCCAGCCGACCGACCGCGTCCTGCGCTTCCTCGACGCCGCCGGCGTCGCCAAGCGCCCGGCCCGCAACAACCCGAACAAGGCTGTTCCCGGCGACAAGGCTAAAGAGCGCGCCGAGAAGAAGGCCGAGAAGGCCGCCGCCCCCGCGGCTGAGTGAGCGGACTGCCGTCATGCTCGGGCTTGACCCGAGAATCTCTTGTCCGGAGATGCTCGGGTCAAGCCCGAGCATGACGGCCTGTGGTCTGGAAGCGTGATGGCTGATAGCGACGACCTCGTCCTGCTCGGCATCGTCGGCGCGCCGCATGGCGTGCGCGGTGAGGTCCGGATCAAGACCTTCACCGCCGATCCGCTGGCGCTCGCCGAATACGGCCCGCTCGTCGACGAGAAGGGCCGGCGCTTCGAGATCGCCGACATCCGTCCCGCCAAGGAAGTGGTCGTCGCCCGGCTCAAGGGCGTGACCAGCCGCGAGGGAGCCGAGCTCCTCAACGGCGTCAAGCTCCATATCGAGCGCTCGCGCCTGCCGGCGCCCGAGGACGAGGACGAGTTCCTGCAGGCCGACCTCGTCGGCTGCAGCGTCATCGGGCCGGACGGCGCCGTCCTCGGCACCGTCACCGCCGTCGCCAATTACGGCGCCGGCGATCTCATCGACATCGAGACGCGCGATGGCCGCTCGGTGCTGATGCCGTTCACCAAGGCCTTCGCGCCGCGCATCGACATCGCCGCCAAGCGCATCGAAGCCCTGCCTCCCGCCGGTCTATTCGAGGATGACGATGCTGCCTGAGACGCCGGCCAAGGGCCTGATCTTCGACATGGACGGCACCATCGTCGACAATATGCGCTACCACGACGACGCCTGGGAGGTCTGGTACCGCAAGCACGGCCTGCCCTTCGAGCGCGCGACCTTCTCGGCCCGCACCGCCGGCATGGCGATCTCCGACATCATCGGCCCGCATTTCCCCGGCGCCGACGCGGCCGAGCTTGATCGGCTCGCCGAGGAAAAGGAAGGGCTCTACCGCGAGACCTACGGCCCGCTCGTCAAGCCGCTCGGCGGATTGATCGACCTGCTCGATCGGGCGCGCGACCATGAGGTCCCGATGGCGGTCGGCACCGCCGCCGCGCCGCCGAATATCGCGCTGATCCTCGACACCCTCTCGCTGCGCCAGCGCTTCGCCACCATCGTCTCGCCGAGCCAGGGCTTCCCCGGCAAGCCGCATCCCGACATGTTCCTGGCGGCGGCCGAGCGCATGGGCGTCGCACCGGCCGACTGCATCGTCTTCGAGGATGCGCCGAACGGCGTCGAGGCGGCCCGCCGCGCCGGCATGCGCGCGGTCGCGGTGCTGACCATGCTGCCGGCCGAGGCTTTCACCGCCTTCGACAATGTCATCGCCAGCGTCGACGACTATGCGGCGCTGAACGGCAATCCGGCGCTCGCCTTCGCCTGACCGGCGGTTTAGGCTTCCCACTCCATGAAGCAGGCTCACTGTACCAGCTCCATCGCGTTCCCCTGATCTGAGGCGGGACGCAAGACCGGACGGGCATCGGCAAGGCCGATCGCCCGCGTTTTCCTGTGTCTTTCGGCCGGCGGCTCCCGCGAGAGCGCCAGCCATTGCGAGCTGAACATGACCAATTTTTTCGAGAGCCCGTTCAAGGGCATTCCGCTCACCGAGCAGGTGCGCCATCCCAACATCATCGCCGGGCGCTACAGCTATTATTCCGGCTACTATCATGGCCACGGCTTTGACGACTGCGCCCGTTTCCTGCTGCCGCATGAGGGCGCCGACCGGCTGATCGTCGGCAGCTTCTGCTCGATCGGCTCGGGCGCCGCCTTCATCATGGCCGGCAATCAGGGCCACCGGAACGACTGGGTCAGCACCTTCCCGTTCCACTACGTCCCGGATGAGCCGAACTTTGCCGGGTCGCGCGACGGCTATCTTCCGGCCGGCGACACGGTCATCGGCAACGATGTCTGGATCGGCTCGGAAGCGATCATCATGCCCGGCCTCACGGTCGGCCACGGGGCGGTGATCGGGACGCGGGCGCTCGTCACCCGCGATGTCGAGCCCTATGCCATCGTCGGCGGCAATCCGGGCAAGCTGATCCGCAAGCGCTTCGACGATGAGCGGATTACACTGCTGCTCGAAATGGGCTGGTGGGACTGGAGCGAGGAGCATCTGCGCGATGCGATGGCGCTGCTGACCAGTGGCGATATCGAGGCCCTTCACGCCTATTGGTGCGAGAGCGTCCGCCAGGCTTGAGGCTGTGTAGGCGGCCGCGCTCGACTGGTGACGCGGCCGCCATTTCATGCCAGCAGAGGCCATGACCTTCCGCGCCAGCGTCCTCACCCTCTATCCCGAGATGTTTCCCGGCCCGCTCGGCGCTTCGCTGGCGGGAGAGGGCCTGCGCACCGGGCTCTGGTCGCTGGAAACGCATCAGATCCGCGAGCACGGCATCGGCCGCCATCGTAATGTCGACGACACCCCGGCTGGTGGTGGCGCCGGCATGGTGCTGCGCTGCGACGTGCTTGCGGCGGCGATCGACGCTGCGGTTCCGGCTGATAACACCCGGCCGCGCCTGCTGATGTCGCCGCGCGGCCGGCCGCTCAGCCAGCGCATGGTGCGGGACTACGTTGCCGGCGAGGGCATCGTCATCGTCTGCGGCCGCTTCGAGGGCGTCGACGAGCGCGTCATCGAGGGACGCGGCCTGATCGAGGTCTCGGTCGGCGACTACATCCTCTCCGGCGGCGAGATGGCGGCGATGGTGCTGCTCGACGCCTGCGTGCGCCTGATCCCCGGCGTGATGGGCAAGGAAGCCTCCGGCACCGAGGAGAGCTTCGAGAACGGTCTGCTCGAATACCCGCACTACACCCGCCCGCGCGAATGGGAGGGCAGGGGGCTGCCCGAGGCTCTGCTTTCCGGCGACCATGCCCGAATCGCCCGTTGGCGGCGCGAGCAGGCGGAGCAGATCACGCGGGAGAGAAGGCCGGATCTGCTTGGCGATCGGGAGCGTTCCTGAAGGGCCTCAGCCCCCCTTCTGGGTCTTAGCGTTGCCGTCGACCGCCCAGCGTCCATAGGCGAGTGCGGTTCCGCTGGCGGCTGATCAGGCCAGCCTGTGCCCGGCTTCGACCAGCAACGCGCACGCCTTTTCGAAATCGGTCGCTTTCACCAGCAGATGATCGCCGTCGAAGGTCGAAACCACGAAGATGCCGATGCCGTTGGTCGAGAGAGGCTCGATCACCGACAGGACGATGCCGGTTTCATCGAAGGCGAACGGCCCTTGCAGCTTGAGGCAGGACCAGCCGTCATCTATGCGCGCATCGCTTGGTATGCGATCCTGCCGGCAGACGATCGAGAGCTCGTCATCGCTGCGGCTGATGCTGACGAAGCCATCTCCATCGGCCCAAACCGGAATCGGATCGGACGAGTCCAGCCGGGCCACGCCGTAGGCACCGTCCAAGGCTTTGAGTGTGACGCGAGATGCCATGTGCGACGTAACCTTTCCTGATGAGACTGTTTTCTGGAGAGCCATTGCGCTGGCCGGAAGGCCGGCGATGCCAGGCAACAAAAAACCCGCCGACCGGGAGGTGGGCAGGTTGCGGTAAATTCTTCGACACTTGGAGGAAGGGCTAGTGCCCTCTGAGCTCTCGTCGTCGCGGAATCGGCACGCCCCGCTGCAGGCTGACGCAGCGTCGGCGTCGGACGATGTTCGTGAGGCACTGGCCAGGGGGCATGACGCGAGCATGTGGCCGGCGATCCACCGCGTCAATCGGCCGGTTGCGAACGTAGGCTCCTCAAGGCCCGACCACCGGCAAGTTCTCGCTGAGCCAGCCCTTGTCCCTGGGATTGCCGAGCAGCCCGCCGCGGACATCGACCAGGTTCGTCCAGCCGTGCCCGACGAGCTTCTTCTGCAAGGTCGAGGTCCGGTTGCCGGTCCGGCAGATCAGTGCGATCGGCTTGCCGGGATGGTCGAGCTTCAGCGCCGCCAGCCTGACCTCGAAGGCGCTGCCGGTCATGTCGAGCTTGATCGCGCCCTCCGGCAAGCCGGTATCGGCCCATTCCTCGGGCGTGCGGATGTCGACGAGGACGAGCTTGCCGGCTTTGGCTGCCTCATGCGCCTCGCGGACGGAGAGCGAGGGCAGGGGCGTCTGCGCATTGCCGGCGGCTGGCAATGTGCAGCTGAAGGCGAGCATCAGGAGGGCGCGGCGGTTCATATCAGGGCGCTACCTGAAGGCGCGGGCGCGGGCAACTCACGAAGCCAGGATAGCGATTGGGCCCAGCCCACCGCTCACGGCCGCGAAGAGAGAAACCCGGTCTTGTCGGCGTCGGTGATCGCGCGCAGCACCTTGCAAGGGACACCGGCTGCGATCACCCCGGCGGGAACATCGCGTGTCACGACGCTGCCGGCGCCGATGATCGCATCGTCACCGATCGTGACGCCCTGCATGATCTGAACGCCGCCGCCGACCCAGACCCGGTTGCCGATCGTCACCGGCCTGGCATAGCAGCCGCCGGCGACGCGCTCGGCCGGATCGATAGCGTGGTTCGACGTGTAGATACCGACGCGCGGGCCGAGCAGGACGTTGTCACCGATGGTGATCTCGGCGCCATCGAGCATGACGCAGTCGAAATTGGCGTAGAAGCTGCGGCCGATGCTGATGTTGAAGCCGAATTCGCAGCGGAAATTCGGCTCGAAATGCGCGCCGGGACCGACATCGCGCAGGAATGCGCGCAGCAGTGCCTCGCGCTCCACCTGCGGCTGGCCGAGGCTGCGGTTATAGGCATCGGTCAGGGTAACGGCCCGCGCCCGCGCTGCGATCAGCTCGGGCGTGAGATCGTCATACATGCGCCCCGACAGCATCAGGGCGCGCTGGTCTTCCAGTGTCATCGCGGATCAGGGCGAGGCCGGCAGGCGAACCGCCGGCCTCTGTCCAATCTCAGCGCAGCTCGGCGCAGAAGCGCTGGATGCGGCGGCAGGCCTCTTCCAGCTTCTCGTCCGAGGTGGCGTAGGAGATGCGGAAGTTCGGGCCGAGGCCGAAGGAGGAGCCGTGCACGGCCGCGACCGCCTCGTTCTCCAGCAGGCCCATGACCAGATCCTCGTCGGTCTCGATCTTTTTGCCGTTCGGCAGCGTCTTGCCGATCAGCTCCGAGCAGTCCGGATAGACGTAGAAGGCGCCTTCCGGCGTCGGGCACTTCAGGCCGCGGGTCTGGTTGAGCATGGAGACGACGAGGTCGCGCCGACGCTCGAACGCCTTCTTGAACACCGGGATATGCTCCTGCGTGCCGTCGAGCGCTTCGACCGCGGCCCATTGCGAGATCGCCGAGGTGCCCGAGGTCTGCTGGCCCTGGACCAGGTCCATGGCGTTGATCAGGTGCTGCGGGCCGGCTGCGTAGCCGATACGCCAGCCGGTCATGGCGTAGGACTTCGAGACGCCGTTCATGGTCAGCGTGCGCTCGTAGAGGCCGGGCTCGACCTGCGCCGGGGTGACGAATTTGAAGTCGCCATAGACCAGGTGCTCGTACATGTCGTCGGTCAGCACCCAGACATGCGGATGGCGCATCAGCACGTCGGTCAGCGCCTTCATCTCGGCATGGGTGTAGGCGGCGCCCGACGGGTTCGACGGCGAGTTCAGGATCAGCCACTTGGTCTTCGGCGTGATCGCAGCCTCCAGATCGGCCGGCTGGAGCTTGAAGTTGTTCTGGATCGTGGCTTCGCAGAAGGTCGGGGTACCGCCGCAGAGCGCGACCATCTCGGGATAGCTGACCCAGTACGGCGCGACGCAGATGACTTCGTCGCCCGGGTTCAGCGTGGCGAGCAGGGCGTTGTAGATGACATGCTTGCCGCCGGTGCCGACGATGGTCTGGCTGGCCTTGTAGTCGAGGCCGTTCTCGCGCTTCAGCTTGCGAGTGATCGCCTCGCGCAGCTGCGGAATGCCGGCGACCGGCGTGTACTTCGTCTCGCCGCGGCGGATGGCGGCGATCGCCGCCTCCTTGATATTGTCCGGCGTGTCGAAATCGGGCTCGCCGACCGAGAGCGAGATCACGTCCTTGCCCTGCGCTTTCAGATCGCGCGCCTTCTGCGTGATGGTGATGGTCGCAGACGGCTTCACGCGCTTCAGGGCGTCGGCAAGGAAAGCCATGATCCAGATCTCCGGGAGGGCAATGGCGCCCATCGCGGGCGCGGGGCGTGGTTTAGGCCCCCGGGGCGGGCACTGCAAGCGAGACTGCTTGATATCGGCCAGAAACGACAGGAATGGCAAAGTGGGTGGGGAGCCCTGGGCCGTATCGCCTTGGCCCGAAACGTGCTTGGTGGAGGACGCTGGGGAGCCGAACGATAACAGCGCGCTGACGCGCAGAAGGCCCGCGCATGAAACTCCGGATCGGCTACGAGCTGGACTACGTCTTTCCACAGCCGACCCCGATGGTCCTGATGCTGCACGTGCATTTCAGCCGGGTCTCGGATCTCGCCATGCCCGACCATATGCGCATCCAGCCGCCGGTGCCGGTCACCGCCTATCGCGACGGCTTCGGTAATTGGTGCAGCCGCCTGGTGGCACCGCAGGGCATCATGCGCATTTCCGCCGATGCGGTGATCAGCGATAGCGGCCTGCCGGAGTCGTTCGATCGCGCGGTCGGGCAGGTGCCGGTGGAGCGCCTGCCTGAAGAGTGCCTTGTCTTCCTGCTCGCCAGCCGGTTCTGCGATAGCGATCGCCTGCTCGATCTCGCCTGGGAACTCTTCGGCCATACCCAGCCGGGTGCGCCGCGGGTTCAGGCGATCTGCGACTTTGTCAACCAGCGCATCGCCTTCGACTATATGGACGCCAGCGTGACCCGCAGCGCTTCCGAGGCCTACCGTGAAGGGCGCGGCGTCTGCCGCGACTATGCCCATCTCGCCATCGCCTTCTGCCGGGCGATGAA
Source organism: Allobosea sp. GW821-FHT03A12 (assembly GCF_058986765.1). Classification (NCBI taxonomy): domain Bacteria; kingdom Pseudomonadati; phylum Pseudomonadota; class Alphaproteobacteria; order Hyphomicrobiales; family Alloboseaceae; genus Allobosea; species Allobosea sp. GW821-FHT03A12. Next base: position 1,224,258 of record NZ_JBYSVZ010000003.1, read on the forward strand.
CATCCCGGCGCGCTACTGCACCTGCTATCTCGGCGATGTCGGCATGGAGCCGCCCTATCCGCCGGGCGATTTCGCCGCCTCCTTCGAGGCCTTCCTGGATGGCGGCTGGCAGATGTTCGACCCGCGCAATAATGTCCCGCGCATCGGCCGGGTGCTGATCGCACGCGGACGCGATGCCGCCGATGTCGCCATCGCCACCACTTTCGGGCCGAACACGCTGACCGGCTTCAGGGTCTGGACGGACGAGGTCAGCGAGGCGGCCTGAGGCCGCCCGGCCTCAGGTGTCGAAGAGCGGGGCAGCTTCGGCCTTTTTCTTCGCCCGCAGCGGCGTCTTGCGGGCCAGGCCCTTGCGGTTCGCCGGAGTGGCGCTTGCACCCTCCGGCTCCGGTTCTGCCGGTGCGGTGGCGACAGCTTGCGCAGGGGCCGGCTGCGGCGCCGGTTTCTCGGGCTGGGCCGGGTCGATCGTGCGGAAGCGGATCATTTCTTCTTCGGCCCCGCCGCTGCCTTGGCGACGGCCGATGCGAAGCCTGCCGGAGGAGTCGCGCTCGCCTTGGGCTTGACCTGCTTGGGTTTCTTGGCCTCGCGATTGCCGCGCTGCTCGCCTTTTGCCATGTCTCGTCTCCTTCGGTCGGAATGACAGGCATCGCCGCTTCGGATCGAAGCGGCTTGAACCTGCGCTGGTCGGGACGGCTGCGAGCTTAGGTCATGGCGGCCGGCTCCCGGCTGCCGCGGCCGGCCCGCGGAAATCGGGCCGTCAAGTCGAAGCAGATGCCGAGCCTAGGGCAGAGTCGCGGCAAGAGCACGCGCTTTCTTCGCGAAGCCGCCAGCTCAGGCGGCCTCGCGCAGGCGCTCGCGGCGTCGCTGCACGGTCGCGACCGCGACGGCGTTCCAGCGTGGCCGCCCGAAGCAGGGAAAGCCACGCCGATTGAGGCGGCGGGCGATGTCGGCCGGATCGGTGACGCCGACCTCGACGAGCTGATCGATCAGCGCGCCGGCGGCTTCCAGGAAGATGGCGAGCAGCGCCCTGTCGAGGTCGCGGCTCGCCCGGTCTGCTGCCTGCATCCCGTCAATGGACGCCCAGGCCATAGCTCGGCTCGACTCCGTTCGGGGAGAACAGCACGGCATTGGGGTGGCCGCCCTCCGACAGCGCGAAGCGGACCGCGTCCTTCTGGTTGCGGAAGATGCCTTCGCTGCGGCCTTCGAGGTCTCGCGCGACCCAGAAGCCGTGGCTCGACTGGCCGACCAGAAAGAGATGGCTCTCGCCGTTGAGCGGCTGCAGCGGCTTGAATTGTCCCATGGTCGCGTCCTCAGTTCGGCAAGGCGAACCAGGCGCGCAGGCCGATGAAGGCGGCGGCGGCCAGTGCGAACACGGCGAGCGCGACCATCTCGGCACAGAGGATTCCGACGACCGGGCGGCGGCTGGCGACGCTGTCATAGACGGCGCGGGCGCGGCGCTGCTGGCTGGTGCGGAACAGGGAAGTGTTCATCGACATATCGACCTCCATCGATGCCGATGATGTAGGTCCGCCCCCGATAAGACCGCCATGCGGAAGGCGTCGGCGCGCATAAGGCCGGCATAAAGGCTTGCGCAGGGGCCGTCCGGCTGCGATGCCGGCGCCATGGACGCTCCCTCGAACACCATCGTGATCTATGTCGACGCCGACGCCTGCCCGGTGAAGCCGGAGGTCTATCGCGTCGCCGAGCGGCACAAACTCCAGGTCTTCGTCGTCGCCAACAGCTTTCTGCAGGTGCCGCGCGAGCCCTGGATCGAGCGCGTCGTCGTGCCCGGCAATTTCGACGCCGCCGACGACTGGATCGCCGAGCGCGCCCGCCGCGGCGCGATCGTCATCACCGCCGATATCCCGCTCGCCGATCGCTGCATCAAGGCCGGCGCCGATGTGATCGGCCCGACCGGCAAGCCCTTCACCGAAGCCTCGATCGGCATGGCGCTGGCGACGCGCGACATGATGGAGGACCTGCGCGCCATGGGCAGCGTCAGCGGCGGGCCGAAGCCCTTCTCGCAGAAGGACCGCTCGGCCTTCCTGCAGGCCCTGGACGTCGCGGTGCAGCGGCTGAAGCGGGCGGGGTTCTCTGCCTAATCTAACTAGGGAACTTGCCCCGGCTGCAGGAGCTTGGGCAGGAAGCCGGCGGCCAGCAGCAGCCGCTTCTGACGTGGAGACACTTCGTTCAGGCTGCGGCGGAAGTCGATCCTGTGCACATACATCCAGCCGAGCTTCATCGGTGTCTGCCGGCGCAGGCGCGAAATCCACGGCGTGGCGTCATGATCGGTCACGACGGTTCCGCCGCCCATGATCGAATAGTATCGCCCAAGCGTCCGGCCATATTGCGCAGTGTCCTGCTGGGCTCTGGGCAGGGTGAGCGCGTAGGATCGATCGATATGGTCGAACACTTTCGAGCCGGGATCGCGGAGCCAGTGGCCGACCTCGTGCGCGGCCGCGAACTGGCCGGTCTTCCCACCGATCCCGCGCGCCCGGCCTGCCCTGAAATTATGCTCTCCGAACTGGACGCTTTCGTCGGTGATGCGGGTCATCCGGTCCCGGAAATTCGCGCCCGGATTGGCCAGATGCGCGACCTCGATGACGGCATGGCTACCCGCACCGGCCGGCTGCAGATCGATCTCGAGCACACCGGCGACATGCGCCGGCACTTTGGGATTGCCGATCAGTTGCCAGAAATCGGCGTCGCTCAGGCTGTCGCCATTCTCGGTCGGGAGGAACACCATCTGGTTGTTCCAGACGGTCTCGACGATGTGCTTGAAGCGCTTGGTGAAATACTGCCATTCGCTGGCGAGCCAACTGCGACAGGGGACGGGTTGGCCGCCGGCGTCGACGACACTGCCGTGTTTGAAGTCGTCCTTGCTCGCGGCCAGATGGGATGGGGGGAGCGGTCCCGCAGGCGATCCCGGAATGCTGGAGGCATGGCGGGTTCTTGCCCACGCTGTCGAGGGGTCGAGGGGAATGAGCGTCACCTTCAACCTGATGCGGAGCTGCGCGGGTTGTCCCGTTCCCGCACGGTCGAAGAACGAGTCGTAGTTGGGCTCGAGGATGAAGGGCCGGATCGCCATTTGGTCACCTGCACTTTGGGAGCAGATTGGAGCGGACAAAGTCTCGCCCGAGGCACGGCTATCGGCGCCAGCCTAGCAGTAGTGGCACGACAGCGCCACGCTGCGCATGTGGTGAGCGGCGGGCGGCTGGACGAATTGGGACGTTGCCCCTAATCCTGCCGCGAAAGCCAGCCTCTCAAACGGGCTCCCGGGAGGAAATCCATGTCGCTGACCCGCCGTTCCACGCTCGGCCTCCTCGCCGGCGCCGTCTTCGCTCCGGCCATCGTCCGGGCGCAAAGCTATCCGTCGAAGCCGATCACGCTGGTCGTGCCCTATCCGGCCGGCGGGCCGACCGATGCGATCGCGCGTTTCGTCGCGCAGGACCTCTCGACCTCGATCGGCCAGAACGTACTCGTCGACAACCGCGCCGGCGCCTCGGGGGCGGTCGGCACCCGCGCCGTCGCGCATGGCGCCGCCGACGGCCACACCTTCATCTTCGGCAACAATCAGACGCACGGGAACAACATGTTCCTGCTGAAGGATCCCGGCTATGACGCGGTCAAGGATTTCGCGCCGGTTGCCGGCGTCGGCGCCTTCGAGCACGCCTTCGTGGTGCGCAGCGACCTGCCGGCCAAAAACATCAAGGAGCTGATCGCGCTGGCCAAGGCCGATCCCGGCAAGCTCAACTATGGCTCGACCGGCGTAGGCTCCGGCTCGCATCTCGCCATGGAGCTGTTCATGCAGCGCACCGGCATCAAGATGACGCATGTGCCGTTCCGCGGCGCGGCGCCTCTGGTGCAGGAGATCATCGGCGGGCGCATCGACATCGCCAATTCGACGCTGCCTTCGGTGCTCGAGCAGATCAATGCCGGTACGCTCAGGGCGATCGCGCTGGCGAGCCCGGAGCGCAACCCGCGCGCCAAGGATATCCCCACCCTGCGCGAGCAGGGCGTGACCGATGCCGACGCCGACAGCTGGGCCGCCTTCTTCGCCCCGGCAGCGACGCCGGCGCCGATCCTCGACACGCTCTCCAAGGCAGTGCTGGCCTCGATCGCCAAGCCCGCGATCACCGAGCAGATCCTCAAGCTCGGCTTCACCCTCAAGGTTCGTGATCCAGCCGCCTTCCGGCCCTATCACCAGCAGGAGATCGCGACCTGGGAGAAGATCATCAAGGAAGCCGGCGTGAAGCCGGAGTGAGCCCGGGCGACCGTCATTCTCGGACGTAGCGAAGCGAAGATCCGAGAATCTCGGAAACGCCAGGGCGCCTTCTCGTCCTGAGATGGTCGGCTCAAGGCCGACCATGACGACCTCGATAAGCCGGAGCCTTTCCCATGAACCTGATGCCCAAGCTCGCCGCCCGCGCCGAGGCCGGCCGCCCCGTCCGCTGCGCCCTGATCGGCGCCGGCAAGTTCGGCTCGATGTTCCTGGCGCAGGTGCCGCATATCGCGGGGCTGGAGGTCGCCGCGATCGCCGATCTCGATCCCGAGCGGGCGAAGAATGCTTGCCGCACCGTCGGCTGGGACGAGGCCCGCATCGCCGCCACGCACTTCGTCGATAGCGGCGTCACCGCGGCGGAGATGGACGGCGTCGAGGTGGTGGTCGAGGCGACCGGCCACCCCGCTGCCGGCGCCCGCCATGCGCTCGCGGCGATCACGGCGAGGCGCCATGTCGTCATGGTCAATGTCGAGGCCGATGTGCTGGTCGGTCCCGTCCTCGCGGCCAAGGCCAACGCGGCGGGCGTGGTCTATTCGATGGCCTATGGCGACCAGCCGGCGCTCGTCGCAGAGATGGTCGACTGGGCCCGTGCGACCGGCTTCACCGTCGCGGCCGCCGGCAAGGGCACGAAGTACCTGCCGGCCTATCACCGCGTCACGCCGGACGAGGTCTGGAGCCATTACGGGCTGACGCCGGAGGCGGCCAAGGCCGCCGGCATGAACCCGCAAATGTTCAACTCCTTCCTCGACGGCACGAAATCGGCGATTGAGATGGCGGCGATCGCCAATGCCAGCGGGCTCGACGTGCCGGCTGACGGCCTCGCCTTCCCACCCTGCGGTGTCGACGATCTCGCCCATCTCCTGCGGCCGAAGGCGGTCGGCGGCCAGCTCGACCATGACGGCATGGTCGAGGTCGTCTCCTCGCTGGAGCGCGACGGCCGGCCGGTCTTCCGCGACCTGCGCTGGGGCGTCTATGTCGTGCTGAGGGCGCCGAACCCCTACGCCGCCGCCTGCTTCAAGCAATATGGCCTGCCGACCGATTCCACCGGCCTCTATGCGGCGATGTACAAGCCCTTCCACCTGATTGGACTCGAGCTCTCGCTCTCGGTGCTGAACGCAGCCCTGCGCGGCGAGCCGACCGGCACGACCAAGAGCTGGCGTGGCGATGCGGTCGCGACCGCCAAGCGCGACCTCAAGGCCGGCGAGATGCTCGATGGCGAGGGTGGCTACACCGTCTATGGCAAGCTGATGCCGGCTGCCGCCAGCCGCGCAGCGAAGGCGCTGCCGATCGGGCTGGCGCATGGCGTGACGTTGAAGCGCGACGTCGCCGCTGGAGCAGTGGTCACCAGTGCCGATGTCGCGCTGGACGAAACGTCACAGATCGTCTCACTTCGGCGTGAGCTCGAAGCAACCGGCGGCTGAATCGTGCATTCTTCCTAAGCTGTTCGTCTCGGATCGCCGCCGCTTCGCGACGTGTCCGGGACGACATCGTGATTAGGAGATGTCGATGCGTTCCGTTCTCGCTGCTGCCCTTGCCCTGACCCTCGCAGCCGCGCCCGCCACAGCACAGCAGCGCTACCCGTCGAGCGCCGGGGAGCTCGCGGTCGAGACGGTGGCGAGCGGGCTGGAGAACCCCTGGGGCCTCGCCTTCCTGCCTGACGGACGCATGCTGGTGACGGAGCGGCCTGGCCGCCTGCGGCTGGTCGGCAGCGATGGCAAGCTCTCAGCCCCGATCTCTGGCGTGCCCAATGTCGTGGCACGCGGGCAGGGCGGCCTGCTCGATGTCGTGCTCGACCCGAACTTCGCCCAGAACCGCTATCTCTACCTCTCCTTCGCCGAGCCGCGCGCCAACGGCAACGGCACCAGCGTCGCCCGCGCCCGCCTCAGCGCCAACGGCACTGCGCTGGAGGGCTTGAGCGTGATCTTCCGGCAGATGCCGACCATTGCCAGCAACATGCACTTCGGCTCGCGACTGGTCTTCGATCGGACCGGTGCCCTCTTCGTCACGGTCGGTGACCGCTACAGCCAGCGCGACCAGGCGCAGAACCCGGAGAACCATCTCGGCAAGATTCTGCGCATCAAGCCCGAAGGCGGCGCGCCTGCCGATAATCCGAAGAAGCCGGGCTGGGCGCCGGAGATCTGGTCGATCGGCCACCGGAACGTGCAGGGCGCCGCGCTCAACCCGCAGACCGGCCAGCTCTGGACGGCCGAGCACGGCGCACGCGGCGGCGACGAGATCAATACGCCCAAGGCCGGCCTCAACTATGGCTGGCCGGTCATCACCTATGGCATCGACTATTCCGGCGTGAAGATCGGTGAGGGCACGGCCAAGCCCGGCATGGAGCAGCCGCTGTTCTACTGGGATCCGTCGATCGCGCCGTCCGGCGCCGCCTTCTACACCGGCGATAAGTGGCCGGCCTGGAAGAACTCGCTCTTCGTCGGCGCGCTTGCCGGCCAGCTGCTGGCGCGGCTCTCGACCGATGGCGAGAAGGTTACCGGGGAGGAGCGACTACTGACCAACCTCGGCGAGCGCATCCGCGACGTCCGGCAGGGGCCGGACGGCTTGCTCTATCTGCTCACCGACGATTCCAGCGGCAAGATCCTGCGAGTCAGGCCGGCACTGCGCTGAGCCAGCCGTCATTGCGAGCGTAGCGAAGCAATCCAGCGGCGGCAGCGCTCGACGCCCCCCTGGATTGCTTCGTCGCTATCGCTCCTCGCAATGACGGTAAGGGCTCGTTACGGCCCGCAATCCCATTCGCGCTCGACGACGAAGACCTTGCGGGTCGCAAGATGTCCGTTCGTGTCGTAGAGATCGCCGACATAGTACTCGGTACCGGCCGCGTCGCGCACGCTGCGGTCGACCTGCAGCGACCAGCCATAGCCGACCCGGTTTCCGCCCTTCCAGTCACGGTGCGGATTGCCGGTCGAGGCCGAGGCGAGGATGCGGGCGCGCTCGTCGCTTGGCGAGCAGGTCGGTCCGGCAAGAGCTGCATTCGACAGAGCGGCGAGGCAAAGGGCGAGCGTCATCGGCTTGAGCAAGGCAGGCATCCTTCGGGCAGTCCGGGCAGAATCAGGTGATCTCGGCGAGCCGCGTATCGAGCGACAGAACGAGGCACCAATGTGGCTCGAAGTCGGCTCCCAGCGGCCAGATCTGCTCCTTGAAGATCGTCAGCATGACCGCCTGATAACGCTCGAACCAGTGGCGCTGGCAAAGCACGAACTTGGTCGCGCCGACAATGGTCTCCCGGTCGATGATGCACAGCGGAACGATACCGGGATTGGCGGCGAGATAGTCCTGCACTGCGACCATCAGCGTCGGGTAGCCGGGGTGCAGCATGTCGTCGAGCACGATCAGCCCTCCCTCGGAAAGGCAGGCGGTGGCGAGCGCGAGGTCCTTGCTCAAGGCTGCGCGCGAATGCTCGCCATCGACATGGATGAAGCGCAGCTTCTCGCCGCCTGCATGGCCGATCAGCTCGGCCGGCGACATCGCGCCGGCATCGGCCTTGATGGTGACCCGGCGCTCCGGCCCGATGCCATGCTTCAGGCAGTTCGCCTCGAACCGGCCCTTCACCTCGGGGTTCGGCCATTCGAAGATGTCGATGCCGAGAGCGATCTCGCCGGGCTCGAGTGCATGGGCCAGCGCGATGAAGAAGCGGCCCTCGAAAGCGCCGATCTCGGCGATCGGCCCGCCGACGCCTTCTTCCGTCTGCAGCCGCAACAGCCGCGCGCAGATCGCGGCCGCAAAGCGCGAGGACATGCCGACGACGCTGTCATAGCCCTCGGCGAGATAGGCTTCGACGGCAGGATGGCCGGAGTGCGGGATCGGCGCCATCGCTTAGCCCTTGGCGTGGAAGATGAAGAAGGCGCCGGCCGCGATCAGCGCGAAGCCGATGGCGTGGTTCCAGGTCAATTGCTCCTTCAGCCAGAACACCGAGAAGCCGGCGAAGACGCAGAGCGTGATCACCTCCTGCATCGTCTTCAGCTCGGCCGCCGAATAGACGCCGGAGCCGATCCGGTTGGCCGGCACGGCGAGCATGTATTCCGGCAGCGCGATCATCCAGCTCACCATGATCGCCAGCCAGATCGCCGTGCTCTTGTAGGAGAGGTGGCCATACCAGGCGAAGGTCATGAACACGTTCGAAGCGATCAGCATGCCGATCGGCAAGAGATGGGCGGTGCTGAGAGCTGGCATGGCAGGGTCCGGAATTGTGCAGGATCGGCGGGATGAACGACTCAGCCGTAGCGAAGTTTCATCGTCAGGATGACGAGCACCAGCGCGAGCGTCACCGTATTGGCGCCGATCAGCGGCCAGGAGGCGATCAGCACGCCATAGATCAGCCAGAGCACGATGCCGGTGGCGAACAGCGCCTGCGTCCACAGCGAGATGCCGCTGGTGTCGCGGGTGCGGATCGTCTGCCAGGCCTGCGGCAGCCAGCAGAAGGTGGTCAGCAGGGCGGCGCAGAAGCCGAGCGCTTCGATGGCGGCGGTGGACATGCGGGCCTGCGGCGATTCGCGCGGGAAGGGGAACGCGCAAGACATAGCCGGTTTCGGCGCTTCGTGCTCGGCAGGCGTCGCATGGTTAACCTCCGTTAACCGCAGCGCCCTAGTTTTGCGTCAATCCTGCGATTCGGTGGACCTATGCGCGCTTCGATCCTGGCTTTGCCTTTCCTGCTCCTCGCCGCGACCGGTGCACGGGCTGATTTCGACTCCTGCGTCGCCGGCCTGCGCTCGGCGGCTGCGGCCAAGGGCGTCTCCGGCGCCACCTTCGACCGCGCCATGGCGGGCGTCACGCCCGACATGAAGGTGATCGAGGCGATGAACAACCAGCCGGAGTTCAAGACCCCGATCTGGGATTATCTCGGCACGCTCGTCGACGACGAGAAGGTCGCCGAAGGGCGCTCGATGATGCGCCAGCATGCCTCGACCCTCGCCGCCGCCGAGCAGCGCTTCGGCGTCGACCGCCACACGATCGCGGCGGTCTGGGGCGTGGAGAGCGATTTCGGCAAGGCGCGGGGCAAGATGCCGCTGGTCCAGGCGCTCTCGACCGGCGCCTGCCTGGCGCCGCGCCGCAACGCCTTCTTCAAGGGCGAATTGATCGCCACCCTGCAGATCATCGAGCGCGGCGATGTCCGCCCCGAGCGGCTGTTCGGCTCCTGGGCCGGCGCCTTCGGCCATACCCAGTTCATCCCCTCGACCTATATGCGGCTCGCGGTCGACGGCGACGGCGACGGAAGGCGCGACCTCGTCGATTCCATTCCCGACGCGCTGCATTCGACCGCCAATTTCATGGCCAAGGCCGGCTGGGTCACCGGCGCGACGTGGGGTTACGAGGTCCGCGTGCCCGGTGGCTATTCCGGCGGAACGGGGCGCAATCCGAAGCGGCCGGTGTCGCATTGGGCGAGCCAGGGCATCGTCAAGTTTGACGGCTCGGCGCTCTCCGGCTCCGGCAATGCCGGCCTGCTGATGCCGGCCGGTCGCAACGGCCCGGCCTTCCTCGTCTTCAAGAACTACGACGCCGCCTACAGCTACAACGGCGCCGATTCATACGCCCTGGCGATCTCGTTGCTCTCCGACCGCCTGCGCGGCCGGCCGGGCGTGCAGGGCGAGTGGCCGACCGACGACCTGCCGCTGTCGCGCGAGCAGCGCCGCGAACTGCAGCGCCTGCTGATCCAGCGCGGCTACAATGTCGGCGAGCCCGATGGCGCCGTCGGTGCGCTGACCCGGGCTGCGATCAAGGAGATCGAAGGCAAGATCGGCATGCCGCAGACCGGCCGCCCCGGCGAGAAGGTCCTGCGCGCGCTAAAGGGCGGGCGGGTCTGACGCAGGAAACGGGTGGGCTGCGGCGCACCCGCTCGGCAGAGGACGGGGTTCATCCTCGGAGCCCTGTCATGACCCGCCATCTCATCTCCACCGGCTCGCCCTTCGAGCGCGCCTTCGGCTATTCGCGCGCAGTCGTCGACGGCGATCTTGTCTTCGTCTCCGGCACGACCGGCTACGACTACGCCACCATGATTCTGCCGGAAGACGCCGCCGAGCAGGCGCGCAACATCTTTCGCACGCTTGAGGCAGTGCTGGCCGAGGCCGGCTCCAGCCTCGAGCAGGTGGTGCGGGCCCAGTATTTCGTCGCCGATCGCAGTTATTGCGAGCCGGTGCTGGCCGTCTGCGGCGAGGTCTTCCGCGAGATCCGGCCGGCAGGGGGCATGTATATCGTCGCCGGCCTGCTCAAGCCGGAGATGAAGGTCGAGATCGAGGTCACGGCGCGGCTGAAAGGCTGATTTGATCGAAATCCATGCTCTTTCCGGTGGCGGATAGCTGGTCTCATGTTGGCGGCCGGCGGCCATTTCGGCTAGAATTGTCGCCATGGATCGCAAGCGCGACAAGCCAAGGCACGATGCGGCCGCAGCCACGGAGCGGCGGCTCGTCGCCATGCATCTGCAGAGCATGGAGGGCAATCCGCTGGATGCGGACGATGTCGCCATGTTCGAGATGTTCGAGCGGGAAGGCTGGTCTAACGAGAAGCGTCTCGATCATATTCGCAAGAAGGCACTGGCGGCGGCCCTAGCGCCTGCCGCCGAATGAGCGACCCTGAATACTGCTATCCACCCGACCATGTCGTTCTGAGGAACAAGCTCGGCCTGCGCGACGCCGCAGTGCTCGATCGTTTCGAACGTCGCGCAGTCACGCATCGGATGATCGAGGGCGTTCCCGAAGGGCAATTCGACCTCACGCATCTGCGCGCCATCCATCGCCATCTCTTCCAGGACATTTACGACTGGGCCGGCGACGTGCGGACGGTCGAGATCGCCAAGGGCGGCAGCCAGTTCCAGTTCCGACGCTACATCGCCACCGGCATGGCTGACGTGCACCGGCGCCTGGTCGCATCCGACTATCTGAGGCGGCTCGTTCCGGCCGATTTCGGCGCCCGCGCCGGTGAGATCATCGGCGATGTCAACTACATCCATCCGTTCCGCGAGGGGAATGGGCGCACGCAGATGCTCTATCTCGAACAGCTCGCCGCCCAGGCCGGCCATCGGCTCGATCTGCGGATGATCGTGCGAGACGAATGGATGGCCGCGTGCATCGAGGCGCAGCGCGGGCAATACGCTCCACTCGGATCCTGCATCCGCAAGGCGCTGCTCGTGCCCTGAGAGCAGGGCGGCTTCGCATCGGCATGCTTGCACCTTGCGCCTTGCGCCCCTAATCAGCCGGCGACGCATTCCGCGAGACGTGACGAGGCTCCCATGGCGAACCACAAGCTCCTGCTGCTCCCCGGTGACGGCATCGGCCCCGAGGTGATGGGGCAGGTTGAGAAGATCGTCTCCTGGTTCGAGAAGCAGGGCCTCGGCTCGTTCTCGCTCGAGCGCGGCCTCGTCGGTGGCATCGCCTACGACACCCACAAGGCGGCGATCTCGGAAGGCGACATGAAGCTCGCCCAGGAGGCCGACGCCGTGCTCTTCGGCGCGGTCGGTGGCCCGAAATGGGCTGACGTGCCCTATCAGCACCGCCCCGAGGCCGGTCTGCTGCGCCTGCGCAAGGATCTCGGCCTGTTCGCCAATCTCCGCCCCGCGATCTGCTATCCCGCGCTGGCCTCGGCCTCGTCGCTGAAGCCGGAGGTCGTCGAAGGCCTCGACATCCTGATCGTGCGCGAGCTCACCGGCGGCGTCTATTTCGGCGAGCCGAAGGAGATCGTCACCCTGGAGGACGGCTCCAAGCGCGGCGTCGACACCCAGCTCTACACCACCGGCGAGATCGAGCGCATCTGCGCCGTCGCCTTCGAGCTGGCGCGCACCCGCCGCAACAAGGTCTCCTCGGCCGAGAAGCACAACGTCATGAAGACCGGCGTGCTCTGGAAGCAGACGGTCACCGCCCAGCATGCTCGCGACTACAAGGACGTCGAGCTCGAGCACGTACTGGCCGACAACTGCGCCATGCAGCTGGTGCGCTGGCCCAAGCAGTACGACGTCATCGTCTGCGACAACCTGTTCGGCGACATTCTCTCCGACGTCGCGGCGATGCTGACCGGCTCGCTCGGCATGCTGCCCTCCGCCTCGCTTGGCGCCGAGGATCCGGCGACCGGCAAGCGCAAGGCGCTCTATGAGCCCGTGCACGGCTCGGCGCCCGACATCGCCGGCAAGGGCCTCGCCAATCCGATCGCGATGATCGGCTCCTTCGCCATGGCCCTGCGCTACTCCTTCGGCGCCGGCGAGGCGGCCGATCGGCTCGAAGGCGCGATCGCCGACGTGCTCGGCGCCGGCACCCGCACCAAGGACATCGCGGCGCCGGGCGCCAACGCCGTCTCGACCACCGAGATGGGCGACGCCATCGTCAAGGCGCTCGAAGCGCGCGGCTGAGGTTCACCGTCATTCCGGGGCGCTGCGCAGCAGCGAGCCCTGAATCGATGAACACAACACTGTTCCAGCTCGTCATGCTCGCCCTTGTGGCGAGCATCCACGTCTTGAACACCGTCTTCAATCAGCGAAGACGTGGGTGGTCGGGACAAGCCCGACCATGACACCGTAGGCCGTTCAGCCCCTCAGCTCGCCCGGCCGCCATACTGCGCTTCGTGCAGGCGCCGGTAGATGCCCGGCCGTTGCACCAGCTCCTGATGCCGTCCCTGCTCGGCGACGCCGCTTTCGTCGATGACGATGATGCGGTCAGCGTCCTGGATCGTCGCCAGGCGATGCGCGATCACCAGCGTGGTCCGACCCTTCGACAATTCGGCGAGCGAGGCCTGGATGGCGCGCTCGGTCTCGGTGTCGAGCGCCGAGGTCGCCTCGTCGAGGATCAGGATCGGCGGGTTCTTCAGGAACATCCGGGCGATGGCGAGGCGCTGCTTCTGGCCGCCCGAGAGCTTGACGCCGCGCTCGCCGATCACCGTGTCGAGCCCGTCAGGCAAACGCGCGATCATCTCGTCGAGCCGGGCGCGCCGGGCGGCCTCGACGATCTCCTCCTCCGAGGCGGTCAGCTTGCCATAGGCGATGTTCTCGCGCAGCGTGCCGGCGAACAGGAAGACGTCCTGCTGGACGATGCCGATCTGGCCGCGCAGCGAGGCCAGCGTCATCTGGCGGATGTCGATGCCGTCGATCGCGATCTGCCCACCCTCGACATCGTAGAAGCGCGGCAGCAGCGAGCAGATCGTCGTCTTGCCGGCCCCTGACGGCCCGACGAAGGCGATGGTCTCGCCGGCGCGGATCGTCAGGTCGATGCCTTTCAGGATCTGGCGGTCGGGTGTGTAGCCGAAGCTGACGTTCTCATAGGTGATGTCGCCCTTGAGGCCGGAGACGGCGATGGCGCCCGGCATATCGGCGATGTCGGGCCGCGTGTCGAGGAATTCGGTGTAGCGCCTGAAGCCGGCGATTCCCTTCGGATAGGTCTCGATCACCGAGTTGATCTTCTCGATCGGCCGGAAGAACACCGTCACCAGCAGCAGGAAGCCGACGAAGCCGCCGGCGCTGAGATCGCCGATCAGCACGTAATAGGCGCCGGCGATCATCACCGCCATCTGGGTCAGGCGCATGCCGAAATAGGAGAGCGAGGTCGAGGCCGCCATCAGCCGGTAGGCATCGAGCTTGGTGCGGCGATAGCGCTGGTTGTCGACCGCGAACAGGCTGCGCTCGTGCTCCTCGTTGGCGAAGGCCTGGACGACGCGGATGCCGCCGACATTCTCCTCGATGCGGGCATTGAACGAGCCGACGCTGCCGAACAGTTTTTGCCAGTTCGCCGTCATGCGTCGGCCATAGCGGCTGGTCAGCCAGGCGATCAGCGGCACGATCATCGCGGTGATCAGCGCGAGTTGCGGATGCACCATGAGCATCAGCGCGAAGGCGCCGATGAAGGTCATCACCGCGATGAAGAGGTCCTCCGGCCCGTGATGGGCGACCTCGCCGATCTCTTCGAGGTCCTTGGTCAGGCGCCCGACGAGATGGCCGGTCTTCTGGTTGTCGAACCAGCCGAAGGAGAGCTTCTGCAGATGGTCGAACGCCTTGCGGCGCATCTCGGTCTCGATGTTGATGCCGAGCATGTGACCCCAATAGGTCACCACCACCATCAGGCCGGCATTGACCAGATAGATCGCCAGCAGGCCGAGCGAAGCCATCACGATCAGGCTCCAGTTCCCACTCGGCAGCAGCTGGTCGACGAAGAGCTTCACCGCGATCGGGAAGCCGAGCTCAAGCAGGCCCGACACCACGGCGCAGCCGAAGTCGAGCAGGAAGAGCCCGCGATGGGGCCGGTAATAGGCGAAGAAGCGGGCGAGCATGATGGGCGGGCCTTAGCATGCGGCTCGAAGGCCGGCCACGTGGCTTGGCGGTGAGGCGGCGTTGCTTGTGCCGCCTGATCCGCCAGCCGCGGGCGCCTAGTCGCGCATCGGAGGGGTTTGCTGGTCGAACACGTAAGCCGGGCCGACGACCTCGAGCGCGACCTTTCCGCCGGGCGAGGGGATGTCGATGCCGGAGATGCGCAGCCGTAGCGGTGCCTCGGTGGCAGCGTCGAGCGCGATCGTCACGACCGCGCTGCCGCCGCCGAATTCGACATCGCTGACGGTGCCGGTCGCGCCTGTCGCCGCCAGTCGAACCTGCTCCGGGCGCAGCATGATCTGCGCCTTGCCCTCCGGCGCACCAGCCGGCACTGCGATCTCGCCGAGCTGGCAGCACGCGCGCCCGGCCGCGATCTCGGCGTCGAGGATGATGGCTTCGCCGAGGAAGCGGGCGATATCGGGGTCGACTGGGGCGGCATAGAGGTCGCGCGGCGGGCCGGCCTGGACGAGTCGCCCCTCGCGCAGGACGACGAGATGGTCGGCGAAGGAGAGCGCCTCGGCCTGGTCGTGCGTGACCAGGAGCGCGCCGATGCCCTGGTCGCGCAGCAGGGCGACGACCGAGCGCCGCATCGCCTCGCGCAAGCCCGTGTCGAGCGCCGAGAACGGCTCGTCGAGCAGCATCAGCCGGGGCTTGCGCGCCAGCGCCCGGGCGAGGGCGACACGCTGCTGCTGACCGCCAGACAGTTGATGCGGCCGGCGTTCCGCCATTGCTGCGGGGAGTTCGACGAGGTCGAGCAGCCGTGCGATCTCGGCCTCGCGTCCGGCGAGCCCGCGCGGCAGGCCGAAGCCGATATTCTCGGCGATGCTGAGATGCGGGAAGAGCGAGCCGTCCTGCGTGACCACGCCGATCTCGCGCTTATGGGCCGGGACGCCGGCCACGCCGTCGACCAGCAGGTCGCCGTCCAGCCTGACGCGGCCGGCATCGGCCTGCTCGAAGCCGGCAATGATCCGCAGCAGCGTCGTCTTGCCCGAGCCGGAGGCGCCGACGATGGCGCTGCGGGCGCCGGCCGGCACGGTGAAGCTGACATCCTTCAGCGCCCGGACCGGGCCATAGCCCTTGGACAGGCCTTCGATGGCGATCGCGGTCATTGCGCTTGCGCGCTCCGCGCTTGCCGGTGGAGCAGGATGGTCATGGGCAGCGACAATAGGATCATAAGCAGCGCGTAAGGCGTCGCGGCGACATAGTCGATCTCGGCGGTGAGCGACCAGAACTCGGTCGCGAGCGTGCGCGTGCCATTGGGGGCGAGCAGCAGCGTCGCGGTCAGTTCGGTGGTGATGCCGAGCCCGACCAGAGCCATCGCGGCGCCGACGCCGGGGGCGGCGAGGCGCAGGGTCACCTGGGCCACGGCCTGCAGCGGCGTACGCCCGAGCGCCGCGGCGGCCCATTCGAGCTCGACCGGAGCCTGCGCCAGACTGCCGCGCAGGCCGATCAGCGCGCGCGGCAGGAAGACCAGCGCATAGGCGAGCACCAGCATGGCGCTGGTCTGGTAGAGCGGCAGCGCCACCCTGACCGTAATCGTCACCAGCGCCAGCGCGATGACGATGCCGGGGAGCGAGCCGACATAGACATGGCAACTTTCGAGCCGGCGCTGCCACGGCCCGGGATTGCGCACGCAGAGCCAGGCGATCGGAACGGCGATGATGGTGGTGGCCAGAGCGCCGGCGGCGGCATAGGCAATGGTCGTGCCCAGCGCCGCCAGCAGTTCCGGCACGCGCCAGGCCTCGGCACCACCGAGGATGAGCCAGCGCCCCAGCGTATAGGCGGGCACTCCGAGCGCGAGCGCGGCATAGGCGAGCGGCAGGCACAGGGCCGGCAGCGTCCAGCCGCCGAGCTGGCGCGGCGGCATTGCGCGCGGCGCGCCGGAGCCGACCCGGGCGTAGCGCTCGCGTCCGCGCAGGGAGCCGTCGAGCAGCAGCAGGCCGAGGCAGCAGAGCACCAGCACGCCTGCCAGCATGTTCGCGGCCGGGCCGTTATAGGAGGACTGAAACTGGTCGATGATCGCCGTCGCGAAGGTGTCGAAGCGGATCATCGCGAAGAGCCCGTATTCGGACAGCAGGTGCAGGCCGATCAGCAGGGCGCCGCCGCAGAGGGGCAGCCGCAGCTGCGGCAGCACGACCTCCAGGAAAACCCGGGCGGGGCTGCGTCCGAGCGCGGTCGCGACATCCTCGAGCGCCGGGTCGAGCCGGCGCAACTGCGCCACCACCGGCAGGTAGATGAACGGCGAATAGGCCAGGACGGAGATCAGCGTCGCGCCGGGCAGGCCCTGTAGATGCGGCACGAAGCTCGCCCACGCATAGCCCTGGACGAAGGCCGGCAAGGCAAGCGGCGCGACCGCGAGCCAGGACCAGAGCCGCCGGCCGGGCAGGGCCGTACGCTCGGTGAACCAGGCGAGCCCCAGGCCGAGCCCGATCGCCAGTGGAATGGTGCAGACTTCGAGCAGCGCGGTGTTCAGGAGCAGCTCGGCGACGCGAGCCCGGAAGACCAGCTGCGCCACGGTCTCCGTGCCGGTCTGGATCGTGATCGCGACCAGGAAGCCGAGCGGGATCAGGCAGACGAGCGCGACCAGACCTGCCAGGCCGGTCATGAGCGCCGGCGCGCGCGGCGACAGGCGGCGCAGCGGCTGTTGCTGCCGCGCCGTCTGATGTGTTGCTGCCGGTGAGGCGATGCTCATCTTGAGAACGCGGCCGGTCTCGTCAGAGCAGTCCGGCCTTGGTCATCAGCCCAGTCACGGCCTTGCTGTCGAGCTTGGATGGATCGAGCGTCGGCCCCTGCAGATCCGGGATCGGCACCAGTTTGGGGTTTGAGGCCGCGCCCTTGGCCACGGCGTATTCGAAGGAATCACCGGTCTTCAGGATGTCCTGGCCGCCCTTGCCCGCGACCCATTTGACGAAGGCCTCGGCCTCGGCCTTGTGCTTGCTGGAGGCGAGCACGCCGGCGCCGGAGACGCTGACGAAAGCGCCCGGATCCTGGTTCTTGAAATAGTGCAGCAGGACATTGCCGCTGTTCTCAGCCGTCTTCGCCTGATCGCCGAAATAGTAATAGTGGTAGATCACCGCACCTTCGACCTCGCCGGTGTTGACCGCCTTCATCGCAACGCTGTTGCCGCGATAAGCCTTGAAGTTCGCCTTCATCGCGGTGAGCCAGTCCGAGGTCGCAGCCTCGCCCTTCAACGCCAGCATGGCGCCGACGATCGCCTGGAAATCGGCGCCGCTCGGCGAGGCCGCCCAGCGGCCCTTCCACTCGGGCTTGGCGAGATCCATGATCGACTTCGGCAGCTTGTCGGCGCTGAGCTTGGTCTTGTCGTATGCGAAGACGGTCGAACGCGCCGCGACGCCGAGCCAATGGCCATTGGCGGGGCGATAGCCCTCCGGCACCAGATCGAGCGTCGCCTTGGAGAGCGGCGCGAACAGGCCGGCATTGTCGACCAGCACCATCGCCGGCGAGTTCTCGGTGATGAAGACGTCGGCCGGAGAGGCCGCGCCTTCCTGGACGATCTGGTTGCCGAGCTCGGTGTCGCCGCCCTTGCGCAGTGTCACCTTGATGCCGGTCTCCTTGGTGAACGCTTCCGACCAGGCCTTGGTCAGGCTCTCATGCTGGGCGTTGTAGACGACGATCCCGTCCGGGCTCGGGGTCTGGGCGTGCACGGCGCCAATGCTGAAGGCGCCGAGCGCGAGCGCGCCGGCGAGAGCCTTGAGAGAGAAGGTCATGGAGAGCCTCGAATTCTGCGGCGAAAACAGTTTTCGTCGGCTGGATGCTTAGGCGCCGTAAAATGATGCTGTCAACGACAGTCGTCATTCTTTAGAATGAGAACAAACTAGCGCTGATAGCGTGGTATTACGACATTCGTCTTAGGTGCCGACCATCTGCGATCTACGCTCTTGCCCCGGCTTGAGCGAGGGCGATCGGCGGTGGGGAGGCGCAGTCGCTGCTGATCGAGGCGGCTACGCGTCGCCGTCATCAGGTCGTCGGGGACAGCCCGGATACGGTTCCGGCGGCGCGGCGGAGGTACCGATCTTACCTCGTTGACGCGTTCGTGATGGTCGTCACGATTGCCCCTTTATTCGCAGAGGGCGGGCATGATGAGACTGGCTCTCACGATCGGCATGGCAGCGCTGCTTGCCGCGTTTCTCAACGGGTCGGTATCTGCACAGGAGGGCTGCAAGCAGGTTGCCAGCTCCTGCTCGGCGATCTTCAGAGACTGCGAGCAGAAATGCAACAAAGCCGGCAGCAACCCGTCGGCCTGCGTTGCCCGCGTCTGCACGCCGCCGCTCGCTGGCTGCAAGTCGAATGGCGTCTGGCGCAGCGTCCAGAGCGGCTCGGCCTGCTGGGCCACGAAGAACAGATCCTGAGCGGCGGCCGATACGCTTCCGAGCGGAAGGCTAGCCGCCGAGTCGGTACTTCACGAAACCCTCGCCGGCATCGCCGACCGGCTGCGCCTTCAGCGTCTCCGGTTTCTTGCTCACGGCGGCTGGGGAGGTCGGGAAGGTGACGTTGACGCTCGCCGGCAGCGGCTTCAGCGACCAGTTGTTGTCGGCGGCCGGGTTGATCGTCTTCTTCTCGATGATGTAGCGCACGATCACGTCGCGGTTGAGGTCGGGCGCCTCCAGCACCAAAGTCGTCTTGGTGCCCGGGAAATTGCCGCCGCCGGAGGCGCGGTAATTGTTGGTGACGATGATGAACTCCGCCTTCTCGTCGATCGGCTTGCCCTGATAGGCGAGGTCGACGATACGGTGAGCGTCCGGCGCGACCAGCTTGCCGTCGCCGTCATAGCGCGAGGCTTGAGTCACATCGATCTGGTAGCTGACGCCGTCGATCACGTCGAAATTGAAGGCCGGGAAGCCGGGATTGATCAGCGGCTGCTCTTCGGTCTTGGCCAGGTCGATATGGTTGAAGATGCCGGCCGAGCGCTCCAGCCATTCGCGGATCTGCGCGCCGGTGACTTTCACGATCTGCACCGTGTTGGGGTAAAGATAGATGTCGGCGACGTTCTTGATCGCGATCGGCCCGGCCGGGATGTCGGTGAAGAAGGCCGGCCCGGCGCGCCCGCCCGACTTGAACGGAGCGGCCGCCGAGAGCACAGGCAGGTCCTTGTGCGGCGTCTGCGCCATCAGCGGCTTGGCATAGGCAATCTGCGCCTCCGCCACGATCTGCACCGACGGGTCGTCGGCGACGAGGGCGAAATAGCTGTTGATCGGGGCGCTCGTGGTGCCGACCGGCTCGCGCATATACGTCAGCGTCGCCTCGTGGTCGGCCTTCACTGTCGCCAGTACGGCCGCTTCGACCTCGGCCTTCGGCACGATCTTGCGGTCGGGCGTGCGCTCATAGATCGGCTTGGGATCGACCTTGAAGTCGGCGATGCGCCAGCGCCCGTCGCGCTTCTCCAGCTCGAGGTCGACGATGCCGACATGCGAGCCCCAGAAGCCGGGCTGGCAGGCTGGCTTGCCATGCAGCGAGCCCTTCTTGTTGTCGACGCCGGGAATGTTGTCGAAGGCCTTGCCGCCGGGGAAGACGAGATGCTGGTGGCCGGTCAGCACGACGTCGATGCCGTCGAGCTTGGCAAGGTGCAGCGCCGCATTCTCCTCGCCGCCCTTGCGCTCGCCGCCGGCGATGCCCGAATGGCAGAGTGCGATAGTGAGGTCGGGATGGGCCTGAGCGATCTCAGGCAGGTATTTCTGCGCGGCATCGACGATGTCGGTCGCGGTGACCTTGCGGTCGAGATTGCCCTTGTCCCATTGCATGATCTGCGGCGGCACGAAGCCGATCACCGCGATGTTGAGGACATGCTTTGTGCCGGCCTCGTCCTCGAAGCTCTGCTCGAAGATGCGCCAGGGTTCGATCAGCGTGCCGCCGCCGACCCGGTCGACATTAGCGCAGATGATCGGGAACTCGGCGCGGGCGAGGCCGTGTTCGAGGAAGTCCAGGCCGTAGTTGAATTCGTGGTTGCCGAGCGTGCCGCACTGATAGGGCAGGGCGTTCATCGCGGCGATCATCGGATGGGTCTCGCCGGCCTTCAGCCCCTTCTTGTAGGCGACGAAATCGCCGAGCGAGGAGCCCTGCAGGAAGTCGCCATTGTCGAAGAGCAGGCTGTTCTTGGCCTCGGCCTGCGCCGCCTTGATCAAGTTCGCCGTCTTGGCGAGGCCGACCGTGTCGTCGGGCGCGTCGCGGAAATAGTCGTAAGGCACGACGTTGACGTGGAGGTCGCTGGTCTCCAGCAGCCGCAGCTTGAGCTTGGCCGGTGTTTGCGCCGCCAGCGGGCCGGAAAGCGCACCGGCCGCGGCGATGGCGGCCCCGGCCTTGAGCGTGTCGCGGCGGCTGAAACGGGGGGCGCGGTCCATCATCGGCTCCTGAAGCGAGGTGCTGGCAGAGACGCTAGCACCATGGCAGGACCGTGACACGGGGATAAACGTCATGCTCGGGCTTGACCCGAGCATCTCAGGCCGGAGGAGGCTTCTATCGGCGCCTTCTCGTCATGGGATTCTCGGATCTGCGCTTCGCTCCGTCCGAGAATGACGCTGTTCAGCGGCTCAGGCCCTCCATCCGCACGCGCCCATCGGCGCCTTCCGTCCAGGCGGCGATGGCGCCGTCGTCCAGCCGCTTCGCCTTCACCTGGAAGGCCTCGCCGGCGATCAGCGGCGCGAGCCCGCGATAGTCGAGCCGGATCGGCTTGCCGCCGGAGAGGGTGGCGATGATGTTCATGATCAGCGTCGCCTGGATCGGCCCGTGCACGACGAGCCCGGCATAGCCCTCGACACCGGTGACATAGGGCTGGTCGTAATGGATGCGGTGGCTGTTGAAGGTGATCGCCGAATAGCGGAACAGCAGCACCGGATCGGCCTCGACCGTCCAGGTCAGGTCGGCTGGGCGCGGCTCGGCTGGGGCAGCGGTTGGCGGCGGCTCGGTGCCGGGCTTGGCTGCCTCCCGATAGACGATGTTGTGGCGCTCGCGCAGCGCGACGCCACGGGCCGTGACGAGCTCATGGTCGACCGCGACGAAGCAGAGCGGGCCAGTGCGGCCGTCCTTGTAACTGACGTCGCCGATGGTCGAGCGGCGGGTGACCTCGTCGCCTGTCCGCAAGGGCGCGATCGTCTCGATCCGCCCGCCGGCCCACATCCGCCGTGGCAGCGCGACCGGCGGCAGGAACTCGCCCTTGGCGGCATGTCCGTCCGCGCCGAGCGCCGCCATCGGCGAGATCGGCGGGGCGAGGCACCAGTGCAAGGCGAGCGGCGCTTCGCCTTGGGCATAAGGCGCGAGATGCGGCGCGAAGGTCGCCTCATAGCTGGCGACGAGCCGGGGCGTGATCAGGTCGGAGGCCTGCTCGGCCTTGCCGATCCAGGACTTCAGATGGTCGATGTTCATGGTGCCTCCAGAGAGGAAAGGCGCGGGAAACCCTCTCCTGTAAGGAGAGGGCAGGGTGAGGTGTGGGAGATCGGACCAGCTCCGCGAGCGCCAACCGCGCGGTCGGAGTGAGGCTCACGATTCCGCTCCGAACACCTCACCCCTGCCCCTCTCCTTCCAGGAGAGGGGTTCCCCGCGCCCTTGCGGTTGGTGTTGCAGGATTCAATAGCTTCTCGGCATGCCGAGTACGTGCTCGGCGAGATAGGACAGGATCAGGTTGGTCGAGATCGGCGCGACCTGGTAGAGCCGCGTCTCCCTGAACTTGCGCTCGATGTCGTATTCCTCGGCGAAGCCGAAGCCGCCATGGGTTTGGATGGCGGCATTGGCCGCTTCGAAGGAGGCGTCGGCCGCCAGCATCTTGGCCATGTTGGCCTCGGCGCCGGGATTGGCGCCGGCCTCGTAGAGGCGGATCGCCTCGCGCACCATCAGTTCGGCGGCGCGCATATTGGCGTAGGCGCGCGCGATCGGGAACTGGATGCCCTGGTTCTGGCCGATCGGCCGGCCGAAGACCTGGCGCTCTTTCGCGTAGTTGGAAGCCTTGTCGATGAACCACTTCGCATCGCCGACGCATTCGGCCGCGATTAGGATGCGCTCGGCATTCATGCCGGAGAGGATGTAGCGGAAGCCCTTGCCGTCCTCGCCGACGAGGTTGGCCGCCGGCACCCTGACATTGTCGAAAAAGACCTCGGTGGTGGCGTGGTTCATCATCGTCCGGATCGGCCGGATGGTGAGGCCGTCCTTCAGCGCCTCGCGCATGTCGAGGATGAAGACCGAGAGCCCGTCGGTGCGCTTTTGCACCTGGTCGCGCGGCGTGGTGCGGGCGAGCAGCAGCATCAGGTCGGACTGCGCCGCCCGGCTCGTCCAGATCTTCTGGCCATTGACGATATAATGGTCGCCTTCGCGCCGCGCGGTGGTGCGCAGCGCCGTGGTGTCGGTGCCGCTGGTCGGCTCGGTGACGCCGAAGGCCTGCAACCTGAGCTCGCCCGAGGCGATCCTGGGCAGATAGCGCTGCTTCTGCTCGGCGCTGCCGTGCCGGAGCACGGTGCCCATCACATACATCTGGGCATGGCAGGCGCCGCCATTGCAGCCCTGGCGCTGAATCTCCTCCATGATCACCGCCGCGGCCGAGAGGGAGAGACCGGCACCGCCGTATTCCTCCGGGATCAGCGCCGAGAGGAAGCCGCTCTCGGTCAGCGCCGTGACGAACTGCGTGGGATAGGCCATCTCACGGTCGAGCTTGCGCCAGTAATCGCCGGGGAAATCGGCGCACAGCTTGGCGACCGTCTCGCGGATGTCGGTGTGATCGTTGGCTGTCGTCATGCTCATCTCAGGCTGGCCGCGCTGCTTTCGCCGCGAATTCCCGGCGCAACGCTTCGTCATGTTCGCCGAGGCCGGGCGGCGCCCGCATCGGCACACGCTTGCCGTCGACCAGCACTGGCGGCGCCAGCACCTCGACGGGGCCGTTCGGCGTCGGGACCGGCAGGGCCGTCACAGCCGGATGGGCGATCAGATCGGCCATCGTCGAGACCGTGCCATAGGCGATGCGGGCAGCGTCGAGTTCGGCAGCGGTCTCGGCGTAGGAGCGGGTGATCAGGATCGCCTGGATCGCGGCGTCGAGGGCAGGGCGGTTGCGCACGCGCAGCACATTGCTGGTGAAGCGCGGGTCGTCGAGGAGACTAGCATTCCGCAGCACGTCGCGCGCCAGGATCTGCCATTCGCGCTCGCTCTGGATCGAGATCAGCACCTCGGCATCGGCGAGGCGGAAGACGCCATAGGGCGCGATCGAGGGGTGGGCGAGGCCGAGCCGGGGCGGCTCGATCCCGCCATAGCGCCGCGTCAGATAGGGGACGTTCATCAGGTCGGCGATGGTGTCGAACAGCGAGAGCTGGATGCGCGAGCCCTCGCCGGTCCGCCCGCGCCGGATCAGCGCCTCCAGGATCGCGGCATAGGCGGCGTTGCCGGTGGCGATGTCGGCGATCGAGATGCCGATCCGCGTTGGCCCGGAGTCAGGGCTGCCGGTGACGGCGGCAAGGCCGGCTTCCGCCTGGATCAGGAGGTCATAGGCCTTCTTGGTGTAATGCGGCGTGCCCGGCGCATAGCCGGATATGTCGCAGGTGATCAACTTCGGATGGCGCTGGCGCAGCGCCTCGCTGCCGATGCCGAGGCGGTCGGTGGCGCCAGGCGCGAAGTTCTGGATGAAGACATCGGCCTCGGCGAGCATCGCCTCGACCAAGGCAAGGTCCGTCTTGTCCTTGAGATCGACCCGGCAGGACTCCTTGCCGCGATTGATCCAGACGAAATAGGAGGACAGGCCCGCGGCATAGTCGTCATAGCCGCGCGAGAAATCGCCTTCCTCGCGCTCCAGCTTGATGACGCGTGCGCCGGCATCGGCGAGCCGGCAGCTCGCCAGCGGAGCGGCCACGGCCTGCTCCAGCGCCACCACCAGGATTCCGTCAAGAGCATTGGTCATCAGTCAGTCGCGCGCCTTCCGTTCCGCGCGAGAGATCGTCGTCGGCCTGACGAAGTCAAATAGCGTTTCGCGATGGCGGCCATAGCGCCCGGCTCCATAGAAAAACCCTATGGCCTTCATCGCTTTATCCTTCTTGTCCGACTGCGGGGTCTATGCGCCCCTTTTTGCCGGACGAGGCGCCGCTCAAGAGCGCCCAGCTGTTCAGGGAGGATGCTCATGAAGACGATGAAACTGGCGCTGGCCGCGCTGACCGGCACGCTGCTCGCAGGCTCAGTGCTGGCGCAGGACAAGCCGAAGGAACTAGTGGTCGGTATTGCCACCTTCCTGTCGGGGCCGGCGTCGGTGTTCGGCGTTCCCGGCCGCAACGCCGCCGACCTCCTGATCGCGGAGATCAACGCCAAGGGCGGCGTGCTCGGCGTGCCGCTGAAACCGGTCTATGTCGACGAGGGCGCCGGCACCAACCAGCTGCTCTCCGAATATCGCCGCGTCGTACAGGAACAGGGCGCGCAGGTAATGCTCGGCGCGATCTCGTCCGGCTCCTGCAACGCGCTCGCCCCGGTCGCCGAGGATCTCAAGGTCGTCAACGTGATGTGGGACTGCGGCACGCAGACCATCTTCGAGGACGGCAAGTGGAAATACTCCGTCCGCACCCAGGCCCATGCCGGCGCCGAGATGATGGCGACGCTGCTCTACCTGATGAAGGTGAAGCCCGACTTCAAATCGGTCGCGGTCGTCAACCAGGACTATGCCTGGGGCCGCGAATCCTGGGCGCTGCTGCAGGCCGGCCTCAAGGCGCTGAAGCCCGATGTGAAGGTCGTCGCCGAGCTCTTCCCAAAATTCGGTGCGCCCGATTTCTCGACCGAGATCACCCGGCTCTCGGCGCTGCGGCCCGATGTCGTGATCTCGACCTCCTGGGGCGGCGATCTCGACACCTTCGTGCAGCAGGCGGCGGCGCGCGGCCTCTTGAAGCAGTCGACCTTCGTGCTGCCGCTGGCCGAAAGCTCGCTGGAGCGGCTTGGCAATGTCCTGCCCGAGGGCGTGATCATCGGCTCGCGCGGCGACCATTACTGGCGCCATCCGAAGCACAAGGACGCGCCGGAGATGCAGGCCTTCGTGAAGAAGTACAAGGACAAGACCGGCGTCTATCCGATCTATCCGACCTTCCACATGCAGCAGGCACTGACCGGCCTGGTGAAGGCCTATGAGAAGGCCGGCGCCGGCGGCAAATGGCCGAGCAAGGAAGAGGTCATCGCCGCCTTCGAGGGGCTGGAGTTCAAGTCGCTCACCGGCACGATTACCATTCGGCAGGACCATCAGGGGCTGGAAGACCAATTGCTCGGCACCACCAAGCGCGTGCCGGAATTCCCCTTCGCGGTCTACGACAAGATGGCGCTCTATCCCGGCAAGCTGGTGACCACGCCGCTCGGCGAGAAATCGCTCGACTGGTTCGCCAAGGTGAAGCCCGATCTCGTCACCGACAAGTCGATCGAGAGCTTCGACTACGCGAAGTGAGCGATCAGCCCGAGCTCCTCGTCATTGCGAGCGTAGCGAAGCAATCCAGCAACGCGCTCTGCTGCCCTGGATTGCTTCGTCGGCTTCGCCTCCTCGCAATGACGGCGAGGGGCCTCGGTCAACACCTGAAGAACGGACCGCATGCCTCCTGAAATGCTCCTCCTCGCCGCGCTCGACGGCCTGGCCTATGGCTCGCTGATCTTCCTGGTCGCGGTCGGGCTGTCGCTGATCTTCGGCGTGCTCGGCATCGTCAACGTCGCCCATGGCTCGTTCTATGCGATCGGCGCCTATGTCGCGGCGGCGGCCGTGCTCGCCCTCGGTGCCGCCGGCCTGCCGACCTGGCTCGCCTTTCCGGCTCTGCTGCTCGCGGCGGCGCTGGTCGGCATCCTCGTCGGTGGCCTCGTCGAGATCGCCCTGCTGCGCCGGGTCTACGGCAAGGAGGAGGTGCTGCAGCTGATCGTCACCTTCGCCGTCTTCATGATCCTGGAGGACGCGCAGAAGGTCGTCTTCGGCGTACAACCCTATTTCGCCAACGCCCCGATGAACTGGCTCGGCACGGTCGAGGTCTTCGGCATCTTCTACACCACCTACCAGCTCATCCTGATGCCGCTGGTCGCAGCTGCGGTGCTGCTCGGCCTGCGCTTCTTCCTGCGCCGCACCAGCTTCGGCCGTGCCATCGTCGCGGTGACGCAGGATCGCGAGGCCGCGACCGCGATGGGCATCGACGCGGCGCGGGTCTACCTGATCACCTTCATCATCGGGGCGTCGCTGGCGGCGCTCGGCGGGGCACTCGCCTCCGCGACGACCTCGCTGACCCCCGGCATCGGCGCCGGCACGCTCGTTCTCTCCTTCGCGGTCGCCGCGACCGCCGGGCTCGGCCGGATCGAGGGTGCGGCGGTGGCGGCGCTGCTGATCGGCCTCGGGCGCTCGGCCGCAGTCTATTTCGCGCCGGAATTCGACGTGCTGATCCCCTATCTCATCATGATGCTCGTGCTGCTGGTCCGTCCGCAGGGCCTGTTCTCGACCGTGCAGACGAGGAAGGTCTGATGGCGCGCCAGCTCGTCTTCGGCCTCGCGCTGATCGCGGCGCTCGCGGTCTTCCCACTGTTCTCGCCCTGGTCGACGGTGATCCTCACTGTGGCCCTGTGCGAGGGCCTTGCGGCGCTCGGCATCATGGTGCTGCTGCGCGCCGGCCAGGTCTCCTTCGGCCACGGCCTGTTCTTCTCGTTCAGCGCCTATGCCGTCGCCTTCCTGGCCGCGGCCAAGGTCGGGCATGAGGCGCTGATCCTGATCCCTGTCGGCATGGCCGCCTCGGGCCTACTCGCCGCGATCGTCGGCCTCTTCGTCGTGCGCTACCGCGCGATCTTCTTCGGCATGCTCAACCTCGCTATCTCGATGGTGTTCTTTTCGCTGCTGGAGAAGCTCTTCCCGATTACCGGCGGCGCCGACGGCAAGCGCGTGCCGCGGCCGACCTTCGCCGGCATCGAATTCGGCCGCGAGCAGTTCGAGCTCGCGACCTTCTACGTCACGCTGGTGCTCTGCATCCTCGCCGCGCTCTTCGTCGCCCGATACCTGCTCTCGCCCGGCGGCAAGGCGCTGGAGGCGATCAAGTCGAACGAGACACGGCTTGAATATCTCGGCGTCTCCCCGCGCAAGGTGCTCTACGGCGCCTATCTGCTCTCCGGCCTGCTGGCAGGTCTGGGCGGCGCGATCATCGCGCTGGTCTCCGGCCATGTCACGCCGGAGCTGGCCTATTGGGTGCGCTCGGGCGAGTTCGTCTTCATCGCGATCCTCGGCGGCATCGGCGGCGTCGCCGGGCCCTTCTTGGGCGCGCTGATGTTCCAGATCATCCGCGGCTATGCGGCGGTCTATGCGCCCGAGACCTGGCATGCCGTGCTCGGCGTGATGCTGCTGGTCATCATCTTCTTCGCGCCGGCAGGGCTCTACGGCATCGTCGCGGGGAAGGCTGGCAAACCGCAGCGCGAGGAGGGCGGGCGATGAGCGGCGTCATCCTCGAGGCGGACGACCTGCATTTGCGCTTCGGCGGCGTGCAGGCGGCGAACGGCGCCTCGCTCAAGGTCGCGGCCAACGAGCGCATCGCCATCATCGGCCCGAACGGCGCTGGCAAGACCACCTTCATCAACCTCTGCACCGGCTATCTCAAGCCGCAATCCGGCCGCGTCGTCTTCAACGGACAGGACGTCACGCGGCTGTCGCCGCAGGCGATCACCCGCCTCGGCATCGGCCGCTCCTTCCAGATCCCGCAGCTCTTCCTCGACAACACCGTGATCGAGAACCTCCTGCTGGCGCTCTCGGCGCGCGAGAGCTCGTGGTCGCCCTTCCTTGCAATGCTGCGCCACCCCAAAGCCGAGGAGATGTGGGCGCTGCTGGAACTAGTCGGGCTGAAGGAGACCGGCAACCGCATCGTCCGCGAATTGCCGGAGGGCATGCGCAAGCTGATCGACATCGCCGTCGCGCTCGCGCTCGAGCCTAAGCTGATCTTCATGGACGAGCCGACCAGCGGCGTGTCATCGACCGAGAAGTTCCAGGTGATGGACACGCTGACCCGCGTGCTCGATGCCCGCGCCACCACGGCGGTCTTCGTCGAACACGACATGGACGTGGTTGCGCGCTACGCCAACCGCGTCGCGGTCTGGACCGGCGGGCGCATCGCCCATCAGGGCACGCCGGAGGAGATCCTCAGCCATCCGGAGGTGCGCGAGACCGTGATCGGGGTGGGAGTCTAGCTCATGCTGGAAATCAGGGAGCTCTCGGCCGAGATCGAAGGCGTGCAGGTGCTGCGCCGTGCTACGCTGTCGCTGGAGGAAGGTGCGACCGTCGCCCTGATCGGCCGCAACGGCGCCGGCAAGACCAGCCTGCTGCGCGCCATCATGGGCTTCATGACGGTCACCGGCGGCGCGATCAGCTTCGACGGCAAGTCGCTCGATACGGTGAAGGCGCATGAACGGCCGCGCCTCGGGATCGGCTATGCGCCGGAGGATCGCCGGCTGTTCTCGACCTTCACCATCGAGGAGAACATCCGCCTGCCGGCCGAGGTGATGAAGCTCGGCGAGGCCGAGATCATCAGGCGGCTGGAGCGCATCTATGCGGTGCTGCCCGAGCTCGCCGATCTGCGCCAGCGCCCTGCCGCGGGGCTCTCCGGCGGCCAGGGCAAGATGGCGGCTCTTGCCCGGGCGCTGATGGTCGGCAGCCGCGTCATCCTGCTCGACGAGCCTTTCCAGGGCCTCGCCCCGGTGCTGGCCAACCGCTATGCCGCAGCCCTGCGCGCCTTGCGCGACAGCCATCCCGACATCGCCTTGCTGATCACCGAATCCAACCCCAGTCTGCTGCGCAACTTCGCGGCTAAGGCTTATGCGATCGAGCGCGGCGAGGTCAGCGAAACGCAATTGGCCGAAAGCTCGCTCGCCGCGGCCGGGCTGCATTGAACAGGATCGAGACGGCCTCGCCGTAGACGGAGATCATCATGACCCAGCATTTCATCAACGGCCGGCACGTCGCCGGCCGCACCGGCGAGACCATGGCGGTGCTCGCGCCGGCGACCGGCGAGGAGTTCACCCGCATCGCCTGCGGCACTGCCGAGGATATCGACGATGCGGTGCGGGCCGCCCGTGCCGCCTATGAAGGCGCCTGGGGTAAATTGACCGCCGCGGAGCGCGGCCGGCTGATCTCGAAGCTCGCACTCAAGGTCCAGGACCATTTCGACGAGCTGGCGCGGATCGAGGCGCAGGACACCGGCAAGCCGATGGCGCAGGCCAGGGCCGATATCGAGGCGACCGTCCGCTATTTCGAGTTCTATGGTGGCGCTGCCGACAAGGTTCACGGCCACATCATCCCGTTCCTCAACGGCTACAATGTCAGCGTCGTGCACGAGCCCTATGGCGTCACCGGCCATATCCTGCCCTGGAACTATCCAGCGCAGATGTTCGGCCGCTCGCTGACCGCCTCGCTCGCCATGGGTAACGCCGTGGTGCTGAAACCCGCCGAGGATGCCTGCCAGACGGCGCTCCGTCTCGCCGAGCTCGCCACCGAGGTCGGCTTCCCCGATGGCGCGATCAACATCGTCACCGGCCGTGGCCATGAGGCGGGCGAGGCGCTCTGCCGCAATCCCGGCGTCGGCTTCATCTCCTTCACCGGCTCGCCACAGGTCGGCCAGATCATCCAGAAGGCCTGCGCCGACAACTTTATCACCTGCACGCTGGAACTCGGCGGCAAGTCGCCGCAGATCGTTTTCGACGATGCCGATTTCGACGCAGCCGTGCCGATCGTCTGCAAGGCGATCGTCCAGAACACCGGGCAGACCTGCTCGGCCGGCAGCCGCGTGCTGGTGCAGAGAAACGTCTATGACGACTTCGTCGGCGCCGTCGCCAGGCAGTTCTCCCAGCTGCGCGCCGGCACGCCCGAGATGGACCTTGATTGCGGCCCGGTGATCAACGCCAAGCAGCGCGGCCGGGTGCAGAGCTTCGTCGACCAGGCGCGCGAGCAGGGCATCCCGGTCCTCGCCGAGGGGGCGATCGCCCAGGGCGTGCCGAATGGCGGCTTCTATGTCACGCCGACCCTGTTCGGCCAGGTGCCGCGCGGCAATCGGCTGGAGCAGGAGGAGGTTTTCGGCCCGGTCCTCGCCGCCTTCTCCTTCGACGACGAGGAGGATGCGGTGAAGCTCGCCAACTCCACGCCCTATGGCCTCGTTGCCGGCGTCTGGACCAATAATGGCGGGCGCCAGCAGCGCGTCGCCAAGCGCGTCCGTGCCGGCCAGGTCTTCATCAACGGCTATGGCGCCGGCGGCGGCATCGAACTGCCCTTCGGCGGCACCGGCAAGAGCGGTCATGGCCGCGAGAAGGGCTTCATGGCGCTGGAGGAGTTCGCCGTCGCCAAGACGATTGTGCACAAGCACGGGTGAGGCGGAACGAGTGGGTCGCGGCCAGGTTGTTCACCCTTAGGGAGTAGCTTGGGATCGTAAGCGAACAGGTCTTGCGCCCCTTCGCGAGCGCAAGCATTGATTTGTCATGGACATCCGGCCTGCTGGCGATACCGTCGATATCCTGGAGAAGTTGCTTGCGCCGCTGCAGGGCCGGCGCATCCTCGACATCGGCTGCGGCCGCGGCAACCTGCTGCAGGCGCTGGCTGAACGTGGCGCCAGCGTTGCCGGGCTCGATCCGGACGAGGCCGTGCTGGAGATCGCGCAGGCGCTCGTGCCGAAGGCCGCGCTGAAGCAAGGCTGTGCCCAGCTCCTGCCCTGGGGCGATGCCAGCATGCATGCCGCGCTCTTCCTCAACAGCCTGCACCATATTCCGGTGCCGGACATGCTGCTGGCGCTGGAGGAGGCCGCTCGCGTTGTCGGCAAGGGTGGCAGCGTGATCGTCGTGGAATCGCTGTCGGAAGGCTCGTTCTTCGACACGCTGCGGCTGATCGAGGACGAGACCGAGGTCCGGCAGGCGGCACAGGATGCTATCGTCAGGGCGAGGCGCCGCGGCATCGTCAGCGAGATCAGGCAAGTCGAGTACGACCGGATCGAGACCTTTCCCGATGCCGAGGCCTTTATGGCGCGCGCCGTGACGATCGACCCGTCGCGAGAGGAGCGGGCGCAGGCGGCGCGCGGCAAGTTGATCGCCCGCTTCGAAGCGCTCTCGGAGCATGAGAAGGGCGGCTATGTCCTGCACCAGCCGCTGCGGCTGCATCACCTCAAGGCGCCGTTCGCCGCGAAGCCGGCAGGCACCTCTGCGATGTTCGGTTGAGGCTCAGCCCGCGCCGGCTAAGGCCGGCAGTCGAGGGTCCTTCACCCGTCCCGGCCATTCGCCGGTGATGCCGGGCTGGACCGGCCGCTCCAGATAGGTCGAGAGCACGACATAGCTGCGCGTCGCGGTGACGCCGGGCACGTCGTAGATCTTCGCCAGCAGGCCCTCTAACGCATGGGTGCTCTCGGTCCGCACTTTCAGCATCATGCAGGTATCGCCGGCGACCGAATGGATCTCCTCGACCTCGGGATGGGCCTCGATCGCCAGCAGCGTCGTCGTCTTGCCCCAGCCGGTGGTGTCGACATGGACGAAGGCGAGCAGCGTCTTGCCGGTCGCCTCCGGCTCGATCAGTGCCGCCATCCGCTTGATGACGCCGGAGCGCCGCAACCGCTTCACCCGCTCATGCGCCGCCGGCGGCGACAGGCCGACGCGTTCGCCGAGCTCGGCATAGCTGACCGTCGCATCCTCGACCAGGACGCTTAACAGCTTTCGGTCCATCGCATCGAGTTCGCGCTCGGACCCGCGGCTCCGCCGAACGCCATCTGTTTTTTCGAGCATTCGCCGATCTCCGATTGAACCTGAATTTCATTCGGTCATTCTGTCGAAATGACGAATGAAAATCAAACCACCTCGGATACGGCTCGCATCCCGGCCGCGGCCTATGCGCTCTGCCTGTGCATCGGCCTCGTCGGCGCCAATTCGCTGGCGCTGGGGCCGATCGCGCCGCGTGTGGCGGAGAGCTTCGCCAGCGGCGTGCCGGCGGTGATGACGGCCTCGGCCGCCTTCGGCATCGGCACGGCGGCGAGCGCCTTGCTGCTGGCCGGGCTTATCGACCGCTTCGGTGCGGGCCGGGTGCTGCGCTATGCGCTGCTCGCCTTCCTGGCCGCTCTCGCGGCGAGTGGGGCGGCGCCGGTGCTGCCGGCCTTCGTCGGCGCACAATTGCTGGCGGGGATCGCGGCTGGCCTCGCGCTGCCGTCGATCTATACGCTTGCCGCGCTGGCGGCGCCTGCGGGCCGCGAGAGCGACACGCTCGGCATCGTCCTGTTCGGCTGGACGCTGAGCATGGTCGCCGGCGTCTCGCTCTCGGCGGTGATCGCCGATCTCCTGGGATGGCGCATGGTCTACGCCATCGTCGTCATCGCTGGTCTCGCCGCCATGGCAGGGACCACGAAGCTGACGGCTGGCGGCGACCCGACCGGACGCGCCGCGCCGTCGCCGCTCTCGGCTCTGCGCGTTCCCGGCATCGCACCGCTGCTGCTCGCCTGCGCCGCCTTCATGGCCTCGTTCTACGGCGTCTACGCCTATGTCGGCGACCATCTCCATCGCGGCCTCGGCCTGCCGGTCAGCGCCGGCGGCCTTCTGGCGCTCTGCTACGGCCTCGGCTTTGGCGCGACGACCTTCCTCGACCGCTGGATCGACCGGCTCGGACCGGCTCGCCTGCTGCCGTTGTTCTTCGCGGTGGTCGGCGGCGTCTATCTGGTGATGACGGCCGCCTCGGCCTCCTACCCGGCGCTGCTCGCCGTCGTCTTCTTCTGGGGCATGGCCAACCATGCGGCGCTGAACGTGCTGATCCTCCGGCTGGGCGCGCTCGATCCCGGCCGCCGCGGCGCGATCATGGGCCTCAACAGCGGCGTAACCTATCTCGCGCTCTTCGCCGGGACGACGGGCTTCGGGCCGCTCTATGCGAATGCCGGCTTCCCGGCGCTGGCCGGGCTTGCGGTGGTGCTGATGCTGGTCGCGGCCGTTGCGGCAGCGCTTGCTCCCCGGAGCGCAACGGCGAGCAATCAACCCGCCGCCTGAGCTTCACATCTGGATGACGTGCCGGATCGTCCGGCCTTCGTTCAGCGCGTCGAAGCCCTCGTTGATGCCGTCGAGCGGGCTGGAGCTGGTCCAGAGTTTGTCCACAGGCATCCGGCCGCGCTGATAGAGGTCGATGAAGCGGGGAATGTCGCGCACCGGGATGCAGGAGCCGACATAGGAACCCTTCAGCGTCCGCTCCTCGCCGACGAGCCTGACCGGCGCCAACGCCATGGTATGCGCGGGGTTGGCGAGGCCTGCCGTCGTCGTCGTGCCGCCACGCCGCGTGATCTGGTAGGCGAGCTCCAGCGCCTTCGCCGAGCCGGCCATCTCCAGCCCGTGGTCGACGCCGCCCCTGGTGGCGGCGCGGATCGCCTCGACCACATCGGGCGCACCCGCATTGAAGGTATCGGTCGCGCCGAGCTCGCGGGCGATCCTGAGCTTCTCGTCCGAGAGGTCGACGGCGATGACGCGCGAAGCGCCGCAGGCGACGGCGCCGAGCAAAGCTGAGAGGCCGACGCCGCCGAGCCCGACGACAGCCGCCGTCTCGCCGGCGCGGATCTTGGCGGTGTTCACGGCAGCCCCAACGCCGGTCAAAACGGCGCAGCCGAAGAGCGCTGCGATCTCGTGCGGGATATCGGCCTCGATCTTCACCAGCGAATGGCGCGACATCACCGTGTGCTCGGCGAAGGCGGAGACGCCGACATGGTGGTTCACCGGCTTGCCGTTCTGCGAGAGCCGGCGCCCGCCGGCCATCAGTTCGCCGACGCCATTGGCGGCGTTGCCAGGCTCGCACAAGGCAGGGCGGCCCTCGCTGCACGGCGCGCAATGGCCGCAGGAGGGCACGAACACCATGACGACGCGATCGCCCTTCTTGAGGTCGGTGACGCCGGGGCCGACCTCCTCGACCTCGCCGGCAGCCTCATGGCCGAGCACCATCGGCACCGGGCGCGGCCGGTTGCCGTCGATCACCGAGAGATCGGAATGGCACAGGCCCGCGGCGCGGACCCTGACCAGCACCTCGCCCATTGCCGGCGGGGCGAGCTCGACCTCCTCGATCCGGAGCGGCTTCGACTGCGCATAGGGCGCGGTGACGGGGCTGGCGTGCAGCACGGCGGCGCGGGTCTTCAAGGCGTGTCCTCGTGAGCTGATTTGCCGGGGAGTGTTCGGCCCCGGCCTGCCGCCTGTCAAAGACGAAATCCCGATCAGCCGTATAAGGCAGGCGGATCGGTCTCGTCGCCGAGCGTCGCGGTCCAGCGCTCGTCGGCGACGAGGCCGCGCAGGATCTCCCAGGAGAGTTGGCCGATGGCGCGGGCTGCGGCCGTCATCGGCCGCTCGGTCGAATAGGCGAGATAGACCTTGCGATAGAGCGAGGGCTCCTCCAGCGGCCATGTCCGGAAGATGCCGGCCTTCTCCTGCGTCCTGACCGCCATGCGCGGCAGGATGCTGTAGCCAAGGCCGCGCTCGGCCAGGCGCTTGATCTGCGAATAGGATTCGATCTCGACCGCTGCATGGACGGTGGCGTTGATGCCGGCCGCTGCCTCGTCGATCTGGTCGCGCAGGCCGTGGCCTGGCCCGGGCAGGATCAGGTCGAGCCCGGCGGCCTCCGTCAGCGTCACCGCCTTGCCGGCAGGCGTCTTCAGCGCCGTCAGAGCCGGGATTCCGAACAGGCAGAGCTCCTCGGTCAGGACGTGGTGGATGCCGAGCCCCTTCGGGTCGGAGGTCGAGTAGATCACCGCGAGGTCGACCTCGCCCTTGCGCAGCCAGTCGAGCACGAAGCCGCTCATCGCCTCGGCGACGCGGATGCGCACATCCGGAAAGCGCTCCTGCGTCGCCTCGATCAATGGCACGCTGAACTGCTCGCTGACCGTGCCAGGCAGGCCGATACGGACCTCGCCGGCCGGCGCCGCCTGTTCACCCCGGACGCTGTCGCGCAGTTCGGCGAATTCGGCGAGGATGATGCGGGCCTTGGCGAGCAGGCGCTCGCCGGCCTCGGTCGGCTGGACGCCGCGCGTTCCGCGATGCAGCAGGGCGACGCCGAGTTCGTCCTCCATATGGCGCAGATGCTGGCTCAGCGCCGGCTGCGCCACCCTGAGCTTGAGCGCCGCCTTGGAGAATGAGCCCTGTTCGACGATGGCCGTGAAATAGCGCAACTGGCGCAGATCCATCGTCGCCCGATCCCCCGATGATGCTGTTTCACCGCTGCCGCGAGCAGCGGCAGCTTTCTGTTATGCAGACTAGAGCGAAGCCTTATTGGCCGTCCACTCCGCAGGCGTGCATCTTTCCCCTCCGGCAAGGCCTGACGCGACACGAGGCCGCCCGGCGAAGAAGACGGCGCCCGACGCCGCTCCCCTTTCATCCGGAGGAACGCCATGTCGAACCTGCTCATCCCGTCCACCAGCCGCCGCGGCTTCCTGTCCGGTGCGGCCGCAGTAGCCGCTGGCGCGGCCTTGCCCGGCGGCGCTTTCGCCAAGGCCCCGCTCGCGAACAGCCAGGTGCCCTATTACTATCGCTTCGCGCTGGGCCAGGCCGAGGTCACGGTCGTCTCGGATGGGCCGCTGCCGCTTGGCGATCCCGGCTCCAGCTTCCTCGGCTTGCCGAAGGAGCAGGTCTACGGCCTGCTCGAGACGAATTTCCTGGCCAGGGACAATGTCGTGCTCGAGCAGAATATCCCGATCGTCAATTTCGGCGACCGGCTGGTGATGTTCGACACCGGCATGGGCTTCTCCAAGGCCTTCGGCCCGACGACCGGGCGGGTGCTGAAGAGCATGCAGGAGGCCGGCATCGACCCGGCCTCGATCGACGCGATCGTCTGCAGCCACGCCCATATCGACCACACCGGCGGCATCTGCTCGGCCGAGGGCAAGCCCCACTTCCCGAATGCGCAGATCTATATCAGCCAGGTCGACCATGATTACTGGCTCGACGACGCCCGGCTCGGCACGCCGTTCAAGGCTTTCGGCGACCACGCCCGCGCAAACTTGCGTCCCGTGCGCGATCGCATCGTCTTCTTCAAGGACGGGCAGGAGTTCCTGCCAGGCATCACCGCGATCTCGGCGCCCGGCCACAGCCCCGGCCACACCATCTTCAACGTCTCCTCCGGCGGCAAATCCTTCGTCTTCCTCGGCGATCTCACCCATCACCCGGTGCTGCTGACCGAGAATCCGCGCGTCGAATTCGCCTATGACTGGGACCCGAAGATGTCGGTGCAGTCGCGGGTGAAGCTGCTCACCATGCTGGCCGAGCAGAAGACGCCGGTGATGTCCTACCACTTCGCCTGGCCGGGCTTCGGCAACCTCGCCAAGGCCGGCGACGGCTTCCGCTACTATCCCGCTGCGATGCAGATGCTGCGCGGCTGAGCTGACCCCCCCCCAGGCTCAGCCTCGGCAGCGTCCATGCGCGCCTGGAAGCTCTGGCCCCAGGCGCGCATGGCGAGCAGCACCGGCTCCAGCGATTGCCCGAACTCGGTGAGCTCGTATTCCACCTTGGGCGGCACCTCCGGATAGACGATCCGGCGCACCACGCCGTCCGCCTCCAGCTCGCGCAATTGCAGGGTGATCATCCGCGGCGTTGCGCGTGGCGTCAGCCGGCACAGTGCATTGAAGCGCAGTTTCCCGCGCAGCAGCTGGAACAGCAGCACCGGTTTCCAGACCCCGCCGATCACCGACAGGGTCGCCTCGACGCCGCAGCCCGTGCGGGCCGCCGGCTCACGCCGCGGCCTCGTTGCGGTGGCATGAATGGGCTCAGAGACACTTACATCCATGATAGTACATGTTCTCTTTGTACGTACTTGTGCCGAGTGAGCTATGACGACACTTGCCTGCTTCCGCAACCACGCAAGGAAGCACGGCAGTGAAGGCAGCATGGTATCAGCGCAAGGGACCGGCGAACGAGGTCCTCCAGGTCGGCGAGCAGCCTCAGCCGGTCGCCGGCCCAGGCGAACTACTGGTCAGGGTCCGTGCCAGCGGCATCAACCCATCGGACTGGAAGGGACGCGCCGGCTGGCTCGGCCGCGACCAGATGCCGTTCCCGCTGGTCATTCCGCATCAGGACGGAGCGGGGGAGGTGGTCGCCGCCGGCTCGCCCGAACTGGAGAGCCGCATCGGCGAACGGGTCTGGTTCTACGAGGCATCGCTCGGCCGGCCCTTCGGCGGCGCGGCCGAGTATGTCGCGCTGCCTGCGCGGCAGGTCCAGCCGCTGCCGACCGGGGTCTCCTTCGAGGAAGGCGCCGCTCTCGGCGTGCCGGCGATGACCGCGCATCGCTGCGTCCTCGCCGACGGTTCGGTGGCAGGAAAGGCCGTGCTCGTCACGGGTGGCGCCGGCGCGGTCGGCCGCTATGCGATCCAGTTCGCCAAGCAGAGCGGGGCGCGAGTGATTACGACGGTCAGCCGCGAGGAGCAGGCTCGCTCGGCGAAGGCGGCCGGTGCCGATCTCGTGCTCAATCGCCACAATGACGATCTCGCGGCGCGTATCCGCGAGTTCACCGGCAAGGAGCGTGGCGTCGACCGCGTCGTCGAGGTCGCTTTCGGCGCCAATCTCGACCTGACCATGCAGGTGCTGGCGCCGCGCGGTGTGATCGCGACCTATTCATCCGATGCGGTCGCCGAGCCCGTGCTGCCCTATTGGCCGCTGCTCCAGCTCGATGCCGCGATCCGCTTCGTGCTGGTCTATGTCATGGACGCGGCCGCGCATGACGAGGCCGCGGTGGCGATCGGGGAGGGGCTCCGCGGCGGCTGGCTCAGCCACGAGATCGCTGCGCGCTTCCCGCTCGACGAGATCGCGCAGGCGCACGAACTGCTCGAGAGCGGCCGCGCAGTCGGCAAGGTCGTGGTGACCAACTAGTCGATGAGCAGCGGGCGCGACGCCGTCTCGCCCGCTGCTCGAAATGGCCAGGTCTGAGCTGATGACGCGGCGCCCTCAGGCCGCTTCCGTCATCGCTCCGCCGAGGAAGAGTTGGGCAACGCGGGGATCGGCGAGAATGGTGGCTGCCGGGCCCTGCATGCGAGTTTGGCCGAGCTCCAGCACCAGGCCTTCGTCGGAGATTTCCAGTGCCGAGCGGGCATTCTGCTCGATCATCAGGATGGTGACGCCCTTGGCTCTGAGCTCCTTCAGGATGTCGAAGGTCTCCTGCACCAGCATCGGCGAGAGGCCGATCGAGGGCTCGTCGATCAGCACGAGCTTGGGGTCGAGCAGCAGGCCGCGCACGATCTCGAGCTGCTTCTGCTGGCCGCCGGAGAGGGTCGAGGCCTGGACGTCGGCCTTGGCCCGCAGCGACGGGAACCGGTCGAGCGCCGCTTCGATCCGCCTGGGCATGTCGGTGATGTGGCTGCCGGCCGCGACCGCGCCGAGCTCGATATTGTGGCGTAC
Source organism: Allobosea sp. GW821-FHT03A12 (assembly GCF_058986765.1). Taxonomy (NCBI): domain Bacteria; kingdom Pseudomonadati; phylum Pseudomonadota; class Alphaproteobacteria; order Hyphomicrobiales; family Alloboseaceae; genus Allobosea; species Allobosea sp. GW821-FHT03A12. Next base: position 1,263,145 of record NZ_JBYSVZ010000003.1, read on the forward strand.
CGAGAGCTCTGGGAAGATGTTGCGGCCCTGCGGCACATAGCAGATGCCGGCCTCCAGCAGCTTGCGCTGGTTCCAGTTGGTGATCTCCTGGCCTTCCAGCCTAATATGGCCCTCGCGCACCTTGAGCAGGCCGAAGATCGCCTTGAACACGGTCGACTTGCCGGCGCCGTTGGGGCCGATCACCGTCGTGATCGCGGCGCGCGGCACTTTGAACGTCGTGCCGTTGAGGATGGTCATGGCGCCGTAGCCGCCGACCACGCCGTCTAGTTCGAGGATGGGGGTGGTCATGATGCAGCCTTCCAAGTGCGCGGGGACGATGGTCGAGGCGGCGCTTCCCCTCCCCCTTGTGGGGAGGGGATAGGGGTGGGGGTGGCTCGGCTTGGTGCGCGGCTGGAGAATGCCGCGCTGGGTATGCGGGCGGGCACTATCCGGATTCCGCGCATACTCCACGTCGACCCCCACCCCCAACCCCTCCCCACAAGGGGGAGGGGGGTGCGCGCTGCGGGTTCCATCGCGCTAGTGCCCCAGATAGGCTTCGATGACCGCCGGATTGGCGCGGACCTCGGCCGGGGTGCCCTCGGCCAGGACCTTGCCTTCGGCCAGCACGATGACGCGCGAGCACAGCGACATCACGAAATCCATGTTGTGCTCGATCACCACGAAGGTCGCGCCCTGCTCGGCATTGATGGCGCGCAGGCGCTCCTTGAGATCGCCGAGCATGGTGAGATTCACGCCGCCGGCCGGCTCGTCGAGCAGGACGAGGCGCGGCCCGGCCATGAAGGCCATGGCGGCGTCGAGCAGCTTCTGCTGACCATAAGAGAGCCCGCCCGCCTTGGCGTCCGCGAGATGGCCGAGCTTGAAGAAGCCGATCATCTGCTCGGCCTTGGCCGAAAGCCCGGCATCGCGCGCGCCGAAGAAGCGCGACAGCATCGTGCCTTCGTGCTCCTGGCCGGCCAGGATCAGGTTCTCGCGCACCGACAGCTCGGGGAAGACCTGCAGCAGCTGGAAGGTGCGGCTGACGCCGAGCCTGTTGAGCTCGGAGGGGCGCATATTGGTGACGTCGCGCCCGTCGAGCTTGACCGCGCCCTCGGTCGGTTCGAGCTGGCCGAGGATGCAGTTGAACAGGGTCGACTTGCCGCAGCCATTGGGGCCGATGATGCCGAGGATCTCGCCTTCATTGACCTTGAAGGAGACGCCGTTGACCGCCTTGATGCCGCCGAAGGCCTTGTGGAGGTTCGAGACTTCGAGGACCTGGTTCATCGGCTGCCTCCCGTCTTTCCGGTCAATCGATTCCAGCCGCGTTCGAGCAGGCCGCTCATGCCTTGCGGGCAGGCGATCAGCAGCAGCATGACGATTCCCGCGAAGATGATCAGGTAGAGAGAGCCGGCAAAGCGCAGCCATTCCGGCAGCACAACACCGAGCAGCGCCCCGATGAACGGCCCGAGCAGGTAGCCGGCCCCGCCCGCGACCACCATTAGCAGCAGGAAGAAGCTCTGCGACAGCGAGAAGGGCGAGGGGTCGATGAACTCGACGAGCGGCGCATAGAGCGCGCCGGCAAAGCCCGCATAGGCCGAGCCGATCGCGAAGGCGAGCAGCGTGTACATGCGGGTGTCGATGCCAAGACTCGCCGCGCGGATCGGATTCTCGCGCAGCGCCGTGAAGGCGCGCCCCCAGGGCGAGCGGATCATCCACCAGAGCACCACGGCGAGCAGGAAGGTGACGACGACGACGAAGCGATGGAAGGCGAGCGCGCCGTCGAGCTTGAGCCCGAAGAAGCTCGGCCGCGGGATGTTGGAGAGGCCGAAGACGCCGCCGGTCAGCCATTGCTCATTGCGCAGCACGAGCCAGATCAGCGTCGAGAAGGCCAGCGTCACGAAGGCGAGGTAATGCGCCTTGACCCTGAGCGCCGGGAAGCCGAGCACGAGCCCTACCGCGAAGGTGAGCAGGCCGGAGATCGCGAAGGAGGCGTACCAGTTCAGCCCGACCTTGCTGGTCAGCAGCGCGGTCGCATAGGCGCCGATGCCCATGAAGGCGGCCTGCGCCAGCGATTTCAGGCCCGCATAGCCGAGCGTCAGGTTGAGACCCATCACGGCGACGCTCATCACCAGCCAGAGCGAGAGCACATAGGTGCCGTAGCGGCCCATGCCGGAGGGCGCGAACCAGAGGATCACCGCGGCGGCGGTGAGCGTCAGCAGCGTGCCGTCGACGAAGCCGGGGAGGGGCAGGCGGCGCGTCGCCGGGGCGGCGCCGTGGGTGGCGGGCGCGGTCATACCCGGCGCTCCTCTTTGCGGCCCATCAGGCCTTCCGGCTTGACGAGGATGACGACGACGAGCAGCACCAGCGGCACGGCGAGCCGGTAGGATGTCGAGATGTAGGCTGCCGCCAGGCTGTCGACGATGCCGACGATCAGCCCGCCGACGAGGGCGCCGCGGACCTGGTTGAAGCCGCCGACGATCGCCGCGATGAAGGCGAACAGGCCGATCACCTCGCCATTGGAGAACTTGGCCAGGTAGATCGGCGAGATCAGCACCGAGGCGACGACGGCGAGCGCCGCGTTGATCACGAAGGTCAGCAGCACCATGCGCTCCACCGGTATGCCGAGGATGCGCGCCACCGTCGGATTCTGCGCCGTCGCCTGCATCTGGCGTCCGAGCCGGGTGCTGCCGACGAACCATTGCAGCAGGCCGATGACGCCGAAGGCGACCGCGATGATCGCGACATGCTGCAGCGAGATCGCCGCGCCGAACACCGAGATCGTCTCGGTCGGAACGAAGGAGGGGAATTTCTGCGCCTCGGCCGAGAAGCCGTCCTTGGCGCCTTCCTTCATGATGATCGACAGCGCCATGGTGGCGATGGCGAGCGGCAGGACGCCGTGCCGGATCATCGGATCGACCACCGCGAGCTTGAAGCCGACGCCGAAGATCAGGATGAAGGCGGCGATGCCGATCAGGGCTCCCAGCCAGATCGGCGCGCCGAACAGCTTGATCGCGAGCAGCACCAGCACCGCCGGCAGCATGACGAACTCGCCCTGGGCGAAGTTGATCGTCTGCGAGGTCTGCCAGACCAGCGTGAAGCCGATCGCGGCGAGCGCATAGATCGCGCCCGTGGCGATGCCGGCGATGAGATAGGCGAGGAATTCGGCCATGGCTTTGCTCGCTCGGTTTTGTTGAGCGTCATGGTCGGGCCTGACCCGACCATCTCTGGACGATGAGATTCTCGGGTCGGCGCGCTGCGCCGCCCGAGAATGACGTGCTTGTTACGGGTTGATCTTCGGCAGGGTCGCCGTGATCACCTGCTTGCCGTCCTTGACCTCGGCGAGGAAGCTCTCGCGGTCGAGGTCGCCGTTCTTCTCGATCGTGGTCTCGATCAGGATGCCCGGCTCGTCCGAGGTCTTGATCGTCGCGCCGCGCAGCGTGTCGGCGACGCCCTTCTTGTCGAACTTCTTCTGCTTCTCGGTCGCCCATTTGACCATGTAGACGGCCATGTAGCCCTTCATGCCGTTATGGTCGGAGACGTAGTTGTACTTGGCCTGGAACTTCTTGCCGAACTCCTGGAAGGCCGGGATCGGCGCGTCGATCGAGAGGCCGACATGGCCCTTGACGCCATTGGCGGCGTCGCCAGCGAGCTCGATCACCTTGGCGCCGAGCAGGGTCGTCTCGCCGACCATCGGCTTGGTGATGCTCTGCTGCTTGGCGGCGCGCAGGAAGCGGGCGCTCTCCTCCTCGTTCAGATAGACGAAGATCGCGTCGGCATTGGAGTTCTTGACCTTGATCGCGTCGGCGGCGAAGTCGGCCTGGCCCTGCTCGGTCGCGATGTCGGCGGCGAGCTTGATGCCGGCCTTCTCCAGTTCGGGGATGATCGCGTCGCGGCCGCCCTTGCCGAAGTCGTTGTTGACCCATACGACGGCGACGGAGCCGGCCTTGACCGTGTCCTTCAGATATTTGGCGATCTTCGGCATCGCCGCGGTCTGGCTCAGCGAGGTCCGGAACAGGTATTCGTTGCCCTGCTTGGTCAGGCCGGCCGCCTCGCCGCCGACGAGCTGGGCGATCTCGGCGCGCTGGGCGATCTGCATGGAAGCGCCGATCGGGCCGGAGAAGACCGGGCCGAGCACGGCATAGGTGCCCTCGTCGATGGCGCGCTGCACGGCGGCGCGAGTGTTACCCGGATTGGTCTGGGTGTCGTAGTGGACGATCTCGATCTGCTTGCCGAGGATGCCGCCCTTGGCATTGATGTCGGCGACGGCGAGGTCGATGCCGTTCTTCCAGTTGGTGCCGGCGGTCGCGCCCGCGCCCGAGAGCTCGACGACGTCGACCAGCTTGACCTTGTCCTGCGCCAGGGCCGGCAGGCTGACAGCCATGCCGAGTGCGGCAGCGATGATCCAATGCTTCTTCATGCTCGTTCCCTCCACTTATCCCTAGTGTCTCAAATCCCCGCCCGGTGATGCCCGGGTCGTCTTGCTCAGGCCGCGTGCTCGCTTGTCTCGCCCGACGCGGTCACCGAGTCGAAGGCGGCGCCGATTACCGCTTCCGACGCTTCCAGCCCGGTGAAGAGCCGGAAGGCGTCGACCGCCTGGTGAATCGAGAGCTCGCGTCCGGTCATCACCGTTGCGCCGGCCTTTTGCGCCGCTTTCAGCAGCGGTGTCCAGAGCGGGTGATAGACCGCGTCCGCCACCCATTGCGAGGCCTGGATCGCACCGGGCTCGATCGGGATGCCGCGATCCGGCAGCATGCCGATCGGCGTGCCGTTGACGATGCCGGCGGCGCCCTCGGCCGCCTCCTCGGCGCTGCCAGCGATCTCGACGTTCGCCCGCGTGCCGAGAAGCCCGGCCAGCGCTTCGGCCCTGGTTCGATCGACATCGCAGAGCCGCAGGCGGGTGACGCCGCAATCGGCAAGCGCGAAGGCGATCGCCTTGCCGACGCCGCCGGTGCCGATGATCGCGACCGGCTTGTCGCCATCCTGCCGGCCGAGCCGGCGATAGGCGGTGGCGAAGCCCGAGGCATCGGTGTTGTGGCCGGTCAGGCGGCCATCGTCGACGACGATGGTATTAACCGCACCCATGGCCGCAGCCTGCTCGGACAGTCCGTCGAGCAGCGGCACGACCGCTTCCTTGTAGGGGAAGGTGACGTTGATGCCGGAGAAGCCGAGCCGGCGGATGCCGTCGAGCATGGCGGCGAGGTCGTCGCGCCCGGCGCCCTCGGTCTCGATCAGATGGTAATGCGCCTCGATCCCGGCCGCACGTGCCGCGGCTTCCTGTGTCGTCGGGGTCGCCGAATGCGCGATCGGGAAGCCGATCAGCCCGAGCAGCACCCGCTTGCTCTTCCTGGCGATGACCATGGTCGGTATTCCATCCCCGTCACGGCCCGTCTCGGCGGGCTTGCGCATGAGCCTGCAGCTAAACCGATTTGAGGCCGTAACGCGATAACCAATTCGTCGCTGCCGCCTAACTTGATGTTATCTTTCGGCGGCTAGCCGCGGCGAAACGACCGCGTTCATCTCCTCGCGCAGCAATTTCACGAAAGTCTCGGCATAAAGCGAGAGCGCCTTGTCGTTCTTCATCGCGACATAGGTCTGGAAGCGGGTCGGTTCTTCGATCGGGATCGTGGCGATGCCCTGCATCGAGCCATGGGCGACGGTGAATTGGTCGATGATGGCGATGCCTAGGCCGGCCCGCACCAGCGAGCAGACCGTGGTGCCAAAGCGTGCCTTGATCGCCATCTCGTAATGCAGGCCCTGGCGCTGGAAGATCTCGCTCATGATCCGGCCATAGGGGTCGTTCGGGTCGATGCCGATCAGCTGGTGCTGGACGATCTCGCGGGCCGAGATGCTGCTGTAGCCGGCGAGCGGATGGTTCTGCGGGACGATGCAGAGCAGCTCGCCCATGGCGAGAGGCGTGAAGTCGAGGCCGGGGTGATCCAGCTTGTAGCTCATCGCCACGATCTCGCCCTTGCCGAGCAGGAGATAGTCGAGCGCCTCCTCGATCTTCAGGATGTTGATGTCGATGCGCAGGTCGGGATGCTTGCGCCTGAGGCGCTCGATCGCGCGCGGCACCATGACATGGCAGATGCTCGGCACCGAGCCGAGTTTGAACTCGACATCGCCGCCGCGCTCGATCCGCGCCAGCATCGAGTGCAGGTCGTCGACCTTGCGGTAGACGCCGTTGATCTGCTCGAAGATGTCCTTGGCTTCTGGCGTCGGCACATAGCGGCCCTGCCGGCGCTCGAACAGCTTGAGCCGGAGCGAGCGTTCGGTGTGCTTCATCAGCCGGCTGATGCCAGGGGCGGAGACATTGAGGAGCTTCGCCGCGCCGGCGATCGTGCCGGTGATCATGATCGCCCGGATCACCTCGATCTGGCGCAGGGTGAGCATGGAGGGCGTGTCCTCGCCGGCTTCTTGCACTCAACGGAAGCGAGCGCCGCCGCCCTGTCAAGACGGTACGCATTGCCCGTTGGGGCTGATTGACTCCGCCAGGTTTTGGTCGTCACCTTCCTCTACGTCGTCGACCGATCCGGGGGGATCAAATGGCTGAACAGGTTCACCCGGCGGCGCCACATCATTTGCCGTCGTTCATAACCGATCCGGGCGGCACGGACACCCTGATGGTGGTCGCGGCGATCATTCTGCTTGCTGCCGTGCTCGGTGTCGGCCTGCTTTTCCTCCGCCTGCACACGCTGCCGGAGCGCATGGCGCACAAATCCCACAAACTGCAGTTCGAGATTGTCGCCGTGCTCGGGCTGCTCGCCTTGTTCACGCATATACATCTCTTCTGGGTCATTGGCCTGCTGCTCGCTTTGATCGACGTTCCCGACTTTACCGGTCTCTTCGGCCGCATGGCCGGCTCGCTCGAGAAGATCGCGGGCATCGCGCCCGGCCGTGGCGGCGACGCGGCGTCCGATATCGAGCACGGCATCGCCCCGTCTGATGGCAAGCCAGCGCCTCAGCCGATCGCGGCCGCCGTGCCGGCCGGCCAGCATTGAGGGGACGAGGCGATGCTCGAACTCCTCGTCTGCGCGCTTTTCACCATCTTCCCCGATTATCTCTACCGCCGCTACGGCCAAGGCAGGCGGCTGGGCAAGGAGATCACGCTCTATTCGGTCTGGTTCGAACTGCGCTGGGGCATCGTCACCTGCGTGATGCTGACGGTCGGGCTGATCACGGTGATCTTCTACAATCACCCCTCGACGACCAATGCCACCGTGTTCTTTCGTAGTGTTCCCATCATCTCGGAGACGAACGGCCGGGTCGCGCAGGTGCATGTCGGCACGAGCGGGAAGGTGGAACAGGGCGCGCCGATCTTCACGCTCGACAGCACCAGCCAGCGAGCGGCGGTCGAGACGGCGCGACGCAAGCTCGCGGAGGTCGAGGCCGAGCTGGTGGTCGCAAAGGCCGATATCCTGACCTTCGACGGCAAGATCCAGGAAGCCAAGAGCTCGCTGCAGCAGGCATTGGACGAACTGCAGACCAAGCGCGAATTGCGCCGGCGCAACGACGACATCGTCGCGACCCGTGAGATCGAGAAGCTCGAGAACCTCACGGCCGGGCGCGAGGCGGCGCTTGCCGCCACGACTGCGTCGCAGGCGGCGGCTCAGACGAAGATCTCGACCCTGCTTCCGGCCGAGCGCGCCAGCGCCGAGGCCGCGCTGGCGCAGGCCGAGGTCGAGCTGAGCAAGACCGTGGTGCGGGCCGGCTTCAACGGACATATCGAGCAGTTCACGCTGCGGCCCGGCGACATCGTCAACCCATTCATGCGCCCCGCCGGCGTAATCATCCCGGAAGAGGCTGGCCGCGGGCGGCTTCAGGCCGGCTTCGGGCAGATCGAGGCGCAGATCATGAAGGTCGGCATGGTCGCCGAAGTCACCTGCATCTCGAAGCCCTGGACGGTGATTCCCATGGTGGTGACCGGTGTGCAGGACTTCATCGCTGCCGGCCAGGTCCGCAGCGGCGATCAGCTGATCGATGCGCAGCAAGTGGTGCGCCCGGGAACGATCCTGACCTATATGGAGCCGCTCTATCCGGGCGGGCTCGACGGGGTGACGCCGGGGTCGAGCTGCATCGCCAACGCCTACAGCAACAACCACGACATCATCGCCGACAAGAACACTGGCACGTTGCGGCGCATCGCCTTGCATGCGGTGGATGCGACCGGACTCGTGCATGCGCTTCTGCTGCGCATCCAGGCGCTGGTGCTGCCGATCCAGACGCTGGTCTTCAGCGGGCATTGAGGCCAGCGGGCGGGCTTCCCGCCAAGGCAATGACGGCGGGTACGGCAGCCGCGCCGCCGGGGATCCGAGGGATCGCCGGCGTTCTCCCATCGTCGTCGTGCGATGCAGATGCGAGGCGCTGCGGAGCGCCTTACTTCCGGCCTTTCTTCTTGTACTGGGCATAGAATTGGTCGGCCATGCTGCGCAAGGCCCGGCCGATATTGGCGTATTCGTACTCGTTGAGATTGGCGAGCGAGGCGCGGCCTGCCGGCTGCTTCGTGCCGAAGCCGCGGCCGGGCAGCAGCACGATCCCGGTCTCGTCGGCGATGCGGAACAGGAAGTCGCCCGCGGCCGAGCGCTCCAGCACCCATTTGGCGAAGTCGTCGCCATAGAGCTTGCGCGAGATCTCCTCGAGGTCGAGCAGGGTGTAGTAGTCGACCGCGTTCGGGTCGCTGTCCTGCTCGATGCCGAGCTCGCGATAGAGCGCGGCCTCGCGCCGACGGATAAGCTTCTTCAGCTCGGCCTTGTAGCTGTCGTTCTCGTCCATCAGCGCGAACAGCGAGAACAGCACCATCTGGACCTGCTGCGGCGTCGAGAGGCCCGCGGTGTGGTTGAGCGCCACAGCCCGGCTGTCGGCGACGATGCGGTCGATGAAGCGCAGCGAGCGCACATCGGGCAGGAGCGAGCCATAGCGATGGTCGAGCCCCTTCTTGGCCTTTTCGGGCAGAGCGTCGAGCGCGCCGTCGAAGACGTTCTGCTTGTGCGTGGCGATGACGCCGAGGCGCCAGCCGGTGGCTCCGAAATATTTCGAGAACGAGTAGACCAGCATGGTGTTCTGCGGGCAGGTCGCGAACAGCGAGCGGAACTCGTCGGCGAAGGTGCCGTAGACGTCGTCGGTCAGGATGAACAGATCCGGTCGGTGCTCCCTGACGATCGCGGCGACGCGATCAAGGCTGCGGTCGTCCATCTTGACCGAGGGCGGATTGCTCGGGTTGACGCAGAAGAAGATCTTGATCGCCGGATCCTTGAGCTTGTCGAGTTCCTCGTCCGGGAATTGCCAGCCCTTGGCCGGATCGGCGTTGATCGCGACTTCGACGAGACCGTACTCCTCGAGCTCGGGGATCTCGATATAGGGCGTGAACACCGGCAGGCCGATCGCGACCTTGTCGCCGCGCTTCAGCAGGCCGTTCTGCTTCATCGTGTTGAAGATATAGGCCATCGCCGCCGTGCCGCCCTCGACGGCGAAGAGGTCGATGCTGCCGGCCGGCAGGAAGCCGCCGATCATCTCCTTGACGATGTACTGCTTGACGATCTCCTCGCTGATCCGGAGCATCCGCGGCGGCACCGGATAATTGCTGCCGAGGATGCCCTCGACCATCTCGTGCAGGAAGTCGGAGGCCGGGAGCCCGAGCTGGTCGCGGACATAGCTCAGGGCCCGGCCGAGGAAGACGACGCCCTGCTGGTCGCGGTGCTCGGCGGTGAAGCGCTCGAACCGGCCCTCGATGCCCTCGATCTTCGGCAGGCCGCCGACGCCGTTCTGCATGTAGGAATAGGAGAGCTCTGCCTCCGCGACGGCGAACAGGCCGAGCCGGAAGAAGGCGCGGCGGGGCAGGGTGGCCAGGAAATTCGGATTGCCGCGACCAGCATTGAGCATCGTACGGTTCGCCTTGCCGGCGGCCAGCTTGATCAGTTCGTCCTTGAGTTCGAACGGGCTGAGCTTGGCGTATTTCGAGTAATCGGTGGCCATGGCAAACTCCGATCGGTTCAGGCGAAAGCGACGACGAGGGGTCCGAGGAGGGTCAGGAAGACGTTGGCGAGGGCGTAGGTGATGGCGAAGGGCGTGGTCGGGATCGAATTCCCGGCCTTGTCGAGAATCTCGCCGAAGGCGGGGTTGGCGCTGCGCGAGCCCGACAGCGCGCCGGCGAAGATGGCGGTGTTGTCGTAGCGCAGGACATAGCGGCCGAAGACCATGGTGATCAGCAGCGGCAGCAGCGTCACCACGACGCCGATCAGGAAGATCGACAGGCCCTTGTCGGCGATGGTGCTGACCGCCTGCAGCCCGGATTGCAGGCCGACCACGGCGACGAAGCCGGCGAGGCCGAGATCGCGCAGCAGTGTCGAAGCGGCGGTCGGCAGGTTGCCGAGCGTCATGTTGCGGCTGCGATACCAGCCGAAGGCCAGACCCGAGAGCAGGGCGCCGCCGCCGCTGCCCAGGGTCAGCGGGATGTCGCCGAGCCGGACCACGAGAAGGCCGATCAGCAGGCCGACGACCAGGCCGAAACCGTGGAAGACGAAATCGGTCTTGTCGCTCGGGATGATGATGCTGCCGACCTGCCGCGCCACGCGCTGCACGTCCTCGGCGGTGCCGTAGAGCGTGGCGACGTCGCCCGGCTCAATCACCGTCCCGGCTTCGAGCGGCAATGCGGTGCCGGCCCGCTTGACCGCGACCACATAGACGCCGTGACGCAGGTCCGCCGCGGTCGAGGCTCGGATCTCGGCGACGGTGCGCTTGACGAAGTCGGCGGCGGTGACCGCGACGTCGCGGGTCACGACGACGACATCCATGCCTTCCGAGGATTCGAGTTCCGGGCCGAGCTGCCGCGACAGCCCGACCACGCCGGAGCGGCGCCCGACCAGGAGGATGATGTCGCCGGCCTGGAGCTTGAGCGACGGCTCCGTACCAATCAGCGTGCCGCCGCGCTTGATGCGCTCGATGCTGATCGGCTGGGCGCTGGCACCCTCGATCTCGGCGACGCTGCGACCGGCGGCGGCATCGATGCGATAGATGCGCCCGACCAGATCGGGCGTCGCCGCATATTCGCCGACGCCGTAGCTGCGCGCTCCGACGAGCAGCTCCGCCTCGGCCTTGATCGCATCGTCACGGATGCTCCGGCGCATGAACCAGGGCAGGATGTTGACGCAGACGATGATCGCGCCGAACGATCCGAAGATGTAGGTGACGGCATAGCCGATCGCGACATTGGCCTGCAGGCGCTGGGTCTCGTCGGCGGCGAGGCCGAGCTTGCCGATCGCGGCGCCGGCCGTGCCGATGATCGCCGACTGGGTCAGCCCGCCGGCCGCGATCCCGGCGGCGAGGCCCTTGTCGAGGCCGAACATGCGCGCCAACACCACGACGGTGATGAGGCCACTGACCGCCAGCACGGTCGCCATCGCGATCTCGCGCAGCGATTGGCGGCCGAGCGAGCGGAAGAATTGCGGGCCGCTCTCATAGCCGACTGCATAGATGAACAGCGCGAAGAGGACGGACTTGATGCCGTTGTCGATGGAGACGCCGACCTGGCTGATGATCACGGCCACCAGAAGCGAGCCGGCGACACCACCGAGCTGGAATTTCCCGAACTGGAATTTGCCGACCCAGTAGCCGATGGCCAGCGACAGGAAGAGGGCAATCTCGGGCGATTGGGCGAACAAGGCGTGCAGCCAGGACATAGGCGCTCCCTCGACATCGAAGTCTTCGGAAACCAACTCGTCTGCTTGCTGTTATTGACTTAAATGATAACCGTTCTGATTGAACTCAAATATATTAAGCAACCATCACGCGCGGTGTCCAGCGCGTTCATCCGCCGGCTGAGCAGCCGCCGTCGCGTCAGCAGCGGCGACCACGCCCTCCGATATATCTCGCGGCTCGAAAATAGGTGTCGGCTCAGAGCACGTCGCGCACGCGCACTAGCGTCGAATCCATGTGCTTGCCGATGATGGCCGCCAACGCCTCGCCGTCGCGCTTCAGCAACGCCGCGATCATCTCCTCATGCTCTGCCACGGCGCCGGCCCATTTCTCCGGGCCCTCATTGCCGACAAAGCGCAGGCGCTTGATCCTGGCTTGGAGCGTGCCGTGCATCTCGACCAGCACGTCGTTGCCGGAGCCGGCGACGATTGCGCTGTGGATCGCCTGGTTGAGCTTGAAATAGTCGAGCCGATTGCGCGCCTGGTAGAGCTCCATCATCTCGTCGTGCAGCGCCTTGATCGAGGCGATGGCCTCGTCACTCGCCTGCGCGCAGGTCATCCGGCCGCCGAGCTGCTCGAGCGTCTTCAGCACTTCGAGTATCTGCAGCAGGTCCTGCGCCGAGAACTTGCGCACGATCGCGCCCTTGGCCGGCTGGATCTCGACCAGTCCCTCGCTCGCCAGCGTCTTGATCGCCTCGCGCAGGGGAGTGCGCGAGACGCCGAGCTGCGCCCCGACGGCGCCTTCGTTGATGCGCTGGCCGGGCGTCAGCCGGCCTTCGATGATCATATCGCGCAGCCGCTCCAGTACCTCCTCATGGAGAGTGCGGCGCGTGATGCGCGGATAGAGGTCCTGCGCCTCGCTCGACATGCCGGCCTCGTTCGTCATCGCGGCTCTCCTTTGTCTTCTGTACGGCATGGCGCTTTCGCGCTGTCAACGCGAGCAGCCCGGCGCGGACGGCGACCTCCCGACCGGAGGCAACCTCGCCTGTGGACAGGCGAAGCCGTCGCCGGATTCGCGGTAGAGTAGTGCGATCTGGTTATGCTGCATACAGCATACTTGCGTTGGTCGTCTGCACCATGATAGGCGAAAGCCAAGCAGCCGGTCGAAGCCGGCCTCGGGAGGACGAGATGGACACGAACGCTTCCTTGCCGGTGATCGCGGTCGCGATGGGCGACCCCTCCGGCATCAGCCCCGAACTCACCGCCCGCATCCTGGCCGAGCCCGATCTCAGCGAGGCCGCACGCTACGTCGTCTTCGGCGACTACCGCCTGTTCCAGCTCGGCGCCGCCGATGCCGGCCTGACCCCCGACCTGCATGTCGTCGGCGAGGGTGACGCCCTGCCGGCCGATGCCGGCAAGCCGGTCTTCGTCGATCTCAAGAACCACGATCCGGCCGATCTCCAGCGCGGCAAGGCCACCCTCGCTGGCGGCAAGGCCGCGACCGACAACTTCCGCCGCGCGCTGCGGCTCGCTGCGTCCGGCAAGGCCGATGCGGTGTTCTTCACCCCCTTCAACAAGGCGGCGATGCGCTTCGCCTATCCCGGCTACGACGACGAGATTCGCTTCGTGCGCGACGCGATCGACTTCGAGGGGCCGGCCAGCGAGTTCAACGTGCTGGAGAAGCTCTGGAACGCCCGTGTCACCTCGCATATCCCGCTCTCCGAGGTCGCCCAGAACATCACCCAGGAGCGCATCCTGCGCGCCCTCGACCTGGCCGAGAAGAATCTGCGCGCCGCCGGCTTCAACCCGCCGCGCATCGCGGTCGCCGGCATCAACCCGCATGCCGGCGATGGCGGCAATTTCGGCCGCGACGAGATCGAGACGATCGAGCCGGCGGTGAAGACGGCCAAGGCCAGGGGCTATGTGGTCGAAGGGCCTTTCCCGTCCGACACCGTCTTCCTGCGCGCCAAGAACGGCGATTTCGATGCCGTGCTGACCATGTATCATGACCAGGGTCAGATCGCGATGAAGCTGATGGGCTTCGACCGCGGCGTCACCTTGATCGGCGGCTTCCCGTTCCCGATCTGCACCCCGGCTCATGGCACTGCCTATGAGATCGCCGGCAAGGGCATCGCCAATCTCGGCGCCACCCGCGCGGCATTGTCGCTCGCGATCAAGATGGCGAGCGAGGGCAAGGCGGCGCGCAAGGCCGCCTGAACGCCCAGCCCAGCGGCCGAGAAGAGCCGCTCCGTTTCAACGACTATTCAGGGAGAGACAGCATGAAACGTTTCTGCATCGCGGCCGGTGTCGCGTTCGCTTCCGTCATCGCAGCGGTGGTTCCGGCTGCCGCCTGGCAGCCGACCAAGCCGATCGAGTTCGTCGTGACCTCGGGGCCCGGCGGCGGCACCGACAACTTCGCCCGTATCGTCCAGTCGATCATCACCAAGCACAAGCTGATCGAGCAGCCGGTCGTCGTGCTCAACAAGGGCGGCGGCAGCGGCGCCGAGGGCTATATCTACGGCAAGGGCGCCAAGGGCGACGCCCACAAGGTCGTCTTCGGCACCAACAACGCCTATCTGCTGCCCTATGTCGCCAAGCTCGGCTACAAGCTCTCCGACCTGACGCCGGTCGCCTCGCTGGCGCTCGACGAGTTCCTGATCTGGGTGAAAGGGGATGCTCCCTTCAACGACGCCAAGGCCTATGTCGAGGCGGCCAAGGCCAAGCCCGGCAGCCTGAAGATGGCCGGCAGCCAGTCCAAGGACACCGACCAGACGCTGACCGCGATGATCCAGGAGGCGACCGGCGCCAAGTGGATCTACGTGCCCTTCCAGGGCGGCGGCGCGGCTGCGACCCAGCTCGCCGGCGGCCATGTCGACTCCAACACCAACAATCCCAACGAGAATATCGGCCAGTGGAAGGCCGGCCAGGTGAAGCCGCTCTGCGTCTTCTCGCCGGTGCGCCTCGCCAAGAGCGAGCCGATCCATGACGGCAAGGGCTGGGGCGACATCCCGACCTGCAAGGAGGCCGGCCTGCCGCTCGAGGCTTTCCAGATGCCGCGCACCGTCTGGCTGCCGGCCGAGGTCCCGGCCGACGCCGTCGCCTTCTATGCCGACGTGATGGAGAAGGTCAGCAAGACCCCGGAATGGGCCGAGTTCATCGCCCGCACCGCCCAGACCGCTCGCTTCATGAAGGGCAAGGAACTCACCGACTTCGTCGCCAAGGACGAGGCCGCCAACGCCAAGGTCTTCAAGAGCGAAGGCTGGGTCGTCAACTGACCTGAATGGGTCGAAATCAGATCATCCCGGGCGGGCGCAGCTCAGCCCGGGATGATCGTTCAGAACATCGTTTACATTCAGGAGGAGCGCCGATGATCAGCCGTTTCCAGGCCGAGATCGCGACAGCGCTGGCGACGCTCGCCTTCGGCCTCATCATCGTCAATGGCGCCCGCGAGTTCGGCATCGGCTGGGACTCGTCCGGGCCCCAGCCCGGCGCCTTCCCGTTCTATTGCGGCCTGCTGATCGCGCTCGCCAGCGCGGGCACGATCGTGACCACGATCGGCCGGCGCATGGGCGGCTCGGCGGCACTGGCCGGGGTCTTCCTCGACAAGGAGCAGGGCAAGCGCGTCCTCTCCTTCTTCCTGCCGATGCTTGCCTTCGTCATCCTGACCGTCACGCTCGGCATGTATGTCGCGATGCTGCTCTATCTCGTCTTCGCGATGCGCTTCCAGGGCCGCTATGGCTGGCTGCCTTCGCTTGCGACGGCGATCGGCACCGCCGCCTTCTTCTATTTCGGCCTCGAGAAATTCGCCCAGGTCGGCCTGCTCAAGGGGCCGGTCGAGGCGATGCTCGGCCTCTGAACCAGCGAGTTGGACGGTTTCCATGGAAAACTTCGCCTCGCTCCTCCACGGCTTCCAGATCGCGCTGACCGCCCATCACGTCGCGCTGATGTTCGCCGGCGTGCTGCTCGGCATCCTGGTCGGCGTCCTGCCGGGCCTGGGCGCGCCCAACGGCGTCTCGCTGATGCTGCCGCTGACCTTCTCGATGGACCCGGTCTCGGCGATCATCCTGCTGACCTCGCTCTATTGGGGCGCGCTCTTCGGCGGCTCGACCACCTCGATCCTGTTCAACATCCCGGGCGAGCCGTCCTCGGTCGCCACCACCTTCGACGGCCATCCGATGGCCAAGCAGGGCAGGGCGACCGAAGCGCTGTCCTTCGCCTTCCTCTCCGCCGGCATCGGCGCCATGGCCGGCGTCATCCTGATCACGCTGCTCTCGGGCTGGGTCGCGCGCTTTGCGCTGAAATTCTCGTCGCCGGAGTATTTCGCGGTCTATTTCATGACCTTCGCCAGCTTCGTCGGCCTCGGCGGCGCCTCGCCGCTGAAGACCATCGTGTCGATGGCGATGGGCTTCGCCTTCGCCTCGATCGGCATGGATTCGGTCTCCGGCAATGTCCGCCTGACCTATGAGTTCGACGTGCTGCTCGCCGGTGTCAGCTTCCTGATCGCGGTGATCGGCCTCTTCGGCCTCGGCGAGCTCCTGCAGACCATGGAGGAGGGCCTGCGCTTCGACGGGGTCAAGGCGAAGGTCAGCCCGCGCGATGTGCTCGCCACGGCGCTGAAGCTCCCGCGCTACTGGCTGGCGCTGCTGCGCTCCAGCATCATCGGCATCTGGATGGGCATCACCCCGGGCGGCCCGACCGCGGCTTCCTTCATGAGCTACGCCATGGCCAAGCGCTCCTCGCGCAATCCCGATAAATTCGGCAAGGGCGAGCCCGAGGGCGTGATCTCGCCTGAGACGGCCGACCATGCTGCCGGCTCCTCGGCGATGCTGCCGATGCTGGCGCTCGGCATTCCCGGCTCGGCGACCGCCGCCGTGATGATGGGCGGGCTGATGATCTGGGGCCTCAACCCCGGCCCGATGCTTTTCGTCGAGCGGCCCGATTTCGTCTGGGGCCTGATCGCCTCGATGTATCTCGGCAACGTCGTCGCGGTCATCGTCGTGCTCGCGACCGTGCCGCTCTTCGCCTCGATCCTGCGCATCCCGTTCTCGATCATCGGGCCGGCGATCGTCGTGGTCTGCTTCATCGGCGCCTATACCGTCGCCAACAAGGAGTTCGACATCTGGCTGGCGCTCGCCTTCGGCATCGTCGGCTATCTCTTCAAGAAGCTCGACTACCCGATCGCGCCGCTCGTGCTGGCCATGGTCATCGGCGACAAGGCGGAGGACGCTTTCCGCCAGTCGATGATCTTCAGCCAGGGCTCGCTCTCGATCTTCTGGTCGAACGCCCTGGTGGCGAGCCTGATGGCGATCGGCCTGGCACTGCTGCTCTTCCCGCTGATCGGCTCGACGCGGCGCGGCATCCGCAAGCTGGTGACCGCCCGGGCGGCCAAGGCCTGAACCAGACGCACTGCCGGAGCCTGGATGCCGACGCTATGGTGATCCGTCCAGAACCGAGCCGAGGGCGGATCGCCGATGACAGGATCGAGACTGCGCGCCATCCAGGCCAACATTACCACGCTTGCCGTCGACGCCATCGTCAATGCCGCGAACACCTCGCTTCTCGGTGGCGGAGGGGTGGACGGTGCGATTCACCGCGCGGCCGGTCCCGAGTTGGTGTTGGAATGCCGCAATCTGCATGGCTGCAAGACCGGCGATGCCAAACTCACCAGAGGTTATCGATTACCGGCACGCTTTGTTATCCACACGGTCGGGCCGGTCTGGCAGGGCGGCGGCAAAGGCGAGGCGGAGCTGCTCGCCTCCTGCTATCGCCGTTCCCTGGCGGTTGCCGCCGGGGCAGGCGCGCGAACTATCGCCTTTCCGAGCATCAGCACCGGCATCTACGGCTATCCGATCGCCGCCGCCGCAAAGATCGCCGTGGCGACGGTGGCGGCCGCCCTGAAGGCGAAGCCCGATTTCGACGAGATCACCTTCTGCTGCTTCTCGCCCGAGGACCTCGCAATCTATCGGCGCGAGCTTTCGGAAGCTGGCGAGCCGCAGGCGCAATGAATTTCACCCGTCTCCATCAACGAACAACCGAGGCCTTGCCATGAGCGAACCCTATAAGGGCATCATCCCGATCGCGCCGACGATCTTTCACGAGAATGGCGACCTCGACCATGACGGCAATCGCCGGGTGATGGACCTGATGGTCGACCAGGGCGTCGACGGCATCTGCATCCTCGCCAATTTCTCCGAGCAGTTCCTCCTGACCGACGCCGAGCGCGACGAGGTCATGCGGCTCTCGATCGAGCAGGTCGCCGGCCGGGTGCCGGTCTGCGTCACCACCTCGCACTTCTCGACCCGCATCGCGGCGCAGCGCGCCAAGGCGGCGGCAGATGCCGGCGCCAAGATGCTGATGATGATGCCGCCCTATCACGGCGCGCTGCTCAAGGCCGACGAGCAGGGGATGATCGAGCACTTCAAGATCGTCGCCGACGCCTGCGGCATCCCGATCATCCTGCAGGATGCGCCGCTCTCCGGCGTGACCATGACGGTGCCGTTCATGGTGCGTCTCAACAAGCAGGTGCCGCTGGTCCGCTACTTCAAGATCGAGGTGCCGGGCACGGCGGGCAAGCTGCGTTCGCTGATCGAAGCAGGCGGCGATGCGATCGTCGGCCCGTTCGATGGCGAAGAGGCGATCACGCTAATGGCCGATCTCGACGCCGGCGCCACCGGCACCATGACCTCGGCGATGATCCCCGACCTGATCAAGCCGATCCTCGTCGCCCATGCCGCGGGCGACCGCAAGCAGGCGGCGGCGCTCTATGCCCGCGTTCTCCCCATCATCAACTATGAGAACCGCCAATGCGGCCTGCGCTCGGCCAAGGCGGTGATGAAGGCGGGCGGCGTGATCAAGTCGGATGCCGTCCGTCACCCGCTGACACCGCTGCATCCGCAGACGCGCGAAGGTTTGCTCGAGCTCGCGCGCGAACTCGATCCGCTCGCCCTGCGCTGGGGCAAGTAGCCCAGCTTGGTCCTGCTGCCCGCCGTCAAAAGCGGGCAGCGATCGTCAATAGGCGCCGATGCCGCCGGAGGGCGGCGGCAGGTTGCCTCTGCGATCCTTGGTGATGAACTCCGGCGTCACCAGAAGCATCCGGGACAGCCAGGAACTGTAGGCGGCAAGCAACTCCATGACGGCACGCATAAGACGCCTCCACGATTGCGGAGGCGATCCTAGCATGAAAATGCGCTGTTTGCCGGCGAATTCTGCAGGTCAGCCCTTCGTCCAGACTGCCAGCTCATAGCCGTCCGGGTCGGCGAAGTGGAAGCGCCGGCCGCCGGGGAAATCGAAGGCCGGCTTGACGATCCGGCCGCCTGCGGCCTCGACGCTCGCCTGCACGGCCGCGAGGTCGTCGGCATAGAGGACCACCAGCGGGCCGCCGGGCCTCAGCGTGCCGATCGTGGTGAAGCCGCCCTCCAGCCGGCCGTCGGCGAAGGCGCAGTATTCCGGGCCGTAGTCCGTCATCGTCCAGCCGAAGGCCTTCTCGTAGAAGGTGCGGGCGCGCGGGATGTCGGCGACGACGAATTCGACATAGTCGATGCGGCGGTCATTACTCGATGGCACGGGCAGTCTCCTTGCGCTCTTTCGATCTGATTTTACTCGGCATCATCGCGCCGGCGCTGTCGGCTCCTGGCAGCAGCGGCCGAGGACGCATCGTGTAGTGTGGCCAACCGGATTTTTCACTTCTTCGCAGTGTCCAGGGCGCGAATCCCCATGCAATCCTGTGATGTGCAACGTAACGGAAACGCGTTGGCATGCGCGGCCTGCACGCCCTATCGTGCAGACACACGATTCCCGCTCCGGAGCCCGTCATGACCGCAACCGCCAGGCGCGGCTACGCGCCGGAGATCATCGTCGCTGCCGGCTGTCTGATCGCGCTGATCAGTTTCGGCCCGCGCGCCAGCGCCGGCCTGTTCCAGCTTCCGATGATCTCCCAGTTCGGCTGGGGGCGCGACACCTTCAGCCTGGCGCTGGCGATCCAGAACCTGCTCTGGGGCCTGGGCGCACCCTTCGCCGGTGCGCTCGCCGACCGGTTCGGCATGGTCAAGGTGCTGTGCGTCGGCGCGCTGCTCTATGCCGCCGGCCTGGTGATGATGTCTTATGCCTCGACGCCGATGCAGCTGCATCTCGGCGCCGGCGTGCTGATCGGCTTCGGGCTCTCGGCCTGTTCCTTCAACCTGATCCTCGCCGCCTTCGGCAAGCTCCTGCCCGAGCAGTGGCGTCCGCTCGCCTTCGGCGCCGGCACCGCGGCCGGCTCCTTCGGCCAGTTCCTGTTCCCGCCGATCGGTAACATCCTGATCGAGACGCTGGGCTGGCAGCAGGCGCTGATCGTCTTCGCCTTCACCTTGCTGCCGGTGATCCCGCTCTCGGTGATGCTGGCGACCCGTGGCGCGAAGCAGCCGGCGGCTGCGCCCGGTGTGGTCGCGGCGCCGAACCAGAGTATCGCGCAGGCGCTGGCCGAGGCGTTCAAGCACCGCTCCTATGTCCTGCTGGTGCTCGGCTTCTTCACTTGCGGCTTCCAGCTCGCCTTCATCACCGTGCACATGCCGGCCTATCTCAAGGATACCGGCCTGCCGGCCTGGGTCGGCGGCTGGACGCTGGCGGCGATCGGCCTCGCCAATGCGGTCGGCTCGCTCGGCTCGGGCTGGCTGACGGCCCGCATGCCCAAGCGCCATCTGCTCGCCTGGATCTATCTCGGCCGCGCCATCGCCATCGCCGCCTTCATCCTGCTGCCGCCGAGCCCGACGACCGCGATCGCCTTCGGCATCGTCATCGGCGTATTCTGGCTCTCGACGGTGCCGCCGACCTCGGCGCTGGTCATGCTGATGTTCGGCACCAAATACATGGCGATGCTCTACGGCTTCGCCTTCTTCTCGCACCAGGTCGGGGGCTTCCTCGGCGTGCTGCTCGGCGGCATCCTCTACGAGCAGTTCGGCTCCTATAACATCGTCTGGTGGCTCTCGGTCGCGCTCGGCGTCGCCTCGGCGCTGATCAACCTGCCGATCGTCGAGAAACCGGTCGCGCGCACCGCGGCGCAGCCGGCCTGACCAAAAGCGCTTCGGCGCTGCCCACTCGCTCAGCGCCGGCGGTCGACGCCGTGCGCTTTCGAGCGGCGACGGACGAATTCCTGCATGAGCGGCAGGAAGAAGGCCCGACTGAAGCGCCCGATCGGTGGCTCCGGCTCCAGATAGAACGACTGGCCGATGATGTCGGTGTTGTAGTCGTCGAGCGTGATCCAGAGGCGCAGCGCAGCGTCGAGGCCGGCCCGGCGCTTTTCCATATCGGGTATCTCGACGGCGAAGCGCTCCGGTCCGGGCGGCTGCGACGTGATCGGGAAGAGGACGAGCAGATCCTCGCCCTTGGGGCGCTGGAGGCGAAAGCCGACCGCTGTCGGTCGCTGCTTGCGGCCTTCGGTTTCGCCGCGCAGCGCCTCCCGCGACCAGAGATAGGGGAAGCGGATGACGGAGCCGGACTGGATGTCCGCGAAGCTCACCACTGCTCACCGTCCTGTTCGTAGCGGGAGAGTTCGGTCCTGATCTCCTCGAACAGCTCGTTCGGCATGGTGTCGAGGGTTCCTGTCGTCCGCGTATCGCTTCGGGCGCGCAGGCGCTCGTAGTCCTCGATGCTCATCAGCACGAAGCGGGGCTTGCGGTGCTGCGTGATGGTGACGGGCTCCCGGCTGGCGGCATGGGTCACCGTGCCGATCTGCTGCGTCAGCTCGACCGTGCTGAACTTGCGCATAGCTCGCTCCAAATCTCATAAATTCTAGAATATTCATATATTCTAGATAAAGCTGATCGACAAGTGAGCCGCTGGCGGAAGCTGGGACAATGCCGCATCCCGGCTTGGCGAATTGCCGGAGGCTTGCCGCTTGCAGGCGGCGGCCGGGCGCGCCACTCCTAGGGAAAGTCAAATAGCTTCCCGGGAGTGAGTTCATGTCGACCTTCAAGGCCCTCATCGCCAGCAAGGGCGAAGCCGGCACCAGAGTCGCCTTCGGCGATTTCGCCGAGGCCGACCTGATGGAAGGCGACGTCACGGTCCGCGTCACCCATTCGACGCTGAACTACAAGGACGGGCTCGCCATCACCGGCCGCGCCCCGGTGGTGCGGCGCTGGCCGATGATCCCGGGCATCGATTTCGCCGGCCGGGTCGAGACCTCCGACCATCCCGAGTTCAAGCCGGGCGACCTCGTCATCCTCAATGGCTGGGGTACGGGCGAGACGCATCTGGGCGCCTATGCCCAGAAGAGCCGGGTCAAGGGCGACTGGCTGGTGCCGCTGCCCGAGGGCATGACCCCCGCCGAAGCGATGGCGATCGGCACTGCCGGTTATACCGCCATGCTCAGCCTGCTGGCGCTGGAGCGTTACGGCGTGAAGCCTGCCGATGGCCCGGTCGTCGTCACTGGTGCCGCGGGCGGCGTCGGCTCGGTCGCGACGGCGCTGCTCGCCAAGGCCGGCTGGCATGTCATCGCCTCGACCGGTCGGCCCGAGGAGGCGGATTATCTCAAGGGCCTCGGCGCGGCCGAGATCATCGACCGCAATGAGCTCTCCGGTCCGGGGCGCCCACTGGGCAAGGAGCGCTGGATCGCCGGCGTCGACGCGGTCGGCTCGCACACGCTAGCCAATGTCCTGTCGATGACGAAGTATGGCGGGGCGGTCGCCGCCTGCGGGCTGGCGCAGGGCATGGACCTGCCGGCCTCGGTCGCGCCCTTCATCCTGCGCGGCGTGGCGCTGCTCGGCATCGATTCGGTGATGTGCCCGAAGCCGCGCCGGCTCGAAGCCTGGGCCCGCCTCGCCCGCGATCTCGATCGCGACAGGCTGGCGGCGATGACCACGACGATCCCGCTGGAGGATGTGGTCGAGACCGGCCGCGCTCTGCTCGACGGCAAGGTGCGCGGCCGGGTGGTCATCGAGATCGGTTGAGGGTTACTCGATCCGGATCTGCGCCTTCTCGACGACCGGCTCCCATTTCTTGATTTCGGCCTCGATGAAGGCGCGGAAGGCGTCCGGTGTCATGCCGAGCGCGATGATCTTCTGCGCTGCCAGCCGCTCGCGGATCTCCGGTGTCTCGAGGATGCCGCGCACATCGCGCGAGACCTTCTCGACGATCTCCTTCGGCGTGCCGGCGGGGGCGGCGAGGCCATGCCAGGCGGTGACGTCGAAGCCGGGCAGGAACTCGCTCAGCGCCGGCAGGTCCGGCATGAAGCTCGCGCGCTGCGGGATCGAGGTCGCAAGCGCCCTGAGCTTGCCAGCCTCGACATAGGGCCAGGCCACGGCGGCGCCATCGAGCGCGACGTCGAGCTGGCCGCTGAGCAGGTCGACCATCATCGGGCCGGAGCCACGATAGGGGACATGGGTGAGCTTGGTGCCGGTCGTCTGCTGGAACAGCTCCATGCCGACATGCAGCGAGGTGCCGATGCCGGAGGAGCCGAAGTTCAGCGCGTTCGGCTTCTGCTTCAGCAGCGCGATGAATTCCGGCACGGTCTTGGCCGGCACCTTCTCCGGATTGACCACGAGGACGTTCGGCGTGATCGCGAGCTGGCTGACCGGCGCGAAATCGCGCAGCGGGTCATAGGCCAGCTTCTCCTTGTAGAGCCATTTGTTCATGCCATGGCTGCTGGCGTTGATCAGGCCGAGCGTGTAGCCGTCCGGCTTGGCGCGGGCGAGCGCGGCGACGCCGATATTGCTGCCGCCGCCGCCGATGTTCTCGATCACCACGCCCTGTCCCCACAACGCCTGCAGGCGCTCGGCGACGGTGCGCGCGACGAGATCGGACGCGCCGCCGGCGGCGAAGGGCACGATGATCCTGACCGGGGCGTTCGGGTAGGGCGCCTGCGCGGCGGCCGCGACGCTGGATGCGAGCAGGGCGATGGCGGCGAACGCTGCCTTGAACGGCTTCATGATGTCCTCCCTCTGTCGCGCCGGTCTCCCGAAGCCGGCGCGCGATCGTCAGGCATGCTCCCGCCAGACCGCGCCGAGCCGGGCGATCTTCACGTTCGAGAGGTAGCCGTAGCGGTTGATGTGCAGGTGCCGGCAGGGCGCTTCGAGCACGGCTCGGAAGCGGCGCTCGACATCGCCGGTTGGCCCGTAGCCATGTGCGATCACCGAGAGGCGCGAGCGATTGATCTGGCTGGCGGCGGTCTCGACCGTTCGGCGCAAGGCGTCGTCATCGGCCGGGTGCGGCTCGTGCGGCTCGGGATAGCGCAGCGCCTCAAGCGTCGGTGCACCGCCATTGAGGCCGAGCCAGCGATGGACGGCGGCGAAGGCTGTGTCGGCGTCCATGCCGGTCACGGCGGCCAGCCGCTCGACATAGCCGCGTTCGATCATCGGCCAGTGCATGGTGTAGTGCTTGACCGCGATCTCGTCGGCGACGCCGTCCACGGCGCTGAAGTCGAGGCCGGAGAGCAGGTTGAGCGGCGGCGGGAAGGCCTGCATCACCACGCCGACCCGGCCGTAGGAGGCTTCCTTCACGATCGTCGTCAGGGCGCCGACATAGTCGGAGACGATGGCGCTGCGGAAGGCGAGGAGGTCGGTCGCCCAGCCGCCCTGCTGCAGCAGGGCGGCGATGGCGACGACCTCGCCGGCCATGTCCTTTCGTGCCTTGCGAAGCCCTTCCAACGTCCGGGCCCGGATCGCCTCGACATCATGGCCGAGCTCCTGCCCGCGCTTCACCGCCGGCGGGCTGAAATCGAAGAGCAGGCTATCCAGTGCATAGGGCGGATATTCCGGCCAGTCGAAGCGCAGCGCGTCGCAATCCGGATAGTTCGCGAGGAGGTCGGCTACGAGGCCGCGCATATAGGCGCGCAAAGCTTCGCTGGCGAGACTGACATTGGCGTCGACGCGGCCGCGCACGGGCGTGCCGAACACGGTCAGCGGCTCGTCGGCGCGGGCATCGGGACGCTGCTGCACGCGCAAGGCCGGCGGCGCCGCGGCCATCACCTGGAGCTGGGGCGTGAGGCCGGCGCGCTTGGCCTTGGCCAGCATGTCGGCGACGATGTGGCCCTCGCGCCGGGTCAGCGCATCCGGTTCCGGCGGGGCATAGGGCGTGTCGCGATAGAAGCGCGGGTTCGGCACGAAGCTCGGCGCTGTCCGCATCCACAAAGCGGTGTCGCCCCAGAGCGGTCGGTCGAGCGTGCGGGCAAGGCCGGCGCCGGCATCGGCGGGCGGCTCGCGGACGCCGAGATGCTCGGCACAGCGCTCGGCTACCGATGGCATCGTGCAGATCACGTCGCAGCCCAGCCGCTCGACGATGTTCTCCATGACGGCGTCGACGCCCTCGGACTGGGCGTAGTCGGGCATGACGGTGATGCCCAGCGAGCGCTTGGCGGCAGGCGCCGTCATGGCGTGCGTACGAAGGGGTGGGCGTGACCGGCGAGCCGGTCGAGGAAGACGCCGTTGGCCTCGATATGGACGTGCATCGCGGCATGCGCCGCGAACGCGTCCCCCCGCTCGATCGCCGAGAGGATGGCGCGGTGCTTGGCGAGCGCCTCGCCGAGCGCGCCGCGCTGGGCGACCATCAGGTGGTGCACGCGTTCGAGCTGGGCCCTTGCCCGGTCGACGCTCGCCCACATCTGCTCGAGCCCCTGATGGGCGAAGAGGGCGTGGTGGAAGCGCTCGTCGCACTGATAGGCGCGGGCGGCGTCGCCGGCTGCGACCGCCTCGGCATGGTCGGCCAGCGCTTGGCTCATCGCGGCGATCAGAGCGGGATCGCGATTGGCGGCCGCCTGCGAGACGGCTTCGCCTTCGAGCAGACGGCGGATCAGGATCGCTTCGCCGATCAGCCTGGGGTCGATCAATGAGACGAAGGTGCCGAGATTGGGGAAGACGTCGAGCAGCTTCTCCTCGGCCAGCCGGGCGAAGGCCTCGCGCACCGGCGTGCGGCTGACCGCATAGGCCGCGCCGACCTCGCCCTCCGACAGGGCGCTACCGGGCGGAATGGCGAGCGAGATGATCGCGGTGCGCAGGACGCGATAGACCTGCTCCGGCGCGCGCATCGTCCGGTCGATGGCGGCGGCTGGAAGAGGCGTCGGCTGGTGGTCGCGGGCAAGGCGGGGCATGGCGCTTTCCTAACCGGGGTACCGGTATACAGGTTTTTGAAAGGACGCAAGCGCGGCCAATTCAATCAAGGGGTGGCGCAAGGGCGACTACCGATGTGGCGCGGTATGCTGCAGCTCAGCCGGCGCCTTCAAGCAGCGCTTTTCGCTTCGCCAGCTCACCGCCGACGAAATCCATGAAGGCGCGCACCCGCGGCGCATGCCTGATGTCGGGATGGGTCAGGATCCACAGGCCGGTGGAGAAATCCGGATCCGGCGGCAGCAGGCGCACAAGGCCCGGTCGCTGATCGGCGATGAAACAGGGCAGGGGACCGATGCCCATGCCCTGCTCAACCGCCTCCGTCAGCCCGAGCACGGCCGAGGAGCGCAGTGCGATGCGCTCGGCCGGGACATGGTCGCGGACATAGCGGGCCGCCTTGACGTAGCCGAGCGGGTCGCCGAGCGCGACCCAGTCGCGCTTGAACAGCAGCTTCGGCTCATGAGCCTCGGCCTCGGTCGTCGGGGCGTCGGCGCGGGCGTAGACGGCCCAGTTGAGGTTGGCGAGGCGCCGGCCGACCAGCGTCTCGCCCGGTGAATCGCTGGCGCGGATTGCAACGTCGGCGTCGCGGCGCGAGAGGTTGAGCGTCTGGCTTGCCATGACGACGTCGAGCCGGATCAGCGGATGCGCCGCCCGGAATGCTGCGAAGATCGGCAGCAGCACATGCAGATAGAGCGTGTCGGTGGTCGTCACGCGCAAATCGCCCGACGGTGCGAGATCGCGCCCCGCCAGCCTGCGCCCGAAGGCCGTGACGTCGTCGTCGATACGCGAGGCCAGCGTCGTCATCTCCTCGCCGGCCGAGGTCGCGACATAGCCTGTCTTGCGCCGCTCGAAGAGGGCATGACCGAGCTGCTCCTCGATCTGGCCGAGCCGGCGGAAAACCGTCGAATGATTGACGTTGAGCGCCGCGGCCGCTCCGGTCAGCCCGCCGGCATCGGCGATCGCCTTGATCAGGCGGAAATCATCCCAGGCGAGCTTCGACGTCGACAATGGCCACTCTCCGGCAACTCCGCGCGCAGCATTGCCAGATCTTGCGGAATTGCAAGCGGGCCTAAGCGATGTCGCCGGCGTCAGCGCGGAGCCGCGGCGCGCCGCAAACGGTCGTTGATCGCTTCGCCGAGGCCGTGCATCGGGATCGGCGCCACCGCGATCGTCGCCGGGCGCTGGTCGTCGAGCCGGCGCATCGCGGCGAAGAGATTGGCCGCGGCCTCGGTCAGGTCGCCCGTTAGGCTGAGGTTGAAGGCAAGCGCAGGCAGGGCGCCGTTTGGCTCCGGTCCGAAGCCGAGCCAGGCCTCGCCCGGTCGCGGCGCTTCTGCGTCGAGCCGGACGGCGGCGCGCGGCGCATAATGCGAGGCGAGCAATCCCGGAGCGATCGGCGCGGCGCCGCCTTCCTCGACGATGACGAGGGGCTGCCCGATTGCCGCTTCCAGTGCGGCGCGCGGCACACCACCCGGCCGCAGCAGTCGCGGGGCGCCGCCAAGGCAGGCGACGATGCTCGATTCGACGCCGACCGCCGTCGGCCCGGCATCGAGCACGGCATCGATGCGGCCGTCGAGGTCGACGAGGACATGCTCGGCCTGGGTCGGGCTGACCCGGCCAGAACGATTGGCGGAGGGGGCGGCGATCGGCCTATCGGCCGCTTGCAGCACGGCGCGCGCCACCGGGTGCGACGGTACCCGCAGCGCGACACTGTCGAGCCCGGCGCGGGCGAGGCTGCAGACGATGCACGAGCTCGAAGCTGGCACGACCAGCGTCAGCGGGCCCGGCCAGAAGGCTTTCGCCAGCGCCAGCGCCGGCGCGTCGAACAGGCCCTGGCGCCTGGCGGCATCGACATCCGGTAGATGCGAGATCAGCGGGTTGAAGCTCGGGCGCTCCTTGGCGGCATAGATCGAGGCGACGGCGCGGTCGTCGCTGGCATCGGCGGCGAGCCCGTAGACCGTCTCGGTCGGCAGCGCGACCAGCTTGCCGGCGCGCAGCAGCTCCGCGGCGGCGGCGATGCCGGCCTCATCGGCGGAAAGGCGCTGGGTCTGGCGAGATGCTGTCACGGTCGCTCTTGAAAGTTCATATGTAAACTATAACAATGCCGGGATGGCATGTGCGAGACCGCACGGCATAGAGCACGCTCCGATCGGCTTGCAATGCAATCTGGTCGGATCCGGCTCTAGCGCGTGGGCAAGCGCATAGTTCGCGGCTAGCATCGCCGTCAACGCAACGAGACGAATGCCCAGCCATGCTGCGCGGGCGCCGAGGGAGGTAAGCGATGTCGTACCGTGCTCCGGTCGAGGATATCCTGGCGACGATGCGCCATGTCGCCGGGCTCGACGCCCTGATCAGCGAAGGGCTGGCACCGGAACTCGCGGATGGCGTCACCGAGGCGGTGCTGGAGGAAGCGGCGAAGTTCGCCGGCGATGTCCTCGCGCCCCTGAACATCGTCGGCGATCGTGTAGGCTCCAAGCTCAAGGACGGCACGGTCGTCACCCCGCCGGGCTGGAAGGAGGCCTATCACGCCTGGGCGCAGGGCGGCTGGAACGCGCTGCCCGGACCGGAGGCCTATGGCGGCCAGGCCCTGCCGACCTTGGTGCAGTCGGCCTGCACCGAGATGTGGAACTCGGCCGCCTTCGCCTTCGCGCTCGGCCCGTTGCTGACGGTCGGCGCGATCGAGGCGCTGCACGCCCATGGCTCCGACTATCTGAAGGAGACTTATCTCGCCAAGCTCGTCTCCGGCGAGTGGATGGGCACGATGAACCTGACCGAGCCGCAGGCCGGCTCCGACCTCAACGCCCTGCGTTCCAAGGCCGAGCGCGCCGGCGACGGCACCTACCGCATCAGCGGCCAGAAGATCTTCATCACCTATGGCGATCACGAGATGACGGACAATATCGTCCATCTCGTCCTCGCCCGCCTGCCCGATGCTCCTGCCGGCACGCGCGGCATCTCGCTCTTCCTCGTGCCGAAATTCCTGGTCAATGCCGACGGCTCGCTCGGCAAGCGCAACGATGTCCGCTGCACCGGCGTCGAGCACAAGCTCGGTATCCATGCCTCGCCGACCTGCGCGATGAGCTATGGCGACGAGGGCGGCGCGATCGGCTGGCTGATCGGCGAGGAGAATCGCGGCCTCGCCTGCATGTTCACGATGATGAACAATGCCCGCCTCAATGTCGCGGTGCAGGGCGTCGCCATCGCCGAGCGCGCCTATCAGCAGGCGCTTTCCTTCGCCCAGGAGCGCAAGCAGGGCACGGCGCTCGATGCGCCCAAGGGCGCGCCGATGAGCCCGATCATCGTCCACCCCGACATCCGCCGCATGCTGATGGAGATGCGCGCCAAGACGCAGGCCGCGCGCTCGCTCTCGCTGCTGCTGGCTGCCTTGCTCGACCGCTCGCATCGCGAGGCCGATGAGGGCAAGCGCAAGGCCGCGGCCGAGCGCGCTGCGATCATCACGCCGGTCGCCAAGGCCTATGCCACCGATATCGGCGTCGAAGTCGCCTCTACCGGCGTCCAGATCCATGGCGGCATGGGCTATGTCGAGGAGACCGGCGCGGCCCAGCATCTGCGCGATGCCCGCATCGCCACGATCTATGAGGGCACCAACGGCATCCAGGCGATCGACCTCGTGCTGCGCAAGCTGCCGCTCTCCAATGGCGATGCGGTCAAGGCGCTGATCGGCGAGATGCGCGGCGTCGTCGCACAGGTACGCGAGGCCAATACGCCAGGCTTCGGCCACAGCGCGGCGCGGCTCGGCGCGGCCGTCGACTCGTTGGA
Organism: Allobosea sp. GW821-FHT03A12; assembly: GCF_058986765.1. Lineage (NCBI taxonomy): Bacteria > Pseudomonadati > Pseudomonadota > Alphaproteobacteria > Hyphomicrobiales > Alloboseaceae > Allobosea > Allobosea sp. GW821-FHT03A12. Next base: position 1,292,597 of record NZ_JBYSVZ010000003.1, read on the forward strand.
GCGGGCAACCGAATGGATGCTGGCGACGATGGGTATCGACCAGGCGAGCGCGCTTGCGGGGGCGACGCCCTATCTCAAGCTGTTCGCGCTCGCCCAGGGCGGCACGGGCCTGGCGAAGAAGGCGTTGGCGCTGCAGGGTGAGGATCAGGGCGCCGCGGCGCTCGCCACAGCCCGCTTCTATGCCGAGCACCATGTCGGCGAGGCCACTGCGCTGGAGCTTGCCGTGACCGAGGGCGCTGGCGCGGTCGAGGATTCGGCTGCGGTCTTCGCGGCGTGATGCTGTCCGCCGCGCCTGACTTATCGCACCGGCTTCCGCACGCGCATGTGCAGGAAGAGCGGCGCGATATAGGTGTCGGCGAGATAGGGCACGGCCTTGGCCGTCTGCGCATCGACGCCCGGCTCGTGCATGTGCTCGATCCGGAAGCCGGTGGCGACCAGCAGGTTGATCCAGTCGCTGAGCGTGCGGTGGAAGCGCGGCACCCGGAACGGCTCGACCTTGGTCTTCTCCTCGTCCGGCGCGGCGCCGAAGCGCCAGCTCTCGATCTCGCCGTCGCTGACGCGGAAATACTCGCGGACCTCGATGCCGAGCACGGTGCCGGCCTCGTCGCGCATCACTTTGCGGCCGGGCGTGGCGAAGCAGGGATGCAGGATCGAGAACTGCAGGAAGCCGCTCGGCTTCAGCACCCGCTTGGCTTCGGCGAGCACGCGGTCCTGGTGCGGCATGTCCATCAGCGACATGAAGGCGGTGGCGAAATCGAAGGAGGCGTCGGCGAAGGGCAGGGCCATGCCGTCGGCGACGTGATAGGTGATCCCGAGCGGGTTGGCGGCCTCAGCCTCCTGCGCATGGCGGATGAAGGTCGGGGCGATGTCGATCGCGGTAATGCTCGCACCGGCCTCAGCGAGCTTGCGCGTGTTCGAACCTTCGCCGCAGCCGATGTCGAGGCCGTCCAGCCCGTCGATATCGGGCAGGTTGGCGAAGAAGGCAGGGGTGTTCTGGGCGTCCCGGTAGAGATCGTAGCCGGCGCGCGCCTGCCGGGTCCAGGTTTCGGCGTTGGCCTCCCAGCAGGCCGCGACTTCACTCGCTTCCATGATCGTCCTCGCCGTTCGGGGGAGGGGCTTCTAGCGGAGCCGCTCGCATTGCGCCAGCCTGTTCGCGAGGCTTGTCGCAATGAACGATGACAGCCCGCTGAAGCCGCTCGCCGGCAAGGTCTGCCTCGTCGCCGGCGCCTCGCGCGGGCTCGGGCGCGGCATCGCCCGGGCGCTCGGCCAGGCCGGCGCCACCGTGATCGTCACCGGCCGCTCTAGCGAGGCAGGCCCACGCACCGACCAGCGCTCGGAGACCTTCGAGGACACGGCCCGCGAGGTCGAGGCGGCCGGAGGGCGCGGCGAGCCCTATCGCTGCGACCATACGAACGAGCGCGAGGTCGACCAGCTCGTCGCCTGGTCCCTGCGCCGCTTCGGCCGGCTCGACTGCGTCGTCGACGCGGTCTGGGGCGGCAATGAAGGCTATGACGGCGAGCGCTACCCGGATGGTTCGGCCTTCGGTGCGCCGTTCTGGCGCCGCCCGGTCGCGCGGCTCGGCCAGAGCTTCGAAAGCGGCGTCTATGCGCAGCTACTGTTGGCGCGTGCCGTCGCGCCCGCCATGGTGCAGATGCGCCAGGGCCTGATCGTCACGGTGAGCTTCGACACGAGCAGCGGCTATCTCGGCGACGTCTTCTACGACCTGTCCAAGGCGGCGATGAACCGGCTGACGCTGGCGATGGCGCAGGAGCTGAAGCCCTACGGCGTCACCGCGCTGGCCTTGTCCCCAGGCCATGTCCTGACCGAACGCGTGCGCGATGCCGGCATGGCCGACGAGACCACCGAGACACCGCTTTATGCCGGCCGTGCGGTCGCGGCGTTGGCGGCCGATCCGGATGTCGCCCGCCATGCCGGGCAGGCGCTGCACGTCGCTGACCTGGCGCGCGCCTATGGCTTCACCGATGCGGACGGCAGCCAGCCGGACCGGTTCAGCTTGCAGAGTTAACGAGGGAGGACACCATGTCGCTCAAGGGCAAGACGCTCTTCATCACCGGTGGATCGCGCGGCATCGGCCTCGCCATCGCCATCAAGGCGGCCCGTGACGGCGCCAATGTCACCATCGCCGCCAAGACGGCCGAGCCGCATCCGAAGCTCGAAGGGACGATCTATACCGCCGCCGCCGAGATCGAGGCGGCCGGTGGCAAGTGCCTGCCATTGATGGTCGATGTCCGCGACGAGCAGAGCGTCGCCGAGGCGATCGCGAAGACGGCAGAGACCTTCGGCGGCCTCGACATCGTCGTGAACAATGCCAGCGCGATCTCGCTGACCAACACCCAGATGACCGACATGAAGCGCTACGATCTGATGCACCAGATCAACACGCGCGGCACCTTCATGGTCTCGAAATACGCGATTCCGCATCTGGAGAAGGCGGAGAACCCGCATATCCTGATGCTGTCGCCGCCGCTCGACATGAAGATGCGCTGGTTCGCGCCGCACCTCGCCTACACCATTGCGAAATACGGCATGAGCCTGTGCGTGCTCGGCCTCGCCGGAGAGCTTGCGCCGAAGGGCATCGCGGTCAACGCGCTCTGGCCGCGCACCACGGTCGCGACCGCGGCTGTGAAGAACCTGCTCGGCGGCGACAAGATGGTGCAGGCGAGCCGCACGCCGGAGATGCTGGCCGACGCGGCCTACATGGTCTTCAACAAGCCTTCGCGCAGCTTCTCGGGCAATTTCCTGATCGACGACAACTTCATGGCCGGCGAGGGCGTCACCGACTTCACGCCCTACCGGGTCGATCCGTCGGTGCCGCTGATGCCGGACTTCTTCGTGCCCGAGGAGATCAAGCCGCCTGAGGGCGTGAAGGGCGGCGTCTGAGCCCGAAGGCTCAGAACTCCTCCCATTCGCGGTCCCGCGCTCCGCCGCCCGCAACCTTGCGGGCGAGCATCGGAGCTGCGGGGGTGGGTTGTGCCTTCCGGGCCGGCGCGCGCGGAGCCGGGCGGGTTTCCGACATGGCGGCGGCGGCGAGGTTGCGCAGTCGTTCCGGCTCGTTGGTCGCACGCGCGCTTCCGGCGATGCGGAAGGCCGCGACGAGCTGATCCAGGCTGTGGATCTGGTCGGCGAGCGAGGCGGCCGAGGCTGCGCTCTCCTCGGCGAGCGCGGCATTCGCCTGGGTCATCTCGTCCATATGCGCGACGGTCTGGCTCATTTCGTCGATGCCGTTGGCCTGTTCGCCCGCCGCGGCCGAGATCTCGACCACGGTCGCGGCGACCTGACGGGAGGCGGAGACGATCTGATCGAGCACCGCGCCGGCCGAGCGGACGAGTTTGACGCCCTCCTCGATCTCGCTGGTCGAGGACTGGATCAGAGTGGTGATGTCCTTCGAAGCCTCGCCCGAGCGCTGGGCGAGCGTGCGGACCTCCGAGGCGACGACGGCGAAGCCCTTGCCGGCATCGCCGGCCCTGGCCGCCTCGACCGCCGCGTTGAGCGCCAGCAGATTGGTCTGGAAGGCGATGCCGTCGATCACCGAGGTGATGTCGGTGATCTTGCGCGAGGCGGCCTCGATCCGCTCCATCGCAGCGACCGCATCCTGCACGATCATGCCGCCGCGCTGTGCGACGCTCATGGCCTCGTCGGAGGCCGAAGCCGCCGACTTGGAGGAACCGGCGCTCGCCTTGACCGAGGCCGCTAGCTCCTCGGTCGTGGCGGCAGTCTCTTCCAGCGAGGCAGCCTGCTCCTCCGTGCGCTTGGCGAGATCGTCGGCGCCGGCCTTGATCTCGCGGGCCGAGGCCGAGACCTGGGAGGTCGTCGCCTGGATGCCGCCGATCGTCTCCGAAAGCCGCTCGACCGTCTCGTTGACCGAGTGCTTCAGCTCGGCGAAGCGGCCCTGATAGCTGGTCGCGACCCGGCGGGTCAGGTCACCTTGCGAGACCGATGCCAGGATGTCGGCGAACTCGGTCGTCGCGCCGTCGACCACGGCGTTGATCTGGTTGATGCCGTCGACCAGCTGCTGCATCTGCGCGTCGGCGCTTTCCAGGCGCAGGCGCGCGCTGAAGTCGCCGGCAGCTGCGGCCGCGACGACGGTCCCGACATCGCTGACCACGGCGACCATGGCCTCGGTCCGCGCCGCCCGCTCGGCCGCGGCGGCGCGCTCCTGCGCCTCCAGGGCCTGGACGCGCAAACCGTTCTCCTTGAACACCCGGACGGCGGCCGCCATGCCGCCGATCTCGTCATTGCGGCCATTGTCCATGACCTCGGCGGTGAAGTCGCCTTGCGCCAGCTGCTTCATCGAGGCGGTCAGCGCGGTGATCGGGCGGGTCACGCGGCTCTGCACCAGCCAGAGGCCGATGAGCGCCAGCGCCAGCGCGGCCATGAGGAGGAGGCCATAGGCGACGAGCGAGCGCATCGCCGCATCGGCCTTGGCGTCGGCCACGTCGGACACGACGTCGATGGCGCGGCTCGCCACCGCGCCGAGGGTCTCGGATGCCGCGACGATCTGGTCGCGCCACTGATCGGGATTGATCGAGGGCTTGCGCCCGCCGGTCACGTTGGCGACGAGGTCGGCCCGCGTCGCCTTGAAGGAGCCGCCGAAATAGGTGTTCTCGGCGGTGGCGAGCGCGTCCTTGAGCGCTTGCGGGGTGCTGGCCTGGCCGATGAGCTGCCTCACCACGCCCCAGGCGAACTCCATGCGCGCATCGTTGACGAGGACGGCATTGCTCTCCTTGGCGTCGAGCGGTCGGTCCTGGGCGACGGCGTTGTTGAGGATGATGGTCGACGAGCCGCTGAGCGAACGCGCCGCCCAGGCCATCGAACGGACGGAGGTCAGGTTGGCGAAGCTGGCGTCGAGCGCGAGGATGCGTTCCTCCAGCGTCGCCGAGGCGGCCTCGAGCGCGGTCAGGAACTTGCCGGTCTGGGCCATGCTGGCCCCGGCCAGCTCCTTCTCCCGCGCCTCCAACGGCAGCTTCCAGTTGGCGTCGACCTTCGCCCGCAAGGGCTTCAGCGCCGCGACATGGCTGTCGATCTCGGTCGAGACGGTCTTGGCGACCTCGTAGCCGTTGTCCCGGACGATCGCCTGCGCCGTGGCGATGGCGTCGTCCAGGCGCTTGCGCCGCGTCAGCACGTCCTCGATCATCCCGCCGTTCTTGTCGGTCGGCATGGTCAGCGCGCTCGCGCCATTGCCGCGCTCGTAGCGCAGGTTCTGGAGTGCCGTGAAATAGGCCTTGTTCAGGTCGGCTAGAGCGGACACCTCGACGGCCGTGCTGTGGCGCGTCCAGGCCTGCCAAAGCGCCTGCGAGGAGAGCGCGACGATCGCCGCGCTGGCAAGGCCGAGCACGGCCAGGAGCATGGTCTTGATGCTGAGATTCTTCGCGGCGTCGAACATGGCGTACTCTGAAGGGAAACCGATCTGCCCGGTATCCCATACGGCGATTGATTTTATGCTAACCACGCCGCCGCTCCCGGGAACGCCCTCGCCAGAGCAGGCCAACCTTGCCGGATCGGCTATCGCCTGGAGTGCGTCATCGGTTTGACACTGCAGGGCGTTTGGAGTTGGTGCAGTGCAAATCCTCGCCTCGTGGCGCCCGATTCCGGATGACCGGCCATGCTCCTGATCCACGGCATCTGCCAGACGAGCGGCGACAAGCTCGCGCATCGGACGCTCGTCGCCGATGAGGAGATTCCGCCGGGCTCTATCTGGATCGACCTGCTCAATCCGACGCCGGCCGAGGATGCCAAGGTCGAGCAGCACCTCGGCATCTCGATCCCGACCAAGGAGGAGATGCACGATCTCGAGCCGTCCGAGATCATCTATGCCGAGGACGGGGCGCACTACATGACGGCCCGGGTCATCTGCCAGTCCGAGACCAACGTTCCCAAGCTCGCGGACATCACCTTCATCCTGACCGAGAAGGCGCTCGTGACGGTGCGCTATGATGAGCCGGGCGCCTTCAACATCTTCCTGAACCGTGTCACCAAGCCCGGCGGCTGCGAGCTCGAGCCGGCCGGCGTGATCGAGGGGCTGATCGAGGCGATCGTCGACCGCGCCGCCGAGGTGCTGCGCGGCGTCGGCGACCGCATCGATCTGCGCTCGCGCCAGATCTTCGATGGCGACAGCGCCCATGTCGAACATGGGCGCGCCTATCAGGCGGTCGTGCGCAAGATCGGCCAGTACGAGCACATCATCTCGAATGTGCGTGAGAGCATGGTCTCGGTCGAGCGCGTGCTGCTCTACCTGTCGGCCAATTTCAAGCGCACCAAGAAGGCGGCGGGCGGCTTCAATCCGGAGTGGCGCTCGGCCTTGCGCGACGTGCAGGCAATCGAGGAGCACGCCACCTCCCTGTCGAACAAGCTGCAATTCATGCTCGACGCGACGCTCGGCCTCGTCAGCATCGAGCAGAACAAGATCATCAAGCTGTTCTCGGTCGTTTCGGTCGCGCTGATGCCGCCAACGCTGATCGCCTCGATCTATGGAATGAACTTCAAGACGATGCCGGAGTTGGAGTGGCAGCTCGGCTACCCCATGGCAGTCGGCATGATGGTTCTCTTCGCCGTGCTGCCCTACATGTTCTTCCGCTGGAAAAAATGGCTTTGACCGTGCCGGGGCGGCGCGCCTTCGGATAGCTTGCCGTACATGACGCTGCCTCAGATTCTGTCTTGTTCGCTGGTCGCCGCGATGATGGCGGCCTTTGTCTGGGGCAAATTGCGCTATGACGTGGTCGCGCTCCTGGCGCTGCTCGCCGGCGTTGCGCTCGGCGTCGTGCCGGCGAAAGAGGCGTTCAAGGGCTTTTCCGACGACATCGTCATCATTGTCGCCAGCGCTTTGATCGTCAGTGCTGCGGTGGCGCGTTCGGGACTGGTCGAGACCGCGCTGGCGCGTATCTCCCCGGCCTTGCGCACGACGCAGACGCAGGTCGCCGTGCTCGTCTTCGTCGTCGCCGCGATGTCGGCGATCATCAAGAACATCGGCGCGCTCGCGATGATGCTGCCAATCGCCTATCAGCTCGCCCGCAAGGACGGGAAGTCGCCCTCGGTCTTCCTGATGCCGATGGCCTTCGCCTCGCTGCTCGGCGGCATCGTCACCCTTGTCGGCACCTCGCCCAACGTCATCGTCTCGCGCGTGCGCCAGGAACTCGGCGGCGAACCCTTCGCCATGTTCGACTTCACCCCGGTCGGCATCGGCATCGCGCTCGCCGGCTGCGCCTTCCTCAGCGTCGCTTATCGGCTGCTGCCGAAGGATCGCCAAGGCTCGCGCTCGCTCGACCAGGCCGTGGACATAAAGGACTACCTGACCGAGGCACGCCTGCCGGAGAAGGGGCCGCTCGCCGGCAAGACCGTCGCCGATCTCCGGAAACCCGGCGATGGCGAGGTCGAGGTCGTCGCGATCCTGCGCGACGGCGAGCGCCGCCGGGCGCCGCTGCCCGATGCCAGCCTGCGGGCCGGCGACATCCTGCTGTTGCGCGGCGAGCCCAAGGCATTGGAGCGCGTCGTCGCCGAGGGCGGGCTGGAGCTCGTCGGCCAGCATCGCTCGACGCAGCGCGAGGGCTCGCTCGATCCCGCCCGCACCGGCGAGGCGATCGTCACGCAAGGCTCGCTGCTGGAAGGGCTGAGCGCCGCCGAGATCGATCTGCACGCCCGCTTCCACATCAACCTGCTCGGCATCAGCCGGGCCGGCGAGCGCTTCACCGAGCGCCTGCGCGACATCCGCCTGCGCGCCGGCGACGTCGTGCTGCTGCAGGGCGACGAGGACCTGTTGCCCGAGCGCCTGCGCGAACTCGGCCTGTTGCCGTTGGCGGCGCGTAGCCTCGCGCTTGGCAGCACGCGCCGCCGCTTCGTCACCGGATCGATCGTCGCCGCGACGGTCATCATCGTGGCGCTCGGCCTGCTGCCGGTGGCGATCGCCTTCTTCGCCGCCGCCGTGGCGCTGCTGGCATTGCGGGCACTGACCCTGCGCGATGCCTATGAGTCGGTCGAAGCGCCGATCCTGGTGATGCTGGCGGCGCTGATCCCGGTCAGCGACAGCCTGCGCGTCACCGGCGCGACCGATGTCTTCGCCGGCTTGCTGGCGCAGGTCGGCGCCGGCCTGCCCGGCTGGGGCGCGGTCGGGCTGATGCTGATCGCGGCCATGGCGGTGACGCCCTTCCTCAACAACGCCGCGACCGTGCTGGTGATGGCGCCGATCGGAGCCGGCTTCGCCAAGACGCTCGGCTACAATCCCGACGCCTTCCTGATGGCGGTCGCGATCGGCGCGGCCTGCGACTTCCTCACCCCGATCGGCCACCAGTGCAACACGCTGGTGATGGGGCCGGGCGGCTATCGCTTCGGCGACTATGCCAGGCTCGGCGCGCCGCTCTCGGCCCTGGTGATCCTGCTCGCCGTGCCGCTGATCCTGTTCTTCTGGCCGCTGCGCTGAACGGAGGCATTCGCGGATATCGAAACGGGCCAGGAGAAAATAATTCTCCTCGGAGTGTTTCCATGGAGAACAGTCATGCTGCGCTGGTGGCGCAATATGGACGTGTTTGGCTTCCCGCAAGTTGCCGCGGTGCTTATATAAGTGGCAGATATGTTCAGCCGCACTCCGGCGATTGACGAGTTTCCATCATGACCACAGTGACGTCCCGAGCCGGCGCGGCCACCGCCGGCGCCAAGCCATTCTATGCGAATTTCGGCTTCCAGGTCCTGGCGGCCATGGTGATCGGGCTCGTGCTCGGCTGGATAGCCCGCAATATCGGCCCGGATGCGGCCGGCCAGCCGAACGCATTGACGACGACGCTGGCCACAACCGGCTCGATCTTCGTGCAATTGCTGCAGGCGCTGGTGCCGCCGCTGATCTTCACCGCGATCGTCGCCTCGATCAGCAATCTCCGCCAGCTCTCCAATGCAGCGGCGCTGGTCTGGCAGACCCTGCTCTGGTTCGCGCTCACCGCTTTCATCGCCGTCCTGATCGGCATCGCGCTCGGCCTGATCATCCAGCCCGGCATCAATTCCGGCGTGCTTGCCGCCAGCGCCAAGGCGCCGGGCTCGGTCGGTTCCTGGCTCGACTTCCTCAAGGGCCTCGTCCCCGCCAACATGCTCGGCCTGCAGGCATCGACCCGGATCGATGGCGGTGCGGCGACGACCCGGCTCGGCTTCAACGTCCTGCAGCTGCTGGTGATCTCGATCGTCGTCGGCGTCGCGGCTTTGAAGGTCGGCGAGCGCGCCAATGCCTTCCTGTCCTTCAACGAATCGCTGCTGGCGATCACCCGCAAGATCTTGTGGTGGGTGATCCGCCTGACCCCGATCGGCACCATCGGCCTGCTCGGCAATGCCGTGGCGCAATATGGCTGGCAGACCCTGCAGCAGCTCTCCTGGTACGCCTTCGCGATCTATCTCGGCCTCGCGATCGTGCTGCTGATCGTCTACCCGGTCCTGCTCGTCCTGCACGGGCTCTCGCCGCTGCGCTTCTTCGCCGGCGCCTGGCCGGCGATCCAGCTCGCCTTCGTCTCGCGCTCCTCGGTCGGCACCTTGCCGGTGACCGAGGCCGTGACCGAGAAGAGCCTCGGCGTGCCCCGCGAATACGCCGCCTTCGCCGTGCCGCTCGGCGCGACCACCAAGATGGACGGCTGCGCTGCGATCTACCCGGCGATCTCGGCGATCTTCGTCGCGCAGTTCTACGGCGTCCCGCTCGGCATCCAGGAATATGTGCTGATCGCCTTCGTCTCGGTGATCGGCTCGGCCGCGACCGCGGGCCTGACCGGCGCGACGGTAATGCTGACGCTGACCCTGTCGACGCTCGGCCTGCCGCTCGCGGGCGTCGGCCTGCTGCTGGCGATCGACCCGATCCTCGACATGGGCCGCACGGCGGTGAACGTCGCCGGGCAGGCGCTGGTGCCGACCATCGTCGCCAAGCGGCAGGGCATGCTCGACCAAGCGCAGTACGACCGCGCCGGCGATATCGAGGCGATCGAGGCCGGCGCGCAGACGGCTTGACGTCGCCCGTTACAGGCTGGTTGCGGGGAGCCGCTCCAGCCTGTCGCCGACCGCGATGGTTCCGCTTTCGATGACCCGCGCCGTGATGCCGCCATGGCCGCGCACGGCGTTGTAGCCGCCCTGGCCGAGAACCTCCTCCATCCGTGAGCAGGGATGGCATTCGCCGGTCCAGGCGAGGACGGCCGTGCCGAGGCGGAAGCAATGATCCTTCAAGGCCGCGAGGTTGATGCCGTCGACGACGATGTTGCGGCGAAGCTGCTCAGGCACGACGTGGTCCAGCCCGAGATGGCTGGCGATCGCGGCAAGATGTTCGCGTTGGATCAGCGTGACCTGCCGCGAACCACTTCGACCGCTATAGCGATCGCCGACGAGGCCTTCCGCAGCACTGGCCACGGCCACCTCGACGCTGGTCATCGCCGCGCGCCGTGCCGGTCGCAGCCCGAGCCAGACGACGCGCCCGGGCCGGATCGGTGAGTTCAGCAACGCGGCGAGGAGCGACCCGGCCTGCGGCTGCATGGCGTCAGGCCATTACCTTCGCCAGCACGTCCTCCAGCCCGCCATCGCGCTCCAGCCAGCCGGGCACCGGCAGGTTCTTCGAGCGCAGGAACTCCGGGTTGAACAGCTTCGACTGATAGCGCGTGCCGTAGTCGCAGAGGATGGTCACGATGGTGTGGCCGGGGCCCATCTCCTTCGCCAGCCGGATCGCGCCGGCGATGTTGATGCCCGACGACCCGCCGAGGCAGAGGCCTTCCTCCTCCAGCAGCTGGAAGCAGAGCGGGATCGCCTCCTCGTCCGGGATCTGGAAGGCGACATCGATCGGCGCGCCCTCGATATTCTTGGTGATCCGGCCCTGGCCGATGCCCTCGGTGATCGAGGAGCCTTCGGCCTTCAGTTCGCCGGTGGTGTAGTAAGCGTAGAGCGCTGCGCCCATCGGATCGGCAAGGGCGATGCGGATTTTCGGGTTGAAGTTCTTGAGCGCGATCGCGACGCCGGCGAGCGTGCCGCCGGTACCGACGGCGCTGACGAAGCCGTCGACCTTGCCGTCGGTCTGCTGCCAGATTTCCGGGCCGGTCGTCTCGATATGGCCCTGGCGATTGGCGACGTTGTCGAACTGGTTGGCCCAGATCGCGCCATTCGGTTCGGTCTTCGCCAGCTCCTCGGCAAGGCGGCCGGAGACCTTCACGTAGTTGTTCGGGTTGACGTAGCCGACGGCCGGTACCTCGACCAGGGTCGCGCCGGCGAGCCGCAGCATGTCCTTCTTTTCCTGGCTCTGCGTCTCCGGAATGACGATCACCGAGCGATAACCCAGCGCATTGCCGACCAGCGCCAGGCCGATGCCGGTATTGCCGGCCGTGCCCTCGACGATGACGCCGCCGGGGCGCAACGCCCCGCTCTTCTCGGCGTCGCGGATGATGGCGAGCGCGGCGCGATCCTTGACCGACTGGCCGGGGTTCATGAACTCGGCCTTGCCGAGGATTTCGCAGCCGGTTTCCTGCGAGGCTCGCTTCAATTTGATCAGGGGGGTGTTGCCGATCGCTTCGACGACGCCGTTGCGGATAGTCATGTCAGGCAACTCCAGCCATTTCCCTGTCGCTCGGCACCTGATAGGCCAAACCCGCAATCACGTCACGATCCGGAAGCACATGTCCGCCCTCGCCATGAATGAAACGCTCGCGATCGCGCGGCTCGGCCAGCGCGGCGACGGCGTTGCCGAGACCGCGGACGGCCAGGTCTTCGTGCCATTCGCCCTGCCGGGTGAGACCGTACGAGCGGTGCGCGACGGCGACCGGGCGCAACTCGTCGAGATCCTGACGCCCTCCGCCTCGCGCATCGCCGCGATCTGCCCGCTCTTCACCCGCTGCGGCGGCTGCGCCGCGCAGCATATGGGGGAGGGGCTCTATGCCGAGTGGAAGCGCCAGCAGGTGGTGACGGCGCTCGCCCATGCCCGGTTGGAAACCGAAGTCGCGCCGCTGGTCGATGCCCATGGCATCGGTCGACGTCGTGTGACCTTCCATGCTCGCCGCGGCGAGGACGACATGCGCGTCGGCTTCATGGCGGCGAGGAGCCACGATCTGATCGAGGTCGAGGCTTGCCCGGTGCTGGCTCCTGGCCTGGTGCGGGCGCCGGCCGTGGCGCAGCTTCTCGCCAACCGCCTGCGCGCCTCGAACAAGCCGCTCGATATCCAATTGACCGCTTCTGAAGCTGGCCTCGACGTCGACATTCGCGGCCATGGCCCGGCCGGCGACAGCCTGCGCCGGCAGCTCACCGAGGCGGCCGAGCGGCTCGACCTCGCCCGGCTCTCCATGCATGGCGAGGTCATCGTCGAGCGGCGCGCGCCCTTCCAGTTGATGGGCAAGGCGGCGGTGACGCCGGCGCCCGGCGGCTTCCTGCAGGCGACGGCCGAGGGCGAGGCGACCCTGTCGCGCCTCGTGCTCGAGGCGATCCCGAAGGCGAAGCGTGTCGCCGATCTCTTCGCCGGCTGCGGCCCGTTCAGCGTCCGGCTCGCCGAGAAGGCGCAGGTCTCCGCCTTCGAGAGCGACAAGGCGGCGATCCAGGCGCTGAGCCGCGCCGCCAACCATACGCAAGGGCTGAAGCCGGTCACGGCCGAGGCGCGCGATCTCTTCCGCCGGCCGCTGCTGGAGCATGAGCTCAATGTGTTCGATGCCGTGGTGCTCGATCCGCCGCGGGCTGGCGCGGAGGCGCAGGTCAAGCGCCTCGCTGCCTCGAAGGTGCCTGTTGTCGCCTATGTCTCCTGCGATGCTGGCAGTTTCGCCCGCGACGCGGCGCTTCTGGTCGCGGGCGGCTATGCGCTGGAGCGCGTGACGCCGGTCGACCAGTTCCGCTATTCCGCCCATATCGAACTCGTCGGCGTCTTCCGCAAGGCCGCCGGCCGCAAGTGATCATGTCTCCGGAGGCAGGATGAGCGCGTCCGTTATCGAAGCTCTGGCCGGCATCGTCGGCGCCAGGAACATCATCACCGACTCTGAGGCGATGGTGCCTTACCTCAAGGAGCCGCGCGGTCTGTTCCACGGCAAGGCGCAGGCGGTGGTCCGGCCGGGTTCCGTCGCCGAGGTTTCGGCGGTGATGACATGGGCGAGCGAGACCGGCGCGGCAGTCGTGCCGCAAGGCGGCAATACCGGCATGGTTGGCGGTCAGGTCCCGGTCGCCGACGGCCGGGAGATCATCCTGTCGCTGCAACGGCTCGACAGGATCCGTTCGGTCGATGTCGACGGCGACACCATGATCGTCGAGGCCGGAGTCATTCTGCAGAAGGCGCAGGAGGCGGCCGAGGCCGCCGGGCGGCTCTTCCCGCTCTCGCTCGCCTCGGAAGGCTCCTGTACGGTCGGCGGCAATCTCTCGTCCAATGCCGGCGGCACAGCGGTGATCGCCTATGGCAACGCCCGCGAGCTCTGCCTCGGCCTCGAAGTGGTTCTAGCCGACGGCCGAATCTGGAACGGCCTGCGCCAATTGCGCAAGGACAACACCGGCTACGACCTCAAGAACCTCTTCATCGGCTCGGAAGGCACGCTCGGCATCATCACCGCCGCGGTGCTGAAGCTCTTCCCCTTGCCGTCGGCGCGCGCCACCGCCTTCCTCGCCGTGCCTGATCCGGAAGCGGCGCTCGCCTTGCTCAACAAGGCCAAGGCTAGCGCCGGCGGCACGCTCACCACCTTCGAGATCATGCCGCGCATCGGCCTCGATTTCGTCGTCCGCCATGCCAGCGGCGCCCGTGATCCGCTGTCGGAACCGTCGCCCTGGTATGTGCTGATGGAGGTCTGCGCCCAGGCCGAGACCGGGCTCAGCGAGGCGGTCGAGGCCTTCCTCGGCGAAGCCCTGGAGGACGGGCTCGTCACCGACGCCGTGCTCGCCGGCTCGCTCGGCCAGCGCGCGGATCTCTGGAAGCTGCGCGAGATGCTCTCGGAGGTGCAGACCCATGAGGGCGGCTCGATCAAGCACGACGTCTCCGTGCCGATCCATGCGACGCCGGAGTTCCTGAAGCGCGCCATCGCCACGGTCGAGGCACTGGTGCCGGGCTGCAGGCCGGTGCCCTTCGGCCATCTCGGCGACGGCAACATCCACTTCAACGTCAGCCAGCCGGTCGGCGCCGACAAGGCCGCCTATCTCGCCGGCTGGGGCGCGATGAACGAGGCGGTGCACGCCATCGTCACCGAGCTGAAAGGCTCGATCTCGGCCGAGCACGGCATCGGCCGCCTGAAGCGCTCGCTACTGCCGGGCGTCAAGGACCCGGTCGAGCTCGACCTGATGCGGACGGTGAAGGCGGCGCTCGATCCGAAGGGCGTGCTCAATCCCGGGTCCACGCTGTAGCGCATGAGCGAGCACCGGCCAGTCTTCCAGGAGGTGCTTGGCGAGGGCTGGCACCAACTCGGCGAGGTCATCCGGCGCCACTATTTCCTGCGCCCGTTCAGCGACGACTTCACCTGCGTCAAAGGGACGATGCAGGAGGTCGAGCACAGCGCCTTCGCCAAGGTGTTGTTGCCCTTCGCCCGGATCGTTGGAGCGCTGGTGCCCTATCGTGGCCGCGACGTGCCGATCGAAGTGCACTACACCGCGCGGCCCAATGACCGCACGCTGCACTGGAACCGCGTGTTCCATTTTGCCGGTCGCAGTCCGTTCCACTTCCGCTCGCACATGCAGCAGGTGGGCCCCAATCAGGTCATCGAGTTCGTCCGCTTCGGCGTCGGCATGCGCCTCAAGGTGACGGCCGAGGAGGGCGCGCTGGTCTTCCGTGACGAGGGCTATGTCTGGCGGCTCTTCGGCTACGATCTGCCGCTGCCCGTCGGCCTGCTCCTCGGCACGGGCTATATCGAGGAGCGGCCGATAGACGTGCGCAGCTTCAGCATGCGGATGACACTGCAGCACCCGCTGTTCGGCGAGCTGTTCCGCTATAGCGGTGTCTTTGCGCTGCCGGACGAGGACGTGACCCTGGGCGGGAGTGCCTAGGAGGCAGAGCCGCGCTTGGTACCGCGGCAGACTTCGGCGAGCGCCAGCACGAGGTGATAGAGCACCCGGACCGGCACCCGCTCACTGATCGGCCGCCCCTTGTCGTCGAGCTGGTTGACCCAGATTCCGCTCTTGGCGTCGACGAAGTGCCGGAACATCAGGCGCAGATGCTGTTCGAGCCGTGCCGCAGCGTCGGCGTCGCCTTCGAACTCGATCCGGGCGACGAGCGCCTTCAGATATTCGGTCTGCGGCCAGAGCAGGGCGGCGCCGTTCAGGACACATCCGGCCGGGTCGACCTCGTTCACGACGAGCCGCGATGAGTTGGCGGGAGCGTCGACCTGACGCTGCCCGAACGCATGGAGCTTGCGGGCCGTTTCGCGAGCCTCGCTCGAAGCGGTCAGCCGCTCGTGGTGATAGAGCAGCCACGTCCACTCGAAATGATGACCAGGCTCCCGGATCAGCCCGCGCGGGCCCGGGAAGGACGCCCAGTCCTCGCCGAAAAACTCACCGAGCGTGCCATGGCTATCCAGCATCCGCTCCCGCATCAGCCGCACGAGCCTGTCGGCCGTCGTAAGCCAGCGCGGGTCGGGCGACACCGCTGCGAGGGCGTGGCAGGCCTCGAGCAGATGCATATGCGGATTCTGCCGCCGTGGCTGGGTGCCCAGCGTATCCTCGAGAAAGCCGCCGGCCGGATGGGCCAGCTCGCCGTCGAGGAAATCCATCACCTCGCCGGCGATTGCCAGCACGTCGGTCTCGCCGGTCGCCTTGGCGAACCAGCAGAGCGCGAACAGGACGAAGGCGAGATCGTAGAAATCGGTCTTGCCGTCGACGGCCTCGCCATGCGCCGTGCAGGAATGGACGAAACGCCCATCGGCGCCCCGGCAGACGCTGGTCAGGAAGGCGAGGCCGTGGCGCGCGGCGGCAAGCGCTCCCGGGACCCCCAGCAGATGCGCGTGGCTGAAGACATAGGTCAGCCGGGCGGTGACCAGGGTCGTGCGCAGGTCGCCGGCTTCAGCTACCCCGTCCGGCCCGAGATATTCGACGAAGCCGGGCCGCGCGGGATCGAAGGCACGCTCGATCCAGCCCGGCAGCAACGTGGTGGTCAGCCAAGCATGCAGATCATCTGGGGCGGAGCTCAAAATGCTTCCATCCTTGGGGCTGCGTATGAGGCAGGCTCGATCCAGCGCAAAGGCCGTTCAGGGCGTCGCGACATAGCCGTCGCGGCGCGGATCGCAGGCGCCGGTGAGCCGGCTCGTCGCCGGATCGCGCGACACTGCCTGCATGCCACCGACGCGCATCGTCCAGCCGCCGTCATTGGCGAAGATGCCGTGCCCGCGCTCGGCCAGTGCCGCGATCGTCGCCGGCGCCACGCGGTTCTCGACCTCGACTTCGCGGCCGTCCCAGAGCCGGGCCCGCGGCGCCTCGATTGCCTCCTGCAGGGCCAAGCCGAAATCGACATGCTGGACCATGGCCTGCACCTGCGTCTGCATGATGCCGTAGCTGCCGGGTGTGCCGAGCGCGAGCACCGGTGAGCCGTCTTTGGTCGAGAGCGTCGGCGACATGCACATCGGCAGCTCAGACCCGGGCAGCGAGCGGTTCGGGCTGCCAGGCTGGACGTCGGCCCAATAGAGGAAGTTGTTGAGGCAGATCCCGGTGCCCGGCACCACGACGCCACTGCCGAACGGGCTGCCGATGCTCTGCGTCACGCAGATCAGGTTGCCATCGCGATCGGCGATCGAGAAGGAGGTGGTGTGGCCGGGGTCTTCGCCTGCCGGCGCCTGCGGCATCCATTGCTCGGTCGGGCCGTCGATCGGCTTGCCATCCCGCACCCGCGCCCGCAGCTGCTCGACGAAGGTGTCGGACAGGATCTCAGCGAGCTTCTCGGGCTTCGGATTGTTATGGGCGATCCGGACGCCGGCGGCGAGGCGGATGGCGCGGTAGACGAGGTCGAGATGCTCGGTGCCGTTGCGCTCGAGCTTGCTGAGATCGAAGCCGTCGAGGATGCGCAGGGTCAAAAGGAACTGGAAGCCCTCGCAAGCCGGCGGCGGCACATGCACCTGCCGGCCGCGATAGGCGGCGGCGAGCGGCTCGCGCCAGCGTGGGGCGACCTGGGCGAGGTCGGCCATGGTCAGCGTGCCGCCCTGCGACTTGAGGTGCGCGGTGACCGCCTCGCCGAGCGCGCCCTCGTAGAGATGGCCAGGCCCTTTCGCGGCGATGTCGCGCAGGGTGGTCGCCAGCTCCGGCTGGCGCAGGATGTGGCCCAGCGTGACGCTCGTCCCGCCATCGCGCAGATAGTTCCGAGCCCAGTTTTCGTAGAGCTCAGGCCGCTCGCGCAGCAAGGGTACCTGCTCGTTGAACTCGATCACGCCGAATTCGGCGATCGGGAAGCCGTCCTGCGCCAGCGCGATCGCGGGCGCGAAAATCTGCTCCAGTGACAGCCGTCCATAGGCGCGGTTGAGTTCGCACCAGCCGGCGAGGTTGCCCGGCGGTGCGACCGCAAGCGCCCCGCGCTCCAGCTCGGAGCGCTGCGTGAAGCGTTCGAGCGGGAAGCTCTCCGGCACGGGCGGCACGAAATCGAGCACGCGCACGCGCTTCTCGGCCGCGACCCACATGATCGCCGAACCCATGCCGGCAAGGCTCGACATGAACGGCTCGACCACGTTGAGTGCGGACGCGACCGCGCCGACTGCGTCGAAGACATTGCCGCCCTGGCTGAGGATGCGCGCGCCGGCCTGTGCCGCCAGCGGGTGGGCGGCGGCGACCATGCCGTGCAGGGAGCTCATCGTCGGGCGGCGGCCATCCATCTCGTGCGTTCCCTCTATTGGTCTCGTTTGGGACCAGAGTAAGCGCGCCGCCATGGCTAGCGCTAGAACAGGCTGCCCTGTGCATCGTCGGGGCCGCCCCGACGGGAACGCATGGCGGGCTTTGGAGCGGGGACCGGTTCCGAAGCCGGATCGAACGGCTCCTGTACCTTCGGCCCATCATTGGCGACCTTGTTCACGCTCGCGCCCAGCCGGAACATCTCGAAGAAATCGTCGGGTGGCGGACGCATCAGCCTCTGCACGGTGGCCGACTCGGCCATGGGATCGAGCCAGGCGTCGAACGCCTCGGGTGGCACGACGACCGGCGAGCGATGGTGGATCGCCGCCATCTGCCCGTTCGCCGGGCCGGTGACGATCGCGACCGTGTCGATCTCGGAGCCGTCCTGACCGTGCCAGGTTTCCCACAAGGCCGCGAAGGCAAAGAAGCCCTGATCCGGCTTGCGGAAGAGATAGGGTCGGTTCTCCTGCTGGCGGCCTTCGCCGAGGCGATGCCATTCGTAGAAGCCGTCCGCCGGCATCAGGCAGCGCCGGCGGGTGAGGGCGGCGCGGAAGGACGGCTTCTCGCTGGCGCTCTCGCTGCGGACATTGATGACCAAAGGATAGTCCTTGGGATCCTTGACCCAGCCGGGGATGAAGCCCCAGCGCATCAGGATGAACTGGCGTCGGCCCTCGTCGATGCGCACCACCGGCACCGGCTGCGTCGGCGCGATATTGTAGCGCGGCGGGAAATTCGGCTGCTCGCGATAGGCGAAGGCTTCGCGCATCGCCTCAGGCGGCAAGGTAATGGCATAGCGACCACACATCGTCGGATGTCTTCCGTCTTATCGTGACCGGATCAAGACTTTGTTTGCGGTTGGCACAGCATAGTCGCAGCGCTTCGGGGCCTTTCATGTCTGCTTCCGCGACCGAGACATCACCGACCGCGGCGGGCTGGACAGCTCCGCAGCTTTCGACCGACTACCTCAACCGGCACAGCGAGGCGCTGATGCTGCTGGAGATGGTGCCGGTCGACCGCGAGATCGTCGGCGACCTCAAGGCTTGGCGCGCCGTCGGCTATTTCGAGCATTTCGCGGGCTCGCCGTTGCGTTGCGCCGGCGAGGCGATGGCAGCCTATCGCGGGCTCGGTCAGCGCGAGGCCCAGAGCTTCGATGCACTCTGCGCCGCCATGGACCGCCTGATCTATACGGCGACGGCGCTGCTCGACGAGATGCCGGCCGAGGAAGACCCGGGACTGATCGTCGATGTCGCCAGCCTGTCGCTGCGTCGCCTGATCGCCCGCGCCACCGCCTTT
The DNA here is from genome assembly GCF_058986765.1 of Allobosea sp. GW821-FHT03A12. NCBI lineage: Bacteria > Pseudomonadati > Pseudomonadota > Alphaproteobacteria > Hyphomicrobiales > Alloboseaceae > Allobosea > Allobosea sp. GW821-FHT03A12. The sequence continues at coordinate 1,311,659 of NZ_JBYSVZ010000003.1, forward strand.
ATCAACGCAAATGGCCAGGGTGAGGCGGCTTATATCGACCCCGGTGCCGTGCAGGCCGATATCGATGCCGTGATGGCGAGCTAGGCTGTTCGCTCGCCGCCGAGCAGGAATTCGCGATTGCCGTCGCCGCCCTCGATCGGGGAGGGGATGAGCCCGCTAACGGCAAAGCCGAGGCCGGCGGCGACGTCCGATATCTCCGCGCAGATCTGCTGCTGCAGCGCCTCGTCGCGCAGCACGCCCTTCTTCAACGCCGAGCGCTTGGTCTCGAATTGCGGCTTGACCAGCGCGACCAGCCGCGCTTTCGGAGCGAGCAGCGTAGCCACCGCCGGCAGCACCAGCTTCAGCGAGATGAAGCTGACATCGATCACGGCAAGCGCCGGCACCTCCCCGAACAGGCCAGCGTCGAGCGTGCGGATGTCCTGGCTCTCCAGGCTGGTCAGGCGCGGATTCCCGTGCAGGCTCTCATGCAGTTGCGCTTGGCCGACATCGACCGCGTAGACATGTGTCGCGCCACGCCGGAGCAGCACGTCGCTGAAGCCGCCTGTCGAGGCGCCGACATCGAGGCAGGTCAGCCCGGCCGGATCGAAGCCGAAGGCATCGAGGGCCGCGGCGAGCTTCACCCCGCCGCGCGAGACGTAGGGATGCGCCGCCTGCGCCTCGATTGCCGCCGTATCCGGAACGGTCTCCGAGGCCTTGCGCAGCACGACGCCGTCGGCGCGAACGAGACCGGCAGCGATCGCGGCCTGCGCCCGCGCCCGACTCTCGAACAGGCCGCGCTCGACCAGCAGTAGGTCGGCGCGGACCCGGCGCGGCAGGCCGGCGGTCATATGTCAGGCGCGGCGGGCGGCGCTGGCCGGCCCGAGCGCCTTTTCGACGGTGCGCACGATCCCGGCGGCGTCGAGCCCGGCCTGCGCGTACATCACCTCGGGCTTGTTATGGTCCTGGAAGATGTCGGGCAGCACGAGGCTGCGGATCTTCAGCCCGCGATCGAGCGCGCCCTCGCGCGCCAGCAATTGCAGCGCATGGCTGCCGAAGCCGCCGACCGAGCCTTCCTCGACCGTGACCAGCACCTCATGCTCCCTGGCGAGGCGCAGGATCATCTCTTCGTCGAGCGGCTTGGCGAAACGGGCATCGGCGACGGTGGTCGAAAGCCCGCGCTGGCCGAGCTGCTCGGCGGCGGCAAGGCATTCGGCGAGGCGCGTGCCAAGCGAGAGCAGGGCGACCTGCGTGCCCTGCTTGACGATGCGGCCCTTGCCGATCTCGAGCGGCACGCCATGCTGGGGCATCTCGACCCCGACGCCTTCGCCGCGCGGATAGCGGAAGGCGATCGGGCCGGCATCATAGGCGGCTGCGGTCGCGACCATATGGGTGAGCTCGGCCTCGTCGGCGGCGGCCATCACCACCATGTCGGGCAGGCAGGCGAGATAGGCGATGTCGAAGGCCCCGGCATGGGTCGCGCCATCGGCGCCGACCAGCCCGGCCCGGTCGAGCGCGAAGCGCACCGGCAACTTCTGGATGGCGACGTCGTGCACGACCTGGTCATAGGCGCGCTGCAGGAAGGTCGAGTAGATCGCGCAGAATGGTTTGAAGCCTTCGGTGGCGAGACCTGCGGCGAAAGTCACCGCATGCTGCTCGGCGATGCCGACATCGAAGGTTCGGCCCGGGAACTCCTTGCCGAAGGCGTCGAGTCCGGTGCCCGACGGCATGGCGGCGGTGACGGCGACGATCTTCTCGTCTTCGCGCGCCGCCTTGATCAGGGCGTTGGCGAAGACATTGGTGTAGCTCGGCGCATTCGCCGGCGCCTTGGCCTGCTGGCCGGTGACGGGGTCGAACTTGACGACGCCGTGGTACTTGTCGGCGCTGGCCTCGGCCGGGGCGTAGCCCTTGCCCTTCTGCGTCACAACATGGACCAGGATCGGCCCGGTCTCGGCGTCGCGCACATTGCGCAGTACCGGCAGCAGATGGTCGAGATTGTGCCCATCGATCGGGCCGACATAGTAGAAGCCGAGCTCCTCGAAGAGCGTGCCGCCGGTCCAGAAGCCGCGGGCATATTCCTCGGTGCGCTTCGCCTTCTCATGGAAGAAACGCGGCAGCCTCTCGGCGAGATACTTCGCGACCTCGCGCAGCGAGCGATAGGTCCGGCCGGAGACGAGGCGGGCGAGATAGGCCGACATCGCGCCGACCGGCGGCGCGATCGACATGTCGTTGTCGTTGAGGATGACGATCAGCCGCGAGCCGGTCGCGCCGGCATTGTTCATCGCTTCATAGGCCATGCCGGCCGACATGGCGCCGTCGCCGATCACTGCAATGACGTTATTCTTGCCGCCGGCGAGATCGCGACCGACCGCCATGCCGAGCCCGGCCGAGATCGAGGTCGAGGAATGGGCGGCGCCGAACGGGTCGTATTCGCTTTCCGCGCGCCTGGTGAAGCCGGAAAGCCCGCCCGGCTGGCGCAGCGTGCGGATTTCCGAGCGGCGGCCGGTCAAGATCTTGTGCGGATAGGCCTGGTGGCCGACATCCCAGATCACCCGGTCGCGCGGCGTGTCGAAGACATGGTGCAGGGCGACGGTGAGCTCAACCACGCCAAGGCCCGCGCCGAGATGGCCGCCGGTGACCGAGACGGCGTCGATCGTCTCGGCCCGAAGCTCGTCGGCGAGCTGGCGCAGCTGCGCATCGTCGAGCCGGCGCAGAGCGGCCGGATCGGGAACCTTGTCGAGGAGCGGAGTGTTGGGGCGAGGCACGAGGCTGTCGGATCCTTCGCTGGGACGATCTGGAAATAGAGCCTGCGTGGCGCGCTGGCAAACCGGAGTTGGAAGTCGCGCGCCATCGCGGCGAGCGTAATGCTTCCCACGAAACGGGTGGTTCCCATGCCGGCGGGGCTTTTTAGTGTCCTCTCCACTGCTTCCGAGGACTTGAGGTCATGCAACCGGCCGATACCACCCCCTTGCCGACGGCATTTCGCCGCATCGGCTGGTCCAATCTCCTTGCCCAGTTCTCGGAGCAGATCGCCTTGGCCGCGGCGCCGTTGGCCGCCGTTCTGCTGCTGGCGGCGGGGCCGGCCGAGACCGGCTGGCTGCAGACGGCGCAGACCTTGCCCTTTCTCCTGCTCTCGATTCCGGCGGGCCTGATGGTCGACCGCGCCTCGCGGCGCCGGCTCATGGTCGGCACGGAAGTGCTGCGCGCGGTGTCGCTGCTGGCGATCCCGCTGCTGCTCGCTCTGGGCAGCCTCAACCTGACCTGGCTGGGCCTTCTCGGTGCGCTCGGCGCCGTCGGCACGGTCTGCTACAGCGTCGCCGCCCCGGCCTTCGTGCCGTCGGTGGTACCGCGCGCGCGGCTCGCGGACGCCAATCGCTGGCTGGAGCTGGCGCGCAGCGCCGCCTATGCCGGCGGGCCGGCGCTCGGTGGGGCGCTCGTCGGCTGGATCGGCATCTCGACGGCCTATGGCCTGGCTGCCGGGCTCTCGATTTTCGCCGCGCTCCTGCTCGCCGGCCTGCCGAAGGATGAGGCGCCGTCCGGCCCGCGGCGCGATCTGCTGCATGATCTCAAGGAAGGCGCGCGTTTCGTCGCCGGCCACGATCTGCTCAGGCCGATCCTGATGACGGCGGTCTTCTTCAACGTCTCCTGGTTCGTCTTCCAGGCGATCTATGTCGCCTACGCCGTCCAGAATCTCGGCCTCACCGCGACGCAGGTCGGCATCACCCTGGGCATCTACGGCGCGGGGATGATCGTCGGCGCCGCTCTCGCGTCCCATGTCGCCCGGCGGGTCTCGTTCGGGACCCTGATCCTGCTCGGGCCGTTTGCCGGCCTCTGTGCAGCCGGCGTGATGCTCGCGACGCTCTGGTTTCCCTCCATCTATCTGGTCGCAGCGAGCTTCTTCCTGTTCGGCGTCGGGCCGATCATCTGGTCGATCTCGACGATGACATTGCGCCAGGCGGTTACGCCCAATGCGATGCTCGGCCGCGTCTCTGCCCTGATCATGACGGCGACCTTCGGCGCACGTCCGGTGGGGGCCGCGATCGGCGCCACCGTGGCGGCCCATCTCGGCATCGCCGCCTGCCTGCAGCTCGCGACGGCAGGCTTCCTGATCCAGTTGCTCGTCATCGGCTTCTCACGGGTGCCGCGCCTGCGCGACCTCTCCGAGCTCGCCTGAGAAGGGAGTTCAACCGCGGCCAGAGGCCGGCGCCGGCCGCGTCGCCAGCAGCACGCCGGCGACGATGAACGCTATCGAGATACCCTCCGCCACCGTCGGAACTTCGCTGAGGAAGGCGATGGCGAGCAGCGAGGCGATGACCGGCACCAGCGCGATCATCGCCGCGGCAGCCGAGGCGCCGAGCAGCGTCACGGCGCGGTTGAAGCTGATCAGCGCGACGATGCTCATCAGCACGCCCTGATAGAAGCCCTGGACTGCGATCTCGGCTATCGGAGCCTGCCCGAGATTGCCGATGCCGAGGACGAGATAGAGGGGAACGAAGATCACGCCCGACCAGAAGCAGATCAGCGCCGCCGACTGCATCGGGTTGAGGCCGCTGCCGCGCAGGAGCAGCGTGTAGCCCGCCCACATTGCCGCTGCCAGCGCCAGGAAGCCGAGCCCGAGCAGGCTCGGCGCAGCCCCGACGCTGGAGGCCGTAGCGATCAGCCCGCAGAGCCCCGCGGCGATGGCGGCATATCCGACGAGCCGGATCTTGCCGGGCGGCTGGCGCAGCAGCAGCCAGCCGAGCAGTCCGGCGAAGACCGGCATCAGGGTCGGCGTCACCGAGGCCGCGCGCCCGGCCGAGGTCATCTGCACGCCGAGCGCGACCAGGGCCGCGAAGGGCGCGCCCCAGAGGACGCTGAAGACGAAGCCGTTGCGCCAGGCGCGCGGCGGCAGGCCGCGCAGCAGGACCGATGCCAGCAGGATCGCGCCGATGCCGTAGCGCAGCGCGGTCAGGTCCCAGACATTGAGCATGCGGGTGACGCTGAAGCGCGTGACCACGAACCAGCCGGCGAAGATCGAGACCGTCAGCGCCGCCCAGAGAAAGCCGATCAGCCGCTTGCGCGAGGAGCGCGCGCCATCCGTCGCATCCGGCGTGGTGCCGGAGGGGCTATCGGGAGATTCGGCGGGCATGTCGGTGCGCTCAGCGCTCCGGCAGCGGGATGAACTCCTCCTCGTCACCGGGGACGGTGTCGAAGCGGCCGGTCTTCCACTCCTGTTTGGCCTGGTCGATCCGTTCCTTCGAGGACGACACGAAATTCCACCAGATATGGCGCGGCCCGTCCATCGGCTCGCCGCCGATCAGCATCAGCCGGCTCTGGTCGATGCCGAGGATCGAGATCCGGTCGCCCGGCTTGAAGATCAGCAGCTGGCCGGCGCCGAACTCGTCGCCGGCGATGTCGATCTTGCCGGAGACGATGTAGACGGCGCGCTCGTGATAGTCGGGATCGAGCGGCAGGATCGCACCCGGCGCCAGCACCGCCTCGGCATAGAGCGTGTCCCAGGGGAATTTCACCGGCGAGGTCTCGCCGAAGACCGAGCCCATGATCAGGCTGACGCGCTTGCCCTCGCCGACGATGCGCGGCAGCTCGGGCGCTGCATGGTGGATGAATTCCGGCGCGACTTCCTCGTGCGTCTTCGGCAAGGCGAGCCAGGTCTGGATGCCGTAGAGCTTGGGCGCCTTCATCCGCTCTTCCGGCGCGGTCCGCTCGGAATGGACGATGCCGCGCCCGGCCGTCATCAGGTTGACCGCGCCGGGGCGGATCGGCAGCGCCGTGCCGAGCGAATCGCGATGCATGATCTCGCCGTCGAAGAGATAGGTGACGGTGGACAGCCCGATATGCGGATGCGGGCGCACATCGATACCCTCGCCGAGCAGGAACTCGGCCGGGCCCATCTGGTCGAAGAAGATGAAGGGGCCGACCATCTTGCGGCCGATCGACGGCAGGGCCCGGCGGACCGAGAAGCCGCCGAGATCATGCGCGCGCGGCACGATAACCTGTTCGAGCGCTTCGCAGGAGCGGGTATCGCCCGCGACCGGGTCATGATCGGGCAGTTGCGACATGCGATGTCCTCCTGTGAGGAGGCGAGACTGGCCCCGGATGCTGTGTACGGCAAGAGCACGACCGGCCGCAGCGGCCTCGACGCGACGCATGGAAGAAATTATCGATAATTCATGGCCAGCGAAAAATCAGAGACCTTGCCGGTCCGCATCAGCCGCGTCCTTGCCGAGCGGATCATCTCCGGGCAGATCGAGCCGGGGGCCCGGCTGCGGCAGGACCATGTCGCGGCCGAGTTCGGCGCCAGCCATGTTCCGGTGCGCGAGGCCTTCCAGCGGCTGGAGGCGCAGGGACTTGCGGTCAGCGAGCCGCGCCGCGGCGTGCGCGTCGCCGCCTTCGACCTGCGCGAGGTCCGCGAGGTCGCCGAGATGCGCGCGGCGCTGGAGGTGCTGGCGCTGCGCCATGCCGGCCCGCATTTGACGCGCGCGATCCTCGACGAGGCCGAGGAAGCCACCCGCGCCGGTGACAATTCGCCGGATGTCCGCGCCTGGGAGGAGGCGAATCGGCGCTTCCATCGCCTGATCGTCACGCCCTGCGCCATGCCGCGTTTGCTCGCGGCGATCGATGATCTCCACGCCGCCAGCGCCCGCTTCCTGTTCTCGGCCTGGCGCTCGGACTGGGAGGCGCGCACCGATCACGACCATCGCGCCATCCTCTCGGCGCTGCGCGCCGGCCAGGTCGACGAGGCTGCGGCGATCCTCGCCCGCCATGTCCAGTGGATCGGCTCCAAGCCGGTACGCACGGCTGCCGGCGGCATGCGGGACGTGTTCGCGATCCAGGGCTGAACCCAAGGCCAGTTGGTCAGCGAGCATGGTTCCGGCGCATCTGTGCGGCGATGCGCTCACGCGTGATCGTGCAGGGCGCACTTGCAATCCCGGCGTGCCTGTGGACTCTAAGATAGATCAAGTCTCAAAATTATCTATAATTCTGGAACCGACGGAGACAGAACCATGAGCGACCTCAGCTACGCCACGCCGACCCGATTCAGCCCGCTCGGCCTGCAGGCGCGCCCGGCCCATATCAAGGCTGCCGCCGTCCTGCTCGGCACACTGGTGCTGGCGATCGCCTCGCAGATCAGCGTGCCGATGCTGCCGGTGCCGATGACGATGCAGACGCTCGCGGTGATGCTGATCGGTGCGCTCTATGGCTGGCGGCTCGGCGCGCTCACCGTTCTCGCCTGGCTCGGTGAGGCGGCGCTCGGCCTGCCGGTGCTCGCCAACGGAAGCGGCGGCTTGGCGCCCTTCATGGGCCCGACTGCTGGCTATCTCGCCTCCTTCCCGTTCGTCGCTGTCCTGGTCGGCTGGCTGGCCGAGCGCGGCTGGAACGGCAGCCGGCCGGCTTTCGCCTTCACCGCGATGCTGCTCGGCCACGCGCTCTGCCTGGCCCTCGGTGGCCTCTGGCTCGCGAAGCTGATCGGGCCGGAGAAGGCGATGCTCGCCGGCGTCGTGCCGTTCCTGCTTGGCTCGCTGGTCAAGTCGGGCCTGGGGGCAGCGATCCTGACGGCGCTCGCGCGCCGCACGAACAAGACCGAGCAGGCGTGATTTGGAGCAGGCTGGCGGCGCTCAGTCCGCCGGCCTGACGCTCGCCATGATGGCACGGCCGGCCTGATGGCGCTCGCTGCCGGTCTCGCAGGTCTTGCAGATCATGCCGAGATAGCGCCCGTCGATCACGGTCTCGGCGAACAGCCCGGATTTGTAGTTGTGGCGGGCGTCGGTCTCGATCATCCACCAGTCGCGCGTCCCTAGTGATACGCGCTCCAGTGGCTGCAGCACCTGCGCGTCCTTGCTGGTGCTGCGTAAGACCGCGCGGATGCGGAAATAGCGGTCCATCGGTGCAGTATAGAGCGAGGTGAGCCGGGCGGCGTCATCTGCGCCGGCGACGGGCTGAGGCCGCATCAGGATCGTGCAGGTCTCCTGCGTCCGCTTGCAGGCCGGCGTTTCGCAGACGAGTTGAATGCGGGTGCGCCCATCTTTTCCGGTTTCGCCCTCGACGGCGCCGTCGACCCGCCAGCCCTGCGGCAGGTCGAGCATGAGGCCATCCGGCAGTGGCAGGGGCTCGGCGCCCGCGGGGCCGGCCAGCAACGCGCCGCCGAGCAGGGCGATGCAAAGCGCGATATCGCGGCGTCCGGTCATGCGGTCTCTCCGGAGCGGCCGATATGCGTTGCCGCCAGCCGATCGAAGAGCTGCATCTGGTCGGAATTGAGGACGCGCGCCGGCAGCAGCAGTGGATCGCCGCGGCGCAGGATGGCGAAGATGTGCCCGCCGCGCCGCTCGATGCCAGTGAACGCCGCCCAGTCATAGCTGTTCTCGAGGCCGTGCTGCCGCCCCGTGACGCCCCCGGCCGAGATCAGGACCCGGACCTCGTCGTCGCTCACCCGCTGGTGCAGGGTCTTGGCGATGCTTCTGGCGTTGAGGCGCATGAACAGCGGCGCCGCGACGTGGCCGAGCAGAATGAGGCCGCAGAGCCCGGTTGTGATCGGCCAGAATGTCTTGACTGCCATCTCGGCGAAGAGCGGCAGGGCGAATTCGAACGGCACGCGATCGGGATCGATGCTCCACAGGATCAGCATCACCACCGGCACCAGCAGCACGGCGAAAAACAGACCGAACGCCGTCCGGCGCAGCAGGCGGCTCCGCGGCCAGAACCGCTCCTGCTGGCGAATGATCGCGGCCGTGCGATCCTCGGGTGTCAGATGGAAGCGCAGATCGAGATGGACTCCGTCAGCCGGGAGCGCCGCCAATTGCTCCGATGGGGTGGCGTCCGACAGCTTGGGCTGGCCGACACAAAACCGCGCCCAATCCTGCAGCTGCGCCTGCTGTTCGGACGAGAGATCGCGCTTCGGCAGGGCGATGAGCTCGTCGGCGCCGTCGATCTCGATGAAGAGGTGCTCGGGGCCCTCGGCTAGCCGGCGCAGGCGCCAGGCCGGGATATGGCTTCGATGGTGGGGCTCGCTGCTGTCGAGCCCCGCTTCATGCAGGCGATGGCTGCATGGCGTCGGAGCGTCCAGGCCCTCGTTCCGATACCAGCGTCGCAGGCGATGGCGCGTGGAGGCGCCGAAGAAGGCGCAGGCGATGCCGCCCGCCAGAGCGAAGGTTGCCAGCAGAATGCCGGTCGGGCCGGCGAGCGAGTCGAGAAAATTGCGCCCCATCAGGGCGAAGTCGCCGCGGCCGCGGCCGCCCCAGGAGGTCGAGAGCTGTCCGACCACGATCAGCAGCAGCGCGATGCCGGTGAAGATCAGGACGTTGCGCCGCCGCGTCGCGATCAGGTCGCGATAGAGATGCATCGCGCCGGCGACGCGGTCCTCGCCGGTGAGCGAGATCGCAAGGTCGAGCGGCGGCGGGGGTGTGAGCGGCCGGCTCGCTATGGAAGGCGTGGTCCGCATCCCGCGGCGCGCCGGCTGCGCTCCTAGTTCCCGACGTCGAGCGGCTGGGTGCCGGTCGGCTTGCCGTCGGCGCCGAGGGTGATCTTCTCGATGCGCGCCTCGGCCTGCTTCAGCAGCGCATCGCAGCGCGCCTTCAACGCTTCGCCGCGGGTGTAGATGTCGATCGATTCTTCGAGCGCGACATCGCCGCGTTCGAGCCGGGCGACGATGCCTTCCAGCTCCTTCAGGGCCGCCTCGAAGGGCAGGCCGGCGACATCGGCATTGGTCTTGGCGTCGGTCACGGGAGTGATTCCTGTTCGGCGGCCGTTATCGGCTCTGAGGCCGGCTCTCGCAACCCCGGCGCTCACATCGCGGATCACATCGGCAGTGACGACGTCTTCTTGATGGTGCGCAGCGTCAGCGTCGACTGCACCCGGGTGACGCCTGGCAATTGCGTGATGATGTCGGTGTGGATGCGCTCGAAATCGGCGCTGTCGCGGTAGATCACCCGCATCAGGTAGTCGTGTGCGCCCGCGAGCAGATGGCATTCGAGGATCTCGGGCAGGTCCTGCACTGCCTTCTCGAAGCTCTCCAGCGAGGCGCGGCCCTGCTGGTCGAGCGTGACGAAGACGAAGGCGGTGCCGGGGAAGCCGGCGATGCGCTCATCGAGCATCATCACATAGCCGCGGATCAGCCCGCTCTCCTCGAGCTGGCGCACGCGGCGCAGGCAGGCCGAGGGCGAGAGGTGGACCTTGTCGGCCAGGTCCGAATTGGTGATCCGGCCATCCTTCTGGAGGATGCGCAGGATCGTCCTGTCGCGGGAATCGAGTTCGATCTGCATCGCTGGAGCGTCGTCCCGTGGGCCGGCGCGGCCTCAAGGCTGCCGCCGGAGAGCGCAGATGCTTCTGCGCAAAAAGCGCGTTTGGCAAGCATGATCTTGCGCGCAGGTCCGCTTCGCCCGCATGGCGGCGCTGCCGCGGCGCCCTGGGCCGCAGGATCGTGCAGCGCAGCATCCGGATTTTTCCAGTCGTGATCGACGCGTAGAGGCTTGCGGTCGAGGGCGTCCGCCAAGCGGCTCTGGTCGCACGCGCAAAAATGTTTACAACTAAACTATCTTCTTCGGGACACTGCCATGAATCTCTGGTTCCGCCTGATCTGGCTGTTGCTGACGCGGCCCTTCCAGCCGAAGCTGAAGCCGCCTTTCGAGGCCTCGGTCCTGCCCTTCCGGGTCTGGTTCCACGATCTCGACACCAGCCTGCACATGAACAATGCGCGCTATTGGGGGCTGATGGATCTCGGCCGCGCCGACCTGATGCTGCGCAGCGGCCTGTGGCGGGCGATCCTGCGTCATGGCTGGGTGCCGGTGGTCAATTGCGGCACGATCCGCTTTCGCCGCGAGCTCCGCCTGTTCCGGGCGCTCAGGTTGGAGACGCGGCTGCTGTGCTGGAGCGAGGGCTGGGTCGTGATCCAGCACCGCATTCTCGCTGATGGACGTGACGGACAGGAGATCGTCGCTGCGGTCGCGCTGGTGCGGGCGGCGCTCTACGACCGCAAGGGCAAGGCCTATGTGCCGGCGGCGCGGCTGTTCGCCGAGATGGGCGTCATCGCGGAAAGCCCGGAGCCGAGTTCTGAGGTCGCGGCTTTCCTTGCTGCCGAGGATGCGCTGCGGCAGGCCGGGGCGGCGGGGCAGGGGGCTGCAGAGCCGTAAAGCCAGCGTCATTCTCGGGCGGAGCGAAGCGCAGGCCCGAGAATCTCATGACCAGGAGGCGCTGGCCGGGGCCTCCTCCGGCTCGAGATGCTCGGGTCAAGCCCGAGCATGACGCGTCTCCCTACTCCGCCGCCAGCCTGGTCGCGCGCCATTGCGCCAGCAGCGCCCGTAGCGCCCCCGGTTTCAGTGGCTTGTTCAGCACATGGATGTCGAGCGCCCCGGCCTCTTCGCGCACTTCGGGCGAGCGGTCCGCCGTCAAGAGGATCGCCGGCAGGCCGCCGACCTGCTGCCGCAGCGCCGAGATCAGCGCGATGCCGTTCTCGCCATGGTCGAGATGATAGTCGGCGATCAGCACGTCCGGCGCGCCGCCGGCGGCGATGATGGAGGACGCCTCATCGAGGTCGGCCGCGGTCTCGACCTTGCAGCCCCAGCCGCCCAGCAGGAGCCGCATCCCGTCGAGGATCGCCGGCTCATTGTCGATGGCGAGCAGTTTCAAGCCCGCGAGCTGGCTGCTGGAGGGAGTGCTGCGTGCCGCCGCCGTCGTCGCCATCGCCGGCAGGGGGGCGGCGCGCGGCACCAGGATCGAGAAGCGCGTGCCGCGTCCCGGAGTCGAGGCGAGGGCGAGCTTGTGGTCGAGCGTGCGCGCGATCCGCTCGACGATGGAGAGGCCGAGGCCGAGGCCGCGCGCCACCTTGGCGCCCTGGTCGAGCCGCTGGAATTCGCGGAACACCGTCTTCTGCTTGCTCGCGGGGATGCCGAGCCCGGTGTCGAGCACCTCGATCGCGACCTGCCCGTCGCGCCGACGGCAGCCGACCAGCACCTTGCCGTTCGGGGTGTACTTGATCGCGTTCGAGACGAGGTTCTGGAGCAGGCGGCGCAGCAGGCGCCGGTCGGAGCGGACGGTCACTGCCGTCGTAACGAAGATGAGCTGGAGCCCCTTTTCCTGGGCGCTCGGCTCGAATTCGCGCTGGAGCTGGCGCATCAACTCGTCGAGCCGGAAGGCGCTGATCTCCGGCTTGAGCGCGCCGCCGTCGAGCCTGGAGATTTCGAGCAGGGCGGTCAGGATCTCCTCGACCGCGTCGAGCGAGGCGTCGATGTTCTCGGCGAGGTCGGGCTGCGCGCCGGCGCGATCGCGCTCGACCAGGGCCGATGCGTAAAGCCGAGCGGCGTTCAGCGGCTGCAGGATGTCGTGGCTGGCGGCGGCGAGGAAGCGCGTCTTCGAGGCGTTGGCCTCGTCGGCCTCGGCCTTCGCGCGCTGCAGTTCGGTGTTGACGTGCCTGATCTCCTCGGTGCGCTCGGCGACGCGCTTTTCCAGCGTCTCGTTGGTGCGCTCAAGCTCCTCCTCGGCCGCGACCGCATCGGTGATGTCGGTATACGTGGTGACGATGCCGCCATCGGGCAGCGGGTTCGAGCGGATCTCGATCACGTTCTTCGAGGGGTAGAGCTTGAGCCGGACCGGCTCGCGGTCATTGACGAAGCTCTCCAGCCGCGCCGCCATCAACTCGTCGTGCCGGCCGGCGCCGTAGGCGCCGCGCTGGGCGTTGTAGCGCACGATCTCGTCGAGCCCGGTGCCGAAGCGCACTAGCGAGGGCGGCAGGTCGTAGAGCTGGATGAAGGCCTTGTTCCAGGCGAGCAGCCTGAGGTCGCGGTCGAGCACGGTGATGCCCTGGCCGGCATGGTCGAGGCCGTTCTGAAGGATGTCGCGATTGTATTGCAGCGCCGCCGAGGCGTCGTCGAGCAGCTTGAAGGCGGCCTCGGTCGAGAGGTTGCGGCGCTTCAGCAGCAGCGACAGCACGAGCCGGGAGGAGGCGGCGCCGATCGCGGAGGAGAGCAGGTGCTCGCCGAAGCGCAGCATGTGGATGTCGGCCTCGCGCGTCCCGTTCAACACTTCGCCGCGCGAATGGGCGAAGCCCTCGAAGGCGCGCTGCGTCCGTTCCTGGCCGAGATAGCGGCCGATCGTCGATTGCAGCTCCGCTTCGGTGACGCTCGAGCGCCAGAGCGAGAAGGACTGGGCCATGGTCGCCCGGTCCGATTCAACGAAGGCATTGGCCTGCAGCCGCTCCATCGCGCTCGCCGGCCGCAGCATGGAGAAGCCGAGATAGCAGGCGAGGTTGATGCCGAGGCTCCAGAGCACGCCATGCGGCAGGGCCGGCAGCGACAGACCGAACAGCGCCTCCGGCCGCAGGGCGCTGATGCCGAGTGGACCGTGCTCCACGATCTCGGCCCAATAGCCGCCCGGCAGCGCAAGGCTCGGTATCAGCAAGGTGTAGAGCCAGGTCAGCAGGCCCGCCGACAGGCCGGCTGCCGCGCCGAGCGATGTCCCGCGCCGCCAGATCAGCCCGCCGAAGAAGGCCGGCGCGATCTGCGCCGTCGCGGCGAAGGAGAGCAGGCCGATCGAGACCAGCGCGGCCTCACCTGCGGCGCGGTAATAGGCGTAGCCGAGCAGGATCACCGCGACGATGGCGAGCCGCCTGATGTGCACCACCTGCGAGCCGAGATCGCCGCCGGTTGGACCACTGCGGCCTTCGCCGCCCTCGATCAATGCCGCGGCGCGCTCGGGATCGACGCTGACGCCGCGCCCGCGCAGCAACAGCGGCGTGACGAGATGGTTCGAGATCATGATCGCCAGGGCGACCGAGGCGACGATCACCATCGCGGTGCCGGCCGAGAGCCCGCCGATGAAGACGAAGAGGGCGATCAGGCCGGCCTGCTTCTCCAGCGGTAGCAGCAGCACGGTCATGTCGCGGTCGATCGCCGTGCCGGGCAGCAGGACCTCGCCCGCCGCCGCCAGCGGCAGCACGAACAGGTTGATCAGCACGAGATAGAGCGGGAACATCCAGGCGGCGCGGCGCACATCGCGGACGTCGCGGTTCTCGACGATCGCCATGTGGAACTGCCGCGCCAGCAGGAGCGCGGCGCAGGAGGACAGCGCCGTCAGCGTCAGGAACATCGGCCAGCTCGATGTCCGCTCCCAGATCGGCGGCATATCGCCGGCGGCCCGCGCCGCCTGGGCGAAGAGGTCGCCGGCGCCGTCGAACAGGCCGTAGACGACGAAGACGCCGAGCGCCAGGAAGGCGACGAGCTTGACGAGCGACTCGGCCGCGATCGCCAGCACCAGCCCGTCCTGGTGCTCTGTCGCGTCGATATGGCGGGTGCCGAAGGCGCAGGCGAAGCCGGCGAGCACCAGCGCGACCAGGAAGGCAAGGTCGCTCAGCACGGGTATGTCGGTCATCGGCGGCGGTCCGCCGGCCGCGGCGAAGAACACCGAGAGCGAGTTCGCCACCGCCTTCAACTGCAGGGCGATATAGGGCAGGGCGCCGACCACCGCGACGATGCAGACCAGCGCCGCGACGCGCTCGCTCTTGCCGTAGCGCGCCCCGACGAAGTCGGCGATCGAGGTGATATTCTGCGACTTGGCGATGGCGACGATGCGGGCGACGAAGCGGTGCCCGAGCCCGATCACCAGCGCCGGGCCGACATAGATGCCGAGGAAGTCGAAGCCCGCCCGGTTGGCGAAGCCGACCGAGCCGTAGAAGGTCCAGGAGGTGCAGTAGACCCCGAGCGCCAGCGCATAGATCGTCGTGCGCGCCCGCCCGCTCATCAGGCGACGCCCGGCGGTGTCCGCGAGATGGGCGATCGCGAACAGCACGCAGAGATAGCCGAGCGCGCTCAGGACGACGGACCAGGCTGGGAGCATCCCACCTCCTTGCAACGGCGATCGCCGGCAAATCTATCGCCGCAGCGCCGCCGCCGCCATCGGCCTTTCGGCCTGTCCTCAGGCGGCTGCCTGAACCTGCTTCAGCCGCTCCAGCCGGCGCTCGCCCCAGGCATGCATGGCGCGGACGATCGCTTCGAGCGAGCGGCCTTCCTCGGTGAGCGCGTAATCCACGCGTGGCGGAACCTGCGCATAGACCGTGCGCAGGACGAGCCCGCTTTCCTCCAGCTCGCGCAATTGCCGGGTCAGCATGCGCTGCGTCGCACTCGGCAGCTTCCGGCGGATCTCATTGAAGCGCAGCGTGCCGGAGAGCAGGTGGTAGATGATCACGCCCTTCCACTTGCCGTCGATCAGGTCGAGCGTCGCCTCCACCGGGCAGCCGGCGGCACAGTCATAGCGCTTCTTGGTCTTCAGCATCCGACAGTATCCATTGTGATACTACTGGTCCGATTTGTGCGTATTGCAGCTTACGAGCATAACTGTATTTCCTGGCCTTCAACAGGAGATATTCCGATGAAGGCCGTTGGCTTCCGCGCATCCCACCCGATCGAGCACCCCGAGGCGCTGCTCGATCTCACGCTCGACAAGCCGACTGCCTCCGGCCGCGACCTGCTCGTCAGGGTCGAGGCGGTCTCGGTCAATCCGGTCGACACCAAGATGCGCCTGCGCTCGCAACCCGAGCCGGGCGGCGTGAAGGTCCTTGGCTGGGACGCGGCGGGCGTCGTCGAGGCGGTCGGTTCCGACGCCACGCTGTTCAAGTCCGGCGATAAGGTCTTCTACGCCGGCGCCATCGGCCGCTCCGGAACGAACGCTGAGTACCACCTTGTCGACGAGCGCATCGTCGGGCGCCGGCCGGCTTCGCTCTCGGTCGCGGAGGCGGCGGCGCTGCCGCTGACCGCGATCACCGCCTGGGAGGCGCTGTTCGATCGGATAGACATCCGCAGGCCGGTGCCGGGCGCGGCGAATGCGCTGCTGATCGTCGGTGGCGCCGGTGGCGTCGGCTCGATCGCGATCCAACTCGCCAAACGGCTCAGTGGCGTCACGGTGATCGCGACCGCCTCGCGGCCGGAGACGGAAGGCTGGGTCAGGGAGCTCGGCGCCGACCATGTCGTCGATCACACCAAGCCGCTCGCCGCCCAGGTCGCCGCGCTCGGCATCGGCGCGCCGGCCTTCGTCTTTTCGACCACGCAGACCGACCGGCATTTCGACGAGATCGTCGAGCTGATCGCGCCGCAAGGCCGCTTCGGCCTGATCGACGATCCCGCGCCGATCGACGTGACGAAGCTGAAGCGCAAGAGCGTCTCGCTGCATTGGGAGCTGATGTTCACACGCTCGCTCTTTGGCACAGCGGACATGATCAAGCAGCACGAATTGCTGAACGAGGTCAGCGCCATGGTCGACGCCGGCAAGCTCCGGACCACGCTCGGCGAGCATTTCGGCCGGATCGACGCGGCCAATCTCCGGCGCGCCCATGCCTTGCTCGAAAGCGGCAAGGCCAAGGGCAAGATCGTTCTCGAAGGCTTCTGACAACCAAAAGGGGAGGGTGAACCATGCGCATCATCGTCACGGCCGCAATCGCGGCCGGATTCCTCGCGGCTCCTCACGGCGCGCGAGCCCAGAAGGCCGCCGAGCCGGTGAAGGCGGAGATCTTCGCCGAGCTGCCCCAGGCGGTCGGCAACATCACCTTCACGCCGGACAAGCGGGTGATCTTCAGCCACCATCCGTTCTTTTCGCCGGATATCCGGGTGGCCGAGCTCAACCCGGACCGCAAATCCTTCAAGCCGTTCCCGGATGCGAGCTGGAACACGCCGCGGCCGGGCACCGACCGCTATCTCGACAGCGTGCTCGGCCTGCGCGGCGACGAGAACGGCATCATCTGGCTGATGGACATGGGGCAACGCACGCCGCTGATGCCAAAGCTCGTCGGCTGGGACAGCAAGCGCAACCGGCTGCACCGGATCTACTATATCCCGGCCCCGGCCTCGCTGCCGGAATCGCAGCACAACGACTTCGTCGTCGATCTCAAGAACCGCAAGTTCTACATCGCCGACGAGGGCGTCGGCCCGGGCGGCGACGGCAGCAAGGCGGCGCTGGTGATCGTCGACATGGACACCGGCGCGGCCCGCCGCGTGCTGCAGGGGCATGCCACCACCAGGCCGGAAGACCGGCCGATCACGGTCGACGGCAAGGACCTGACCGTGCCGGGCAAGGACGGCAAGCCGGCCGTGATCAAGGTCGGTGCCGACGGCATCGCCGCGGACAAGGACTTCCGCTGGCTCTATTACGCTCCGCTCAGCGGCACCAGCGTCTATCGCCTGCGCATCGCCGATCTGATCGACGAGAGGCTTGGCGATGCCGAGCTCGGCGCCAAGGTCGAGCGCTATGCTGCCAAGCCGAACAATGGCGGCTTCTCGCTCGACGCCAGGGGCAATCTCTATCTGACCGAGGTCGAGGCGAAGGCGGTCGGCGTCATCCCCGCCGATGGTCGCCAGTACCGGCGCTTCGCGACGCATGAGGGGCTGAGCTGGCCCGACGGCGTCAGCTATTCGCCTGACGGTTTCATGTATGTTTCGGCCGCGCAGCTTCCGCAGGCCGCCCTGTTCAACGACGGCAAGGCCCTGAACAAGGCGCCGTATTACATCTTCCGTTTCAAGCCTCTGGCGCCCGGCCGGATCGGGCACTGAACGGGGGCGGGTGCTGCGGCAGGGCCAGGACTGTTGCCGCAGCGTTCGCCGTCGCCTGATCTTCGCAAACTGGATGATCCGGGGGCGGAATCCGCCTTTTCCGTGGGAAAGACCGAGGAAAGCGGCCGGAAAGCTGTTTCCACTGCTGGTGCGGCTGGTCTAGCCTGCGCGCGGGGGCGGCATTGCGCAGCGCGGTGCCGAAGACTGGTCAAGCATTCGGAAAGGCGCTCCATGCTCAAGGAATTCAAGGAATTCGCACTGAAGGGTAACGTCGTCGATCTCGCCATCGGCGTGATCATCGGCGCAGCCTTCGGCAGAATCGTCGAATCGCTCGTCGGCGACATCATCATGCCGCTGATCGGCGCGATCGGCAGTGTCGACTTCTCCAACTATTTCCTCGGCCTCAACAAGGCCGTCAATTCGCCGGTCCTCGTCGATGCCAAGAAGCAGGGCGCCGTCCTCGCTTATGGCAACTTCCTCACTATTGCGGTCAACTTCCTGATCATCGCCTTCGTGCTGTTCCTGGTCGTCAAGGGCATCAACACCCTCCGCCGCAAGGAAGCTGCCAAGCCGGCCGAGCCGGTCGCTCCGCCGCAGGACATCGCCCTGCTCAGCGAAATCCGCGACCTGCTGAAGCAGCGCCAGGCCTGACCGGCTTCGCGGGACGCACCGAGCCTTCGGACGCGCCCCGCGATCCATCACCGCGACCGATCGGGTCGATCTCGTCATTTCATGCCGCCGCGACGCTTTCTGCATTAGATTGGCGTGCATGTTTTCCGTGACGGAACGCCCGAAGGATCGCCCATGAACATGCACGCACCGGCCGGCACCAGCCTGATCGCCGACCTGCGCCCCGAGGCGCGCAACGCCCCCGAGAGCGGTATCGTCGAGGTCGTCAACCACGGCCGGCTCAAGCCCGGGCTGATCCCGCTCTGGGTTGGCGAGGGCGATCTGCCGACGCCGGAGTTCATCGTCCGCGCTGCCAACAAGTCGCTGGCCGAGGGCGAGACCTTCTACACCTGGCAGCGCGGCATCCCTGAGCTGCGCGAGGCGCTGGCGCGCTATCACACCGCGCTCTATGGCCGCCCCTTCAACATGGACCGCTTCTATGTCACCGGCTCCGGCATGCAGTCGGTCCAGATCGCGGTCAGGCTGATCGCGGGCGTCGGCGACGAACTGATCATCCCGACCCCCGCCTGGCCGAATTTCGCCGCCGCCATGGGCGTCGCCGGCGCCAATCCGGTCTGCGTGCCGATGGAGTTCAAGGACGGGCGCTTCACGCTCGACCTTCAGAAGCTCGAAGCGGCGATCTCGCCGCGCACCCGCGCCTTCGTCATCAACTCGCCGGCGAACCCGACCGGCTGGACCGCGACGCGCGACGAGCTTGCCGCGATCCTGGCGATCGCCCGCAAATACGGCATCTGGATCATCGCCGACGAGATCTATGCCCGTTTCGTCTATGACGGCTCAGCCCGCGCCGCCTCCTTCCACGACGTGATGGAGCAGGAGGACCGTGTCCTCTTCGTCCAGACCTTCTCGAAGAACTGGGCGATGACCGGCTGGCGCGTCGGCTGGATCGAGGTGCCGCCGGCCTTCGGCCAGATCATCGAGAACCTGATCCAGTATTCGACCTCAGGCTCGCCGGTCTTCGTGCAGCGCGCCGCCATCGCGGCGCTGGAGGACGGTGAGCCCTTCGTCGCCGAGCAGATCGCCCGCGCCACCGAAGGACGCCGCATCGTCGCCGAGGGCTTGAAGGCGACCAACCGCGTCAATCTGCAGGCGCCGGACGGCGCCTTCTACCAGTTCTTCAGCGTCGACGGCTGGACCGATTCCCGCAAACTGGCGATCGAGCTGGTCGACACGGCGAATGTCGGACTGGCGCCCGGCACCGCCTTCGGACCCGGCGGCGAGACCGGCCTGCGCTTCTGCTTCGCCCGCAAGGCGTCAGACTTGCATGAGGCCGTGGCGCGGCTCCAGAAGGCACTGGCGGGCTGACATCGCCGGGGGTCATAGCCCGCTTGCACACGGGGCGTTTGACCTGAGCGTCAGCCGCCTTCATTGATGCCCGATGCGTCCTGACGGCGCATCGCGAGCCTCATGCCTGTCCCGAGCTACGTCCCCTATCATCTGCGCACCTTGTCGCGTGAAGCGGCGGTGATCGCCTGCGCGGCGGTCGGCGGCACGCTTTTCACGCTGCTTGGTGTCCCGGCGGCCTGGCTCTCCGGTTCTATGCTGGTGGTCTCGATCCTCGGCATCACCCGGCCGCTGCCGGATCTGCGCCGCCCCTGGTTCGACTCGACCATGGTGATGTCCGGCGCGCTGATCGGCTCGGCTGCGACGCCCGAGGCGCTCGCGGCGACGGCGCGCTATCCCGGCTCGCTGCTGATCCTCGTGGTCGGCCTCCTCGCGATCATGCTGGCGACGGGGGCCTATCTGCGTTTCGTCGCGCGCTGGAGCTGGATCGATTCGCTGCTCGCGGCCGCGCCCGGCGCGCTCTCGGCGGTGATCTCGGTGGCGCAGGACAAAGGCGCCAATATCGGCCGCATCGCCGCGATCCAGCTCTTCCGCATCCTCGTCCTGGTCGCGGTGCTGCCCAGCATCATGAAGCTGAGCAGCGGTGGACCGCTCGGCCTGCCGCCGCCTGTCGTGATCGCGAGCGTCGGCGACATGGCGCTGCTGCTCGGCAGCGGACTGGTCACCGGGCTGATCTTCGAGCGGATCGGGATCACCGCGCCCTTCATCCTCGGCGCGACCCTGGCGAGCGCCGTGCTGCACGGCACCGGCCTCGTCCACGGCACCATGCCGCCGGAGATCGCGATCGCGGTGATGATCATGCTCGGCGCCGCCATGGGCGGGCGCGTCTCGAACCTGAAGCGGGGCGAGATCGCGGCGCTGTTTCCGCTGGCGATCGGCGGCTTCGTCGTCTCGATGGCGGTCGCCTTCGCCTTCGCCTGGCCGGCGGCCTGGCTTGCCGGCGTGCCCTATGCCAGTGCCATGGCCGCCTTCGCGCCGGGCGGGCTCGAGGCGATGGCGATGCTCGCCTTCGCCATGGGGCTCGACCCGCTCTATGTCGGAGCGCACCATCTGGTGCGCTTCATGCTGCTCGGGCTGCTGATGCCCTTCCTCGTCGGCTGGGTGAAGCCGGAGAAGCCGCTCGGCGACTGACGCTCAGCCGACGCCGTTGGTGTGGGTCATCAGCGAATAAAGCGAGGTGGTCCCGCAGATGAACAGCCGGTTCCGCTTCGGTCCGCCGAAGCAGAGATTGGCGACCACCTCCGGCACCAGCACCTTGCCGATCAGCGTGCCGTCCGGGTCGTAGACATGGATACCGTCGGCGGCGCTGCTCCAGAGTCGGCCGGCGACATCGAAGCGGAAGCCGTCGAAGAGCCCGGCCGTGCAGGTCGCGAAGACCGACGAGGCGCCGAGCTTGCCGCCGTCGCCGGTCACCGCGAATTTGCGGATATGGCGCGGTCCGTTCTCCGGATCATGGCTCGCACCGGTGTCGGCGATATAGAGCGCGCTTTCGTCTGGCGAGAAGGCGAGCCCGTTCGGCTTGACGAAATCGTCGGCGACGATCGTCACCGCGCCGCTCTGCGGATCGATGCGATAGACATTGCAGCGCCCGATCTCGCTCTCGGCCTTGTCGCCCTCGTAATCGGTCAGGATGCCGTAATCGGGGTCGGTGAACCAGATCGAGTCGTCAGACTTCACCACCACGTCGTTGGGCGAGTTCAGGCGCTTGCCCTGATAGTGGCTCGCCAGCACGGTGACCGAGCCGTCATGCTCGGTCCGCGTCACCTGCCGCCCGCCATGCTCGCAGGTGACGAGCCGGCCTTGCCGATCGACCGTGTTGCCGTTCGAATTACGCGCCGGCTGGCGGAAGGTGCCGACCTGGCCGGTGAGGGCGTCGTAGCGCAGCATGCGGTTGTTCGGGATGTCCGACCAGACCAGCGTCTGGTGCGCCGGGAACCAGGCCGGTCCTTCCGACCAGCGCGCTCCGGTCCATAGCCGCTCCATCCGGGCCGAACCGGGCACGATCCGGTGGAAGCGCGGGTCGAGCACCTCGACGCGAAAACCCTCGATGAAGCCGAACGTCATGCCTGTCCTCCCTGGCGGAGCGGGAGGATCGGCGATCATGGCTGTGGAGGCAATCGCACGAGGCACAGGGGCCGCATGCCCGGGCGTCATCCTCGGATCGGGCCGAGCATGACGCTGTTGGTCATTCGGCCGCGACGACGCCGGCCGGAATAGCCTCCTCGATCCCGGCCTTCGCCAGCCTTCCAGGCAGCGGGCCGCCGGTCGCCCAGTCGAGCAGTTCGGCCGTGTGCAGGATCGGCGTCGTCGCGCCGCGATCGGCGAAGCCTTTCGCGATCTGGGTGATGCAGCCGATATTGCCGGTGGCGACGAGGTCGGGCTTGGTCCTCTGGATGTTGCCGACCTTGCGCTCGCGCAACTGCCCTGCGATCTCCGGCTGGAGGATGTTGTAGACGCCAGCCGAGCCGCAGCAGATATGACCCTCCGGCACCTCCTTCACCCGGAAGCCGGCGCGCGCCAGCAGGCGCTTGGGTCCGTCCTTGAGCTGCTGGCCGTGCTGCATCGAGCAGGCCGAGTGATAGGCGACGGTGAGATCGAAACTCCGGACCGGCGCGATCTCCAGCGTCTCGATGAACTCGGTCACGTCCTTGGCGAGATCCGCGACCTTCGCCGCCTTCTGCGCATAGGCCGCATCGTCGCGGAACATGAAGCCGTAGTCCTTGATCGTGGTGCCGCAGCCCGACGCCGTGATCAGGATGGCGTCGAGCCCTTCTCCCTCGATCTCGGCCATCCAGGCGTCGATATTGGCGCGGGCGAAAGCGAGCGCGTCATGCTCGCGGCCCATATGGTGGACGAGCGCGCCGCAGCAGCCCTCGCCCTTGGGCAGCACCACCTCGACGCCATGGCGGGTGAGCAGGCGGATCGTCGCCTCGTTGATGCCGGGGTCGAGCACCGGCTGGGCGCAGCCGGAGAGGATGGCGACGCGCCTGCGCCGCTCTCCTTCAGCCGGGAAGGAGGCCGGCCCCTCCATCGAAGAGCGATCGGGCAGGCTCCAGGGCGCCAGCGACAGCATCGCTTTGAGGCGCGCGCCAACGACAGGCAGCGCGCCGAGCGCTCCGGCCAATGGTTTGCCGAGGCGGGCCGCCAGCATGGCCAGGCGGAAGCGGCCGGGATAGGGCAAGATCGCCGAGAGGATACGCCGCAGCGTCCGGTCGGCGACGGGCCGCTCATAGGTCTCCTCGATATGGGCGCGGGCATGGTCGACCAGGTGCATGTAGTGCACGCCGGAGGGG
Organism: Allobosea sp. GW821-FHT03A12; assembly: GCF_058986765.1. Taxonomy (NCBI): domain Bacteria; kingdom Pseudomonadati; phylum Pseudomonadota; class Alphaproteobacteria; order Hyphomicrobiales; family Alloboseaceae; genus Allobosea; species Allobosea sp. GW821-FHT03A12. The sequence goes on from NZ_JBYSVZ010000003.1 coordinate 1,334,484, forward strand.
CAGGTCGTCATGCAGGACAGGCAGGACAGGCAGCGGTCGACATGCTTGACCACGTCCGGCGTCGCCGGCTTGCCGCTCTCCAGCATGTCCTTGATCTGGTAGATGCGCCCGCGCGGCGAATCGAGCTCGTCGCCGAGCAGCAGATAGGTCGGGCAGGTCGCGGTGCAGAAGCCGCAATGCACGCAGGTGCGCAGGATCTTCTCGGAGGCCGGAAGACGCGGGTCGGAGGCGAGGAGTTCGGGTGTGAAATTGGTCTGCATCGCTCAGGCTCCGCCCTGCCAGGCTTTGATCCAGTCCATCGGCCAGAGCAGCATGATGACGTTGAGGGTGAGGTTGTCGCGGATCAGCCAGCCGACGATGAGTTCCATCGCCAGCGCCGCTGTCACGGTGATCCAGACCGGCGCGAACCGGGCGAACAGGAAACCGAGCGCCATGGCGAGGATGTCGCTGACCGAGTTCAGGACGCTGTCGCCGTAATAGTCGAGCGAGATCGTAGCCGAGCGATAGTGGTTGATGACTGCGTCGGTGTTCTCGGTGATCTCCCAGGCACTCTCCATGATGATGGCGAGCAGCAGCGCGAGACCGATGGAGATCGGCAGGCCGGTAACGCGCCTGATCAGCCAGAACAGGCCGTAGAACAGGAAGCCGTGGATGATGTGGGAGAAGGTGTACCAGTCGGCAATGTGCTGGGAGTTCTCGGAGGACATTACCGTGCCCTGCCAGAGCTTGATCGTGCCGCATTTGCAGATCGGCTCACGACCCATCCAGAGCAGGATCGCGGCCGCGCCCGCCGTCAGCAGCGCAGCCAGCACGGCGATGGCGACGGGACCAAGGCGACCAGGTGCCCAGTTCGCGCGCGCCGGGGACGCGCCGGAGGAATGCGGTTCAGCGAGCGCCATCAGATCCCCGCATACATCCGGCCGGGCTCGAACACCCCCTCCGGATCGAAGCTCTTCTTGATGCCCGCCGTCACCCGCATCAGCGGCTCGGAGAGCGGCTCGAAGACGGGAATGGCCGCCCGCACCGCATCGGGCGCTCGCACCAGCGTCGCGTGGCCACCGAGCGGCTTCAGCGCCGCGCGGATCGCCCTGGCACCGGCATCGCCCTCGGCCGGCACAGCGAGCCAGATGAGGCCGCCGCCCCAATCATAGAACCAGCGCGCGCCGGGCACAGCGCGCGCGATCGCGGCGGTCGCCTTCGGCCCGTTCGTCGGCGCGAGCGAGAGCCGCCAGACGGCTTCCCGGGTACCGGCGAAGAAGGCAGCATCGCGCACCTCGCGCCAGAGTGCGTCCGAGGCGCGGCCCTCGATCAGCTCGGGCCGGCCGTAGCCCTTGAGCAGGCGCGCTAGCTCGGCGGCGCGATAGCTGATCGAAGCGGAAAAGTTCTCCAGCCTGAGCAAAGTGCGCGCCTGTTCCGCGCCAACCCCCGCCGGCAGATGCGCCGCCGCCATCGGTTCGAAGGGCGAGCCGAGCGCCCCCGAAAGCAGCGCCACCGCCGCCTCGTCGGCGAGATCCTCCCAGATCAGCGTGACGATGCGCTCCGGCCGCGGCAGCACGCGGAAGGTCACCTCGGTCAGGAAGCCGAGCGTGCCGAAGCTGCCGGAAACGAGCTTGACCAGGTCGAGACCGGTGACGTTCTTCATCACGCGTCCACCCGACTTCACCAGCTCGCCGCGGCCATTGATCAGTTTGATGCCGATCAGCGAGTCGCGGGCGGCGCCGGCATTGATCCGGCGCGGGCCGGAGATGTTGCCGGCCGCGATCGCGCCGATCGTCGGCTCGCCCTCGCTGCCGAACAAGGCGCGATGGTCCATCGGCTCGAAGGGCAGCATCTGGCCGCGGTTCGCCAGCGTCTCCTCGATCAGCTTCAGCGGCGTGCCGGCCTTGGCGCCGATCACCATCTCGGAGGGCTCGTAGAGGGTGATGCCGGCGAGGCCGGCGCTGGAGATGGTGCTGACGGCATTGTCCGGCCGGCCGAGGCCGGAGCGGGTGCCACCGCCGCGGATGGCAAGCGGAACGCGCGCTTCGATGATCGAGGCGACGACGGCGCAGGCCTGCGCCTCTGTGGTGGGGGTGTGGAGCATCAGGCGCCCCCCGCTGTCATTCCGGGGCTTCGCATCGCGAAGAACCCGGAACCCACGACTGGGTATCGCCGGTCAGGACAGCCCTTCATAGAAATCCTTCCATTCCGGATTCATGTCTTCGATGAGCTTGATCTTCCAGGCTCTGCGCCACTTCTTCAGGACCTTCTCCCGGTCGATCGCATCCCTGACATCCTCGAACTCTTCGTACCAGACCAGCCTGTCTACCCCGTAGCGGCTCGTGAATCCGATGTTCCGTTTCGATTTGTGCTCATGGGCACGCCTCGCCAGATCGTTGGTGATGCCGAGGTAAAGCGTACCGCTTCGTTTGCTGGCCATGAGGTAGACGAAATACGCCATCCGCTCACCCGGTCGTGGGTTCCGGGTTCTCGCTGCGCGAGCCCCGGAATGACAAAGCTCACGCCGCCACACGCCCTTCCAGCGGGAACACCTTGGCCGGGTTCATCAGCCAGCGTGGATCGAACACCGCCCTGACCCGCTGCTGCTGGTGCAGATCGGCCTCGTTGAACTGCACGGTCATCAGGTCGCGCTTCTCGATGCCGACGCCGTGTTCTCCGGTCAGGCAGCCACCGACCTCGACGCAGAGCTTGAGGATGTCGTTGCCGGCATCCTCCGCCTTCTGCGCCTCGACCGGGTCGTTGCAGTTGTAGAGGATCAGCGGGTGGAGGTTGCCGTCGCCGGCATGGAAGACATTGGCGACGCGCAGGCCATAGCCCTTGATGATCTCGTCCATGCGCTCGAGCACGAATGGAAGCTGGCCGGTCGGGATCGTCCCATCCATGCAGATATAGTCGGCGATGCGGCCGGTCGCGCCGAAGGCGGACTTGCGGCCCTTCCAGATCGCCGCCGTCTCCATCGCCGACTTGCTCTCCTTGACCGTGCCGACGCCGTGCTCCCGGGCGATCGCGACGATGCGGGCGAGCTGCGCGTCCATCTCGGCCTCCGAGCCCTCGACCTCGATGATCAGCAGCGCGCCGCAATCCATCGGATAGCCGGCATGGGCGAAGGCCTCGCAGATCTCGATCGCCGGCTTGTCCATGAACTCCATCGCCACCGGAATGATGCCTGCGCCGATGATCGCGGCGACGGCTGCGCCGGCCTCGACGCTGGTCGGGAAGCCGAACAGGACGGGGCGTGCGCCCTCGGCCTGGCGCAGAATACGCACCGTCGCCTCGGTGACGATGCCGAGCTGGCCCTCGGAGCCGTTGATCAGGCCGAGCAGGTCGTAGCCGGGCGTGTCGAGATGGGAACCACCGATCTCGACGATGCTGCCGTCAAGCATGACCAGGGTGACGCCGAGGACGTTGTTGGTGGTGACGCCGTATTTCAGGCAATGGGCGCCACCCGAGTTCATACCGATATTGCCGCCGATCGAGCAGGCGAGCTGCGAGGACGGGTCGGGAGCGTAGAAGAAGCCGTCGGCCGAGACGGCGCCGCTGACGGCGAGGTTGGTGACGCCAGCCTGCACCTTTGCCACCCGGTTGGCGTAGTCGATCTCCAGGATGCGGTTCATCTTGGAGACGCCGATCACCACTGCATCCTCCTGCGGAATCGCGCCGCCGGCGAGCGAGGTGCCGGCGCCGCGCGGCACCACCGGCACGCCGGCTTCGGAGCAATAGCGCAGCACCGCCGCGACCTCCTGCGTGGTCGAGGGCAGCACGACGGCGAGCGGCATGCGGCGATAGGCAGTCAGAGCGTCGGTCTCATAGGGGCGCCGCTCATCCTCGGAGGTGATCAGCGCATCGGGCGCGACCAGCCGGCTGAGGCCGGCGATGATGGCGTCGCGGCGGGCGAGGATGCCGGCATCCGGCACTGGAAAGGCGATCGCACTCATGAAATTCAGTCCTTGCCCTCTCCGATCCCGTCGCGACTCTAGAATACTTCCACAGGGGACGCAGCGCGAGTAACGTGCATGATTGTTTCCAAAAGAGAAAAGGCGGGTAACGCATGGACCGGTTCGGCGACCTCGACGTCTTCGCCCATGTCGTCACCGCCAGGAGCATGTCCGCGGCGGCGCGCGAGCTCAATCTCTCGCCGGCGGTCATCTCCAAGCGCATCCGCCGCCTGGAGGATCGGCTCGGCGTGCGCCTGCTCCAGCGCACGACGCGCCAGCTCTCGCTGACCGAGGCGGGGCAGGGCTTCTACGAGCGGGTCGTCTCGATCCTCGGCTCGATCGAGGAGGCGGAGGCCTGGGTCGCCAGCGGCGCCGGCCAGGCGCGCGGGACCTTGCGCGTCTCGGCGCCGACCTCGTTCGGGCGGATGCATGTCGCGCCGCATCTCAAGCCCTTCCTCGACCGCAACCCAGCGGTGAATGTCGAACTGATCCTGAGCGATACCTTCGTCGACATCGTCGCCGACGGTTTCGATCTGGCTATCCGGATCGCCGACCTGCGCGATTCCAGCCTGGTCGCCAAGCGGCTGGCGCCAAACCATCGCGTGCTCTGCGCGACGCCGGGCTATCTCTCCGCCCATGGCATCCCTGAGACGATCGAGGACCTGTCGCGCCATACGCTCATCGCCCACAATGCCGACCAGTGGCGCCTCGACGGGCCGGAGGGCCAGGTGACGGTCAAGATCAATGGCCAGTTGCGGACCAATTCCAGCGAGGTGGTGCGCGAGGCGCTGCTGGCGGGCGTCGGTATCGCCTTGCGCTCGACCTGGGATGTCGGGCCGGAGCTGAAATCGGGAGCCCTAGCCCGGGTGCTGCCGGCCTATTCGGTCGGCAAGCGCGTTGCGGTCTACGCGGTCTATCCGAGCCGCCGGCACATGGAGCACAAGGTGCGCGCCTTCGTCGACTATCTCGCCGAGCTTTATGGAGCGACTCCGTACTGGGATGAGGGATTGGCGCTCTAGTCGCCCGCGTCTAGCCGGATTGCGCTGCCGTGCTTGCCCCTGACGGCTCAGCGGGCTAACCCGCTGTCCAACGATTTCCAGCGTTTCCAGCATCCGAGCATCTAGCCATGTCCGCCCCTGCCAAGCTGAAGGCCCGCCAGCCGCGCGGTTTCGTCGATCGCGGCCCGGCCGATGTCGCCGCCACCGAGCGCATGCTCGCGGTGATCCGCGAGAGCTTCTCGCTCTACGGCTTCGACCCCGTCGAGACGCCCTTCGTCGAGTATACCGACGCGCTCGGCAAATTCCTGCCCGACCAGGATCGGCCGAACGAGGGCGTCTTCTCCTTCCAGGACGATGACGAGCAATGGCTCTCGCTGCGCTATGACCTGACCGCGCCGCTCGCCCGCTATGTCGCCGAGAATTTCGACGCGCTGCCGAAACCCTATCGCAGCTATCGCGTCGGCTACGTCTTCCGCAACGAGAAGCCGGGCCCGGGCCGCTTCCGCCAGTTCATGCAGTTCGACGCCGACATCGTCGGGAGTGGCACGGTCGCCGGCGATGCCGAGATCTGCATGCTCGCCGCCGACACCATGGAGAAGCTCGGCATCAAGCGCGGCGACTATGTCGTCAAGGTCAACAACCGCAAGGTGCTCGACGGGGTGATGGACGCCGCCGGCATCGAGCAGGGCACGCGCCTGACGGTGCTGCGTGCGATCGACAAGGCCGACAAGTTCCCGCTCGACGAGATCCGCAAGCTGCTTCGTGACGGCCGCAAGGACGAGAGCGGCGACTTCACCAGGGGCGCCGGCCTGTCCGAGACGCAGGCCGACACCATTCTGCGATATCTCGCCGTTGGCCAGCGCCTGGCCGATCTCGGCAAGTCGACCGCTTCCGACAGCGCCAAATCTGCCCAGCTTTCTGCCGAGGCCGTCGCGGAACTGCGCAAGCTGGTCGAAGGCGCCGAGAACGGCGTGGCTGGGATCGAAGAGCTCGAACAGATCAGGGAACTGGTGACGGCGGCGGGTTATCTCGGCCGGGTCATCATCGACCCGTCGATCGTCCGCGGCCTCGAATACTACACCGGCCCGGTCTACGAGGTGGAGCTGACCTTCCCGGTCACCAACGAGGATGGCCAAGTCGTGCGCTTTGGCTCGGTCGCGGGCGGCGGGCGCTATGATGGCCTCGTCGGCCGCTTCCGGCCCGAGCCCGTGCCGGCGACCGGTTTCTCGATCGGTGTCTCCCGGCTGTATTCGGCGCTCAAGGCGGTGAAGTCGCCGATCGTCGACCAGAAGAACGAATTGCCGCTCGTCGTCGTCACGGCGATGGACAACAAGTCGCCGGAATTCATGCCGGCCTATCAGGCTTTCGTCGCGCAGCTTCGGCAGGCGAAAGATGAGGAGGGCAGGGCGCTGTGCCGCGCTGATCTCTATCTCGGCTCGTCCGGCTTCAACGCCCAGATGAAATACGCTGACCGCCGTGGCGCCGCCTGCGCTGTCATTCAAGGTTCTTCGGAACGAGATGCCGGCTCGGTGGTGATCAAGGACCTGATCCTCGGCGCCGAACTCGCTGCGGCGGGCCGTGACGTAAAGGACTCGGCCGAGCACAAGGAACGGCAGGCGCAGGCGCAGTTCTCCGTGCCGGTGGGCGAGCTTGTGGAGGGGGTGAGGCGGGTCATAGCGCGTCATGCTCGGGCTTGACCCGAGCATCTCAGGACGAGAAGGCTCCCCTTCCACGCTGACTGCCGTGGGGAGAGCCGATGCACCAGTCCTCGTTCGTCTACATCATGACGAACAAGCCACGCGGCACATTGTACATCGTTATAACAGCGGAGCTTGCTCGTCGCGTGTCGGAGCATCGGCTGCTTCAAGGGCGCAGCTTCACCGCTCGATATAACCTCGACAAGCTCGTCTGGTATGAGCCACACGAGACAATCGAGTTGGCGATCCAGCGCGAGACGAGCCTGGAAGATCGAGCTGATCGAGAAGGACAACCCTGGATTGGAACGATCTGTTCGAGTTTATTCTCTGATCGGCGTGCCTTCATCGCGCGCGGGGAGCCTTTTTCGGCCTGAGATTCTCGGGTCTGCGCTTCGCTCCGCCCGAGAATGACGAGGCTTCCAGATTCCCGTTCACCCAATTCCCTAAAAACCGTCGAAAATCATGCGCGCCCCTGCTAGGACGGCGCCGCAACAGGGTTTTTGTAAAGTGCCGGCCATGCGCTCAAAGCTCGAGACCGTGATCGCGCCGTTCGAGCGCGAGGGCTATCGGCGCGCCGAGCCGGCGATTCTGCAGCCCGTCGAGCCCTTCCTCGACCTCTCCGGCGAGGATATCCGCCGCCGCATCTTCCTGACGCAGGACGATGACGGGCGCGAATGGTGCCTGCGGCCTGAATACACCATCCCCGTCGCGCTGGCGCATATCGCCGCCCATGCCGGCGAACCGGCGTCCTACGCCTATGCCGGCCCGGTCTTCCGGATGCGCGGCGCGAACGAGCCGAGCGAATTCGCCCAGGCCGGCCTTGAATCCTTCGGTCGCAGCGATTTCGCCGCCGCCGATGCCGAGATCATGGCGCTCACAGTCGAAGCCGCCGCCGCGCTCGGCCTGACCCGGCCGCGCCTGCTGATGGGCGATGTCGCGCTGCTCACCGCGCTGCTCGATCGGCTCGGCGTGCCCCAGGCCGCTCGCCGCCGGCTGATGCGCGCCGTCGCCCAGGGCAAGGGTGCCGATGCCGTCGCCGCGCTCGAGCCGCCGGTCAACGAGGTCGAACACGCTCATGCTGGCCTGCTCAAGGCGCTGGAAGGGCAGGATCCCAAGGCGGCGCGCGCCTTCGTCCAGGACGTGCTCTCGATCGCCGGCATCTCGACCGTCGGCGGCCGCTCGGCCGGCGACATCGCCGAGCGCTTCCTGGCGCGGGCCGCCGAGCGCGACAATCCCGTCAATGGCGAGGCGAGCGGCGTGATCGCGCATGCGCTGGCGATCGGCGGCGATCCCGACGGCGCCTCCGCCGCCCTGCGCAAGCTTGCCAGCGAAGCCGGACTCGACCTGTCGGCCGCGCTCGACGCCTTCGACGAGCGCACCGGCTTCCTCGCCGCGCGCGGCGTCGATGTCGCCAACATCTCCTTCTCGGCCGGGTTCGCCCGCAATCTCGACTACTACACCGGCTTCATCTTCGAATTGCATGACCCGGCCCGGCCGGACCTGAAGCCGATCGCAGGCGGTGGTCGCTATGACGGCGTGCTGCAGCGTCTCGGCGCCCCGGCGCCGGTGCCGGCCGTCGGCGCCTCGCTCTGGCTTGATCGTCTCGCGGGAGGCAAGGCATGAGCGCGACGATGACACAGACCAACGACGCACCGCTGGTCCTCGCCGTTCCTTCCAAGGGCCGGCTGCAGGAGAACGCCACCGCCTTCTTCGGCCGCGCCGGCCTCTCCTTCGTGCAGGCGCGCGGACAGCGCGAATATCGCGGGCAGATCGCCGGGCTCGGCGGGGCCGAGGTCGCCTATCTCTCCGCCTCGGAGATCGTCGCGCAGCTGTCGTCCGGCGCCGCCCATCTGGGCATCACCGGCGAGGACCTCGTGCGCGAGCAGGTCGCCGATGCCGATGCCAGCATGGTCCTGCTGGCGCCGCTCGGCTTCGGCCAGGCCAATGTCGTCGTCGCCGTGCCGCAGGCCTGGATCGATGTCCGCACCATGGCCGATCTCGACGACGTCGCCGCGACCATGCGCGCCCGTCACGGCCGCAAGCTGCGCGTCGCCACCAAATATGTGAACTTGACCCGGCGCTTCTTCGCCAGCCACGGCCTTGCCGACTATCGTATCGTCGAGAGCCTCGGCGCGACCGAGGGCGCCCCGGCCGCCGGCACCGCCGAGATCGTCGTCGACATCACCACCACCGGCGCGACGCTCTCGGCGAACGCGCTCAAGGTGCTGGACGATGGCGTGATCCTGGCGTCGGAGGCCAATCTCGTCGCCTCCGTGCGTGCGCCTTGGGGCAAGCAGGCGCGGGACGCTGCCGGCGCCATCCTGTCGCGCATCGCGGCGGAGGAGGAGGCGCGCTCGCTGCGCGAGGTCCGCGCCGTGCTCAACGCGGTGTCGCCGCAGCGGCTCGGCGAGATCGCGCACCGGCTCGGCGCGCGCCTGCCCTTCGGCACGGCCGGCGGCGATGGCGTCGTCACCCTGCATTGTCCGCGCAAGGCGGTGTTCCCGCTGGTCGAGGAGTTGAGCAGGGCAGGCGCCGACGACATCACCGTGCGGGCGCTCGACTACGTCTTCCGTCGCTCCAACCCGCTGATCGAGCGGCTGCTGGCGCGGATTTGAACCGCCGGATTCCCGACGCAATGTCCGGGTAATTCACCCGGGCGAGGCGATTTCAGTGCAAGGTGCACCAAGAGCGGTGCGATCGAGGCTTGCGCTCGCCACCGCGATCGGTGCAGTGGAAGACGTCGGTTCTCCGTCGCGCTCTTTCCAATCGGGGTCTGGACCAGTTGAATACGCAGTCGCGCCTCGGCCTGATGGCCGCCCTCGCTCTTTTCCTGTCGCCGGTCCTGGTGACCGATGCGCTCGCGCAGCGCCGCCAGCAGATGCCTGCCCGTGGCGAGCAGCCGCAGGAAGCTCCGCCGCAGAAGCAGGAGAAGAATTTTCCGCTCGATGCCTCCTGGACGGCGATCCAGATGAACGGCAAGCCGATCAACGGCTTCCGTGCCACGCTGAAGGTCGATTCCAATCTGCGTGGCACCGGCTTCGGCGGCTGCAACACTTTCTCGGCGTCGGCTTATCCGCTGCGCCAGCAGGCCTTCGCCGTCGGCCCGATCGCGGTGACCAAAGCGACCTGTGACAAGAGCGCTTCGGATTTCGAGCGCGGCTATCTGATGGCGCTGCGCACCGCCCGGCAATGGGACCTGGTCGAAGGCCGCCTCGTCATCAAGACGGGCGCCGGCGAAATCCGCTTCGACCGCGGCATCTGACGGGCGCTTCCGTTCATTCTTTTGCGATAGGCTGATCGCTCCAACTTCTCCCTTCCCCCCTTGTGGGGAACGGTTGGGGATGGGGGTGGTGCCGCTTGGCGAATGTCAGCGGGAAAGGGGCCCCGCAGCCGCGACGGCGTTGTCTGGTTCCACCGGCCGTCCCCGCTTTGCGACCTCCACCCCTGCCCCTCCCCACAAGGGGTAGGGGTTTGCGCACCCTTCGCTCCAGCGCTTCTCTCAGCGCAAAGGCCATCGCCTTTTCCTGCAAAGGGAGAGGGGACAGGTTACACTCACCCCGCCTCAGCCATGGCCTTCGCCTTCGGGCTGAAGGTGCCGTCGGCATTCTTCTCCATCGCGACCAGCCCGTCATGCAGGGCGCGCAGCGTCGAGCGGTGGCCAATCGAGACGATGCTGGTCTGCGGCAGCTCGCGCCGGATCATCGCATAGATCTCGTTCTCGAGCGTCTCGTCGAGCGAGGCGGTCGCCTCGTCGAGGAAGAGCCAGTCGGGCTTGGCCAGCAGCGCGCGGGCGACGGCCAGGCGCTGCTGCTCGCCGCCGGACAGGCGCTGGCCCCAGAGGTCGACCTCGTCGAGCCGGTCGGTGAGGTGGCCGAGCTTGACCTTCTCCATCGCCGCCTGGATGTCGGCATCGCTGAAGGCGTTCGGCTCGGCCGGATAGGACAGCACCGCCCGCAGCGAACCCTGCGGCAGATAGGGCCGCTGCGGCAGCAGCAGCATGCTCTGGCCGGCCGGCGCCGCGACCTTGCCCTTGCCGAAGGGCCAGATGCCGGCGAGCGCTCGGAACAGGGTCGACTTGCCGGAGCCGGAGGGGCCGACGACCAGCGTCGAATGACCGGCCGGCAGGATCAGGTCGGACACGTTCACGATCGGCTTGCCGTTCGGCAGGGTGAGCGCCAGCGTCTCGACCGTCGTGTCCTTGCCCGGCTTCTGCGCGATCTCGATCGCGGCGTCCGTACCGCCGGCTCCCTGTGCCTTCGCCTGGGCGATCGCGGCCTCGAAGGTGGTCAGGCGGTTGATCGAGGCGACATAGGAGGCGATCGACTGGTAGCGGTCGATGAAGAACGACATCGCCGTCTGCACCCGGTCGAAGGCCGAGGCGACCTGGGTCATGATGCCGAGCGTGATCTTGCCCGAGAAATAATGCGGCGCGAGCAGGATATAGGGCACGACGACGTTGGCTTGCCCGAAGGAGAGGGTGAAGGTCGTCAGCCGCACCCGCGCCCAGACCAGCCGGTAGAAGTTCTCGACGATGTCGCCGAAGCGCTCGCTGAGGTGGCGCTGCTCGGAACCCTCGCCACGCATCAGCGCGATCTGCTCGGAATACTCGCGCAGACGCGCCAGAGCGTAGCGGAAATTCGCCTCGCGCTTTTCCTGCTCGAACTCCAGCCCGATCATCGGGCGGCCGATCAGATGGGCGATCCAGGTGGCGGCGACCGAATAGATCAGCGCCATCCAGAAGATGAAGCCGGGAATGCTGATCTCGGTGCCGGGGACGACGCTGGCGACCGGGATCGACCAGAGGATGATCGAGAACGAGACAAGGGTCGACACCTGCGTCAGTAGCGGCAGGGCGAAGTTGTAGGTCTGGTTGACGAAGGAGCGGGTATCTTCGGCGATACGCTGGTCAGGATTGTCGGCGGTCCCGGCGAGCGAAATCCTGTAGTGGTTGGCGTTGTTCAGCCAGGCACCGCTGAATTTCTCGGCCATCCAGCGGCGCCAGCGGATCAACAGCGTATAGTTCGCGACGATCTCGATCAGGTTGGAGATGACCGCAATCGCGGCCCAGACGCTGAAGACGTAGATCAGCTGGTACCAGAAGCCGTTCGCATCCTTCTCCTGGATCGCATTGTAGAAATCGCGGTTGAAGAAGGAGAGGCGCAGCGAGATGCCGACCTGGAGCTGGTTGAGCACCACGAGGAAGACCAGCAGCGCCACGCCAAGCCGGCCCGTGCCGATCCGGAATGGCTTCAGCGGCCAGAGGTTTGCGGTGGTCGACTCCGGCGCCTCGAAATAGGGCGAGGCCAGCCGGGCGATGCGCCGGATCGCCGGAATGAACGAGATCGCATAGACGAGGATGCCGAAGACGGCGATCGTCGTCGGCAGGCTCGCCGGCGGCGCGATCGCCTGCCAGTCGGCGGGCCAGAAACCAGCCTGCGCCAGGACCGCGCCAGCGCCCGTCGCGACATATTCCACCGCGAAGATGACCGAGAAGATCTTCAGGAAGGTGCTGATCTCGGTGGCCCGGAAGGTGGCGAAGGCCAGCAGCAATCCGACGGCGCCGAGGCCGAGGGTGCCGGCGCTGCCGCTTTGCTGGCCGACCACGAGCGCGATCACGGCGAGCGCGGCGACGGCGAAACTCAACAGGCGCATGGCATCGTCCTTGTCGGGGGAATCAGCGCGGGAGACGCGCTGCCTAGGAGAGAGCGTTGTAGATCAGCCCTGCGCACAAAAAAGGCCCGGCTCAAGACCGGGCCGCGCTTTTTCAGCGTTTTGTGATGGACCTTACTCCCGGTCGACCGAATAGGCGCCGGCGCCGGCTGCGAACAGCACCAGGAAGCCGCCGGCCACGGAGAGGTTCTTCATGAACAGGAGTTGCTGCATCGGCTGCGCCCAGTTCATGTGGAACAGCACCGAGGCGGCGATGGTGAAGGCGAACAGGGCAAGGGCGACGAGGCGGGTCTTGAAGCCGATGACGATCATCAGGCCGCCGAGCAGTTCGACCACGATGACGAGCGGCAGCAGGATGCCGGGGACGCCGGCCGAGGCCATGTAGCCTTGCGTGCCGGCATAGCCGGTGATCTTCGACCAGCCTGCAAGCACGAACATCAAGGCGAGCAGGATGCGGCCGACCAGTTTGGCGGCATCGCCCAAAGCAGGGTTGTTCATGGAAGGACCCCCGAAAGCACAGGCGCGGCAGGATGCCGCACCATCCGCGATCTAGGGCTTACAACCAAAGTCGATGCAAGCCTGCGGGCGCTCATGCCTGTGCAAAGTCGAGCCGCTTAGGCAGCTACTCGCTTGCCGGCCTGCCCGGACGCGCGCGCTTCGCCTATCGCTTCGGCGATCGAGGCGCGCACGGCCTCCCAGCTCAACGAAAACACGTGGAAGCCCTGGTCGGATATCCGCTCTTCCGAAAAATCCTTCATCACCCGCTGGATCAGCAGATTGAGGTCCTTCCGGCAGCCGTGCAGCGTCGCAAGGTCATCTGCCTCTTGCGCCCGCGACGCGATGTCTATCAGCTTGTCGTTATAGGCACTGACCCGGACCTTGCGCCGGTTGCGAATCTGCAGCCGCAGCATCATCGCCCCGGAATACGCGATAGTCAGCATCGAGATCATGAAGGTGATCTCATCGCGATAGCGCACCAGAAGGAACGGCCTGGCGCCGTCGTAATAGACTTTTGCGCCAGCATGGATTGCCACGGACGGGCCGTTCTGTGCCGGCCGCGCGATACCCGCGGCGAGCGGTGTCCGGAAAGCGAGACGCAACTGCTCTTCGAACAGGATGCGTGTCAGTTCCTCGACGGCGGCGTCCGGCACTTTGACGCCCGCAACAAGATTGATTCCGATCGCCAGCGTTGGGGTGTCCTGTTCCGGAACCGGCGGGTATCCCTGATAGGTCCCCTGGCTGATGCTGCTTTCGCTGACATAGGGCTTCACCAACCGGATCGCTGAGGCCTGCTCGACCGGTACGAAGAAGAGCCCGTCGCCGCGTTGCTGCAGGCGCCGCATGACCTCGACTGTGGCCGGATCGCGTAGCGCCCTGACGAAGGCGATCGCATCAATCTCGCCGCGCTCCAGCGCTGCGAAGTTGTCGTTGACAGGGCCGGCGCTGATCGTGATCTCGGCCAATGGCAGGTCGTGATGCTGCGCGAGCGCAAAGAAGTTCTGGTTGCCGGAGGTACCTTCCGGCGGAAGGGCCAGGCGCTTGCCGGCCAAATCCCGCAGGCTTCTGATCCCGGACGAGCGACGCGCGATCAGCTGGAAATGCTCGCGTGCCACGACTGCGACGGCCCTGACGGTCGGCGCGGTCATGATATCGGCCTGGACCGAGGCGAGGGCCGCCTTGCCGTCTGCAACCAGGCGCGCATTCGTCGCCGAGCCATCGGTATGTACGATTTCGAGGCGGATGGTCTTCGACTGCGTCGCGACGAGGTCGCGGACCTCGCCCATCAGTTGATCGACATTGCCGCCCTTGCCGCCGACCGCGACCGACAGGACCATCGGCGGGGTATCCCGGAAGGCGTACCAGCCGCTCGCGGCTGCGGCTGCTACCGCCAGGAAGCCGATCATGGCGTAGACGCCGACAATCACAGCAGACCGCCGAACCATTGATGATCTCCGCTCCGCCCGTCGCGCGGGTATGGCCTCGTGGTCGCGCGCGATGGCGAAAGGCCGGTCCGACTCACGGGGAGCGGGATAGTCGTGCGGTGTCTACAGTTGGAAGAACCTTGCGGCAGCTGGCAAGATTGTCCCGGTCGATACCGCCAGGATCTTGGGTGGTGTGACGAAAAAGGCCCGGCTTGCGCCGGGCCTCCATAGTTCTCGCAAAGGCGAGGGCTGGGCTTCTTATCAGAAGTCCATGCCGCCCATGCCGCCGCCGCCCATCGGGGGCATCGGGGCGTCCTTCTTCGGCGACTCGGCGATCATCGCCTCGGTGGTGATCAGCAGGCCGGCGATCGAAGCCGCGTCCTGGATCGCCGTGCGCACGACCTTGGTCGGGTCGATGATGCCGGCCTTGACCAGGTCGCCGTACTCGCCGGTCTGGGCGTTGTAGCCCCAGGCGTAGTCCTTCGACTCCAGCAGCTTGCCGATCACGACCGCACCGTCACCGCCGGCGTTGTCGACGATCTGGCGGGCCGGAGCAGCGATCGCCTTGCGGACGATCTCGACGCCGGTCTTCTGGTCGTCGTTCTGGGTCTTGATGCCCTTGACCGAGGACAGCGCACGCAGGAGGGCGACGCCGCCGCCCGGCAGGATGCCTTCTTCCACCGCAGCGCGGGTGGCGTTCAGGGCATCGTCAACGCGATCCTTCTTCTCCTTGACCTCGACCTCGGTCGCGCCGCCGACGCGGATGACCGCGACGCCGCCGGCGAGCTTGGCCAGACGCTCCTGGAGCTTCTCACGGTCGTAGTCCGAGGTGGTCTCCTCGATCTGCGCCTTGATCTGCGCGACGCGGCCCTCGATGTCCTTCTTCTTGCCGGCGCCGTCGATGATCGTGGTGTTCTCCTTCTCGATGCGCACCTTCTTGGCGCGGCCGAGCATGTTGAGCGTCACGGTCTCGAGCTTGATGCCGAGGTCTTCCGAGATCATCTGGCCGGCGGTCAGGATCGAGATGTCCTCGAGCATGGCCTTGCGGCGGTCACCGAAGCCCGGAGCCTTGACGGCAGCGACCTTCAGGCCGCCACGGAGCTTGTTGACGACGAGCGTGGCGAGAGCCTCGCCCTCGACGTCCTCGGCGATGATCAGCAGCGGCTTGCCGGTCTGCACGACGGCCTCGAGGATCGGCAGCATCGCCTGGAGCGACGACAGCTTCTTCTCGAAGATGAGGATGTAGGGGTCCTCGAGCTCGGCGACCATCTTCTCGGCGTTGGTGATGAAGTAGGGCGAGAGATAGCCACGGTCGAACTGCATGCCCTCGACGACGTCGAGCTCGGTGTCGGCGGTCTTGGCTTCCTCGACGGTGATGACACCCTCGTTGCCGACCTTCTGCATCGCGGTCGAGATCATCTTGCCGACCGACTCGTCGCCGTTCGCCGAGATGGTGCCGACCTGCGCGACTTCCGCGTTCGAGGTGACCTTCTTGGAGTTCTTCTTGAGGTCGGCGACGATGGCCTCGACGGCCAGGTCAATGCCGCGCTTCAGGTCCATCGGGTTCATGCCGGCCGCAACCGACTTGGCGCCTTCACGGACGATCGCCTGGGCGAGCACGGTGGCGGTGGTGGTGCCGTCGCCGGCATGGTCGTTCTGGCGCGAAGCGACTTCGCGGACCATCTGAGCGCCCATGTTCTCGAACTTGTCGGCGAGCTCGATCTCCTTGGCGACGGTGACGCCGTCCTTGGTGATGCGCGGGGCGCCGAACGACTTCTCGATCACGACGTTGCGGCCCTTCGGACCGAGCGTGACCTTCACGGCATTGGCGAGGATGTCCACGCCGCGCAGCATCTTGTCGCGGGCGTCGGTGGAAAAGCGAACTTCTTTGGCAGCCATGAGACTACTCCTGATTGAACTCTACGGACGGGTGGGCGTCAGGCTGCTCAGCCGACGATGCCCATGATGTCGGATTCCTTCATGATCAGGAGATCCTGGCCGTCGATCTTGACCTCGGTGCCGCTCCACTTGCCGAAGAGGACGCGATCGCCCTTCTTGACATCGAGCGCAACCAGCTTGCCGGCGTCGTCGCGGGCGCCGGCGCCAACGGCGACGACCTCGCCCTCCTGGGGCTTTTCCTTGGCGGTGTCGGGGATGATGATGCCACCCTTGGTCTTCTCTTCGCCATCAAGGCGACGGACCACAACGCGGTCATGCAGCGGACGGAACTTCATGGTTCTGTCTTCCTCTCGGGTCGTATTCTGGACGGGCTCTGAATGGCCCGCGGAAAGGATCTGTTAGCAGTCTCACCAGGTGAGTGCTAACCGACGTCGCGGAGATAGGCGCGGGGTCTGCCGGAGTCAAGGAAAGCGCCGCGCAAAAGGTGAACGCGACCAGCGGTCGCCGATCTATGCTGCTGCGGCGGCACATTAAACCGGCTATCGTGGCGAGATGACGACGCCGGTAGCCGATCTCAAGCTCGACGACATCGCCCGCTCCTGCGTGGTGCTGCATGTGCGCATGACGGCGCGGGCCGTGACCCGCGCCTATGACGAGGCGATGCGGCCGAGCGGCCTCAAGATCACCCAGTTCGTGCTGCTCTCGGCGCTCTCGACCGGCGCCTGGCGCTCGGTCACGGAACTCGCCGACCGCTTCGCGCTGGAGCGGACCTCGCTGACGCGGAACCTCCAATTGCTCGCCGCCGAGAAGCTGATCGAGCCGGTCGACTGCAAGGGCCGGGCGCTGACCTATGCCGTGACGGAGAAGGGCCGTGCCGCGATCGAGGCGGCGATTCCCTACTGGCGCGCGGCGCAGGATAGGATCGAAGGCGGGCTCGGGCAGGAGCGCTGGAGCGAGACGCGCGATAATCTGAAGGCGATCCGGCGGGCGGCGCGGGAAGTCGGCTAGTACCGTCATTGCCAGGAGCAAAGCGACGAAGCAATCCAGAGGCGGGCGGGCGCAACGGCAAGTCCTCCTTGACCACGACGCGCAGCCATCTCTATCGTGCATCTACACGATAGAGATGGAGATTCTGCATGTCCCGCCAGGTCGGTGTCGTCAGCCGTGATGTCCTGCTGGCGGAGGACGGCGTATCCTTCCTGCTCGGGATCGTCGAGGGGCGCCATCCCGGCCCGCCCTTCGCCGACGCCATGGATTTCGATATCGCCGAGGTCGAGGAGGGCAGGGTGGTCTTCGTTGGCACGCCCTCGCCGCGCTTCTTCAATCCGCTGGGGACGATCCATGGCGGCTGGACGGCGACGATCCTCGATTCCGCCATGGCCTGCGCCGTGCATTCGACGCTGCGGGTTGGCGAGGGCTACACCACGCTGGAGATGAAGCTGAACTATGTCCGCCCGGTCATGCCCGCCAGCGGCCCGGTGCGCTGCGAGGGCAAGCTGATCCATCGCGGCGGCTCGGTCGCGACCAGCGAGGGCAAGCTGGTCGATGCGCAGGGCAAGCTGCTGGCGCACGGCACCGAGACCTGCATGATCTTCGGCGCGAAGGCGGGAGCGGGACGCTGATCGGAGCGCCGCCTCTGCTGGTGGGCAGGAGCGGCTCGTGACATTTGCGCCATTCACCGACGCGGCCGTCGAAGCGAAGTTTCGAGTGCTGCCGGAACCGCTTCGGCCTCCCATGCTGCGTCTGCGTCAGATGATCCTCGAGGTCGCCGCTGGGAGTCCCGAAATAGGGCCGCTCACGGAAACGCTGAAATGGGGCGAGCCTGCCTGGTTGCCCAGGCGGCCGAGGACAGGACGACCGTGCGGGCTGACGCGCTGAAAGGCTCGTCGACGCATTACGCGCTCTATGTCCACTGCCAGACCAGCCTGATCGAGACGTTCAGGCACCATTACTCCGGGCAGTTCAGCTATGACGGCAACCGGGCGCTGATCTTCGCTGTCGAGCGCGCGCCGCCGGCCGAGCCGCTGGCGCATTGCATCGCCCTCGCTTTGACCTATCACCGCTGGGCAAAGCGCTGAGCGCCGCTTACCCGCCGCGATAGTTGCCCGGGCTCTCGCCCATCACCCGCTTGAAGCGGCGATTGAAGGTCGAGAGGTCGCCGAAGCCGCAATCGAAGGCGATGCCCGCGACCGGCTGATCGGTCCGGCGCAAAAGCAGGGCCGCGCGATGCAGACGGGTGCGCAGCACATATTGATGTGGCGTCATCCCGACCAGCGCCCGGAACGTCCGCAGGAAATGATAGGGGCTCATCGCCGCCTGCCGCGCCAGTTCATCGAGCGAGAGAGCGTCTTCGCAATGCGCCTCGATATGGCGCAGCGCCCGCGTGATCCGGCGCTGGTCGCGAGCGCCCGGCGTTGAGATCCCGGGTTTTGCGCCTGACAGCACGCTCGCCACGGCGCCGGCGAGGCGCAGCGCGGTTTCCTCCAGCCTCTCGGGCTCGTCTACCGCGATTTCCGCTTCGGCGACGACACCGGCGAGCGGCGCGAGGGGCGGCAGATGCGCCTGTGCGAAACCGATCTGCCGGGCGCCCGGCACGGCCGCGACGATGCCTTCGAGCCAGGCCGGTTCGAACTGGAAGGCGAGACAGCGATCGCCGGCCGCATGCTCATGGCCGCATTCGAAGCAGGCGCCACGATTGCCGAGCAATAGCGAGCCCGGCGCCAGCACGGCGCTGCCTTGCGTCGAGCGGTAGCGGAACGAGCCGCTGCGAACGATGGCGATGCAGTGCTGCGTATGCGCTTCCTCGAAGGCGCGGTCGTCAGGGCCGGCCGTGCAGACGATGTCGCTGACCCGCCAGCCGGGGCCCGACGCCAGGAGATGAGCGGTTGCGGTCATATCAGCGAGTTTAGCAGTTTTTCCCAAGCGAAGCCCGAGGCTCCGGAGCTAGCTGGGTGCCAACTTGATCCACGCGGAGCCCGATCATGACAGCAGCGCCATCGATGCTGGCCGATGTCCTCATCGCCGCCGGGCCGTCGCCTGAATACGCAGAGAAACTCGCCCTCTACGGTCAGTTCGTCGGGGCCTGGACCATGGATGCCGTGATGCATACCGATGACGACCAGCGTCATGAAGCCAAGGGCGAGATCCATTTCGGTTGGGTCTTAGGCGGTCGCGCTGTGCAGGATGTCTGGAGCCTGCCGGGCTTCTTCCAAGGCACGACGCTACGCATCTACGACCCCGGGCAGGACGCCTGGCACATCCTCTGGAGCGATCCGCTCAAGCAGTACTACACGCGCCAGCTCGGCCGTGCCGAAGGCCGGGACATCGTCCAGCACGGCGAGCTCGACGACGGCACCGCAATCCGCTGGCGTTTCACTAAGATCACGCCGGATTCGTTCCATTGGATCGGCGACCGCTCACGCGATGGCGGTGCGAGCTGGCAGGTCCAGGCCGATTTCCGCGCCAAGCGCATCAAAGCCTGACAATCGGAAGGAGGACGGCCATCATGTTCGATCACATCTCGATCGGCGTTCGCGAGATCGCCCGCAGCAGACGCTTCTACGACGCCGCGCTTGGCGCGCTGGGTTACGAGTGCCTGAGCAGCGACGAAAGCTCGCTCGGCTATGGCAAGGGGAGTGTCGGCCTCTGGATCGGCGCGGTCTCGGCGCCGGTGCCGCCCGACCGCGACTCGAACCTGCACTTCTGTTTCGTCGCACCGACCCGCCAGAGCGTCGATGCTTTCCACGCGGCTGCACTGGCGGCGGGCGGGACCGAGAACGGCAAGCCAGGCCTGCGCGAATCCTACGGCCCTGACTACTATGCCGCCTTCGTCGTCGATCCCGACGGCTACCGACTGGAGGCCTATTGCGGTAAGCCGGCCTGAGGCCGCTAATGCTCGGGCGGCAGGTCGTGCGCCGCCCATTCGCTGCGTGGGATTGCCTCGCCGACGCGGAACTGGAAGCCAGCGACCTTGCCGTTCGCCGCCATCTCGCAGCGGAATCGCAGGCCGTACCATTGCTTGCGGCTGCGGAAGGCGGCTCCCTCCGCTTCGAGGGCGCTCTTCGTCAGTTTAGTGCCGCCCATGGCGAAAGCCACGACGCGATCCGGCTCGAACTCCGCCTTCCAGGCATGGATCTGGCTCATCGCCTCGAGATTGCAGAGCTGCTCGATGCGTTCGCTCGCCTCGAGCGTCTTCAACGCCTCGCGCGCTCCACGACTACGCGGATTGGCTAGCACGCTCTCGGAATGCAGCGTCCGGGCCGTGATCATCGCCGGAGGTTCGGCTGGCGGTGGAGCAGGCGGGGTAACGGGCTTCTCCGGCGGTGGGGTGGTGGGCGCCGGTTGCGGAGGTGACGCGATCTCGGCCGCCGGAGGAGGAGCGGGTGCCTTGGCAGGCGCGGGCGGCGGTGCTGGTGGCGTCAGCGCCTCCGGAGCGACCAGCTCGACCTCGACGCTCGTCTCGATCGGCGGTGTGAAGCTGCTGAGCGTCCGGATGGCGAGCAGCAGGCCGAACAGGAGATGGAAGCAGAGCGCGGCGGGAAGGCCGGGTTCGCGCAGGACGCGAGCAGCGATGCCGGCGCGCTGCATGCTTCGGTCAATCGCCGTTGGGATGGAAGGCGGGCATGGGCGGGCGATCGCTCCCTTGTGTTGCTCCGTGCAGAAGCCGACCAATCCGGCCAATTTGCGGCGAAGATCAGCGCCGGCTGACGGCGAAGGCGCCTGCGACGATCAGGGCGGCGCCAGCATAGGTGGTCCAGAGCGGCGCTTCGCTGAAGACGAACCAGCCGAGCAGGCTCGCCCAGACCAGCGCCGTGTACTCGATCGGCGCCAGCCGCGAGGCCGGCGCCCGGGCGAAGGCCGAAGTCAGCGACAGGTGACCGGCGACACCGAGCGCGCCGCCGCAGAGATAGGTCAGGAGGTCGCCCGCGCTCATCGGCTGGAAGACGTAATAAGCCGGCCAGGCCAGGCACAGCGCCGGCCCGGCATTCTGGAACAGCACGATGATCGCCGGGTGCTCCTTCACCGCGATCGTGCGCAGCAGGATCAGGTTGAAGGCATAGGAGATCGCCGAAACCAGCGCCGCGGCGACGCCGAGCTCGGCACCGGTGACGCCGCCCTGCAGGCGCGGCCAGACCATCACCAGCATGCCGGCGAGGCCGAAGCCGAGCGCCTGCAGGATGCGCCCGTCGAGCCGTTCCTTCAGGATCAGCGCCCCGAGCAGGGCGACGAAGACCGGGGCGAGGAAGGAGAGCGTCAGCGCCTCGGCCAGCGGCAGCACCGAGATCGAATAGAAGAAGCTGCCGGCGGTGACGATGACCAGCGGGATGCGGATGCTGTTGCCGATCAGGCTCGTGCGTGTCGGCCGCGCCGGCCGCAGCACCGCAACAACGATGATCGCGCAGAAGGCCCCTGCCGCAAAGCGCATGAACAGCGCCAGCAGGAATGGGTGCTGCTGCATCTGCGCCTTGATCACCGCGTCCATCGCGGTGAGCAGGGCGATGCCGAGCGCGGCGCGCAGCGCTGTATTGGCGTTCATGTCCGCGCCGGGGCGAGCGGCTTGCGGAAATGGTATTCCCAGGTCGAGGAGATGTCGGCGAGATAGCGCTCACCCGGCCAGCGCACGAAGCCGAGCTTCTCGTAGAAGCGGTGGCCGCGGGCGAACTTGCTGTCCGACCACAGCATCATCTCGCCATAGCCGCCGGCCTGCGCGAAGGCGAGCGTGCGGGCGAACAGCGCCTGCGCCAGCCCGCTGCCGCGCTGGCTCGGATCGGCATAGACCTTGAACAGCTCGACCGCGTTCTGGTCCGGCACCGGCACGACGGCGATCGAGCCGGCGATGCGCCCGTCCGGCCCATCCGCGACCCAGAGCTTTCCGCCCTTTTGCGCATAATGGCTGGCCGGGCGGCGCAGCTCCGGGAATTCCGACCAGTCGAACCAGCAGTTCGGATACTCGGCGAAAGTCGCGGCAATCAGGGCGGCGAGCGGCTCCGAATCGGCGTCGGTGGCGTCGCGAAGGGCGGGCAGGGCGGTCATGACACAGCGCTTAGGGCCAATCCTGTCCGCTGCAAAGATGGGGCGCTCGCGCTCCTGCCATGCCGTTATCGCAGCAATGCGAGCGCGGCGTCTGTCGTCAGCTTCAGCGCGGCTGCGGCAAGCAGCAGATAGCAGGCGAAGAACAGCCGCTTTTGGTCGAGACGCTCATGCAGCCAGCGGCCGATCCAGACGCCGATCGGCGCCGCCGGCAGCAAGGCGAGGGCCGCCCAGAGCGCCTGCGGCTGCTTCAGGCCGAGCGCCAGATAGGGTGGCAGCTTCAAGAGGTTGCCGAGCATGAAGAAGGCGATGGTCGTGCCGACGAAGGCGGTCTTGGAAAGCCCGCGTGCCAGGAGGTACATCGCGACCGGCGGGCCGCCGGCATGGGCGACGAAGGTGGTGAAGCCCGAGGCCGTGCCGGCCAGCAGGGCCAATGGCGGCGAGACCGGTAGCTGCCCGGCGGGCGCGGTGCGGCCGCGCAGGAACCAGTGCGCCGTGAAGGCGAGCGTGATGACGCCGATGATCAGCGTGACGATACGCGCGTCGACGATCAGGAAGACGGCATAGCCGATCGCGATGCCGACGATCAGGCCGGGGATCAGCCAGGCGAGGTCAGGCTTCGACCAGGTCGAGACGCCGAAGCTGCCGATGGCGAAGAGGTCCATCGCGGCGATCAGCACCGCCACCATGATCGCGCCCTGCAAGGGATCGACCACGAGCGCCAGCAGCGGCACGCCGAGGATGGCGAGCCCGCCGCCGAAGGCGCCCTTGCCGATGCCCATCAGCAGGGTGGTGGTCCAGCCGACGAGATAGAACATCGGATCGCCCGGCATTGGCTCAGCCCGTCATGACGGCGCGGAGTGAGGCCGCGCCAGTTTCCGCTTGGACAGGCGCGGTTTGGCGGTTAGGCGGGATCAGCGCAGTCATGCGCGGCCGGTGCTGAGTCGGCTTGCCCCTTCGCGATGGCGTCATGACCGTACTCCTGCCCTTCGTGATCAATGCCGGGCTGAACTTCGTCCTCGGACTGCTTATCGCCTATTTCCTCGGCCCCGCCGAATTCGGCCGCTACGCCATCGGCGCGGCGATGCTCGTGCTGCTCAACACCGCGCTGCTCGACTGGATCAGGCTCTCGGCCGTCCGTTTCTACTCGCAGAAGAGCCGGGAGGAACAGCCGCAGATCCGGGCGACCCTCGATGTGCTGAGCGCGGGGATCACGCTTGTCTTGTGCGGCCTGCTGGTCGCGGCGGTCGTCGCCGGCGTCGATTTCGGCCTGCCGGTCATGCTCGTCGCCGGCTCGGTGCTGGGCGGCATCTGCGCCGGCCTGTTCGATTATCACGGCGCCATCGCCCGGGCTCGCTTCCTCGATGCGGCCTATGCCCGCCTGATCATCATCAAGAACGTGCTGGCGCTGGTGCTGATGGTCGGCGGTGCCTGGTGGACGCGCGACGCCACGGTCGTGATGTTCGGCGGCGTCCTCAGCGCCATGGCGGCCTTGCTGGCGGTGCGGCGGGCGCTGGCGGACGCGCCGCTCTCCTGGTCGGCGGCGCGGCGTGATCTTGCGCTGGGCTTCGCGCGCTATGCTCTGCCGATCGTCGGCGCTAACGCGATCTATTCGCTGATCCCGTTGCTCAACCGCTCGCTGCTCGCCGACAGCGACGGCTTCGCCGAGGCCGGCTATTTCTCGCTCGCCGCCGATATGGGCCTGCGCCTGTTCGGCATGCTGGCTTCGACGCTGGAGATCGTCATGCTGCGCGAGGTGCTGCGGCTCGACGAGACCAAGGGTGAGCGCGCGGCGCAGAAGCGCATCGCCGCCAATTTCGTGATCGTGCTGATGGTCTCGCTGCCGGTGGCCGCCGGCCTCTTCCTGGTGTTGCCGGCCTTCGAGGCTCTGTTGGTGCCGGCGCAATTCCACGGCCACTTCGCTGGCTATCTGCGGCTGCTCCTGCCAGGCCTCGTCGCACTCGCGATCTTCGCCGCCGGCATCTACCCGGTCTTCCTGCTCGGCAAGCGCACCGGCCTGGTCACGCTGGCTGCCATCATGGGCCTCCTTGCCAATCTCGCTCTTGTCTTCGCTGCCGGTGCGCTCGGCCCGGAACGCTATGCGCTCGGCCAGACCGTCAGCTTCCTCGTGGTCCTCGCCATTACCGGCTGGGTGGCCTTGCGCTCACTGCCCGTCCGCCCGAACTGGCGGGAGGTCGGCATCATCGTCGCGGCGGTCGTCGCCATGGCGGTGGTGGTCTGGCCGCTCTCCGGCCGCTTCAATCCGCTGCCCGAATTGCTGCTGCAGGCAACGCTCGGCCTCGTCGTCTATGGCGGGCTGATGCTCGCCTTCGACGTCGCCCGCTGCCGGACGCTGCTGCGGCTCTGGTTCGCTATGCGCAGGAGCCGGCGCTGACGGGGTAGATCGTCATTGCGAGCACAGCGAAGCAATCCAGGAGCGGCAGCGCTCTACGTTCTCCTGGATTGCTTCGTCGCTGCGCTCCTCGCAATGACGGTTCTCGCGATCCAGTGCGATCGAAAACGCTCAAGAAGGGTGTGAACCCTGCGTTTACCGCGTTTGCTCGGGGATCGCTAAGGTTAATCCCGGGAATTCGAGCGATCAGGCCGGTTCCGGGGCCGATAGAGTCAACGATTCACCATTCATTTCAACGCATCGCCTCACGCTTCCTGACAGTTGCGTCAAGAGAGTTGCGTCATGCGTCCGCTCTATCTCGTTCCCCTTGCCGTGCTTGGCGGCGTGCTGCTGTCGGCCAAGGCTAATGCCGAGACCTATTGGCGCCCCGCCGATCCGATGGTCACGCATTCGGCCGGCCGCGGCCAATATGGCGGCGGCTTCATCGAGATGATGATGACCGGCCGGGACCCGACCGACTATGGCCGGGGCGGGGCGGTCTACAACCGCCCGCAGCGCGGCGCCTATGGCCAGCAGCCGGCGATGCGCCGCCTCTCGGACTATGAGGCGCCGGTGCCGATCCAGGGCGATCCGATGGAGCCGCGCCGCGAGCGCCGCTCCGCCGCCCTCGGCGAGCCGATCCCGGCGGAGCGGCCGATCGCGCGCACCCTCGATCCGCGCTTCCAGAAGCAGGAAGTCGCCTATGACGGACCGCACAAGCCGGGCACCATCGTCATCGACACGCCGCGTCGCTTCCTCTTCCTGGTCCAGCCCGGCGGTCGCGCCCTGCGCTACGGCATCGGCGTCGGCCGCCCCGGCTTCGAATGGGCCGGCATGAAGGCGGTCACCCGCAAGGCGGAATGGCCGAGCTGGACGCCACCGGCCGAGATGCTGAAGCGCCGGCCCGATCTGCCGCGCTTCATGGCGGGCGGCCCCGAGAACCCGCTCGGCGCCCGCGCCATGTATCTCGGCTCCTCGCTCTACCGCATCCACGGCACCAACGAGCCGAACACGATCGGCCAGGCCGTGTCCTCCGGCTGCATCCGCATGAATAACGAGGACGTGATCGACCTCTACGAGCGTGTCCGCGTCGGCGCCAAGGTCTTCGTGATCTGAGGCCGGCCGCACATCGCGCGACGGAAAGGGCCCGCCTGTCGCCAGGCGGGCTCTTTCGTTTCAGGAGCGTGCGGGGCGCTCATTCGGGCGCGGTCGTGTCCGCCGCCCGCGCCATCGTCATCGCCGCCGTGCCGACCGCCGCCCCGGCCGCGTTCGTTGCGCGCAGGCCGCCGCGGATGGTGTCGATCACGGCGCGCAGCGATGGCGCCATTTGCCGCTGGGCCGGATAGCACAGGTAATAACCGGGGAAGGGCGCAGACCAGGCCTCGAGCAGCGGGACGAGGCGGCCCTCAGTGATGTGGGCCGCAATCAGCTGCTGGCTGGCGAATGCGATTCCGATGCCGTCGACCGCCGCTTGCACCCCGAAGTCCTTCCTGTTGGAGATCAGGGGACCATCGACGGCGACCTCGAACCATTTGCCGTTTTCCATGAACTCCCATTTGTACGGCGTCTTCTGCCCCAGCCAGCGCCAGCAGATGCAGCGATGGGCGAGAAGGTCTCGCGGATGGGCCGGGGTTCCGTGCCGGGCGAGATAGTCGGGCGAGGCCACCGCGGTCTGGCGCAGCTCCGGGCCGAGCTTCACGGCGATGAGGTCCTTGTCGATCACCTCGCCGAGCCGGATGGCGACGTCATAGCCTTCCGCGACGATGTTCACGACGGCATCGTCGAGGGTGATGTCGAGCGTGACCTGCGGATAGGCGTCGCTGAATCCCCGCAGGATCGGGGTCAGGTGGAGGTCCGCCGCCCCCGGGAAGCAGTGTATCCGCACGGTCCCGGCGGGATTGGCGCGGCGCTCGCGGGTCTCGCCCAGTGCCTCCGCCAGCTCCTCGACGGCGGGCCGCACCCGTTCGAACAGCTTGGCCCCCGCCTCGGTCAGGGAGACGCTGCGGGTGGTGCGGTTGAACAGGCTGACTCCGACCCGCTCCTCAAGCGCGCGGACCATCTGGCTCAACGCCGAGGATGATACTCCGAGCCTTTCTGCCGCTCGGCTGAAGTTCAGCGAGCCGGCGACTGCCACGAAGGCTCGGAGCTGGTTGAAGTCTCCGGCAGACAAAAGGGACGGGTTCATGATCGTCTCGATTGCTTAGCTCAGCTTATAAGGCTGATTAGAGTGTGCATATTAAAAAATCCACCTGCTCATATTTATACTCGGTCGAGTTCTGAAATTGAAGGAAATCATAATGACATCACAGGATATGCCCTCGCCGGAAAATATAGATGAGTTGGTCGCTTTGACGAAAACCTATTTCGACGCTGTCTATGCGATGGATGCCGACAGTTTTGCGACCATCTTCGACCCCGCCGCTTTTGTCACCCGGCGCGGTGATGGCAACAGCGTAGTGGTCACTCCTGTTGCCGCCTGGCTCGATATGGTCCGGAGCCTGACGTCTCCGCGGGATGCGGGCAGCGTGCGCGCCGACCAGATCCTCTCCATCGCCGTGACTCGCGACATGGCGCTGCTCAAGCTGCGCGTGCGGATTCCGCCTCGCGAAATGACCGACCTGCTGTCTTGCTTCTACCTCAACGGGCGCTGGCAGATCGTCCAGAAGGTGTTCATCGCCGAGACGTTGGCCTGAGGGTTCGACCGTTACCGTCGCCTCGCCGGCCCTTCCTTCAAACGAAAAAGGCCCGCCTGTCGCCAGGCGGGCCTCTTCGTTTCAGGGAGCAGTGTGGCGCTCAGGCCCAGTCGTCGTCGCCACCGCCCGAGCCGTCGTCATAGCTGCCGTCGTCGTAGCTGGCGTCCTGATAGGTCGGCTCCGGCTGGGCCTGCTGCGGCTCCGCCGCCGGCTGCTGGTCGGCCGCCGTCTGCGTGTTCTGCGCAGCCTCGTTGGTCTGCGAGGCGTCCTTGTTCTGCGCGGTGCTCGCTTCGGCCGGCTTGGCCTCGCTCGCGGCGCTCTTGTTGCCGCCGAGCGCGTTCATCAGCATGTTGCCGGCGACCATGCCGCCGGCGACGCCGGCCGCCGTCGTCAGCGCGCTCGCCATGAAGCCGCCGCCACGGGCCGGAGCCTGCGGCTGGGCCGCCTGGTTCTGCCAAGGGCCGGGGGCAGGGGCCGCGCCCATGCCTTGCTGCGGGGCCATGCCCTGCTGCGGCGCTGCGGCCTGGCCGCCCCAAGGCGGCGAAGCCGGCTGCGGCGCAGCGCGCTGCGGGAAGGACGGCACCGAGCCGGAGCGGGCCGGCTGGCTCGCGCCGCCGCCGAAGATGCCCGACAGGAAGCCACCGGACTGCTGCGCCGGGGCAGGAGCGGGCGGCTGGCTGCGCAGGCGCTCGACCTCGGCCTGCAGCTGGTCGATCTGGCCCTGCAGACTGGTGAGGGCCTGTTCCTGCACATAGACCGATTGTGCCATCGCATAGACGGCATAGGGCTGTTCGCGCAGCCGGTCGGCGATGTAGCGCTCAGCCTCGGGGTCGCGGGGCTGGTTTTCCGCCTGGCGCAGGCGATCGAAAATCCCGGCGATCACGTCGCGTTCTTGCGGCGTCATCGTCATCTCCTCTCATGGTGGACAGGGCGGTCGCCCTGTCGCCTCGAAAGGTGGTGACGGCTTATGACGCTATCAAGGCGATGGCCCGGCACCTTTCTGTCGCGCCGCCACGGGCGGTGCTTCAGGCATTCCCGACATTGACATAGGTGAAGCCGCGCTCGCGCATCTCGCTGGAGCGGTAGATGTTGCGCAGGTCGATGACGACGGGATGCCGGAGCGCGGCCTTGACGCGGTCGAGGTCGAGAGCGCGGAAAGCGTCCCATTCGGTGACGATCACTAGCGCATCCGCCCCGTCGAGGCAGGAATAGGCGTCGGGCGCGTAGGCGATCTCGGGCATCAGCGCCTTGGCGCTCGCCATCGCCTCAGGATCATAGGCGGTGATCTCGGCGCCGGCATCGAGCAGTGCGGTGACGATTGCGAGCGAGGGTGCCTCGCGCATGTCGTCGGTGTTCGGCTTGAAGGCGAGGCCGAGGAGGGCGATGCGCTTGCCCCGGACCGAGCCGCCGCAGGCGGCGATGACCTTGCGCGCCATCGCGCGCTTGCGCTGGTCGTTGACCGCGACGACGGTCTCGACCAGGCGCAGGGGGCTTTCCATGTCCTGCGCCGTCTTGATCAGCGCGAGCGTGTCCTTCGGAAAGCAGGAGCCGCCATAGCCCGGACCGGCATGCAGGAACTTGCCGCCGATGCGGTTGTCGAGGCCGATGCCGCGCGCCACTTCCTGGACATTGGCACCGACCCGCTCGCACAGGTCCGCCATCTCGTTGATGAAGGTGATCTTGGTCGCGAGGAAGGCGTTGCCGGCGTATTTGATCAGCTCGGAGGTCCGCCGCGCCGTGAACAGCAGCGGCGCCGCATTGAGGTAGAGCGGCCGGTAGAGATCCTCCATCACCTTGCGGGCGCGGTCGTCCTCGGTGCCGATCACGATGCGGTCCGGCCGCTTGAAGTCGGCGATCGCCGCGCCCTCGCGCAGGAATTCCGGATTGGACACCACGGCGAAATCGGCATCCGGGCGTGTTTCGCGCATGATCCGCTCGACCTCGTCGCCAGTGCCGACCGGCACGGTCGACTTGGTGACGACGACGGTGAAGCCGTCGATGGCGGCGACGACGTCGCGCGCCGCCTGGTGCACATAGGACAGGTCGGCATGGCCGTCGCCGCGACGCGAGGGCGTGCCGACCGCGATGAAGACGGCGTCCGCCGCCGCGACCGGCCCGGCGAGCTCGGTGGTGAAGGAGAGCCGCCCGGCGCGGACATTGTTGGCGACGAGGTCGTCGAGGCCGGGTTCGTAGATTGGGATCTCGCCGCGCTTCAGGGCGGCGATCTTGCCGGCGTCGGTGTCGACGCAGGTCACCTCATGGCCGAAATCGGCGAAGCAGGCTCCGGAGACCAGGCCGACATAGCCTGAACCGATCATCGTCACGCGCATCTGGCGGTCTCATCGTCTCGTCGGCGGGCTGCCGACCGGCAGGGCGTAGCGCAAAACCGCGCCGAGGCAAATCGCAGCCGCCCGGGGCTGGCGGAGTAGCCCGATCTGGCGAAGGGACCATGACGGCATGAAAAAAGGGCGGCTGCGAGCCGCCCTTTGCCGAAAGCAGCCGGCTGTTGCGGCTGCGAGTCTCAGATATCGTCCGGCGGCAGCGGCGCGTCGGTCTCGTCGATCTCGGGCTCCCCGATCGGGTTGCGGTTCAGCACGACCACGGGGGTGCCGGTCGGGACGCGGCTGTGGAGGTCGATGATGTCCTGGTTGAACAGGCGGATGCAGCCCGAGGACACCGCCTTGCCGATCGACCAGGGCTCGCTAGTGCCGTGGATGCGGTACAGCGTGTCCTGGTTGCCCTGGTAGAGGTAGAGCGCGCGGGCGCCGAGCGGGTTTTCGATGCCGCCGGCCATGCCGCCGGCCCAGCGGGCATTCCGCTCCGGCTCGCGGGCGATCATCGCGGCGGTCGGGGTCCAGCGCGGCCATTCCGCCTTGCGGGCGACCGTGGCGCGGCCGCGCCAGGACATGCCCTGCTTGCCGACGCCGATGCCGTAGCGGATGGCGCGGCCGTTCTCGCGGACGAGGTAGAGATAGCGGGCCGAGGTGTCGACCACGATCGTGCCGGGCCGCTCCGGGGTCCGGTAGTCGACCTCCTGGCGCAGGAAGCGGGTGTCGACCTCGTCGATGTCGGTCGCCGGCAGCGGATGCCGCTCGTCGGGTCGCTCGTCATACATCGACAGGAAGGCGGCGTTCTGGTGAACCGGCGTCCGGGCTTCGAAGGGCTGCTGCGGGCCGCTGACGCAGCCGGCGAGGCCGACGGGGACGAAGGCCGAAACCATCGTCAGGAAGCGGCGGCGGGAGCAGGCGGTGGGGGCGTCAGGCAGGGGGGTGGACATCACTCGGCTCTTGGATTGGGCGGCGGCTGGCAGCGGAAACAGATGAATTGCCGACAAGTTCCAATGAATTCTCGCCGGCTGGTCCTCTTCACTTCACGGTCTCGCATGGCGTCGGGGTGAAAAGCATGTGGCGAAATCATGGCCGACGCACAGCGTGGCCGGAATGCCACAGTCCGATATGCCGCAGCTGCATGTCGTAAGGCTCGCTTGGCGGCGACAGGTTGCATGTCCCCGCCGTAACCCGGTCAAAGGGGCACTGCCGCGGCGGACCTTAAGCCGCTCTTAGGGGGTTATCTACCATGACTCTTGGTTAGCCGGGTTCGGGTTGAGCCTTGCTGCAATGCAATAACGCTCGCGAAGGTGGCGAGACAAGACAAGTGGAAGTCACGCAATGAAGTCGATCCGTTCCAAAGTGCTGGCGATGCTCGCGATCATCGTCGCTGGCGCAGTGCTCACGGCGGCCTTGAGTCTCTACGCCTTGTCGCGCTCCAACGATCTCAATGCGCGCTCCGATGTCCAGGGCGAGATCGCTCTGGTCACCGAGCGGCTCAACACGCAGGTCTTCGCCGTGGTGATGGATTCCCGCGGCATCTACATGTCGAAGGACGCCAAGGAGGCGGAGGCCTTCGCCAAGCCGAAGGAGGCGCGCTTCCCGGTGATGCGCAAGCTCGCCGCCGATCTGGTCGCACTGGTGCCGGCGCAGGAGCGTGAGCCTGCGCTCAAGCTGCAGAAACTGGTCGAGGAGTTCGTCACCTTCCGCGCGGAGCTGATTCGCCTCGGCCGCGAGGTTTCGACCGCGGCTGCCAACCAGCAGGGCAACAACGATGAGAACCGCGCCAATCGCAAGGCGCTGAACGACCAGCTCGTCGCCTTCGGCAAGCGCAACGAAGACGTCGGCAATCGGCTCTCCGACGAGGCTGCCGCCTTCACACGCCAGGTGCAGTGGATTCTCCCGGCGGTGCTGTTCGCGGCCTTGCTGGCCTCGCTCGCAGCGGCGGTGCTGTTCGCGCAGCGCTCGATCACGCGCCCGCTGCTCGATCTCAGCGCCAGCATGAGCCGTCTCACCGCGGGCGAGACCGCAATCGCCGTGCCGCACACCACGCGGCATGACGAGATCGGCGACATGGCGCGGTCGGTGGCGGTTCTGCGCCAGAGCACCGAGCAGGTCGCGCTGCTTCAGGAGCAGGAGCGTGCCGCCGCGGCGGACCGGATTCGCTCGGCCGACGCGATGTCTGTTGTGGTTACGGATGTTGGCGAGGTGGTTGCGGCGGCGGCTGCGGGGGATTTCTCGGCGCG